>CAVWDM010000006.1:0-387576 GCA_963753755.1 uncultured Gammaproteobacteria bacterium
GGTCGACCGGGTAACGACATTGCGGTTCTGTTTGACCTTGAGCGAGTTATGTGGCGCATTGACATACCCCTGTTACTGGGTGGTCGCGAGAGCCCCCAACCGCTGCGCCGGTACATTACAATGATTTCGGGGACATTAACATAAGCTGCCTTCCCTGGTCTGCCTGCAGCATGAGGGGATGTCCCAACGATCATGCATCAAATCCCGAGTGCCCTGGCTAGCGGGCCAGCTTCTTCAGCTCCAGCTCAACCCTCCCGTACCCTGACACGTGGCCTTGGATTCGCAATGGGATTCGGCCGGCTTCGGAAAACAGCAGTTCAATATCGTCATCGAGGCCAAGAAACGAAAATGGCGGCATGTCTTCTGGCGCTCCTGTTAGCGGTCGGCTGGTCAATGCTATGTGTAAAGCCTGCAGTGTGTGCTTCTGCCGGGTTTCCTTATTGGCATCGACCTGCAGGTAATCGACAGCAAGCCGCACCCTCCCAAGTAGTCGGACTCTCACACGGTAGACCTGCTTGCGGTCGAATATGCAAAATTCTCCACCACTCTCGTTGAGTATGGTGTCCTGGTTGGATAAAACATAAAGTAGTTGTGATGATTCCAGGATAACCGGGCAAGCTGCGTCCTGATTCGGCAAGGAATAATCGGTTTCACTGACATCGCTCCAGTGCTCTGCAGTCTGCCCCCTCTCTGCCTTGTCAATCGGCTGCCTGCGTTGCCGGTAGACCTGGTTGCTACCAAAGCGGTAGAGTTTTTGTGAGACTTTTCTGCCGCGATGTATCCTCAGCAACTGGATTGGCAAGCCGTCAGCCGCATTGAACCAGAGACGTGCCTCGGTCTCTATCCCGGTGCCCGGCAACAGACGAATCGAGCTGGAGACCACAAGCTCCTCTATGCGGGTGCCCGCGACTCGCTTCATCATTGGCTCCGGTGCATCAACAAGGACGGATTGCAACTCCGCAGCCGGCAGTGTTCCCAGCGCTATTCGGGTGGTCACCGAACCAGTCAACCAGGAGTCCTGCAACTCGAGGCTACGCCAGTTCAACGCGACCGCTGTGACAGTGTCCGCTTGCTTGCTTTCCGACGTCGTTGCGGATGACGAACTGACCAGCGCCATGGCCAGCAGCAGCAGCAGCACACTATGCACAGCCATTCCCCTGGAAAGCAAACAGTTCACAGTGAGGGACACCCTCCCCTTTTTACCTTTATATGCAGCATTTCCGCTTGGCAAGCAGCGGCTTGAACCCTTATTGCCAAGAAGATGAACCGCACTGCAAAGCTCGGCCAGGCTGGTTTATGCAGACGCGGACCATGTCCGCGATCAAGCACCCGCGTTTTCCAAATTGGCGTAGGCCAGTACCAGCCACTTGCTGCCGGCGGTTGAGAAATTGACCTGCACGCGGGCATGGCTGCCCTGGCCCTCGCAGTTGGTGACCACGCCGTCACCAAACTTCTGGTGATGAACATGCTGCCCGAGTCGCAAACCGCCCGCGGCCGTTGCGTGTATGCCTGCTGAGCCTGCCGGCCGCGACTCGCGCGGCAAACTGATTCCGGGACGTGGCCGGATTTCCTCTATCAGTGCCCTGGGGATTTCATCGATAAAACGGGACGGTATGCAGTAGGTCTCTGAACCGAACAGACGTCGCCGTTCTGCATAGCTCAACACCAGCTGTTGTCGTGCGCGGGTAATACCAACATAGCAGAGCCGGCGCTCTTCCTCCAGCTTTCCCGGCTCGGCAACTGAACGCTGATGCGGAAACAGGCCTTCCTCCAGGCCGCATAGAAACACCAGTGGAAACTCCAGCCCCTTGGCAGAATGCAGCGTCATTAACTGCACGCAGTCTTCCCAGGCATCTGCCTGCCCCTCGCCCGCTTCCAGCGACGCATGTGCAAGAAACTCAGACAGGGCATCCATACCGCTGTCCGGATCCGCCTCGTATTCCTGGGCAGCATTCACCAGCTCCTGCAGGTTTTCCAGACGTGTCTGACCCTTCTCGCCTTTTTCACGTGCAAAGTGATCGACCAGGCCGCTGGGTTGCATGGCGTGCTCGACCTGCTCACCCAGTGTCAACTTGTCCAGCCCTGTAGACAGTTCATCAATGAGCTGCAGGAACACCATCACGGCATTGCAGGCGCGTGCTGCGAGCAGTTTCTCGTTGACCATGGAAATGGCTGCCTGCCAGAGAGAGCAGCGGTCATCCCTGGCCCGTTGCCGAATGGCCTCGACGGTGCGTCCGCCAATGCCACGCGGTGGTTGATTGACCACGCGCTCAAAGGACGCATCATCATCACGATTGCGTGTCAGCCGCAGATATGCCAGTGCGTCCTTGATCTCCGCGCGCTCGAAAAAACGCAGACCGCCATACACGCGGTAGGGCATACCGCATTGCATGAGGCGTTCTTCAAACACGCGTGATTGCGCATTGGATCGATACAGGATCGCGATTTCGCTACGGACACCGCCCTTGTCAACACAGTCCTCGATGCGGCCGACAACAAAACGCGCTTCATCCTGCTCGTTGTAGGCAGTATAGAGCTGTATAGGCTCGCCATCATGGCCCTCCGTCCACAATTGCTTGCCCATGCGGTCAGCATTGTTCTCGATCACGGCATTGGCGGCATTGAGGATATTCGCCGTGGAACGGTAATTCTGTTCCAGCCTGACGACCCGCGTATTCTTGAAGTCCTTCTGGTAGCTAAGGATGTTTTCGACCCTGGCACCGCGCCAGCCATAGATAGACTGATCATCATCGCCGACAACCGTGATATTGGCAGCTTCACCGGCCAGCACCCGTAACCAGGCATATTGCACCGCATTGGTGTCCTGGAACTCGTCGACCAGAATATGGTGAAAGCGCTGCCGGTAGTGGTCCAGTAGCACCGGGTTCTTCAGCCACAGTTCGTGTGAGCGCAACAACAACTCGGCAAAATCCACCAGCCCGGCACGCTGGCATAGCGCCTCGTAGGCGGCATAGATCTCAAGTTGCCGTTTCAAATAGGGATCATTGCGATGTTCTATATGTTGCGGTCGGCGACCTTCATCCTTGCAGCCATTGATAAACCACTGCATCTGTTTCGGTGGCCATTTCGCCTCATCCAGTTCCAAGGTCTGCATGGCACGCTTCACCAGCCGCAGTTGATCCTGTGAGTCGAGTATCTGAAAACCCTGCGGCAAGCCGGCTTCCTGCCAGTGACTGCGTAACAGGCGGTGCGCCAGCCCGTGAAAGGTACCAACCCACATGCCGGATGCCGGCGCATTGATCATCGGTTCGATACGGGCACGCATTTCACCGGCGGCCTTGTTAGTGAAGGTCACCGCCAGCACTGCATACGGTGACAGACCCTCGACATCAATCAACCAGGCAATGCGGTGTACCAGTACCCGTGTCTTGCCACTGCCGGCACCGGCCAGTACCAGCAAGGGATCCGCCGGCGCGCACACTGCCTGCCGCTGGGCATCGTTCAGTGATTCAATAATTCGTGATACATCCATGGTTGGTGATTCTAGCAAATCGCCCTTGAGACCGTATGCCGGAATTCTTCGCTGCTGTGTTCTACACTTGGGGTATTCCTTGCGGTACAGGCATGATTCTGATACTTATTGGCTAACTGGCTGCCGGTTGTTGTTCGGTTCAATTGTTTTTTCGAACCGTCCATCATTCACTGGCTGAAGGACAACATGAATTGATGATGGTGCATTCATGGCAACAATACTGATTCTGCTGATTATCGCTGGCATCGTTGCCGGGCTGATATGGATGCTTCGTGGCAGACAGCCCGTTATCCGTAACCGTGCCGCGGACTTGCAGAAATACGAGAGGCACGATGCCGGCAATGATGCCCGTGCGCATCTCGGTGGCCTGGAAAAATTAAAAAATAATGAACTGTTCTGGGGGCTTGAAATGGGTCAACCGGGCTGTGAGGCGGCGCAGGCGATACTGGACAGGCAATTCACCTTTGAAGAAGCACCACAGCTGCCACTGGAGGGCTGTACTTCCGCCATGTGTACCTGTCAGTTCAAGGGATTGATCAATCGGCGTACACAGCATCGGCGCAAGGTTGCAGAGCGCCGCATCGAGGTACGTTTTGACAAGGATAAACCTGACCGCCGGTCCCACAAGAACCGGCGGCGGATTGATAGCTGGAGCGCACACACGCACTGAAGCGTTAATCAGGCGACCTGTGCCAGTAATTTCCTGTTCTTCGGGGAATTCAGGTTGACAGTTCTTGGCTTGGAGCCACCCAGGTAGGCTTCCAGCGAGACTACCGGGATCTGTGCCATGTCAACCAGCGGGTGCATCTGGCACTTTTCGCAGGCAATCAGCTTCGGCGGAGCACCGGCCGGTGCCTTGCCGACCGGCCGCTCGCGCAGGTTCTTGCAAGTGGTGACACTCAGGTAGGCCTGCTGGGGAATGCAGTAAAACATTGAATCCGTATCCAAATCACTACTCCTTTGTTACCCGCCCATAAATAGCCGGGTGTCTTTGCACTAAAACGTCAAATATTACCATACTGCCTGCATGGGCGCAAACTATACTTTAAATATCAAATGCTTAGTCTTGGTGTGGCTTTGATCCACCCTGAGGAATGACTGCGGTTGCGGGCACAGCTACCTGCAGGCGCTACACATGGGGCCTGCTGCAGGGCTTATTCGACGGTGACCGACTTGGCAAGATTACGCGGCTGATCGATATCCGTACCCTTGAGCACTGCCACGTGATAGGCCAGCAACTGTAACGGTACGGTGAAGATAATCGGGGCAATGCTGTCCTCGGTTGGCGCCACCGGCAGTGCGGTTATACCGGGTGAACTGATCATGCCGACATTTGCATCTGCAAAAACCACCAGTTCACCGTCACGAGCACGCACTTCCTGCAGGTTGGACTTGAGTTTTTCCAATAACTCATTGTTGGGTGCAACCACCACAACCGGCATCTTGTCATCCACCAGTGCCAGCGGGCCGTGTTTCAACTCACCCGCGGGGTAAGCCTCGGCATGGATATAGGAGATTTCCTTGAGCTTCAGCGCCCCTTCCATGGCCACCGGGAACTGCGCACCGCGGCCGAGAAACAGGGCATTCTGCTTGTTGCCAAAATGGTCTCTGGCGAGCGTCCGGATCTGTTCATTCAACGTCAGCACATGCTCCACCTTGCCCGGCAAACTGCGCAGTTCATTCACCAGCTGTGCCTCGATTTCGCTTGTAATGCGATACCGCCGACCGAGAATGATCGTCAATAACAACATCACTACCAGTTGGGTGGTAAAGGCCTTGGTGGAGGCAACACCGATTTCCGGACCGGCGTGGGTCATCAATACCAGGTCGGATTCCCGTACCAGTGAACTTTCCGGAACATTGCAGATGGCCAGTGAATGACCATAGCCTAAGCGCTTCGCCTCGCGCAGACCTGCAAGGGTATCCGCAGTTTCACCCGACTGGGACAGGGTGACAATCAGGGAGTTGTTGCGCACCACCGGATGGCGATAGCGAAATTCACTGGCAACCTCGACGCTGCAGGGAATACCGGCAATGGATTCCAGCCAGTAACGCCCGATCATGCCGGCATGGTAACTGGTGCCACAGGCGATGATATGTACCCCGGCAACCTTATCGAAGATACGACTGGCATCAGCACCGAAGGCCTCTTCCAGCACCCGGTTGGCGCCGATCCTGCCTTCCAGGGTATCGGCAATGGCGCGTGGCTGCTCATAGATTTCCTTGAGCATGTAATGGGCGAAGCTACCCTTGTCGGTGGCATCGACCGTCACCCTGGAGGTCTTTACCGGACGCTCCACCACGACACCGCTGCTGTCGTAAATCGTCATGCCCTGAAAACTGATATCAGCGACATCACCGTCTTCAAGGAAGACAAATTGCTGCGTCTCGGCGAGCAGCGCCGCGATATCGGAAGCAATCAACATTTCACCATCCGCGATACCGATCACCAGCGGACTACCGCGACGCGCAGCAATCAGGCGGCCCGATTCCTCCTTGTTGATGACCCCCAGCGCAAAGGCACCCTCAAGATCAGCCACCGTTGAACTGACGGCCGCCAGCAAGTCCTGCCCCTGACCTAGATAATGATCAATCTGGTGCACAATAACTTCAGTATCGGTCTGCGAGGTAAAACGGTAGCCAGCCTGTTTCTGCTGTGTACGCAGGGCATCATGATTTTCGATAATGCCGTTATGCACCACCGCCACCCGCTCATGACACACATGCGGATGGGCATTCTGTTCACTGGGTTCACCGTGGGTTGCCCAGCGGGTATGCGCTATGCCTGTCTGGCCAGTGATCGGATTCTGTTCCAGCGCCCGTACCAGCTCGGCGACCTTGCCGACCTTGCGCACCCGCTCCAGCAGTGACTGCTCGCTTTGCACGGCGACACCCGCCGAGTCATAACCGCGGTATTCGAGCCGTTTCAGACCGTTGATCAGCAACGGTATGACATTACGCTGTGCTGCAACTCCCACGATTCCACACATTGAGCTATCCTTTTGGCTGTTTCACCGGACGTTTCCAGCCGGTACGGGTTATCTGTGGCGCACGACTCAGGGTCAATTCATGTGCCGGCGCATCCTGTGTGATGGTTGATCCGGCACCGATGGTGGCGCCGTCGCCGATCTCGAGCGGAGCAACCAGCTGGGTATCCGAGCCAATGAACACATCATCGCCAATGACGGTGCGGTGTTTGTTGGCGCCGTCGTAATTGCAGGTAATGGTGCCGGCACCGATGTTCACACCGCGGCCGATGGTGGTATCGCCGATATAGCTGAGATGGTTGATCTTGGAACCTTCGCCGATCTCGGACTTCTTGACCTCGACAAAATTACCAATATGCGTGGCGGCCGCCAGCTTGGTCTCCGGGCGCAGCCGTGCAAACGGACCGATGCGGCTGCCGGCACCAATGACCGCGTCCTCGATGACGCAGTTTGCCAGGATGGTGACATCGTCGCCAACGCGGGTATTGCGCAGGCAGACATTGGGACCGATGCTGACACGGTCTCCCAGGGTAATCTCGCCTTCCAGTAACACATTGATATCGATCACCACATCCTGGCCGGCATCGAGGCGACCACGCAGATCAAAGCGCGCCGGGTCGATCAGGGTAATGCCCGCCAGCAGACAGGCATCGGCCTGGCGTTGCTGGAAACAGCGCTCCTGCACCGCCAGTTGCTTGCGGTCGTTGATACCCATCACTTCTTCGATATTGTCCGTCGTGATACCACGAACACTGGTGCCCTCGGTAACGGCACGCGCGATGACATCGGTCAGGTAATACTCGCCCTGCGCATTGTTGTTATCCAGCGCGTTCAGCCAGCCTCGCAGTCGTGCAGCTGGCGCCGCAAGAAAACCGGTATTGATTTCATTAATAGCACGCTGCTTGGCAGTGGCATCCTTTTCTTCCACGATGCCGGAGATACTGCCATCGGCATGGTGCAGGATCCGGCCATAACCGACGGGATTGACCAGTTCGGCCGACAGCAAGGCTGCCATCCCCTGTGCGGCCATCTGGCATAGCGGCTCCAGTGTCTGTTTGCTAATCAGCGGGACATCGCCATACATCACGAGTACCGTGTTTTCATCCGGCACAGCCGGCATTGCCTGGGCGACGGCATGACCGGTACCCAGCTGCTGCTGCTGCAGTACCCAGTGGATATCGGACTCCGGCAGCATGGCACGCACCTGCTCGGCACCATGACCGATGACGATATGTATATCGGTACCCTGCAGTGAGCGTGCCGTATCCAGCACATGCGCCAGCAGCGGCCGGCCGCCCAACGGGTGCAGCACTTTTGGACGCGTGGAATTCATGCGGGTTCCCTGACCAGCGGCCAGTATGATGATGCTTAGTTTCATGCGAGAGAAGGTATCAAATCAACACACGAAGTTAACGGCATTAATTTGTCAATCTGGAATGCCTGCGATCCTTGAGCGAGCACCGTCTGACGAAGTTAGTGGAGCACCGGTGCCTGCATGGCGAGAACGCCGTTTTCCAGTTCATCCGGCGTGGCATCGCGTATATCCACTACCTTTATTCTAAAGATGATTACCTTGCCGGCCATTGGGTGGTTGCCATCAACAGTCAGCTTGCCGTCTTCGATATGGGTCACGGCGAAAGTCCTCGAGTCGCCCTTTTCATTCACCATTTCCACTTGTGCGCCAATGCGGTGAAATTCAGGCGGGACATTGACAAGATCATCCGTATAGGTCAGATCCGGGTCATGTGCCCCGAAACCCTCTTCAGGGGTCAACGACACTTCAACGGTATCGTCAATGACACAACCATCGAGTTCCTCGACGACCTTTTCAAACAGGTCATGTTTGCCACCGTGAACATAACTGATCGGCAGATCCGACTGTTCCAGCAACTCGCCATCCTGTTCGACAATCGAGTAGGTGAATGACACCACCTTGTTTTTCGCGACGAACTGCCCGGTCATCAGCGTCTTGCGCGCAGCTTCTTGATTGCGTTCAATTGAGCAATAGACTGCGCCAGCTCGGCCTGTGCCTTGGCATAATCGAGATCAGCAGTCTTGTCGGAGAGCATTTTTTCTGCCCGCACCTTGGCCTCGGTTGCCTGCGCCTCATCGAGGTCGTCAGCACGAATTGCGGTGTCAGCCAGCACCGTGATGACATGTGGCTGCACTTCCAGCATGCCGCCAGAGACGAAGAATGACAGTTCATCGCCTCCCTGCGTTTGTACCCGCACTTCACCCGGCTTCAGGCGAGTCACCAGCGGCGCATGGCGCGGCGCGATACCGACCTCGCCCATCTCGGCAGGTGCAAATACCATCGTCGCCGTGCCAGAAAAAATTTCTGCCTCGGCGCTGACGATGTCAACATGCAGTGTCATGGCCATTATGCAATCCTTTACAGGCTCTTGGCCTTCTCGACGGCTTCATCAATGCTACCGATCATGTAGAACGCCTGCTCTGGCAGGTTATCGTATTCACCATTCATGATTCCCTTGAAGCCGGCAATGGTGTCCTTCAGTGACACAAACTTGCCGGCGGTACCGGTGAAGGTTTCGGCGACAAAGAACGGCTGCGACAGGAAGCGCTGCATCTTGCGCGCCCGGGTCACCACCAGCTTGTCTTCTTCCGAGAGTTCGTCCATACCGAGAATGGCGATGATGTCCTTCAGTTCCTTGTAACGCTGCAGCGTACCCTGTACGGCACGGGCCGTATCGTAGTGATCAGATCCGACAACATTGGGATCGAGGATACGCGAGGTGGAATCCAGCGGATCCACGGACGGGTAGATGCCCTGCTCGGCAATCTGGCGGGACAACACCAGCGTGGCGTCAAGGTGGGCAAAGGTAGTGGCTGGCGACGGGTCGGTGAGATCGTCCGCCGGCACATACACGGCCTGGAAGGATGAAATAGAACCGGTCTTGGTGGAGGTTATACGCTCCTGCAGCACGCCCATCTCCTCGGCCAGCGTCGGCTGGTAGCCCACGGCCGACGGCATACGGCCCAGCAGTGCGGACACTTCGGTACCGGCCAGGGTGTAACGGTAGATGTTGTCGATAAACATCAGCACGTCAGCGCCCTCGTCGCGGAAATGCTCGGCCATGGTCAGGCCGGTCAGTGCCACGCGCAGCCGGTTGCCGGGTGGCTCGTTCATCTGCCCGTAGACCAGCGACACCTTGTCGAGCACGCCGCTTTCCTTCATTTCATGGTAGAAGTCATTACCTTCACGGGTACGCTCGCCCACACCCGCGAATACGGAGAAGCCGCTGTGTTCCACTGCAATATTGCGAATCAATTCCATCAACGTCACGGTCTTGCCAACACCGGCACCACCGAACAGGCCGATCTTGCCACCCTTGACAACGGGCATGATCAGATCGATGACCTTGATGCCGGTCACCAGCACATCCTGCGTCGCCGCCTGCTCGGCAAACGTCGGTGCCGCGCGGTGTATCGGCAGTGTGCTCTCGGCACCGATGTCGCCGGCATCGTCCACAGGGTTGCCCAGTACGTCCATGATGCGACCGAGGGTCTTTTCACCGACCGGCACCATAATGGGTGAGCCGGTGTTGAGCACTTCCAGACCGCGCATGACGCCGTCTGTTGATCCCATGGCGATAGTACGCACCACGCCGTCACCCAGCTGTTGCTGCACTTCCAGCGTCAGATTATTACTCGGGATTTTCAGGGCGTCATACACCTTCGGTACGCTGTCACGTGGAAATTCCACGTCAACAACCGCGCCGATGATTTCAACAATGTTGCCAGCACTCATGATGTTTTCCTCGTAGCTTTAATCGTCTTCACCTGTAGCAGCGGATGCGTGAATTACAATCGCGCCTGCAGTGCACTGCTACAGCAATAAATTTAACTTCCTGTGCTAGACCGCAGCGGCACCGCTGACGATCTCCGAGATTTCCTGGGTAATCGCCGCCTGACGAGCCTTGTTGTATATCAGCTGCAACTCGGCAATCAGGTCATCTGCATTATCCGTCGCCGACTTCATGGCCACCATGCGTGCCGCCTGTTCGCAGGCCACATTTTCGACCACACCCTGGTATACCAGCGACTCGATATAGCGGATCATCAGCGCATCCATTACTGGCCTGGAGTCCGGTTCATAGATGTAGTCCCAGTGATCTTTTAACGCCTCGTCCGGCTCAGACGCCACCGGGATCAGCTGTTTGAGAACCGGATTCAGGGTCATTGTATTTACAAACTCATTATGCGCCAGGTAGAGACGGTCTATGCTGCCCGCTTCATAGGCATCCAGCATGACCTTGACGGTACCGATCAACTCGACGATCGACGGGGCATCACCCAGGTGAGTGGCGGTGGCGACGATATTGCCACCAAGGCGCCTGAAAAAGGAACCGCTCTTGGTGCCGAGCAGGGTCAGGTCGGTCTCCAGACCGGCGGTATCCCATTCTTTCATGGCCGTAATGGCTGTTTTGAACAGGTTAATGTTCAGACCGCCGCAGAGGCCCCGGTCAGTGGAAATAATGATCAGGCCAACGCGTTTTGCCTCACGCTGTTCCAGATAGGGATGATGGTATTCCGGGTGCGCCTGGGACAGGTGATTGACCACGTTCTGGATCTTGTCCGCATAGGGGCGAGTGGCCTGCATGCGTTCCTGTGCCCTGCGCATCTTGCTCGCGGACACCATCTGCATCGCCTTGGTGATCTTCTGCGTGCCCTTGATGCTGGCAACCTGGGTGCGGATTTCCTTCGAACCTGCCATTTTCTATCCTGCCATCCTCATATCTGTTTGCGTGGTTTGCTGTGAACTACCAGGTACCGTTAGCCTTGAAGTCCTCAATGGCAGCACGCATGCCCGCCTCGATCTCGTCGTTGTAGTCGCCTGAAGCATTGATCTTGTCTATCAGTTCCGCATGGCTGGCATGCATGTAACTGAGCATGGCTTGTTCAAAGTTGAGCACCTTTTCAATGTCCACGTCATCAATATAGCCCTGATCCGCGGCGAACAGCGACACCGCCATTTCGGCAACCGACAGTGGCGAATACTGCTTTTGCTTCATCAGCTCGGTGACGCGCTGCCCGCGTTCCAGCTGCTTGCGTGTGGCCTCATCAAGGTCCGAGGCAAACTGCGAAAACGCCGCCAGTTCACGGTACTGCGCCAGCGCCAGGCGCACACCGCCACCGAGCTTCTTGATGATCTTGGTCTGGGCGGCACCACCGACGCGCGAAACCGACAGGCCGGCGTTGATGGCAGGGCGAATACCGGCGTTGAACAGGTCGGATTCCAGGAAGATCTGGCCGTCGGTAATGGAGATCACGTTGGTGGGTACGAAAGCCGACACGTCACCCGCCTGGGTCTCGATGATCGGCAACGCCGTCAGGGAACCGGTCTTGCCCTTGACCGTGCCATTGGTGAGCTTCTCCACCTCGACGGCATTGATTCGCGCGGCACGCTCCAGCAGGCGTGAATGCAGGTAGAACACGTCGCCCGGATAAGCCTCACGACCCGGTGGACGTCGCAGCAACAGCGAGACCTGACGGTACGCCCAAGCCTGCTTGGTCAGGTCGTCATAGATAATCAGGGCATCCTCGCCACGATCGCGGAAGTACTCGCCCATGGAGCAACCAGAGTACGGTGCTATGTACTGCATGGCCGCTGATTCGGCTGCTGCTGCCGCCACGATAATGGTGTGCGCCATGGCACCATGCTCTTCCAGCTTTTGCACCAGGGTCGCAATCGATGAATTCTTCTGTCCAATCGCCACGTAGATACACTTCACGCCGGTGCCCTTCTGGTTGATGATGGTATCGATGGCCACCGCGGTCTTGCCGGTCTGACGGTCACCGATGATCAACTCGCGCTGACCACGTCCAATCGGCACCATGGAGTCAATGGACTTCAGCCCGGTTTGTACCGGTTCATCGACCGACTGACGTGCAATCACACCCGGTGCAATCTTTTCAATCGGCGAGGTCTCGGTGGCCTGTATCGGACCCTTGCCATCAATGGGGTTACCCAGGGAATCCATCACCCTGCCCAACAGGGCCTCACCCACCGGCACCTCGAGAATCCGGCCGGTACACTTGACGCTCTCACCTTCGGAAAGCGTCTTGTAGTCACCGAGAATCACCACGCCAACGGAGTCCCGCTCCAGGTTGAGCGCCATGCCGAATACATTGCCCGGGAATTCCAGCATTTCACCCTGCATCACATCGGCAAGGCCGTGGACACGCGCGATACCATCACTCAGACTGACCACGGTACCCTCGGTGCGTGCCTCGGACACGACCTCGAATTGCTCGATGCGGCTCTTGATCAGTTCGCTGATTTCAGTCGGATTGAGTTGCATAGTGTTTACCTTGAATAAGCTTTTATCTTGAAAAAATGAGACATCAGTGCGCCGTTAGTGATTCAACGCCGTACCCAGCCGCTGCAGTTTGCCGCGCACCGAACCGTCGATAACCAGGTCACCCGCACGGATAATGGCACCACCCAGCAGCCCGGCGTCGGTAGAACAGCTCAGCTCGACCTCGCGTCCGAGGCGCTTGCGCAGGCTGGCGATAATCTCGGCCTGCTGGGATTCGCTAGCGGGATATGCCGCCACCATCTCTGCCTGCACGGTGCCCTCGGCATCGCGGCGCTTGATCTCGTACATCGTGGCAATTTCAGGCAGCAGCTTGAGGCGTCCATTGGCCGCCAGTACACGGATAAAATTAGCGCCCTGCTCGTTGATGTGCTCACCGGCCACCTCGATAATCAGATCAGCCAGCTTTGATTCCGTAAGAAATGGACTGTCTATCACCTCGGACATCGTGGCATCTGCGGTAATGGCAGCCAGCAAGGACAGCATCTCCGACCAGTCTTTCAACGTGTGCTGCGCGTTGGCAAACATGAACGCTGCCTGCGCATAGGGACGTGCCACGGTAATTGCTTCGGCCATGTGCGTTTACCTAGATCTCGGCCGCCAGCTTGTTCAACAGCTCGGCATGGGTTGTTTCGTCCACTTCACGCTCCAGCACCTTGCCGGCACCGGCCAGTGCAATGGATACGACCTGTCCACGCAGGCCCTCCTTGACACGGTTGACCTCCTGTTCGATTTCAGCCCGGGCAGCCGTCAGCAGGCGCTGGCCTTCAACCTTGGCATCATCCTTGGCCTCTTCGACGATCTCAGCAGCGCGTTTGTCAGCACGGGTGATGATCTCGCCCGCCTGTTCCTTGGCCTGGCGCAACAGCTCTTTTGCACGTTCTTCGGCCAGCGCCTGCTCGCGCTTGCCGTGTTCTCCCGCGGCCAGGCCATCGGCGATTTTTTTCTTGCGCTCTTCGAGCGCATGCAGGATCGGTGGCCACACATATTTCATGCAGAACACGACGAACAGGAAAAAGGCAATTCCCTGGCCTATCAGGGTGGCATTGATATTCATGTCAGAACCTCTGCGTCTCGATCAGCTGCGTGTATCAGGCACCCACTACAGCAAACATGATGTAGAGTGAAATACCCACGGCGATCATCGGCACCGCGTCGACCAGCCCCATGACGATGAAGAACTGGGTGCGCAGCATTGGAATCAGTTCCGGCTGACGTGCGGCGCCCTCCAGAAAGCGACCGCCAAGGACACCGATACCTACTGCGGCACCCAGTGCACCGAGGCCCATCATCAATGCGCCGGCGATATAGAGTAATGCGTCTGCCATTTCCATGTTTTTCTCCTAAAAATAACGAGCTGTTTAAATAAAATCTAATGATGTTCCTGATGCGCCATGTCCAGGTACACGATGGTCAGTGTCATGAAGATGAACGCCTGCAGGGTGATGATAAGAATGTGAAATATCGCCCAGCCAATCTGCAACAAGCCGCCAGAGACGCCGAGGACCAGGCCGCCGCTGTACATCAGGGCGATGAGGATAAAGATCATTTCACCGGCATACATGTTGCCAAACAGTCGCAGTGACAATGATACCGGCTTGGCAATCAGGTTGACGCCTTCCAGCAGCAGATTGACGGGCATGCCCCACTTGCCAAAGGGCTGAAATGCCAGCTCGGCAAAAAAGCCGCCCGGCCCCTTGATCTTGAAGCTGTAGTACAGAATCAGGAAGAACACGCCAATGGCCATGCCGAATGTGGCGTTGGGATCCGCTGTTGATACCACCCTCATATAGGGGATGCCGATCACTTGAGCCAGGTGCGGCAGAAAATCCACGGCAATCAGGTCCATGAAGTTCATCAGGAATATCCAGATAAAAATGGTGAACGCCAGTGGTGCAACCAGCGGATTACGGCCGCTGAAGGATCCCTTGACGCTTTCCTCGATAAACTCAACGATCCACTCGGCGAAGTTCTGCAGTCCACCGGGCATGTCGGCAGTTGCCTGTTTGGCCGCGCGGCGGAAGATATACAGAAACAGCACGCCCAGAGCAATGGAGAATCCCAGCGTGTCCAGGTGGATGGCCCAGAAGCCCATTTCGCTGGCTTCCTCGATGCCATGGGCAATGCCCCAGCTGCCATCCGGATGCTGACCAAAGGTCAGGTTTGTCAGATGGTGCTTGATATATTCAGCAGAGGTTAGGGCTTCGCCCGACATAACTATTCCGTTTTAGTAATTTCTGTAAACACGAGGGCCAGCTGGCCCACAATAAACCCCGTTATCAGTGCCAGCGGGTCAAGCTGCAGTGTACCCAGTGCCAGTGCGAACAGCAGCACAACCAAGACAAAACGCTCCACTGCGGTTCGGTACAACAAGCGCAGACTTTCCCCCGCACTCAGGACGCGCCCCCTGTCGGCACGTCGTCGGCGCCACTCCAGCAACCGCGCATTGGTCATGGCAATCAGGCCGCCACACCAAACCGATGCGGCCTGGAGCGCACCGTCGACCATAAAAAAAATGACCGAGGTAGCTGCGAACAAGAGCAGCTGGAGTATGGCGAGCTTGCGGACACCGCGCGCCGTATTCGCCATAATCAGTAAATATTTTAGTCCGTTACGTGCAATCCATTTGCCAACAGTAGTGCCTTGTCCCACTATTGCACCGACAAGGAACAGCCAGCGGGGAGCCGGGGATTATAAAGAGCGCCAGTAGCAGGGGTCAATAAGAGTCGCTGAAAAAATGACCGCCCGGGTATGCAGCTGGGCGCCCGGGCTGGATGACACCTGCCTAGCGCGATCCCATGGGCACCACTTCAGTTTTTTCCTCGACCTCCTCGTAGGGGACTCCGGCGGCCTTCTTGACCGTCACCTCGGTGCCGTCATCCTTGATATAGCTATCAGTGCTACAGGCGCTCACTGCCAGACACATTACCAATAGTATTGTTTTCATTCGTCATCCTCTCTGCCTGTCAGGCTCGCGGTGGAAGGCCGGATTATGGTGTAATCTCCCGGGTTGTGCAAAACGCACGGCTTGCCTGATCAAATCTGTGATTCTATGGGCATCAGACGCATGAATCCGATGCCAAATCGCCGCCAGAAGCTGGTGTGGGGATCGGCTTTGAATGTTGTCGGCTCGCCATCCACAAGGCCATGCCAGCGCAATTGCTCAACCCCCTGTCCATCATCCTCCAGCGTCAGGCGAAACGCGACCTCGTCGATGCGCTCGTCAAAGTTGCTTGCCATGAGGCCAGCGATTTCAGGTGATTCGATGACCACACCGATCTCGGTATTCTGCACAACAGAGCGCGCATCCAGGTTGAGCGAGCCAATAAAGATGGTTTCACCGTCAACAGTGAATGTTTTTGCATGCAGGCTCGACTTGGCACGACCTACATGTCCCTTCGACCAGTCGCGACGTTCCTCCTTGCTGGTAACCTTGTTTAACTCATAGAGTTCCACACCCGCGCGCAACAGTGCCTTGCGATAACGGGAATACCCGGCGTGCACAATACCGACATCCGTAGAGGCCAGCGAGTTGGTCAGGATACGCACACGTACGCCACGTTCGCGTAATTGTTTCAGAAATTTCACCCCGGATTTACCCGGTACAAAATAGGGCGACAGGATGATCACCTCTTGCTGTGCAGCGGCCATGTACGGCTTGACATCGTTCCACATCCGGTAATCGCTGTTGCCGGTACTGTGACTGAGCTTTTCCGGCGGATCCGCGTATACCTTGCCGTCAGCCCAGATAAACTCAACGCTATAATTTCTTATGCTGTTCGACAGGTCCGAGTCAGCCAGGCGCTGCAGGTAGGCGGAATCCTTCTCCTCAGTCGTAAAATCAGCCAGGCGCTGCTGGCCCTGCTGCAGCTTCGCCCCGGTGAGTGGTGTATCCAGCAATGTTGCAATCGGGTAACTCAGGGGACTGTTCCAGTATTCGTCAAAGGAGCGCGACACCTCATCAGCAACCGGCCCGATAGCCAGCACATCCAGGTCGGCAAACGCCAGGTCCGGATCGGCACTGAAATATTCATCGCCTATATTACGCCCACCGAGGATGGTGGCCTGACTATCGACAGTAAATGATTTGTTGTGTGCCCGCCGCGTCTGCTTGCCAAAGCCGGTGACGTACTGCAGGGTGCGGCCGGTATTGCGTCCAAAGGGGTTGAAGAGTCGAATATCGATATTCGGGTGACTGTCAAATACCGCGATATTGATATCGCGCCCGCCTTCATCGATATCATCCAGTAACAAGCGCACACGCACACCGCGATCGGCGGCCTCCAGCAACTGGTAGGCCAGCAGGTTGCCGACTTCGTCACCGTGCCACATGTAATACTGGGTATCGATGCTGCGCTCTGCCAGCTGTGCCAGCACGGCGCGCGCGACAAAGGCGTCCAGACCATCCGGCAGCAGCAGATAACCGGACTGCCCATCGGCATACGCGGGCAATTTTCTGCCGACCAGCCGGCCCAAAGGCGTGTCGTTCGTGTCAGTGTAGTACCGGGATTCAGTACGCTGGCTGTTATCTGGCAACGATGCGCAACCACCCAGCGCAAGCAGAACCAGCAATATGAATGTCCGTAACAGAGAGTTTGCATCGAACATGTATATGGCCTGGAAGAGGTTCATCGTGATCGCGGATATTAACAGGCCGGATATCACACGTGATATCCGGCCTGGTTATCGATATCGGACTAAACAGTTGTGCTAATCACCCGACGGTGCTGATTTTTCCAATGCTCTGGTCAACAGTGAAAGTGACACAACATTGCCTGGTGGTTTGTATATTGTTACTTCATCAGGGCATCAACGGCCTTGTCCGTATCAACCGACTCGGCTGCCTGTGGCTTGTCGACCGAGTCGTAGCCCTTTTTCACGTCCTGCTCCTTGACTGCCTCGGTAGCTTGTTGCTTGTCCACCGACTCCATGGCCTTTTGGGTATCAACCGACTCGCCCAGTTTCTGATAATCAACAGCATGGGCCGTACCGGATACGCACAACATGGCCAGACTGGCTACGATAATAATGTGACGCATGATCGAGACTCCTTTGTTATTACATCGTTCTGAACAGGATTACTTCAGTTCATATGAATGCATATACATATCTTACCGCCGGTCGTCAATACAACCGGGTGTAATGCCTGACGTGTTCGATGCTGTGGCGACTCGGCAGCAAGAGTAACGACATCCCCTGCCCTGCTGTCCGTGTGACAGTCACGGGCACGGCAGGCAGTCGGCTAGCGAAGATGCGCAAGCACGCCGTCCAGCTCGTCGAGGCTGTTGTAACTGATTTCCAGCTTACCCTTGCCGCCACGGCCCTGGCGAATGGCCACGCGAGCCCCCAGTTTATCGGATAGATCGGTTTCCAGACGCTGAATATTGGCATCTTTCCTGGCCTTCTCCGGCTTCGTCGGCGTCGGGCGCTGCAGCGACTTCACCAGCCCTTCGGTGGCACGCACCGTCAGCCCGCGGTTTATGACCTGACGTGCAGCTTCTATCTGTTTATTACCACTGAGCGCCAGCAGTGCACGCGCATGGCCCATCTCCAGTTCGCCCTGTTCAACCAGTTGCTTGACGACATCCTCGAGGTCCAGCAGGCGTAACAGATTGGAGACGGCCGCACGCGAGCGACCGACGGCGTCAGCGGCCTGTTCATGTGTCAGCTTGAACTCCTTGATCAGGCGCTCCAGCGCACGCGCCTCTTCCAGCGGATTCAGGTCCTCACGCTGAATGTTTTCAATCAAGGCAATCGCAATGGCGGCACGATCTTCCACTTCCCGTACCACCGCCGGGATCTCGTGCAAACCGGCAAGCTGCGAGGCACGCCAGCGACGTTCGCCGGCAATGATTTCGTAACGTCCCTCGGCGATTGCACGAACCACGATCGGCTGGACCACACCCTGCGCAGCGATGGAGTCGGCAAGGTCCTGTAAAGATTCCTGATGCATATCCAGACGCGGTTGATATTTGCCACGCTGTATCACATCCACCGGCAACATGCATAGTGCGCCATCCGCCAACGCCCTCTGGCCCGTTGCCGGCGGTTCCGATGTTGGTACCGACCTGAGTTCCGGCGCGGCAGCGGCCAGCACAGCTGCATCGTCTGCTAACGGCGCAGCACGTGCGGCCGAGCCCAACAATGCATCCAGACCACGACCCAATCCACGTTTCTTTGCTGCCATGTCAGTTACCGTTGTTGCCTGTCAGTATATTCAAAGGTGCGAGCATTGTTGCGCTGGCGGCTCTGCCCTGTCCACTTCCATTTCGCTTGATTCTGCTGGTACCACCGGCGCATGCCGCCGCAAATACTCACCGGCCAGTGCGAGGTAGGAGGTCGCGCCGCGTGAACTTTTGTCATAGCGCAGTACCGGCAAGCCATGGCTGGGAGCCTCTGCCAGGCGTACGTTGCGTGGAATAATGGTGCGGTAGAGCTTTTCACCAAAGTGCTCCTGCAGTTGTGCCGAGACGTCATTCGAGAGGTTGTTGCGCGCATCGTACATGGTACGCAACAAGCCCTCGATATCCAGCTCCGGATTGATACTGGCGCGTACCTGCTCGATAGTGTCGAGCAAGGCCGACAGGCCTTCCAGCGCATAGTACTCACACTGTATGGGAATCAGTACACCATGGGCGGCGGCCAGTGCATTCACCGTGAGCATGCTCAGGGATGGCGGGCAGTCAATCACCATCAGGTCATAGTCATTCTGTACATAACTCAGCGCTGATCGCAGCCTGCGTTCACGGTTATCCTTATCGAGCAGCTCGACTTCTGCCGCTGTCAGGTCGCTGTTGCCCGGCAGCAAGTCATAGCCGGCAGCCTCGGCATAGACAATCACATCGCGTATATTGGCGTGACCCATCAACAGGTCATAGCCGGTCTGTTCCACGTCGTGCTTGTCAATGCCACTGCCCATGGTGGCATTACCCTGGGCATCGAGGTCAATCAGCAACACCTTGCGCCCGGTTTCGGTCAGTGAAGCTGCAAGGTTGACGCTGGTTGTGGTCTTGCCAACACCACCCTTCTGGTTGGTCACTGCGAGTATATGTCCCATGATCAGCTGCCCTGTGAAATCTCTGCCGCGTGCATAATGACCAGGTGCCGCTCGGCATCCAGCCCCGGTACTTTCAGTGACACCACGTCTTCAATCACCGATTTGTCATCGAGGCACTCCACCTCCGTCATCGGGTACACGCCCTTCATGGCCAGCATCCTGCCACCTTCATTGCAGAGCCGCGCGGCATAACGGTAAAAATCCGGCAAATCAGAAAAGGCGCGACAAATGACAGTATCAAACAACGCCTCAGGCTGGAATTCCTCAACCCGACTGTCTTCAAGAGTGACATTGTCAAGCTTCAGGATACCCAGGGTTTGTTGCACAAAGCGCAGTTTTTTACTGCTACTGTCGAGTAATACAAACTCGCGATCCGGGCAGGCGATGGCTAGCGGGATACCGGGTAATCCGGCACCGGTTCCTATGTCCAGTACACGGTTACCGTGCAAGTACGGAAGGACGGTGAGGCTATCGAGAATATGGCGGGTCACAATGTCAGTAGGCTTGCGAACGGAAGTCAGGTTATACACCCGGTTCCAGTTCATCAGCTCGGTAACATACTCCATCAGCAATTCATCACCGCCAAGACGTTCCTCCAGTTCAAGGTCATAGATACCGTCCTCCAGCAGCTCGGCCGGATCGACAAAGTTTTGACTACGTCCCTTGCGGTTACGGTTATAGAGTCCGGTATGCATGACTTGTCATATATGTTGGTACCCGCGTCAGGCGCTCTTGCGAGCTGTCTTGAACTTTTTTATGTGTACCAGCAACAACGATATGGCTGCTGGTGTAATTCCTGGTATACGTGCGGCCTGGCCAATGGTTTCCGGCCTGACATCTTGCAGTTTTTCACACGCTTCATTGGAAAGTCCCCGCACCATAGTGTAATCGAAATCGAGTGGCAATGGTTGATCATGATGTCGATGCTGGCGAACGATCTCCGCCTGCTGTCGATCGAGGTAACCGGCGTACTTGGCCTGGATCTCGACCTGCTCGGCCACGTCTGCCGCATCAACGCCGGGCCCGATACCGGCAATAGCCGTCAATGAGCGGTAATCCAGTTCCGGTCGACGCAATAACTCGCTGGCGCGCAGCTCCCGCTGCAGCGGCTTTTCCAATACGGCTGACAGTGCCTCTGCCTGCGCCGAGTTCGGCTGCACACACAGGGATTGCAGGCGCTGTTGCTCACGCTCAATGGCATCACGCCGCGTGCAAAAGCGACGCCAGCGCAACTCGTCAATCAGACCCAGTTCCCGACCAGCGGCTGTCAGCCGCAGGTCGGCATTATCCTGGCGCAACAACAAGCGGTATTCTGCGCGGCTGGTGAACATGCGATAAGGCTCCCGGGTACCACAGGTCACCAGGTCATCAACCAGCACACCGAGATAGGCCTCGTCACGGCGCGGCAGCCAGGGCGGTTGGCCCTGTGACTGGCGTGCGGCATTCAGCCCGGCCAGCAGTCCTTGTGCGGCAGCCTCTTCGTAACCGGTGGTGCCGTTAATCTGCCCCGCAAAAAACAGACCCCTGATTACCTTGGTTTCCAGCGAGTGGCGTAAATCACGCGGATCAAAGAAATCGTATTCGATGGCGTAACCGGGCCGTGTGATGTGCGCGTTTTCAAAACCGGCAATGGAATGCACCAGCGCCTGCTGTACAGCGCAGGACAGGCTGGTAGAGATGCCATTGGGATACACTTCATGGGTATTCAGCCCTTCTGGCTCAAGAAATATCTGGTGCGACGACTTGTCGGCAAAACGCACCACCTTGTCTTCAATCGACGGGCAGTAGCGTGGCCCGGTGCCCGCAATCGCGCCACTGTAGAGGGGCGAGTCGTGCAGGCCGTTGGCAATAATGTCGTGTGTGCGTTCATTGGTGCGGGTAATATGGCAATCCACCTGGCGCGGATGATCGGCGACGCTGCCCAGAAACGACATCACCGGTAACGGCTGGTCACCCGGCTGCACCTGCAACTGGCTGAAATCAATGCTGCGTCCATCCAGACGTGGCGGTGTACCGGTCTTCAGGCGCTCGACACGTAGCGGCAACTCACGCAGGCGCTTCGCCAACGCACTGGCCGGCGGATCTCCGGCACGGCCCCCGGCATAGTTACTCGACCCGATGTGTATGCATCCGCCCAGGAAGGTACCCACGGTCAACACCACTGTTGCAGCATGAAATTTCAGTCCCATGCCGGTCACGACACCCGCCACCTGTTCACCGTCAATCATCAGGTCGGCGACCTCCTGCTGAAACAACTGCAGACCGGGCTGATTTTCCAGCACGCACCGCACTGCCTGCCGGTAAAGAACACGATCTGCCTGCGCGCGCGTGGCACGCACGGCCGGCCCCTTGCTGGCATTCAATATTCGCAACTGGATAGCAGCCAGATCGGCGGCCCGTGCCATTAGACCGCCAAGGGCGTCGATTTCCTTCACCAGGTGGCTTTTACCGATCCCGCCGATCGCCGGATTGCAGCTCATTTGCCCGAGTGTTTCCAGGTTGTGCGTCAGCAGCAGCGTACGCGCCCCTGCCCTCGCGGCAGCCAGGGCTGCCTCGGTACCGGCATGGCCGCCACCAACAACGATGACATCATAATGTGTTGCGCTACCCGGCATCCTGTTTCATCCAGTAAAAAATACTCGGAGTTTACGCTGTGGCCCAAAAGCGAGGCAATGGCCAACCAATCACGCGTCTCAGGGGCTGAGTCCAGCCGGTGCAAATTACGTGTTGGCCAAGCAGTTGAAAAATCTGATCTATATTACTATGCATTCAAATATATTGTGTTAAAATTCGCGGATACACACTATATAAGGTATCAGGTATGAGACTTCTTGAGTTTGGTCTTGATGATGGCGGAGCCAATCCTGCCCCGACCAGGCAGCAAACGCGACCGGAAGCCGCAAAACCCTTCAAGATACCTGAAGCCGCCAAGGCGCCCTCCCCGACCAGTTCGGTCTCAGGCCGGCCTACCCGAAAAAGCAGTCATCCTGTTAAAAAGGCACGGGTCTTCCCGCTGAAATCCGCACAGAAAACACCAGCACGGCGCAAACCAATCGACCTGGAGCAGTTGCAGAACCGTATCGAAGTACTTGAGCAACGCATCAAGGCACGCACCGATGCCCTCGGTGATGAAGTGGCGACCAGAGACCTTGCAAATTTAAAACAGCGTATGAAACTGCTCGAGCACAACATCAACAAGGAACTCTGGGCTGCCCAGCAACGCGAATACAATATGTTGCAGATGATGGCGAAACCCACTCTGAAAACCGCACTCAGACAAGGCTATGCGAAACTAAAATCGAAAACCGCACCGGCGATGCTGGCCGCACTCGCCAAATCGTACCGACACTGGTGGCAGGACAGCCAGCCGGGCTGGTGGCAAGCCTTCATAACCGCCTGGCATGAATCACTCGACAAGGCTCGCGGAGAGCACCGCCACTGAAGCCTGTGCGTCTTGTTTCCGGGAGATGGCTGCGGTCACCCTACCCCGCGGCCGCTCGTAACCCCTTCCATAACAGTTCCAGCTGTTGCCGGTACATGGCGGCTATTGCCGCAGGGTTACTATGCTGCAGCGCCAGCGGTACACCGTAAAAAATCGAAACCAGTCCCACCATGGCGGCAGACATCGCTATATTTTCCGGCAATTCACCCTGTTCGATGGCCGTCTGTAATGATCCGCGTAACAAACCCTCCAGACTGTCATCCGGCGTACTGACAATACCATCCAGATCCGAAAATGCCATCATGCGTTCTGCAACAGTAATTTTCGGACCCGGGTGGCGAGAACGGCTACGTGCTTCATGGGCAATGATCTCGCCCATCAAACCGGGTTTCTTTTGAATTTGAATCGAGGTGTAACGAAACAGTGCGTCAATGACAGCCAACCCCTGGTGCTGCTTCATTGCCTGCTGCCCATACCAGTTAAGTTCCAGGGTCCACAAACGATCGAGATAGACAATAAGATCTTCTTTTTTTGGAAAATAATTAAAAAAGGTTGCCTCGGAAATCTGCACACGCTCACACAGCGATTTGACCGACAGTACTTCAAAGGGTGCTGCCTCGAGATGCTGGGATGCCGCCTCGGCCAGCGCCAGGCGGGTCTTTGCGAACTTGCGCTCACGCAAGGATGGACGTGCTTGACTAGACATTACTTATGTATACCATAAAAATATATTTAACTAAATAAATTAAAATACAATATAAACAATAGCTTACAATTTACACGGTAAATACACCACAATTCCCTTAAAAACACCTAGTTTTTATGGGGAAAGACCTTACAATGTGTATTATCAACAGTATCATGTCGTAACCCAGCATCCTTTAAGAACAAATTATCATAAAAATAAATCACTTATATAATTTATAGTCATATCTAATTATAGACAATACCTATGAAAACTACATGATTAACGTTCATTTCTTCTATTTACATCATCGAGTAAAAGTCAATATTATAGTCTACTATAATATATGCCGTTGTTTTCAGCGCGACTCCAGTTGCAACACCAGCAACCGGTAGCTTTTATATTTTTCAAAAACTGCCTGGCTGCGGTGGCCGGAAAAATATTTGTATCGCAGGCGCTCCAGCTTGCGTTGTGCCAGCCACTTGATGAGCGCTGTCAAACGCGGATAGCGGCCACTCAGGAAGCCATCAATCGACCGGGACGCCGGCAGCAGCCGTTGCGTCAACCACTCATCCAGCAGTGCGATATTCGGACTGATTCGTGGAGTAAGATCCTCATCATGCAGCAGGGTAAACGGCGTGGCAGTCACGCACTCGTAAAATAAGCCGAGGAGGTGGCCACCACTGAAACTCCGATCACCTTCAGCACCATCACAGTGCGCATCGGTCTTGAAAAAATCGCAAATGAGTAATTTTCCGGCGGGCTTCAGCAGCATTGAACTCTTCGCGAAGATCTCGGGCAGGGGGATATACTGAAAGCTCTCGCTGAATAACAGCAAGTCATACTGTTGCCGACAACTTGTCGACACGGGCAGGGACTCGAAATCGGATTCAAACAGCTTACTGTCGGTGCGCGGCATTGTTGCCAGACGTGCACGCACCTGCTGGTTCAACGTGGCGGACGGATTAACCGCATCGACGGCAAAACCGCGCTCGATCATCAATTGCAGCATATGACCGGTGCCGCAACCAACATCGAGAATGCGCGGGGCAGGGTGATCGGCGAGCAACACAGCAACCTGCTGCAGGATCATCTCGGTATAACGCTGCTGGGCAAGGACAATATTGCCGAGTGACAGCTCAAGATCAGGCTCCCAAAGGCCGTAGTGCAGATCCTCCACACCTAATATTTGCTGAGCCAGTACCAGTCCGAGTTCCCGCGAAGACATTGTTTCCTTGCCTGGCATGGCTTGTCCGGTTCTGATCAATTGAGATTAAAAGATAATAATTACAATAGTTAATTGTAATTGATAGGGCTAATTATATATTTACACTACCATGTAAATTTTAGTTTTTCGTGAAATCACCTGTAAAAAACTTCGTTATACGAAAACAAACCCTGGTGAACGAGGATGCTATTCGGGTAAGGGGAGTAGGGTGACGAAACGTCGGAATGACAGGATCATCGAATCATAATAAAAGAAGGAGACATCATGGCGCATACAATGATGTTACTAACGAGCACGATGTTACCGATTCTGGTCGTCGGTATCGTCTGGATAGTGGTTCGCCTGTACAGGCAGGAGCAGCACTTGTGTAGTATCTGGGAATGACCTGGTATGCATCCCGCATCCTACCTTGCAACAGCAGTATATTTTGGAGCACACCCAACAATTAAATACAATTCACACTCTGCTTGATAAATTTTTGTGGTCATTGCGTTTTAATGAAAGCAAGTATGCGCAAGAAAATAGTCCGGCAATTGAAAACAACGTTGCGCAAACAGGTAATGTCAGCTTAAAGGTGCTAGCGATACCTTCAATGCAGTGATCTCTGCGGAAAACTGATGGATCGCTTATCAGGATGATATGGACTTTTGCATATTAGCGACCATCAGGCAGCCACGGGTTCTGAGTATACCGGCCCAGGTCAAAGGGCTCGTGTCAGCTTTTAGCAACAAATATTCTGCATTTAAAACAAATAGTTATCTATACCCATCAATTAACTGTTGGGTGATAGCGACAGAACAAAGTGTTCCTCACCGCTGGCACGCCCGCCAGCGCCTCATACTGCAGGACTTTCCCGTCTTAAGCTGAATATGGCACATGTTTTGCGAGTTATTTTCATCATGTTTCCAGGACGATGGTGATCACTGAAGGCAGGTCTTCATTCCCCGCTATGGAGTCCCCCTGACATGCGCGACGCTATCCCAGTAATCATCAGGACGCAGGTACCAGGAAAAATGCAGCGTGCTTACCGGCCCGAAACTGACAAATATTTCATTAAACCAACTTGAGGAGGAGTGTGAATGGATCAAGTCCTGCACAATATGCCTGTCTTTTACGAGATCACGAATACTATTGAAGTTGTCGTGCATATATCAGAGAACCTGGAGTACCGGCAACGCAATAATCTAGTAGCTGCACTGGAAGAAGAATATGGCATTGTTTCGGCTGAATTCTGCCATTTTCGCTTTCACCTGATGCTGGTGAAGTACGACGGTAATATGTATTCGGCACAAGATGTGCTCGCCCTGGTGAAATCACAAGATGTCAATGCGAGGCTGATGGCCCGTTACAATTGGTGATCGTTGTAGAACCCGGGAATCACTGGCTCAGTAGTGGTCTTCAAACAGAAGCATGTGGGCCGCTTAACCATTTGAAAGACCTCATATTGCGGCCCTTGGGTCGCCTTTTTCTTTCTCGGGTAGGGCAGGTTCTGGCCGAACAGACATTCAGACTGATTCTTTTTGCCGGCTATGCTACCTGCCATCATTACACGGGTATGCCGCTCGCATTGCCTTGATTACCAGGTTGGGGGCATATAGACCCAGTTTCTTCGAGTGGTCGTGCAGATACACAATAGTAATGTTAATTATCTCCCTTTTGGTTACTCCGGGAGGAAAACAAAACAGTGAGTGACTGGTATCTATTACCCCACCGATATAGCCTGCGCAGAAACCATCGGGCGCTGCGGTGCAATGCTGCATCAGATCATTTCCAGTTGTCAGTCTTGCCTGAACCGTTCCAGCAATTAAGGCTGAGAGGGCTGCAGCGACAATAAGATTTGTTCTTCCTGTTACGAGTCTTCTATGTCTCCTCATATGCACGTCTTGTTTGAGTATGGATAATGTGCAAAATGCTAAACAGGTCCATGTAACCAGGTGTTGATATAGGTCAACAAACAGGCATGTCACCCTTAATCATTCTATAGCACTACGGGTCTGCTCGCATTGTTGAATGCAGAGTAATGTCACCCTATGGACAGGCTGTTGCTCGATTAATTCATATCACACTACAATTTTAAGAAAATCTTGTTAATTCATCTTTCTTTATTCCGTATACAGAAAAAACGCGATCGACGCAGTTCACTTACCAATACAGAAGCTGCTGAAGATACGACCCAGTAACTCATCGCTGCTGATCTCGCCGGTGATTTCACCCAGCACCTGCTGTGCCTGGCGCAGTTCCTCGGCAAGTAACTCGCCGGCACGCTGTTGCTCCAGTTGCCGCTGTCCGCATTCAATATGCGCATAGGCACGCCGCAGTGCATCCACATGACGATGCCTTGCAGTAAAGCTGCCGCCGACCTGATCACTGTAACCGACACACTGTTTCAGGTGCTGGCGCAACTGATCGAGACCGGCACCGCTGTGGATGGAGAGGGCAACCGACGGTTGCCCGTTATCCTCAGTGATGCCGGCTGCACGCTCGCTTAAATCGATCTTGTTGAATATCAGTGTATGCGGAATACCTGCCGGTAGCTCTTCGAGTATGGCTGCATCGGCACGGGTAAAGCCAGACTGGTCATCAATGACCAGCAACACCCTGTCAGCCTGTTCCAGCACCATGCGTGCACGCTGCATGCCTGCCTGCTCCACAGGGTCGTCACTGACGTGTAGGCCAGCGGTATCTATTATGTGCAGTGGCAAACCGTCGATCTGGATGTGTTCACGCAGCACATCACGGGTGGTGCCGGGAATATCGGTGACAATGGCAGCATCACGACCCGAAAGGGCATTCATCAGACTGGATTTACCGGCGTTCGGGCGACCGGCGATGACCAGCGTCATGCCATCGCGCAACAATTGACCCTGCTGGGCACGTGCGCGCATGTCGTCGAAATCGGCGTGTACCATCGCCAGCATAGCTGTAATGGTATCGTCCGAGAGAAAGTCGACTTCCTCTTCCGGGAAATCAATCGCGGCTTCGACGTACATGCGCAGACGCGTCACCTGGTCGACAAGGGCGTGCACACGACTGGAAAATTCACCCTGCAGAGACTGTGCAGCCGCACGCGCGGCCGCGGTGGTGGTACTTTCGATGAGGTCTGCTATGGCCTCCGCTTGTGCCAGGTCCAGCTTGTTATTCAGGAAGGCACGCTCGGAAAATTCACCGGGACGGGCAGGGCGCGCGCCTAGCGATAACACCCGGCGCAGCAAGCTGTCCATGACGACCGGACCACCGTGACCGTGCAGTTCGAGCACATGTTCGCCGGTGAAGGAGGCCGGCGCCTGAAAGAACAGTACCAGGCCTTCATCAATCAGGGTGCCATCAGTTTCCGTGAAACGATGCACTTCAGCGCGCCGTGGTCGTGGTAATCGTCCCAGCAGTTGTTGGGCGATGGTAGGGGTATCCGCGCCGGAGAGACGCACGATACCCACCCCGCCATGTCCGGCCGGGGTCGCGACTGCTGCAATAGTATCAGTGGCCGGGTTGACCACACGCGTTGACCCGTACTACTTCCCGCCACGCTCGATGCGCCGCGTAATCACCCACTGCTGCGCAATGGACAGGGTGTTGTTGACCACCCAGTAGAGCACCAGTCCGGACGGGAAAAAGGCAAAGAACACCGTGAATACGACGGGCAGGGCCATCATCACCTTGGCCTGGATGGGGTCCATCGGTGCCGGATTCAGCTTCTGCTGAATCAGCATGGTGGCACCCATCAGCAACGGCAGGATGTAGTAAGGGTCCGGGGAGGACATGTCGGTAATCCAGAGGATAAACGGCGCCTGTCGCAGCTCCACACTTTCCAGCAATACCCAGTAGAGAGAAATGAACACCGGGATCTGTACCACGATCGGCAGACATCCACCAAGTGGGTTAATCTTTTCCTTCTTGTACATATCCATCATCGCCTGGTTGAGCTTCTGGCGATCATCGCCGTAGCGCTCCTTCAGCGTTTTCAGGCGCGGGGCCAGCTTGCGCATGTTGGCCATGGATTTATAGCTGGTCTCCGACAGCTTGTAGAACGCCAGCTTGATGATCACCGTCACCAGTACAATTGCCCAGCCCCAGTTGCCGACCAGTCCATGGATGGTCTTCAGCAGCCAGAACAGTGGCTGTGCCAGTACCGTCAGCAGGCCGTAGTCGACGGTCAATTCCAGTCCGGGTGCCACCTGCTTCATCTCGTCCTGCAGTTTTGGCCCGATGAAAATCCGTGTTTCGTAAAGGGCAGAATCGCCCGCCGCAACCGTTTGACCCGGCGATATCATGCCAATGACATAGCGACTGTTGCTGAGGGTCTTGGTGTAATAACGGTCAGCCTCACCGCGTGCAGGGATCAGGGCACCGAGAAAATAGTGCTGCAGCATGGCGGCCCAGCCATCGGTAATGGTGCGGTCAAGATCACTGTCGACCATGTCATCAAATTTTATCTTTTCGTACTTTTCTTCCGGGCTGTAGATCACGCCGCCCATGTAGGTATAGATAAATGTACTCTGACCGGTCTCTGCCACCTGGGTGCGCTGCAACTGGCGGTACTGCCGACCGTGCCAGTCAGCGCCACTTTGATTGCTTACCTCGTGCTGCAGGTCGACGGCATAACTGCCGCGGTGGAAGACGTAGCGTTTGGTTACCTCGACACCTTCCGGACTGCGCCAGGTCAGGGGAACGACTAGTTGATCATCCGTCTCAGCCATGCGGTAACTTGTCTGTTCCGGGGTGTAGACGACGTGATGGGTGGGCTCGGTACCGACACTGGCGCGCAACCCTGACTGGATGACAAACAGATTCGGCATCTCGTCATTGAGGAGGCGGAACGGGGGGGAATCCGGATCAGTGGTTGCCGGGTAGGCCAGCAGATCGGCCTGTCGCAAATCACCACCGCTGGTGTCAATCCTGATTTTAAAGAGGTCCGTTTCAACCTCTATATACTGGGCCGTTTTCAATACTTCAGTTTCCGGTAGCGCACTGGCTTGCACGGCGGGATCACTGGATGCACTCGGGATGTCGTCGCTGCCAGCGGGCGTATCACCGGGCAGCGCTTCAGTTGCCGTCCCGGACTGGGGAACAACCGGCTCGGGTGTGGCAACAGGGCCATAGTCTTCCACCCAGGCCTGCCACAGCAGCAGCATGACAAACGACAGGGCGACGAACAAAAACAGGCGTTGATTATCCATGCGGGTGAATGCACTCCTTTTCCGGTACCGGGTCAACACCACCCGGGTGCCAGGGATGGCAACGCAGCAGGCGGGCGACACTCATTGCGCTACCGCGCAGTGCGCCATGTCGTTCCACGGCAGTCATAGCATAACTGGAACAAGTGGGATAAAAACGGCAGTGATTGCCGAGCCACGGACTTAACAGCAATCCGTAGCCGCGTATTAGTTGGATGATGAGCCAGCGCATTTTTTGTCCAATTCAATCCAGAGCAGTTCCAGTGCAGCATGCAAGGTCATTTTTGACTGGGTAGCGACACCGGCCCGGCCCAGGACCACAATATCAAGTGCACCCAGACGGGTCTGCCAGTGACGAAAACTCTCCCGTATGACCCGCTTGATCCGATTGCGCGCGACCGCTGTGCGTGCCACCTTGCGTGAAATCGCCAGACCCAGGCGAGGATGTTGCAACTGGTTGGGAGTGACAAGTACTGTCATCCAGCGATTACTAAGCCTGTGCCGACAGCGCTTGAAGACCCGCTGGTAGTCGTCCGGCCCTGTCAGTCGTACCCGCCTCGGGAAACGCGTCGAACCGCTACACAAGGTGACAGTTCAGACAGACAGCGACGCCCGGCCCTTCGCACGACGGGCATTAATTACTCGACGGCCATTTTTTGTGCTCATACGGGCACGAAAACCGTGAGTCCGCTTGCGCTTCAGGTTACTGGGTTGATAGGTTCTCTTCATGGCACGTCACTTTCAGCAGGTTATACAATCGGGTCACACCTTGACAGGCGCGAAAGGGCGCAAAGGTTACAGTTCTCAGGGCCTTAATGTCAACATCAATACGACTGAATCGTTTCGCAACAGGGTGTGGATAACTTATTTCGACAGGTATAGACTCCCCATCCTGCAGTCAAGGTTAAACGAACATTTCAAGGGGGATAAACGGTGGAAGCATCACTCTGGCAACAGTGTCTGGTTCGCCTTGAAAACGAACTGCCAGAGCAACAATTCAACACCTGGATTCGTCCGCTGCACGCCGTTGAAAACGGTGATAACCTGCGGCTGCTGGCACCCAACCAGTTTGTTCTTGAATGGGTGCGCAAGCACCACTTCGAAACAATCTCGCAAACTCTCCATGACCTTGGTCCGCAAACAGCTACCCGGGTGCAGCTAGACATAGGCAGTAGCAAGAGCACCACGCAGCCAGAATCCGGCAACACCCAGCAGGTGCCGGTCACCGCGGCCTTTTCCACCCCGCAGCAGCAGCCGGTCACCCATAAAAGCAATATCAACCCCGAATTTACTTTCGAAACCTTTGTTGCCGGAAAATCCAACCAGCTGGCGCGCGCCGCATCCATGCAGGTCGGTGAGAATCCCGGCGGTGCCTACAACCCGCTGTTCATTTACGGTGGTGTTGGCCTCGGCAAGACACACCTCATGCATGCCATCGGCAACATGATTCTCGACAACAAGCCCGGCGCGCGCGTGGTTTATTTACATTCCGAACGTTTCGTCGCCGACATGGTCAGGGCGCTGCAACATAACGCCATAAATGCCTTTAAGAACTTTTACCGCACGGCAGACGCACTGCTGATTGACGATATTCAGTTTTTTGCCAAAAAAGAACGCTCTCAGGAAGAATTCTTTCATACATTCAATGCGTTACTTGAAGGCCAGCAACAGGTCATACTGACCTGTGATCGCTACCCAAAGGAGGTCGAGGGCCTCGAGGACCGGCTCAAATCCCGTTTCGGCTGGGGTCTGACAGCCGCGATCGAGCCGGCCGAACTGGAGACGCGCGTTGCCATCCTGATGAGCAAGGCGAGCCAGAGTGAAGTCGAATTACCCAGTGATGTTGCCTTTTTTATTGCCCAGCATATTCAGTCGAATATTCGTGAACTGGAAGGTGCCTTGCGTCGCGTCATGGCCAGCGCACGTTTTACCGGGCAGGCCATCAGTCTTGACCTGGCGAAAGAGGCGTTACGCGATTTGCTGGTCTTGCAGGATAAACTGGTTACCATCAGTAATATTCAGAAAGTCGTTGCCGAGTACTTCAAGATACGCGTGGCGGACTTGCTATCACCGCGCCGCAGTCGTTCGATTACCCGGCCACGACAGATTGCAATGGCGCTGGCAAAAGAACTGACGACCCACAGCCTGCCGGAGATCGGTGATGCCTTCGGCGGCCGTGATCACACCACGGTACTGCATGCGACTCGCAAGGTGGTGGAACTGCGTGACAGTGACATACGTATCAACGAAGATTACAACAACCTGTTGAGAACACTGACAACATAGCGTGAATAAGCTGTGGATAATTTTCAGGGCTGAACTTATCCCCACTTATCCACAGTTTGCCAACATGTGATCAGACCGCCAGCCGATCACTTATCATTGATGCATGATATTGAATATTATATTGTTTATTAGGTTATACACAGCATTCAGGGTTACTTAATAAACACAATAACCAAAGTTATTAACTAAAAACATTATTTATTAATTATGAAATTCAGCATACAGAGAGAAGCGTTATTAAAACCTCTTCAACATGTCATTGGCGTTGTAGAACGTCGTCAGACGCTACCTGTCTTAGGCAATGTGTTACTCAATGCCAGTAAAAAAAATGTTTGCCTGACAGCGACAGACCTGGAGGTTGAACTGCAGGCTCAGGTGGCCGTCTCTGTGACAGAAGTCGGTGACATTACGTTACCTGCACGCAAGCTGCTTGACATTTGCCGAACCCTGCCTGATGAAGCCCAACTCGATATTTCAGTCAAGAAAGACCGTGCACTGGTGACCTCAGGCAAAAGTCGTTTCACCTTGTCGACCTTGCCAGCCACGGAATTTCCCGTCATCGATAAAATCAAAAGTGCGCGAAAATTTTCGCTTCCCGAAAAACAGCTACACAGCCTGATTGAAAGTACCGGCTTTGCCATGGCACAACAGGATGTACGTTACTACCTGAACGGAATGATGCTGGAACCTGTTGCGGGTCTTTTACGTGCGGTCGCGACTGACGGCCACCGGCTTGCCCTGTGTGACCTGGCGGCTGATGTCGGTGAAGGTGAGAGCCAGCAGGTCATTGTCCCGCGCAAGGGGGTACAGGAATTACAGCGCCTGCTGGAGCAGCATGACGACGAACTGGCGGTAGAAATCGGCAGCAATCATATTCGGGTGACCACGAACGATTTGCGTTTCACATCCAAGCTGATCGATGGTCGTTTTCCTGACTATTCACGGGTTATCCCCAAATCACTCGATAAACGGCTGCTGATCAATCGCAATCTGTTACGCCAGGCGCTGACCAGAACCTCGATTCTTTCCAATGAGAAATATCGTGGCATCCGTCTTGAAATATCAAAAAATAACATTAAGATTCAAGCACATAATCCAGAGCAGGAAGAGGCTGTCGAGGAAATTGATGCTACCTATGACAATGAAACACTTGTCATTGGTTTTAATGTGACATACTTGCTGGATGTGCTGAATGTCATTGATACGGATGAGGTGGAAGTCTCTCTGGGTGATGCCAACAGCAGCGCCCTGATCAGACGACCGGGTAGAGACGACTGTCGTTACGTGGTTATGCCGATGCGGTTGTAGTACGTTGTACAATCATTTGACGACTGCACAATCGCTCCCGGTCAGATCACTAGCCGCTCTTTTCTCTCTCTCTCAGCGGTGTCTATCCGTAACAAACCCATGCCGGGTCAGCGGAACGTCTACGTGGTGAACGCTACAGACTTGCCTTTCTCGTCTCTTCCAGTGTCCGCTGTACAACAGGCTCGTTGTGCTTCATCGCAGCGTCCAGCATCAGCGGTGCTGGTACTCCAATCGCTCGAGTGACCCATGGGTTTACAATCACTGGAAATCCGTGATTTTCGAAATATTCCGCATGCCAATCTGACGTTTTCCCCGGGACTGAATCTGATCACCGGTGAAAATGCTGCCGGTAAGACCAGTTTGCTGGAAGCCATCTACCACCTTGGGCGGGTACGTTCATTCCGCACACATCATGTTAACCAACCGATTCGAGATGGACAGGCGGCGTTTCGCCTGGTTGGTCGGCTGAGGCGCGAGGAGGGTCGGGTGGTGCCTATCGGCATCGAAAGGCAGACCGCCGGTTTAAAGGTGCACCTGGATGGTCGCGTGGTAAGACGCCTCTCGGATTTGGCTGGCAGTTTTCCCGTGCAGGTACTGAGTGGCGATACCGCGACCATTCTCAGTGGCGGGCCACGGTACCGGCGGCAAACGCTCGACTGGGCGTTGTTTCACGTGGAACAGGCCTACCGCGATGTCTGGCAGCGTTACGCACGTGCGCTGCGTCAGCGAAATGCGGCATTACGTGCAGGGATGCAGGCCAATCAAATTTCAATGTGGAATTCAGAGTTGTTGCAGGCGGCAGAACAGATCCACCATTTACGCCAGCTGTACTTTGAAAATCTCATTCCGCACCTGCAAGCAGAGGCGGGCCGCTTGTTGCCGACCGTGGCAATCAACTTGAGTTACCACGCGGGGTGGCCGGCTGACTCGACCCTGGCCGAACGGTTGGAAAGGTCGCTCGAAAGAGACCGTGCCCTGGGTAGTACTCAATACGGGCCGCATCGCGCGGATTTTAAACTCACCGTAAACGGTCAGCTACTGCAATCCCATCTTTCCCGTGGTCAGCAAAAGGCCGCTGTTGTTGCTTTCATGCTGGCACAGGTTAAATGTCAGCAAGATCGATCAGCACCCATGGGAGCCTTTTTACTGGATGATCTCGGCAGTGAGCTCGACGCAATGCACCAGTCCCGGGTACTCGAGTCGTTGCGGGAACTTGAAATCCAGGTGTTTGTCTCCGCCATTGACTACGGACGCAGCAAACTGTCGGACTGGCCGCGCATGAGAAGGTTTCACGTGGAACGTGGTGAGATACAGGAAGTGGTATAATCTCCGGGTTTACGCATAGCGGCTTCTATATCCCGACAATCAGGCATTCAGGACATCCACATGGCAGAAGAAAATTCCTATACCTCATCTAATATCAAGGTTCTCAAGGGGCTTGATGCGGTGCGTAAGCGACCCGGCATGTATATTGGTGACACCGATGATGGCACCGGACTGCATCACATGGTGTTTGAGGTGGTCGATAATTCTATCGATGAAGCATTGGCAGGCTATTGCAATGAAATAAACGTTATCCTGCACAGTGATAATTCCGTAACAGTCAATGATGACGGGCGTGGTATTCCCGTGGATATGCACTCGGACGAGGGCATATCAGCTGCTGAGGTCATCATGACGGTACTGCATGCCGGCGGCAAGTTTGATGACAATTCTTACAAGGTGTCCGGTGGCCTTCATGGAGTCGGCGTGTCCGTGGTGAATGCGCTATCCGAAATCCTGACGATCACCGTTAACCGGGATGGCAAAATCCATACGCAGGAATATCACATGGGCGTGCCGGTGGCTCCGCTGGCGGTGGTCGGGGATACAGAACGCACCGGTACTGAAATACACTTCAAGCCCAGCAGCGAAATCTTCACGCAAACGGAATACCACTACGATATCCTTGCGAAACGGCTGCGAGAGTTGTCATTCCTGAATTCCGGGGTGCGCATTCGCCTCAAGGATGAGCGCACGGACAAGGAGGATGTATTTGAGTACCAGGGTGGTATTCAGGCGTTTGTGGAACACCTGAATCGCAAGAAGACACCCTTACACCCGACGGTATTTTATTTGAGCGCGATGAAAGATGACGTGGGTGTTGAACTCGCCATGCAGTGGAATGATTCTTACCAGGAAAACATTTTTTGTTTTACCAACAATATACCGCAACGTGACGGTGGTACCCACCTGGCCGGGTTTCGCGGTGCGATGACGCGTACCCTCAACCAGTATATGGAAAAGGAAGGCCTGATGCGTAAGGCCAAGGTATCTGCCACTGGCGAAGATGCACGCGAGGGCCTGACAGCGGTGCTGTCGGTCAAGGTACCTGATCCCAAGTTTTCTTCGCAGACCAAGGACAAACTGGTATCGTCAGAAATCAAGGGTATTGTCGAATCGACGGTGAGTGAGAAATTCCACGCCTATCTGCTGGAAAGTCCCGTCGAGGCAAAGGCGATTACCTCGAAAATCATTGACGCGGCACGGGCCCGGGAAGCGGCCCGCAAGGCACGGGAAATGACGCGTCGCAAAGGGGCACTGGATATCGCCGGACTGCCGGGTAAGTTGGCAGACTGCCAGGAACGGGATCCTGCCTTGTCAGAGTTATTCCTCGTGGAGGGTGATTCAGCTGGCGGTTCAGCCAAGCAGGGACGTGATCGGCGCACGCAGGCAATCTTGCCACTGAAAGGTAAGATCCTTAATGTCGAGAAGGCTCGCTTCGACAAGATGCTGTCTTCGGCGGAGGTCGGCACCCTGATCACCGCGCTGGGATGCGGTATTGGACGGGATGAATTCAACGTCGACAAGCTACGTTATCACCGCATCATCATTATGACCGATGCCGATGTTGATGGCTCTCACATCCGCACCCTGCTGCTAACCTTTTTCTATCGCCAGATGCCGGAGCTGATTGAGCGTGGCTATGTGTATATTGCTCAGCCACCGCTGTATAAAATAAAAAAAGGAAAGCAAGAACAATATGTTAAGGATGATTTATCGCTCAACGCCATGCTCCTCAACAGTGCCATCGAGAAGGCACAGCTATACGTTAATCCGGATGCGCCCCCGCTCGCAGGCCCCGCACTGGAGTCTCTGGCCAATCATTATATGGCGGTGATGGCCTCCATACGGCGCCTGTCGCGACGCTATGACCCTGCCGTGCTGGAGCGCATGATTTACATGCCGGTCCTGGAGCAGGACAGCCTGAATAATTTATCGCACGTGACGGACTGGTTTGTGGAATTGCAGTCGCGTATCAACGCCACCCTGGGCAGCGGTCAGCGCTATGAATGTTCGGTCGATGTGGGTGCAGAGGATACCGGTTTCGTGGCCACAATCAGCAAGTGGACGCATGGTATTGTCGCGTCAGAACAGGTTCTCGGTACGGATTTCTTCAATAGCGTCGAGTACCAGCAAATGATGGCCCTGGGGCAGCAACTCGATGGACTACTCAGCGAGGGTGCCTATGTACAGCGCGGTGAACGACAGACCGATGTGTCTTCCTTCAAGCAGGCCTTGCACTGGCTAATGGAAGAAGCCAAACGTGGCCAGCATATTCAACGTTACAAGGGTCTTGGCGAAATGAACCCGGAACAACTCTGGGAAACCACGCTTGATTCAGAAAATCGGCGCTTGTTACAGGTAAAGATTGAGGATGCCGTGGGTGCGGACGATATTTTCACGACCCTGATGGGCGACCAGGTTGAGCCACGTCGAGACTTCATTGAACAGAATGCGCTGTTGGTATCGAACCTGGACGTCTAGTGCAGATCAATATTTACCATAATGTAAAATATTTAAGATATTAAGCTCTTGATATTATTATATTTAATATTATATTATTCTATATTTATATGGTATTATTTAATAATTTATACACTTTGGGCCGGCTGTTGATGCAAGGTTGTAATCTCCGCCATGCGGTCTTCAATCCAGTCGGAGCCTTCAGCAAGTATCTGCTGGGCTGACTTCCCGCGCGGATCGATGGGTGCGCCGATGTGCACCTGTATGATGCCCGGACGTTTTATAAAGCTGCGGCGAGGCCAGTATTCACCCGCATTGTGCGCGACCGGAATAATCGGATAACCGGTCTGTTCAGCCAATACTGCACCACCAATACGGTAACGTCCGCGTTGCCCGGCAGGAACGCGGGTACCTTCCGGAAAGATGACCACCCAGATGCCTTCATTGAGCCGTGCCCGTCCCTGAGTAACCAACTGCTTGACGGCTGCCTTGCCACTGCCGCGTTTGATGTGAATGCATTTCATCATCGCGAGTCCCCAGCCAAAAAAAGGAAGCCACATCAATTCTCGCTTGGCTACCCAGACCTGAACAGGGAAGATTTGTTGCAGCGCAATGGTCTCCCAGGTGGACTGATGTTTAGAAAAGACAATGCCGGCTTCCGATGTAATATGCTCACTTCCGTGTACCTCGTAGGTCAGTTTGCAGGTGACCTTTAACCACCAGAGGATGAAATGCACCCAGACCTGAAGCAGTCGCCAGCGTGTTTCCAGAGTAAAAAAAACAGTAAACAATAACAGGATGGCAAAGATCACCATGGAGACAGGAAAGATTATCCAGAAGGCCAGCGAGCGAATCCAGATTAACGGGTAGGGCGTATTGTCTGTCGACATGTAAATCTTCAGTTAATATATGCGTCGGTGTCTAATAAGTGCTCGACGGCACTGTAGAGGTCGTCATAGACAGCAATCCCCGGATCCATATCCGGACTACTCACGGTACCAAACCCTTTACCCGTTTTGACCAGAATCGGTGTTGCACCCGCGGCCCTGGCTGCTTCGATATCACGTAATGAATCGCCAATGGCAGGTACATCCTGCAAGTCAGTGCGCAGTCGATTCGCAATATCGATAAACATGCCCGGTCTCGGTTTGCGACAGTTGCAGCCATCGTCCGGTCCATGTGGACAGAAGAACACGGCTTCAATGATGCCGCCGCATTCAATGACGCGGTGCAGCATGGTCTCATGAATGCGGGCAAGGGTATCAAGGTCAAAGAGCTTGCGGGCAATGCCTGACTGGTTGGTAGCCACCACCACGTGCCAACCCGCACGGTGCAGTCGTGCAATGGCCTCAAGGCTGCCGCGAATCGGTTGCCACTCCGATGGTGACTTGATGAACTCATCGGAGTCTTCATTGATGACACCATCACGATCGAGAATGATCAACTGCATCAGCTGTCCCTGAATTCCGACACGCGAATGCGACCATTTATCATGCGCGAATTGCGTTGCTCGAGCTTTTTCATCTTTGTCCAGAAGGCCTCGTCGAGTTTGAAACCGGACGCAATGGCAGTGCCGATCAACAGGATCATAAGGTCTGCACATTCCTCGGCGAGACTGTCGCGGTCCTTGCCCTTGGTCACACAGGCAGAAATTTCACCAAGTTCCTCGGTCATCAGGGCGATACGATAGGCCAGTTCTTCGCCACCGGTATTTTTAAAATCATGCTTGTCATGAAATGCCTGCACGGCTGCAAGCATTGCCTTGTAAGAGTCTTTGTCAGTCATGCTGGTATTTCCCAAACAACATTATCGCTGGCACATCATCTCTGCAGCAGGGAAATGTCAGCTACCTGCAGAAACAATTCAGACAGTGCCTGCAGCAAGGCGAGACGATTATCACGCAAGGCAACATCATCAGCCATTACCATGACGTTATCAAAAAATGCATCCACTGGTGCTTGCAGTGCGGCAAGCTGGCGCAGGGCTTCGGTGTAGTCACGTTGTTTGAACAAGGGTCGTGTCCGAGCGTCGAGTGACAGCAGTGCCGATGCCAGTGCCTGTTCCGCAGGTTCCTGCAACAGTTCCGTATCGTAACTCGCGGGAATCGCCGTATCTGCCTTGCGCAGAATATTGCGTATGCGTTTGTTTGCTGCCGCGAGTCTGTCTGCTTCGGGTAGTTCATGGAAGGCCCTGACGGCACGCATGCGTTGATCAAAGTCCAGCGGACGATGCGGTTGTCTGGCAAGCACGGCTTCAAATACGTGTACGTCATAACCGGCATCGACATACCAGGCACGCAGGCGATCCATCATGAAGTTGAACAGGGGATCAGTGATGCTGGCGGCATTAAGATCGGCGGGAAAATTGTTTGCCGCCGTGTCGATGCACGCGCGTAGGTCCAGATCGAGTTGCATTTCAATCACAATACGCAACAGTCCGAGTGCCGAACGACGCAGGCCGAACGGATCCTTGTCACCCGTTGGTGTCTGTCCTATAGCGAAGATACCGACCAGTGTATCAAGTCGTTCGGCGATCGCCAGCAGTTGCCCGGTGCCGGAGGCCGGCAGGGTGTCGCCGGCAAAGCGTGGCTGGTACTGTTCATCCAGTGCCCTGGCGACGGCTTCGTCCTCGCCATCATGCAGCGCATAGTAACGCCCCATGATGCCCTGCAAGTCTGGGAATTCGAACACCATGCTGGTGACCAGATCGCATTTGCACAGGGATGCCGCGCGCTGTACCTGCGCGACGTTGTAGTCGAGTTGCCCGGCGAGGTCTGTGGCAATGACCGCAATGCGGGCTTGCTTGTCTCCCAGCGAGCCGAGTCTTTTCTGGAAGGTCATGCCGTCCAGTTGTGCAGCTCGACTGTGTAACGTTTGCTTGCGGTCCTGGTTCCAGAAGAATACGGCATCCTCGAGGCGGGCCCGGATGACACGTTCGTTGCCAGCCTTGATCTGCTGCGGATCATTGCTGGCAATGTTGGCGACGGTGATGAAGTGCGGCAGCAGTTTGCCGTGTCCATCGACGACAGGAAAATATTTCTGGTGGTCCTGCATGCTGGAGATAAGGGCTTCAGCAGGTACCTCGAGAAAGTGCATGTCATAACTGCCGCTGATGGCCACAGGCCATTCCACCAGGGCGGTGACCTCGTCCAGCAAGTCCGCATCGATCACTGCATGACCACCAAGTGCAGCAGCGGCTTCCGTCACCTGGGTGCGGATGGAATCCCGTCGCCGCTCCATGTCCGCCTCGACCATGCCATTCTGTTGCAGTGTCTGCACATAGACACTCGCCTCGGTGATTGCAATGGCTTCGTTGCGATGGAAGCGGTGGCCAAATGTCGAGCGGCCGCAGTCAATTCCCATCACCTTGGCTGATATAGCTTCATCACCAAACAGCAACACTATCCAGTGTAGCGGTCGCACGAATTCGATATTCGAATTTCCCCAGCGCATGCGTTTCGGCATCGGCAAGGTTTTCAGTGCGTTTTCAACCAGCCCAGGGATTACCTCGCTGCTGGCCTGGCCAGTCTCCGAGGAGTGGTACACCAGCCAGCTGCCCTTGTCGGTTTGCAATTCCTCGAGTTCGCTGACCGTCACACCGCAGGAGCGCGCGAATCCCTCGGCCGGCTTGGTCGGATTGCCATCGGCATCAAAGGCGGCTTTCAGTGCCGGGCCGCGTTTCGTGACCTCACGGTCAGGTTGCGTCACGGGTACATCCCTGATGAGCAGCGCCAGCCGCCGTGGTGTGGCATAGGCATGACTGCTGCCGTGTGCTAGCCGGTTTTCATCCAGCAAGGAATCCAGCGAGGTTTGCAACGCGTCACGCATGCGACGCAGTGCCTTCGGTGGTAATTCCTCGGTCCCGATCTCGACCAGCAAATCACGGCTTGATGTCATGTGGCACCCCCGTTCTCGGTGACCATGGGGAAGCCGAGTGCCTCACGGGCTGCAAAATAGGCCTCTGCCACCTGCCGGGAGAGGGTGCGTACGCGCAGGATGTAGCGTTGCCGCTCCGTCACCGAGATGGCATTACGCGCGTCCAGCAGGTTGAAAGTATGCGAGGCCTTGAGCACCATTTCATAGGCTGGCAGGGGAAGTTGTGCCTCGATCAGGCGGTTGCTCTCGCGTTCACAGGTATCAAACCAGTCGAGCAATGAAGCCACATCGGCATGTTCGAAGTTATAGGCCGACATCTCGACTTCATTCTGGTGATAGACATCACCATAGCTGACCGGGCCATCGGGTCCTTCGGTCCACACCAGGTCGAAGACGCTTTCGGCTTCCTGGAGGTACATGGCAATGCGTTCCAGGCCGTAGGTTAGTTCACCGCTGACCGGGCGACACTCGAGGCCGCCGACCTGCTGAAAATAGGTGAATTGCGAAACTTCCATGCCATTCAGCCAGATCTCCCAGCCGAGGCCCCAGGCTCCCAGCGTCGGTGATTCCCAATTGTCCTCGACAAAGCGGATATCGTGCACCAACGGATCGATACCCAGTTCACGCAGTGAACCCAGGTACAGTTCCTGTATATCCAGGGGTGATGGTTTCAGTAGTACCTGGTACTGGTAGTAGTGCTGCAGTCGGTTCGGATTTTCACCATAGCGGCCATCGGTGGGACGGCGCGAGGGCTGTACATAGGCCGCACGCCAGGGTTCGGGACCGATGGCGCGCAGGAAGGTAGCCGGATGAAAGGTACCTGCGCCGACCTCCATATCATACGGTTGCAGCAAGGCGCAGCCCTGCCGGCTCCAGTACTCTTGTAGGGCAAGAATCAGGCCCTGAAATGTTTTAGGTGTCTCAGCCACGGTTTTTTCAGATTATCGTTATGCGGTTAGCAAGCCTGACAGTATAACGTGCAGTGCCTTAAATATCGCTACAGCTAAAGCCGCAATGGCAACGATAAATGCACTTTCGTGACAATGGGCGTGTCTGTGTGGTAATTGTGGTAGTGGATGCCTGCAGCAGACTGCTTCAGCAGCCGTCACGGCGGGTCGACACATTATCAGTATCCAGGTGGAGGAAAAGCATGACCAGGCTAATTCTCGAACCCACACCCCAGGCCCAGTGGCAGGCCCTGGTGCACGAGGCACAGGCAAGCTGCCATCGGCATCTGGATGAATCACTGGAAAGCTACCTGGTTTTCTTGCTGATGCGTTTTGCCGACAGGCCGTACTGCACGGCGCGCATCATGGCCGAGGACTATCTCAAGTCACAATCGCTACATGGCGAACAGCGTGCCGGGCAGCTGCGCGAGGTCGGGGACCACTGCCTGCTGTTCTCCGGCCTGTTCCCGCAGCTGGCCGAACGCCGTCTGGTACCCGTCAGCTATTTTGTCAACATCGGTCAGGGCTCATACCGGCAGCTGTCCACGGTGCTGGATCGTGGCTGGAGCTCGGTCTACAGCCATCTGTCCGAGGCCTTTGTGGTGCTGATGGATATCCTGCATGCCATGCGCGGCCTTGGTGGCGAGACCGTGCTGACACCTATACAGGCCATGGATCTATGGCAGGATACCGGCAGCCGTCGCTGCTATGAGCAGATGTGTGCTGACGGTCATATCAGCCCGGTCCCGGCAAGCACTGATACACACTGAGTCTCCCGTAAATTAAGCGGGTTTTCTGCCGCAGGGCAGCGCGCATGCGTTAGAATCTGCCGTATAGACGTGTCATCCTTGTTTCACGCCCGTTCAATAACCATGCCCAGACAAGCAAAAGCCATTGCACTGATTTCCGGTGGTCTCGATTCATTGCTAGCAGCACGCGTCGTGATGGAGCAGGGTGTTCATGTTGAAGGTATCAATTTCTATACCGGTTTTTGTGTCGAAGGTCACACCCACGCCATTCGCAAAAAAGACCGGCAACGGCCAAAGCGCAACAATGCCCTGTGGTCGGCGGAACAACTCGGTATCAAACTGCATATCGTTGATATTATCGAAGAGTACAAGGATGTTGTGATCAACCCGAAACACGGCTATGGCAGTAACCTTAATCCGTGCCTTGATTGCAAGGTTTTCATGGTCAACAAGGCACGCGAATGGATAGACGCGAACGGTTTCGATTTCATTATTACCGGCGAAGTTATCGGCCAGCGACCCATGTCGCAACGCAAGGACACGCTGCCGGTGATCGCGCGTGACTCGGGTGCCGGTGAGCGGCTGGTACGGCCGCTGTGCGCACGGAATTTGCCTGTAACGTTGCCCGAGAAAGCGGGCTGGCTGGATCGTGAACACCTCTATGGTTTCAATGGTCGTTCACGCAAGCCTCAAATAGCACTGGCAAAGCAGTTCGGTTTCGAGGATTACGCGCAGCCGGCCGGTGGTTGCTGCTTTCTCACAGATAAACAGTATTCGGTGAAGCTGGCAGACCTGTGGAATAGCCGGGGCACACGTGAATATGAGCTCGACGATATCATGCTGCTGAAGGTCGGGCGGCACTTGCGGCCACGCGCGAACTTCAAAATCATCGTCGGCCGTGAAGAAGGCGAAAACCGTTTTCTCGAAGGTTATAGAAAGCGTTTTATCAGCATGATTCCGACCAGTCACACCGGACCGCTGGTGCTGATCGATGGCGAGGTCGGGCCCGGGGATGTTGAACTTGCTGCCCGTCTGACGGCGCGCTTCAGCCAGGGACGTGATGCGCAGCGCGTTACGGTCGAGATCCGGCACACTGATGGTGTCACTCAGTCGCTGGAAGTCACACCCATGACGAGTGAAGCAATACCCGGAGACTGGTATGTCTGAGTGCAAACTGGCAGAAAAGCCTTATCCTGCGGACTGGGCGGTTTCGTAGCATGGACCATGTCATCGTTAATGCCCGTAACCTGCTCTGCCCAATGCCGGTGATTCGTACTCAGGATGCCGCAGTCAAGTTACAGCCGGGTGATTCAATCAAGGTGCTGTGTACCGACCCGGGGGTGCTGCATGACATTCCCGCCTGGTGCCGGATACACGGTCACGAGGTCTGCGACATCGAAGAGCAAGAGCATGAAATTATCATTACCATTCGTGTGGGCCAGTCAGGCTAGTTTAGTATGAGTCACACGCACCTCCCCGATCCCCTGGATAGTCGCTACCAGGATATCCGCAAGGTAACGCTGGTTGGCGCAGTCGTCGATCTGGTGCTGGGTGTTGCCAAGATCATTGTCGGTATCACTGCCAGTTCACAGGCGTTGATTGCCGATGGTATCCACTCACTGTCTGATCTGGCCACCGATTTCCTGGTGCTGTTTGCCGCCAAGCATGCACATCGCCAGGCCGATGACGAACATCCATACGGTCATGGCCGCATTGAGACCGTGGCAACGGTGGTGCTGGGTGTGTCACTGGTCGCTGTTGCCATCGGCATCAGTTACGATGCGGTAAGGCGACTGATGGCACCGGAATTACTGTTACACCCGGGTTGGATGGCACTGCTGGTTGCCATGATCTCGGTGCTCTCGAAGGAACTGATCTACCAGTACACTGCGCGTGCAGCACGTCGTCTGCGTTCAAAGATGCTGCATGCCAATGCCTGGCACAGCCGCAGCGATGCCATTTCCTCGATCATTGTCGTTATTGGTGTTGTCGCAACCATGCTGGGTTACCCCTCTTTTGATGCGCTGGCTGCCGTGGCGGTTGCATTGATGGTTGCCAAGATCGGTTGGGACCTGTTGTGGCAAAGCCTGCAGGAATTGATTGATACCGCTCTGGACCCGGAGAGGGTCGAGGTTATCCGCGAAATCATCATGGCGGTAGATGGTGTGCGTACCTGTCATATGCTGCGTACACGCCATAGTGGCAGTGACGTCCTGGTAGATGTGCATATTCTGGTTGATCCTGCATTGAGTGTCTCGGAGGGGCACCAGATAGGCGAGGCGGTTCGCTGGCGCCTGCTTGAGACCATTGATGATGTCTCGGACGTCACGGTGCATATTGATCCCGAGGATGACGAACAGGCCTCGTCCTGTGCAGGATTGCCGTTGCGCGATGAAATCCTGCGACGGCTCGAAAAGCAATGGCAACATCTGGATATCAGCGGGCGTCTCGACAAGGTGGTGGTGCACTATCTCGATGGCAAGGTGCATGTGGAAGTGTTTCTCAACAGCACTGGCGAGGATTCACAGCGGCTTGCCGAGTTATCCACCGCGATCCGCGAGTCGGCGCAAAGGGCGCAGAACATTGGTGATGTCAGAGTCTATGTCAAACACTGATGCGCACCAATAGTGTGCAATTCAATACATGTCTGCACTATTATGGCGCAAGTGCGGTCGGTGTCTGATCGACAACGCCATGATTTAATGGGAGTTGCCTGCCGACTCGGCCATGGCATAATTCCTGCTTCAACAAGAAGCAAGATCGCAGGATTTTCGTTTTCGCCGTTGTCGCCTGATAGCGGCGTGTTATTTTTTAGCGCAAGTTGAATTGGAGGAGTAGTAATGTCTGTAGCAAAAGTTACGAAAATGATGAAGGAGAACGAGGTTAAATACGTTGACCTGCGGTTCACCGATACCATTGGCAAGGAACAGCACGTCACCATGCCCGTGAGCCAGGCAGGCAGCAGCCTGTTCAAGGACGGCAAGATGTTTGACGGTTCCAGTATCGCCGGCTGGAAGGGCATTAACGAATCAGACATGGTGCTGATGCCGGATACGACCACCGCGGTGATGGATTTGTTCAGTGACGAGCCGACCATCAATATCCGCTGCGACATTCTCGAGCCGATGACCATGCAGGGCTATGAACGTGACCCGCGTTCTATTGCCAGGCGTGCCGAGGACTATCTGAAATCCACCAAGATTGCCGATACGGCTTTTTTTGGCCCGGAGCCGGAATTCTTCGTGCTTGACGATGTGCGCTGGGGTGCCGACATGAGCGGCTCCTTCTGCAAGGTGGATTCAGAGGAAGCCTCCTGGAACTCCGAGCGGGTGTTTGAAGACGGCAATATCGGTCACCGTCCGACGGTCAAGGGTGGCTATTTCCCGGTTCCGCCGGTGGACTCGCTGCATGACCTACGTGGTGCCATGTGTCTGGCTCTGGAGGAGATGGGCGTTGCCGTCGAGGTGCACCACCATGAGGTGGCGACCGCCGGGCAGTGCGAAATCGGTACCCGCTTCGATACCCTGGTCGCGCGCGCTGATCAGAACCAGATTCTCAAGTACGTGGTGCACAATGTCGCCCACGGCTACGGCAAGACGGCCACCTTCATGCCGAAGCCGATTGTCGGTGACAATGGCAGCGGTATGCATGTGCACCAGTCACTGGCCAAAGACGGCAAGAACATCTTCACCGGCAACAAGTACGGTGGTCTGTCACAGCAGGCACTGTATTATATCGGTGGTATCTTCAAACATGCTCGTGCCCTGAATGCCTTTACCAATGCCAGTACCAACAGCTACAAGCGCCTGGTACCGGGATTCGAGGCACCGGTGATGCTGGCCTACTCGGCACGAAACCGTTCCGCCTCGGTGCGTATCCCGTTTGAATCCAATCCCAAAGGGCGCCGCGTCGAGGTACGTTTCCCGGATTCTGCCGGTAACCCCTACCTGTGCTTCTCTGCCATGCTGATGGCCGGTCTGGATGGTATCAAGAACAAGATCGATCCGGGTGAGGCCATGGACAAGGACCTGTACGATCTGCCACCGGAAGAAGGAAAAATGATTCCGACCGTATGCAGCTCGCTGGATCAGGCACTCGATGCACTCGATGCTGATCGTGGCTTCCTGACTGCCGGTGGCGTGTTTACTGACGACATGATCGCCGGCTATATCGACCTGAAGATGGAAGAAGTCACGCGCCTGCGCATGACCACCCATCCGGTCGAATTTGATATGTACTACAGCCTCTAGTACGTCCGCAATGTTGTACCATAAAGCCCCGCTCAGGTAGCGGGGCTTTTTTTTCGATGTACAACAGAGGTGAAGCGATGCGCGTCACAGGAATACTGCTATTGCTTGTTGCGCTTGCCACGCATGCGGAAGTCTACAAGTCCATCAATGCTGATGGTGAGGTCGTCTATTCCGACCGGCCGACACAGGGTGCCGAGCGCGTAAAGATGCCGCCGCTGCCATCATATACGCCTCAGCCGGTTAGGTCACTCAGTCACCCTGCAACGGCGGTTGAGTTTCAGCAGGCGTTTCAGTACGAGAGCTTTATCATCTCCAGTCCTGCCAGCGACGCCACAATCAGGAATAATCTCGGTAGCGTCGAGATTGATACACTGCTGGCACCGGCGCTGATGACATCGCTGGGCCACAGAATCCAGTATTACCTCGATGGCATGGCATACGGCGCATTGAGTGACAGCACGATGCTGACCCTCAGCAATGTCGAGCGCGGTGAGCACCGGCTCTCGGCCAGTGTTGTGGATACTGCAGGAACCGTACTGATAACAACAACAGAGACAACGGTGTATGTGAAGCGAGCTTCTAAATTGCTCACTGATACGCAGGGTTCAGTGACAGACAACCCGGGTTACATCACGGACAATCCGAACATTGTCGGTGATGAAACCTTTCAACCCTATACGCGCAAGGATATAGCTGATTTTAGTGGCACTGCAGCAGATATCGATGACCCTGATTTGGCCGAGTTACCGGCAAATCCCGGCTTTCGTAACCGCAACCCGAATGTTCTTAGCCCAAATCCGAATATTCATTCTCTCAATCCGAATCTGATTAATCCGCCGCAGCCCAAGGAAGACTGATCGCGCGCACCATTCTGGTGCATTTAGCCGGCAGTCGTTATACTGCTGTGGCTCTCCCTGTTGCCCATGCGTTTTATGTGTTGCATAAGTTATTGTAATAAATAATGTATTTATTTGTTCTTAAAATGGCGCCCGTTTTGAATATGTTGGTTTGTTTTTTGCATCATAGCTCGATATGACTGCAGATTCCCATCTAATGGAACTAGGTGCCGAGCGGATACTCGATAGCATGGGGACCGCGCTATTGGTTTTCGATACCCGGTTTCGGCTGATATCGATCAATCAGGCTGGCGAAGTCATGCTTGCTCACAGTGCACGTCATGTCTGCGGTCGCACCGTCAGCGAACTGGTGCTAAATGCAGAGGAAATTATCGAGCAGATGAACGCTACACTGGCCACCGGGCATGTTGTCAATCACCGTGGCTGCCTGCTGGAGTTGCCGGATTCAGCAGACCTGCGGGTCAACTGTACGTTTACACCGATGACGGACAGTGCCGGTCACCCCCTTGTACTGATCGAATTGCGCCAGATAGACCACCACCTGCGCATCGAGCAGGAGGAGCGTCTGATCATGCAACAACAGGCCACGCACGAACTGCTGCGCGGACTCGCACACGAAATCAAGAATCCACTGGGCGGATTACGTGGTGCTGCACAATTACTGGAGCGGGAAATCAGTGAGGCAGCGCTGAAGGAATATACCCACATCATTATCAGTGAGGCTGATCGCCTGCAGTCGTTGCTGGACCGCATGCTGGGCCCCAACAATATGCCCAATATCCAGTCTGTGAATATTCACGAGGTGCTCGAGCATATACGTGAACTGGTGCGTGTCGAAGCGGGGGAAGGCCTGCTTATCAAGCACGACTATGATCCCAGTCTGCCGGACTTGCAGGCTGACAGGGACCTGTTGCTGCAATCAATCCTGAACATTGTGCGTAATGCAGCGCAGGCACTGGGAAACATGGGCAAGATCACCCTGCGTACCCGCATACGGCGTAATTTTAATATTGGCAGCGTCAAGCATCGCCTCGTTGCACGCGTAGAAGTCATTGATAACGGCCCCGGTATTAATGAAGAACTGCGCAAGCAGATCTTTTACCCGATGATTACCGGTCGCAGTGACGGAACCGGCCTCGGCTTGTCCATCGCACAGGCACTGATCAGTCGTCACCAGGGCCTGATTGAATGCACCAGTCAGCCGGGGAAAACAGTATTTACTATTTTGCTGCCACTGGATGGAAAGCATGAGCCATAACGAAACAATCTGTGTTATTGATGATGACAGCTCAATTCGCTGGGTGCTGGACAAGGCGCTCGGCAATTCCGGCCTGCAGGTCATGCAATTTGATTCTGCGGAAAGTGCGCTGCGAGCCATCGGCAAGCAGGAACCCGCCGTTATCGTCACCGATATCCGCATGCCGGGCATGAACGGGCTGGCCCTGCTGGAGCACATTCATAGCCGCTATCCCGACTTGCCGGTTATTATCATGACAGCCCACTCCGATCTTGACAGTGCGGTTGCAGCTTACAAGGGCGGGGCATTCGAGTATCTGCCGAAGCCGTTTGACATCGATGAAGCTGTGGCACTGGTCACCCGGGCTCTCGAGTTACGTGCACAGCAACAGGTCGAAACGGTGCCGCAGGTAATGGAGAATGCACCGGAAATCGTGGGCAAGGCACCTGCGATGCAGGAAGTGTTTCGTGCCATCGGCCGTCTGGCGCACTCCAATGCGACGGTACTGATCAACGGTGAGTCAGGTACTGGTAAAGAGCTGGTTGCACTGGCATTGCATCAGCACAGTGCGCGTGCCAAGCAGCCGTTTGTGGCACTCAACATGGCGGCGATTCCCCGTGATCTACTGGAATCCGAGTTATTCGGTCACGAACGAGGTGCGTTCACAGGCGCGCAAAATCGCCGTGCCGGACGTTTTGAGCAGGCCAATGGCGGTACGCTGATGCTGGATGAAATTGGTGATATGCCTGCCGAGCTGCAGACCCGCCTGCTACGCGTGCTGGCGGATGGCGAATTTTATCCGGTGGGAGCGCACACACCCAAAAAGGTCGATGTTCGCATTATTGCAGCGACCCACCAGAACCTTGAGCAGCGGGTGCATGAAGGGCAGTTTCGTGAAGATCTGTTTCATCGCCTCAATGTTATCCGCATCCAGATACCACCGCTGCGCCAACGCCGCGAGGATATACCGTTGCTAATGCAGCACTTTCTGCAACTGGCTGCCATTGAACTGGAAGTCGAGACGAAAACATTGAGCGCGCAAGCAGCGGCATTACTGTCGTCGCTGGACTGGCCTGGTAATGTGCGTCAGCTTGAGAATTTGTGTCGCCGGTTAACCGTGATGGCACCTGGCCAGGAAATCCATGTCGAGGATCTGCCGGATGAATTGAGCACGACAGATGCCAGTGCGTCCCAGACAACAGCAGACTGGCAAGGTCTGTTACGACAGTGGGCACAACAACAACTGGCTGGCGGGGCAGAGCAACTGCTGGATGAAGCGTTACCCAACTTTGAGCGCGTACTTATAGAGGTTGCGTTGCAGCAAACCGGCGGGCGACGCCAGGACGCGGCGCGTTTACTTGGATGGGGGCGCAATACCCTGACTCGCAAGTTGAAGGAGCTGGAAAGTATTCACTAGAGGCCTTGCGTCGATGGACGCATAGCGGCGTCTGTGTTTCAATCGCTCTGTTGTTGAACGGGTTAGCCGCTATACACCAGAATGATTGTCCGTAAGTATGTAACGTCCAGCTGCAGTTATCTAACCTTCATTGTCGCTCATGCGGCTTGAGTCAACGAAGGCGCTGCCGCTTGTCTCAGCGAGCAGCATGCCACTGTTTTGCCTGCTTGCCATGTTCAGCGTTTGTGCAGTTGCCGAAGAGTCCACCTCCACACCTGCCGCCGACGCACAGACTGCCTATGTCGATCAGCTGATCGACCCGCTGGCCCCTGGAAGCGAGGAATTCCTGGGTGATGATGAACAGCAGCAGCCGGAAGGTTATCGCAGCTTCAGTACCCAGTACCTCCATTTCCAACAGGACATCGATACCGCCGGGAAGTCCTATGAAGACGGTGTCATACTGCACGGGCAGCGCGAAACGCGACACTACGGTGAACTGGAAATGTATGCAACGGCGCGCTACGAGCAGCCATTTAGCGGTTTTGACGAGCCCGACAATGTTGGCGGTCGTCTGACACTGCGACAGTATGGCTTCGCTGCCAGTAACAACTGGTTGCTTGATAACAGCCTTGGCATCCTGCGCAGCGATGCCGATCCGGTGCTCAGTAACAGCTATCGTATCAGCCTGCCTTCCACGCTGGTATCGGGTGCAAAAAACTGGTCACGTAACGGACGCACCGACCTGCGCATCAGTGCCGGGCGGATCGGTACCCTTGGGGTCGGTCGTATCGAGGATTTTGATACCACCTCGGGCAGCCTGGCCTCTCTCGGTGCCAGCCATGCCATGGGCAGCAACTGGCTGGTCACCGGGCAATTCATTGCTATCGATGATTCTGACGAGGTCCCTGATCATGAAAGCGGCGCCGCGGCACTGCAGTACCAGACGGATGACTTGCGCCACCGCTATGTCGGTCATGCCTTGCTCGACAGCGAAGGTGGCAATGGTATCTGGCTGGACGGTGATGACCAGTTGGGGCGCTGGCGACATCGCTACGGTATCTTCAGACTGGACCCGGATCTGTTGTGGAGTGATGCGCCTATCCTCGACGACCAGCAGGGCATCTACACGCGCTCCGAGCTGCGTTCACCACGCTATAACCTGACGCTGGGCACCGACTTCAACGAGAATAATGTTGATCAGCGCGATGATCTTCCGCAGCGCCGTAACACCAGTGTGTTCGTAACCGGCAACCGGCGTCTCCAGCGCTATATGAGTGTCGGCGGGACCGCGAGTTTCAATCGTCTGCAACCGCGAAATGACCTGGCGGGGGACAGATCGCAAATACTGCGTTTGTCGACCTTTGTGCAACAGCGTTTCGGAATTGGCACCAGTCGCCTCGAGGTGTTTATTGCGGATATCGAGGAGGCTGGCGAAGATGGAGATGCGCATGGACTGATATGGGATCAGAGCTGGGACCTGCTGCGCGAGCTGTCGCTGTCTACGACGTTGTCACATGCCAGGACCAACAGGCTCACAAGCAATCAACAGCGTGACTCTGCCAGTGTATTGTTTACGCATACGGTAACACCGGAATTTATCTGGAACGGTAGCGCGACATATACGCGTGTAAAAACCACCGGTCAGGCAGATACAGATAATTACAACGCGACACTCGGGGCGGTCTGGTATTTCCGGCGTCACTGGGATGCCCGCCTGGACCTGACCTGGACGCGTGCCGAAGAGCCGCTTGATGCATTCGCAGATGTCTTCGACATTGAAGAGAAAAGCCTGCTGTTCAGGGTGCGGCACGATTTCAGTGGTGGGCGGCCTTACCTCGCCATGGGCAACCAGACCGGTTCGTCCGGTTTTGGCGAGATCAGCGGTGAGGTGTTTTATGACATGAACCGGGACGGTGAACGACAGGCCGGTGAGCGCGCCGCGAGCGGTGTGTTTGTCTATCTGGATGGTCGTTATGAAAGCGTCACGGATAATCTGGGACGCTATACCTTCCGCAATGTACCGGCCGGTGATCACAAGGTCTCAGTGGCGGTGGAAGATCTGGCTCTGCCGTGGGGACTTGATGATGAAACGCCGCGAGCGGTTGGAGTGACGGTACGCCAGAGCAGCATGCTCGATTTTGCGCTCACGCGTATTAACGAATAGCTGTCCGGGAGACATTTATTTATTTCAGGGTGGTGTCGATGCGTTCCTGGCCGCCATCCCACTCGATCACACCCTTGATAGCCAGTGGCGGTGTCAGTGTGACAGGGTCTTCACCCTCTGCCGTTGCCTGCCAGATTGTTATTGCGCGGGCCTGTCCCGGCAGCACGGGTGTCTGTGCCACGGTAAAATCGATGCGCCTGCCACTGCCGTCTCTACCCTCCAGGAAGCCGTCCGGCCTGCCATGGGCGTTGCCACTGTTTGCCAGTACCACCACCGGCATCAGGCGTCCGTCGATGTCTTCCAATTGCAGCGATTGCACCGATAGCTGCGGTCTTGCGTCGCCCACGGTCACATAGATAATGATTGCGATACGCCCCTGTACCGGAAAGCGAATATTTCTGGCTCGCGCCAGCATCTCGTTTTCATCACCGGGTTCTACCAGGATTGCCAGGCGACATTCACCCGCAGGTACCGGGTTCGGTACATGTATCTCGAAGCGAAATCGCTTGCCAGCCTGCGGCTGCAGCCGGATTGTGCGACGCTCCAGGCGTGCCCAGGGACGGCAGCTGCCGGGCTGCAGCGCCGGCGGGTGAATGGTAACGGCGCCGCCCTCTGTAAGGTCCCAGTCAGCTGTGCGAATCGCAAAGGATGCCGCGACATCGCCAGCATTCTCGATATCCACGATCTGGCGAATGACCTCGCCGGCTTTCCCCTGCAGTTCGAAGCGTGGCGGCGAGACCATGGCCGAGAATCCGTCTGCCTGGACCGGACTGGCCAGGCAGCTGCATAGCAGGATGAGTGTGGAGAACGACTTTTTTGGCATGTCAGAAGGTTTCGATATCAAACTCGGGTTGAAAGCGCAGGTTGTTGTAAACCTGACGGGCATCAATGTCAAAGGTGAAATTAAAGACATCGGTCATCACGTCCTCGGTGATTTCGCCCTCGAACAGCTTGGCACGATTACCGGCGCTGACAGCACCGTTGGCAAACAAACCGTTGGTCTCCCAGCTCATGCGCAGCGCTGTTGAATCGCCGGTGCCACGAATAGCGATCGGCAGGCTGATATAGATGGCGCCTTGCTGGCCTACATAGGATGCCGTATTCAGACGAATCTCGACATAACGCGCCTGAGCCGTGAGTGCATTCAATTGCCGTTCAGTGAGTTCATCGGTTTTGCCAGTATATTTCCAGTCGAGGTCGAGGTCGAACTGCTGTTGTCTTGACAGGCTGTCGTCGAGCCGTTCTGCGGCAGCGGGCGCGCAAAGCAAGGCAAGCATGCAGATGAGCAGGCAGTTTCTCATGGGGCTGCGAAGGTGTAGATCACTCGTCCCTCGTAGGTGCCGGCCTCCAGCGTTGAGGTGTTTTTATAGCTAAAGGTATGGAAGTCTGCATAGCGCCGCGAGCTGCGCACGTCCACAATGTCCTGGTTGGGCGAATTGGTAAATTCGCCCGAAGGTATGTCACCGTCCCGGGATACCCAGCTGATATCCGAGAACGGGATGAAGCTGGTGCTGGCTACATCGTTGTTAACCAGTGTGCCGGTCGAATTGACCGTCAAGGTAGCGGTGACCGGGTTGGCACCGGAGGCACGGACCTGCAGGCGAAACCTGATCTGGGGCGAGCCGGTGATGGGTATGCCATTCCCGAGTTGCGCGGCAGGAACTGCAAATGTGACCTCGCTGATGTTGTTGCCGTTGCCCCCAACACGTATATCAATGCGGGTGTTGGCGCGGTTATTCAGATTGATGATGATGGCATCGGCCAGCGATGACCACAGGGTGCAGCCCAGCAGAAAAACTGCCGCAAGTGTGCGTGGTATATGGTGTTGTGGATCAGGTGCAGTGGTAACAGTCATTACCTGCAATGCTACCTTTATGCACCCCTGAATACCAAGGGCCGTGACTGCCTGGCAGTCACGGCCCCTGGTTCTTGCGGTATTTACCTGACGGCTAGGGTGTTGCAGCGGTGTAGGTGACACGGCCACCCTGGGTGTTTACACCACCGTAGGTACCTTCCGGGTAAACCGTCGAGTTGTCGTAGCTGTAGGTCCAGGTCGTGTTGCGGACGGTAACCTTGGTGCCGACATTCGGAGGCGGTTGAGATGTGTTGGAAGAACTGTCCGACAGCGTCGGGGCAGCGAAGTTGGTCGGGTCGCCACTGGTGGTCAGAATTTCCGTATAGGGGATAGTGTCGCCGGCGCCATTGTCGAGGCCTGCGCCACCACTGTTATTGGTCTCCGTGATGGTGACCTGCCCGGCATTGCTTAACAGGGCCACCGTGACACCGCCACTGCCAAGGTCGCCACTACCTGCCGTGGCAGCGGTATCTGTGCCGTCACCGAGGGTGGCCCCGGCCGGTTGAAATTCAATCAGGTCGACATTGTTGGCACCTGTGGTACCGACCTGGAAACGCAGGATACCCGGAATGACGATCTGGAAATCCAGTCTTGCTGATGCCGAGGGCGATGCACCGACAGCACTGTTGGACTCGGCCAGCACAGGGCCCGGCAGACTGCTTGCTGCCAGAAAACATGCTGTAACGAATACTTTGAAGAACTTGTTCACGATATCTCCTTGGGTAATAGCCCGTACAAAACCAATGGTATTCATGTATGCCCCAGACAAATAGGCGTACGTACTTCTACGTATCGGTCAGACCTGCAGGAGCTTTAGAGTAATTCCACTACAGATACGCAGATGGTCAGGATGGCCTGTGAAACGGCCTGTCAGGGAGTTATCAGCCCGAGCAGGGTGCGGGTGGCGGGGTGTTCAGGATGAGGCTGCCAGTGAGATCGCTGACCGAGGTCAGTTCATGCCGGTCAAGGTAGTCCGCAATCCCGCGGTTCATCTTGCTGCAGATCAGTGGATCATAGAACAGGGCGGTACCCACGCCGACGGCGCTGGCACCGGCGATGAGGAACTCGATGGCATCCGCGACCGTGGTGATGCCACCCTGGCCAATGATAGGTATATCGTGGGCCTTGCAGACCTGGTAGACCTGGTGCACCTTCAGCAGCGCCACCGGCTTGATGGCCGGGCCGGACAACCCGCCCTGGTTGTTGCCGATGATGGGGGTGCGTGTTTCGATATTGATGGCCATGCCCATGAGGGTGTTGATCACGGCGAAGCCATCGGTGCCGGCGTCGATGCAGCGGCGGGCATTGTCACTGATGTCGGTCTGGTTGGGCGATAGCTTGGTGATCAGCGGCTTGCCCGTGACCGCGCGGCAGGCGGCGACCACGCGTGCCGACATGTCCGGGTCATTGCCGAAGGTGACCCCGCCTTCCTTGACATTCGGGCAGGAGATATTGATCTCGATGGCGTCGATGGGGGAATCATCAAAGCGGCGCGTTACCTCGGCATATTCCTCTACCGTGGACCCGGAAACGTTGGCTATGAAGCGTGTTTCGCTGAAATCCAGCGATGGCAGGATTTCCCTGATGACATGGTCAGTACCCGGATTCTGAAGACCGATGGCATTGAGCATGCCGGCAGGTGTTTCAGCGACCCGGTGCGGCCGGTTGCCGAGTCGGGGTTGCAGCGTGGTACCCTTCAGGCAGACGGCGCCGACATCCCGGTTGGAAAAGCCGGCAACCCGTGTATATTCTTCGCCAAAGCCGACGCAGCCTGATAACAGGACCAGTGGTGATGCCAGTGAAAGTCCGCAGAAGTCCACGGCCAGTTTTTGCTGTTCAATTTCCGTCATTAGCGTAAGTTAAATTCCCGCTTGCAGGGGTTCCCTGATGTTCCATGTGGTGTTGTATCAGCCGGAGATTCCGCCAAATACGGGCAATATCATACGCCTTTGTGCCAATACCGGCAGTGTCTTGCATTTGATTCATCCACTCGGGTTCGTACTGGATGATCGCAAGTTGCGCCGCGCGGGGCTCGATTACCGCGAGTGGGCCAGCGTGCATGAGCATGACTCACTGGACGTCTTTATTGAAACCATCAAGCCGACACGACTATGGGCGGTGTCGACCCGGGGCGCCTGTTGCTATACCAAGCCCCGTTACCAGGCTGGTGATGCCTTCCTGTTCGGGCCGGAAACGCGCGGCCTGCCTGAAGGTGTGTTGCAGGCAGTTGGTCGTAGCGCCGTGTTGCGTGTACCGATGACAGCGAACAGTCGTAGCCTGAATCTCTCGAATACCGTTTCCATACTGGTATACGAGGCCTGGCGACAGCAGGCATTCAGGGGTTCAATTGATGGACTCTGATCTGATTTCGCGCGCCAGTAGATTATGCACGGCTTCAGCAGGCGCCAATCCTTCGTGCAGCACACGGTAGACCTGTTCGGAAATCGGCATTTCAACCCGGTATTGTTTGGCCAGTTGCACTACTTCCCGGGCGGTATTGTATCCCTCAACAACCTGTCCGATCTGCTTCAGGGCAACATCAATTTCGCTGCCTGTGCCCAACGCCAGCCCCAGGCGACGATTGCGCGATTGGTCATCGGTACAGGTCAGTATCAGGTCGCCGACACCGGATAGTCCCATCAGTGTTTCACGGCGTGCACCCATGGCATCACCGAGGCGAATGATTTCCGCAAGCCCGCGTGTGATCAGTGCCGCGCGGCTGTTGGCGCCGAATTGCATGCCATCGGCAATACCCGTTCCAATCGCAAGGACATTTTTTACCGTTCCACCCAACTGCACACCGACCATGTCGTCACTGGTGTAGGCGCGCATGGTGCCACCATGCAGACGGGCCGCCATATCATTGGCAAAGACCGGGTTGTTGGATGCGACGGTCAGCGCGGTCGGCAGGTCTGCAGCGACTTCCCTGGCAAAGGTCGGTCCGGATACAACGGCAGCCGGATATTTCACGCCCAGCACGTCCTCGAAGACGTCACTCATAAACTTGCCGCTGGATTGTTCCAGGCCCTTGGTGGCCCAGGCGATGCGCGATTTTTCGTTAAGCAGGGGGGCGACGCTTTTCAGCACCTCACGAAACGCATGGCTGGGAACAACGATTAACAGGTCACGATTGGCCTGCACAGCCCGGTCGAGACGGGCCTCTATGCACAGCTTTTCCGGAAAGTGAAAACCGGGGAGAAACTGCTGGTTCTGGCGTTCCCGGGACAGCATCGCCATGAAAACCGTTTCATGGCCCCACAGGCAGGGTGTATTAGTATTGTTGGCCAGCCGGATAGCGAGCGCTGTGCCCCATGAGCCGGCACCGAGGACTGTGATTCCCTTATCGCGCATTAATTTCCAGTATCTGCCGTGTTTCCGTTAAGCCGGCTGCAGAAAACTAGTGTTCTGCTGGCGTTGCTTGTGCAGACTGCATTTCCTCAAGCCGTTTTTGATACATGAGATCAAAGTTGATAGGTGACAGAAGAAGTTGTGGGAAACCGCCCTTTGTTACCAGGTCGGATACCGCAGCACAGGCATAGGGATACAGAAATCGGTTGCAATGGACACTATGGAGCTGCTGATAATCGTCGGGGTTATGGCCTGTAATTGAAAATATACCTGCCTGGTGAACCTCTGCAAGATATGCTGTTTCACCGTTTACCTTGACCGTGATGGTTAACAGCAGTACCACCTCGTGATGACCATCATTGGTTTGTGCAGCGCTGTTACCGATTTCATATTCAATGTTGGGTTCCCACTTCTTGAGGAAAATAGCAGGTGAGTTTGGTGTCTCGAATGAAACGTCTTTCAGATAGATCTTCAGCGGCTGTATGGATTTCTGTTGTCCTTCGTTCTGAGGAACTGCCGATTGGTTATCCGCCATAGTTAGGATTCCTGGTAATTTGTGTTGATCTGTAGAGACCGGTTAACTGTTTTTTGTCAGAGGCAGATCCGCTTTTTGCCAGGCTGTAACACCGCCTTTAAGGTTATACACCGATGCAAAGCCCTGTTTGCTGAGCTTGTTGCAAAATGCTGTTGAGCGCTGTCCGCGCTGGCAATAAACGACCACCGGACGTTCACGGTATTTGTTCAGGGTAGCCGGAATATCTGCAATACCCGTCGGCGCGCTAATGGCATTGGCAATATGGCCTTCACGATAATCCTTGTCAGTACGCATATCAATCATGGTGGCATTTTCATGATTGAGCAGGCGGGTTGCTTCAGCGGGACTGACCTCTTTGACACGACTAAGGCGCTGCTGAATTTCGGACACGATCAGCATCACGACAATAGCAAACAAGGCCAGCACCAGCAGGGGATGATTACCGGCAAATTCAATCAGCTGCTGAGTTTCCATCGGACGACAAAGTCTTTAGTTGGGATGAGATAGGATCCAGGATGAAATATTGTAGTGGGTGTTACTCAAGGGCTGTGGCAAAAAACTTCACGCATCATGCCAATCAAGCGCAAGGTACGCGAATCACCGACGCGGTAGTAGACCCGGTTAGCATCCTTGCGTGAGGCAAGAATGCCCTTGTCTCTGAGAATAGCGAGATGCTGTGATATATTGCTTTGCGAGGTGCCTACACGCTCCACAATGTCCTGCACACTGATTTCCTGGTCGCCGAGTGTACAAAGAATCTTCAGCCGTAGCGGATGAGACATGGCCTTGAGGGAGCGTGAGGCACGGTCTATGTCTTCATCACGTGTGATGAGTGATTCGCTGCTTAACATCATGCTTCCCCCTTCAAATAACTGATTTAATTGTAGCTTACTGCATTCATTATTAAAACATTATACAATAATAAGCCGTTTCGGCTACAGGCAAGCAGCTGAAACATTGACATTATCCTCTGGTTCAGACAGTTTCTGCCCACTGCCTGCCAGCAACACTGGCAATCAGGAACCGAGCTGAATTAGACTCTCTCTAAATACATGAGCAAACATCAACAAAAGACATCTAAAACGGGTGCCGCAAGGCCTATGGTACTGCTTATCCTCGATGGATGGGGCTACAGTGAGACGCCACAGCACAATGCCATTGCGGCAGCGAACAAACCTGTCTGGGACAGGCTTTGGAACAACCACCCTCATACACTGATACGCACCTCGGGCGCCGCAGTGGGCTTGCCGGCCGACCAGATGGGCAATTCCGAGGTCGGTCACCTGAACCTGGGTGCAGGCCGGGTGGTTTACCAGGAATTTACCCGCGTCAGCCGTGCCATCAAAACCGGTTCCTTCTACAGGAACCACACGTTAACTGATGCGGTCGATCTGGCGAAAGATAATGGCAAGGCGGTTCATGTACTTGGCCTGTTGTCCCCCGGTGGTGTGCACAGCCACGAAGAACATATCCATGCCATGGTGGAACTGGCGCTACAGCGTGGCGCGCAAAAGGTTTACCTGCATGCCTTTCTGGATGGACGTGATACCTCTCCCCGCAGCGCTGCAGCATCCATTGAAGCCATGCAACAGTTGTTCGACAAACTTGGTGGTGGCCGCTTTGCATCGATCATCGGCCGCTACTATGCCATGGATCGAGATCACCGTTGGCCGCGCATTCAGGCCGCCTACGATCTGATTACGCAGGGAAAGGCAGAATTCCAGGCGCTGGATGCCATGAGCGCACTGCAGATGGCCTATGCACGCGACGAGAGTGATGAATTCGTCAAGGCCACCACCATTGTCCCCGAGGGGGACCGGCCGGTTGTTGTCGAGGACGGCGATATCATCGTTTTCATGAACTTTCGGTCAGATCGAGCGCGTCAGATAACACGACCGTTCATCGAACCTGATTTTGATGGCTTTGTTCGGCGACATGTACCCAAGCTTGGAAGTTTCGTGAGTTTGACCGAATACAAGGCTGACTTTGATGTGCCTGTCGCCTATCCGTCAGAACGTCTCAAGGATGTCTTTGGTGAGTATGTGGCAAAGAATGGTTTGCATCAGTTGCGGCTTGCGGAAACCGAGAAATATGCACATGTGACGTTTTTTTTCAACGGTGGTCGGGAAAAGCCGTTTGATGGTGAAGACCGGATACTGGTGAAATCACCGATGGTAACCACCTATGACCTGAAGCCGGAGATGAGTGCCCCCGAAGTGACTGACCATCTGGTCGCCGCAATCGAGGGTGACAGCTATGATGTCATCATCTGCAATTACGCCAATCCGGATATGGTCGGCCATACCGGTAAATTTGACGCTGCAGTGAAAGCCATTGAGGCCATCGATACATGCCTTGGCCGGATCATGTGTGCAATCGACAAGCATGGTGGTGAAATGTTGGTGACTGCCGATCATGGCAATGCTGAATTGATGCTGGACAATAATAGCGGCCAGGTACACACGGCGCATACCACTAATCTTGTGCCACTGGTTTACGTCGGGCGCCCTGCCCAGATGCAGGAAAACGGTGCATTGTCTGATATTGCACCGACGATGCTGGCGCTCATGAACATGCCAATACCGCCGGACATGACCGGCCACCCGCTGGTGGAGTTGCTGTCGGAAGTCAATGATGCCGCCGAGCCGGAAGCAGTCGTGGACATGCATGGCTGACAGGCACTGGCCTTCAGGCCGGCGGCGTATCATTCCTGCAATTGCCTGCGCAGTCCATCCGCCAGTGTTGCTACTGCATATGTTCATGCTGATGGCGCTGCTGTCTGGGCGCGCCGCGGCAGAAGATATCGCTGTTCAGACACAGAAACTGCAGAAGCTGCGTGAGCACATCGATGACATAAAGACTGATGTCGATTCCATGCGTGGGCAGCGCACTGACGTGCGGGCGGCACTGGAAAAGACAGAAAAGGAGATTGGCAAAGTAACCGCCGAGCTACGCCGGCTGGATGCTGATTCCGAGGCTATACGCCTGAAGACAGAGGCACTGGACAACGATAGAGCCACTGAACGCCAGGTGCTGGCGGCGCTGCGTCAGACGCTGATGCTGGACTTGCAAACGGCCTATTCAGCAGGCAGGCAGCAGCGAATCAAGTTATTATTGAACCAGCAAGATCCTGCACTGGTCGGAAGGATGATGACCTACCATGGTTACTTCGCGCGCGCGCGCGCTGCCCGCATGCAGGAATTGCGGACGACACTTGCAAGAATCAATGACATCGAGCGTGCACTTGTTGAGCAGCAGGCAGAAATTGAACACCTGCAATTGCAACAACGGGAAAAATCAGCACAACTGACGCTGGAGCAGGACAAGCGACGCAGGATCCTTGTTCAGCTGCAGCGTGATTTGCAGCTCAAGTCGAGCGAGTTATCCACCTTGCAGCAGGATGAACAGCGCCTGCAGGCACTGGTAAAGTCTTTACAGAAGGCCATGCGCAATGTTCCGCCGCAGGGGGATGCCAGCTCTCTGCAACAGCTGAAAGGAAAATTACTCTGGCCGGTGGCAGGGCGCATCACACGACGATACGGAGCCAAGCAGGCCTCGGGTGAGCTTCAGTCCAGCGGCATCGTTATCGCCACACGTGCCGGTACCGATGTACATGCCATTGCCACGGGCCGAGTCGCTTTTGCTGACTGGTTGCGGGGTTTTGGCCTGTTGCTGATCATCGATCATGGTGACGGATATATGTCTCTTTACGGACAGAATCGAAGTCTCTACAGGGATGTCGGTGAATGGGTGAAACGTGGTGAGGTGGTAGCGGCTGCCGGTAGCAGTGGAGGACAGGACCAGGACGGTCTTTACCTGGAGTTGCGCAAGGACGGCCGACCGTTCAACCCGACAACCTGGTTCAAGGGACAGCCGGTACCGCTACAGGCGAGCAACTAGAAGTCAGCCACCTGTTGGCTGGAAATATGCCTTCGGGCTATTGTCTGACGCTATGAAAATGGCAGATTTACCGGTAGATGAAAGCTTTCAGGGCGGACGCCGATACCGCTGTAACCGGGGCTGTGATATTGTCGTGTTGTCTTGTCAACGGCAATACTCAACCCTTTATCAGGCAGCCAAGTCGAATTACCCGTTGACCTAGCATGGAATAAATACATGAAACCCAAATTACAAAATTATCTGCTGGTACTGACCGGTCTGGTTACCGGTGTACTGGTATCAATAGGACATGGTGTGTTTGCTGAACGTGAGAGTACTCAGGCGACGTTGCCGGTCGAGGAATTACGCACCTTCAGTGACGTTTTTGGACGTATCAAGAATGACTATGTTGTCGATGTGGACGACAAGGAACTGATCGAAAATGCTATCCGTGGCATGCTGTCAGGGCTGGACCCGCACTCCGCTTACCTGGATGCTGAACAGTTTACCGAGCTGCAGGTAGGAACCACCGGCCAGTTCGGTGGCCTCGGTATTGAAGTGGGGATGGAAAACGGCTTCGTCAAGGTCATTGCACCGATCGATGATACGCCGGCACAGCGCGCCGGTGTAAAGGCCGGTGACCTGGTTATTCGCCTGGATGACACTCCGGTCAAGGGAATGACTCTCAATGAGGCCGTAAAAATCATGCGTGGCAAGCCAGGTTCTGATATCGAACTGACCATTGTGCGTGAAGGAGTAGATCAGCCACTCAAGATCAGTATCACGCGGGATGTCATCAAGGTAAAGAGCGTCAGGGCGCGTATGCTCGAACCCGGCTTTGGCTATTTGCGAATCTCCCAGTTCCAGTCGAAGACGGCAGAAAACATGATCGATGCCATCGATAAACTGAAAAAAGAAAACAAGGGCGCGTTGCAGGGCCTGGTGCTGGATTTACGCAACAATCCCGGTGGAGTGCTGAATGGTGCGGTGGCCGTGTCTGACGCTTTCCTGAAGAAGGGCATGATTGTCTATACAGAAGGACGTATCGCTGACTCCCGTTTACGCTTCAATGCGACCCCGGATGACGTCATTGATGGTGCACCACTGGTTGTGTTGGTAAACCAGGGTTCAGCCTCTGCCTCGGAAATTGTAGCCGGCGCGTTACAGGACCATAAGCGTGCCATTATCGTGGGCGTTAAGACCTTTGGCAAAGGGTCGGTGCAGACTATTTTGCCACTCAGTAGCGAATCTGCGCTGAAATTAACCACTGCACGCTATTACACACCTTCAGGTAAATCAATCCAGGCGGAAGGAATTACACCGGATATCGAACTGGAAAGTATTGAGGTTGCTACCGTCGACCAGAATATCGAGCCTTTAAAGGAAGCAAACCTGACCCGTCACCTGGATAATGGTAATGGCGACGATGAGCAGCAATCCGGTGAGGCTGAAGAAGAGGAGGTCACCGTGTCAGCAATGGATGATTACATGCTTTACGAAGCGCTGAATCTGTTGAAGGGACTGGCAATCCTTCAGGAACGCATGCAGTAATCCAATCGTTGGCAAATGAAATTTAAATCGGCCAAATGGTTCCCTGTTACTGTATGGCTGTATTTTCAGGTGTTTGCCCTGATGATTGTAAACGCCGCTCACGCGGATACTGAAAGTAAGCTGCCCGGCATCGCGCTGATTATTGATGACCTCGGTAATCAGCGTGAACTGGGCATGCGAGCCGTTAAACTGCCGGGGCCGGTTGCCTGTGCCTTCCTGCCCTATGGTCCCTTCACGAAAGCGCTTGCCAGCCAGGCGCACGCCCATCGCAAGGAAATCATGCTGCACCTGCCGATGCAGGCAGTCGATCATGAAAACCAGCGTGTTGAGGAAGGCACGCTGACGCTGGATATGACACAACAGCAGTTCATGGATACACTGGCAGACGAGATAGCAGCTGTACCCCATGTCAGCGGCCTGAACAACCACAAGGGCAGTTTGCTGACACGGCACCCGGGCAACATGGCGTGGTTGATGCAGGCCATTAATCAGCGTGGTGACCTTTTCTTTGTCGACAGTCGCACTACCAAGGAGACAGTCGCGAGTCAGATCGCATTAGAGTACGGCGTCCCAAACATCTCCCGAAATGTTTTTCTCGACAATGACCCTGACCCCGAGGCGGTACGTGAGCAATTCAGAAAACTGATCGCAATCGCCAAGCGTGATGGCACTGCGCTGGGAATAGGGCATCCACTCACGGGTACACTGAATGTGCTCACAGAAGAACTTGAAAACCTGCAGCGGCAGGGGGTACGGCTGTTGCCGGTATCGCGCCTGATTGAACTGCAGAATGACCGGAGGGTTGCATGGCAAACGTCCTTGTCCCGTTAGCGCAGGGCTGTGAGGAACTGGAAGCAGTGACCGTGGTAGACCTGCTGCGGCGAGCGGGTGTCGAGGTGGTGACAGCCGGTCTGGATGAACAGCCGGTGCGCGCTTCCCGTGGCCTGGTGCTGTTGCCGGACATGACCCTTGAGAGTGCCTTGCAGCGCGACTACGACATGATTGTACTGCCCGGAGGCCTGCCGGGTGCAGACAATCTGGGTGACGATGAGCGTATTATTGAGTGCCTGCGCAGCATGTCTGCTGCCGGTAAATATACAGCGGCAATATGTGCCGCTCCCAGGGTGCTGGCACAGGCCGGGTTACTAGACGGTAAATCTGCGACCTGTTATCCCGGTGCGCTGGAAGCGAATACCATTCCGGGACTTGATTACCGGGACACTGCAGTCGTCATGGATGGCACTGTCATTACCTCGCGCGGACCAGGAACAGCGATGGATTTTGCACTGTCGCTCATCGAGCTGCTGGCAGGAAGAGAAAAGCGCGATGAGGTTGAAAGGGGCCTGCAGCGCGCCTGATAGCCAGCGTCATCCTGAATGCCGCTAGTGCCGGACAACAACCATCATGCGTCTTATAGAGATCGTTGCAGATGGTGGCCACCTGTCTACTCTGGCCGGTATTGCAGAGCAGCATCAGGTCACTGATTACTGGCATGGTCCTGAAGGCGAGGATGGACGCATCGCGTTGCGGATGCTGGTTGATGATGGCAACCGCCAGCATGTGATTGATGCCCTTCTCAGCGTACTCGCTACCAGCGAAACGGCACGCATTATTATTCTCCCGGTTGAAGCCACATTGCCACGTGCAGATGACGACGCGGTGTCTGACCACAAGAAGACCGCGAACGGGAGCCACACACGTGAAGAACTCTATGAGCGTATCGAACGTGAAGCACGGCTGGACAGCAATTTCTTGTTGATGGTGTTTTTGTCAACGATTGTTGCCTCTATCGGACTGATCGAGAATAACGTCGCGGTTATCGTTGGTGCCATGGTGATCGCACCCCTGCTGGGCCCCAACATTTCGCTGGCTTTTGCCACTTCGCTGGGGGATGGCGAATTAATGTGGCAGTCACTGAAAACCAATCTGGCGGGTCTGGGGCTTGCCATGCTGATCGCGGCGGCGATTGGTTTTACCTGGCCGGACAATCTGCACAGCGATGAAATTATGGCGCGCACCGATGTGGGGCTGGATGGCGTGTTGCTGGCGCTTGTCTCGGGTGCTGCCGCGGTACTGTCGCTGACCACCGGCCTGTCCAGTGCACTGGTCGGTGTGATGGTCGCGGTGGCATTACTGCCGCCGGCGGCTACACTGGGCATGCTGCTTGGCAGCGGTCAGCAGGATATGGCGCTGGGTGCCGGCTTGTTGCTGGCCGCCAACGTGGTGTGTGTCAACCTGTCGGCCAAGTTGATGTTTCTGCACAAGGGCGTTAAACCACGTACCTGGCTGGAAAAACGCAAGGCCCGCCAGTCAGTCGGTATCTACATTCTTATCTGGGTCGTAACGCTGGGTATCCTGCTGGCGGCTATCATGGTTCGTCATCAACTGATTACCTGATCAACACTTGTGCACAACGATCGGCGCGGGTCCTTGCTAGTCGTGATCATCCTGACGATTGAGAATCAGCAGCAAGATACCCATGACTGCACATATCCAGCTCAGTAGGGGAGCGCCCATGAGCATAAACGGTGCGGAGCCATCCAGACCGTAGATGATGGCTGCGGTCACAATAAGTCCGGTGCCAATGATGGTGCTTGAGCTGCGTCGATTGGCGCGGCGTATTTCAAGTCGCAGGCGTTTCAGATCATGCGACGTCCATTGCACCTGCAATTTGCCAGTGCTTATCTGTTCCAGGAAATGGTGAGCCATTAACGGCATGTCCGGCAGGGTATCGCTTAATGCGGGTACGCTTTCTTTCATTTTCCGGAAAAAAGAACGGGCGCCAAGCTGTTCACTCATGGTGCGTTCCAGAAACGGTTTGGCAGTTTTCCAGAGATCCAGTTCAGGGTACAGCTGCCTGCCCAGACCTTCGATATTCAATAGTGTTTTTTGTAACAGTACCAGTTGTGGCTGCACTTCCATGTTAAAGCGGCGCGCGGTCTGAAACAGTCTTAACAGCACATTGCCAAATGAGATTTCGTTCAGTGGTTTTTCAAATATGGGTTCACACACGGTACGAATTGCGGACTCGAATTCATCCACACGGGTGCCTTCGGGAACCCATTCCGATTCGACATGCAACTCTGCCACCCGCCGGTAGTCACGGTTGAAGAAGGCCAGAAAATTTTCGGCAAGGTAGCGCTGGTCAACCGGGTTAAGGGTGCCCATGATGCCGAAATCCACGGCCATGTAACGACCGTCTGCACCGACAAAGATATTGCCCGGATGCATATCGGCATGAAAAAAATTGTGGCGAAATACCTGCGTAAAAAATATTTCAACACCGCGTTCTGAGAGAGTTTTCAGGTCGATATGCTGTGCGCGCAGTTCGTCTACATCGCTGACCTGTATGCCATAGATGCGTTCCATCACCATGACGTCGGAACGGCACCAGGGCCAGTATACTTCCGGCACATACAGCAGTTCGGTGCCGCTGAAATTACGTCTCAGTTGCGAGGCATTGGCGGCCTCGCGCAGCAGGTCAAGTTCGTCGAAGAGGATTTTTTCGAATTCGGCAATCACTTCGCGCGGTCGCAGTCGACGGCCGTGTTGCCAGTAACGCTCTGCCAGTCGTGCAACCGTAAACAGCAGGTTCACATCGCGGGTGATTTGCTGGCGGATATTGGGGCGCAGGACCTTGATCACGACGGCGCTACCATCCCTGAGCTGTGCTGTGTGTACCTGCGCGATGGAAGCGGATGCCAGCGGTGTCTCGTCGAATTGCTGGAAAATCTCTTCAATTGGCGCACCAAGTGCGGCCTCGATAGTCACACGTGCTTCACTGCCGGGGAAAGGCGGAACATGATCCTGCAGATGAGCGAGTTCCAGCGCGATATCATCCGGCAACAGGTCGCGCCGTGTTGACAGGATCTGTCCAAACTTCACATAGATGGGGCCCAGATCTTCGAGTGCGCGCCGGATACGTACTCCCCGTGGTCCGCGTGTCCGAGGAATCCAGTTCCAGGGTGCCAGGTAGTAGAGAAAACGGAAAGGCCGGAACAGGTGCGTCGCCAGGATAATTTCATCCAGCCCATGGCGCACCAGGACAAAATTGATATGTACCAGTCTAATGATTTGTGCCGGCCGTATCATGTCAGTTGTTGCTATCCTTGCCAGCCTGCATCTGCAGCCGTTTCAGCCGTGCGGATAGCCGGTCAACATCCATGCTGATGCGGGTCACATCGGTACTGAAGTTTTCTGTTTCAATGCGTGTGGGCAGTACCCGCAGCTCTTCCTGCAGATATTCGCTGATATCTTTTTCAAGGGTACCAATGCCAAGCCGGATGGCGCGGCGGCCACGGCGCGCCACGTTGCCGAGCTGGTGAGCGACAATATCGCCGGTCAATTTCGAGAGCTGTTCTTCCCAGTCGATATCCAGTTCATCCAGAATGGCCTTGAAGGCCTGACCGGTTTCGACGTCACCCTCAATGAGCACCTCACCGGAAAACAGCGTTTTTTCCGTGTCGCCGCCAACGCCAAGACGTACCATGCCCAGCGGGGTGCCGCGCAGCACCGTATCCGGTGCTGCTTCGACATGGTTCCTGAGCTGAATACCGTGTTCATCGGGAAATACATACAGCGTCAAATCGAGTCCGCGAAGCTCAACGGCAATACAGCGTCCGGACAAGGTGGCCAGGCGCGGTCCGATAGCCGGGTCGAGGCGCAGGTAACGGTTAATCACCGTTTCAAATCCCGAGATGGCGGTGGCGGGCAGTTGCATCAGCCGTCTCCTGGCAGTGCAGTATGCTGCATGGCCGGCATCAGAACTTGTAGCCGCGGTGTATGGCCACGATCCCGCCTGTCAGGTTGTGGTAGTCACAGCGCTCAAAACCGGCCTGTTGCATTATTGCCTGCAGCGTCGGCTGGTCGGGATGCATACGTATGGATTCGGCCAGGTAGCGATAGCTGGGTGCATCCCTGGCAATCAGCTGGCCGAGTTTTGGCAGCACATTGAATGAATAAAAATCATAGACCGGTTTCAGCGCGGCTACCGGTTTGGAAAATTCCAGCACCAGCAGTCGGCCTCCGGGCTTGAGCACGCGGAAGATGGCATTCAATGCGCGTTGTTTATCGGTAACATTGCGCAGTCCAAAGGCCATGGTGACCAGGTCAAAACGGTTATCTGCAAACGGTAATTGCTCGGCATCGGCCAGCGCAAAGGTGACATTTCCGGAAACCCCCTTGTCCAGCAGTCGCCGGCGCCCTTTTTCCAGCATGGCGGCATTGATATCCGAAAGTACGATATGTCCGGAGGGACCGATGGCGGGTGCCATCAGTCGTGTCAGGTCGCCTGTGCCACCGGCCAGATCCAGTACCTGCTGACCCGTTTTCAGACTGGCCATGTTGATGGCAAAGCGTTTCCACAGACGGTGGATTCCGAACGACATCAGGTCGTTCATCAAATCATAGTTGTCCGCAACAGAATCGAATACTTCCCGTACATGCCGTGTCTTTTCGGTGACGGGTACGCTGCGAAAGCCGAAATGTGTGGTTTTGTCTGCCATGGCGGGTTTTATTATGGCCCTATTTGGAAAGCGTTCGCAAAGACGCCGGGGTTATTGAAATGTCCAGGCAGCCGGTTTCAGACTCTGTCCTGGTGCGTGTGGCCTGCTTTCTCGAGTTTTTCCAGGTATTCCTTCCAGTATCTGTCCCTGTTCTTGCCCATGTCATAGAGCGTTTCCCAGGAATAAATGCCGGTATCATGGCCGTCATCGAAGGTTGGCTGGATCGCATAGTGGCCGACCGGTTCGATGTGGGTGATGATGACGTCCTGCTTGCCCACCTGCAGCGTACCCTGGCCCGGTCCGTGGCCCTGTACTTCTGCCGAGGGTGAAAGCACGCGCAGAAACTCGTAGCTGAGTTCGAAACGTTCACCATCAGAATAGCTGATTTCCAGTACACGGGATTTTTGATGCAGGTTGATCTCAACGGGTTTGTGTGCGTCTGTCATGGTGTCCTCTGTGTGAATGCGGTGATGGCGAACCGTCTTTGTTTACAGTATATAGCGGCTCAGGTCTTCATCCTTGACCAGTGCATCGAGATGTTCATTGACGTAGGCCGCATCGATAACCAGCGTCATGCCGGCGCTGTCTGTGGCCTCAAACGAGACCGTTTCCAGCAAACGTTCCATGACCGTGTGCAGTCGGCGTGCACCGATGTTTTCGGTGCGTTCATTGATCTGGCTGGCGATTTCGGCAATGCGCACGATGCCGTTTTCGGAAAACTCCAGGGTGACGTTCTCGGTCGCCATGAGGGCACTGTACTGTTCCGTCAGCGAGGCATCCGGTTCCGTCAGGATGCGGGTAAATTCCGCGGTGCCCAGGTCATCGAGCTCAACCCGAATCGGCAGTCGCCCCTGCAGTTCCGGTATCAGGTCCGAGGGTTTCGAGAGGTGGAAGGCACCAGAGGCGATAAACAGGATATGGTCGGTTTTAATCATGCCGTGCTTGGTCGAAACGGTGCTCCCTTCGACCAGGGGTAGCAGATCGCGTTGCACACCTTCACGCGAGACATCGGGTCCGCTGGATTCGCCACGCCGGGTGACCTTGTCGATCTCATCGAGGAACACGATGCCGTTTTGCTCAACATTTTCCAGGGCGGTGTGTTTAAGGTCGTCCTCGTTGATCATCCTGGCAGCCTCCTCGTCAGAGAGCAGTTTGCGCGCGTCCTTGATACGCAGTTTGCGTGATTTGGTACGGTTGCCGCCCATATTCTGGAACATGCCCTGCAACTGGCTGGTCATCTCTTCCATGCCCGGTGGCGCCATGATTTCCACGCCCACGGGCGTTACCGAGACCTCGATCTCTATTTCCCTGTCATCCAGAGTGCCTTCGCGAAGTCGCTTGCGAAACTTCTGACGAGTTTCGGAGCTGCTCTCGACCTCGTTCGCTGCCACGCCCTTGGCTGGTGGCAACAGGGCGTCAAGGATGCGCTCTTCCGCCGCATCTTCGGCACGGTGGCGTACCTTGTCCATGGCTGTCTCACGTGCCAGCTTGATAGCGGCATCGGCGAGATCGCGCACGATAGACTCAACATCACGACCGACATAGCCTACTTCGGTAAATTTAGTGGCCTCGACCTTGATGAATGGGGCGTTGGCAAGCCGTGCCAGGCGACGGGCGATCTCGGTTTTACCGACACCCGTCGGTCCGATCATGAGGATGTTCTTGGGCGTGATCTCGGCACGCAACTGCTCGTCGACCTGCATGCGACGCCAGCGGTTGCGCAAGGCAATAGCCACCGCGCGCTTGGCGGCACCCTGGCCGATAATATGCTTATCCAGTTCCTGGACGATCTCTCTGGGGGTCATTTCAGACATGTTCGTTTCAACTTTCGATGTTTATGGGGTAGTTGTTTAATTTTGGCGACAGTTAGACACTTAATTCTTCAATTGTCAGCTGGCGGTTGGTATAGATACAAATATCAGCGGCGATCCCCAGGGCCGTTTCTGTGATGGTGCGTGCATCCATTTCCGTGTTTTCCAGCAGGGCGCGTGCGGCTGCCTGGGCAAAGGGCCCACCCGAGCCAATCGCCATGAGCGCGTTTTCCGGTTCGATCACGTCACCGTTGCCACTGATGATCAACGAGGTATTACCGTCAGCTACGGCCAGCAGGGCCTCGAGATTGCGCAGCATCTTATTGGTGCGCCAATCCTTTGCCAGTTCAACCGCTGCCCGTGTCAGCTGACCGTTGTGTGTCTCCAGCTTTCCTTCAAACAGCTCGAACAGGGTAAAGGCATCGGCCGTTCCACCGGCAAATCCGGCAATGACCCTGTCGTTATAGAGGCGGCGTACCTTGCGGGCATTGCCCTTCATAACAGTGTCGCCCATGGTTACCTGGCCATCACCACCAATGGCCACGTGTTTGCCGCGTCGGACTGACAGGATGGTTGTACCGCGAAATTGGTCCACGTTGAGCCTCCGGAAAACGGGCGTACGATTGTACACCATACAATTGGGTCAATCGGGCTGAATAAAAAGGGATTTTATAATGCGGCTATTTTGCTTTGCGCGCGCGTGGGTGGGCCTTGTCGTAGACCTGGGCGAGGTGCTGGAAATCAAGGTGAGTATAGATCTGCGTGGTGCTGATATCCGCATGACCGAGCAATTCCTGCACCGCCCGCAGGTCGCCACTGGATTCCAGCAGGTGGCTGGCAAAGGAATGCCGCAGGGTATGTGGGTGGACATCACCCGGGGTACCCTGCCGTCGTGCCCAGTCCTTGACGCGTTGTTGCACCGCGCGTACCCCCAGCCGTTTGCCACCACGTCCGGTAAAGATAGCCGGCTCGCTGCCATGCTGCGGACGCACTTGCTGCCAGGCGTGCAAGGCGCCAATGGCCTTGTCGCCCACCGGTAACACACGTGTTTTTGCACCCTTGCCGGTGACTCGTACGGTGCGGTCATTAAAATCCACATCGCCGTGATTCAGGCCGACCAGTTCAGACAGGCGCAGTCCGGATGAATACATCAGCTCCAGCATGGCGAGGTCTCGCACCACCAGCATGTCGTCGCTATCGACGTTCAACATGCTTGCGATGTCGTCGACGTTCAGGGTATCCGGCAGGTGCTGCTCTGATTTCGGCGCACGCACATCCAGACCTGGGTTCAGGGTGACCGCGTGTTCGCGTAGCAGGTAGTTATAGAAAGAGCGCAGTGCCGAGAGCCGCCGCTGAATGCTGCGCCCGCTCAGGCCGCGACGGTGGCACTGTGCCGCGTAGTGTCTGACATGCCGGCTATCAAGTTCACGCCAGTCGTTAACAGCCGTTTTTTCACACCAGTCCTGCAGTTCCAGTAGGTCACGCCGGTAGTGTTTGCAGGTATTGTCAGACAGCCGTCGCTCGGTCCGCAGGTGGTGCAGGAATTTATCGATCCAGAGCCGGGCAGGGGGGGATGACACGGTCTTCAGGCACTGCAGGATGCGTTCTCAGGCCCTGGTTCAGTCGGTAACAGAGGCGTTGGTCATGAGGTGCTCGGTCAGCAACAGGTCCATCAGCTCGCCAAGGTGTGTCAGGAACAGTGTGCCCATACCAGGATGGAAACGGCTGGCTTCACGGCTGCCGATTGCCAGCATGCCTTGCTGGCAGTTTTCGCCCAGGGGTATCAGGGCCGCTGATTCAATCGCCTGTGCCTGGTCGCCAAACAGGTATTGCAGTTGTTCCTGTTTGAAACGTCCGCACTGAGGTCGTGAGGTCTTCTGAAATGCGTCAAAATGCTGCAGCTCGGCTGCTGCCGGATCATAGAAATCAACGCCGCATTCACGGGTTTGTGCCTCCGTCATACCAGCGAGACGCATGACGACCGTATCGGCCTTGAACTCTCCGACCAGGTTTTCAGTCAGGGTATCGAGCAGCGTTTCCAGCGAGTGCGCCTTGACAAGTCCAAGGGTCAGCTGGTGCATGCGCTCATTGAGACGATTGTTATCACGGGCGACATGCACCAGGTCCATGAGCTTGCGCTTGAGTTGACTGTTCTGATCACGCAGTACCTTGACCTGGTGTTCTACCAGTGAAACGGCAGGTCCAACGGCATGCGGTATCTGCAGGGAGGCCAGCAGGCTGGTGTTGTTATGAAAGAATTCAGGATTGTCCCGCAGATAATCGGCAACCGTTTTTTCTTCCAGGGGGAGTGCCGGTGATTGAGTCTGCTGAGATGTCGTCATAGTTCAATGCGCCCTTGGTAGACGGTGGTGGCGGGCCCGGTCATCAGCACCGGCTGCCCTTCTCCCGCCCAGCTTACCACAAGTTCACCGCCGTTCAGGACTACTTTGACGCTTTCTGACAGACGTTCCCACAGTCGGCCAGCCACGACGGCGGCGCAGGCGCCACTGCCGCAAGCCAGCGTTTCGCCGGCGCCGCGCTCAAAGACACGTAAACGGATGTGGCCATCATTTACGATCTGCATGAAACCGACATTGGCGCGTTCTGGAAAGCGGGGATGATGTTCGACCGCCGGACCGATACTGGCGACAGGGGTGTTCTCGATGTCATCGACCAGCAGCACGGCATGCGGGTTGCCCATGGAAATAGCTGCAATCTCGAATTGCCGGTCAAGGACATCCAGTGCATAGGCATGCTTGCGCTGTGGTGCGGTAAAGGGGATGTCGGCAGGCTCCAGCCGTGGCACACCCATGTTGACGGTAATCTGACCGTCGAATTCTTGTATGAGTTGCAGTGGGCCGCCGAGGGTTTCGACCTGTAGCTGCAACTTGTCCGTCAGGCCCTGTTCTCGGACAAACTGCATGAAGCAACGCGCACCATTGCCACACTGTTCCACTTCCCCGCCATCGGCATTGTAGATCCGGTAACGGAAATCGGCCTCTGCAGTACTCGCGGCCTCTACCAGTAACAGCTGGTCACAGCCGATGCCGAAATGACGATCAGCCAGCTGCTGCACCTGCTGCGGCGTCATTGTTACTGACTGGCTAATGGCGTCGATGACGATAAAGTCATTGCCGAGCCCGTGCATTTTGGTGAAGTTCAGGGCCATGGCTCAGGACGACAACAGGTGCTCGTGACGATAAAGATCAGCCAGCGTTTCCCGTTCACGGATGACAAAGGCGCGGTCACCATCCACCATGACCTCGGCTGCACGCGGACGCGAGTTGTAATTGGAGCTCATGGTAAACCCGTAGGCGCCGGCGGAGCGTATTGCGAGCAGGTCACTTTCGGCCAGTATCAGTTCCCGTTCCTTGCCAAGAAAGTCACCCGTTTCGCAAACCGGGCCAACGACATCATAGATAACCGGGACACCTTCACGAGGCTGTACCGGCACGATGTCATGCCAGGCATTGTACAGCGCGGGGCGTTGCAGGTCGTTCATGGCCGCGTCGATGATCGCAAAGTTCTTGTGCGTGGTATGTTTCAGGTATTCCACACGTGTCAGCAGTATTCCGGCATTCCCGGCAATGGCGCGACCCGGTTCCAGCAGAAGTTCCTGTGGGCGGCCTGTCATGCGCGCCAGCAGGGCACGTGCATAAGCATCCGGTAGCGGTGGCCTGTCCCCGGTACTGTAGGGAATGCCAAGACCGCCGCCGAGGTCGATATGCGCCAGATCAATGCCGTCTGACTGCAGCCGGTCCACCAGTTGCAACACCCGCTCGAGTGCATCCACAAACGGTGCGTTATCGGTCAATTGTGAACCAATGTGACAGTCAATACCGGTCACCTTCAGGTGCGGCAGTTCGCTGGCGCGCTGATACACTTGCAGTGCCTTGTCGACATCGATGCCAAACTTGTTGTCTCGCAGGCCTGTGGAAATATAGGGATGTGTTTGTGCATCGACATCCGGGTTGACACGTATTGATACCGGCGCAATGTGTCCGGTACTGGCAGCCACCGCTTCCAGGCGCACCAGTTCGGCCTCGGATTCAACATTAAAGCAGCGTATGCCGGCCTCGAGTGCGCGCTGCATCTCGGCAGCCCGTTTGCCGACACCGGAAAATACGATACGCGATGGATCACCGCCGGCTCGCAGTACGCGCTCGAGTTCGCCTTCCGAGACGATATCGAAACCCGATCCAAGGCGTGCCAGTACCTGCAGCACGGCGAGGCTGGAATTCGCCTTTACGGCATAACAGATCAGATGAGGATGTGTGCCGAGTGCTTCATCGAAGACTTGCCAGTGACGTTCAAGTGTGGCACGTGAATAGATATAACAGGGTGTACCGAAGCGTTTGGCAATATCACCAAGGTCAACTTCTTCGGCCCGCAAAACGCCATTGTGATAGCTGAAATAATCCATACAGGGTGTTGAATCAGGTGTCGGGCGAGTCGCTCTGCTCTGTCTCTGCAGGCTGCACCGGTTTATCGGGCAGGTACAGTGGTCCTTTCTGGCCACAAGAGGCCAGCACAAGGGCGTAAAACAGCAGCAATGGGATTGCAATTCGGCTTTTCATGTCGCGTATCCTGTTCATTTCCCGCAGTATACGGCGAGAATGCAGCAAACCCAATGCTAACGGGGCATACTACGCGCAATGAACACGCCAATCCTTGATGCTGTCGAAATCAATCCGCCCGGTACCCCGCGCGCCTGCATTATCTGGCTGCATGGCCTGGGTGCAGATGGCCATGATTTCGAGCCGCTGATACCGCAACTGGGTGTCGTTGACACGCTGGGCGTGCGCGTGGTGCTGCCGCATGCACCGCACCGCCCTGTCACCATTAACAGCGGTATGGTGATGCCGGCATGGTATGACATCAGGTCGGCCGATTTCAGTCGGGGAGAGGACAGCGAGGGTATTCGGGAATCGGAACAGCAACTGCGGGATCTGATCCAGCGGCAAGTCGACAGCGGCATTCCGTCAGAACGGATCGTGCTTGCGGGGTTCTCCCAGGGTGGCGCCATTGTCTTGCATAGCGGGCTGCGTTACCCGCAACCACTGGCTGGTGTCCTTGCATTGTCCACCTATTTACCTCTGGCAGACACCCTGGCGGCGGAGGCTGCCGCTGCAAACAGCAAGGTACCCATCATGATGGTGCATGGCATGCAGGATCCGGTGGTGCCCGTGATGCTGGCGTTGCAGTCACGCGACAGGCTGCAACAGCTTGGCTATCGCGTCAACTGGCACAGTTACCCGATGCAGCATGCATTGTGCCCGGAGGAGATCGGTGAGTTGCGTGACTGGCTGCTGCAGCAACTGGGGCAGGGGGCTGATTGACGCTACTGCCTGCTAATTGCAGCTTGCAGCGGTGTCACGAACTCTCGCCTAGACCGCGACAGCGGTGCCGCTGTCATTCTGACGTGCTTCAGCGAGTGCTGCCTCCGCGCGTTCCAGCATGGATTCCGCATCATCGTTTCGCTGGCACTGGGTAACCCCAAAGCAGGCGCGTATCCCGGTTTCTGCTGATTCGTTCATTCGGGCGATACGCGCCAGCAGTTTGTCTACCAGCTGCAAGGCGGAATCCCGGGTGGTTTCCTGGAGTATCAGGATAAAGTTGTGGTCGGCATTGCAGCCTACCAGGTCTGCCCAGCGCGTCTGGTCTTTCAGCAGGTAACTGATGTGTGTAATTGCCTTGTCGCGATCCATGTCGCTTTCAATACTGACACACACCAGTGACAGGGGGCTGTTGTAACGCCGGCTGGCAGACACCAGCGGTTGCAGCGACACCTGCAGTCCGAAGCGGCTTAACAAGCTGGGTAGTTGCTCATCATGCAGGGCCTGCTTTTTGAGTTCAGCTTGCAGGAGATCACGTTCCTTTTTAAGGCGCAGCTTTTCAGTGACGTCCTGATAATAGCGTGCATTGACTTGCGGGTTCCCATCGATGATAACTGATTCAAGCGCCAGCCAGCGTTCATCACCATCCGGCATGATCCAGTGGATGATCGTGCCCGTTCCCAGCAGCGGTGCGAGTAGTCCATCTGATCGTGACATGCCTTTCAGTGTAGTCGCGGCCTCACCGAGTAGTGCTGCGAAAGCGCTGTTAAAACCCTGTATTTCGCCAGTGTCATCGACCAGCAGCAGGGCGATCGGGCAGCTTTGCAGTAGTGACTGTGCGGTATCAAGTGAAAGATGTTTCATGTGCCTAGTCAAGCTCCGGTTTCAATGGGGTCAGGTGTCGTCAGGAAATAGCGGTCCGCAAGGGGGTGCGTTGATATCCACCTAGCGCTGTTGTAGCCGTTGCCGGGCAGCATTCACCGCCGTGCGTACCTGCGCAGGTGCAGTTCCACCCGGATGGTTGCGCGCGGCCATGGAACCTTCCAGCTTCAGGGTCTCGAATACATCGTCTTCAATCTTGCCGGAAAATGTCTGCAGCTCCTGCAGTGTCATGGCGGATAAATCCTTTTCGTTATCTATACCAAAGCGCACGGCGCGACCGACAATTTCGTGCGCGTTCCTGAAGGCGATACCCTTGCGTACCAGGTAATCAGCCAAATCAGTGGCCGTTGAAAACCCCTGCAATGCAGCAGCTGTCATGTTGTCACGGTGCACGGCAATCGCCGGCAGCATGTCGCCGAACACGCGCAGTGAACCGTGCAGTGTGTCAACGGTATCGAATAACGGTTCTTTATCTTCCTGATTATCCTTGTTGTAGGCAAGGGGCTGACTCTTCATCAGCATTAACAGGCTCACCAGGTGGCCGGTTACCCGGCCGCTCTTGCCTCGTACCAGTTCAGGTACGTCGGGGTTTTTCTTTTGTGGCATGATGCTGGAACCGGTACAGAATCGGTCCGGCAGTTCAATAAAGTTAAATTGTGCCGATGACCAGAGTATCAGCTCTTCTGAAATACGCGACAGGTGCATCATGATAAGTGCCGCGGCTGCACTGAATTCAATAGCGAAATCCCGGTCACTCACTGCATCCAGTGAATTGCTGGCGATACTGTCGAAGCCGAGCAGTGCCGCCGTAAAGTCACGATCAATGGGGAATCCGGTGCCGGCCAGTGCCGCTGCTCCCAGTGGCATCACATTGACGCGCTTGCGTGCGTCGAGCAGGCGCTGATGGTCACGCGCCAGCATGGCTTCCCAGGCCAGCATGTGATGCCCGAAACTGACAGGCATGGCGACCTGCAAGTGGGTAAATCCGGGCATTATGGTGTCTGCCTCGCGTTCCGCAATATCTACCAGTACCGTCTGCAGATGCTGCAGCGCGCTGCAGAGGCTGTCTATTTCATCGCGCAGATAGAGCCGCAGGTCGGTGGCGACCTGGTCATTGCGGGAACGGCCGGTGTGAAGCTTTTTACCTGTTTCACCGATGCGCTCGATGAGCCGTGCCTCGATGTTCATGTGGATATCCTCGAGTTCCACCGACCAGGAAAAGTTGCCACGCTCGATGTCGTCAAGGATGCCTTGCAGCCCGGAAACGATGTCAGCGCTCTCGCTTTCACTGATTATGCCGACATGCGCGAGCATACGTGCATGGGCAATGGAGCCGGCGATATCATGCCGGTAGAGTCGCTGATCGAAGCCGATCGAGGCGGTAAAGGCCTCGACGAAAGCATCCGTCGATTCCGTGAAGCGTCCGCCCCAGGGTTTTTCTGCAGTGTTGTCGTCTGTCATGTGGGTAACCGCAATGCCTGTTTTGCGGCAGTATAACCAATCCGGGTCGGGTTTGCGTTTGCAATATGCGCCGTGTCCGGCTGTCGCAGCACGGCCGGTGTTCAATACTTGCAGTTGCGGCAGCACGGGATTGAAACTGCTGCCATGAGTCCGTACCAGCCAGCCGAGCAGATCGCCATCGAGACAGCAGAGCCGTTTTTCTTACCCAGCTTCTGTGATGTGCGCATGGTGTTTGCAGTGGTGGTAATTGCCGAGTTACTGGCCTTCATCTTGACACTGGTTAGCCCGGGCGTACTGCAAAACCCATGGGCAAACCTCGGCCTGATATCGGTCTTCATGCAGTGGATAGCACTGACCAGTGCGGCACTGCTGTGTATGAGCCGTTCGCTGCTGGCACAGCTCGGCAATACCGTGGCTGCGCTGGTGAGCTACCTGCTGGTGTTACTGGTGACGGCCATTATCAGTGAAATCGCTTTCTGGTTGATGATTGAAAGTACATTGTTCCCCGATGTCAGTGTTCAGCAACATGCCGTTTTTCTGTTGCGGAACCTGGTTATCAGTACCGTCATAGCGGCTGTGGTGCTGCGTTACCTGTATGTCCAGTTCCAGTGGCGGCAACAACTAAAGGCTGAGGCACGTGCCCGCATTCAGGCTTTGCAGGCACGCATACGGCCGCACTTTTTGTTTAATAGCATGAATACCATCGCCTCATTGACGCGCACGGCACCAGAGCTCGCTGAATCGGCAATTGAAGATCTGTCCGACCTGTTTCGTGCCTCGTTAAGCAGTTCGCACGAACAGAGCACCTTTGCGGATGAACTGACTTTGGCTCAGCGCTATCTCAATATAGAAGTACTGCGTCTTGGCGAACGCCTGACAGTGCATTGGGATGTGGGCAGGATCCCACCAGGCGTGAGTATACCGCCGCTGACCCTGCAACCGTTGTTGGAAAACGCGATCTATCATGGCATTGAAAGACTCCCTGAAGGCGGTAGTATTGAGGTCGCTGGCGATTGTCAGCAACACCGAGTGGAAATTACTATACGAAACCCGGTGCCGGACAATGGCGCCGGCGTGGAGCATGAGGGTAACCGTATTGCCCAGGAAAATATCAGGCAGCGCCTGCAGATTGCTTTTCGCGGGCGTGCCGGGTTGGTAACTTCACTTGGGGATGGTGTCTACACGGTCACGCTGCGTTTCCCGGAAATGATCATCATATGAAAGTACTGGTTGTTGATGACGAAGTACCGGCGCGCGCGCGACTGCATGCGATGCTGGTAGACATCCATGGCTATGAGGTCTGCGGTGAGGCAGCGAATGGCCATGAAGCACTGCAATTGTGTGCATCTGAACAGCCGGATGTAGTGCTGATGGATATTCGCATGCCGGGAATGGATGGCCTGGAGGCTGCGCGGCACCTGCAGCAACTGCAACAGCCCCCCGCCATCATCTTCACCACGGCCTACAATGACTATGCGCTACAGGCGTTCGAGACGCATGCGGTTGACTACCTGTTGAAACCGGTACGCCAGGAGCGCCTGCTGGATGCGCTGCTGCATGCGCAGCGCCTGACACTGGTACAGGTGGCCTTCATGGGAACTGCCGAGGCCCAATCCGGCGAACGGCAGCGTATTTGTGCAAATGTTCGCGGCAGCCTGCAACTCATTCCGGTTGAAGATATTCGTTATTTTCTGGCCGACCAGAAATATGTCGTTGTCGGCACGATTGATGCGCAGTTCCTCATCGAGGAGACACTGAAGTCACTGGAACAGGAATTTTCCGGACGTTTCGTGCGTATTCACCGTAACGCACTGGTAGCCAGGCACTACATTGACGGCCTGGTAAAGGCGGATGATGGCCATGCGCAGGTCATGCTTGACGGTGTCGAGCAGACGCTGGAAGTCAGCCGGCGTCACATTGCGGATGTTCGCAAGCTCGTCAAGGCGCTGCAGTGCTGAAGATGGTGTCACTGTCTGCTGGATTCTCCAGCTGGCATCCGCTCATGCGGGCAGCTGCCGCCGGATCCCTGATGCGCAGTAATGCCGTCTCAATGCAATCATTCAGGTAGCCGCCAAACAGTTCCGGGGTATTAATGCCAACTATGCGCTCGGCCAGTTCCTTACCGTTACCGTCAACAAACAACAGCGTCGGTGTTACGAATACCCGGTAGCGACTGGAGAGCTCGCTGGCCATGATTTTCCGGCCATTGAAATCAGTAACAGATGCGCCAGGGCCCAGTTCCAGCTTGCGTATCATGACTTTATCGCGGTATTCACCACTGAGTAGCATGGGTTGCAGGAAATCCTGTTCCAGCAGTACACAGTAACTGCAGATGACCGATGTGAAGGTCAGCAGTATCGGCAGCTCCTGTGACAGTGCCTGGCTGCGGAGCTGCTGCAGATCGGTTGCAACGGGTACCGTCACTTCTGCATGCAGGGTTGAAATTGACAGCCACAATGATGCAGCAACGAATATTGCCAGCCTGTATAATCGTCTCATTCACTATTAAGTTACGAGACAGCATGTGATGTCAACCAAGCCGATACGTATTGCAACACGCAAAAGCCCGCTGGCGTTGTGGCAGGCAGAGCACGTGCGTGCGCGATTGCTGGCCCTGCATCCCGGTCTGCAGGTTGAACTGCTGACAATGAGTACCCAGGGCGATCGTATCCTCGATAGTCCACTGGCGAAGATTGGCGGCAAGGGCCTGTTCGTAAAGGAGCTGGAGCAGGGCATGCTGGACGGGCGTGCAGATCTTGCCGTGCACTCGATGAAGGATGTGCCTGCTGAGTTGCCTGAGGGTTTGATTATCGGAGCGATACTGGAACGTGAGGATCCCCGCGACGCCTTTGTCTCCAATCGATACACATCGGTGGATAATTTGCCGCAAGGCGCACGTGTCGGTACTTCCAGCTTGCGGCGCCAGTCCCAGTTGCGTGCAAGGCGTCCCGATCTGCATATCCTGGATCTGCGCGGTAACGTCGGTACCCGGCTCGGTAAACTGGATGATGGTGACTATGACGCAATCGTGCTCGCCTGTGCCGGCTTGAAACGCCTTGGATTGACGGAGCGCATTAGCCTTGAGTTGGCACCGGAGGATATGTTGCCGGCCATTGCACAGGGAGTAATTGGTATCGAATGCCGTGTAGATGATGACCGTGTCGATCGCCTGATCGAGCCTTTGAATCATGTTGAAACCCGGCAGCGCACAAATGCCGAGCGTGCTATGAATGCCGCCCTGGCGGGTGGTTGCCAGGCGCCGGTCGCTGGCTATTCAGTGCTGAATGAGGGTGTCATAGAGCTGCGTGGCCTGGTTGGCCGCCCGGATGGCAGTCATATCATTCGTGGTGATGTCCGTGGCTCGCCGGTGCATGCCACAGCACTCGGTGAGCAGCTTGCCGATGACCTGCTGGCACGTGGTGCCCGATCAATTCTTGATGAGTTGCTGAGTGAGGAACACTAGGTCACGCATACTCGTCACCCGCCCGGCGGGGCAGGCGAAACACCTGTCTGCCTTGATTGAGGCTGCTGGCGACGAAGCTATTCATCTGCCGGCGATTGAAATTGTCGAGCCGGCTGACAGCTACCGCCTCGAGGCGCTCACCGATACGCTTGAAGACTATGACCTGGCAGTATTTGTCAGCGTCAATGCCGTCAAGATGGGCGTGGAGTTTGTCCTTGACCATCGCGACTGGCCCGAGGACACACGCATTGCTACGGTTGGGGCGAGTTCTGCCGCAGCGTTGTTGCCCTACGGACTGGCCGTCGACCTGCTGCCCGAGCATGAGTACAACAGTGAGGCCTTGCTGGCGCTGGATGAGCTGCAGGATATGTCAGGTCAGTGTGTCGTCATCTTTCGTGGTAACGGTGGCCGCGATGTGTTGCGCGATACACTGCTTGCGCGTGGTGCCGATGTTGACTACGTGGAGGTTTACCAGCGCAAATGCCCGACAGTGGATACGAAGCGTATGCAGGCCGTGCTGAAGCCGGGTTATCTCGATTGCATCACTATCACCAGTAACGAGGCGCTGCAGAACCTGTATGCCATGGCAGGAACGGAAGGGCAGCGGTTATTAGTGCAGGTCCCACTGGTGGTCATGGGCGCCCGTCAGGCCACACTGGCGCGGCAGCTGGGATTCGTTCATGCACCGCTTGTCGCCGCCAATGCGAGTGATGAGGCCATCCTGGCGGCTATTCAGCAACGCTAGCTTTCCATTATTTCAGCTTGTCGGAGAGTGCCGCGTATTCGAACGCGTCTGAAAAGAATCGGTTTTCATCAAGGCCATGCTTGAGAAACAGACGATGTCCGGCCTCTACCATCACGGGAGGACCGCTCATGTAAACATCGTAGGCGGATAGATCCGGGTATTGCCTGATGACACTGTCTGTGACAAAGCCGGTTTCACCCTGCCAGTTATCAGCAGCGAACGGTTCGGAAAGCACGGCCGTGTAATGAAAGTTATGGTGTGACTGCAGCCACTGTTCAGGCAGTTCATTGAGATACAGGTCGTGTTTGGCGCGTACCCCCCAGAACAGGTGCAGGGGCTTGTTGACAGAGGTATAAAAGGCATGCTCCAGTATCCCCTTGAGCGGTGCAAATCCGGTACCGCCGCCGATCAGAATTGCAGGGCGTTCGCTGTCTTCACGCAGAAAGAAAGTGCCCAGCGGGCCCCTGATGCGTAACATGGCCTTTTCCTGCATCTGGTTGAACACCTGCGCACTGAAGTAGCCGCCGCTGATATTGCGTATATGCAGCTCGATGAAATCATCATCATGCGGTGCGTTGGCAATGGAAAATGCCCGTGGCGCGTGGTCCTTCAGGAGTACATCGATGTACTGGCCGGCAAGAAACTGCATACGCTCGGCTTCGGGTATTTTCAGATAGATGCGGACGACATCATGCGCCAGGTGTTCAAGCCTGCTCACACGGCAAGGCAGGGTTTTGACCTCGATGTCCCTGGCGGCATCAACCTCGCGAACCTTTATGGTCAGGTCACTGTTTGGCCGTGCCTGGCAAAATAGTGCCTTGTTCTGCGCAGCTTCACCGGCATTAAGCGCATCTGGCAGTCCATTTTGGTAGTTAACTGTTCCGCTGAGCAATTCGCCCGCGCAGGTGCCGCATTGCCCATTGCGGCACCCATAGGGCAGTATAATACCCTGACGCAACGCCGCATCGAGTACCGACTCGGATGGTTCGACGATAAAACAATGACCGCTGGACTGAATGGTGACCTGGAAGGACATGTTATTTACAAACTCAACAGGAAAGGCAGACATTGTCGCTGATTTATGATGCAAGATAAACCGCGTAATTCTGTGCTAATCATTGGTTGTGGCTACATCGGCAGGCGTGTATCTGCCCTGGCACAGGCGGAGCATTCCCTGGTCACGGGATGCGTGCGAAGCGAGCAAAGTGCCGCACAGCTTGATCGCAGCGGTATTGATTCGCTGATTGTTGATCTTGACCGGACTGCCGCAACATCCGCCTGGGGCCGTGGTTTTGATGAGGTGTTCTATTTTGCACCGCCACCGGCGCACGGCGAGCAGGATCCGCGCATGCAGGCATTTCTGCAGGCACTGGATAATCGCGTGCCACCTCGTCGCATTGTCTACATCAGCACCAGTGCGGTTTACGGGGATTGTCAGGGTGCATGGATAAGCGAATCGCAGCCCGTCAACCCTGCTACGTCGCGAGGTCAACGCCGACTGCATGCTGAACAGCAACTCGTTGACTGGTGTGGACTATATCAATCGCAGTGGATCATTCTGAGGGTGCCAGGTATTTATGGACCGGAAAAATTACCTTTGGCACGTATACGCGAGGGCACACCGGTATTGCGCGAGCAGGATTCCCCCTATACCAATCGCATCCATGCGGATGACCTGGCGGCCGTCTGTGTCGCCGCGATGCACAGTACGCAGACCGACACGGTTTACAATGTCAGTGACGGGCACCCCAGCAACATGACGGATTACTTTTTTAAAGTCGCAGATGCTGCAGGCTTGCCACGCCCCAAAACCATCAGCCGTTCCGAGGCACAGCGGGTGCTGTCAGCCGGTATGCTCTCGTTCCTGCAGGATTCCAGGCGCATGAGTAATGCGAAGATGCTGGAAGAACTGCAGATTGAACTGCAATACCCTGATCTTGTGGCAGGTCTGCCTTCCTGTTTTACAAGCTGAATTCCGCGACAACCGGTGTGTGGTCGGATGGCCGTTCAAGACTGCGGGGTTCCTTGTCGATCACGCAGGCACTGCAATTACCCGCCAGCGACTTGCTGGCCAGTATCAGGTCAATACGCAGACCATGATTGCGCCGGAAGGCGGCGGCCCGGTAATCCCACCAGCTGTAACTTTTCTCGGGCTGGTCAAACAGGCGAAAGGTATCGGCTAGCCCAAGTTCGATGATTGCTTGCAAGGCCCGGCGCTCCGGTGTACTGCATAAGATGCGTTCATGCCAGGCATCCGGGTCGTAGACGTCACGGTCTTCAGGGGCAATATTGAAATCACCCACTACTACGAACCGTTCATGCTGTTGCAGCTGTGCGTTGATGAATTCCGTGACCTTCTCCAGCCAGTACAGCTTGTGTTCATATTTCTCACTGCCGACCTCCTGTCCGTTGACGACATACAAATCAAGCACACGGACACCGCCGATGGTGGCGCACAGTATGCGGCGTTGCGGATCATCCAGCCCGGGTATATCAGTCACTACTTCAGTGGCCACTTCCTTGCTGATGATGGCAACACCGTTATAGGTTTTTTGTCCCGAGTACACCACCTGATAACCGGCGGCTGAAAGTTCATTAACAGGAAAATTTTCATCCGTGGTCTTGGTTTCCTGCAGGCACAGGATGTCCACATCCGTACTGGCCAGCCAGTCCAGTACATGTGGCAGGCGTACTTTCAGTGAATTCACATTCCAGGTCGCGATTTTCATGATGAGTGCGGGAATCAGGCTGCCAGGCCACTGTGTCGCAACAGTGCATCGATAGTCGGCTCGCGGCCGCGGAATTCCCTGAACAGTTCCATCGGCTCCCGGGAGCCGCCCTGTTCGAGTATGCATTCGAGAAATTTATTACCGGTGTCACGGCAGAAAATGCCATTTTCCTCGAATGCCGAAAAGGCGTCTGCAGATAGCACTTCAGCCCATTTGTAGCTGTAGTAACCGGCTGCGTAGCCACCGCCGAAAATATGTGTGAAGCCGTTTTCAAAACGATTAAACGCCGGCACCGCTACCACGGCTACCTGCTCGCGCACGGCATTCAGCGTGTCGTGAATACGCGCTCCGTTTTCATGACTGTAATCACGGTGAATGCGCAAGTCGAAGATGGCGAACTCGAGCTGCCTGATCATTTGCATGGCAGACTGGAAATTCCTTGCCTGCTGCATACGCTGATAGAGTGCTTCAGGGATCTTGTCACCGGATTCGAAATGACCGGAAAACAGGTCCAGTGCCTCGCGTTCCCAGCACCAGTTTTCCATGAACTGGCTGGGAAGTTCCACTGCATCCCAGGCGACACCGCTGATACCAGATACACCGGCGTAGTCTATCTTTGTGAGCATGTGGTGCAGTCCATGCCCGAATTCATGGAACAACGTGATGACTTCATCATGGGTAAACAGCGCGGGTTTATCGCCGATGGGCGGTGAAAAATTACAGGTCAGGTAGGCGACCGGGATCTGCAGTCCTGCAGCGCTGCGGCGTCGCGAGATACACTCGTCCATCCAGGCGCCACCACGTTTGTGCGGGCGCGCATACAGGTCCAGATAGAATTCTCCGCGCAGTTCACCGGCGGCGTCGCGGATGCGGTAGAAGGCCACGTCTTCATGCCAGGTGTCGACGCCTGCAACAGTCTCGATCTGCAAGCCATAGAGTCGTGCGACGATGGCAAACAATCCGCTGACCACGCGGGGTTCCGGGAAGTAGGGTTTCAGTTCTTCCTGTGAGATTGCGTATTTGTTCTGCCGCAGTTTCTCCGAATAGTAGGCAATGTCCCAGGCTTGCAGATCATCACACTCGTAGTATTCGCGGGCAAAGTGGCGAAGCTCTTCCAGTTCCCGTTGCGCGGCAGGTCTTGAGCGTTGCGCGAGGTCTTGCAGAAAACTCATGACATGTTCAGTTGATTCCGCCATCTTGGTGGCCAGTGAGCGCTCCGCGTAGTTGCTGTACTCCAGTAATTGCGCCGCTTCGTGACGCAGCGCCATAATCTGTTCCATGATCGCGGTGTTGTCCCATTGACAGGCCTGTGGTCCCTGGTCGGAGGCGCGGGTGACATAGGCGGTATACAGTTCCTCGCGTAATTCACGGTTATCTGCGTAGGTCAGAACAGGGTAGTACGAAGGAAACTCCAGTGTGAACACCCAGCCCTGCAGGTTGCGCTGTGCGGCGGTCTGTTTCGCCAGATCGCGGGCACTTTCGGGTAAACCTGCCAGCTGGGACTCATCCGTGAGCTGTTTATACCAGCCGTTGGTGGCATCCAGTACATTGTCACTGTACTGCGAGGTGAGCCTGGAGAGTTCCTGTTGTATGGCCTTGTAGCGGTCACGGGCTACCTGATCGAGCTCGATGCCGGAGAGACGGAAGTCGCGCAGGGTATTGTCGATGACTTTCTTCTGTGCCGTATCGAGATGCTGGTATTCCTCGCGATCCGCAATTTGCCGGAAGGCATTAAAGAGCCCCTCGTGTTGCCCCATCTCGGTGCCGTATTCACTGAGGATCGGCAGGCATTCATTATAGACATCACGCAAGGCTTCACTGTTGACAACCGAGTTCATATGACTGACCGGCGACCAGGCACGGTTGATGCGGTCATCCATCGAATCCAGCGGCTCGACAAGATTATCCCAGCTATACTGGCTGTGCTGCTGCAGTAATTGTTCAACCAGCTGACGGCTCTCGGTGAGCAGGGCTTCAATGGCCGGTTTCACATGTTCCGGTTTGATCCTTGAAAAGGGCGGAAGACCGTTCAGGACCAGCAGGGGGTTCGTCATTCGTCTATTACCTCGTTATTTACGGATAAAATGCATGCACGGGTTCGCCTGTGAAAGTGTACTGTCTGATACTATTCGGCGGTAGTTCTTTTCAGCCGCAGGCATTGCCGCATAAATAGCAGGGGTTTTTGTTGTGACGGTAAGAAACTTTGAAGGTATCAAACCACGTATCGCAGAGAGTGCCTACGTAGACGAAACTGCGCTGGTAATAGGCGATGTCACCCTGGAGGAGGATGTGTCCCTGTGGCCAAAGGTCGTCGCCCGGGGCGATGTCAATTCCATCTACATCGGGGCGCGAACCAATATACAGGATGGCACCATATTACACGTCAGTCATGACAGCGAGTTTGCCCCTGGTGGCTTTGCCCTGCACATCGGCGCTGATGTGACTGTCGGACACCAGGCCATCTTGCATGGTTGTACCGTGGAGGATCGCTGCCTCATAGGTATGGCGGCCACGGTGCTGGATGGCGCGGTCATTCGCTCGGGTGCCATCGTCGGTGCCGGTAGTCTGGTGTCACCCGGCAAAGAGCTTGAGGGCGGCTTTCTCTGGGTCGGCTCGCCAGCCCGCAAGGTACGTGCATTACGTCCGGAGGAAGCGGGGTTCCTTGCGTATTCAGCGGCACATTACGTTGAGCTGAAGAATCGCCACAAGGCCAGTGCTGATTAGCCCGGATTGCGCAACAACTGCATGATCGGTCGGGTGTCCGGTCGCACAGCACGCCACAGATAAAACGATTCGGCGGCCTGCTCCACCAGCATTCCGAGGCCATCCAGGCAGCGTGCTGCACCGTGTTGCTGTGCCCAGTCCATGAAGGCGGTGGGCTTGTCAGCATACATCATGTCGTAACAGCAGCTGTCTGTCGTCACGACGCTATCCGGTAGTGCTGGTACCTGTCCTGCCAGGCTGGCGGCTGTGGCATTGATGATGAGATCGAAGGACTGGCCGGCAATGTCATCCAGTCCGCAGCCCTCGGTATGGCCAAGATCACAGAACAGGCGCGCCAGTTCGATAGCCTTTTCCGGGGTGCGATTGGCGATGACCAGCAGCGACGGTTTTTCCTGCAGCAGTGGCTCGATCACACCACGCGCCGCGCCACCTGCACCGACCAGCAGCAAGCGTTTTTGCTGCAGGGTGTTGCCGTGATTGTACAACAGGTCACGTACCAGGCCGGCACCATCGGTGTTGTCACCGAAATGATTGCCTGATGGGTCCAGCACCAGCGTATTGACCGCACCGGCGCGTTCGGCACGGCCACTGCGTCTCTGTGCGAGCGACCAGGCCTCTTCCTTGAGCGGTACGGTGATATTCAATCCTTTGCCACCGGTGGCATGGAAGTCGCTAACCGCTACTGCGAGGTCTCCGGACTGGACACGGATGGCCTCGTATTGCAGTTGCTGGTCGGTCTGATAAGCAAACAGCGCATGGATGCGGGGTGACTTGCTGTGGGCAATCGGGTCGCCCATGACGGCATAACGATCCATTGCTGTGCGTGTGCCTGTCAGTTCGCAGCGTGCAGCCAGCGTCCGACAGCTTTCGCATAATATGTCAGGATGGCGTCTGCACCGGCACGCTTCATGGATAACAGCGATTCCATCACGACGGCCTGTTCGTTCAGCCAGCCGTTTTGCGCTGCCGCCTTGAGCATGGCGTACTCACCACTGACCTGGTAGGCAAAGGTCGGCACACCAAACTGGTCCTTAACGCGACGCACGATGTCGAGATAGGGCATGCCGGGTTTAACCATCACCATGTCGGCACCTTCATCAAGATCCAGTGCCACTTCCCGCAGGGCCTCGTCACTGTTGGCCGGATCCATCTGGTAGCTGTACTTGTCGCCACCGGCCAGGTTGGCGGCCGAGCCCACGGCATCGCGGAACGGGCCATAGAAGCTGGAGGCATACTTTGCGGCATAGGCGAGGATGCGGGTGTTGATATGTCCGCTCTGTTCCAGTGCCATGCGGATGATACCAATGCGTCCGTCCATCATGTCGGAGGGTGCAACGATGTCTGCACCGGCCTCGGCATGTGACAGGGCCTGTTTGACCAGTACTTCAACCGTTTCATCGTTCAGTACATAGCCGGTTTCATTAATCAGGCCGTCCTGACCGTGGGTGGTGAAGGGATCGAGTGCGACATCGGTGATGACACCCAGTTCGGGCAAGGCCTGCTTTAATGCGCGTACGGCACGTTGTGCGATACCGTCCGGATTGAATGCTTCTCGGGCATCCTCGGATTTGCCACTGGCAGGTGTAACCGGGAACAGGGCAATGGCAGGGATACCCAGTGCGTGTATATCGGCGGCCTCTTTCAACAGTTCATCGATACTGAGACGCTCGATACCGGGCATGGACAAAACCGGTTCCCGCTGTTGCTCGCCATCGAGTACAAATACCGGGTAAATGAGATCGGTACAGTCAAGCTGGTTCTCGCGCATCAGGCGCCTGCTGAACTCGTCGTGTCGCATGCGGCGCATGCGAGTCGAGGGAAATCGACGGTTGCCCGTTAAATGATCAGCCACTGCAGTTACTCCAGGATTTCGGTTGCCGTTGGTTAATTATGCCCGGGGGGGTGGTGTCAGTCCCTGTCAGGCAGGCTAACACTGTACCATTACCGTGATGTACGTGTAAGCTCGGTTCGCCTCGGCTGCTTTCAATTACCAATACTGCAGGTCTTTTCCGCTGGAAAAAATGACTGTTGTAATAAATATCTGCATTTTCATCGCCAATCGACTGGCCCTGTTTACCCTGCTGGGTGCTGTCATGGCGTATTTACATCCACCGCTGTTCCTGATCTTCAAATCCAGCTTCCTCTGGTTTTTTGCGGCTACCATGTTTGCGATGGGTATCGTGCTGGATAAGGATGAATTGCAGCAAACGCTGCGCAAGCCCTGGCAAATCGGGTTAGGCGTTATGACGCAATTTACAGTGATGCCACTGTTGGGGTTTGCTTTGGCGATGCTGAGTCCGCTGTCTGCAGAATTGAAGCTGGGTTTTATTATCGTTGCCTGTGCACCTGGTGCCATGGCGAGTAATGTCATGGTTTATCTCGCCGGCGGGGCCGTGGCATTTTCTGTGGCCATGACGACCGTGGCGACGTTTCTTTCACCGCTACTCACACCACTACTGGTCGAGTTACTGGGTGGCGAATTGCTGCATATTCCTTTCTGGCCGATGATGGCGACTATCATACTGACCGTGGTGCTGCCGCTGGTTGCAGGCATGTCGTTACGTGGCTACCTGGGGTGCCATCTGCAGGTGGTACGCAGTGTCTCGCCGGCAGTGGCTGCGATTGCAATTATCATCATCTGCAGCTATGCCGTGGCAGCCAACCAGGAGCGCATTGCGACCGTCGGTGCCTGGATCATTGCACTGGTGGTGTTGCTGAATGCGCTGGGCTATCTCGCCGGCTGGTGGCTGGGACGATTGTATGGCTTTGATGGTCAGCATCGTTTGACGCTGGCGATTGAAATCGGTATGCAGAATGCCGGCCTCGGCGTGGCACTGGCCCTGGCGCATTTTTCGCCGCAAACCGCCTTGCCGGGAGCTTTGTTTGCCGTGTGGTGCATCATCACGGCGACCGGAGCCAGTGCCTGGCTTCGGCAGCATGGCGCCTTGCTGAAAAGATAGTATTTACAGTCAAACAAAAGGATGCAATCCGCGTGTGTAGCGGATGCAACCTCATTCCTAAAGATCTCTCCCCTGTCGCCGATAGCGTTAGCAGATGTTGATACACAGTGCACTGTGACATGGTTCTCGAATAGTGAATGTACATCGGGAACTATCTCAGAGAAGATTTTGTCATGCACAGTAGTTGTAAAGGCTCCTCCGACGCTGAAAAGCGTTTTCAACCCGCCGCAAGGCGGGTTTTTTTTGCCTACAGGGATGTAGGTACGTCGCAAGAGGCAGGGATGCCGGGAGCGACGCGCCGGGGATGATCGCTTCGGGCATCCTGCCCCTTCGCGACACTCGTACATCCCTGTACCAAGAGGCAGGGATGCCGGGAGCGACGCGCCGGGGATGGCCGCTTCTGTGCAAGTGTGCGAGACCGTCATTTCATCACCACGGCCAGAACAGTTATCAGGTTTGCTCCTGTGCCAGCCAGTCAGCCGGTTTCAGAAAGACTTCATAGAGTTCAGCTTCTGCGGTGTCGGCTTCAGGATGCCAGTCGTAGCGCCAGGTCACCTCCGGTGGCAGTGACATCAGAATGGCCTCGGTGCGGCCACCGGATTGCAAGCCAAACAGGGTGCCACGGTCATAGACCAGATTGAACTCCACATAGCGGCCACGGCGATAACGCTGAAACGTCTTTTCACGGTCGCCAAAGGTGATGTCCTTGCGTCGCTCAACAATGGGCAGGTAGGCCGGCAGGTAATGGTTGCCAATGCTGATCATTAATGAGCAGCATTTTTCGAAGCCACCTTCATTCAGGTCGTCAAAAAACAGGCCACCAATGCCGCGTGGTTCATTACGGTGTTTGAGATAGAAGTACTCATCACACCACTGTTTGTAGCGTGGGTAAACGTCTTCACCAAAGGGTGTGCAGGCCTCCTTCGCCAACCGGTGCCAGTGTACAGCGTCTTCCCTGAAGCCATAGTAGGGGGTTAAATCAAAACCGCCACCAAACCACCAGACCGGGTCGGCACCCGCTTTTTCCGCAACGAAAAAACGCACATTGGCGTGCGATGTTGGCACAAAGGGATTATCTGGATGAATCACCAGCGATACACCCATCGCCTGAAAGGAACAGCCGGCAAGTTCCGGTCGTGTGGCGGTCGCTGACGCAGGCAATGTTGCGCCATGCACGTGCGAAAAATTGATGCCGGCTTTCTCGAACACGCTACCACCTTCCATGACGCGTGAGCGGCCACCGCCACCTTCATCACGAGACCAGCTGTCTTCACGGAACTGGCCGCTGCCATCCAGTTTCTGCAAGGCAATGCAGATGGTGTCTTGCAGTGTCACAAGGTAGTTACGTACCAGTTCAATCTGTGTAGTTCCAATTTTGTTGTTAGACATTGCGGGTACCAATCAATGTTTGCTTGAGAGAAATTCAGTCATTGCCGCGCAACAGTTCGCCTGTCAGGCCGTTACGTATTTCGCTGGGTCTGTTGGTGCTGCCGTGCGGGTTATGCAGGATGTAGTCAAGCTGTCCGTTGAATGCCTTGCGGACGGCAAGTGGGTTAGTTGCCGGGGGCTTGCCGTGCACGTTTGCGCTGCTGGACACCAGTGGTCCACCCCAGTATGCGCAAAGCGCGATGGTAACAGGATGATCACTCACCCGGACAGCCAGTGAGTGATGTCTGCCGCGCAGCCAGAATGGTATTTCCGGCAGGCATGGCAGCACCCAGGTGACGGGTGACTTGCATACTTGCGTGATACGCTTTCTGGATACCGTGCTCAAAGGCAACAACAACGGCTGCAGTTGTTCGATATGACTGGCGACGAGGATTAGGCCCTGATCAATGTTTCTCTGTTTCAAGCCAATCAGTCGCAGAACTGCATTGCCGTTGAATGGATCGCACCCCAGGCCGTACACCGTTTCTGTCGGATATGCGATAACACCACCGCAGGCAAGTTGACGGACGGCTTCCCTGATGTGCCAGTTCATGATGTTGTGCTATTGAATCTGTGTCATTGCAGGCATAAACGAGGGCTATGCCTCAGTATTTTCTGCAGCGGATACGGGGTCATCATCCCAGGGTTCGACAAACTTGCAGTCCTGTTGCGGGCAGACGCGCTGCGTGCCGGAGCGCTTGGTGGTCTTGACAGACGTGATTGGCCAGTGGCACTGCGGACAGGGCTGTGCCAGCGGCTGATTCCAGATGGCGTATTTGCAATCGGGGTAGCGTTCGCAGGAGAAAAAGATTTTACCGCGCCTGGATTTGCGTTTAAGGATGTTGCCTTTTTTGCATTCCGGGCACTGTACACCGGTGTCTTCCGGCTTTTCCAGTGGTTCGATATATTTACAGTTCGGGTAGTTGCTGCAGCCGATAAACTTGCCATAGCGGCCGGAACGTATAATCAGGTCAGATTCACATTGCGGGCAGCTGCGGTCTTCGACTACTTCAGGTGCAGCACTTTCCCGGGATTCATCGACATTACGGGTATATTTACATTCAGGGTAGCCGGAGCAACCAATAAAGAAACCGCCGCGGCCGAGACTCATTTGCAGTGGTTTTCCGCACTCCGGGCATTTTTCCTCAATGGGTTTTGGGTAGGGGCGCGAGTAGTCTTTACCTAAAAGACGGTTGAACGGTTGCCAGAACTCGTTCATTAACGGAATCCAGTCTTTTTCTCCGCGTGCAACGGCATCCAGTTCATCTTCCAGGCCCGCGGTAAAGTGATAGTCCACATACGAGGTGAAATTATCAGTCAGGAACTCGATGACGACGCGGCCGACATCTGTCGGATAGAAACGTTTCTTTTCGAGGGTGACGTATTCGCGTGCCTGCAGCGTGGAGATGATGGTGGCGTAAGTCGATGGACGACCGATGCCATGTTCTTCCAGTGACTTGACCAGACTTGCTTCCGAATAGCGTGGTGGTGGTTCGGTGAAATGCTGGTCGGCGCGAATTTCATTCAGTGTACAGCTGTCACCTTTTTCAAGGGGCGGTAGCATGGTTTCATCGCTGCCATCTTTTTTATCATCTTCACCTTCCTGGTAGACCGCCATGAAACCAGGGTCGACGATGGTTGAGCCATTGGCGCGAAACAGGTTTCCCTCACCACATTTGAAGTCCACGCTGACAGTATTGATAGTGGCATGGATCATCTGGCAACTGACGGTACGTTTCCATATCAGGTCATAGAGCTTGAACTGCTCTGCTGATAAATATTTTTTGATATCCTCCGGTGTGTTGCGAATGGAGGTGGGGCGTATTGCCTCATGGGCTTCCTGGGCGTTCTTTGCCTTGGTCTTGTAGGTGCGCGCTTCAGCAGGTAAAGCATTCTTACCATAGCGTTCCGGTATGAATGCACGCAGTTCATCCAGCGCATCCTGGGCAAGGTTGACTGAGTCGGTACGCATGTAGGTAATCAGACCGGCCGTATCACCACCGATTTCCATGCCTTCATAAAGCTGTTGTGCGACACGCATGGTACGACTGGCTGTAAAACCCAGTTTTCGCGAGGCTTCCTGTTGCAGGGTCGAGGTAGTAAACGGTGCGGTCGGGTTACGCTTGCGCTGTTTCTTTTCAACATTCTCGACGGTCAGCTTGCCTTCGGCTGCCTTTAGCAATTCGTCCCTGGCGGTGTTGGCACTGCTTTCATCAGTGATAGAAAACTGCTTGAGCTTCTCTCCATGCAGTTGCGTCAGTCGCGCAACGATTGCCTGACCTTTATGAGCCAGGTCACTCTCCAGCGTCCAGTATTCGCGTGCCTTGAAATTTTCTATTTCGATTTCACGTTCTACAATCATCCGCAGCGCAGGTGTTTGTACACGACCGGCGGACAGTCCCCGGCGTATTTTTTTCCATAACAGCGGTGACAGGTTAAAGCCTACCAGGTAGTCCAGGGCGCGCCGTGCCTGTTGTGCATTGATGAGTTCTGTTGACAACGTACGTGGATGTTCAATCGCTTCATTGACGGCGCGCTTGGTTATCTCGTTGAAAACGACGCGGTGAACCGATTTATCTGTGATGGCCTTTCGATCCCTGAGCAATTCACACAGATGCCAGGAAATGGCTTCGCCTTCCCGATCAGGGTCAGTTGCAAGGTAGAGGGCATCGGATTTTTTCATGGCCTTGACGATGGCATCGACATGCTTTGAATTACGGTCGATCATCTGGTACTTCATGGCGAAATCGTGCTCGGTGTCGACGGCACCTTCCTTGGGAATCAGGTCACGGACGTGACCATAGGACGCCATGACTTCGTAGTCTTTCCCAAGATACTTTTTGATCGTCTTGCACTTGGCGGGGGATTCAACGATTACGAGGTTCTTGCTCATAGCAATCCGTTAGCGGCAGGCGCAAAGGCCAGCGTGTCAGTGCAGGCAGTTTACAGTATCGTCGAAGACTAGGTCTTCGACCCAGGTATAGGCGGCTTCTTGCCCGGGTTGGTTAAACAGTACCATCAGGATGACCCATTTGAGTTGATCAAGGTCGAAATCCTCGCTCTCCAGTGCCATGGCGCGATCAATTGCTAGCTCACGACTGGCCGGTGTCAGTACCCCCATCTGTTCGAGGAACAAGATAAAACCGCGGCAGGTAGTGTCGAGACGTTCCATTTCATGGCTTGAGAACAGGCGCATGGAGCGTTCGGCCTGCATGCTCGGCGGGTTTTCTTCACCGGATAGCCCCTCCATCCACTGGAAGGCACGATCGATTTGCAGTGTCGGGAAACCTGCCTGACTGAGTTCCTGCTGAACAATGTCGCGATCCGGAGTGACCGCACCATCATCGTCCATGTAGTAGTTTTCGAACAGATACATCAGTACGTCGAAGACGTTTTCTTTCATATTTAGCCTATTATTTCAGTCGGTTATATGTCCCACCGTGGTTTGATGCAATATAACCGCTCATTTCCAGCTGCAGGAGCATGGAGGAAACTTCGGCTGGCGTCAATCCGCTGCTGCATACGAGTTGGTCGACCGATGTGTTGTCGAAACCAATAAAATCAATAAGTTGTTGGTACTCCGGGCCGAGTTTATCTGGTTTGTCAGTCGCATCAGCGACACTCGTGGCCGGCGTTACCGGGTTGAGGCTACCTGCCAACATACCAAGTTCGTCTATGACATCCTGTGCGGTCTCGACCAGTTTTGCGCCCTGTCGTATCAGGTGATGACAGCCACGGGCCAGCGGATTATGAATTGAACCTGGAATGGCAAAAACTTCACGCCCCTGGTCCCCGGCATACCGGGCCGTGATAAGGGAGCCGGAACGTATCGCAGCTTCGACCACCAGCGTACCCAGGCTCAGGCCGCTAATGATGCGATTTCTCCGCGGAAAGTTTTCTGCGCGTGGCTCTGTACCGATGGGAAATTCCGAAACCAGCACCCCCTGTTCGGCTATTTGCCGTGCCAGATCACGATGACGAGCAGGATACACACGGTCCAGGCCAGTGCCCATGACCGCAACGGTAGGCATGCCTGCATCTAGTGCTCCACGGTGGCAGGCGGCATCGATGCCTAGTGCCAGGCCGCTGCTGATTATCAGTCCGGCCGCAGACAGATGCCGCGCAAAATCTGTTGCTGTCCGGATACCGGCCGAAGAGGGATTGCGACTGCCAACCATAGCCAGCAAGGGTTCTCTGAGGATGTTGCACTGACCGTGTATATAAAGTAACGGGGGTGGTGACTGTAACTGTAAAAGTAATGCAGGGTAATCCGGATCTTGACAGGTCATGATGCGGTTGCCCGGTTTGTCTTGCCACTCCAGATCACGCGTGATGGCAGTCGCATCAGGGTGCTGCAAGGCATCAATCGCTTTTCGTGACAGACCCAGTTTGAGTAGCGCTTCCGGGTCTGTGCGCGGCAGTTCCTGTAGGTTCGGAAACGCTTCCAGCAGCTGCTGGAAGCTGACGGCACCCACGCCCGGGGTATGGTAAAGGGCGATCCAGTGTTTAAGGGTGTCAGTGGTGGCCGGGTGAGAGCATGGGGCCGCCATGCTGGCTAGCCACTTCTCTGTGCCACGCGGGCTGTGTCTGAAATCATCTGTTTACCATCCTTGGTAATTGCAGTGTGCTTTTTCAGGGCGTCCGTACAAAATCATTGACATGAATGGCGCGGGTCGCTTTCATAACCAGTCCGAAGCTGACTTTTTCAAAGCTGCGGAACACCATGATCAGGCCGGCATCTTCATCCGGTAGCTTGACCATATCATTACGCTTGCCGCTGACAGTATCCTTGACGACAGCGCCATCCTGGTAGATACGGAAGATGTTGCCGGGCTCAATGCCTTCACGGGTACCCAGATTTATGGCAACGACGTCGAACTGGCCAATCTGGGTAACACCATCCAGCACTGAAATAATGCGTCCTTCAGTGTTGTCGGGTGGCAGGTGGGGCTGAAAGTGTGTGATGGCCGATGCACGGTCGGAAGGTCGCAGACGGTCGCCGACGCGTACTTCCCTGGTAGTTTCAGCCAGAAATAGGGTGGTCGGGTCACCATACTGCTCTACCGGTCCACGCCCTACAAAGAGGGCCTCATAGCCGAGCAACTCGTTGGTATCCGGATCGATATAGGGGCCGCCGGGATTATAAATATCATAGAGTGGGTGGTCTTTATGCTCGATACCCCGGGCATAGACACGATCACCGACGCCTGTGATCACGTGCTCGCCGGCGCTTTGTACAACATAGGGTGCCGTCTCCAGTTCTTCTTCACTGACCACGATGGCACGGGTCAGAAACGGTTGTATGGTGTCCAGCGGTATGGTGGGGATGGCTTTTTCAAGGTTTTCCTCGCGTACCTGTGGAGACAGCGTGACTGTGGGGTAGCCACGGGTCATCTGCAGTTGCGGTTTACCATCGACGTACACCAGTGTGAGGATGTCGCCGGGATAGATCAGGTGCGGGTTTTCCACCTGGGGGTTGACGTACCAGATCTCCGGCCAAAGCCAGGGATCTCGCAGGAACATGGTTGAAATGTCCCAGAGAGTATCACCTTTAACAACGACATAGCGATCCGGGTGTTCCGGGTTAAGAACCACATCAGCAGCAATCAGTGAACTGGTGAGTAATGCGGCGAAGACCATTCCGATCAATTTCTTGGTTGTCATGGGTGTCCTTTTACGTCGAGTTTGTATCACTTCCAGTCCAGTTTGCTATCGCCGGGATGCTGTGTGGCTGGTGTCTTCAGGTCATGCACGAGTCTAGCGGAAAACCCACACAGAACAAAACCTTTTATCCACTACTGGTAATCGCCACGCACATGATTGTGTTAGAGTATATTGGATACGTTGATAATGAATCGTGACGGCAATCACATGGCTATCCTCGAAATTCTGCATTTTCCCGATCCCCGTTTGCGCAACATTGCCCAACCTGTGCAGGCAGTTGATGACAGCGTTCGACAACTGCTGGACGATATGCTTGAAACCATGTACGCGGCTCCTGGCATTGGTTTGGCCGCCACACAGGTGAATAGTGACAAGCGGGTAGTAGTCATTGATGTATCGGAAGAAAAAGACCAACCTTTATGCCTGATTAACCCGGAAATAACGGCGCTCGAAGGCGTTGAAGAGATGGAGGAAGGTTGTCTTTCGGTGCCTGATGTCTATGAGACGGTGCAACGTGCAGACCAGGTACGTTTGCGGGCACTGGATCGTAGTGGCCAACCGTTCGAGATGCAGGCAAGCGGATTACTGGCAGTCTGCATCCAGCATGAGATCGATCATCTGGATGGCAAGTTGTTCGTTGACTACCTTTCACAGCTGAAGCGCACGCGAATCCGGAAGAAACTGGAAAAAGAGCAGCGGCAGACAAGCGCGGTAGCTGATGCCCGGTCGAGACATCGGGTTATTTAACCGGATTCTCATAGCCCCTGTCCGGCACATGCCCGACTGACAGGCGATATTCATGAACATAATATTTGCAGGTACCCCGGATTTCTCCGTGCCTTCACTGCAGGCATTGCTGGATAGCCCGCACAAGGTGGTAGCTGTCTATACACAGCCAGACCGGCCTGCCGGCCGCGGTCGGCGAATGCTGGCCAGTCCCGTTAAACTGCTGGCCAAGCAGCATAACCTTCCGGTTTGCCAGCCTGATTCACTGAGGCCGATTGACGCACAGCAGCAACTCGCGAACTGGCAGCCGGACCTGATGGTCGTGGTTGCCTATGGTCTGTTATTACCACCGTCAGCACTTGCTATCCCCAGATTAGGTTGCGTCAATGTGCATGCATCTTTGCTGCCACGCTGGCGTGGTGCGGCACCGATACAGCGGGCTATTCTGGCCGGTGACAGGGAGACCGGTGTCTGCCTGATGCAGATGGATGCGGGACTGGATACCGGGCCTGTGCTGGCCTGTTCAGAGTGCGATATTGCCGCAGATGATACCGGGGAGCGTCTGCACGATAGACTCTCATTGCTGGGTGCTCGCTTGCTATCGCAAAATCTGGAGGCACTGGAGAACGGTGAGCTCGACGCATGTCCACAGGACGAGTCGTTGGCCAGCTATGCTGGCAAGCTGATGAAGTCTGAAGCACATATCGACTGGAAAGCTTCTGCGGCTGATATTTGCAACAAAATACGCGCATTTAATTCATGGCCGGTCGCCGAGACTCGTTATAACGGTCGCCAGCTGCGAATATGGGAGGCATTCTCGGCGCCAAACGCTGGTGAGAGCGATACCGTGCCCGGTAGCGTATTGTCTGCGTCCAGCGCAGGTATCATAGTAGCCTGTGGTGTAGGACGAGTGTGTATTAACAGGGTGCAGATGCCGGGTGCACGCGTCATTAGCGCGGGTGATTTCAGTAATGCACATGCACTGGAAGGAGTGCTGCTTGGGGGTGACTAACATCCAGGTTGTCGGCCTGACATGACAACAGACGCTCGCGCGTGTGCTGCCCGGGTACTGGTACAGGTTGTTTCCGGAGGGAGGTCGCTGGCAGCTGCGTTGCCTGATGCCTTGCAGTCTATGAGTGACACCCGCCAGCGGGCGCTGGTCCAGGAATTGGCCTACGGCACCTTGCGCTGGTTTTGCCGGCTTGATGTCCTGCTGCAACGACTCATGAAAAAGCCAATGAAACAACGGGATGTCGATGTTCGCTGTCTGTTGTTAATTGGCTTGTACCAGTTAACGCAACTGGGGATGCCGCAGCGGGTGGCTGTCAATGAGACGGTGCAGGCAACAGAGGCACTGAACAAAGCATGGGCGCGTGGTCTGGTGAATGCGGTGTTACGCAACTATCAACGCCGTGCCGAGTCACTCGAGGTAACAGTGGACTCTGAAGTTGCGGTGAAATTTGCACACCCGGCGTGGCTCGTTGAGCGGTTGCAGGCTGACTGGCCACATGACTGGGAAGCTATACTGGTTGAGAATAATGCACGGCCGCCATTCAGTTTGCGTGTTAATCAGCATCGCATCACCCGGGATGAATACCTTGATGAGTTGGCTGTGCGGTCAATAGAGGCACTGCCGCTGCAGTATGTTGCCGCCGGCCTGATGTTGAAAAAACCGCTAGCGGTAGAGAAATTGCCCGGTTTTTCTGCAGGTGTGGTGTCTGTGCAAGATGGTGCAGCCCAGCTGGCTGCCGGGCTGTTGTCGCTGGCGCCAGGTCAGCGGGTACTGGATGCCTGTGCGGCGCCCGGCGGAAAAACGGCACATATCCTCGAGCTCGAGCCAGGAATTGACGAATTGACCGCGATTGATATTGACGGGCGTCGCCTGCGGCGAATTCAAGAAAACCTGTCGCGTCTGTCACTGTATGCGAAATTGCAGCAGGGCGATGCCGGAGCACCATCAACCTGGTGGGATGGTCGACCGTATGACCGTATTCTGCTGGATGTACCGTGCTCGGCTACGGGTGTGATTCGCCGGCATCCGGATATCAAATTGTTGCGTGAGCCAGGTGACATTGCGACACTGGTGGCTGGCCAGGCGCGGTTGCTGCGCGCACTATGGCCCTTGCTGCTACCTGGCGGTATGCTTTTGTACTCTACATGCTCGGTACTGTTTGATGAAAACAGTGGTCAGGTTGCCCGTTTCCTGGAACAGCATGCTGATGCAGCAGAGGTGCCAATCAATACAGCATGGGGACAAAGCTGTGCTCATGGCAGACAGATATTTCCGGGTAACGATGAAATGGATGGATTTTATTTCGCATGTTTGCAGAAACTCGGTTAACTGACTGGTACTCACCGTCCATGGTTGCCGCCTTGATTCGGTATCCGGCTGCTATGCTGCTGTTAGCCATCTGCTGTTTGCCATCACTGGTCTGTGCCGGACATCCCGGCATAATTCAACTTGAGGATGCGCACACCTGGCGAAGTGACGGTCGTGACTATCTGGAGGCGCAGTTTTCCATTGAGTTGAGTTCGGGTGCCGATGAGGCCGTTCGTAACGCGGTTCCGCTGTTATTCGAGTTGCAGGTGCAGGTTGTGGAGACACATACCTGGCTATGGGATTCTGTTGTCATCGAATTCACCGAGCAGCGCTCGCTGCAGTATCATGCACTCAGCGAAAGTTACCAGGTCAAGGATGTGAACGCCGGCACACAGGGTAATTACCGTCGTCTTGAAGATGCATTACGGGCGGTAGGAAAAATAAAGAACATGCTGCTCACCGACCAGTCACTGGACCGGGGGCCTGATTACAGCATCCGGCTCAGGGGTAGCCTGGATATCGAATCGTTGCCGACGCCGGTCCGGTTGATTGCCTATATATCCTCTGACTGGGACATGGTAAGCAAGTGGTACAAATGGCAGCTGGTGCGATAACGCGCGTTGGCTTCGGCATATTGCCGATGCTGACATTTTTCGCACTGCTGCTGGTGTCGCTCACGCTGCTGAGTGATGCAACGCATAATTCTGATCGTTTCGGTCAGATGTATTCCATGCTGCTGCTGATCAATGCAGCCGGGCTTATATTTCTCGCTGCCCTGGTGATGGTAAATATTATCAGCCTGATACGGCAGCAGCGTATGAAGGTCCCCGGTGCGCGCATGACGAGCCGTCTGGTGGTGATGTTCATTGTGCTCACCGTGGTGCCGGTATCAATCGTTTATTACTTCTCGCTGCAGTTTCTGCAGCGCGGTATCGACAGCTGGTTTGATGTGCGAATCGAGCAGGGCCTGGATGATGCGCTTGAACTTAGTCATGCAGCGCTGGACGTCAGGTTGGCAGATATATTGAACCTTACGGTTCGTATGGCAGAAGATTTATCCGATGCGGCACCCGCAACGCTGTCGCTGACAATGTACGATCATCGCGTCAGAAGCGGTGCCGCAGAGTTGACATTGCTCGGCGGTGACGGCCGCATAGTCGCATCCAGCAGCTCGGACATTACCGATATTATTCCTGACCAGCCGGCGAGTGAGATGATGATGCTGATGCGAAATCGCAAGCATTACATCGGCCTCGATCCAATTGGCGACAGTGGCCTGTATGCACGTGCGCTGGTACCGGTATTGTCCTCTCGTTCGGATAGCGAGGTCTACACGCTGCAGGCACTGTACGAAGTGTCCGAACGCTTCAGCCTGCTTGCAGAGAATGTGCAGTCTGCATATACCCGCTACAAGGAACTCTCCTATCTGCGAACACCCCTCAAATTCAGCTATAGCCTGACCCTCTCGATTGTCCTGGTATTGAGTTTGCTGGCGGCTATATGGGCGGCTTTTCATTCAGCTCGACGCCTGGTTGCGCCGGTGCGTGATCTGGCCTTTGCAACGCATGCGGTTGCTGAAGGTGACTACAGCAAACGGCTGTCGGTTGCCAGCGAGGACGAGCTGGGATTTCTGGTACGCTCCTTTAACGACATGACACGACGTCTTGCACGGTCGCGCGAACAGACAGTGCGCGCACAGCAGCAGATTGAAGGGCAGCGCGCCTATCTGGAAGCCGTGCTGACCAATCTCTCATCGGGAGTGATCAGTATGAGTGCCGATTCCGTTGTGCGCGCCATTAACCGTACGGCCAGCAGAAGCCTTGGTATCGATGCAAGTCAGTTCATTGGCCGGGAAATGTCATTTCTTGCATCAGAACATACGCATCTGAGTCCGCTTGTGGACACAGTGACAAGGCACCGTAGCCAGGGTGACAATAACTGGGAGGAAGAAATTGCCCTGCTCGGAGCAGGTGGCCATCAGGTGCTCATGTGTCGGGGTACTGTGCTGGGTGGTACTGGCAGGCGCGCTGGTGGACTGGTTATTGTGTTTGATGACGTGACTACATTGATACAGGCGCAACGTGATGCAGCATGGGGTGAAGTGGCTCGCCGTCTTGCACATGAAATCAAGAATCCGTTGACGCCGATACAATTGTCTGCGGAACGAATACGGCGTCGTTACCTGGCTACTATGGAGGTTGAAGATGCCGAGTTGCTTGATCGGGCAACGCACACTATCGTCAACCAGGTTGATGCCATGAAGAAAATGGTCAATGCCTTCAGTGAGTATGCAAGAGCTCCCAACCTGAACATGGTCGTCATGAATTTAAACCGGCTGGTGCAGGAAGTTCTGGATCTTTACCGAAGCAGTGATTTGGAAGTGCTGCTGGTAGAGCAGCTTGATGCTGAGAATGACCTCATTGAGGGTGACGCCGGACGCTTGCGGCAGCTATTGCATAATTTGATCAAGAATGCGCTGGAGGCGGTGAAAGGGATGCCCGGGGCACGGATAACCGTATCGACCAGCCGAGTGGACGGTATGGGAAAAGCCCAGATCGAGCTGTGTGTGGAAGATAACGGGCCTGGCTTCAAACCGGATGTGCTGGAAAATATTTTCGAGCCCTATGTGTCAACAAAGCCCAAGGGGAGCGGGCTGGGTCTGGCGATAGTAAAGAAGATTGTTGAGGAGCATGATGGGACCATCAGTGCTGAATCCGGTGAGGCGGGTGGTGCACTTGTCAGGATTCGGCTGTTGCTTTCAAATGAAGGAAGCGTAGTGTCGGACAGGCAGGCGCTTTCCTGAGTGGCGACATCTGTCAGCAAGTGTGGGCTATAATCAGCTTTACTGACAGGACGGCTGTGAGTTCAGACACCCTACTAAGCAAAAGCATGAATTTTATGAAAACAGAATACGGCATATGACGAGTCGACACATACTCGTTGTTGATGATGAGCCTGACATCCGCAGTCTGGTACAGGAAATTCTCGAGGATGAAGGCTACTCTGTTGCTACAGCTGAAGGTGGAGAGGCGGCACGCAAGGCGAGACGTGTCCGCCGTCCTGACCTGATTCTGCTTGATATCTGGATGGAGGGTGTCGATGGCATCACCTTGCTGCGCGAGTGGTCCGAGGACGGTGACCTGCCATGTCCTGTGGTCATGATGTCGGGTCATGGTACGGTGGAGACTGCGGTCGAGGCTACCCGGCTGGGTGCCTATGACTTTATCGAGAAACCGATCTCACTGGCAAAATTACTACTGACAGTAGAGCGTGCTTTCGAGAGTGAGCGACTGCTGCGTGAAAATGTGGATTTGCGGGAACATGCGCAACCGATCATAGAGCCGCAAGGTAGATCGCCGGTCATGACGCAATTACGCGCGCAGGCAAAAAAACTCGCACAGCACAATAGCTGGGTGCTCATCCGTGGTGAGGCTGGTGTGGGCAAGGGTACCTTTGCACGCTATATACATGCGCAGAGCGTGCGGCGTGACGGTCCGTTTGTCGAGATTGCTGTCGGTTCCATATCAGAAGAAAACTCCGCTGCCGAGTTGTTTGGTTCTGAGGACGGGGAGGCCGTTCATTACGGACGTCTTGAACAGGCCAATGGCGGGACGCTCTGTATCAGTGATATTGCGGATATGGATTTGCAGACACAGGCACGCTTGCTGAGCGTGTTTCAGACACACTCATTTACCCGTCTGGGTGGGAGTGAAGACGTCGATGTTGATTTGCGAGTGATCGCCACAACACAGCGTAATCTCGAGGATGAAGTGATGGCTGGCAGGTTCAGGGATGACCTTTTCTATCATCTGAATGTGGTGCCATTGCATATACCTGCATTGCGCGACCATGCTGACGATGTGCACGAGTTGCTGGATTACTACATAAATTATCTGGTTACCCATGAGCGGCTTGCATACAGGCATTTCACAGTGGCTGCCCAGAACAGGCTGCGAAACTATGACTGGCCCGGAAATATACGCGAGTTGAAGAATCTGGTGCAGCGCTTGCTGATACTGGGTTCAGGCGAAGAGATCGAGGTTGCCGAAGTAGAGCAGGCGATCAGTACTCACCCGGTACCGGTTGAGTCAGTGACACCGGCATTGCCCTATGACCTGCCACTACGCGAGGCGCGTGAAAAGTTTGAACATGATTACCTGCTGCACCAGTTGCTGCAGGTAGGCGGCAGTGTCGGCAAGTTATCCAAGCGTGTGGGGATGGAGCGAACACATCTGTACAGAAAGCTGCGTGCACTCGGTATTGATCACAAAAAGGGTAACGAGTAGATGTTTCCAGACCACGTTTCCGGCCGGAAGAAAATCTGAATCAGGAAGACTAGTACATGAAGATCATAATCCTGGGTGCCGGTCAGGTCGGCGCCTCGGTAGCTGCCAACCTGGCTAGTGAGGCCAATGATATTACTGTCGTTGATGAAAACGGGGCCACGTTGCAGGATCTGCAGGATCGTCTCGATATCCGCACCATCAAGGGACATGCCTCGCATCCCGAGACGCTGGTGCAGGCAGGTGCGGATGATGCTGACATGATAATTGCTGTGACGCACAGTGATGAAACCAACATGATCGCTTGCCAGGTCGCCTACACGCTGTTTCATACACCGACGAAAATCGCGCGCGTGCGTTCGGTTGAATATCTGAATCACATGCGCCTGTTTGCACAGGAAGCACTGCCTATTGATGTGCTCATCAGTCCCGAGCAATTGGTCACCGATTATATTCAGCGCCTGATTGAAAATCCTGGTGCCTTGCAGGTGCTGGATTTTGCTGGTGGCAAGGTACAGCTGGTTGCGGTGCATGCCTATTATGGCGGGCCGCTTGTCGGACATGAATTACGTGACTTGAAAGAACATATGCCGGGAATTGATGCGCGCGTGGCCTCCATATTTCGCCAGGGTACACCTATTACCCCGGAAGGCGACACCATTATCGAGGCAGACGATGAAGTGTTTTTTGTCGCGGCGCGTAAACATATTCGTGCGGTAATGGGTGAATTGCGCAAAATGGACAAGGCAGTCAAGCGTGTAATGCTGGCAGGCGGCGGCAATATAGGTATGCGACTCGCGTCTGCAATCGAGGGCAACTACCAGGTCAAGATTATTGAGCGGCTGGAAGATCGTGCCAGGATGTTGTCGGAAACCCTCGATAAGACGATCGTGTTGCTGGGCGATGCCGCTGATGAAGAACTGCTGCTGGAAGAAAACATAGAGAACACCGATGTTTTCTGTGCGCTGACCAATGATGAAGAAGCCAATATACTATCTGCGATGCTTGCCAAACGTCTCGGTGCACGTAAGGTTATGTCACTGATTAATCGCGCCTCATACGTCAATCTGGTGCAAAGTGGTACCATCGATGTTGCGATCTCACCGCAGCAGGCCACCATTGGCAGTCTGCTAACGCATATTCGCAGGGGTGATGTTGTCATGGTGCATTCTCTGCGGCGTGGTGCTGCTGAAGCGATTGAGGCGGTTGCGCATGGTGACCGCAGCAGCTCGAAAGTGGTGGGCAGATCTATTGATGAAATCAAGTTGCCGAAAGGTACAACGATTGGCGCGATCGTCCGTGGAGAGGAAGTCATTATTGCGCATCACGACACGGTGGTTGAAATTGATGATCATGTGATCCTGTTTCTCGCGGATAAAAAATGTATTCAGGCAGTAGAACGCCTTTTCCAGGTTGGAGTTACCTTTTTCTGATATGTTCCGCAGCAATCTTGCGGTGCACATGTTGCTGATTATGGCTGCTAACTGATTCGTGCATCTGCTCTCCATACAACGATTGCTGGGTTTGTTGCTGATGTTATTCAGTGTCACGCTGTTGCCGCCCGCGGCTGTGTCATGGTTTTACAGTGATGGCCAAATGCTTGTCTTCCTGGATGGCATGCTTGCCGCGCTGGTGCTGGGTTGCCTGGTGTGGTTGCCCGTGAGGCAATTCAAGGATGAGTTGCGCGTACGCGACGGCTTTCTGATCGTCGTATTGTTCTGGGTGGTTCTTGGTCTGGCGGGCGCATTGCCGCTTGCGATTTCCCTGAAGCCGGAGATGTCGATAACGGATGCAGTATTCGAGTCTTTTTCCGGGCTGACAACGACTGGTGCCACGGTTATTACCGGGCTGGATAACTTACCCGAGTCAATCCTGTTCTATCGCCAGCAACTGCAATGGCTGGGTGGCATGGGTATTATCGTTCTGGCTGTTGCCATTATGCCCATGCTCGGTGTGGGTGGTATGCAGTTGTACCGTGCTGAAACGCCGGGTCCGTTGAAAGATAACAAGCTGACGCCGCGTATCACAGAAACAGCAAAGGCACTTTGGTACATATACGTGACGTTGACCATTATATGTGCCGTCTGTTACTGGCTTGCCGGGATGAGTGGCTTTGATGCCATTAGCCATAGTTTTTCCACCATAGCAATTGGTGGATTTTCGACGCATGATCAAAGCATCGGCTTTTTTCAAAGTACCGGGATCGAGATGATCGCCGTGGTGTTTATGTTGTTGGCGGGAATGAACTTCGCCTTGCATTTTGTTGCGTGGCGATCGATTAGCCTGAAGGCCTACCTGTATGACTCGGAGCTGAAGGCCTACTTGTCTCTGCTGGCGTTGGTCACGTTCATCATCGTGATTTACCTTTACTACACGGATACCTTCATCTTTATTGATGATGCCCTGTATGCCGGCCTGTTTCAGGCCGTTTCCATCGGTACGACAACAGGGTTTACCACCGCACATTATGTTGACTGGCCAGGATTCCTTCCGGTACTGCTGTTGTTTGTGAGTTTTGTCGGCGGCTGTGCGGGTTCCACAGGTGGTGGCATGAAGGTGATTCGTTGTGTGTTGTTGCTCAAACAGGGACACCGGGAAACCATGCGGCTGATCCGGCCGAATGCGCAGATACCCGTCAAGGTCGGCGGAAAACCCGTGCCGGATCGCGTTATCAGTGCGGTCTGGGGCTTTTTTGCCGCCTATGTGGCTAGCTTCGTAATCATTATGTTATTTCTAATGGCCACTGGTCTGGATCAGATAACGGCCTTTTCAGCGGTTGCTGCCTGCATGAATAATCTTGGACCGGGACTGGCGGGAGTGGCTGATAATTTCATCGGTATAACTGATCCGGCAAAGTGGGCATTGTCATTTGCCATGATGCTCGGCAGGCTTGAGATATTTACCTTGATGATTCTGTTCACGCCCGCATTCTGGCGACGCTAGGATTGTAGCGCATTTATGGCCGTTCATTTCCTTTTGTATACTGACGCTTCACCCTCGGGTCGGCTTTTGAAACGACGGTAGCTCCACTGGTACTGTTCAGGGCACTCACGAACGCAGTCTTCAACGGCCTGGTTGATTGCCGCAACCGCGGTATAAATGTCAACCGGATGCTCGCCTGCAGGCATCGCTCTGAAGTGCAAGTGATAACCGCGTCCCCAGGACAGTCGTTCGCACCATGCAAAGATGATTGGTGTGTCCGTGCTGGCCGCCAGCCGTGCCAGGAAGACCATACTGTAGGCGGAAATTCCGAAGAAGGGTGCGAAAACACCGGTACCGGCTCGTGGTTCCTGGTCCGGTAGCATGGCGACCACACCGCCCATGTCCAGTGCTTTATAGATTGCGCGTATGCCTTTGGCTGTTGTTGGTACATAGTTGCCGCCGAGCCGGTTGCGTGCAGTGTTTACCAGAGTTTCCAGCTCCTGCATCTTCAGTGGGCGGTACAGGCAGGTAATCTTGTACTGTGCCGAGCCATACAGACCGGCGGCTTCCCATGCACCAAGATGTGGTGTTGCGAGGATTACGCCTGAACCTTTTGCAATAGCCTGTTCGACCAGTTCGTTTCCATCAACACACTTGATCAAGCGCAAGGCATTTTCTCCGGACCGCAGCCACAGGGCGCTGGTTTCAATAATGGTCTTGCCGGTTTCCTTGAGACTTTTTCGAAGCAGTGTGCGCTGCTCACGGGAAGTGTATTCTGGCCAGCACATGGCAATATTAATTTTACTGGTCTGCCGGGAACGATTTGGGATCAGCACAAGACCCCAGCCGATGCACACCCCGATGCTGTGGATGATGGGCAGGGGCAGATAGGCGCAGAGATACAGGATGCTTTTTATGATAAGGGTTCGCATACAGGCATGAACAAGTAACGAATAACCATATTTATGAAAAAATAGCCATGTAGTTGATTTAAATAGCCACCAATCATAATTATGAGGTAATGTGGATATATGTACGTATTTTAGTGTTTATTTATGTTATTTGTGGGTTTGTTGCATTATAAGGTTGTCCGACGCTTTCAATATTTGCCTTACAGTGTCGCTGGCAAGTTCGTATTAGCCCTATGTCGATAGGCTGTTTAATTTATCTGCCAGACTATAAGCTAAATAAAATTATTTCATAACAGTCATTTGCCACACGGGGCGGCTAGTTAGAGAATGCATGATACCGACACATACAACTCAGGAGATTACGCAATGGCCAGCGAAGTTCAGTCCGTAACACCTTCGGAGGCATTTGCTTTAGTCGAGCAAGATCAGAGAGTTGTGTTGATCGATGTGCGTTCCAGTATGGAATTCCTGTTCGTCGGTCATCCCAGGGGCAGCGTGCATGTCCCCTGGATTGATGAGCCGGAATGGATTGTCAATCCGGATTTTGTCACCGAGGTGCGAAAGGTAATGCTCGGCGGGGTCGGTATGGATGATCATGGCAATGATGCGCCGGTTGTGCTGATATGTCGTAGTGGAAAACGCTCCCTGGAGGCTGGTAAGTTATTGATAGAAAATGGTTTTATGCAGGTTTACAATGTCTCGGAGGGGTTTGAGGGGGAACTGGATGAAAAGCACCACCGTTCGACATTGGGTGGCTGGCGTTTTCATGGACTGCCCTGGGAACAGTGCTAAGCTAAAATTGACCGTAGTAGTACAGATAAATATACTTATACATTCATATAAATAACTCACCAAATCGGTATGGCTCATGGAGTTGCAATGGATCATGGGTCACAACGTGAGGTCAAAAACGGTACAGGGTTCATATCCTGTTCTTATGCTAATCATTCCAGAGCATCTTGGTCGGTGTTGCGGAGTGGCCTTTGAGGAGTAGATCTTATGTCAACAACTTCAGAAAACATGCCGGACAATGCACAACTGGACGCCTGGCTGGACAAGAAACTGGATGAACTGTTGCCCAGCAAACTGGAAGCAATTGATGCCTCCAGAACACCGTCCATGTCCATTATTGCCACCAAGGGAACCCTGGACTGGGCCTACCCGCCCTTCATCCTCGCATCAACTGCAGCGGCGCTAGGTTGGGAAGTTGAGATATTTTTTACCTTCTACGGCCTGCTGTTGCTGAAAAAAGATCTTCAAGCCCAGGTCAGCCCGCTGGGGAACCCGGCGATGCCGATGAAAATGCCATTTGGCCCGAAATGGTTTCAGGATTATGACTGGCCGATGCCGAACCTGCTGATGGCAGGTATACCCGGATTTGAAAAGGTCGCCACCGGGCTGATGAAGAAGACCTTCAAGAACAAGGGTGTGGCGACTGTAGAGGAGTTGCGCAGCCTGTGTCTGGAAGCAGAAGTGAAAATGGTTGCCTGCCAGATGACCGTAGATGTATTCGGATTCGATGCCAGTGAGTTTGTACCGGAGGTCACTGACTTCGTCGGCGCCACCTCGTTCCTTCCGGTTGCACAGAAATCAGACGTTTGCCTGTTTATCTAGCATCGCGCGCATGCTGATGGGTATTCACTAAATACGACGGACCGGTATCAGGGGTCGTTTGAAATATTGAAGGGCGTGCAATTGCACGCCCTTTGTTTTTTGTTTGCAGTGATCATGGCTGTATAAATAACCTATGCAACAGTTTTATCCGGCCATTGAGCCCTACAGGGTAGACACCGTGTCCGTAACAGACGGGCATCATCTGTATGTCGAGGAATGCGGCAGTGCAGATGGCTTGCCTGTCATCTTCATACATGGAGGGCCGGGGGCTGCGTGCGAAACCTATCATCGGCAATTCTTTAACCCGGAGATTTACCGCATCATATTATTTGACCAGCGTGGTTGCGGGCAGTCGACTCCTCATGCGTCATTACAGGGAAATACCACACAGGCACTGGTCTCTGATCTGGAGATGATTCGTACAACACTGGGTATCGACCGCTGGGTTGTATTCGGTGGCTCATGGGGGGCAACGCTGGGTCTGGTGTATGCCGAGACACATCCTGAAAGGGTGCTGGGCCTGATTCTGCGTGGTATCTTTCTTTGCCGGCCGCGCGATATTCACTGGTTTTACCAGGAGGGCGCATCCTTCCTGTTGCCGGATCAGTGGCAGGATTTTCTCGCGCCGATAGCGGAAGAGGAGCGGCATGATATGGTCAGTGCCTATTACCGGCGTCTGACCGGTGAGGATGAGATAGCAAAGATGGCGGCTGCCAAGGCCTGGTCGTTGTGGGAAGGTCGAGCCTCAACGCTGTTGCCCAAGGCAGCGGTTGTCGATCATTTTGGTAATCCGAAAACAGCATTAAGCCTGGCGCGTATTGAGTGTCACTATTTCATGAATGACTGTTTTATGCGGTCTGACCAGATTCTGAAAAATGCCTTTCGACTGAAAAACATCCCCGGGGTGATTGTACATGGCCGTTATGATGTGGTCTGCCCGCTAGAACAGGCGTGGATGCTGAATCAGGCATGGCCGCAGTCACGCCTGCAGATTATTCAGGATGCCGGCCATTCAGCAACAGAACCGGGGATTGTCGATGCCCTGGTGACGGTTTCCGACCAGTTTGCGCTGCGTTTTCGATGATTGGTTTACTGCAGCGTGTGCGCCATGCACAGGTTGAGATTGGTTCCGAAGTCGTTGCAGCAATAGGCGCAGGTATGCTGGTTCTGGTCGGTGTGCAGCATGACGACACCGAGGCAACGGCTGACCGCTTGCTGGAGCGGTTACTAGGTTACCGGGTGTTCGCGGATGCCAGAGGCAGGATGAACCTGAACATCGAGCAGACCAGAGGAGAATTACTGCTGGTGCCGCAGTTCACGCTGGCGGCCGATACCCGCAGTGGCATGCGCCCCGGCTTCTCCACTGCGGCCAGCCCTGCCGTGGGGCAACATTTGTTTTCCTATTTACTGGCACAGGCGCAATTACAGCCGCTATCAGTGGCGAGCGGGCAATTCGGTGAGGATATGCAGGTGTCGTTGCTGAATGATGGGCCGGTTACTTTCTGGCTGGAGGTCAATCCTCGGCAGTAACCTGTTAATATAGTCCTTGCACAGGCGCGAATTTCAGGCAACTATCTATTTTTCAATGGTAAATTATTATGTCACAGCGACAGGCGGCCGTTAGCCGCGATACACTGGAAACGCAAATCAGTGTCTCTGTAAACCTGGATGGAACAGGAGCTGCCACTTTTGACACGGGACTGCCGTTTCTTGAGCATATGCTCGACCAGGTGGCGCGCCACGGCATGCTGGATATAGAAATAAAAGCGCAGGGTGACTTGCATATTGATGGCCACCACACAGTTGAGGATATCGGTATCACGCTCGGGCAGGCCATTGCCAGGGCGCTGTCAGACAAACGCGGTATTCGCCGCTACGGGCATGCCTATGTGCCACTTGACGAGGCCTTGTCACGAGTTGTGATTGACTTCTCGGGGCGTCCGGGGCTTGAATATCATGCCGAATACCCGAGGGCGCGTATTGGCGATTTTGATGTCGATCTGCTGCACGAGTTTTTTCAGGGATTCTGTAATCATGCCCTGGTTACATTGCACATTGATTGTTTGCGTGGTGACAACGCGCATCATATTGCAGAGACGATTTTCAAGGCGTTTGGACGAGCTATCCGCATGGCACTTGAAGCAGATGCAGCCCTGGGTAACAAGATTCCGTCGACCAAGGGAAGTCTTTAACAGAAGCGGTTGAAGGGTGCATGGCCGTTGTTGATACACGTTTAATCCACTATGACCTCTATCGCAATTATTGATTATGGCATGGGTAACCTGCATTCCATTGCCAAGGCACTGGAGCATGTTGCCGGTAAAGAGCGCGTTATCGTCAGTAGCCAGCATGCGAAAATTCTCGCAGCTGACCGTGTGGTATTTCCGGGCGTCGGTGCGATCCGTGATTGCATGGCCGAACTCAAGCGAAGTGGCCTGGATGATGTGGTGATACAGGCAGCCGCGGAGAAGCCGTTGCTTGGAGTCTGTCTGGGTATGCAGGCATTGCTGGATATCAGTGAGGAGAATCAGGGAACGGAATGCCTGGGTATCATGCCTGGAAAAGTTGTTCACTTCCCCGATTCCATGCTGGACGATGTCGCAGGTAAGCGCCTGAAGATACCGCATATGGGCTGGAACCAGGTGCATCAGCAGCACGAACATGCCATGTGGGCTGATATCCCGACAGGTAGTCGATTTTATTTCGTTCACAGTTACTACGCGCGGCCCGAGCGCGAGGAAGATGTCGCTGCAATGACACCCTACGGCATCGAATTTGCCTCGGTGCTTGCGCGCAAGAATATTTTCGCAGTGCAGTTTCACCCGGAGAAGAGTCAGCACACCGGGTTGCAGCTGCTGTCTAATTTTGTACGTTGGAATGGAGACACCTGAAAGATGTTGTTGATACCCGCGATTGATCTGAAGGATGGCAAATGCGTGCGTCTGCGGCAGGGACGGATGGAAGATGAGACTGTTTTTGGTGATGACCCTGTTGAAGTGGCACAACGCTGGGTGGATGCTGGTGCCCGTCGTTTGCATATGGTCGATCTGAATGGTGCTTTTAAAGGCAAGCCGGTGAATGCAGTCGTGATCAAGGCGGTTGCGGAGGCTTTTCCCGACCTTCCCATCCAGGTCGGTGGTGGTATCCGTGACGAGGAGACGGTGCAGGCCTACCTTGATGCCGGTGTTCAGTACGTCATTATCGGTACCAAGGCTGTCAGTGCGCCGCACTTCGTCAATGACCTGTGTCTAGAATTTCCCGGCCACATTATCGTGGGTCTGGACGCAAAAGACGGCAAGGTGGCAATAGAAGGCTGGTCAAAGCTCTCTCACCATTCCGTAATAGACATGGCACAACGTTTCGAACAGGATGGTGTGGAAGCCATCGTATTCACTGACATTGGTCGTGATGGCATGATGAGCGGCGTCAATGTTGATTCAACGGTTGAACTCGCACAGGCCATTCATATCCCGGTTATCGCATCCGGCGGCATTACCAATATTGACGATATACGGGCACTATGCGCTGTATCCGAGGAGGGCATCATGGGCGCCATTACCGGTCGTGCAATTTACGAAGGTTTGCTTGACCTCGCGGCCGCGCAAAAACTGGCTGATGAATTGTGCGCTAACTAAGCTGATTGGGACAATGCTATGGGCCTTGCAAAACGCATAATCCCCTGTATGGATGTTGATGCAGGACGGGTGGTGAAGGGTGTCCAGTTCGTCGATATACGTGATGCAGGTGACCCCGTGGAAATCGCGCGACGTTACGATGAAGAAGGTGCTGATGAGCTGACCTTCCTGGATATTACTGCCAGTTCTGACCAGCGTGAAACCATGGTGCATGTGGTTGAAGAGGTTGCGGGGGAAGTTTTTATACCACTTACGGTTGGCGGTGGTATTCGCGAGATTGCTGATATTCAGCGGATGTTGAATGCAGGTGCAGACAAAGTCGGAATCAATACCGCAGCAGTGTTCAATCCGGAGTTTGTGAAGCAGGCAGCTGATCGTTTTGGTTCTCAGTGTATCGTTGTGGCTATCGATGCCAAGCGTGTCAGCACAGAAGATGAATGTTCACGCTGGGAGATATTTACCCACGGTGGCAGAAAACCCACCGGCATCGATGCGGTTGAGTGGGCACAACGCATGGTTGCATTCGGTGCCGGAGAAATTCTCCTCACAAGCATGGACCGTGACGGCACTCGCGATGGATTTGACCTTGAACTGACGCGCACCATCTGTGATGCGGTAGCTGTACCGGTTATTGCCTCGGGTGGTGTGGGTACACTGGAGCACCTTGTAGAAGGCGTTATTGAAGGCAGGGCCGATGCGGTACTGGCAGCGAGCATATTTCATTTTGCCGAGTACACTATTGGCGAAGCCAAGCAGCATATGGCTGATCGGGGTATCGAGGTAAGATTGTAGCCGAATTCCATGGGCTTCTTAATAAACCTACCAGATGACTGCATCCATGAATAGCGAAGCCTGGCTGGATGCAATCAAGTGGACAGACGATGGTCTGGTGCCGGTGGTCGCGCAGGACGTGGCTGACAGCAAGATCCTGATGATGGCATGGATGAATCGTGAAGCGCTGCTGTTGACGGCTCAGGGTGGCAAGGCTGTCTACTGGTCACGTTCCAGGAAAAAGCTCTGGCATAAGGGCGAAGAATCAGGCCATCAGCAGCTCGTTCGGGAAATCCGCCTGGACTGTGATAATGACGTTGTGGTGTTGCAGGTTGAACAGCAAGGCGGTATCGCTTGTCACACCGGGAGGCGCAGTTGTTTTTATCAGCGACTGGAAGACGGCTGCTGGGTTACTGTTGAGCCGGTTCTGAAAGATCCCGATTCAATATACGGAAAAGCCTGATCGCGAGTCTGTAATAATGAGTGATACATTGAAAAGACTGGCAGCTGTCATAGAATCGAGAAAGACGGCAAGTGCCGACTCATCCTATGTTGCCAGCCTGTTTGCAAAAGGCATGAACAGCATCCTAAAAAAGGTTGGCGAAGAGGCGACGGAAACAATCGTTGCAGCAAAGGATGACGACGATTCACAGCTGGTCTATGAGACGGCCGACTTGTGGTTTCACACGCTGGTGATGTTGTCTGCGCGTGGTCTGGGTCCAGAGGATGTGCTGTCCGAGCTGGAGCGGCGTTTTGATCTGTCCGGGCTCGAGGAAAAGGCATCAAGAAACAATAGAACATAGGTATTTACAGTCTCTGTGTTAGCACAGATGGAGAATTATTATGGGTATAAGTATCTGGCAATTGTTGATTATCCTGGCGATTGTGCTGGTGCTCTTTGGCGCCAAGCGGTTGCGCAATGTGGGTTCTGACCTGGGCGGTGCCATCAAGGGATTCAAGCAATCCATGCGCGAAGGTGAAGAGGAAATCGATGATAAAAAATCACTGGAAGAGAAGGATGAAGGTCGCGTCATTGATGGCGAAGTGACCAGTCACAACAAGGACAAGCTGTAGACATTACCCTGGCATCTGCCCTGACGTTCCTGTTATGTTCGATATAGGCTTCTTTGAAATCATTTTTATACTGGTGATAGCCTTGCTGGTCGTGGGGCCGGAACGGTTACCGCGTATAGCGCGGACAGCCGGGTTATGGGTCGGTAAAATGCGAGGATTTGTTGCCTCGGTCAAGGCGGATATTGACCAGGAACTTGCAACCGAGGAACTCAAGAAAGCGCTTGCCAAGCAGGCATCGGTTCCTGAACTTGAAGAGTTGATTGATGAAGTAAGCGGTGCACCGCTGTCGGCAGTGGAGCGCGAGGCGCCAGCTTCATCAGCGAAAAAGCTGTCTGAAGAAAACAATATCAAGCCTGCTGATCTCTCGGTCACGGACGACACAAGCAAGTAATCAGGACGCTGCTTTGTCAGACGATACAGAACAACCACTCATCTATCACCTTATCGAATTGCGTGATCGATTGTTGCGGGTTGTGCTGGTGGTCGGTGTTGTATTTATTGTCCTGGTGCCGTTCTCGAATACGCTGTTTTCCGTGTTATCCGGGCCCTTGATGCGGCACATGCCGGATGACAGCAGCATGATAGCGATTGAAGTGGCATCGCCTTTCCTGATCCCATTCAAATTAACACTCTTCCTGGCGCTGTTTATCTCGATCCCCTATGTGCTGTATCAGCTTTGGTCATTTGTGGCGCCTGGCCTGTACAAGCACGAGCGACGACTGGCCGTGCCACTGCTGGTATCAAGCACGGTGCTGTTTTATGCAGGTGCAGCATTTGCCTATTTTGTGGTTTTTCCGCTGGTTTTTGCCTTTTTTACCGGGACGGCGCCTGAAGGAGTGTCGGTGATGACGGATATCAGCCGTTACCTGGATTTTGTGCTAACACTGTTTTTTGCTTTTGGTGCGGCATTCGAGGTGCCGGTTTTGACTGTGTTGCTGGTATGGACCGGGATGGCGACACAGGAAAGCTTACGACAAAAACGCCCCTACATTATCGTTGGTGCTTTTGTTCTGGGTATGCTGTTAACACCACCGGATGTGATTTCACAGACGCTGCTCGCGGTACCCGTTTGGCTGTTGTTTGAACTGGGGGTTTATTTTTCCGGCTGGTTTATCCGGCAGAAGGATGAAATATCGAACAACAGCACTGATGCACCGGTTACGCATTACAAACCCATGAGCGAAAGTGAAATGGAGGCGGAACTGGATCGTATGGAGAATGAGGATAAAAGTTAGTGCTTTGTCGCTGCGGTCTTGAAAGTGACCAGTTCATGCTGTTCTCCACGTGAGCCAATAGCGATCGGATCATTATAAAGTGCTATCTCGATAGGTATTGGTTTTGCGATGACATAACCTTGCGCATAGTCGACGCCGACACTGCGAACTGCCTCCAGCGTAGCCTCGTCTTCAACAAATTCAGCAATGGTTTTGATGTTCATGGTATGACCGATCTGGTTGATTGCCTGCACCATGGCGTGATCAATGTTATCACGCACCATGTTTTTCACGAAGCAGCCGTCAAGTTTCAGATAGTCGACGGCAAGGTTTTTTAGGTACCCAAATGAACTTAAACCGACACCAAAATCATCCAGAGCAAACCGGCACCCCATTTCACGCAGGGTCGAAATTAACTTTGATGCATTACACAGGTTTGCGATCACAGCCGTCTCGGTGATTTCAAAAACCAGTAATTCTGGTGATACCCCGTAATTATTTATTTCATCGATTATAAAATCCATAAAACGAATATCGGATAATGATTGCCCGGAAAGATTAATACAGCAGGAACTGACATGTTCTTCAACATTTTCCTTGTCAAGTGTCAGTGTCTTGAATGTGTTTGAGACTACCCAGCGGTCGATTGCAGGCATCAACTGGTAGCGTTCTGCCGCAGGTATAAAAGATCCCGGGCCAACAATTCTGTTGTTTTCATCGAGCATGCGAATGAGAACTTCTCCATGGGTCAGTTTTTTCTCGCCTGCTGGATGATTAAGTTTCGCGATTGGCTGAAAGAACAATCGGAAACGGTTCTGTTCTAGGACATCCTGTATGCGCTGTACCCATTGCATCTGACCATGACGCTCGCTAACGGCCTCATCATCGGGTTGATAGACATGCACGCGGTTTCTACCCTGGTCCTTAGCGATGTAGCAGGCTGAATCAGCAGCACTTAACAAGTCAGCGAGAGTGCCACTGTCTTGTGTGATTTGAACAAGGCCGATACTGGCGCCGATTCTGAATGATCTGTTGTCCCAGACAAAGCGAAAATCCTCGACAACTTTTCGGATTGCCTCGGCTGGTTCGCGCGCATTCTCCGTGGAACAGCCCTCCAGAAGTACGCCAAATTCATCACCCCCGAGCCGTGCCAGAGTATCTGCCTCGCGTAATTCCATGCGTAGCTTGATAGTCAGCTGTTTCAGCAGTTCGTCTCCGGCAAAGTGCCCGCTGGTATCATTGACAACCTTGAAGTTGTCCAGGTCGACATAGCAAATAGCATGTCGTACACCCTCCGTACGAGCGTTTTCGATGGCATTTTTTACGCGATTTTCAAATTCGCGGCGGTTCAGTAGACCGGTCAATGAGTCATGAGTTGCCTGGTATGACATCTTCTTGGCAAGACCACGAAGTTCAGTGACGTCATGGAACACCAGCACTACACCGGTAATATCCGCATTTGAATCACGAATGGGTGAGGCGTTTACCTCTACTGATAGTCTCTGGTTTCTGTAGCGGTGAATCAGCAGCAGGTGTCCTGCAATCATGGTACTTTTGCCCTGCTCGAGGCAGAGTGTAGCGGGATTTGGCGTTGGTTCGAGTGTTTTTTCTTCAATGAGCTTGAAGACCTCGGTCATCGGTTTGCTGCGTGCATCCTGTAATTTCCAGCCGGTCGACTGCTCGGCAACGGTGTTCATATATTCGATGTTGCCGTTCAGGTCGGTGGTGATAACGCCGTCGCCAATTGAGCCGAGCGTAACCTGGGCTCGTTCTTTCTCCTGATGCAATGCCTCTTTCGCCTGCTTCAGCGCAGTGATATCGCGAATGGTTCCTTCTATGCAGATGGCATCACCATTTTCATCGTACTTGTAGTGCGAGTTTTCGGATATCCATATATGCGTACCATCCTTGTGTTGCAGGCATGTCTCAAAGTGCTGCATGCGACCGGAATTGACATCCAGTGAGTGTCTCAGTTCATCGTGGTCTGTAATGCATACATAGAAGTCCTTGATATTTTTATCGAGCAATTCGTGTGGTTCGTAGCCCAGTAGTTGCTTGATCGAGGGCGTGGTCCACTGGATGCGGCCGTTGATACATGTCTGGTAGATGATATCTTGCATGCTGTCAAAAATGGCGCTCATCCGCTGTTCGGATTTGCGCGTTCGTTCTTCTGCCTGTTGTCTTACAAGCATTTGTTCCTGAAGCTTGAGATTCATTTCCTCGGCATGCTTTCTGGATGTTTCTGCAGATTCACGTGTGACGACAAGTTTCTTGATGAGATCGGTATTATGTGAGCCGATACTGAAAGATTTCGCGAGAATATTGCGCATGGTGCGTGATGAAAGCAGCATGACGACAGAAAAAATTATTACGATGGCCCCGAGTGCCAGTGTCAGCGTAGTGCCCTGATATAAAAACCAGGCGGTTGCGGGTGATAATGCCGGGATTACAAACGCACTGAGGGTCCTGGGCGACGATTGCATGGAGACAAATGCAGTCAGAGATATTCCGGCGAGTACCACGATAATGAATATCTGTTGTGTTAAATCTCCGTATATTGAGGAAATAATGCCCAGGCTACCCCAGCAGAGACCAGAGACTGTTGCACCGGTGATGTACGGCTGTCCCCAGATATTGACTTCATTGATATCGTCGTTGGCTGATTTGCTCGAGATGAACAATGAGCGAACGCCGATGCTGGCAACGACTGCGCAAGCCCATCCAATAAGGAGTGCATGCGGTGCGCTACCCCAGAATACGGGTACAACAATGAGTGAAAACAGCAAGGTTATGGTGAGCTCTATCTGTACCTGCTGATTCAGCATCTGGACCTGGTCAGCACGAAACTGCCAACGGTTCATGGTCCGGTGTTCGTCATGAGTAGCGGACCCTGTAGTGGCTGACGACATCTGTCGTTCGCTTAGCTGACCAGGATAGCGCCCGCTCTCGTAATCCTCATACATTGCGTTGTTTGCCCATTCATTTGCGCCTGAATAGCTGTGAAATTAAATAAGCCAGATGAACTTTCCGTGGAACGCGGCTTTCTCTCAGACAGAATCGGGCGAAAGAGGGCAAACTTTAATGGTGTTGAGACTGAATACATAAGTATTTCAGTGTTTTACGCGATGATGACGGTTGGTCTGGAACACAACCCTATTTAAAACATGTGGTTATGAATAATGGGGTGGTCATTCCCTGGGTCAGAGGGTAAATGGGTCATTTAATGGAGTTTTTTTAGTTAACTTTAAAACTGAAATGATGAGGTGCTTTTCAATATTAAGGCGGAGAAGTAGTGGTAACTGCTGTGGTCTTCGAGGTGCCGTCTTGCCCTGTGATGTAGGTCTGTGTTTGCCACTCTTTGTGCGCCTGTATGTAATATATAATGCTATCAATCAGTTATATGTTATCAGGCGACGCCGTTTAATGTTCAGCTTGCACAAGAAATATTAGTATATAATGACCTGCTGTTTGAGATGGCATCAGCACATGAATGTAAGAGTTACTATGGCGAACGATATGAGCAAATTGTTAAGCGCGTTGCTTCTTTCACTAAGCATTTCTGCCTGTGGCGGTGGCGGAGGTGACGATGAAGACCATGATGGTGATGCCAGCTTGCCTGAAGTTACCGCTAGCCATCAGGTACTGGCTTTCAATGATCTGGGTATGCATTGTGCCGATCTGGATTATTCGACATTTGTGATTCTGCCGCCATTCAATGTAGTCCATAGTCAGGTTATTGAACGTGGCAATACTCCACGCATCCTGGATGATACGCAGGTGAATGTGAGCTACCTGGCTGTTACAGATGCTGCGGGCTCACTGAATACGACCAGCCAGAATCAGGGTGGTGGAGTAGTAAAAAGCAACTTCTGGGATATCAATCCGGACACCGGTAACACCTATGTATTCGATCTATTTGGTCTCAATCCACCCCCCGATGAGGGTCTGGCCTTTGGACAGTCAATGCCTGGCATCTTGAATCCATACATAGCCAATGATCCACAACGCTTCAACCATTTCGATCCGGTTAAGGGGTGGTTTGCAGCCGACGGGGTGCCGGTTCTCCCCATCGATGATGCGGGGCAGCTAAACGCCTACCCCTTGATGCGGGTCAGTGCGACCAATCCAGCTTCGGGGGACACACTTGCCACCCTGGACGTGGTACTGCCAGTTGCCTCAGAAGCAGATTGCCAGAACTGTCATGCATTAGGTGAAGTTGCTGCACCGGTTGGCAGTACTGTTGACTTCATATTGCCCGATGATATCAACGACCCCAATAGTATTTTACAGGCAGCAAAACACAATATTCTGGCGCTGCATGATGCCGAACACGGCACCACTCTGCTTGATGACACACCTGTGCTGTGTGCCAGTTGCCACTATTCTGCAGCTTTGGACCTGGCCGGTACAGGTCCATCAGGTGCGCAGATCAACAATGATACGATGTCCGGGGTCATGCATGGCCACCACGGTGAGCTAACCGACCCTGAAAACGGCGAACCGCTCTTCCCGACAGACGGCACACTGGAAGAAACCTGTTACCAGTGCCACCCCGGCAAGGTGACCAAGTGCCTCAGAGGTGCCATGGGTGGTGCCGGTATCGAGTGCAAGGACTGCCACGGCAGCATGTTGGCAGTAGGCAACAACTCGCGCGAACCCTGGGTGGATGAACCCAGATGCGAGTCCTGTCATACAGGTGATGCAGTAAGCCATCTTGGGAGTGATATCCGTCTTGTACAGGCCTGGGATGATGATATTGATATCGCTACCCCGCGCCTGGCAGTCAACAAACGCTTTGCTGAAAATACTGGTACGCTCTATCGGAACAGCCTGGGGCACGGCGCTGTCGCCTGCGAGGGTTGCCATGGATCTACTCATGCGATCTGGCCAAATGCACTGGCGTCCGCAAATGACAACCTGGCCGCTGTGCAACTGCAGGGCCATGCCGGCACAATCAGCGACTGTAACACCTGTCATACCAGTCTTCCGCTTACTCTGAATGGTCCCCATGGCATGCACAACGTCAACAGCAGGGGGTGGAATCTTGAACATGAAGATTTCTACGAGAGAAATCCCGCTGCCTGCCGGACTTGCCATGGGCAGAATCTAGAAGGTACGGTGCTATCACGAGCCGCAGCTGACCGTAATTACCTGCGCGATGATGATGGCGACAGAACAATTTACGTAGCCAAAGGGACACAGGTGAGCTGTGATTTGTGCCATGAAGAGCCCTGATCGGAACAGGTCCGGGTGAAAGGGCAGGTACAAGGAATAACCGGAACAGGCTCAGTTAGGGATGGTCGGGGTGGATATTCACAGTTGAATCGTCATTCCATAAACGAGGACTAGCCCAAGGTATCAACGAATCGCCGTTCATGATTTCTTGTTGTGTTATTCATGGCGCGCAGCAGGATGGCCCTGGCGGCAGGCCCAGGTAGGGCTTAAGGATCGAGAAATCGGCGGGGTCTACGATGCCATTGCCATTCAGATCCTGATCCAGTGATAGCGTTGAACCAAGGGCTGCTTTCATCGTCGAAAAATCAACAGGATCGACGATCCCATTGTTGTTAAAGTCCGCATCACAAATATTGCCGTAGCCATCCCCATCGGTGTCACGCTGGCTATTGCCACCGGCATCTGCAATGAGTGGTCCATTGGGCGCGTCGATACAGTTATCCTGCCCGTTCAATACCCCATCATTGTCGTCATCTGGTCCTGTTAGCGGATTGATTGTTGCCGTTGTGCTTGCCGGCTCTGATGTTTGGCCCATATCATCCGTCACTGATAAAGTGACCGCAAACATTCCATCAGTTGTGTAAATATTAGACGGGCTCTCACCTGTGCCGGTATTGCCGTCACCAAAGCTCCACTCATACGCAACAATTGCCCCACCGTCTGGGTCCATAGATCCGCTGCCATCGAAAGGTACCGGCTCGCCTACCGAGGCGCTGTATGGACCTCCGGGATTTGCGGCGGGGGGCAGTGGCCCCTCAACCGGGTCATAAGGTTGCTGAACAGTCAGCGGAGGATTGGTCGTAATGATCAGATTTCCGGCACGGTCGTAAATTGGATTGACATTACCACCTGTCCAGCCTGGCTGGGTATTAGCAGTTATCTCGCTGAGGTTGTCCGATTGCCCGGGGTCCTGGTCCGAATTATCACCCTCTACCAGGGTAAAAGCAGTCAGGACGGGGTATCCTGCCCGTAGCAGTGATTTGAGCGCCATGCCATAGGCGTTCCATGTGTTGTTGGTGGTCGAATGACAGAGCTGGCAGCCATCACGCCCCGAAAGCTCTTCACTCATTGAGGCCGGATAGGTGTCTTTCCAGAAGGTGAGGTAATTAGGGAACGCATGTGCAGCATTGACTGATAGCAGGAGTACCAATCCAGCCATGATTCTAAAACTGTTGCCCTGGACCAACGCGACTGGTTTTGCCCGATAGGATTCTGTCACGCGATTGTTCCGAAGAGTCTTGTACATGGTTTCCTCACCAGCCCGGCGTGTGTTGCCGGTTGACTACCTTCATTCGGGTGCCATTGAAACACGGCTCATCGTAGCGTCAGATGCGATAGACTCGCAACACACATCCCGTCCCCGAATGGTTAAACAAACAGGTACGTGTGCTGATTATAGACCACAGGAAGGTCATTTGGGCGTATAGCTGTAGCCTGATCCTGTTGTATAGCAATAAACCATTGATAAACATCCTGGCAATCGTCACTACTGGTGAATGAGACTGCCAGCATCAATCGACACGAATATTGACGGCTGATGAATGATCGGACGGGGAGCGACACGGTGCTCCAGGTACTTCAGTATTGAAAATTTGCAACCCGCAGGCAGGGTGTTGTGCTTACCAGTTCAGGTTCCGTTAAAGGGTACTGACAAAAAAGGCGGGTTGGGGAGTCCCAACCCGCCGGTTGCGTCAAGATGTAGCTGGGTTATCAGGAACGAGTCCTGAAACCTCCAGAACTACGATGGGCATCAATCGTCGTGATCGTCATCGTGACCGTCTTTCTTATGTTGCCGATCGTGACGCCCCTCTTTACGGTGCTGGCGTTCGGCTTTGCGCTTGGCCCTACGCTGGGCTTTACGATGCTCTTTCTCCAGTACTGGATCATTGCTCTGCTCGATGACCTGGCAGGTTGCATCCACTGCGTCAATACTGCCGTCGCAGTTGTTGTCCACACCATCATTACAGATTTCGATTACACCCGGGTTCACATCCGGATTGCCGTCATCGCAGTCAGCTGCTCTATTGCGCCCACCTTCGACTGTATAGCCGTCTTTGTCTGCATCCGTCATGTTGACCACGGGACAACCCGCTGCGTTCGGATCAGCGGCATCGGTCAGACTATTACAATTATTGTCCACTCCATCTGTACAACGTTCGGTTGCGCCGGGATAAATAGCGCGATTGTTGTCATTGCAGTCCATCTGGCCGCAGTTGCCACCCTCCGTGTTAAATCCATCACCGTCGGCGTCAGTGCAGGTCTGTGGAGTTGGAGTCGGGGCAGGTATCGGTTCAGGGGGTGAGACATTCGGGCAGAAGAAGCTGATGATAGTCGCATTGTTCCCACGCGCTGCAGTTTTACCTGCTCCACTACCGCCGCTGCCATCATTGTGACAGGCGGTGCACGAATTGGTTGAAACCGTCATTGGATTTCCCGCAGCCTGGCATGTCTGGTTGATTGATGAGGCCACGCCTGATGTGGCAAATGCATTGTTTGCACACAGTCCGGCAGCTAACAGGACTGTATACGCCAAGGTGTCAGAATGTTTTTTTAACTTGATCATGTTTTATTGCCTCCCGGGGCTATAGATAAGAGAAGTGATTATGGTTAAGGCAATAATTGCGCCACCACGCCACCCGTGAAAGAACGTAATTAAATACAGTTGGTTAAGGAAGAATGACTGGGCAAACCGTGGCTGCAATGTAGGCGACGTGTCACCTGCGGGCGACGTGAAAATTTGCTTGCAGGAGTAACTTGCTGATTCTAGGTATGTCGCAACGTAGCCATTCGGAGACACGAAAAGACGTACGGTGCAATCTGTCTCCATGTACCAGCGGTTACTTCACACTGTTGGTTAACCGATTGATAGGACAAGCCCCTTATAGTCACTGCGTCAGGTGATGCAAGACAGTCGATTCGGGTGGGTTTACGTTGAGTACCCTTGATGTGGAAAAGGTGTGGTAGCGACTATAGATATATAGCCTGGAGGAAAGTGGCGGCAGATTAGACCACAGCGTTAAATCTTCAATCTGCATCTCGTGAGCTAAATTAAATAATAATATTAGCAATATTCCATAATGCCACTTTGGGCTTCTTGCGCGCGGGCTATGAAAATAATTGTGGATGCAATTCTATATGTTGTGATAGTTATCCTTTTGGAATCGCATATATTGTGATATAAACATTATGAGTGTAGATTGGCGCAGCCTATCAGTGACCAGTGAAGACTGTCTGGATCATCTGGCGGCTGTAAGAGGCAAATACATTCACACTGAGGCGTAATCTTTTGATTCAGGAGGCGCAACATTTACCCAAAGAGGATAAGTGTGCTGTAGAAATCGTTGTTAGTATCAGCAAGGACCTAGGACAACAACAACGGAATCTTGTGATGTCCTCACTGGAGAAGACGAATGCAATCATCGGGGCAGGATTTTGCCTGATGCGTAACCATCTTGTGCTGGCGAATTATGACAAGAATATTATGTCGTCGCGGGATGTGTTGAAGAGCTTCAATGCTTGGAATCCGGACGCCAGGCTGATTGGTTCGATTTAGTCACATACGCAAGGGCCCCGCTACTGCTGGAAGGTCTGTGTTAATTCGACCTTATCAGAGAGTTTAGTGGAGTCAGACTCGATATTATGTTTACAGGCGAGGGGGAGTTATGAAAATTACCGGGATTATTGTCTTGCCGCTGTTGCTGGCAGCCCATGGGTTGGTACATGGCGGAATCGAGGAGGGGGTTACGGCCTACAATCAGGGCGATTATGGCACTGCGCTGCGTGAGTGGCGACCGCTAGCTGAACAGGGCAATGCCGGTGCGCAACTGAACGTGGGCTACATGTACGATAATGGCTATGGCGTTCCGCAAGACTACAAGCAGGCGATAAAGTGGTATCGCAGAGCGGCTGAACAAGGAAATAAGCGTGCGCAATACAACCTTGGCCTGATGTACGACATTGGCTACGGTGTCCCGAAGAACAAAGTGCAGGCGCATATGTGGTACGACATTGCTGGTGTGGCAGTAGCAACCCGTTATCGTGATTATGTTGCCCGGGAAATGACTCCGGCACAGATTGCCGAGGCAGAGAGACTCGCCAGCGAATGGATGGGGGTGCACCTGGGGCAAGTAGGTGAAGAGAGGACACACATGGCTACCCGTTAAATTACTCGGTTTTTCAATTAATAAGCCGAAGCGGGACTGGGACACGCATCGGGTGCCGTGAGGGGCAACAGCTAGTGATAGATGTCGAAAGCGCAAGTTGCTGGGCACCAGGATGCAGTGGGTTCGTAGTGCCTGTTATTCGATTATGTCTGGGATTACGGATTTGCCTTCGGCCGTAGTCATGGTGAGCGCCGCACTCACGCGTCTAGCGAACGAATCGTCCTGTACCTCTTGCCGGCATTCAGCTATTGGTATCTCCCGCAGTTTTTCGTAAAATCATCCCAAATTGAAGTTGGTCCACAACATATTGTGATAATCAACCATTCGGGGCACTAAATGAAGATATCCGAACTAGAACTCCCGCAGCACCTGTATGCAGAGACAACAAGCGCCAGTGGTGCTGCGGACAAATTAATTGCACCTGATGAGCTGGTTTCCTGGGCAGACCAGGGTCGTGGCGACGCGATATTCAGGCTGTGCCATGCAGTCTATGAGCGAAAATTAGCAAACATCAACGCGTGGGAAAGAGAGCGTATTCAGCAACTGGAAGATGAAATGATGTTTGCCGGGAATGACGAGGGCATTCCCGGGGGTAAATACGTAAACGTAAAGCACTATCACACGACCCTAGAGGACGTCGCCAGGGAAGCGCAGTTGAAACGTGCCAATGTCAAGGAACGAATGGATAAGCACCAGGCCGCGATTGAGGAACTTGTGCAAGAGGCCAGGGAGTTCATATCAGCCTTTGCGGCACAGCAGGATGAAAGCAATATGCTCACCTATTTGCTGGTCATCGTCGCTGTTGTCGCTACAGGTTACGCGTGTTTCTACTGATTAAAGCAGGGTGTAAATTAACCCTGTTATCTATGGTTTGGCTATGGTGGTACTGCCGGACGATATGGTCAGTATCGGATAGGCTGAACCCTGGTACATCGTGCCACATCTGAACTCTATCGAAGACAATCAACAGATAGAATTCAAGGAATCAATTCCGGGGTTTGGCGAATAACTGGGTCCAGTAGATAGGGAAATCAGAACCATTGACAGTGTAACTTGCAGCCCCCAGTTCTGTGTACGCGGCATGCATGATATTGACACAATGACCGGGGCTGTCTAACCAAGCGGTCATAACGGTTTCGATGGAGCGTTGTCCGGCAGCGATGTTCTCCCCCGCAGCTGACCAGTCATAGCCTGCATTTCTGACTCGGTCTCCTGGAGCCAGGCCATCAGAGCCAGTGTGGCTGAAAAAGTTGTGATCACCCATATCTCGACTGTGATCATATGCAGCATTCTCCAGTGAGCAACGCCAGCTTAAGGCAGCCGTGGCCGGGTAATTCACATTGCCGCAGTGACGTGTCCGGGCCCTGGCATCATTCACTTGTGTCAACATCATCTTGTCTGAATCTGACATGCACTGGTCGATGACCGTCTGTGGTGTAGTGCCCAGGTTATATGATGCCTTGTCTTCTGTTTGCGGTTCCCGGGTATCCGCCGAGTCTTGTGTTGACGGAATTTGAGTGGGGTTGCCGTCATTCCGGTTGGTTACCTGCTGGCCTGAAACAGCGTCCGAGCCGGATGAGCCGCCGCACGCGCCGAGAAACGTCGAAAAGACACAGAGGCAGACAATAGCCATGGGCGTGTCGATTGAGTGGTTCCACGCAAAAGCAGAAGCCTTGAAAAGAGAACTGTATCTTGAAGAGAGAGAGTTCATCCTGATCAAGTCGGACCTGCCTTTTTGTTATTGGAGGCAAGCTGGTATATCAGTTGGTCCAGTCCCTCCTGTCTGACCTTGCTCATGAATGTGCTTCTGTAATTTGTAACAAGACTGATACCTTCAACCGCAACGTCATATACCTTCCAACCGCTTGAAGTGCTGTGCAGCTTATAGGTGATTTTTACTGAATTATCATGCGCCCGGGATAATTCAGTGTGCACTTTCACCTGGGTTTCATCATCTTTCATCCTGAAGGGCAGGTAGACAATCTCTGCGTCAGTATAATCGACGAGTGTTCTCCCGTAGCTGCGTACCAGTAAAGCACGAAACTCTTTAACGAATTCTTCTTGTTGTTGCTGGCTGGCGTTACGCCAGTATTTCCCCAGAGTCCATTGTGCCATGCGTTCGAAATCAAAATGTGGTATCACATTTTCAGATATCATTTCATACAACAGGTCAGGGTTCTGATTAAAGGATGTCTTCTCCTTCCTGAGTGTCGTCAGCATCTGTGTGGAAGTGTCACGCACAAGTTCCAGTGGCGATTGGCCGGACGATGCTGGGGTCGCAAATAACAGCAAGACAAGCACATGTACAATTGAGATATGTAGTCTCATATATTTAACTCCTGAAATCCTGTATTTCCATAATGGTTAATCATGTGGGTAGTTAACCGTATATAAGATTCGTTCTCTACGCGATGTACTGTTAGTGCCATGGTAAATCTGTAGACGTATATCGGATGTGATGGTTGATTTATTAAATTCCTGTTATTGATTAATCCATGCGGGATCTGTGTCAATCCATATGCTTCTAGCACCACAGCGATCACTGGTTCATTCAATGCCGTCATGGCGAACGTTGAGAGGTTTCCTTACCATTGGCAAAAGAATGTCACTCATTGCCATCGTCATCCTGGCAATACTTATTCAAACTAATTGCAATACCTGTGCCATATTTGGCGGGTCGGAGAAATACCCGCCCTTTGAAGCGGTAGCGGGCCTTGAGTGGGAGGTTAACTGTATCGTGAGTAGTTATTCTGTCGCCGTTACCCGACGGACAATGCATGGGCGTGATTATCTGCTAGTTGAAGTCAGTAATCTTTCGTCACTATCTAAAGAAGACGCATCTCAGTTGATTGGGCGGGCATTGAGAGAATCCGCTGTGGTTTAAGTCAACAACGCCAGATACTTGTATGTTGTTGATTGTCTCGCAGCCTCTTCTGACTATGGCCGTTTACTGTAGACTATGCTCCCGTCACATATCATGGGAGTCACAGCATGCGAGTCCTCCTCATAATCGTTCAGTTCGCCTTAATGGCATTGCTTTTATCCTGTGATCAGTGGCACTCAGCCCCCGATGTTGATCCCATGCTCGGAGTTGAATGCTTCGATAGCCACCGCGCCTCACTTCCGCCGGGAACGCAGTATGAAGGAATCGAGACACTTGCTGATGACGTGCTGACAATAAGAATCATGAATGGTGTTGAGGTGGTGACGCTGAATTGCGGAGTGAACACGGACGGTACATTGCAGCACAGCGGAAAATGATTTTCGGAAGGTGTATCAACACAGGGGGGAATCGAGCTCAGGATATTTGCTGGAAGACTGCCTCACCTAGAACGGGGGTCAGGTGCTTGATAGGTCGGGGCCACGTTAAAAAACCACTCTAAATAGATTGAAATAGCATTTGGCAAATAAATGTTGCGAAGAGTATAAAATTACGCAGATTTCCTTGTCTTAAATAGATGTGGAGAAAATGTCATGATCGAAGAAATATCAGGTTTACCCGAAGCAACGTTGGGATTCATAATTTCCGGTGACGTTACGGGTAAGGATTACGACACCATTCTGACACCCGCTATTGACAAAGCTATCGAAAGGTATGATCACGTAAAGTTATTGGTGCAGGCAGGCCCTGGCTTTGAAGGTTACAGTCTTGATGCCATGTGGGACGACACTAAACTTGGATTACAGCACTGGAATGGTTTCGAACGCGTGGCCGTGGTGACGGATGTTGGCTGGAGTAAGATTGGGGTTAAAGCGATGGCATTCTTGATGCCGTGCCCGGTCCAACTGTTTGCTATGGGTGAACTGGATGTTGCTAAACGTTGGTTGAGCGAATCTCTGGGATCGTTACACTTTAGCAGGGAGGGGGATGTCGTAACGGCGCGCCTGATCGGTAAGCTTGATCCAGGTGCGTACGTTGGTGCCAATGAAGAAATCGACAATCTTATGAGTCACGCTGAACACGTGCGCCTGGTGCTGGATTTACGCGAGTTTGATGGCTGGTCTGGTCTTTCTGCTCTGGGTGATCACCTTTCCCTGGTCCGCGATCATTATCGCGTGCTCGAACGCATCGCAATTGTCGCCGATAAAGCCTGGCAAAAAATGGCAGGAAAAATCATGGCCAGATTCGTGAACGCCCAGACCAGGTTTTTCGATTCCGGTGATTATGATGGCGCTGTTGCCTGGGTTGCCGCCTGATATAGGGCCTCTTTCGCGAGGCGGCGAAATTTTCGATAAGCTATAGATTAATTGATAGTTTTATCTGTTTGTGAGGAGCGAAAAATAACTGGCATTGCGCTCCGAGCTTGTGTCATATGGCTATCGCTGTTGCCTGTCAGGAACTGGCTATGGAAAGGGGGCGGTTTGTCTGTCGATTACCGGGCAACCGTTTCGTAGATCCTGATCGCCACCAGATTCTTGTCGCCTAATGGCGACAATAATATTTTAATCTTATCAGTAAGTTAGTTTTCATGTTCCTATGGCTGTCGTCACCTGCAGACAGGCAGGCTGCTCGTACCACGCATTCTCCCGCTATTTAGATTAAGCAACTTGTTCGAAAACAGGTGGTTGGCAGTATTACGCATACCTGGCACGTCTATTGCCTGTATCTGAGGTCATGCGGGCAGTTTAAAGCGATGAATGCGCATGCGTTGAAGAGGATGCGAGTCAGGTTTTTATCGAGGGAAACCTGAACAGAGTCCGAATCTCGGGGCAATTCCAGGTAAGCGACAAGTCAGTGTATCGAGTATTTGTTTAGAGACACTGCAAAACTGCATCTAGCTGTACAAACCCATCCAATCCTGAAATTCAATGGTTCTTTGGTGAAAAGGCCATTGCCCGGTGTCATGACTACCGGCGGCAATGAGCCACCATATTAAGTTCTAAAAAAGTTTAATTGGAGACCAATGCGAAATTTTATCATATTGAAGAAAGCCATTTCGCTAGTGTTTGTGCTAACAATTTCAATTTTTCAGACTACGAATATTGCAGTTGCCGGCACACAGATCCTGGATAATGGTCAAGCTGGAACCTCATTCAATGGAACCTGGAAGCCTTCTGGCGCAGCCAATTCCTACGGAAGCCAATCGGTATTCTCCGGCGCAAATGGTGCAAGCTATACCTACAAGATCAACCTGGCAACACCCGGCGCATATCAGGTGTATGCACGCTGGACCGAGTGGGGCAACCGGCGTACCCGTGTGCCCTATGACATCATCCACAAGACCGGTACGAATACAATCAATGTCAACCAACAACAAAATGGGGGCACCTGGCAGAGACTGGGTGGGACCTGGACGTTTGGTAATCAGGCCACCATACGCATTCGTTCCCTGGGTAATGGCACAACCAGTGCTGATGCCATAAAACTCGTCTATGTCGGGAACAATACGACATCGACTGCGCCCGCGACGCCAGCCGCTTCAAGCAGCAACATCGCCATACAGGACAATGGTCAAGCTGGAACCTCTTTCAGTGGATCCTGGAAGGCTTCAGGCGCAGCCAATTCCTACGGAAGCCAATCGGTATTCTCCGGCGCAAATGGCTCAAGCTATACCTTCAAGATCAACCTGGCAACACCTGGCGCATATCAGGTGTATGCACGCTGGACCGAGTGGGGCAACCGGCGTACCAGCGTACCCTATGACATCATCCATAAAACAGGTACGAATACAGTCAATGTCAATCAGCGACAAAATGGGGGCACCTGGCAGAAACTGGGCGGGAACTGGACCTTTGGTAATCAGGCCACCATCCGCATTCGTTCCCTGGGTAATGGGACGACCAGTGCCGATGCCATAAAACTGGTCTATGTCGGGAGCAATACGACATCCACAGGTACAGCGAACACAGGTTCAATGCTACTGCGTTGGACTGCGCCGGTTGCACGTGCAGATGGTAGCGCGCTGTCACTGAGTGAAATATCCGGCTATACCGTGTACTACGGTACAACCGCGGGTAATTTCCCGAATTCGTTTGATATTAATGATGCTTCCGCCACCTCGGTCAACATCACCGATCTGCGGCTCGGTACCTATTATCTTTACGTGACTACCACGGACACAGCCGGACGTGAGAGCGGAAGGTCGAGTGTGGCAACAAAGTTGGTCAAGTAGCAGCGCCTTATCCTGCATCGCCGGGACTGACACCCGCTGATGCAGGATGAAGTGGACCAGTTGGCTACCTGGATCGTCCACCGTGGTTGGCTGGACATCAGCACCCAGGCCCATGCGGTCTCTTGATTTGCAACAAAGCACAGCAAGATGACACGGAAGCGGGTACAGGAGGTGATGGGCGATATGCCGCGTAATCATTCATGTGATACCGTGCATCACATGCGTACGTCGACTGAATATTTCTCCTCAGATGTTTTATGGTCGATTGACAATCCGGGGACCTGGCGGCAGCCTGTCACTCACTTTCTTTACCCTGGTGCAATCAGACGACTATGGTGCAACTGTGGGCTGTGCTCAGCCCCATCTTGTTGACTGATTTTGACAACCCGGTTTTATTTGCCTTCATGGTATATGTGGTCGGTACTGACCGGCCAGTAAGCAACTCAATCGCAGCATTGCTTGGCCATACGGGCGCTGGCATTTGATATCATTACGGGCTGGTTGGCCAATCCGGAGTCCCTCGACTACTACCTGGGCCTGTTCATCGGCGCCTTGCTCTTGTGGGCCGCATGGCGAATTCGCGATGGCAAGCAGCAACAGCAGTCGGTAGCTCATGTGGCACGATTAATCACGATAAAGGCGTTCGGCTTTGGTACCATCATCAATTGTCGTCGGGTTGCCTTTTGCACTGCCATATTTCGCAGCGCTTCACCAGATCCTCAAGGCCAACCTCACTGTCGGAGATGCGGTCCTGGCCATCATCGGCTATAACACTGGATATGCACAGCCCTTCCTGGCGATAGCTTTTTTGCCATAGCTCTCGGTGAACGCAGCCAGCCGGTGTTGGCTCGCATTAACGACAAGGTTGATCGTGCCAGTGCTTTTTTGATGCCGCTCATCCTTGCCTTGGTGGGCATGGCACTGATGGCAGATGCGATTCGCTATACCGCAACCGGTAAGGGCCTGCTTTGAAATACAACGGGTACTGGCTGCAGAAGAAGCGTCTGTATAGTATTTCACCAATAGATGTAAGGTGATGTGGTCTTTTCCACTAGAGAGCATGCATATGTCAATCACACACAGCGAGAAAGGAATCAGGGGGCATGTAGAAAATTCGGTAGAAAACCCTAAAGTAATCGGAAATTATCTTTATTCTATTCTGGAAAATATTCCGGATATGGTCTTCATTAAGGATGCGCAGCACCTCCGTTTCGTGTTTATAAATCGGGCGGGTGAAGAGTTGTTGGGGATACCCAGATCTGAACTGGTGGGTAGAAATGATTACGATTTATTTCCTGAAGCCCAGGCGGCTTTCTTCCTTAAAAAGGACCGTGAAGTACTTGAATCCGGCTCGGTAGTTGATATTGCCGAAGAAGAAATCAATACAAAACTTCGGGGCACGCGCATTCTGCATACCAAAAAAGTACCTATTCTTGACAATGAAGGTAATGCCGTATTTCTGCTGGGTATCTCCGAGGATATAACACCACGCAAGCAAGCAGAATCTGCAGCTAGAATCGAAAAAGAGCGAGCCGAGCTGTACCTGCATATATCCAGGGCCATGATAATCGGTTTGGATTGCGAGGGTAATGTCAGTCTGATTAACCCACGGGGTTGCGAAATCCTCGGATATTCAGAGGAGGAGATCATGGGTAAGAACTGGTTTGACACGGTGTTACCAGAAGGGGAGAGGAGCACAGTACATACAGTATTTCAGCAAGTCATTTCTGGCGAGACAGTGCCACTTACCTATTACGAGAATGAAATACTGGACAGAAATGGCGAAGTTCGCTACCTGGCCTGGAATAATATGGTCCAGAAAAATGCTGATGGTGTGATTGTCGGAACCTTGTCATCAGGCCAGGATCTCACCGAGCGTAGAAAAGCTGAAGAGGAGGCAAGTCTCCACCAGCGAGAACTTGCGCACGTCATGCGTATGAGTGCTGTTGGGGAAATGGCGTCAGAATTGGCACACGAGCTTAATCAGCCACTCAATGCAGTTACCAGCTACTGTGAAGCAGTTTTGGCCAGGTTCGAAAATCCTTCATTGTCTTCAGCTGCAATTGATACTAATGACATACTGAGACGGGCAATAGCGCAGGCGCGCCGTGCGTCCGATGTGATCCGGCATATTCGCCAGTTCCTTAAAAAAGGTGACATACACAAGTATGCCCTGGATGTTGACCAGCTGGTTCGAAGTACCACACGTATATTGGGATGGGAAGTACAAGGTCCGGATTTGTCTGTTGAACTCCGTCTCCAGGGTCAGGGGGCGAAAATATTTGCATGTGAGATTCAAATTGAACAGGTATTACTCAATCTTCTTCTAAATGGCCGTGATGCGATACGTAATATGAGATCAAAAGAAGGGAGACTCATGTTACAGACTCGCATATTGCCGAATGATCTTATTGAAATCAGTCTTAGCGACAATGGGCCTGGTATATGTGATGCGATGATTGGAAAGGTATTTGAATCGTTTCAAACAACCAAGGAGAACGGCATGGGAATTGGATTGTCGATTAGCCGCTCGATTGTTGAGAATCATGGCGGACACATGTGGGCAACAAATCTGCCGGAAGGAGGCGCTGTTTTTGGATTTAATCTTCCGGTAATTCATGGCTGAAACTCACTATGGATTCAAAGCCAAGAATCTACTTGATCGATGATGACGCAGCAGTTTGTGATGCACTGTCCATCTTCCTCGAGGTTTGTGGCTATTCGGTTGATGTATTCAGATCTTCAGGAGCATTTCTTGAGCAAGCCGATGAAATTAAGCGAGGTGTGCTTGTGCTTGACATGCGGCTGCCGGGAATGTCGGGCATCAAGTTACAAACAGAGCTTCGAAAAAGAAGGATTGATATGCCGGTAATTTTCATTACCGGGCACGGCGACGAGGACCTCAGAGAATCGGTTATGCAAGATGGAGCAATGGATTTTCTCGAGAAGCCAATTGATCACAGAGTATTATTGAAGCGCATAGAAGCGGCCAGGTAAATCAGGGTATTTACATACTCAGTAGTAATAAAGATTGCTTGGTGCTTGCGTACGAGACAGGCATTCCTGTCCACGTACCTTGATATCAGGTTGTACTGTAACCAAGCCGTGCTCGTCCATTAAGCCTATTCTGCCGTCATTGGTGTTATGCATTACAATTACCGGCAGCTGAAATAATTGCTTGCGCAGGAACCGTGGCTCCCATCCCAGGTATTTTATTCCGGGTAGTGCCTGCCGTTGTGCTTCGTTCAGCATCTCTTCCAGGTTTTCTGGAATGGAGATGCTGCCTTTGCGTTTTTCTTTATCCATTATATGTTTCTCAACACAAGATATGTACCGGGGCTATAGTAATTATCAAATCAACAACTCAAAGTGTCTATTGGACTTAAGTCGTAAAAACCAAACGAATGATGTGGTCGTCTCCAGTCGATTAGTGATTGTGGATAAAAGCTTCGGTCTGACAGCGCAGCGGTTCCGGTACTGGGATCAACTCATTTTCATTCCGGAGCATTGAAACAGGAGCGCATCTTGATGAGTTTCTTCTAATCCCTGGAACCCGGGTTTGTATACTCGGGAACGCGGATCTGTTGAACTTCGCTATCCATTGCAGATCGACGGGACTGGCTACCCGGATGCAGACAGCCGGCAGCATCTCAAAGCATTCTGTATAAGGTATTTCGCAGGCGTTTCAACTGCTTGCCTGTCACACTATTCAAGAAAACCCCAACAGCTGTCGTTTAAAGAATGAATGACGGATATGTCGTGCATCTGATTTCTTGATCTGATACTGACCGCTCATGACCATCAGGCTCAATTTTTCTGCTTCAGGCCACGTCAATGTGACCTGTGAAGTCGCCTTTTGTGATGATTGTTATCCTTTTGTCGGACAAATCATACAGTTCGTCATTTTTCCGCCGATTGTGCAGGACGCACACATGCCATTAAGGATATGTTGGGAACATGAGATATAAACGTGGATTTACCCTGGTTGAGCTACTTATCACGATTGTCGTGGCGAGCATCCTGATCGCCGTGGCTGTCCCGGCCTTCAGCAGCTTCGTCCAGAACAATCGAATTGCAGCACAGACCAACGAACTGGTCACAGCGATAGCGACTGCTCGCAGTGAAGCAATCAAGCGCAAACAGGGCGTCACGGTCTGTAACAGTTCGGATGGCGCGACATGTACCGGTAGCTGGGATCAGGGATGGATTCTGTTTACCGATGCGAATAGCAACGGGACGGTGGACACCGGCGATAATGATACTGTCTTGCGTGTATGGGGCCCGCTCAGTGGTGGGATGATCATCACCACGATCCCGGCAAATACCAGATCGGCCAGTCTCGATCGGCTGGGTTCCGCAAGCAGCAATGTCACATTCCAGTTGCGCATACCGGATTGCAGGGGTGATAACGCTCGCAACCTGATCCTGCGCACATCCGGCGTCGTCGAGACCAGCTCGCAGGCCTGCTGATAACCCTTACCGGAAACAGCCATGACCAGTCATTCGTCACATACTCCACACCACCGGCAACACGGGTTCACCCTTGTCGAGGTTCTGATTGCAGTGGTGCTGTTATCCATTGGCCTGCTCAGCATGGCGCAGATGCAGGCAAACGGCCTCCGCAGTGCCCACAGTGCCTACCTGCGCTCGCAGGCAACCATCCTCGCCGGCGACATCCTCGACAGCATGCGCGCCAACTTTGGTACTGCGACCGGCCCGGTCTTGTCCGGCGATTATGACCTGACATTCACAGAATTCAGTGCACTCCCGTCAACCGGCACATCCACTGCTGAACAGGATCTTATTCTTTGGAAAGACAATGTGACCTCACTGTTACCAAACGGTGGTGGCCAGATCGCACGCGCAGGCAACACCGTCAGCGTCTCGATACGTTGGAAGGACAGTCGCCAGAACGAGGTTGACCAGGCATTCCGGATATTTCAGGTAGACACCACACTATGAACAATTATCTGTACGGAAATCCCCATTCCCAGCGTGGCTTGACCATGGTTGAATTGATGGTCGCACTGGCACTGGGCCTGTTCCTGACCGCCGGTGTATTGCATTTATACGCCGGCAGCAAATCTACCAACAATACGCTGCAGGGCATAGCCCGGATCCAGGAGAATGGTCGTATCAGTATCGAGCGTCTCAAGCTTGATCTGCGTATGGCCGGTTTCATGGGCTGTTCCAATCTAGGGGTGACAGATCCAAATCATATCGTCCCGGATACAACCTTTCCGTTCAACCTCGAGTCGGTGATTCAGGGGAGCGACAATGTCGCCGCCGGTAATGCAGACAACGCCGTGGTGGGGACCGATGTGCTGACCATCATTACCGCCTCGGCGGCTGATTCCACCCTGAAAGTGAATATGACCGCGGAGAACAGTAATGTCGTGATCACCGCCAACCCCAACAGCATCGAGACCGGGGACACGGTGGTCATCACCGATTGTGAGAACGCCGATATTTTCCTGGCCTCGGAGGTTACCGACGCATCTGATCAGACCGTTATCAAGCATAAACAGGTTGGGGCCGACGGCACAACGAGCACCGCAAATAGCAGCAACAATCTCTCCAAGGCCTACCGTGTTAACGCCCTGGTGTTGAAGGCTGAACAGGCGACCTATGCAGTACGGGATACCGGGCGCACGGATGCCTCCGGTAACGCCATCCTGTCACTGTTCAAGACACCGCAGGGAGGCACGCCGATTGAGATGATCACCGGCGTGGAAGACATGCAAATAACCTATGGCCGGGATACCGGCGTCGATGGTACCGCGGATGTTTATAACACAGCCGCGGCCATTTCAGGAACACAGTGGGGCAGCGTCGTCAGCGTGCGTATTGCACTGCTGGTCAGCAGCGCAGCAGATGTGGGCACTGAAAAGCGCCCGTACACCTTCCAGGGTACGTTGATAACCACGCCACCCGATAACCGCATGCGTCGGGCATTCACCACTACCGTCAACTTGCGCAACCGCAATTCCTGACGGTTTTCCGCTTCGAGGTAATACGTCATGAGACAACTGGTCAAGGCATACTCAAGAACAATCCCCGGCGGGCGTCAACACGGTGTCGTGCTGTTTGTCGTCCTGATCATGCTGCTGCTGTTGACCATCATCGGCGTGACGGCCGTGAACAATGTCACCATGGAAGAACGCATGGCGGGTAACCTGCGTGATGGTGATCTCGCCTTTCAGGCGGCCGAGGCGGCACTACGCAATGGTGAAAACTGGTTGTCACCACTTTCCACACTACCGGCGGCGTGTACCACGGCACCCTGCACAACCGTCTGGGATGAAAGCATCCTGATTAATCTGGCGGACCAGGACACCGCCTGGTGGACCACCAATGGCCGTCCCGGTGCCGGTGACATTGCTAACCTGTATGCCAATCCTGTCTTTATTGTGGAAGAACTCGCGATTGTGCCCGACAGCCTGCGCATTGGCTCAGGGAACAAGACCTACAGTGATTACTACAAGGTGACTGCGCATGCCACTGGCGGTAGTCAGTCTGCCATTTCCGTGCTGCAAACGACCTTCGTAAAGCGTTACAACTAGCCTGCTAGCAGGAGCCCGATATGTACAACGCAATAACAATGAATACTGTAATGGCAAGGGTTACAAAACCGGCTCTTCACGTCATTGCTTCCGGGCTGGCCACCCTGTTGCTGGCACCCGCCGTCTGGTCTGCCTCCCTGACGATCGCCGACGAGCCATTATTCCTGTCCACGTCCGTCACCCCGAATGTCTTCTTCGAGCTGGATGATTCAGGCTCAATGGACTGGGAAATCCTGACGGTGAAACACTGGCACTTCTGTGATTACGACCGGGATGCACCGAATGACAACTGGGGTTTTACCGGAGATACCTGCACATCCTCGCTGCGGGACAACGGCCTGTGGAGCACCTATACGGGTGCCACAAGCCCTGGTGATGACGATCTTGAGGACTTCGAATACATCTTCGTAAACAGTGATAACTCGTACAGTCAGGGCTGTAGCAGTAACCGGCAAACACTGTATTCCTGCGGGACCGATCTGGCCACCAACCCGCCTTACCAGCACGACTGGCGTATCCTTTCCAGTGACTTTAATGTGCTTTACTATGATCCGAAGGAAAAATATGAACCCTGGCAAGGGCCGTGCCTGACCGATGGCTCGCCCTGTGCGGCAGCCAGCTTCAGCGCGGCTAAAAGTGACCCGCGCCAGGGCAAGGCAGGCTACACCGTTACCACAAACCTTGATGGCTTTACCTACGAGGTCTGGGTCGATACTGCCGGCTACAGCGGTTCCCAGCCCGAGCGTGGCGGGGACATCAATTATATTGACACAGCGAATAATGCAATCGACCTGTGGGATACGCATATCCAGTTTACTATTAGTGGCAGCACGATCATTGCAAAGACGACAAAGTACGCCCCCACCAGCAGTGGACTCAACCCCACCATCACCACGAACATACTCTCGGGTGGCGAAGCAGCGCTGGGTGGTCTGACCGTTGCCGAAGTGAAGACCAATGTCGCGAACTGGTACCAGTATTCCCGCAAACGCTCGTTTGTTGCCAAGGCCGGTATCTCGGCAGTCGTGGACCTCAAGCCGGAATTTCGCTACGGCCTGGATACCATCAACCAGTCCTCGGCATTCGTCGAAGCCCCTGCCGCACTGAGCAATAACCAGACCCATAACGATGCACTGCTGGCTTCACTCTACGACACGGTCTGGCCCGGCAGTGGTACCCCGCTGCGCCAGGGACTGGAGCGGGCCGGTGAATACTACGCCGGCAATCTGACCGGCAAGGCCAGTCCTATACTTGACAGCTGCCAGAAGAACTACACCATCCTGATGACCGATGGTTACTGGAACGGGAGCGACCCGTCAGTCAGTGATGCCGACGGTGATGGCTATGACAACTCCGTGGCCGATGTCGCCAAGTACTATCACAATACCGATCTGAATACCTCCTTGGCCAATGACGTACCGGATGACAAGTGCGATCCGGGTAATATCCGCTGTGATACCGAAAAACGCCAGCACATGGTGACCTACACACTGGCATTCGGTGTCAAAGGCAACAAGGTCGATACAGACGGTAATGACTGGCCAGATCCGTTGCTGGCCGAAAGCGATGACTGGGGTGACCCCTACAATGCGGACTCACCGGAGAAGATCGACGACCTCTGGCACGCCGCATGGAACAGCTATGGTAAATACATCAATGTCTCCACGCCGGGCGAAGCCGTTGACGGCCTCACTGAGGCCATCGCCGATGTGAGTAATCGCCAGGGGTCGGCCTCATCGGTTGCGTTGAACGCCGGATTCATCAGCGCCGACACGCGCATATACCAGGCACTGTTCGACGCCTTCGACTGGTCCGGTGACCTGAAGTCATTTCCGGTATTGACCGGTGGCGTAATCGGTACAGCAGTCATCTCGGCGAATGATCAATTGCCGGCATACGGCAGTCGCACCATGCTGACCCACGATGGCTCGGACGGTGTTGCCTTTCAGTGGCCAGCCCTGTCTGCCAGCCAGCAGGCCTTGCTGGATGCAAGCGCTGCTGCGACCGATACGACCAATATCTATGTGGATTACCTGCGTGGCGACCAGACGAATGAGTATGATGCGGTAAACAATCCCGCTGGCGTCTTCCGCAAACGCACTTCCGGCAAGCTGCTCGGCGACATCATTAATTCCGCACCGGCCTTTGCCGGAGCACCGAACGCACGCTACCCGGACAACTGGGCTGGCACCAGTCCACCCGAGAACTGCAGTCTTTGCGAAAAATACTCAACCTTCAAGTTCAACAGGAGTAACCGCACACCGATGGTGTATGTGGGTACCAATGCCGGTTATTTGAGTGGATTTGACGCTGATACCCTGGTAGAAAAAATCGCCTATGTGCCGGCCACGGTGTTCCGCAATCTCGATGCATTAACAAATACGAACTACACCCATCAGTACTATGTCGATGGCTCACCCACCATTGAGGATGCCTATTTCCAGGGTGACAACAAATGGCATACCGTGCTCGTCAGCGGTCTGAACAACGGCGGGCAGGGCGTCTTTGCGCTGGACATCACTGATCCAGGTGGCTTCTCGGAAACCGGTACCGCGCCAGCTAAGGTCGTGCTCTGGGAATTCAACGATGCCGATGACGCCGACATGGGTTACTCCTACAGTCAACCGGCGATTGTTCGCATGCAAAACGGCCAATGGGCTGCTGTATTCGGCAATGGTTACAATAATCGTGATGCCGATGGTAGCAGAAACGACGATACCGTTACCGGTGGTAACGCCTATCTGTATATCGTTAACATCGAGGATGGCAGTCTGATCAGGAAGATCGACACCGGTGTCGGTACCAACTCTACACCAAACGGACTGGCCACACCCGCCGTCATCGATACCAACGGTGACTTCATTGCCGATGCCATCTATGCCGGTGACCTGAACGGCAACATGTGGAAATTTGATGTTTCCTCTACCGATCCGGCGTTGTGGGACGTTGCCTTCTATAATACTGCCGTACCGCCCGTAGCAGAGCCGTTGTACATTGCCATGGACAGCAGCGGCAACAGGCAACCGATTACCACCCGCCCGGACGTGAGCCGTGGTCCCAACGGCTTATATGTCATGGTGTTCTTCGGAACAGGCAGGTACCTCGGCTCGCCTGACTTGACTGATACCAGCACACAGACCTTCTACGGTATTCTTGATAGCGGATCCAGGTTCACCGGTCGCACTGACCTGGTCGAACAGACCGTGACCTACCAGGACAGTAATTACCGTGTCACCTCCACCAACCCGCAAACGACGACCAGTCGCGGCTGGTACCTCGATCTGCCGGATACCGGAGAGCGAACTGTTGCTAACCCGTTACTGCGAGCCGGCCGTATTATCTTCGTCACCACGATACCCGATTCAAATATCTGCTCGGCCGGCGGTGATAGCTGGTTGATGGAGCTGAATGCACTGACCGGTTCGAAGCTCAACGTGACACCCTTCGATCTGAACAACGACGCGCTTTTCAGTCTTGAGGACTACATTGATACCGATGGTGACGGGACCAAGGACACGGCGGTTGCCGGTGTCAAGTTTGATGAGCTGATCCCGACCCCCGGTATCCTGCCGGATGAAGATACGGAATATAAATATACCTCCGATTCGAGTGGCAACCTGGATGTGACCGTGGAAAACCCCGGGCCTCGCAATGTCGGCCGGCAATCGTGGGGACAATTGAGATAACCGCCCGACTACAGTCATGGAGAACCTGTCATGAACATGAAACCGATACAACTGGCTGTTGCCACCGGATTGACCCTGATCTCTCTGCTGGCAACGGCAGCACCGTCAAAGGAAAAGGGCATCATCACGACACTGGACGTTCAGCGGGGCCTGATTTCAGTTGATACCAAAGATATGCTTATTGGGCCGGCAACGCGTGTAAAAACGGCCCGAGGTAGAGACAAGAGCCTGCGTGACCTGAAGGTGCGCCAGTACGTCCACTACAAGGTCAATGAAGATAATGTCATCACCAGGATCCGGATCTATCCCCCGGACAGCCAGCAGCTGCGTGAACTCGGTTATGACGGGGAAGTCGGTAACGACTGAGACCGGGCGTTCAACAGGATCAACCAGCGAGGCCAGTATGAAATACATCTCTTCACGCGGATTTACCCTCATCGAACTGATGATCGTCATTGTTGTTGTCAGCATCATCACGGCAATGGCCACCGTTTCCTACCAGAACAGCATCCGCAAGGCACGCCGTGGTGATGCCAAGGCAGCATTGATGGAACTGGCACAGCTGATGGAACGGAATTACACCGAGGCAAACCGCTTCGACAAGGACGCAGCCAATGCTGACTACAACCTGCCCTTTGATACCTCACCGAAAGACGGCACCAGGGCCTACTACACTATTACGCTTCCAACCCTCACATCTCAGACCTTCATGCTGCAGGCAGCCCCGGTTGCCCCGCAGACAAAAGATACCCTGTGCATGACACTGAGGCTGGACAATACCGGAACAAAAAGCATTAGCGGCGGATCAGGTACGGCAGCAGAGTGCTGGGCACGGTAGCTGGAAAGCAGAGACAAATCAGAATACTGCTACTGAATATATAACGCTCTGAATGAATGAGCGTCCTGTAAGGCATGCATGCTGATAGTTGCTAGAGCCCCAATGGGCGTCCGCTGCACTATGGCCAGCTTCAAAGTTCACGATCATGACTCCAAGAACGATCCCGGATGCGCACCGGGTTTCTGGTGATGTGAATTTTCAAGCAGAGCTCAATTAACCGTTGTATTTTGCTGGGTTGGTGACAAGGGGGTCAGGTACTCGGAAGCGCACCAGCCTTTTCCATGCAATGGTGTATCCACATAATACCAACCATCAGCCTCTCTGATATATTCAACCTCTGACCCAGCTTTCAGTACGGCGATTGGTATGGAGTCCAATGATGATGAAGGTCTGAGGTTTAACCAGGTTTTAACGGTATGTGTCGGGACAAATACCGTGACTGCTTCAGGTGTCATTTGAACTGCTCTTGTAGTATCCGGTTCCTCGATGTCGACTGCCGGATCGGCATCAGCTGATTCAGGCATATATTGTTTGGAGGAAGATGCGTTTTTGTTCTCGCTATCTGCAATGGATTCAGTCTGCGCCATAATGCCTGTGAGCTTGGCTTCCAGGTTGTCGATGGACTCAGTTATCAGCTCCACGCGTTCATTCAGCCGGGAAATATTATCAGTCGTTTTCCTGATATCAATTGTGTGAATGGCTTCAGCTGATCCAGGAGCAATCATATTGATATTATCTTTTGTCATGATTGCATTCGCCAGCCAAAGCATCACAGCTATGGTAAGCCCTGCAGCAACCCCTCCAAGTGCCAGGATGTATTGTGGCTTCTTGCTGGCTGAACTGGATTCTATTGTAGCCTGCGAATTTTCCAGTGATCGCTGCTGTTTTTGTTTGATCGCTTCAATTTTCTGCCCAAAATGTTCCATTAATCCTTACCTTCCTATCTGTCGGATGCAGTAATGCTGGAGATTATAAAGCCAACATAAGGAGTTGCACTGGATAAATGTTTTCAATGTTACATCGACTCGATGAACTCACTGTCCGCTCTCGGAGGTTACAGACGTACTTCGATTTTTCGGGGTCTGCCAGTTCATCAGCTGCAGGTAAATTAATGGTTACCCGGGGTCTGGTGTCTGCAGGACAATACCGTAAGTACGCCTTGAACCAGACTCATTCAGTAGTTGTTATTGCCGGAGGAAAGAAACGGCACATCACTGAAGTATTCAGACAACCGATGTTCGGCCACGTCAGTCAATTCTAGATGAATATCGCCCGAACGCCGATCCGGTGTGCAGCGGCGGTCTTTTTCTACTTCATGGCCTTCCTTTGTGACTAGTGGGAATGACGTCTTCCCGACCAAGCAGCGCCTTTCATCCTTTCTTTGTGTATACATCCCATCCATCCCCCCGGACTGTAATTTGTGCAGCAACATACCTTAGTTGACGCATGGATAGTATCAGTGGAATTACTTACGGGGTCTTGCAAGCAAGCCCCGCAATCCAGCTGACAAGCGTGTTTAGTGGAGTTGACCTACTTCCAGGTTCAGCCGAATACTGGTGACGTGCTGCCTTCGAAGTTCACAACTATTTCCTATAGTTTTTCCAGGAACTCATCGGGCATGTCTGTTGCAAGTTCCAGGGCGCCATCTGCACCCGCATGCAGCGGATCATCGATGCAAATAAAGGTACAGCTTTCGAATTGCTTGGTTGCCTCTGTTAGATAGCTATCCAGCCCGCTGATTTGACTGCCACCACCGGCAATGATGATGTTTTTCCGTACGCTTTCCTGAAACTCGGGGTCGAAGCCGGCTATCAGATCGATGACTGTCTCGACGATGGCCGGCATGGGACTTTCACATGCCTTGCGCAATTCTTCTGTGATATCGAATTCCGTGAATTTGCCGTCCACCGGTGCCTCGATCTTGACCCGTCTTTTGGGGGTCCCGACGAAACCGTGCTTCTCCTTGAAGTTGCGCACCATGTTCAGGGAAAAATTGGCCTCCGGGTGTTTTTCGGTCAGCAATTTGAGAAGTTGCTCGTCCACATAATCACCAGCCACGAGGAGACTGCGCTGGTCCTCTTCCATGGGCACGGTGCCGTGCATGATACAGAAATCCACGGTACCGGCACCGATATCAAGGATCATGGTGTTGTCGAGCGCACCCAAACCATAGGCCACGGAGAAGGGTTCAGAGACCACCATCAATTTACTGGCATGTTCGGATATCGCATTCTTGATGGCGGTTTTGTTGACCTTGAGCGCCTCGGCTGGCACACCGACGGCTACGCAGATTTCGTCATCTGGTCCGGCATCGGCCAGTTTGATCAGATGGCCGATCAACTCCTGCACCGCGGCCTCGTCGCGTTCGGTGCCTTCCTTGAGAACACCGTCCTTCAGTGGACGGGAAAGATTAAGGGAGAGTCGGTGTTCCAGGGCCTCGCTGCCAAATAGCACGCGTTTGCCAAGCATCTTTTTGGAAACGAAGTCCTTTGGCCAACCGACATAGCTTTCCACCCATTTCCGGTTGCCATTACTGGCGGATACCACGGACCTGGAGGTCCCCAGATCAATACCGATGTACAGCATGTTATCTTTCTTGCTGGAAGCCATTTGTTATTTTACCTCTCTGCTACTTGCTAATATTGTTCTCAACTATTGTTATTGGCTGAGTGCGCTGCTCCAGGTAGTCGACAATCCCAACCTTCAGGAATTCCGCAACACTATCGCGGTACGCGGGCTTGCTTAGGCGGGTTTCCTCCGCCTTGTTGCTTAGACAGGAAACTTCCACCAGCACGCTTGGCACTTCTACACCTAACAGTACCATAAACGGTCCTGTTTTGGACCCTGCATCCTCGAGGTCACGATTGCGGCGTTTAAGGTTTTTGTAGAGGTGCTGGTGTATGGAGTTAGCAAGCTTCTTCGATTCTTCTGTCTTCAGGGTATCACCAATCCGTGCAATGACCTCGCGAAAGTCGACGATTGCGTAGTCAGAATCACGGTTTTCCTTCTCCGCCAGCGCCAGTGATTTCTGATCCGTATGTGGCCCGAAATAGTAGGTCTCGACAAAATTCAGGGCCTCGCCGCCGGTTGGCAGGGAATTGATATGGGTCGAGATGAACAGGTCCGCATGGTTATCCTTGGCGAAGGCTATGCGTTCTTTCAGGGAAACCTTGCGGTCGTCCTCGCGTGTCAGCAGGACGCGGTACTGTCCGGATACGCTGAGCTTGTCCCTGAGTCGCCTGGCAATATCCAGGGTAACCGCTTTCTCCTTCAGTCCCTGGTGTCCAGTAGCGCCCGGGTCGATTCCGCCATGTCCTGGATCGATGACGATGGTCTGTACCTTGAGGTTGAACAGATCTGCCATGGGCATACCGAGACGGGAAAAAATTTCATCCTGGTGGCCGGACTTCCTGGGTTCGTCATTGAGTGTCCACGTCTGCCCATCACTGTCTGGACGATCGCCGTCAAGAATGAGATTTACACTTGCACTGTCCAGAACAGGCAGGACAAATGCGGGGGATTGCAGCATTGGCTTTTCCACTACTTGCATGGCGACCGGTCCGGTCCAGTCCACCATGACCAGCCGAAAATTGATGCCAAACAGAATTACAACCCCGAGCAACGTAATCAATAGCGCCTTGCCTCGACGTCCCGACCGGGGCACGCATTCCTGCGACGTGGCAACGGGTGCATTTTGCCGCCTGCCATGACGGGCACGGGGTATACCCACATTGTCTTCATAGACGCCTTTCAGTACTGCCTTTTTAATATCTGAATGACTGTTCATGACCCTGCTCAGACACGATCATGACGTGCGCTGAGTAACCCGGTTAAGAGTGACTAGGTGGACAATTATTGTGTTCTGCCGCAACAAACCAGCACACCTCATATTCAAGATTATTCTACTAGTTAACACCGTTGGATCTGACACATCCGGATTTTAACATGGATACTCTACCAGCTTTAGCTGTCGGGCTATCCACACACATTTTGTGTTGTAACCGCCCGCATCTGGCATATCCTGCAACAGACTCCTATACTTAATTAGTTACCAGCGAGCCGGATGCGGGCAATAACAACACGGCAATATAATACAAAGGTAAAATATTTGGGTACCCTCGAACAATATTGGCGCAAGGCAGCTGCCAGTTTAAACAAGGCAACAGATCAACACGCGGTCGTACAGCCGCGCCTGGAGGGGCTTGAGCGCGAAATACTGACCCTCGCTTCAGAGAATCTGACCCTCACTGGAAAACTGGAGCGCATCCAGGCTGATTTCGAGCGCTGCAGGATGCATGATCTGGGCAAGATCGAAGCCCTGGAGAACAATCATACGCAAGCCGAATCGGCACGGGTTGCAGATGCCAACAGACTGAGCTCGCTGGAACAGGAACTCGTCTCGATTGAAGCAAAACACAAACTGGCTCATGTTCAGGTCACGGCACTCGAGACCGCACTGTCTGAAACAGCAAACCGGCTGGAAACCAGGGACAACCAGCTCAAGTTCCTCCAGGATTCCGCACGCGAACAGCTTCAGGCATTCAAGACTGCCCTGGCGGAAGCCGCAAGTCGACAAGAAACACGAGACAATGAGCTCAAGCACTTGCTGGATACGGTACACCAGCAAATCGTGGCACTTGAAACTACCCAGGCTGAGACATCAAACCGCTTCAGAGCCATGGGCACTGAACTCAGTGAGTTACGAACAAAGATAGCGGAGCATGCAATGCTACTCGAGAATGTCCGCTCGACAAGTACCTCTCAGCTGGAAGCAACAAACAACCAGGTCAGCATACTTGAAAAGAAGTTCGAGGTTGAACACAAGCTTCAGCAAAACCTCCTCAAGGACACCGAAGCACAGTTGTGCAGTCAGAACGGCCGCCTTAAATGGGTTATGGTACTCGCTGTTTTTACACTGGTGCTGGTAGCGCTTGTCGGGACAGGCATCTTCTAGTATCAACTACGCAGCGTCTTTGCCGGTGATGCAATCGGCTATGGGTCTGTAACTGAGTGGGTATGCCCATGGCGCCACCTCAATGCGAACCGCGCGCTGACACAGTGTTTCAAAGTCCCTCGTCATTCAATGTTGCCTGTCAGTACCGGGTAACATCTGCATTGGGTTTGCGAGGGGTGCGCAAACTCATCAGAAACTTGATCAGACGATTCTTATCCTTCTTCTCCAGAGCCAGAAATGCCTGTGCCGATGCCGCTGCCTCACTGCCTTCAGAGTCATGCCATTCTATGGCCTCAACAAGTGTCAGGGCACGCCCATCGTGCAGATAGGGAGCCGTGTCTGCGATCCCCCAAAGTCTAGGAGTGATAAATTCGCGGTTTTCCTGATCACTAGCCGCGCTAAACGATTCTTGCAGTCCTGTACCCATATCATGGCGTTTCAGATCCGAGAACAGATTCACGCTCAATCCACCATCGGGGATAGTTGTGAAATCCATTGGCGGGCGGGTCAGGTCCACGGAGTAGAACGTATCATCGAATGGTCTTTCCGGTGATCCGGTGAGTTTGTAGTAAAGATATTTACCATCTGTTGTCAACTGAGGCCGATGGCAATCGGCACAGCCGATGTTGCGGAACAGCCGTGCTCCGTGCCTTCTTGTCTTGTTCAATTTCTTCTGTTTGGGCCTGTCCATGGTTGTGACAAAGATGCTCAGTGCCGAAAGATCCCCCACACTGATCTCATTTTGTACACCATCATTATCATCATCCGCATACTCACCGCCGAAAGCCTCGGTTGCCTGCATTCCCATGTGAAAGGCAAGTGCATTAACAGAAAATTCCCTGATAGATGCCTTGTCGCCCTTGCGGCCAAAGGGACGGATGATCAGGTCCGAACTTATACCCTGTACCTGGGATGAGTCCAGTTTGCCGAATGCATCAACAACGATTTCTCCAAATGACACACCCTTAGAGACCAGCTTGACGGTGGTGCCCGGTTGTTCCAGTGCAAGTTGCTTCAGGGACTGCAATTCGGACGTCATCTCGCGAGCGAGCAATTCAACCCCGCCTGATCCAAACATAAAAGGTGGATTGATCAGTCGACCGTTAAATTCCGCAATACCATCGAAGTTCTCATCAGCCACGTCGATATTGTCGGGCATAAACAACACGCTGTTGTTGATGCCACCGAATCCGCCAACACCCATGATTGCAGGGACCTCTGCATTGCTGACGAATGAATGACATTCGAGGCAGGACTGGGAATCTATTCCGTTAACGCGCAGGAATGTACTGTTATCCTGCAAGGTCGGCCGGTTCCCACGAGTAAAATCGCGACTGTTGGATTCCGAGAGATCATGTACTCCGTCACCAAACCCATCGGCCCTGTTGAAGGGGGTTGCAAAGACCTTCAGGCCTGCGCCACGTATTTCGGTCAGACTCAGGGTCTCGTTGGTTATTTGCTCCTGATCGATACGGTCCTCTGGTTGCAGGCGCGGCCCGGTTCCGTACAGTCCCGCCAGTGCGGTTGTGCTGAACAGGATCGGGATAATGACGCTTGTGTATTTCATATTGTTGTTCCACTCGTGAGAACCGTCAGTTCCGGTTACTTGTCGTCGTTGAGCCTGGTATACATATTATAGAAGCAGATAACCTTTGCAATGCAATGGTTATCTGCCTGGTTCTGGCTTTATGGGACGGTTTGCAGGCGACAAGTACCTGCCGAAGTTATACATTTCAGTGACGCCAGTAGCTGACTTGTTTGTTATGTGGGGATACTGGTCGAGGATATAGGTCCAAGTGGTGTATAGCGGTATTTACGGTCAAACGGTGACGGCCGATCCTGATCAAAAATAGAAAACTGGGTATTCCTGGCGAATTATCTGCAGGCACTTCCTAAAGTTTTAACCAGCCAATTCGATAAACGTATAAAAATGTTATCAAACGCCGCTGTGCGTATAAACAATGGATATTCATGCCTGATATCGAGGTGAATTCAAATGGCAAATGCAGCGAAAAGTAAAGCATCTCTCTGGTATGGTTATCTCAATGCCGGCGCACGCAGCAGCCCGGTACTGCGTGATACACGCATGGATACGGGTAACCCGAAGACACTTTACCTGTTCAATCTTGTTCGCGGCGAGATCCTTGAATACGCGCGCGAGATTGTTGATACGAAATTACGTGAGCTCAAACCGGCTGAATCGGAATTTATCGCTGAACTGGATACTGGATATAAAAAAGCACGCCGCATTTTCAAAGGCCGTGTTTCCAGTATCAGTAATACAACGAAGCGGTCTGCCGCTGCGTCCAGGGAAGATGTAGAGCATCATGCCGAGAGTGAAGTAAACATGGATGCCGCCGACTTGTTGCTGGATGCCGAAGAAATATAAGGTAACAGGCTCGATTTTAGCGCCGGGCTCATTTGTTGATTCGATACACCTAGCGTTTCATTATCCAGACGTCCTGAAGTCCCAGCTTTTCCTTGGCGATGTAGGCGTAGGCACTGGCAGCTTCCTCTGTTGAGAAGCCGGTTATCTGGACACGCCAGTATTGTTTGCCTTTCACGATGACTTGCTGCTGTTCCGTTTGAATACCCATGGAGCGTGCCTTTTGCGCCAAGCGGTCCGCATCAGTCTTGATCGATGAGGAAACAAGATTGATAACCCAAGGTCCATTGCTGTTCTCAATGACTATGGGCTGTTTTATGCTGACAGGGTCTGGACGTTCGCTTGTCGAGGCTTTGCTGGATGTAGACTGTAAGGGTTGCTGTGGATTTGAACTGTCTGCTACGGAATCTGTGTCCAGGGAGGTTGATGCAGCAGGCGCTGCGGATACTGCCTCGTTGGGCTTATGCAGGGGAGCAGGTTTGTTTGTGTTGGCTGCATCAATCGCAGTTGTATCCAGAGGCTTGGTTGTTCCACCTGCCGAGGTTTGCCGCGGTGCTTTTTCAGCACTCGTCTCAGTGGTTGCTTGACCAGCAGCTGTGGGCGGCAGTGTCTCAGGATCGTATACCAGGTTTCTATCCGCTTTCTGTTCCGATTCGATCCACCACGCTATCATCAGCGACAGGATAACCACGGCCATCGCCAATGAAGGCCACATGGCGATGTTCTTCAAGGTGAATAGCTGACTTTTCCTTGACCATAAGGTGCTTCGCTTCTGGTATTTTTTACGATGCCTCACACCCTTGGGTAAGGTAGCATTGACATCCTGAAAATGCTTCCGTTGCTTGCGTATCTCCTCCAAATTATTATTTTTGTAATCCATTTGATTGATGCCATCAGGAATATCAATGTGTTGTGCGAAATGTATGTTGGTCGGTTCTATATTGTTTGTTATTCAGTTTGCTTTACAGGGTGGGTGCGGTGACATCTAACAGCGACCTTCGTAAATTCGATGGTCGCCGTTTTTATTTGCGAGTATATAAATCCGCAATAATGACGGGATTGTTCCCTCTCCTGATACTCCCAGTCCCATGGCTGTTTAGGCTGGGCTAATGTTGCTCAGGTGTTATGTCGCCTGTGCGCCGTTCGAGTATCTTCCTGCGACATGCCTTGATTATGCCACCGGTTACTAAATTGGAGTCTCCTTACGTCCATGGCTCTAAAGCGGCCCTCTTCGTGGGCACTGCTAAAAAAGCTATCATTTTATTGTGATTCAGTATTTGACGTGGGTCAATCAACGTATGTCTGCAGTACACATTTGACGATCTGCAGGACTGAGTTGACAGTCACTCCTTGGCGATTCAGGCAGGAACGAATGAAATACCCTGTGGTAAGTGTTGTTTTGCAGGCAATCTATACGCTGTTATCACACCTTCATCTACATATGACGATTAGCAAAAATACCTGCTGTGCGCAGTCACATGATGTCCCTGTCAATAAGTTCATATCCTCGGACCTTGTAGTGGTTGCACATTACAGAAACCAGTACCGTATAGCTTTGCAAGATGAGAGCAGCGTAACAGTCCCTGCTGCCCGATCCAAAAAGTCACACGGCACACTGGTCGGGTATTGGAGGGGTACCATTCTAGAGCTACAGAATTCTGTCACAATACTTGTTGCGACCCCTTAAACCGAAACTGATAATACAGCTCCAGGATCAAAAATGACAGAGGAGTCCTTTCATGAGCACACTGCTGATATTAATCATCGGGATATTTATAGGATGGAATCTGCCACAACCTGCCTGGGCTAAAACTATCCAGGAAAGGTTGCTGGATATGATGCGCAGTATGATGAGCCGGTAATAGGTCCTGTGCACCAAAGAAAAGCAATCGTTACCCGGTTTGAGCTACATGCCCTGTTAGCTGGATGACACAGATTTAATGATAGTCAGATATATCGGGGGCTCGGGTGGTGCTGTTGTGTTACAGCATAATATGCTTGTTACGAACAGGATATTTTCAATATCCACGGTTGCAAGACTTTCACTGGGGCATTAGCGGGTTGCAATTTTTTATGGTCACCCTTCCTTGAAGCAGGTTCCCCTTGGAGTACTCGTTAAAATGACAGGTATTCGTTTCTGGTTCGTAATTCTCAATCCAGAGGTGATCTTCTTTCCATGTTGCACCCATGTGATGCTGTCCGGAAGGTACTCTGATTGACATGACACCACCCCACCTTTTTACAAATAATTGCTGGAAGTGGAAATGATAAGCAGACCAACCTGTGGCCAGTATTACAAGTGCACTGATAATCGCCACGCTCGGATTGTTTAATCTAATTCCAATAATCAACACTGCAGCAATAACCAGACCAATAACAAGGGCCCAATACAGATAAGTGATCATGCCAGGTCTCCGTCATGTTTCGGAATAAGTAGATTTTGATTATGTTCGTTCCCTGTCCTTGTGTAAAAATAAATTTCACGTCGGTAAGTGGGACCGGGTGAATGGCCCGATCCGTAACATTAGTGTAATACAATGGGGACTGAAGTTGCCGCAAGTCGGTGACACAAGTGCCATCAAGATATTCGCACAATAATCCGCGGGGATATATTGCTTGATAAGCAGGCAAGCCTGTTGATACTTACATTTACAGGAGAAGTCTGGTTATGCATTAACCGCATGGCGTTCTCGATAGTTATTCGTAATTACGCATACGTTTTATAACTGCCCTTCACAGGCCCGGAGATGTCATGATTCAAAAGGCTTTCAAACTACCCAGGCGGTTGCTGATGGCTATTTCAGCGACACATTCTTTGTCTGCATGCACCTAAGGACAATATCCTCGCTGCTATCTGGCATTTACTATCTCCAGATAGTGGTGGAAACTTACTCATATTCCTAAGGGGTGAGCGCAATGAGAAACAAGAGATTCAAGTTCAGCAACAGGCGGCGGAACATTGTCATGTCCGGTGTTTTATACAGGGACAGTCACACGCATACAATAAAGGAATGTCGAAGGAAGATACAGGACCGACGCATAGACGGCATACAAGCCGTGATGGTAAGTATATTATGCAAGGATCACAAGGCATACGCCTGAATGAGAAATGTCTGCGGTAATTCCCAAAAGTAGTCAATGCTAGAGAGCTTTGAAGATAAGTTCATGTTCCTTTTTTATCTGCTCGCCAAAGATTGAACGTTGATAATCAGGAATAAGAACTGCAACTTCCTGCCAATCCTGTTTACCAAGATGGTCAGCGATATATGGGTATACATTCATCTCTTCAAATAACAGGTGTGACCTTTGTCGATTGATAAAATTTGATAACTTGTTCCCGCAGTCGCTAATGTCAGAATCCGGACTAGCAAGCAAGGTCTCGACTGCTTCAACTGCACTTCTCAATATGCTCTCAATTTCTGAGTGATCCTTCATCAGCGTTTTAACGTCCTTGCTGAATTTACTGTCATTGAGTTTGTTTTTGAAAATAATGGAAATGATGGCTTCTTCCGCTGGATGGTGTACGCACTCAGGATGGTCCTGTATGTATGCCAGGAGGCGTTGCATCATCTGACAGCTATGGGAAGAACCACGGTAAGTATCAATTAACAATTGTTCGAGAAGATAAAGAATTCTTCTGAGGTCGTCGTGATCCCGGTAAAGCAATTCAAGTGTCAGTTTCATGAGCAGTTAAACCATCAGTATTCCCGTTGCCATCAATATGAGTGCCAAGACAGATTGTCCCTTAATTAGACGGCTAGAACCAGAAAATCGTTATATCGTTTACATGTCGGCATTCGACTGACACCCTGCTTGAGCGCCTGTCGCTGGCGGCTGTTGTGCGGCTGGTAAATAGTATTGGCAGGTTCAGTTCATGTATCGCAACAGTCACATTTGTGTGTCGATCGGCAGTAGACCGAAGAAGGCATCTGCCACGCGATGCCAGACGCTGGTTGCAGGCTGTCGCGTCAGCACCTCCTCGTCTGCTTGCCATTGCAATTCATCCCGCTCGTCAAGTGTGACCTGCCAGCTGTTATCTGGATGGAAATCAGGCGTAAAGGCAGCGAGTATGCCACGTGCAAGCTCGGGGCTGTCGATCATCAGGCTGACCTCGGTATTTAGCACCATGGATCGCGGGTCGGTATTGATGGTGCCAACAAATACCAGTCGCTGATCAAGAATCAGGATTTTGGCGTGCAGCCTGACAATCTCAGCACCAAAACCCGGTGCCTCGAAATGGGTGCGTTCACCTGGATCGGGACGCAGTTCATACAACTCGACCCCGGATTCTATAATCTGCTTGCGGCGATGCCGGTAGGCGGTGTGTGCCGGTATATGGTTGTTGGAGGCGAGTGAATTTGTCAGGGCGCGGATTCTTACACCCCGGTTGGTGAGCTCTCGAGATGTCTGCAATAGCTCATCAGAAGGAATCAGGTAGGCACTGATGCTCATGGCCTCCTTATTGGTGGTGCTGAACAGCCTGCTGATGTGATCCGCGGCCTGCATCGGCAGGGATGCGCCCTCGAAGTCGGGGTTATCTTCCAGCACACGGGCCTCGCCGGGCAGCAGCGTAGCGGCAAGTGTGGCCCAGCGCGCTGGCAGGGTCTGCGGGTCAGTGTCAGCTGTCGCCAGCCAGTCGTCCAGTACCGAGGCGTCCGAGCGCAGGCGCTTGCGCAGACTGGCGAGATCTGAGGCATCCGCACGACGCTGGTCAACAAGGGTAACCGGGTAGGCCCAGCCGGAATTCCAGTAATCATCAAAGCTGGAACTGATCTCCGGCAGCACCTTGCCAGCCGTCAGCACATCGAAATCGCGGAAATTCTCTTCCTTGTCAAAATCAAAATACTCGCTGGCAATATTGCGACCGCCTGCAATGGCAACCTGGCCATCAGCAATCAGTAACTTGTTGTGCATTCGATGGTTGGTGCGTGCGTAATCATTCAGGTTTTCGAGATATCTGAATGACACACTTGATGAACGAACCTGGAAGGGGTTGAATATGCGCATCTCGACATTCGGATGTGCATCGACTGCCAGCATCATTTCATCTTCACCACTGAGGAAACTGTCATCGATCAGCAGTCGAACCCTGACACCGCGATCGGCGGCCAGCAGCAGCCTTTCCATGAGTAGTGAACCAACAGCGTCCTGTTTCCAGATAAAATATTGTGCATCGATGGAAGTCGTTGCCGTGTCCAGCATTGCCATTCGCCAGCGCAGTGCCTCCGGCCCCACGTCCTGGATATCGAACCACGAGAGCTCGCTGCTGCCGGGCAGATTCTCGATCAGGGGAGCCCATGCAGTTGCCGGGTCAGCAGGCGTCAGGGCATATGATTCGGGTAGCGGTTCATGTTTGAGCGGTGTTGCGCAGCCGGTTAGCAGCAAGGCAATTAGCAATGCAGACAATAATATCGATGACGACTTATATGGCATTGTGTCAAACATGTGTTGTCTGGTGCTGCCGATCGGAGATGTTATTTGAAGGAACAGCTGAACAATTAGCCACGTCAGCGATTTTTCAACTGCACTGAAGCTACGATAAGATAATAACTGATTCTTGGTCAATTCCATAATTTCCGGGGCATTGTTCACGAAACGATGATGTGCATAATTGTCAGCCCGTGATAGCGAACCCCGGTGAGGCCGTACTGGCGATTCATACCATGAAAGACACGCGCCACTTTGGCCCTTGACTTGACAGGGTACAGTTCATGGACCGTTCTTCGTTCGCGAGTAAAGTGTGGCAACTTTCCACGTTGATTATCATCAGGAAACTTAGCGGCAGATCTAACAGTTAATCCCCTTGCCCACTGGATAATGGTTACGATGAAGACGGCTTGCGCATCAGCCAGGTACTGATGTAGCCAAGGTTAGAGTAAATTCTCTCCGGCTCAATAAAGCCGCAAGGTTCAAACAGGGGTGCCAGCTTACCGTCGATGTTCTCACCAATCTCCGGTTGCCGAAACAGCCACTCACCGGAGCGGGCGCACAGACGCCCGAACCAGCCAGACGGCACATCGACATCAGCAACCACCAGTACCCCTCCGGGACGCAGGACGCGATAAATCTCACGCAGGGCACTTTCCTTGTCTGCCAGATCCACATGATGGAAGAAGAAACTGCTGGCAACCTTGTCAAAGCAGTTATCACTGTAGGGAAGGTTCTCTGCCACGCCGATATCGAACCTGCATGTCGCGGAAGCGCGCTTGGAGCGCGCAACGTTTACCATCTCCGGAGCAGCATCAAGGCCAATCGCGATTCCCCCTGACGCCACATCAAGATACGTGGCCATGGAAGCGGCCAGACCGCCGGTGGCACAGCCAACGTCAAGGATGACATCTCCCGGTTGTATATCCAGCAATGCTGCTGCTTTTCGATTGATTGGCTGTTCCTGCCAGAACATCATTGCCGGCGACAATATGTCATACAGACCAGCTGCATGGTTCAAGACACGACCGCGGGTAGAGGGTTTTCGCTGCGGATCTGGAATCTGCGGTACGCGTTCCAGTTTATTGTTCATCGGCAATTCTCCCGTCAACGAGCCGTATACTCTTTGGTAATGCCCGGGTGACTCTCTGATCGTGCGTCGTCAATAACATGCTGATCATTTCCTCATGGTTCAGTTCCAGCAGTAGTCCTACCAGTTCTGTAGTACTCCTGGAGTCGAGACAGCTGGTAGGTTCATCCATCAGCAACAGTTTCGGCCGTGCTGCAACTGCTCGTAATGCAGCAATACGTTGTTGTTCACCTGACGACAGTTCTGTTGGCATCGCATCGGCGCGATCGCGCAATCCTGCGCGATCAAGAAGTTTGCCAACACGCAAACGGCGTTCGCTAGGGGCTATGCCAAGCAGCACCAGCGGTAGCTCCACGTTTTCAGCCGCAGACAGCGTCGGAATAAGGTTTAAAGTCTGGAAGACAAAACCCATGTGCTGCCGGCGAAACTTCGCCATGGACGTTTCTCCCATGACGCCGATATCCTGATCCAGGACGTATATATTCCCTTCACCTGGACGATCAAAACCGGCAATTATATTCAGTAAGGTCGTCTTGCCGCTACCGGATGCACCAACAAGTGCTGACAATTCACCCGGGGCAAGTTCGAAGCTTATATCCGTCAGCGCTTCTACCCGGGTTCGTCCGGAACCATAAATACGACTAATATGTTCAACTTTTACTATGCTCACAACTGGCGTAATGCCTCTACTACCGGGGCACTCGCAGCCTTCCACGCCGGGTAAGCGGAGGCGACCAGACCGCAGAAAACAGCCACGGCCAGGGGTAATGCAAAGGCGCGTGCAGTGGCATGTGGGTAGATGATGCCGGAAACAATAAAATGCGGATTCTCACTAGTCCAGCGAGAAAGGTCCAGACCCACAATGGACAAGCCATGTGTGATTATTCCACCGATTATCAGTCCGGCCAGGCCGGCGACACTAACCAGAAGCACCACCTCCAGAATCACCAGCCAGACTACATTTGCCGGAGTGAATCCGGTCGCTTTAAGAATACCGATTTCATGACTTCTTTCATCCGCCGAGACAAAAGCCGTATTGGAAACACCGAACGCAAGGATTACGATGGCGAGGATCAGCACAACATTCATTGCTACCTGGTTCAGATCGATCAGCTGCTCCAGTTCAGCAAGAGATTCACGCCAGGTGTTCACTGTTGCTGATACAGGCAGGTACGAGCGTATCACCCTGCTCAGCATATCGATGTCTGCACCCGGCGAAGTAAAGATTGCGGCTTCGTGTCGACTTGCATCGACCGAGTCCTGCCGGGTAAACGCAAGTTGTCCGTCAAGAGAGGGGACAGCCGTGGAAAAAATTCCTTCAACCTTGAAGTTCTTCGGCGCGGTGCCGTGACGCCAGAAAATGATGGCATCGCCCACCTCTGCCTGCAGGGCTTCTGCAGTTGGTAAACTGATGATCACACTGTCGATTTCAGCAAGATAGCTACCGGCGACTAGCTTTCGGGCTATTACTGTATGGCTCTGTTCCTTGTCCGGATGAATACCGTACAGTTGTATGGGCACCTGCCGGTCTTCTTTCACCAGTATACCGGTCAGTTGTGTTCTGTTGAGTACGTCCGCGCCTGTCAGTTCCGGTAACTGTTCATCGCCCTCCCAGGTGGCCAGTATGTGGCCATGATGCAGTGCCACTGTGTTTTCCAGCATGGCATCACCAACACCAGTCATAATCGAATCAAGGACGACCAATGACGCAACGGCAACCGCCACGCCCAGAAAGGTTACCAGCGAACGACGCAGCCGAAGCTGTAGCGAACGGATGATCATCTTGGCGAATAGTTTCACCATCATCAACTGCATTATTCCTGAGAAACCTGCAGAATAAGATACATTAACTCCACAATGCCATCTTGCAGCTGCGTGTTCAGGTCGAGTCCGATTGCTGCAAAATCTTCAAATGCCTGCGTGAACAGACCCTGTGCAACAAGTCGTGCTGCCGCGACATTGGCCGGAAACCTTTCCCAGGAGTCCCAGCTGTCAATTGGCCCGTTGCGCTGCTCGGTCAGCCAGCCGGTCCCCTGTTCAGCAGAAATGGTTGACACAAGGTAGTTGTGCCGGCCTTCAATAATATCGACCTGCATGTCTTTCAGATCGTCCAGAATCTGGCAGGCCAGACCAAAGTTAGCTACCGCCTGTTTTGCCGCATCCAACCGTGCCGACTCGATATGTTCTAGCGTTGCAGGAACGGCCAGGGTTGCCGTGAATAAATCCGCAGTTTTCTGCTGGTGCACGGTATGCAGTAATTCCTCCGGTGACAATACCTGTACCGGGCGTAATTCTTCTTTACTTTCCTGTATGGCACTCGGCATCAATGCAGCAAGAGAGATTCGCCCGACGCGGGCTACCAGGTCACAGTCCCCATATTCTTTGCATATGTATTCAAAGATTACTCGGTCTGCCAGGAGCAAGGTCAGTACCGACCGCATGCGGTTTCCGTCTCCAGCCGCCTCGAAACGAAATATCGCTTTATATTCATCATCCAGCAGGTTGTCACAGGCAGTTACCCATGCACGCATGCCCTGATTGACCATTCCATACAGCGGCATGTGCGTACTGTCAGCAACAATCGCCCGGGTTACCGCCAGGAAGAGCATGCTGAAAAAATTATGCTCCAGGTCCAGCAGGTTCTTTGCTAGTGGCTCAATCGGGCATGCGTTGCCACCAATCGTACGAGCCAGGCCGTAGAACTTGTCTAGTGTCTCGAGCTGCAGTTGAAATGCACTGGCGAGTTGCGGCACTTCCTGTAGAGAGTTGACTATTCCGGTCAAAGTGTGTCGCGTGTCTTCGCTTATGATTTCTGTAGACTTGCTATCTTGCCTGTTCATTATGTTATGAGTTCGTCGATGCAGCTCATCTCCGTCAGCTGACCCGGTAAATACAAAGACCTGTCATGCATGGCCACAACAAGATTGCTTGTAGTCATATATCCGTTGTTGCGCTAATTCGGTGTGAGAAACAAGGCATCAATTCCGTGAACGATGGAGATGGCTACAAGGGCGTACGCGGCGTACTGATGCAAAAGGTGCATCGCCCTGGAGTGGCGTGCATGGTGCCATGGCAAACTTAACACCACAATCAGGAGCAGTACCATAGCGGCTAGTCCCAGTATGTTTTTCCAAAGTACTTGCCAATGTGCAAATGCTGCAGCGATGGTCAACAAACCAACAGGTATGTGAAACTGGCGCGCCCTGACAGCACGCAGCGTTAGTGGTGCTGGCGTTTGTCCCTGTGCTTGTCCCACGAAGACAGACAAGATGATAAGTCCTGCAGCTAATAATCCCAGGCTGATTCCCAAGGGCGATTCAGCGCGATAGTCAACGATAAATTGTGTCATAAAGAGTTCTATGACGCACAACACCCCGATGCTCCAGATAACAACTGAAGCTCGTGAATGGAACATAGAATACAGTCCTCCTTGGGGATGGATGAAAAGGCGGGGCATTAATAGTTAAGTGTGGCGAACTGAAGAATGTCTAACCGGGATTGATCTGTTTCTTTATGTTCGTGGAATTTGCCATCTCGTCCATTTTCTTCACCGTATCCTGCGAAAACAAATGGCACCTTCCCGGGGCCATCTGGGGTGACTGTGGCACGATATACCATTGACGGGGTGTCATCGCGTGATACATTGATCTCCAGCAGGCAGTGCCATGTTTGCTCTTCCGGCATCCGCACCACATCGTTACTCAAATTAAAGCTTTTCATGAACTCGCTAGCTTTAATGGTCGCGCTTGTCATCGCATCGGGTAAAGGCTGTTTTTTTGTAGGATAATAGCTGTCTCCGTAGGTTACATTGCGACTATGTGCCCACACGGGCAGACTGCCTGGTGCTTCCCGGATAGTGATGCCAAAAATCTTCATATAACCATTGCCTAGACCTTCGAGTCCAACAGAACTTGTGACATAAAGGGTATCCACATAATTTCCATTCTCGTCTTCGAGCCACAGGGCCAATTGGTACCAGTTCTCACCAGTGGACTTTGGACCTAAATGAATTTGGACTTGAATTTCGCGGTTCGTACTGGTGAGGGATCCGGCGCTGGCGAAAAACCCGGTACAGCCCAGGTAAATAGCGCAAATAATGCGAATAGATATTTTATTATAATTTAACATTGTGTCTTATCGCCGAGTGAGATGCATGAGCTCTCCTGCAGGTGGCGACCTGGGTAATCATCACATAATTTCAATAATCTTGTTCCTGAACGCTACATTCTTCATATACCTGACTTGCCAGCAACCGGATGATTGTACTCTTTGCGTATTTATATCGCCACGTTAACAAAATCCTGGTACCCGGCAGTGCGGGCCTTGAGGTATCGTGGTGGCCGCGGTCAGTTTGCAGACCAGGTTCGGCATTGCCTCATGCCTGGTTCCAGCCAGGAAGCAGACATTACTGGATTTAGCAAACGCTGCATGTACAGGTTTCTCGAGAGGGATTAAGCTGTCTGCCCCGATACCAGAAAGTCCATGCCCGCAACGTTCCGGGCATTCAGCCTGAAATGCTGTACTTCTGGGTTGGCCGGTTCCGGCGTTGAAATCGATATGAACACATAATTGAGCAGGTGGATAACCATGAGTATCACTGAGGAAGATTTGAAAAAGTTGTTGAAGGCACTGGCCTTCGCCGCACACAAGCACAGGGACCAGCGGCGCAAGGACGAAGAATCGTCGCCTTATATCAACCACCCAATCGCACTCGCCAATCTTCTCTGCAATGAGGGATACGTTACAGATATGAACGTGATCTGTGCTGCCTTGTTGCATGATACGGTTGAGGATACGGATACCACTTCCGAAGAACTGGAGCGAGAGTTTGGTGTGGAGATCCGGCGCATCGTCATGGATGTTACCGATGACAAGACTCTGGAGAAGGACGTGCGCAAGCAGCGCCAGATTGAGCATGCCTCACATATTAGCGATCAGGCAAAGCTGGTGAAGCTGGCTGACAAGATCAGTAATCTGCGCGATGTGGCAAATAATCCACCAACCGATTGGGACCTGAACAGGCGTCAGGAATACTTTGATTGGGCAATCACAGTCATCGACCGGCTCCGAGGTGTACATGGACCATTGGAAGCTATTTTCGACAGGGAGTGCAAGCAACGACCGTAGTATTTATGTGCTGAACAGCATTAGAATTTGACCGCATCTTCTGCAAGTCTTTGTTTGCTCTTTTTCTCATCTGAATACAGGGCTACAGGTGGCTGAAGTGCTGCTCTTCTTCCGGATTTAGTGCCGATTCGACGATGTTGTGCCTGCTCTCCAGGGGGATTAGCGCCGTGGCAGCCGTTTCTTCAACAACAGGGGAAACTAGCATGCCGAACTCACCGTTCACGGACAGCACCTGGATACACCGCCAGCTTACGGGGCATGAACCGCTGAAGAGTCTCAGACCTGGGGGTGGCTTGGGTGCCAGTACCAGCAACTCTGTTGGTGGATGGTAATCCTGCAGGAACAATGCCGCCATTTCACTGCACAGTTGATCCAGCCTGACGAGACCTTTGAGTAATGCCTGCTGTGAATCGACTGCATCGAAACTGAGTAACACCGGCCCATCATGCGTATCTGATGTCGCAAGGCAGCAGCCGTCCAGTTGCGGCATATACTCGACGAGTCGTGCCCCTTCACCAAGCAATGTAACCAGATTATCGATAACCAGGTTTCGCAGCTCAGATAAGTCAATTTCAGAGACAGCATGAATTTGCATTGTCATGTGTGAGTCATCTCCGGTTGGTTGCGCAAAGAATTCAATCCGCAAAGTCGTTGAACATTTCCGGCCAAGCGTGCCAGGTCAGCACTGAAACCCGGCCCGGGAGCCGATAAATTTCCAAGTTCATGAACACTGATACCGAGAAAACGCTGGGTACCTGATGCCAGCCTTTCCTGACAGTGACGTGCGAATTTCCTGTCGTGGGCACCACTGAACAGTACCCCGAATCGACGTGACGGAATAACGGAAAGCTTTTTGATACCGGTATACGCCAGCCGGACGCCCTCGAGGTTCGCGGTAGCAAAGACCAGTGTGAAACCCTGGTAGGTATTCATTGCAGTACGTTCCAGCGGGATGGCTTTCAGCTGCCAGTCAGTGTTCAGCGCAAAGGCCGACGTTTGTATATTCAGCTGTCGGGTAAGGGCATCTACCAGGTAGTGCGGTTGCAGTGCACTGGCGGGATGTCCCGCAGCGACTGCCATGTGGACCGGCAGGGTGTGGGTGATCCTTGGTTCTCCGGCATTGCAATTAGCCGGGTGTTCATCGATAAAGTGATGCTGGATACTAACCAGACGTTCGCTATGCAACTGTGCTGGTCGCCATGCTGGATTGTCCATGAGTCTCCTCTCCGTTAAACGTTTAACAGCGAGTTATATTCTCCCATATTGTTGGGTGCTGCCTCAGGATTAGCCGGGTCCTGTTGCCAAACACCGTCTATGATCAGACGATATTCATATCCCCCGGGTGGCACCCGCAGCCGTTTCTGCAGAGATCCATCGAAAATAACTGTTTCCACATTCTTGTCAGGGACCCAGTTATTAAACTCTCCGGCAATCTGCACTCGTTTGCTCTCTATGTTGTCAAAGCTGAATACTACTTCTTTAAGGTTGCCGGGTTCAGTAACAGTCATGACGGCAGGCGTGTTATCTGCCTGGGACTCGATGGCTTTTATCCTTTCGCTACACACACGCTGCAGTAAGGTCCCGAGCAGTTCCTCCGCCAGTTCCCTGAAATCTCCTGTCACCGGGGCACGTGGTGCGTGATCGGTCAGCGGTGCACCGTGACAGGCTGCTTCACGCACGCGTACGGAATTACGGATCCGGGTAGTGCATAGATCGATCGGCAGCTGTGACTCCAGCATCTCGAGCATGTTGCGAGCGAGGCGAGTCCGGATGTCGAACATGTTGGCAAGCAGCGTGATGGATGGATGGGTGTCATACTGGTTTGCAAGCAGGTGGATGGTCTCACGCAGGCGCTCTATACCGTCAATTGAATAGAGGCTGGGTTCCACCGGTATCACAACCCGGTCAGCGGCCCGCAATGCATTCACCGAGAGCAGGCCCAGTGCCGGTGGGCAATCGAGTATAACGCAGTCATAACATTCCCCGAGTGTCGCCAGATGCCGTGCCAGCTGACGATCTCGGTCTGCTTGCTCGGCAAGCAGGTGTTCGGCTGCGGCGAGTGAAATGTTACCCGGGATGAGATCTACGCCTTGAGTGACAGCAGAGCGGATGACCTCGTCCAGGCGGTGTTCACCTTTCAGGAGTTCGTACAGCCCCGCGAACTCGGCACCTGCCACTCCGAGTCCCAGCGATGCATGTCCCTGTGGATCCATATCGATGAGTAATATCCGGGCACCCTGCTGCCCCAGTGCGGCAGAAAGGTTGATGGCCGTGGTAGTTTTTCCGCAGCCGCCCTTCTGGTTGACAATCGCAATGATGTGCATGCCTGCCTCCTCCATTATGGTCTGTTACAAACCACTCTTTACTTGGGTATCCGGATACAGGGGGCCCCCCACCGGTATCGGTTAACCCTGATTTTTACCAGCGACTATCCCTGGCTTAAGCGATTGATTTCTTCCAAATTCGGGCCGTCATGATCCCTGAAAAGTATCCCCTGGTATGGTACTTCACTGTTACTCAAGAGCAGCCGTGCCTCGCGCTCTAGATCGCCCACATGGAGTATCCATTCCTGTCCCGTCAGGGCATCAAAGGCAGCGTCACTGCGTAATACCAGCACTACATCACCAGTGGCTACCAGTGAAAGTTCCTGAAGCGGAGTGTTTGTATTGGGGAGAAATCGACTTAATGACTGCAAGCATTGGCGGATACGTTGCACGGAAATTCCAGCCTCAATCAACCGGCTCGCAGTTTTCAATGATACGAGGTCGACAAAGCTGTAGCGGGCATGTCCGCCATGCGTGTGCATCGCCGGGGCGAGAAGACCGGTCTTGCGCCAGTATCCCAGCTGTCGTGCGCTCAGTCCGGTGATAGTGCAGACCTGGCGTGTAGAAAACCCCTGATCCAATAGAAAAACCCTTATTGAGCTCAACTGAATCCGTGTAATTATCCTTGACTCGTCACATTTGTCAAGGAATGCAACAATAATTACTGATTTTGTCGGTATTTTAGCTTGAGGGGTGGTAAACCTCGATCAAGCGCAACGGCCAGCTACCGCATATAGATGCCATGCTGAATGATTAAGCGACTTCCGCAGGCGTAATGATTCTGGACAAACATTGGGGGGCAGCAGAGGTGGGGACATGTTTGTCCAGGGGGCGCAGATGTTCACGACTACTTGTATGCACCGAATCATAGTGATGAGGTCTGCAATAGCTCTGCCAAAAGGCATTCAGACAGGTATGCCCCGGGTGTAACGAGGATTTAATATGGCTTCGCCAGAGGCAGGCTGTCGCTATCTGGTGGTTGTTACTCGTGGCCGTATGCCGAGAATATTTGGAATGGGCCAGGATACCGACATATTATCATTCTCCCGGAACGATGTACCGTGGCTGCCGGAAAATTCAAACTCCACCTCCCCGACGTTTATATAGAGTTGCGCCTGCGGTCCACCTTCGAGGTGCTGGGCAGCTACCAGGCCTATACCCAGACGTAACAGCTCGTTGTTCAAATCATGCATTGTGTAGGGGGAGCGGCAGAAAATGAACAGGATCCGGCCAGAATCGTCCTCTCCCAGGGCCGCTTCACTCCACATCTTCTCCTGCTGACGCCAGCGGTTTTGCCCTGGCCGTTTGATCAGCCTGAGGTTCTGCACCATTGATGCATAATCCTGGAAAATCGTTTCCATGCTGACGCCCGGGCTGTCCAGGTCAAAGATACGAAAAAGTGGTAGCCCTTCACGGCGTGGATCGAAAGCCGCAACAGATTTGTATGTATTAACATTATCGTTGTTGAGGTGTTCCCGAAAACGGAGATGCCCGACATGGGTGCTGTAGTCTGTTCCGTACATCCCGGCATTGATTGCCGCCGTGAGGCGATAAGCCTTGCTCCACTGCCTGGCTGTCCGTCCGTTCGATCCGTCGTCAAGGCTTAGTCCGACGAACTCCAGTGACCAGAGAACCGGGTCGATGCGCAGGACTATGATACGTGAGTCACCCGAACTGCTGGGCCGACTGGCCGAGAACGTCCCAAGATCCATGCCGGGCGCGAGTGATTGCCATGCGCCAAGGGTAATGCCCGGGGATGTGAGCAGCAGGAAAACGAAGAACATGATGGCTCGCATGCCAGTAATTCCGCCTTTCTGAATTGATATATTGTAGACAGCTGTTTGTGAGAATTGACGGAAATTATCTCATGTATCGAAATCGACGGGGAGCTTTTCAACACACAGGCCGGAATGCGATCTGAAGGTTGAATTTAGAGGATCAATTCCGGGGTTTGGCGAATAACCGTGACCGGTAAACAGGGAAATCAGAACCATTGACAGTGTAACTTGCAGCCCCCGGTTCTGTGTACGCGGCATGCATGATATTGACTCTATAACAGCAGCTGTCTAACCACGCGGTCATATGAGAGGTTCCTCGCGAAAGCAGAAGCCTCAAAAGAATCGGAAAATTTGCTGATGATGGACTTGTGATAAGGGTTATGAGTGGAGTGGATGTGGCGAATTGGAAAGCCGACTGAATCCAGACTGTACAGCAACGGTAGCGGTGAGTAATTGCCGGAAATACGTCAATAGGGGGGTATGAAGTGGTTTTTGCGCGTCAGATAATGGCTGTTTGTCGGCAGTCTGTTTAATTTGAGTCTCAGTTAGTCAACGTGAAGGCGTTGTATTATGCAATACATGGTATTTATGAGAGATATAAAAAAGGCGGCTGGATAGGGAGGGCAGCCGCCTTACTTAATGGAGGATTCCAATGAATCTCTCTTCACACGTCAAGATAGGGGGAGAGGAGACGTGTGTAAACCATACTAGCCTTAAAGTATCACGATTACGATGTGGCATATTGTCGCACGGCAATAACAACAGCAGTAGTTATTATTGTCACCATGCTTCTGCTTCATTGCCCTGCGGGAAATGCGGCGAATGCCGTGCGAGGTTTGTTGCTGCCAGTATGGGTACAAAAGTATCAGTAATCTCTTCCCGACTAAGAGTCAAACATTCTGCAAAGCACCAGTCTACATCCATTCCAAGGCGGCCGATTTGTTCAAGGCGACTGGTCGGGTCCGGGACGAAATCCGGTGACTGTGGAGTGTCCAGCAGTAATAGCAAAGCTACGTTCATTTCCTGAGGTATTTCGAACTCGCCACTATTTGTCGAGATGGTTAAACCCGAGGTCCCCAGAGCCACAAGAATATGTTCCAGTGTCTTCCCGATGGTTTGGCCCATTCCACCAGCAGCATCGAGCATGCCGATCTGGTGTTCATGGACCAGATGCCTTACCTCGGGTCCAAAGTACTGCTGGATCAAATCAAGGTAGGTGTGAAGCTGATATGCCCGAACTCCAGCATTGACGACTGCCCGGTAGGACTCCTGCAGTTCGCAGTTAGCGGTACAGTAACGATCAAAGGGATCGGTTCGTCTCGTCAAAAGGGCAATGGGTAGCATCGCCAGGATGTAGTATTGTAATGTCAATGTTGTAGTTCGCTGTCCGGGAGAAAAGGAGTAATCAGTAGATATGCCTGTCATTCGGGTTTCGTATGTTGCTACTGGTGCTGACAATATAAGGCATGGGCGTTAATATGGGCTTGACTGAACAGGCCAACCACCTATGCAAACATGCCAGAAGTGACAGATGAACATATCTATCACTGATGCCACTAGCCTCGGTGCTTCAGCGGGCCTGATCGACAAGGCGCTGCGCACTTATGGCTGTGATCCTGCGCCTTTATTTGCAGAGGCGGGTATTAATCTCAATGTGTACTTCGACCCCAATGTGCGAATCCCGACCACAAAGCTGCAGACGCTGGTAAAACTCTCACTTGAGGCAACTGGAGACGGCGGTTTCGGGTTGACGGTGGCGGAGCAGTTTCAACCCGCATTGTTACAAGGTTTGGGGTTTGCGTGGCTGGCGAGTGATACCCTCCATGATGCCCTCAATCGGCTTGTCCGTTATTTCAGGTTCATTAATCCTTTCTTCAAGGCCAATGTGGATGAAAGTGAAGACACACTTGATTTAGTGTTTATGGGGCCAGAGAGTTGGCCCAACTATGTCTATGAGCAGGCAGACACAGGCATGGGGATCTTTCTGCGGATGTGTCAAATCACGGTAGGGGAACATATCATACCTGTGCGTGTAGTCATGCAGAGGCCTGCTCCCCCCTGCCCGGACCGCTTCAATGCATTCTTTGAGGCACCTATTGAATACGGGGCGTACGATTATCGGCTATGCTTTGACCTTCACATGGCCAACCAGCATTTGTCGACCAGCAATCCTGAACTGGCGCGTATTAACGATCAGGCTGTCATTGATTATCTTGCCCGATTTGACCAATCCAATATCACGATGAAGGTTCGTTCTCGAATCATCGAGCAACTCCCCAGTGGAACAGCAAGGCAAGAATCCATCGCAGAAGAATTACACCTAAGCCTCAGAAGCCTGCAGCGCAAGCTGAAGGATGAGGAGATTACTTTCAAGAAGCTATTGGAAGACACTCGCCGCGATCTGGCTATGCAGTATATCCGCGAATCACGCCGCCCGCTTGGCGAGATAGCATATTTACTGGGGTTTTCCGAACACAGCAGCTTCACCCGCGCATTCCGCAGGTGGACCGGGCATTCTCCCGCCCAGTTTCGAGACGCTATTTAATCACGCGGTATCCGCTATACATATAATATCCGGTGACCAGTATACCTCTGTTATTTCCTGGGCATCGTCCCGGGTATGCTTGGTTGAAGTCTTCTTTGAAGACCGTTATGACGAGTGATTCAATACTGTCCTAGACGCTGGGGCGACTGGTCCGGTATGGTTTGACGACGTACAGGTACTGGACGATACCCCACCGGTGAGTTTACTGCCGCGGGTTCCTGTCGCGATATTGGCGTGAGATACCCGGTGCCGGAAGTCCACAGCGGGAAACCGTTTCTCCGGGAACCCATGCCGAAGCAGCCCTGGAGACAGGATCATACCGATCCACTACTACCGCAAGTTCATCGACGAAGCCGGGTCCTACGCAGTGGGTAAGTTCCTGGACAGCAACCCCCGGCGTCTTTGAACAGGTGCAGATCTTGTGGGCATCAACGATGGTGCGATAGACGTTATGCGCGGTCTCTGGGCCGGATTACGCATTACACGGACCCTCGTCAGCGCTCTTCCGGCAGTTTCCATGCAGAGTCTATGGCACAATGTAAAACGGCGACCCAGGGGCCGCCGTTAAGGGTACTATCACTAATAGAGACATTCCTTGTCGCGATATCCTTTTCGCAAGTGACGATCATAAATTAGCAAGTATCTGGTGTGGATTCAATTAGGGAAAGTACTTACTTTCAGCCATTATTTCAAATGTCATAATGAATTCAGACCAGCCCCGGGCTGTGAAAAAACCAGGAAATCATGATTCGGGCTGGTGTGTATTAAAGGCAGGCACAGGGCCTGTATTCTGGGTATATATGCTATGGTCCGTACGCCTGTCAGGTATTCGTTCAGCGAGAAAATATAAACAATCTCATCCGCTTGCATATGGCCGGCAGGGTTCGTTTTGAGCTTGACTATATCTGCCGTGTCTGTGCTGGCGGAGTTGATCCGTTCCTGTCATTCAGCGTTATCACCCGGGGTAAACAGAAAACGCGCATAAAAGTATGCAACCAGTTCATCCACGACCGAACGCACGCCGCTGCTCCAGTTCCACCAATTGTCGGCGTCATATTCTTTAGGGGACGCGGCGATTACACCTACTACGATATTTTCGCCAATTGCACGCTGGAATAGCCATTGTGACCTGCGCGCATGGACGCCTAGTGAAAAAACGTCAAGTGAGTCGATGGGTCGGTTCGCTTGCTTCAACCAATCCCTAACCGCGACTGCTGATGCGTATGTTCTGTCTGTGCGTACGGGTCGTGTGGGGACGGATACAATTTGGCTTTGCTTGACACCGAGTTGCCTTAATAACGCTGCGTAGAGGTCTGCGTCGGTTGAATATTCCGGTAGGCAATACCCTTCATCCCGTGGCCCGCCAGTAGTCACTATCAGCTGATAGTGATAATCATTAAACAATGAGATTGCCTGCTCCAGTGTGGAATACGGTACCCAGCCTTCTACAATCAGGATTTGACCATGGGTGGGGGAATTTGTCGCCAGGAAAGGGTGAATCTGTCGTGCGACGACAAAAAGAGAAGCGACAAGCAAAACAAGTATCAGCATCCAGCCTTGCCAGGTAATAATCCATGTTTGTTTACGTTTCAACAAACCCCAGTGAGTCATTATTGCACCTGTCAAGCACTAAGAAATATACGGTGACGGCTTTCCCTGACTAAAAGCTGTGGTGTCAAAGTTGCATCATATTATAGTGCCTTTCGATTTGTATGTTGGCCGCCATATGTTATTTCGGGGCATCAACAGACCTTCGAAAGGCGCGGTGTGATATGGATAGCCCATAACAGCCCGAGTCTTACAGGGCTTGTCACGATGGCAACGAAAACGCCCGATCAGAGTGCCTCCCTGGCTGAAGAATCCGGGCTTTTTCAATGATCCGGAAGATCTACACTTACAAAGAACGAGGGTATAAGCAGTGCTTGCACCCACCGGAAAATATGTGGGAATCAGGCGTTTCTATGGACCACCTTGAGTGTTGCCGTGCTAACCATTCGCCTCCCCGGTCCCGGGACGCTAAATATCATCTGCGATGCGCCGATAAGCAACATGCGATGTTTTGCAGTAACGCACCCCGGCAATCGGGGTTGTTTGTAATCGGCTATAACACGGTGGATCAGGTGGATATGCACACTGCGAAGAAGGCAACAATAGATAAAAAGATCTTGCAGGAACTTGTCCCGCTGAATGCGCTTTCACCGCAGCGCTTTCGGGAAGTGTCAGAAAAAATCATGATAGAAGAGGTGCTGGCGGGCCATTACCTGTTCCGCAAGGGTGACAGGGACAATCAGTCCATCTATTTGCTTGAGGGGAAGGTCAACCTGATTGACGGTTTCCGCAAGGTTACCAGTGAGGTTGAGGCTGGAATGGACATGAGCCGTTATGCCATAGCCAACCAGAAGCCAAGGCAGCTTTCAGCGCGAGCTGTGAAGAAGTGCCTCATTGCACGCATAGATTCAGGATTGCTCGATGTGTTTTTGACCTGGGACCAGTCCAGTAGTGCCGAAGTTGTTGAGATCGAGGCTGATGACAACCAGGACTGGATGACCCGAATTCTGCAGACGGAGGCCTTTATAAAGATTCCTCCGGCAATGATACAAAGCCTGCTGATCAAGATGCAATCATATCCGGTAAAGGCCGGTGAGGTCGTCATCCGGCAGGGGGACCCGGGTGATTATTTTTATACCATCCACGAAGGCCGTTGCGCTGTAACCCGCAAGGATACACCGAATGCTGAAGCGGAGTTTCTAGCGGAGCTGGGTAGCGGAGCTTCCTTCGGCGAGGATGCCCTGGTATCAGATGCAAAGCGTAATGCAACGGTAACCATGCTTACCAATGGCTTGCTGATGCGTTTGGCGAAAGAAGATTTTATCAGGTTGCTCAAGAACCAGCTGGTCAATCGCGTTGATTACGAACAGGCAGTTGCAATGGTCGATGAGGGTGCTGTCTGGGTGGATGTTCGAACTGCAGATGAATATGAGTGCGGGTCAATTGAAGATAGCGTAAATATTCCGTTGGCTAGCCTGCGAGATGAAATATCCGAGCTTGTCTTCAACAGTAAATATATCATTTGTTGTGATACCGGCCGGCGTAGTGAGTCGGCAGGATTTTTATTGAGTCACAAAGGCTTTGATGTGTATGTGCTTGAGGATGGCATTCCCGCAACATCAATAGGAATGGTGGCTGCGCATACATCAGATACCGAAGAGCCTACAGACGCTATAACCGATACTGACTCATGTGCTCAGGTCATAGTGGCAAATGATGCAGTGCCGTATGCTTCTACTGTACAAGATGAGGAACTGGCGTCATTACGTGCGGAGAACGAAAAGCTGCTTGCAGAGATAGGTGAAAACCAGTCGGCTGAAGAACGGCTGAAGGAGCAGATAGAACAGCAGCGCGGAGAGCTTTGCGAATCAGCAGAGAAGCTGAGTGCGCTGTATGCACAGGTGCAAAGCAATACGGCAGAAATGCAGGTGCTGCATGATCGTTATACCGCCTTGCAGGAGCAGTATGCAGATGTGGTAGGTGCCCACAAGCTGGATCTTGAGCAGTTGAATAAACAGTTATATGAGTGTCGGTCACAGCTTGATATTGCCAGAGAAGAGTACCGTGTGCTGGAGCAGGTTGTGGCATCGGGGCAGACGGCACAGCAGGAAATCAAGTAATAGCATGCATTGAAAGAGTCAAATCTGCAGAGGCAATAGTGCAGTGTAGGTTGATAGACTCACCATACGAGCACTACGACAGAATCAATCATTCATTGTGCTTGTATTGCGCCACAGTATCAAGGTTCTTTGTTGGCTCTTATTCGTCCCGGCAGGTGTCATAGTTATGTGTTATTTCCTCGCCAGCCCTGATGTCCCGGATCGCGGCGACCTCTAGATTGTCATAAAAAATCGCATTTGGAGCGTTACTGTGGTTTATGTAGCGCAGGTCACACTGCACGTGGAATCCCTTGTTTTCATCAATCCACAACACGTGGTCACCATCATCCACTGCAGCCTTTCCTTGAACTACACCGATCAACGTACCGGAAGGAATGAAGGTGTTCGCAAACAGCCCCTTTCCATGAATGGGGCTTATATCCACGTATACAATCGAATCAGATGCCATGCTGTTTGTTCATTAACAGTCGTAAGGATACAGGCCTCATTCTACCCCATAGTGCTTAATATCGCATAAATATGTGTAACGGTGGACAGTGAGACTGACTGTTATTTGGATACAGTGTTGCAGTCTGTTTCAGGTATCCGCTCACACGGTATACAGCGGCACAGGCCAGACAAGCCGGATATTATTGTGTTCTTCTCAAGAATCGAATATCTGCTTGTCACTCATTGTCACATTCTCTTTCGATTATGGCAGGTCAAAGAGAAGCGTATCAGCATTGTCCTGGCCCTCAAATCGGATCACGTTTTCCTTCTCGATATGTACACCATCTCCTTCCTTCAGAACAATGCTGTTAACAGTGATACTGCCACGCGCAACATGCACCCATGCATGCCGTTCATCGGCCAGATTATACTCAACGGTCTCACCGGCTTGGAGCAGTGACCCGTAGAGCAGTGAATTTTGCCGGGTACTGATAGAACCTTCGCGGCCATCGGGTGACACCAGCAGGCAGAGTTTGCCGCGACGCTGATCCTCACTGAAGTGTTTTTGTTCATAGCCTGGTTTGACATCCATCTTGACGGGTTGCAGCCAGATTTGCAGAAAATGCACCGACTCAGTCGCAGACGGATTGAACTCGCTGTGTTGCACGCCCGTACCGGCACTCAAGCGCTGTATATCGCCGGGGCTAATGATTGACCCGTTACCCATGCTGTCCTTGTGTTCGAGTCGCCCGGAAAGTACATAGCTTACTATTTCCATGTTACTGTGGGCGTGGGTGACGAAGCCCCCACCGGGTGCAACCGTGTCGTCGTTTATCACACGCAGATTGGAAACACCCATGTGCGCCGGATCATGGTACTCATCGAAGGAAAACGTGTGGTAGCTATTGAGCCAGTCAGCACGGTAGTGACCGCGCTCTCCGGCGTGCCTCAGGGTTAGCATCGTAATATCTCCTGGTGTCGGAGAGACTAAAGACAGTGCCTCGGCGAGATGGTTCGAATTTAATATGTGCTCCTGAATTTGCTTGCATGAGCCTGTTCCGCAGTCATCAGGTAGCAGTAGGTAATCAGCAGCACGTACAGGGGGTTGCCAGCTGTGCTTTTTCCTGAGAAGGCACCTGAATTATGATAATTTCAGGCAGCGGGGACACCTTGCGGTCAGAGTGCCATGTTGGGTAATGACACCGGGTATATGATTATAATCTGTGCATTATCTGTGCCAGGGGCAAAAGAGTTGCTGACATGAATTATTGCTGTGTTGTTGCGAAGCCTACAACCTGTAGTTGAGGCTATCTTAAAAGAAAACAGGAGACAGAACCCATGCCGGAGAATGAGTATCAGAAACTGGCCGATGACCTTGTGAAGTCACTGGGGCTACAGCATCCACCTCTCGCGCTCCACTTCAGCCAGGAACCCCTGCCCGGGGTTGAACCCTATAACGACGACATGCCAGCGCCGACCGAAGATGGCCGGACAGGTCGCGTCCCCGCCGGTTGTGTTTTCTGGATGAAGGCAGAAGGGCGCACCTTCAGCACCGTATCTGAGGATCACGCCAACTGCAGTGTCGGCAGTGTAACTCATGGCTTCAGGTCGCTTGAGGAGGTGGGCGACAAGTCGGACGTTGGCGCACTGGTCGGCGCCGGGTGGGTAACACCGGAAATGTTTCCCTCTATACCCGTGGTAAAGGAGCAATATAAATATGTGAACTACGGTCCGTTGCAGGATGCCGGGAAGATCCCGGATGTTGTATTTCTGCGCATAAACGCCAAACAGGCCATGACTATCTCGGATGCATTTCCCAACATGCGTTTCGAAGGTAAACCGCAATGTCATATCATTGCCATCGCAAAGGAACAGCAAGAGGTGGCTGTCAGCGTCGGCTGCATGCTAAGCCGTGTGCGCACTGGTATGCCCAATACCGAAATGACATGCGCCATACCCGGGGCGCTTCTCGCTGAGGTCGTGCAGCAGATAAAGACAACGACCGTCATTGACGGTACAGTCGCCAATTACGCCAGCGAGGATACGCGGCGATTCGAGATGCGCTAGCACGCATAGCTTCGCGGGACTGCTGACTGTGTTTTGATACCCTGCCAAACAAAAAAGGCGGCATCGCTAACTAAACGACGCCGCCTTTTATTACCACCAGTACTAGGGCGCTATATCAATACTGTCTATCAAAACATTACTGGAGTCCGGAGAAAATGTATGACCTTCTTTTGTGACTTCAACAACGCTTAGAGTGTAGCGGCCGGGTGTATTGGCGGTGAGTGAAAAACTGGCTCTCATTCGTGATCCGGTACTGCTGTATTTATCTACCTTCGTGCCATCCGGCAACGTCCACACAGCATGCACGATAGCACCTGCAACCGCCTTGTTATTATCGTCAACAAGCCAGGCAAGGCCTCTGATGCGGTTTTTGTATTTAATGTAACTCAGAGAGACTCGGTCAACCGACATGCAATTACTGCTGCAGCCAGCGTTGCTGTCCGTGACCGTAACGTAGGTTGAACTACTGGCCGTTGCACCCATGTTATCAGTTACCGACAAGGTGGCGCTATATTGACCAATGCCCTGATAAACATGGCTTGGACTGGCCTCGCTTGAAGTACTACCATCACCAAAATTCCATTCGTAGGCGACAATTGTGCCATCGGTGTCAGCTGAGCCATACGAGTCAAAATTAACCGTCAAGGGTGTGCTGCCACTGACGACATCGGTGTTGGGCACGGCTGTAGGTGCATTGTTGGGCGCAATACCAACCGTGATACTTTTGCTAACTGTACTGCTATTGTCAGGATCAAACGTATAACCTGATTTCATTGCATCGGCAACGGTTAGTGTATATGTGCCTGGGGCACCTGCCGTAGACAAATTGAATTCCGCTCTTAAACGGGAAGTAATCAAGGCATATTGATCGAATATTGAGCCATCAGGTCGCGTCCAGACAAGGTGAACTATGGAGCTACGCGAGGCCGTACCGGAGCCATTCTCGTCAGTCAGCCTCACGACCCCGCTAATTGAACTGCCAAGATCGCTGGCATCAATGCTGTAAACTCGCAAACAGTTGACAGAGCAGGCTTGAGCCAAAGCAGAGTTAGATGTGGTGGCAACAAGTACAAGCAGGGCTATAAATGCTGACGCCATTTTCCATCGATATATAGGGTGATGTCTCATAATGTAAACTCCTGTGATATAAAAAATAAAAAGTCATTTTCTTCAAAACAAAATGTACTGAGGACAGAAACCGGAACGGTGCGCAGTAATCCGGCTGCCGCCTATGCCGAGGGTGTTGCCGTCCGCAGTGAGACTGGCAAGCGCAGGCTGATCAATAACAGCGTTACTATCGGTAGCCCGGTGCACCGCTCATCAGTGTCGGGTTCAGTGCTGCATTCTGGCTGCGTTTTCTTCTCTCCAGGCTAGGCATCAAAAAGCCAGGTCAAAGCCTAAGTCTGTGTTTGACGGTTTGTCGTGACAGGCATCACAGGAAAGAATTCCTCATCTTGAGTCTGTCGTTACTGTGTTGCTATTCGAACTCCCTGCATCTCCCTGGAGCACTGTTGATATGGCGACCATGACGGCGTGTCTGTCCAGTAAACAAACACACGCTCATCAGTGCTGGATACATTGCGTTTGCTGTTTGCATCAGTAGCTGCATGCCTCGTGCCAATCGTGTGTAATTCCAGTAACAACAATAACGTATGATGTATCTGAGGATCGGTACGATACATTCAGCGGTGCATTGCAGTAGTATTTGTCGTCGGATGGTGACTGTGTATCGAAAGCTTTTGCTAAGCACTGGTATTTAATTGATTTTCCATGTCGTCAGAAAGCAACGTCTGAGTCCAGCTATATAGTTGTGGTTGCAGTGAGGACCGTGTTCTGGTCGATATAAACCCGGGCCATGTGACCAATCCTGTGAGATTCGAGTGAGCTCATGCCCAAGCGATATTTGGCTACCCCGGCAGCTTCTTCAAGATTACCTTTGACCCTGGTGAGCAGTATTTCATTAATGGCTGGCAGATGGTTGCGCAGTCAGAAAACTGCTGCCACGGATAATAACTGTGAGACACGATTGTGGAGTAATAACCGCGGCTAGTGTTTGCTGGTCATGGGATGCTCTCCCCGTTTAGGGGTGGAGCACGGCGGGGCAGCTGATGATGCGGTCGCGAGTCCGGAGGACTCTCTGAAGTGCCTGCGTGGTCATGCCTAATATACTGGTTCGGGTGACCCCGATTAATTGTTGGGAGGAGCGCTATTGGCAAACGCTCGAAAATTATCGGAACAAGAGCCCCAATGGCGAGGTCAGTATTCTATCAAGGTAAATCCTGACTATGTTAGAAAATATGATTTTCGACTTGATGCCAGCGCTGGCGTGAACGACTACTGCAATAACAGTTTTCTCGTCACAATCGATTGATGGGTCCTGGAAGAATGGAGTATGCGGTGCATATTGATATTCCTTTACAGGTTTTCTCGCTATGCGTTCTTCAGACAGCTACCTGAATATTGACAAGGCCTGGTTAGCTGTGCGATTGGTTGGTGATTTTACCGGACGGGGTTTGAATATGTCGATGGCGGCTACGGTAACTATGGCTGGTCAAATGACTCAACCGTCGGGTGTCATCATTTCACAAGGTGATAGTCTTGCCATGTTGACTGATAGGAGAGCATGTCATGGTTCGTATTTATTCGATATTTATATTTATTACGTTTTTAACAGGATATGAGGTATATGCAGAAGAGGTGAAGTTGCAACATGAAGATCTGACCCTGAATGCCAATCTGGAGAAGGCAGATGACTGGCCGGTTGCGCCGGCAGTCCTGATCACTCATGGGACTCTTTCCCACAACAAGAGCGAAATCATAGTTGCCTTGCAGGAACTGTTTCTGCAGCATGGCGTGAGTTCGCTGGCGATCAATCTGGCGCTGGGGCTGAATGACCGTCATGGTTCCTACGATTGCAATACACCCCATAATCACAAGCATGAAGAGGCTATCAGCGAGATCGGCCTCTGGCTGGACTGGATAGAAGAACAAGGTGTTAATCAGGTCGTTCTGCTGGGTCACTCTCGTGGGGGCAACCAGACTGCCTGGTTTGTGGCCGAGCATGACGACCCGCTGATCAAGAAGGTGATTCTGATCGCACCGCAGACGTGGAATCAGGAATATGAAATGCAGAGCTATGAAAAAAATTACGGGAAACCGTTGGCTACGGTACTGGGAAATGCCGAATCACTGGTTGCAGCAGGTGCTCCTGAGACCGCGATAGAGCACACGGACTTTATCTACTGCAAGGACACCACGGTCAGTGCGGAAGCTGTGGTTTCCTACTACGCAGCGGACCCGAGGAAAGACACGACCTATCTGTTACCGAAGATCAAAAAGCCGGTTCTGGTTTTTGCCGGCAGCGAGGACCAGACGGTCAAGGGGCTTAACGAGAAACTGGCTCCGCTGGCAGAGGCTGGTGGTATTGAGCTGGTCGTGATTGACGGTGCTGATCATTTCTTCCGTGATCTCTATGTCGAAGACCTGGTTGATAGTGCCATGGAGTTTATCAACGAGTAGTGGTGAATGAAAGCTATCCGTTGTCGCCAGGGCCTGATCACACGCCTGGTTATCAGGCAGTGGTTCTCGAGAGCGTTGCTGTGGAAGAATGTACCTGGGGATTCGCGGTGTCACGATCAGGGAGTTATCACGTCAGAAAACACAAGAAGCAAAACCGAAATTCCGGCAGCCCGTACAGTACCATCAAGATGCTTCTCTGGGGTGGGGCAAATATGGATGTCGAGCGTCTCTAGTTACAGTCCCTGTTCACCGGGTGATAAAGGTACTGCAAATGAATCCCGGTGTGTGATCAGGGTCTGCATTGAGAGAGCACGGCTACTCTATGACGAGTTGTGTGCTGCAATGATTGAATATAGCGAAGTGATGGCGGCTACGTCATGTAGTGCATACGAAAACGGCCCCGAAGGGCCGTCTCTGAATCGAAAGATTAAGCTGCTTTTTTACGTTTTGCCAATCCAGCCAGGCCCAGTAGTCCAGTGCCGAATAACCAAACCGCAGCCGGTACCGGCACAGCACTGGCAGTCACATTTACAAGACCGTTGACATAGGTCACAGCCACAGGAACAGCACCCGGCGAAACAAACCCGCCGAAAGCGGAATCGGCGAACGTGATGGACGTGGAGCTACCAACGGCACCGATTACGTTGAAACTAATCGTGGCAATGTCAAAGTTAGGGAACAGCCCTCCGCTGGGCGTGTAGGTAGTGAAAACGAAATCAACAACACCTGACGCAGCGTTACCGTCGCTCACGATGGCATCAGCATCCCACGGGGGGCTAGCCACTGTCGTCGCGGTGTACTGCAGGACCGCAGGATCCCAGCTAAATGTAAAATTACCTCCATCCACACCCGGGGCGGCAAAGTCTGTCCCCACCAGTTGCAGATCAATGGTCGGAGCCCCGTTGGTGTCAATCGGGTTGACTTCTGTCAACCCTACCGTTGCGGCCATGGACTGTCCTGCTGTTAAACCGAGTACCGCCAATGCGGTGATAGCCTTTAATGTCCTTTGATACATCTCATTACTCCTTGCGATAATTGCATTTATTGTGATGTGGTTTCTGGTGTTCGTGCCCAGATAACTCCGTCCGTGTTCCTGCCTGGTTACCACCAGTTTCAACCAAATCGAAATTTACACGACGGGCTGAACTCTAAAACTCTATTTAGCAAGGAATGTGCCAATAAAATAATCATAGCCGTGTCAATAAGTTGGCGTATTGTGGGTAAATGAACGTGTATGTAATGTGTAAGGTAAACAAGACATCATTCTTGGAAACCTTACACATAACATACAGATAGGGTTTTGATGCAGAAGCAGTGACTTGGCTCTGTGGAGGTCACCTTGGGGTTGTCCTTCTCGTAAAGAATCTGGTTATATAATTGATTACAAGTCTAGAATTCCCGGCCCGTCACTTGCCGTTCGTGGTTTCGACAATTTCGAACACTGTTGCAGGCATTTTGGCGCCAGTACGGCCAAAAACAACATCTCCCTCATGGAAGTAATGCCTGCAAGTGCGGGTCCCATGAGCAGGAGTTGCCGGATAACTATCGGAGGGCCAGTAGCCTGGCCAGATGGCGAATGCAGCGTAGTGTGTTTCAGTTCAAGCAGGTACTCGGCGCTTATATCGCAATCCAGGGATTGCATGGCCGCTCTGCCGGTTGGTGTAAACAACCTGATAAATGTCGCACTGATCAGCAATACAGTTACTCAGAGAACCGGTCGGAAAGAGTGCTTCATGGATTTGTAGCGTTGTTTTTATTGCGCTATGAGCGCACCATTCCAGCGCCCGGTAAATGATAGCAAGTGTAGGGTACGTTGCAGTGCTTGCCCGTTCTCTTTTTCTGGTTGATGATTGATTCAGGGAGACTCTGATTGATTCGTCATTCCGGGCGGTGCGCAGCGCAGACCCGGAATCCAGTATTCAGAAAAAACAACCAGTAAGCACGATGCTCAACGGGTGCGTTGTTCTCTGTCAGGTAATACCTGTTGAATCATTCCTGCCGGATTCATTTGCTGGAACTGTTTGCTTCCCTGACCGAAAGCCAGCCCCAGGTCATGAATACTCTTCTCCATGCGCAGCATGGACTCGTTCATCGTATGCATACTATTCTGCATTGCGCTTACATCGTTTGATATGGTACCCACATGTCGTGTCATCTCGCTCATCGAACGGCTCATATCAAACATCAGTTTTACAAGAAGGAGCGTGATAACGCCTGCGCAGGCAAATAATAGTACCTGTAGCGATTTGCTGGTCATTGTTTATATGCCTTCTCTCATTGATCGGGGTGTCAATTTTAGCAGATGCTCTATCGAGAGGTGCTCGGCATAGTATAACGGCGACCAACGAATGAACGTTGGTCGCCGTAACTGATTTTGTCAATCCCTGACTTAACTCAGTCGTACTGCTTGATATTTGTTTTGTTAGATTTGCGGTATAGAAATTGATTATTCGGCTGCAAGGCACCGACAGATACATTGTCAGTGCCCGTGGACCTTAGATGGGTTGTTCATCACCATATAACGTTGGCGCAGGCGAGGTTGCTTCAGACATTTGTCCGATATGGTTAGCGGTGGAGAATCTGGCCATGGTGTAGATATGAACGATATCGAGGTTATCGCATGATACTGGACTGACACATAGTCTAATTAGATTATTACTCGTTATTTGCTTCCTCCATGGCCTGTTCGAACAGGAAGTGTAGACACCCGATTAGTAACAGGCTCCCTCCCAGCATCTCGAGGGCTTCTTCCATGGCTATGATGACATCACTAGCAATTAAATAATTGTGATCCAGGGTATTCGCTATAAACCAGCATAGACTGCCGGTAGAAAGGAGTAGCATGGGCACAGGATGTCCGCGAAAGCGGATAAACATGAAAGCCAGCACGCTGCCAATAACGATCATGTAGGGAATGCTCCACCACATGCTGGCCGATAAGTTTACTGATGGAAACAGCATGACAAGCGATTGTCCAAGAACCTCGTGTAATCCACCTGTTTCGTCTGCGGAGAGAAAGATAAACAGATAGGTGGCGAAAAGCCAAACACGGCTATTCCTGATACCTATAAAATGCTGCTTGTCTATCCACGATAAGGCTAAAGTGCATATGCCTATCAGTAGCAATTGCAGGCTGCTAAACCATACGGCGAGCGTCGCTTCATCATTCAGATCAAAGCCACCGATACTTCCATCTGCAGCCTCAATATCCAGTTGATACTGCAGTGTTATTACAATGAAGTGCATTGCAACCAGGAAGGCTTCAATCATCAGCAATGACACTGCTAGTTTGACCAGGAATGTCCGTGGATTAGGTACTAGCGCGCAAACGTCGTAAACAAGGCGCTGTAATGCTGAATGCAGGTTTTTCTCGACCACCTCCAATACTCCAGCAATGATGTATAGAATGTTCCTCGCCAGAAATAATGCTGCTCGGATTCCTGTACGGGCAAAATACCAGGGGCGTGAGAGTAGCGAGTTCAGCCGCATGGCATGCTTGAAAACTATACGCTATTCTGGGCGTCTGTTGTCAGGATGTCCATCGCAACGATGGCTTTTCGATAAGCAGTTGCTCGTACCTCAACACGGTCTACCAGGTGTCCAAATCCCGATCGTGTTTTATGCTGTCTGCTCGTACCATAGGACAATATACACTCGGCAGACAACCCGTTAACTTAGTAGGTCAGTGATTCAGGTTCTCTTGATGTTTGCTCTCTTTCTGGATCAGTGATCACACTGTATTGACCATGGCGGGTTGTGCGTATCGATGCTTTGCATCGCAGTGCCGCCTTATAAGAAAAACAACTATGGACCGGTGGCATGAATCCGAAGTACTGGTGGCCTTTAAGCATTGTTTTCGTGGTGGCAATTTCCATACTTGTTGAGTTTATGGAGAGCGACAGGTTTGATCCTGAATCATTGCCTACACCTGCTGCCGGAACAGCTACAGTAACTACTCGCACACAGAATATATGTGATGATGTTATCTACAGTATTTCTCAAGATGGTATCAAGTATGTTCGAGAATCCGGTGGAGGTATATTGCTGGCGGCGGAACTAGGTAACAGAATAGGTTTTTATCATTTAGGCAGCTTTGGTGAGTTGGAAAATGTGGACAAGGCAGAGCTAGATACCGCAGCACCGCATTTGCTTGAATATGCCTTGACGAATTGTGATGCAAGGTACAACCCATCCGGTGTGATTTTCGCCTTAGGGTAAACTGTCGTACTCTGCAGCCATCTGCCACTTGAGCCTGTGCTGGCAGGATGTAGCGACTGGTCGCGGTAGCAATACAGGTTGTCCGGCAACCTCTTGCAGATCACGATGTACGCGACTAATGCACCGCTTTCTTATTTAGATTCGTGCGTGAAACAGTATCACGGTTGAGAGTGTAGTAATTGGGTGTTCAAAAAAACACCCAGTGGGACGATTCAGGTGTTCTCGAGGGCCTGGTTGTTCGCGGGCTTCGGTCATTTACCTGCTGGAAGATTGAAGCCGAAAAGTGCGCCATTCTGACGTTTTAAGTCTGCCCATAGCTTTCCTCCATGCTCCTCAACGATCGTGCGGCTGATGGATAGCCCCATCCCCATCCCCGCGGGCTTGCTCGTCTGGAAGGGATTAAACATCTTGCCAGATATGTCAGCATCGATACCGGGCCCATCATCTGCCACGGTCGTTTCGATGGTATTATTTGGTAGCAGACAGCTCTGCACGATGATATGTCCTGTGGCTTTTTCAGAACACTTTATGGCTTCCAGGCTGTTAAGCACCAAGTTTACCAGAACCTGCTCGAGCTGAATCTTGTTTGCCATGACCCTGCAGCCACGTATCCCGGACTGATGCTCTATCTTTACGTGCGCTTTTTTCAGTTCAGGTTTTAGCAAGTCGATGACCTCCTCGATTACCATATTAATGTCCACCGGTTCCTTATGGTCGTCTGCCTTGCTGATGAAATCACGCAGATGGCGGATGATCTGGCTGGCGCGGTGAGCCTGCTCCTCGGCCCGTTCCAGTAGCTCACCAAGTTGTTGCGGTGCAGATGGCAGTGAGTTCACCAGTGCCGCTGCCGTACCACAATAGCTGGCTATTGCGGTTAACGGCTGGTTCAATTCGTGCGCCATGCCCGATGCTATTTCTCCCATGGTACTGAGACGATCGACGTGGGCAATTTCGCGTTGCTGTTGCTGTAACTCTTCATCAGCCTGCTTTTTACCGGTGACATCCCTCTGAATAATCAAATAGGAACTGGTACCACCATTTTCGTCTGGTACAGCGGTTGCCATGCATTCCATCTGTAGTATGCGGCCATCCTTGCATACAAACTCGAATTCAGCACGATTGTAACCACCTTCTATGAGAATGGGAAAATTGTAATCACAATCGTCCTGCGACTTCGGAGTAAAGTGTTTATTGATGTGTTCACCAATAATCTCGTTTATTTCATAGCCTGATTTTTCGTAGGTGTAGCGGTTGGCCTCCAAAACATTGCCTTGATCATCCATGACAAACATAAAGTCTGCCGCTGAATCAAATAAAGTCTGGTAGCGAATTTCGTTTCGCATTACATCTGATGCTGCTTGCTTTGCATCAGTGATGTCATCGGAAATGCCCAGCAAGTATGTCGGCTGATTCCTGTCATCAAATATTGGCACCTTCCTGGTATGCAACCATCGCTTTCCCTGATCCATTGTGTCAATTTCTTCTTCCGGAATATCCACCTCGACACCCGATTCAAATACTTCACGATCCTTGCGTGTAAAAAACTCCGCTTGTGACTCGGGAAATAAATCATAATCATTCTTACCCATGAGTTCTTGTGTCGTATGACCTAACAACTGTTCCCCGGTTCGATTGATGCGTACAAAGCGTAACTCCCTTGCATCCTTGATAAAGACCATGCTCGGAATGTTGTCGAAAACGGAATTGAGAAAGCGTTCCGCTGTTTATGCCCGTTTGCTGATATTATGCGTGCGCTGTAGTAAAACCTGAACATAGATTGCAAAGGCGATCGCCACTATAAATACAGTTGCTCGCATCCACGTCTCGTGGTAGCTGGGATGCAGAAATTCCTCGTACAGGCTCCCGCTACGAAATACAAATACATCAATGAGTATGTCGGCGACATAAAAGCCAAGCCCCACGAGGATCCCAATCCAGATAATGGTGTGTCGTACAGAGGCGGTACTGTTATTTTTGGTCATGTGGCGTTCACTCTTTATTGTGTAGCATAAGTAGACAGTGTATCCGCAGATAGAGGTGTTGTGTTATATACATCGAAGTGGCTTAATATCACACTCATCAACTGCAATGACTCCGCTTATCAATGACAGCTGAAGTTTCTGTTTGTCGATGCTGGCCGGTGGCTGTAATAACCTCCGTATTGAGCGATAGCCTGTTGTACAGTGAACAGCTGGAGTCACGAATTGAAATTCGTTGAATTAAGGCAAGTATGTAGGGGAACAGACCTTTAGCCGCAATGAAGAACACCCTGTGGAAATTGCAGCTGTCAAGTTGGTAGGTGTCAGGGCATTTTTGAGGGTATGGCTTTCAGACCGTTACTGTCATGTATTGTTCCGTGTCGATCAGGCCGTCGCCTACTATCCTGAATTACAATAAGCACCTGGCTATCTGTCAACGGAAATTCTGTCGGTAGTTTCCAGCGTCTACTACCTTTCTGCCTGACGATCATGCACACACTTAACTCTCTTTCACTTTGAATGGTGGTGGGATCAGCTGATTGCCAGATACACGTACAGCGGGTGTGCACGTTAGCTAACAGGATGATTCCTGTGCCGGCGGTTCCCTGTGTTTCAATGCATCGTATATCCGGTCAGAGTGTAATGATTTGCTCTCGATCAATTGATAGATATGGCAATCTCAGTAAATTACATGCAATGTGGAAACTGCTTGCTTGCTACAAGGCAGTTGCAGGTTTTATTTGTAAAGTGATTACTGAATCACAGCAAACCGGCCTTCTGGCCAATGTCATATTTTCGAACCAGGTCCGGGAGCGAGTCTGCCCCCATCTTTTTCATGATCCTGGAACGGTGGACTTCGATCGTTCGGTCACTGATACCCAGTTGTTTCGCCAGTTCCCCGTTGGATATACCGGCAACGACATGCTTCATGACTTCCTGCTCACGTTTTGTCAGCTCGGCATAACGTCTCTTTATCTCGCCTACCGAGTTACGGTATTGCCTGTTTACACTGAATTGTGAAAGGGCTTCCCTGATGCTGGCGAGCAGAGCCTCATTGGTAAAAGGTTTTTCAAGGAAATCTATGGCACCGGCCTTGACGGCCTTTACGGACATTTGCACGTCCGCGTGACCGGAAATAAAGATAATCGGCAGATCAATGCCACGCCTGGGAAGCTCAGCCTGCAATTCCATGCCGGACATACCGGTCATGCGCTGATCCAGCAGCAGGACACCCGCAGCCCTGTCATCCGTCTCTTCCAGAAAAGCCTCCGCTGAAGGGAACGATTTCACACTGTACCCGGAGTTCTCAAGAAATCCAGATAGCGCGCAGGTTACCGCCGCATCATCATCTACCAGAAATATAGTTTTGTTGACTCGCATGGCGTCAACTATCCCCTCCAACAAGCCAGCAAAGATCAATAATGGAATGGCTCACGGTACATGCAACAGAAAAACGGCGACCCGAAGGCCGCCGTGAGGAGTTTTATGCATACCAACAATGTCCTTTGGCGCGAGTTCTTTTTGCCACTGACGTATTAAACATTAGCAAGTATTCCTTTTGCTATCTATTGGGGAATGTACTTACTGATTACTGACTGATTCATAAGGCGCTGAAGGTCTCTAATAGGCATCCGTCCTGTAGCGAGATCTATTATGGGTTCAGTCTGACAGGTACGGATTAGTGCAGTAACTTGTCTTTCTCGGCTGTGCCTGAGCCGATACCCTGGCATAATACAACGGCTATAGAAGCATAGAATAATCCGGTATTCACTGTTTCCAGTGATGATGACAACCCCTCTGGGTATTCGTCTGGGGATGCATTCCTGTCGTAAATAACTTGTTTGATAAGAAACCACGGGTATGCACTGATGCATTGTCATTATCGTGAATGCCTGGTTACCAGGCTCACTGGCGGTACAATATTGCAGCGATATTGTGATTGGTAGTTACAATAAGCAGAAACGATGGCTATGAACTCGGATTTGCTAGTAAATCGGAAATAAGACCCGCGATTTGATTTTCTTGCACAATGCCGAAGCCGGGAATCACACCATTGGAGCTTTTCTGCCTGGCTGAATCGAGTGGCTTCCGCAGCTGTAAATTCATCATGGAAACACCTGATCACTTGCTGCGTATTCAGGGCGGAATCCTGTCTCGTTATGCATTTACAGCCAGAACCTGTTTTCGAGATGATCCCGGTGAATCACCCGTGCCAGCTTCAGAAACGAGTGTCGAGGGTTTAACTGGTCCTGCAAGCGGAGTGTAAAAAAGTTATCTCATTGGGACCAGTTGAGGCTGTTTACACCAACGCCATACACAAAATTTATGCCAGATTTTTTCAAAACCTAACAAAGTTATACCAGCGTTACAGATTTCTAGTCCTGTATCTGTTGCAAATGTCTTTAGTTCAGCGACGACTGTTTCGCTACAACAATCGACCGTCAATTTGATGTCGATCAATAAGTGTGAATATGGTCACATATATAATGGTATACGAGCTGATTGGAATATGCTGAAACACTTCTTTAGTGGGTGATATCTCTATTCAGTCGCTTGTACAAAAGGAAATTTACAACTAGTCAAAAACAACAAAGGAGGCTTCATATGAAGATTAGACAACCTGCCATTCTGGGCGTCAGCCTTGCCTTGACGGCATCGGCGGCGTTACTGATGGCACAGGGAACGGCCCAGGCAGCGCTCTATGAATCAGAACCGCATATTTTTTCTATAAATGATGTTCAGGGTGGTTTTGACGGCAGCACCTTCGGAACCGGTGGTGCCACCCAGGATACCAATATTATCTGTGACCTCGGTACGACGCCCTGTCCCGCGGACAATGGTCCTGTGGTCGACAAGCAGGGTGTAACGCTGTATCCGGTGGATACCGAGTTTGGCTATTACATTGTTGATTTCCTGGGTGCCGAAGGCAAGATTCGGGACGGGGATTACATGGAAGGCTTTGTCGGTAACATTGTCGATGCGGGTGTCCAGGTGGGTATCAAGGTTTCCAATGCGGCCACTGAGAAATACAAGGTGAAACCGCCGCTGGGCACCTGGTGCCAGGGGCTTGGTGGAACCTCGGTTAAATGCGAGACCGAGCACTACACCACCATGGAGCATATTCTTAGCTGCCATGAGACCATTCCCTATCTCTTTGCTGACCCGGTCACCGGAGAACAGGCTGTGCTGTCGACACCGAGCGGTAGTCTCAGTTTCGACTGTGCCAATGCCACGCTGGATGACAATACGTTGATCCTGGTCGGTGGTGCTCCCACCGTTCGCTTAACCGACTCCACGCCGTGTGACGACGTCAATGATCCGGTCGGCTGCCAGATGTTCCCCAACGACAAGACCGACATGCAGAACAATATTGCCCTGGGGACGGATTATTCCGTGCAGCTCAAGGATGATGGCAAGCCGCTGTATGGCTGGGGTGCCTTGCACAAACGCCCGAATGACATTCGCCTGTATGCCAAGCTGGCACTGCCGGACGCATGGAAGGTGCCGGGTGCTGATTACGAGGTCCTGCGTGCAGAGCTGGTGGTTAATCACTGGATCACCAACAACCCGAACGACCAGTTGCGACCCGAGGACCTGGAAAACGAGGCGGCCACGGGCCGCAAACCCTCTTACAGGATCGAGGGTACGCCGGGCACTGACACCGAGGTGTGGAAGAGCACCATCCCGTGTTACGAGGGAGACGGTGACCTGATCGATACCGAGGAAGGGGCCAACGATCCGACATTTCTTGGTATCGGTACGGTCTTGAAGAATGCCCCGTTTGCCCTGGACCCGGCGGCCACGCCCGGTGATCTGCGCGAGGATCCGCCCTATGCGTTCTCTTCGGATCTGAGCGGAGGCTTCACCAATGCTTTCTACACGACCATCAACCGTGACCCGTTCGAGTGGTCCTACGATGCTGATCCGGACCCGCTGGTTCAGGATTTCGTCGGTAGCGCATTACCGGATGCCTCACTCGGCGAGTTGGTCTCCGGACCGCGCTGGCGGCTGAAGCCCAACAAGTTTGGCCAGGACCTGCCGGGGCTGGAGATCCCGCTAATCGAATGCAGTCCGCCGCCGTTCCAGAGCGACAACATCAAGTACGCGGTGGGTGTACCCACGACCACGGTGATCAACCTGCTGGACTGGGCGGACGACAATGGCCCGCTGGCGACCAGCAAGGGCTGGGTGGATGTCACGGCCAACGAGTTTGTGACGGTGGCCGGCGTGGATCCCTTCACGGGTATTCCATTTACCACCAATGGCCTGCCGATGACCGATGACTTCGACCTGGCGGTCTACGTCAAGGGTGATCGCAAGTCCACGGCGGTGTTTAACGCCCAGCTGATTATCGAGTACGGTGACCCGGTGCCGCCGGCGGATACGGACAGTGATGGTATTCCAGACAGCAGCGATAACTGCATAGAGGTTGCGAACGGTCCGGCGATTCCGGATGCGGGTGGTAATAGTCAGCTCGATACCAATGGCGACGGCTATGGCAATATCTGTGATCCTGACTTTGATGGTAATAATATCGTCGATCCGTCTGATTACTCTGCCATCAAGGCTGCCCTCGGGAGCTCCAGTCCGGATCAGGATCTGAATGGCAACGGTGTCGTAGACCCCGCCGATGTGTCGATTCTGAAGTCCTATTGGGGAAGCCCGCCGGGACCCTCCTGCATAGATCTGCCGGGAGGTTGCATTTAACCCGTAAAGATACGGCAACAAGCAAAGCTACGCCGTTAGTAGCTGTCAGCCCCGGTGATCGTGCGCGTCGCATCAGCACGCTCGCCGGGGTAGGGCAGGGTCATTATTCTAAGAACAATGCACAGGGAGTCGGCAGGTTGCTTGCTCTATGTGCATTTACTCCGGGCGCTATATGCAAAGTGCCGACAGGCGAGGCGACGTAGATGGCCTCAATGTCATTCGTGAACTTTATTTTGAAAGCAAGACCGCCATTAGCGTGAGTTAGACAAGGACGTTCAGCGAAATGATCTTATGCAGGCGGGATGACAGGAGGGATGTATACAGGTCAAGCAGACTTGTTTATGAATTGTTGTACGAGCATGACTTTCAGGTCGCCAATTTCATGTTCAACCTTTCGTCGATCAGATAAGCGTCTTCGGTCGTTGTCGACAGAGCGTCCCTGACAATCCTTTAGCGGAAATTCAACAGACGGATAAGAGCGACGACCGTGCCCCTGTCTTATGACCAGACTCATAATTTACCTCCCAGGAGTGCCGTGCTTAGCAATTCCTTACCCGCTGCTCGTTAATTCTTGTGTGTAATAGCCTAGAGCTAAATGGAAAGCTAGCCTGCTAATGGGTTATAAATACATACGGTATTGGTAAAAGACAGGTTATGGATCTATGCCTGAGCGACATTTATCAGTGATCTGCCATGATGAATACGAGCGCAATACCATTCGGGTTGTGAGGGCTCTATCTGTACCTAAGAACAATATACAGATCGGGAGTTATGCCATATTGTTTAATCCAAGTGGCGTTCTCCTCCTCCTCCGTCACTAACACGCCCCGTGTTACACCGAATCGGGGCGTGTTTTTTTATGGCCTCTGCACGGTCAGAATGTTTCTCGCATTGTCGACTTTGTCTGGCAGGTTTCTGTCGCAGATGAATCAATACTGTTCCTGTATCCGCTGCGATATCGTCTGCGGTCCAACCCGGTTGCTGGCTGGTAAGGATTGTGGCGAGGGGTTTCACCAATGAAAAAAAGCCCAGTCTAAAATGACCGGGCTGATAAGATCGGAGACGAATATCAAGCAATATTCGATGGCCTTACTCTACATCTGTCCGCTATACATACCACTTACAGATTGCAAATCCAGCTTGCGAGAGCAATCACCCTGATAATCTCGAAAGGGACAATTTCGCTCTTGATGTGACGGTTATTATAGCGATGCGTTTCCGACGAAAAAATCACGAAACGCATAATTCATATGAACGGCAGGTATCACTGATACCGAATATTCAGGCAATGAATGACAGTGATCAGCAGTCATAGAGCGTGAGTTAGTCATTCAGTTACATCCGTATAACTGGAGAACAACATGACGGACCACAAACGCACGTGCGCAACCTGCTGATATTTACATAGAGGTGTGCTCCATTATCTTGGTGAGGTTGTCATTTGTACCTAAGGACAATATACAGACCTTCAGTGATGTCATATCGTCTAGTCAGTGGCATAAATAATAACTCCTCGCTGTCACTAACACGCCCCCGTCAAGGATTGGCAAGGGGTGTGTTTTCCATGTTCGCTGTATTATCAGACTAATCTCACTGTCAGTCTTGTCTGGCACATATCCACCCTGGGTAGATAATACGGTACATCACTGAAATGAATTAACCGTGTTCTGTTGTCTGAATGTTTCGGTTGACTCCAGCAGGCTAGAGCTGAAAAGCCATAAAGTCGCAGGAACATTACCTCGCCATGAACCCTGCCTGATGTGGCATGGCCTTTGAAATATGCGGTGTCGACATAACGCCTGGACAAGACGGTTCATTCACACCTGCTGCGACAGCATTGTTCAGGATATCGGTGCGGGTATCGAGGACGTGTTGGCGTATGGGGTCATTGTGGTCAATATCAGCCAGTAGCGCATCAATTTCAGCAAGAGCTACCTCATGACAACCGCGTTCGCCCAGAATATAGGCATAATTGTTACGGGCGGCGGCATGATCAGGCTGCAGCGCCAATAATCGCCGATAGGTGCTTTCCGCTGCCTTCCTGTTGCTCTGTGCATAGTGAATGTTGCCTGCGCCGAACAGGGCCAGAGTGTTATCGGGCCAGAGTGATAGTGCCGTGGCGTAGAAGAGTGCCGCAGCGTCTGTCTGACCGGCAGACTCCAGCGCTGCGATGGCAGACACGTAGCGGTTTTCATCAGGCGTGGCCGGTGTCTCGCCCGGGCGCAGTACCACCAGTGCCCAGTAATCTGCCAGTTCCCAGCTGCGTATGAACTTACGCGTGCTCATGGAGAGCCGCTGGCGATCACCGGATCGCAGGATGATTTCATCGCGGGAAGCATCAAGGCCGATCACCACGGCGTAATGCCATATAGGATAACTTGCGAGTCCCAGGTTTTGTAGAACCAGTACCGGACGGCCGCTGGCGAGCTCTGAGATAATGCTAGCCAGCTTACCGTTGAGTACATAGGGCAGGCGATTGTAGCGGCGGCTGGCCGCGATGAGTTCCAGCTGCAAGCTGCCCTGACGCTGTGGTAAGTAAACCTTCCCGGTTAATTCATCCGGGTTGGCGCCGATGCCTGATGCCACTAGCACTGTGGCAAGTGCCGCAGGGCCGCATTGATATTCCGCCTGGGGAAAGAAAGGGGTGTCTCGCAGCTCCAGCGTCGTCGGAATGTTGGCGTCGTTCAGATAGGCCTCGAGGCCAGGCGGTCGGTTTGCACACCCCCCCGTCAGCAGGCATATCAATACCACCATCAGGCCTGCGGACCTGATGTGGTTACGATACATGTGGGTTAGACCTTTTTGAAGATGTCGATCGTGCCAGTGAGCTCGAGAATGATCAGTACGACAAAGACAATGCCGATGACTTCAAGTATGCCGCCAGCGGGCAGGGTGTCGATGTTCTGATCGAGTTCGTACAGCTCTTCATCGGTCAGGGCAGCAAGCCGCTCCCGTACTTCCGCGGGGTCAGCGCCGAGTGCGATGAGCTGGTCCCTGACGCCATCCCGTGAGATAAATTCCTCGACATATGCTCGTGGGGCGTCCGTCTGCTGGGTACTGAGCTGCGTCTGTGTGTTAATCATATCGGCATAGCTGGTTGATGGCAGGCTGGCACCCAGCAGGCTGATACTCAGTATCCATACCATGATTCGTCTAGCAAAGATCCGCTGCATTGATTTTCTCCAGTTTGAACCGATTAGTCTGGTCAGGACTCCTGTGTCGGCAAAGAAGGATAAGAAATTAAGTGAAATATTGCCATATGAAGGCAGAGATTATACCCGGGCGCAATAGAGCGGCCGTGACGCAGGCAGTAAGGCGATTAGTACACCTAATACTGCGGTTGTATGTTTCTCAAGCCGCTCGGACAGCGATTGCCGGTTGAGTCGCCTGCAACCAGATCCATCTGTGCGCTGCATGTCGATGTTACGCCGACGGCAGCGACAAATCCGGCCCTTTAGCTTGTGTTTCGGTTAACTGATATTCGGCAGCAGAGGAAGGCCTGCCAGTTGGTCTCTATGATGAACGAATAGCGTCCGGTCCAGTATGGTAATGTTACGCGCGGGCTGTCTGATAGCCAGTGATACAACAACAGACGCAGGGCGTCGTTAATCAAAATTCCACGGGGAAACGAGTTTTTCGCAGGCTTTCCTGCGGGGGCACCTGAAGCATTCACAGAAAAACACGACACTGGTACCAAAGCACTTTGCACAGCTGTTATTTCGCATGTTTTCGCAAGGCATGCGTGCGTTGATGTCGTGTAGTGATGCATTCTCCGGTGTCGTTTCAACGCTAATTTTTGCAGTCTCTGTATACATCTTGTTAACCCTCCAGCTGCCGCATCAGATTAGTGTATGCCGGTTGTTACTATTCTTGTTATAAATTATAGGATAGAAATTGTTTGCCAGAATGTGACGTGGTTGTTGTATCGTTACACTCGTGTCTTTGTCATGTGCTCAATAATAATATCGGCAATCAGAACCTCTCCTTCAATGAGGCCGTCATTGCATTTGAGAAATGTTGGGAGCACTGCGGATCCATCACACATCAGTATGTGTCAATTTCGTTGCGTGGTTTGTCAACACTATACTGCTGCATCCTGCCCTTCGTCGCTACTTGCTCGAGGATGTTGAATTTAAATAAAAAACTACCACAATATTTCCACAAGAAATGTAATGTCGCATTAACGGGGCAAATACATAGAATGATTGGAATAATCTGCTGGTTGAATCGAATGTTGGAATCAACAGGCAACTGCTTCACTGGAATGACTGTCCGGTTGTTGACTTCAAGTGGCCGGGGCTGTGCGAACGTATCTGTAGATGTGTCTTGGTATAAGTAGTAGTGGATACATTAGTCTGTGAGTTGTATACAGACGGTTGGCTGGTAGCGTCTGTTCATGCCATTGGGAAGTATTGAGTAATCGGAGATCAACCATGAAACATGTAAACCCGGGTCTTGTATTGTGTCTCTCAATCATGAGTTCGGCGACAGCCATGGCGCTAGAGGGGGAGAGCGGTGAGCAACAGCTTGTTATCATCAAAAGTCCGTCAGAGATCCTGACCCGCCAGAAGCTGCCAAACTTTGTTGGTATTTCGGGTAAAACAGCCGGGGCAAAGGGACTCTCCATGAACCTGGTTATCATTCCGCCGGGTGCGGCTGCGGAACCACACTTGCACAAGGGTTACGAGAGCGCTGTGTATGTGTTGAAAGGCCGTGTTGAAACCCGTTACGGCAAAGACCTGAAGGAATCGGTGATCACCGAGGCTGGTGACTTTGTATTCATTCCACCGAACCTGCCTCACCAGCCAGTCAATCTCAGTAACACCGAGGCCGCACAGGCGATAGTGGTACGCAATGATCCTGATGAACAGGAGCATGTGATTCTTTATGAACTGGATCCGGAGTCTGGGAAAGAGTAACTGTCTCTGCAATACAGCATGCAGGCGATATCAGTCCGGGATCAGCCGTGGTTCGGATGGCGACACAGGTCCTTCTTATCGACCGGATTTTCCGGTTCCACAGTATCTGTGCATTGCACTGACACAGGGCAAGCCTGTTGCAGAAGCCCGCAATAGGAACGTAACAAGGCTCGTGATGGCCATCGCTGTCTACCCGCCTGAACATTTGGTTGACTGGTATGCCACCACGGTCGGTATTCAATTGATACACGGCGGGTTGCTCTTTGCCTGTTGCTACAGGAACAACATTTTATCGTAAAAAACGTTCCTCCCGATGCTGAATCATTTCCAGTGAACCTGAGAATTGACTACCCGCATACAACTTGAGAAAGTGCCCCAGGTCGTTGATGTTGTGCATCATGACCCATTTAATGTATAGAATCAGGGTTGTTTCATTTGACCACTGCTGGTATTGCTGGTTGGGCAGATAGCGGGATTGTCGCTTGATCAGCCGGTTCCAGAGCTTGTGAAAGAGCAGTCTGGAAGCTTTATTTTTATTGAGAACCCTGTCGATTTCTGCAGGAGGCTTTTTGCTTATCTCCAGTGCCTTGAGTAAAAACATCTGGAAAACCGCCACCTGTGAGTATTGTGCCTTTTGGAAAGGTTCTTCACCCTTGAAAAGGCTGGATACAAAGAGTTCTTTGCTGTCTACTTTCTCGAGTTCTTCACTCGACATCTGGCGGTATTTCACCAGTCGTACCAGCTCTGCCATACGATTCCATTCATCAGTATTCAGGCCCTCCGATTGATCATTCAGCGATTCGGCAATTTGTATAATCCTGTCAGCAGATTTGTTTCCTTTTGCCTTGTTTGCACGTGTTGACATGACAATCAGGTTGGTCGGAATGTAATCAAAATCATTGGATACCCGGTCAATACTCCAGTCAGAGTCTTTGCCGGTTGCATGCGTGAGCTTGATGCCGGTAATTGGGCAATATTCAGCATCAATAGACTTGAGTAGATCGGGCGTTATTTCATCAGAGAATAATTTACCCCGGAAGTATGCATTCAGTCGCAATTGCAACCATTTTCTGACAAAACGATCTGCTTTCCATATTCGTTTTTCCATGCTTCCCGCCGTGTATCCGGCAATGATAGATTTTGTTGCGCCCTCAGGTAATTTCCTGCCATAGCGGGCATAATCCTCACCGATTTGGAAACCGATACGGTCGTTCATGGCGTGGTGCTAAACTGTTTGTTAACGGTATTCGTGTAAGTAGACAAGACATGCTGCAGCGAAGTCTTGCATGGAGTTGACCTGCGGACCCCTCCTTGGTGAATGAAACTTCAAGATCATACGCATGCGACTTTACCTGAAAAACCAGAACAGCTAATAGAAGTCACCAGAAAAAACACTATTTGCGGTTAATCCGGGTCGCATGTTGACCGAAAAGCATGGTGACATTCATACGACTGTTCTCGTAACCAGGCTTGAAGTGAAACTGCTCAGAGCGATGGAACATGTTTGAATAGAACATCACTGCACGATTTTCACGATGCGGTATGGTCGTTGTGTTTGCATCTTTAAGATACGTCATGATGCGCTGCAATACCGCAGGATTTTCCTTTTCTGAATTAGTCTTGTACCAGTCCCAGTCCAGTGGTTGTTCCATATCATACAAAACCAACCCGCCGTGCTCTTTGTCCAGATTGGCGTCATCGGTCGTGATCCAGAAATTGAATGTTACCGTTGCCTGGTCAGTGTGAGCGAGTACACCGTTACCCTCTGGTGCCTGCCGGTAGCACCAGATATTTTGCAGGGATAAAGGCCCGAGAACATGGCTAAACTTCGCTTTTAACTCTGCTGCAATTTGATATAACACACTGCAGTTGAAACCTTCCTCCATATAGGAAGAAACAAAAGTATTATGACTTTGACGGAAAAAAATTGTTGACTCCAAACAAAAATTCCGGAGGCTGTTGAGTGCCCCTGGGGTCAAGAAGTCATCGAACCATGTCATGCGCCAGGGGGAGTTAAGGTAGTCCTGTTGAATTATCCTGCTGTCCAGGGCGGGATTGACAGCCGGGCCAGATACAGGTGCACTGTCAGCATAGTGCAGGGCACGTGGCAATACGCTCCATACCCGTTTGGTCTGTGCAGGTGTCAGTGTAATCAAATCAAAGGCGTCAGCCGTAGCGGCGCTCTTTTCAAGGATGTCATGATAGATTCCTGCTAGTTCGGCAAAGCTGGTATGTAGTTTGCCGCGCTCAATCAAGTAACCTATATGCCCTATCAGGTTCTTGAAAAAAAATGATGAGGCACGCACTGGTTCCGAATCTGGTGCGATCTCGCAGCTTTCCGCAATATAGGGCGCGCCACCCCAACCCGGGCCCCGTGCCATCCGAAACAATTGTGCATAGATCTGCTGGGCCTCGTTGTAACGTTCAAGTGCAAGCAATACGTGACCAAGCATCACGTTGGCCTCTTTCATACGCGGGTTAAATTGCAAAATGATCAGCAACAACTTCCTCACTACTTCCAGATCACCGATCTCGTGGTACACGCGTGCCTCATTCAATGCGGCGGCACCGAGCTTTGAATCGTTGCCGAGCGCCAACTTGAATGCGGCTAGCGCCTCTGGTAGCCGTTGCATGGCCATCAAGACTGTAGCTCGTCGAAACATTGCGGGTGAAGACTGTGGCGCCATGCTCAGTGCATGGTCATAGGCTTTCAATGCATCATTCAGGTCACCCTTCTTCTGCAAGGCCTGACCCAGAAACAGATGAAAGGTTGGTTCTTTCGAGTTGCCCTGGATCGCCATGTCGATCAATTCGACAGCCGTATCTAACTCTCCGTGTCGCAGGGCGTTAGCACCCAGTAAATGTAACGCATAGGCGTGATCCGGTTGCTGTTGCAGAATTCGACGGTACACACTCGCGGCGGCATCGTGCTTACCGGCCTGGTCAAGCTGTATACCCTGCTGCAACAGGACATCCATAGGTAATTGCTGTGTACCTGACATGATAGGTGTACAACCATACTAACCAGAAACAATCACACCATATCACTTTTCCATGTCATTCTATCCATTGAATTTACAGAATGGCACCCTGGCTGAGTCACATCCACGGTGACGCTGGCTGAGTCCGATTTGTCGACTGAGTGGTCCAGCCCGAGCCGGAACGGTCTTCGGCTTTCGCCAGTTTGAGCCTGACTTCTCATGGTTGCCCTGGAGAATAACGGGGTGTCGGGTTCGATGGTACGATGAATGCCGGTAGAGGGTGCGAATATGAATAGCTGCTACCTGGCAGAACAGGTGTTAAGTTACTGGCAGCTCATGGTGTACTTGTGATTTCCCGAGGGTTTGGAAGACAGATGCAGACCGGCCCCGGTAATAACATCACCGGGGCTGTCAGTTGCTAAAATACGCTTACTAACAGATACATAATGCCCGCCATGTAGGCGACCACAGCAGCAAACCAGCACACACTTGTCCAGACGAGTCTGTTCCCCTCTTCATCAAACATGATCGGCCCTCCGTCGGCGATGAAGTTATAAGGTCGTCGGCAGTTATGCTGTAGCGCTTGAATGTAGAGCAGATTCTGTTACCGGCATTCATGAGACGCGGGACAGGGATAAGGTTCTTGTATTGGGTGGCTGGTTCGCCGGATTACAGACCGACTATGCATGGAACGATGGTGTATAAACCAGGTCTCACCTGTTCACTCATAAAAAGCCATAATGTTGACTGATATCAATACCTGGTGGCCGTTGAGGTTCTATACTCCTCCGCGTGCATGTCGATGCTGTTGATCCCTGGCCGCCAATGCGTGTGTAGCTTTTCTGGATACCGGACAGCTTAACCGGTATCAGGTTGTCATGACCTGCTGCAGGTCAGGGTGGATAAACCGAACGCCTGAGAGCGAAAAATGAGCAATAAAACAACAAGGGTCGGCAAACAGGCCACAACAGGGGCTGCGGGAAAAAATTCCAGGCCGGAACTGCTTCCTGATGGTGATGCGATGGACCGGTTCGTGAGCGTGTTTGAAGCGAGCGCACGTCGTTGGGAGCTGGTCATGTATCCGGCCATGCTGGCTTTCGCAGTACTGGCTGCATATGGCTTCTTTATGATTTATCACCTCAGCAAGGATATTAGTACCATGGCACAGGCAATGGACCCGGAGTTGGGCAAGCATCTCAACCAGATATCAGAAAGCGTTATCTATCTTTCAGAAAATATGCGTACCATGACAAGGCGTGTCTACCATATGTCGGATTCTGTTGAAGCCATGGCAGGCAAGATGGAGGCGATGGAACATATGGAACCCATGCTGGCCAATATGTATGGTATTAGCCTTTCGTTGGACAATATTAACAAAGAGACATATACCATGATCCTGAGCATGTATGGCATGCGTTATGACATGGGCGAAATGAGTCACAGTATGCGCCCGCTGGGTCGCATTAACGACATTATGCCGTGGTAAACGACCTTTCTCCGGTGCCCAGCTGAATGCATCAGGAATTATGTGAAATGTGGAAATGGTCAATGAGGCGGTGCACCTGATCAAAATCCAGCGGTTTCGCCAATCTGGGATCAAGTTCCAGTTGCACCATGCCGGTTACGGCAAGCACCTCCAGGGCATGCATCGTCTTGTTACCTGGACATAGGTTTCGAACCATTGAATCGGTGCTGGCCTTGGGCGCATTGCTGGTATCCCAGAAGCTGCAGCAATGCGAATGTCGATTAAGAGTGTCCTGTCTAGAAGGCTCTCCCATCAAATACATAGCCCGATGGATTTTTACAAATCAGGCTATAGGGATATATGAAGTTCCGGGCAATGTGGTGACGAAGGATGAATATCCGGGTCTGAACGATCGCCGGCAGCATATTCTTGCTGACCTCAAGGCTATAGGGAAAGTGATATGAACCCTTCGCTAGTAATAATCATTTATTGGATAATCGGTTTTATTGAATTATATGGTGTTTGCAGGGTGCGGGAATCTATCTTTCGATGAAGCAGAAGGATCTTTGTCAGGTGCTATGAAAGGCATCGACTCATGACAGCGCCGCCCACCGTGACCCTCACCCAGTAACCGCTGATGACTCGTCTCGTCGTGCCACTGAGTCCCACCACACAGAGTTGCAAGCCATCCGGATTTCATGTTCCGTGAGATTCATTGGCTGGTCCACCTGTATGTGGCCGCAGGTGTGTCGCCTGAATGTGAGTCAGTGTGCAGCATAAAGATTACTGTTAGATAGTCGATAGGCACAATAGCGACATATCCTTCGTGAAACCGGGTGTTTAGGGGAGAATAATACTGTGGGCGGGATGATTACCAAACTAAGAGGCATCGTGGACTCAATGACCGGTACGCTGGGGGAGCGTACAGAAGAGAGACAACGTGCAAAGCAAGAGATCGAGCGTCTGACATCCCGCATTGAAGAGCTCAGCGGTACACTGGATGAGCGTACAGAAGAGAGACAGCGTGCAGAAGAAGACTTTGAGCACAAGACTAACGATTTATCTGGCAAGCTCGATGAATTGACGGTTCAGCTTGATGACGCAGTTGGTCAGTTAAAGACTCAACAAAGGGAGCTGGATGATCGCGAGGAAGAAATATCAGGTCTTGGCCGACAGGCAGATATGCTCATTTCTGAGCTTGAGTCAGTCATTGAAGAAAATGAATGGCAGGAGAATGCCCAAAAACAGGAAACAGCACGGCTCTGCAAGGAGCTCGAAGAGCTGAATGAGAGCCTCCAGAACAAGGGAATTCTGCTTGGGCAGCGCTCTAATGAACTTGATTTGAAGAATAAAGAGGCCACCTGGTTAAATGACCACATAGGCGAATTGAAAGAAGAAATCTATGTGCAATATGAATCAATGCACACACAATCCGAGATCCATGCCAGTGTTTGCAAGGAGCTGAATGCACAAATCAGTAGCATTTCAGATGAACTGGAGTGCTTGCGCGCAGCATATGGAGAAATTGAAGTACATGCAGAAAAACTCGAGAATCTGAATCGCGCACTGCATGAGTCATCTGTTTCCGAGAACTCCCTGCATAAAAAGATATTGGTGGACAAAGACAGAGAGAATGGGCTGCTGAGGACAAAGCTTGAAGCTGCAAACGAATGTCTGCAGGGTAATCCAGAAAATTCAACAGCTACTGAAAATCTGCAACTGGCCCTGAATAACCTTGAGAAAAGGCTGAAGGAAACCGGGTCTGAGCGGGAGAGCTACTGCGAAAGGAAAAAAACAGCTGCCGATCTTGAAGCCGAGGTTGAACAATTACGCTCTGCCTTGCTGGAAGCCGGAGATGCGGCTTCACAGGGCAGCGTTGATTCCAATGCCCTGCAAACACTGCAGCATCGAGTGACTGAACTACAGTCTGCACTCGAAAGTTCCGAGGCCAAACACGAAGCGCTTGGTAGACAGTTGCGTGGTCATGAAGAACTTGAAGAGGAAGTCTTGAAACTCAGAGAAGCCGTCAAGCAGTCTGACAGCCGGTTGCCTGAACAGGTAGATGCTTCCGTTACGATAGAGTCTCTGCAAGAAGATGCAGACAAACTCAGAGCCGAACTGTCTGCCTCCGAAGAAAAGTGCTCGCAGCTGCAAGCAGCATTATCGAGTTCTTGCTCGACGTCCACTCAGGAGGTATTACTTGATGAGCGAAATTCACAGCCGCATATTGTGGTAACAGACCGAAACAGGTTCCTGTTGCGTATGAATGAGCTCCTCGCTGTGCCTGATAAAGCCGAATTGAAACAGACTGTTATGTATGTCCTGCTGGATAATTTTATCCAGGTCAGGGATAAAATCGGGATCATGAACAGTGAGCAGGTACTGAACGAGATTTCAGGAATCATCACATCCCATTGCGATACTGATGATGTTATCTCGCGTTTCGGTGATTGTACGTTTGCCATTCTCTCTGCGGATGAAAGCACGGTCGTAACGCAGGAAAAAGCCAACATGATTCGTTCTGCGATCGAGAGTCATATTTTTGAATCTTCCGGACAATCTCTGATCACAACAACGAGTATCGGTATCTGTTCGGTCAGAGAGACCGACACAAGCGCTGAAGATGTTATATCCCGGGCAGACCTCGCATGCGAGGCAGTCCGTTCATCTGGTGGTAATGGGGTACTGATTAGCAGCACTTTTTCCGAAGAGGTAATTTCTCTATGTGACGATGTGAGTTGTGGGGACATGGTTGGCAGAACACTTAGCGAAAACCGCATCGAACTGTATTACCAGCCAATATCCTCTCTCAATGGTACCTCTGGGGGTCGTTTCGAGGTGCTGACCAGGATTGTAGATGAAGATGGAAATATAATATTGCCGGGTGAATTCTACTCCATGGCAGCGAAGTCCGGACTGACCGTCGATATTGACCGTTACATCATAGAGAACATCATAAAATTGATGGCCGACAAACCGGACCATGAAATAACATTATTCATCAAGCTGACCAGGCAATCGGTCGCAGACAATGACTTTCCTATATGGCTTATAAAAAAGATCAAGGAATACAGAATCAATCCTGGTCAGCTTGTATTCGAGATAGCAGAAAGCATACTCGAGATTGATATCAAGAATGCGTCTTCACTGTCCAGGGCGCTTAATTCAATAGGATGCAAAATTGCCATTGAGCATTACCGTATGTCGACCATGGCACAGCATCTTCAGCTTACCCACACAGACTACCTGAAGATTGACAGCGGTTTGGTGCAAAGTATTGGCCAGAATAGTGACAGTCTCACGAAAGTTACTGCCATCATGGAGATGTCCAGGGAGCATAATTATTTGACTATAGCCGAAGGTGTTGAGAGCCCTGCCTGTCTGGCGATCCTGTGGGAACTGGGTGTCAATTTTGCACAAGGTTATTTTATACAGGCGCCTACCGGGACCCGCGACTATGATTTCAATGGCTCACTGTCCGATGAGGACTCAAATACAAGCAATCTGGCTACTTTTATGAGCTGATAAGTACTGTGTGTGGTATCCGTTGTTCAGGCAACAGGGTGAGCTTGTACTAACTTTTGTGTTAACCTTGCCTGCCCAAACTGACTGGCTCGCCGTTATGCTGGGATGTGTTAGTCGAGTATGCGTTGATTCCTTTATTCAGGCTCGGCCTTTACCAGGTCTATCTGGCCGACTTTGATGATGATAGTTAATATAGTCATGTCATTTAAAATCCTTGGAAGACAATCTTTCCGATCGATCGGCCCGATTCCAATGCCTGGTTCGCTGCCTTCAGATTGTCGGCGTTGATGGTGCCCAAGTTTTTACCAATGGTGCTGTGGATATAGCCACGGTCTACCAAATCCGATACGCGGTTCAGCAAGCGACTCTGTTCGTTCATGTCTGCTGCCTTGGACATCGAGCGTGCAAACATGAATTCGATATGTAGCGACTTGCTCGTTGGCTTCATTTTAATCAAATCCAGGGACTGGACCGGGTCAGCAATCATGGCGATCATGCCGAAGGATGCCAGTAGCACTGTATAGCTCTCGAAGTAACAGTCGGAACTGTTCAGGCTGGCAATGTGCGTCAACAGGCCGATGCCCAATGCCTCGTTCTGTGGTTGGAGTGGCTGGGTATGATCAACAACATGATGTGCTCCCAGCTTCTTCAACCAGGCTTGGGAGCTTTCCCGTGATGCAGTGGCGATAATTGTGGCGCCGGGGATGGCTTTGGCCAGCTGCAGAATAATAGAGCCAACATCACGGCTGCACCGACAACCGGTATCACCTCATCTGACTTCTCTGTTGAATTCGGGAATGGTTGTTGTATAGGCAGATGCTCAAACAGAAATTCCCAGGCTGTGATTGTTGTCAGTGGTAGTGCGGCGGCTTCAGCATCAGACAGGCTTTTGGGTTAGCTGCCGACAAGACGTTCGTCAACAAGCTGATATTCGGCATTGCTGCCCTGGTGGTTGATATCGCCGGCATAATAGACCAGATCAACCGGCTTGAATTGCGTAGCCACCTCTCCTGTCGCGACAACCTCACCGACGGCATCCCAGCCGAGCACTTTGTAGTCACCCTCGGCGGGTGAGACATTCAGGGGAATTTGTAATCCACCGGGTTAACAGTAATCGCATTGACATTAACGAGTAAGTCATGCCCGCTTGCGACAGGCTGGTGCAATTCGATAGCTGATAAAGACCCAGGGTCACTGATGGGCAGGGATTTACTATAGACAACCGCTTTCATGGATTCTCTCCTGTGGATACCTGTTGTTTAAATGTTGTAATAAATATAGCTGGTAATTATGGTCGCAGTATCGATGAACGCGCATTCATCTTTAAGGAAACCCTGAGTAATCACGTTTTTCGTCATTCCCGCGAAGGCGTGACAAGCGCGCAGCGCATTGAACGCCCGAAGGGCGGCCTGGAGGGTGAACGCAGTGAATAATCCATAACGCGCTGCATATATAAATGACTGGATTCCGGGTCTGCGCTGCGCTTCACCCACAATAACAAATTAATCAGATCCTCCTTAAGTCGGTTATTTGCATGTGACAGGTGGTGTGGTGCAGCTCGCGGCAATAGTGAAACTTTTAAATGGTCGTTCTCCTGTGGCTTAGGTAAACTGCATCTCATTGCTAGAAAATACTAAGAGTTTTAACAATGAGTAAACCCAGTATTCTTGCGGGTAAGTCACCAGAACAATTTCTTAAAGAACTGGAAGGTCCTGCAGGTGATGAATTCATACGTTCGGTTGTTGACTCCCCGGGACCTGTCAATAATCTCTTGAGAAGTGCGGAACTGTTGGAAGGCAAATCTGATCGTCAGGTCAGCCGTTTGTATGCACATGCAGCGTTCATCCAGAAAAAATATACATTCGCGGTTTCAGCAATGGAGCACGCACGCTCGAAGGGAAATTTGAGTTGTATTGATGTATTAATGCTGGCTCGAAGTAAAACTGCGTTGGGCGATTTTAATGATGCCAAATCAGTCCTTGATGAATTTCAGACAAGCAACGGCCACAACCAGGAAGTCGATATCGAGATAGCTTTGATCCATTTAGCTCTATGCGACACGAATGCTGCCCTGGATAAGATGCTCAACCTTACCCGGGAGTCAGACACAGCAAAGATATCACCTGATTCACGATTGAGGAGCTGGCTGACAAGATATTTACGATCAGCACAGAGCAGCGATGCAACGGATGATGGGCTGGGGAATAAATCGCCCAATTACTGGATGGTGAACTGGCTAACCACGTACTTGCAATCTGCGCTGGGCCGCGAGCCAACCGGTGATCAACTGTCACGACGCGCGCTGGCTAATCGCTATGTTAACTCAGGTGCGGCATGTGATGCAGATGTGGTGTTTGCTGTTCTCGATTACAAGTCACCGGAATTCAACAAGACAAGTATGAACATTGGAGACTACGTGCAAACGGTGGCTCTGATGAGGCATCTGGCACGTCGCTTGGACGCGGACACTACATTCGACGACCCCGGCCTGGCTGAACCCTTTGAAAGTTTAAGACAAAGCTGGCCTGAAGCGTCGAGGAGCACTGCGAGCAGGAAAGTACATCTCACCATCCTCGATCGTGATGTTATGTGGCCGGCCTCCATCCTCCATGGGCAGCGCGAGATCTGGACTATATTTCACGGCTGGTACTTTCATCAGTCATTTAAACAGGGTGGTCCGTTTCCCTGCCCGGAGAACATCAATCCAATCATTCTCAGTTTCTATTTACAGCGACCCGAAGACCTTACCTTGTCGACACTCAGCTACCTCAAGCGTAACGGACCTGTTGGCTGCAGGGACTGGTCAACTGCATACTGGCTGCTCAATCAAGGCGTCGACGCATTTTTCTCGGGTTGTCTGACCCTGACCCTGGACCTGCCAGGCAATGCAGAACGCAACGGTCTCCTGGTGGTTGATGCCGAAGATCATGTGCCGGGAGAAAACGGGCAGAGGGTGGAGCACAATATACCTCGCTATCGTAAACTACAATTCGCTGACGCCATTCAGACGGCCATCAATTTGTTACAGCGCTATGCTGAGGCGGCACATGTTACGACCAGTCGTTTGCATTGCTATCTTCCGTGTCGTGCACTTGGTACACCAGTTACTTTTGTACCCGGTAATTTTAGCGATCGTCGCTTCGATGGTCTGGATGATCCCGACCCTTCCAGCGCACTGTGGATCCGCGAGCGAATTATGCAGCTACTCGACGCCGTTCTGGATCAAATTCTGGAGGGAAAGGAAGCCTCCGTGGTTCGTGAGACCTGGGTTGCTATCACGAAGCCTCTTGTCGCCGAAGCGCAACAGCAAATGATGAGAAAACCGCATCTGCTGCTGTCCGGTCCGAATTCGTTGTGTGTGCAGGAACCAACACCGGCACCATATTCTGAAAATACAATTGTCGCTTTGGCGTTTGACGAGGCGGTTTTGCAATATGCGATTGTCACAATCAGATCGATCCTCGCAAATACATCATCAACAATCGAGTTTGTATTGCTGACACGAGGTATCAACAAGCCCGATATCGAGACAATCAAGATGCAGTTTCCGCAAGCTATCTTCCGGGATATCGCCATGGATACCTATCTTGAGGCGAAAAATGCACAACTGGCAAAGCATACGACAGTCTCTACAATGGACCGCTTGTATCTGCCGGAATTGCTCCCTGATATCGACAAGATAGTCTATATTGATGTCGATACGATCGTACTGGGTGATATTGCCGAACTGGCAAGGCAGGAAACCTCTTCACGAGGAATCGCTGCACGACCAACACCGAATCCCAACAATAATATACAGGTTCACTGGATTGAACGCGCGATAAAGCTACGCTCTTACAATGCAACCAAGGCACGTGAATATCGACGTAAGACATCCGCTGCACTTGATTTGCTGTCACCCTATTTTAATGCCGGTGTGCTGGTGCTATCACTCGATCGCTTGCGCATGCACGATTTCACGAAGGAGACGCTGCAGCTGGTGAATGAATATGGTCTCGAAGACCAGGAGGCTCTTAACCTGTTCAGCTGTGGCGACTACAGGCAACTGGACATGGAATGGAATGCACAACCCTACACAGACTGGTTTGATCATGTAAAACTGATTCACTGGGCAGGTGCACTGAAACCCTGGGTAAAAAACCGCAATATTCGCCATGCCAGCCACTGGCGGCAATATACCCGGGCTGATAGTGAAGTAGGATCAAGGGCGCATTGGTTGAAAGCAGAGAACTATCATGCGGGATGGGAAGAACGCGCAAAACTCGCTGCTAAATGGCTCCAAAATCTCCAACGTGTTGCTGACATAGGTTGTGGTGAGCCAATGTCTCTGAGACGACATCTAACACGTAAAACGGAATACATTCCTGCAGATCTAAAAGCATGGACCCCGGAGGTCATGGTATTGGATCTTGATGGGCAGGACTTTCTGCCCGGCAGATTCGATGCTGTAGCCATGTTGGGTGTGCTCGAATATTTACAGAAACCGGGTGCCGCTCTAAGGCGGGCGCGCAATAGTAGTGAGCAATTGGTCACCAGTTACTGCCATCCTGTCGGCAATACGGCTGATAAAGTGCGTGCACGGCGGGGCTGGATAAACTCATTTAGCGAGAGAAGGCTCGAAACCCTGCTCCTTCGTCAAGGATGGGAAATAAAAGAACGCGAACTATTTACGGAGAACGATTCTATACGTCAGTTTGTCTATTACTGTGTCGCTTGTGAACCGCTACAACCTCCAAAACTGGGGCCCCTGGCGACAAGAGTTCGTGCTGACAGATTGACCTATTTACGTCCTGATAAAATGGCGAGGCTTGAGGCTGCATTGGAACGGGTGATTAAACAAAACGTGGTTGGCGATATGGTCGAATTCGGTATCGCGCTGGGAGGTTCAGCAATAGTTGCTGCAGATCAAGCGCTTAGAGCAGGGAGATGTTTCATTGGTCTGGACGTATTTGAGATGATCCCGCAACCTCAATCAAGCATGGATGACGAAGCTTCACGTGAACGTTACCAGGTCATTGCAAGCGGCCTCTCAAAAGGAATCGGGGGCGATCTGTACTATGGATACCATGAAAATCTATTCGGTGATGTCGTAGATGCATTTCAAAAGAATGGTATTAATGTGGATGGGGAAAATGTGATCCTGGCAAAAGGTTTGTTTGAGGAAACATGGCCTCATTATGCTCAACGCCCAATTGCGTTTGCACATATTGATTGTGATTGGTTCGAACCCGTATCCTTTTGTCTTGAGGCGATGGTGAAGTCACTTTCCCCTGGAGGAATAGTTGTTATTGATGACTATTACGACTATTCAGGAGCACGCCAGGCCACCAATAACTTTCTCTTGAGTCACCATGACTTTGTGATGGAAGATGGCCCAAACCCGATGCTTGTGAGGATGGGGCCACCTTGAATCATACCGTCGTGATGCCAAATGCAGTGGTTACCCGTGTGAACATTCGTTGTGCGAGCAGGTAACCCGGTGACCTCGGTTGAGTTAGCCCGAGCCGTACGGCCCAGGAAATCAATACCCTCACAGTGTCCCTCTCTATGAAATTCACCAGGGGATCATGGGTTTTCACGCCTGCTTGCGATTGCGTCACTAACTTATAAGCAATGTATCAGCTTTTCCGGTGGCCCGTCTGTCTGTCTGACTCCACTGACATTTAACTGGCCGGTGTCGTTTTCCTGGCGAGCGCTTCGACTGCAGCGGCCGGTGAACGTTGCGAGACATGTTGTGGCCGGGTGGTGAACGCCATGATCACCGCGCCCAGCAAGCAGGCGGCGGCAGCGATAATGAAGGGCACCATCCAGACGATGGGGTATGCGTTTCCCTGCGCCGTATCCTTGAAGTGGCCCGCGAGCAGTGGGCCGGCAATTCCGGCGATGCCGTAAGCGGTGAATATCCAGCCATAGTTGCTGCCGACGTTCCTGTTCCCGAAGAAGTCGGCCGTCGCTGCCGGGAACAGCGCAAAATTGCCGCCAAAATTGAAGCCGATCAGGGCGGCGGCGATGATGAAGCCGTTTACCATTCCGAAGGTGATGAATACGTGGTAGGTCATCAGCATGATGACGCTCTGCAGGGCTGCCATCAGCATAATGGCCAGCTTGCGGCCGATTCGGTCCGAGAGGCTACCCCAGGCAATGCGACCGATGCCGTTGAAAATCGCGTACCATGCCATGGCGGTGCCGGTGATTGCTCCGGCATTGACGATGCCGTGGTGTTGCAGTGCATCGATGCCAAACAGCTTGATGCAGTAGATGACCATCAGTCCCGCCAGTGCCGAGAAGATAAATACCGACCAGAGCATGTAGAACTGCGGGGTGCGCAACATCTCCTGTGCAGTGAACTCCACTGCACCGTCGTGCGTGCTGCCGCTCGGGTCCGGCGCTGTCCAGCCGGCCGGCTGGTAGCCCTCGGGTGGGTTGACCATGACTGTGCTGCCGGCAAGCACCAGGAGGGCGAATGTCACACCATAGATAACGAAGACACTTTGCACACCTGGCAGGTCAAACACACTGGTAGTGTTCAGCAGACCGCCGAACCAGGAACCTGCGAGCTTGACCCAGATGGTGGCGCCGAAGCCGAAACCGGCCACGGACAGGCCCGTGATCAGTCCTTTTTTATCAGGAAACCATTTGACGCCCACGGCAATGGGTACGACGTAGCCAAGCCCGATACCGGCGCCACCAATGATGCCGATGCACAGCAATTGCGCCAAGAAACTGCTCCCGGTCAACCCGCCAAGCAGGTAGCCCGTGCCAAGCAGCAAGCCACCCGCGACTGCCAGCGCCCGCGGTCCGACACGCGGCAGCAGGCGCCCGGCGAACACCATCACAATGGCGAATGTGGCAAGGCCGGCGGAGAACACCCAGGCCGTTTCGCTTGCCGTGAAATGATAGGCACCTTCGGGATCAGTCAGCTGTGCGGTAAATACCGACCAGGCATAGATCGCTCCCAGGGCAAGCTGAATAAGGATGGCGCCGACCACGACGAGCCAGCGGTTAATGGGTGTGGTTGTCTGCTTCAAGCTGTTCTCCATTGCTGATGATCTTCTCTTTAGTAAATTAACTTGTGTGAACTACACAGGTCTGAATACAGGTAACCTGGCAGCAAGCCGGAATGCGGTACGGATTCCCTGCGCGCGAATCATATAGCCCCTGTTTTCGAAAATACATAACACTGGCCGGTCTTCTATCGAAAAATGTTTCAGGGCGTGGTTATCCATCATGCAGGCAACCATTGTGTACTGATGGCGTTAGTATTTGATGAAGACGAGTGCAACTGAAAAGCTGGACGCCGCGTCCGACCTGCGCTCGGGATCGAGTGAGCCTGCAATGTCCAGGCAATCAACTCCTCGGTGGAACGCGTCCTGTATTAATAATAATGTTGATTGTTCACGACGAGCGGACATTCCCTCGAATAGATATGAATGGTAATTGGGGTCCATCCGTTACATTGACGGGAAAAGAATAAAGGGCGGCCCTCATCGGCCGGACAACGTATATTGGCCATGCGAACCGTGGCTGGTTTCCACAGTCCCTGCATTCGTGCTCAGTGACCTGGTTAATCAGGGTATTGCACTTGGTCATGCCTGAGCTAGCCGTTTTGAACTTGCGTCGATCCCGTTGCAGGATTTTTCCTGCCGATCCTGCTCCGGCAAGGTCATAAAACTTTCATAAAAGTGACACGAAACTGTCACAAGGCCTGTCTATCTTCTTGGCGCAACTGCAGCCTGCAGAAAGCATTCCCCATTGGATAACAGGAGAGATTCGCGAATTTCAAAATGAGATTGCCAGTACTTCGCTGTGCCATGCTATGTTGTACCAGCAACCCACCTTCGGAAATTGTCGGGAGGGCTTTGACTTAACAGGGATAATCAAGCAGGTGAATAATTTGTCACGTTCCACTTCATAACTTGCTAATCGAGAGCTAACAATTATCTAGCAACGCCGTCACATTAAGACGCTAGGCTCTCTTGCATGAAAATGAATAACCGGAAGATGCTGCGGGAGCATCAACGTGCATATGATTTATTGACCTCGTTGACACTGCTTACCCTGGCAGGTGTCTATCTGGGTACATGGCTGCTTCTGATCGTTCTTAAAGCTGTACTGGACTCATAGCCAGGCACTTTCTTCAGGTTTACACAATAGAGAAAGACATTTAGTGGGCATCCTCTGTCTTTCCTTTTGCAATAAGGACAGGTACTGAGATGCCGCTGGAAGAGAGCACCGGAACTGGTGAGGGGTTCTGGAGATTCTGCAACGGTACAGGATACGGGCATCAGGATGTCAAAAATGCATAGTGGCGAATCCAGTATTTTGAGTTTTATTCGTGCATGGCAAACAGTATCGGAGAATACGCCGGATTCATGGGTATATCTTGGCCTGGCATGCACGCTGCTATAGCGCAGTTACCAGTGATATGCTGATAGCGCATGGTCGTCGGCCAATATGGGATTGAAGGCAATATATATCCGAAAAGTAGATAATTGACCTGCTGATACGCAATCAGCCAGTAAGCACGGAATAGCCAACAGACACAACAATAAGCTGGACAAAGACTAATACCCAGAAATACAGCGCGAAAAGCAGAATCGTCGTCTGTCTTTGCCGGCTTGAATCAGACTGCTTGACCCAGAGTATTGCTCCGAGTATGGAAATTACCAGTATTGCAGTACCAATGATTGCGATAGTCATTCCAGTCGAGCCTCCATCATTGATCAGTGCCTGATCGTGAGGACAGTATACTTGTAACTGTCTAAAAAGCAGTTACCTTGATATACGGTTTCGGGCATGACGGTTGCGCCCTGGCGAAGAAAGATTTACCGGCAATAGTCCAAGCGGATGAAATCGATCGTAAAGGTAACAGGTAGAATGTATTGCTTCACGTGTACCTCAAGCAAGACTTTCGGTGTTGTGTGGTGATAATCAACACCAAGTGTAATGCAGTGTATCTGATGATGCTTCGTGGATATACTCTGACCTGTCATTTTTGACAGAATCCACTATTATATTTACGAGATCACCAAAGGGACATTAATTTTGAGCGAGGATAAACAAGGGCAACTGGTAACCGAGAAAGTCACCCTTTCGGGCAATCAGCTTGTGGAGTATGTGAAGAATCTAATTGCAGCAGGTAATGTGCGACGACTGATCATACGCAAGCCAAATAACGAGGTTCTGATAGAGGTTCCACTCACTGCAGGGGTTGCTGTTGGCGGTGCGCTGACGGCTATGGCGCCGGTTTTGGCCGCTCTAGGTGCCATGGCTGCCTTGCTGACACAAGTCAAAGTCGAGATTGTCCGTACAGACCAGTCGGATGACGAATCTTAGGTTATAAAGAATACGGAACCAATGTACTGACTGAGATGGTGATATGGGCGTATCCGCGTCATCAGGGATCCATTTTTCTAATCCGAAATCTACCGGCTGGCTTCAAAACCTTGTTTAATGCTTCCTCGAACCGGGCGGGAGAAGAGGGTTTTCGTTAACAAATCAAGTGACAACTGTTCACTACGATTCCTGGGTAATAGTGAAACGCAGCGTGCCATTGTGAAATATCTGAAAATCACCCGCGCCCACGTACCGATAGCAGGAACCCAATAGAACCAATGCAGAGGCTCCAGCCACGCGACAACAAGAAGGTTTAAATACCAAAATCGCACTTGTATCGGGAAAGCAGTGATACTGTGTTCCCTGAACAGAAAGTGAACCAGTTGAATGATCGTTAGACCGATTGCAAATGCAAATCCTGTTTGGTTTCCCGAGACACCATATGTAAGCAGTCCCGCTGTTACCAGCCAATACCAACAACCGACTTCTTAATACTCCATCATTAACATATCAACACCATCCGTCCAGGGAAATAAATGTCTCGGTACCAACAGGTCGACACACGGTGTGACTGTACCTGGTGTCACGCCACGTATGATAACCTGCTCCTGGTCGACTATCAGCGCCGGTTTCGGCAGCACGGCGTTCGCAATGATATAGACGCTGGGAGAGGTCGTCCTTTTGCCGCACAATGACCGGCAGCTGTTGGGCAGTGACCTCAGCCTGCCGCCCGTATTGGGCAGCGATATTATTCAGCCACCCAAAGATGATGGGCTTTTTACCATGGAACACATGTGCGCTCCTCGCCAATATTGCCAGCATGGTCAGTTATGAATCTGAAGCCGCCTTTTCACGCGCATTCAAAAAGACCTTCGGTAAGTCGCCGGCGACGTGGCGACGATCAACGTAGTTGTTTTTTCATTCCAAATCCGCCGATGATAAACCGCGCAGTTGGCTCCGGACAGGTTGCTCATCTGTTTCGATAAAATAGTAGTTGAGCAGTGCCTCTGTTGATTTAATGTCACCTGCGTGCGAACGGTTACACAAACTCTCAAAGGCCTGAGCTTTATTCAGTAGCTTCTGGTATTTATAGAAAGCATGAAATGCCAAATGATCGCGGAACTCGTTGAGTTCTATCCATTCAAGATATGAAAGTAAACCGCACATCAGGCTTGTATCTTCCAGCTGTTGTTTATGTGGCTCCAGTATCTCCAGATATTCTTCTGCATCCGGGTGTCTTTTGGGTAACATGTTTTCCATTGTCATAACTCCATCTGTCTGATTGTCTTCCATTGGCGAATTTGCAATTCTGTCTGTGTTTTATTCGGGGTTCGCTCCGGACTTATGGTGACTGGCGTTGCATAAGGTTCTCCCCGTGACATTGTCAGCTTCATACCATTAGGTGTACCGTCCTCAATTACGGTGAATAAGGTATGCGCAGGATCAGGTCTATACAAGGCGTTTGCTGACGTTCTTTTGTGGATTTACCAGCATCACCGAGCGTGCTGGCTCAAGGTGCAGAACTTTGACCAGGCGATGCTCGGCTGCGAACAGGCCGACGCATAAAGGGAGAAGGTGTCCTTCAACCAGAAACTGCGTGGCTGGCGTCGGGATACATAATCAGCATCCCTTCATAATCTGCAAGGGGATGGTGGTGCATCAGCCAGCGATATCATTCCCTCGGAGATAGAAAACCCGACCCGAAGGCCGGGTTCATCGTCGCGTGATCATAGATTGTCCGGGCCGATGACACTTCGGTGCATTCAGGTGTCAGTTCAGGCCGCAGACGCCGCCCGGACAGCAGCTTCCTGTGGTGCAGGCGGGGGTCGAGCCACTGCCGAGGTTGTTGCTGGAGATGACGTTGCCGCCCGTCGCCAGTCGGTGAACCGGGCTGTCGGCCGGGGTGTCGCCAGACTCCACGCCGGCGTGCTCGCACAGTTCCCCCCAGGTCGAGATGGTGTCGCTCATGCGGTGGTTGACTTCAAGAACCTTGCCGTTGACGTCACAGCGGTAGTCATAAGTGGGCATCAGAATCCTCTCTGTATATCGATAAACGCTAGTGTTAAATATTATATTCGGTGGGTTCGCAGAGGCAAGCAGTGCGATTCTAGTGCGGATTGCGGATTGCGGATTGCGGATTGCGGATTGCGGATTGCGGATTGCGGATTGCGGATTGCGGATTGCGGATTGCGGGATTGTTGAGCCAGTTCGCGACGCCTGTTTTCTCAAAGATTTGGCCCGGTGACTGAAGACAGGCCAGAAAGCGACATTCCCGCGAGTTCAGGGAGGGTACGCTTGTGCGCTTCTACTGATCGGTGACTCTCGACTAGCCCCGGAAAAACTGTTAACAGAAACAATTGGAAGTCGCCTGCCAGTGCCTTCCTGCCCCCCAGCCTCGGACAACGAACAGCAGGCGTGGGTCGACTCCAGTTATCTGGCGTCACTAAACGCGACAAGCAGCCGAGCAGAGATCTGCAAACGTAGATATAAGGTGACCCTTGGGCTGTGTGGCATGACCATAATCCCGGAAGCATTTGAAAACCATCGCTTCGAGGGTAGCCGCGCGTTAATGGAATAGCTGCTTTAACCCGGAGATTTCAGTTTGCTTGCTGATCGGGGGATTGTCCAATGCCTGGTTCTTGGCGGGATTCGCCACTGCTTGTTGATCGGGGGGATTGTCCAGTGATCGTATCTCGGCGGGATACTCCACCTTGGTTTTTCATAGAAGCATAAGAACAAGAACAGCGGCTAACAAATGAACGGAGTCCGCTGTTCCGCGGTTTCAATGTGGCTTCAGTTCATTTACCTGTTAGTCAAATTATCTTTTGTCCGCATTGCGGAACTGGCAGTTCCAGTTAAACGCCAGCGCCAGGACAGCTATCACCGCAAACAAGTTTACCTGCCAGACATAAGAATACAGTGATACGTCGATCTGGTGATAGGCGGCCACATGAAGCGCGTAAATAAAGAAAACAGACAACAGGAACTTCAGAAAACACGCAAAGGGACATTGACCAGAACGATGGAATAAATCCGCAAGTATAGTTGACATGATGCTACCTCACTGACTGACACTACAAGTGTTTAACTGCGTACTGACCTGCTCAAATATCTGGATGTTGCCTTTTCCGCAAGTCTGGGTTGCTCGACAAAACCACTCATGGCGATCCTCCATTGACAGGGATGGAAGGGCAAACCAGTGCTCAACTTTGATAATATACCACCTATATAAGAAATACATTAAATACTGATGCGACATGATGTCACACCCCCTGGAAATGCAGTGGCAAAGGGCGGACCCGAAAGGTCGTGTACAGCTGACCGCCCGGTATCAAATGCAAAAAATTAAGATGCAGGTTTCTTCAGATACTTCCTGGTGGAGAGATTCATTCTACTAAGATAGATAGAAAAAGCCGCTGATTATGGGCATGCCGCCTTTCCTGTAGTAAATTTAATGAAAAAGTCACTACACACGTCTAGTGGAGTGCGGTGACGAGACAGTTTGATACTGATTAAACATCATTTTAATTACATTGGAACCGGGTGCGGCATAGTGTCGCAGGGGTAAACAACATGGCAACCATGATAGAACCTGTGTTTGCCTCTTCAGGCCGACCCCCCATTCTACAATGAACTCTGACGGAGCTTCAGAGGATATGGTGGTTGGTGCTGAAATAGATGTTGAAGGTTACCCTAATGCTGATGAGGCTCTGGTAGCTGAAGAAATCGAGTTCAGCATGGAAGACGATCACGAGGTGGAAGGGCTGGTCGAGGGGGGCACTGGAAGCGGTGGGATGGCAATGTGAAGGTTGCGGGACTCGACATCACGATTAAATCAGATACTGTGATCATTGATGAACAGGACGATGGTGTATTACCTGTGCATTACTTCGGGGTCGATGACCTGGGCATCGATGATTATGTGGAAATAGATTATTATCTCGACAGCAGCAGCGGTCATCGCGTGGCAACTCGATTGGAGCGGGAGGATGCGAGCGACGAATAGCGCCTTGCGTGAGTCTGAAGGCGTGGCTGGCGAATTCTGTCGTGGTGGTGTAGGGCGTCAGGTAACCGCCTGATGTTGAGACCGTTCAGGAATACCAGGATACATTTCAATTCGCATGTCCGGATTATCCATAATATTCCTTGCGGAACGACTCGATCAGCGAGGAGGCGTCCTCATCAATGACACCCATGGTAGTAAGCACCGCTGCACCGATCTGCAGGCTTGCTTCCAGTGTTTCCGAAATGACAATGGTTGCTCCGGCCTTTAGCAGCTGCTCACAGTGTTGCCGGTCGTGGCCACGTGCGTGGATGGCAATGTTGGGGTAATGCTGTCGCAAGATACTAACTAAGCGCACAGCAGGCACGGCCTCGTCAAGCGTGCACACCAGGACCCCGGCCTGTGCTGTGCCCGCCGCCTTCAGGACGTCGACCTGGCTGGCATCACCATAGAAGACCGAGAACGAGTCACGCCTGCCTTCCTGCACGCGATCAGGATTACTGTCAATAGCGAGATAGGGCACATTCCCGGTCTGCAAGATCCTTGCTACTCGCCGTCCAACGCGACCGAATCCGGCGATGATGACATGCGGCTGTCCATGCTCGATATGGTTGGTACTGACATCATGCCTGACGGTTGCTTTGGTCAGGCATTTGCCGGCGTATTCGCAGACGTTCGCCATCAAAGGCGTGGTGGTCATGGTAAGTGCCACTAGCAGTGTCAGAATATTAAATAGATCTTCCGGCAGGATGCCGCTTATGGCGGCCAGCCCGAACAGCACGAAACCGAATTCCCCGCTCTGTGACAACAGCATCGATACCCGCACCGCATCCTCTGTACCCAGACCCATGAGTCGGCAGAGGATCCAGAGGATGACGGACTTGACCAGCAACAGACCCAGCACCAGTTCGGCAATTAACACATATTGCCTGCCTAGCAAGCCAAAATCGATTGTCATGCCGACGCCCATAAAAAACAGGCCAAGCAGGATGCCTCGAAATGGCTGGATATCCGCAATCAACTGATGCCGGTAGTGGGAATCCGCCATCATCAGTCCGGCAAGGAAGGCGCCCAGTGCCAACGACAGACCCACCGCCTCCATCAGCCATGCTGTGCCGAGTACCGCAAATACGGCTGCGGCAGTAAACACCTCCGCCGTCCGGCTGGTCGCCACCAGTCGCAGTATCGGAGATAACAAGAACCGGCCAATGAGGATGACGAAGGCGATAACGAGTACGGCATCGAGTATCGCGAACTCGATCCCTTCCAGCAATGCGGTTTCAGCAGCCAGCAGTGACACCAGTGCCAGCAGTGGAACCACTGCCAGATCCTGCAGCAGAAGTACAGAAAATGCTGTTTGGCCATGACGGGTCCCCATTTCGCCACGTTCGGTGAGTATCTGCAGGCCAAACGCTGTTGACGAGAGTGCAAGACCGAAACCGATGATCACGGCTATCCTGAGTGGCTGGTCAAACAACAGGGCCAGGCCGGTAATGGCCAGGCCGGTCACCATCAGCTGCGCGGTACCCAGTCCGAATACCATGCGTCTCATGGTCCACAGCCGTGCTGGTTTGAGTTCGATGCCGATGATGAACAGCAGGAAGATAACGCCGAACTCGGCGATATGGCGGATTTCCTCTATCTGGTCGATGAAACCGAATCCCCAGGGGCCGACAACGGCACCGGCCGCCAGGTACCCCAGCACCGAACCGAGGCCCAGTCGCCGGAAGACCGGGACGGCAACGATTGCTGCTGCCAGCAGCACCAGTATATCTGCGAGATAATGGGTTTCCGTCATGTCACACCAGTATCAGTGTGACGCGATCACTGTCAATCACCTTCTATGTCTAAATGTGTTCAATTTTGACTTGGTGGGCATGAATGTCGTATGGCGAACGGCAACTGTGGCTCGATGATTCCAGACGCCGGACGTGGACGATCTATAAGTGGCCCAGTATCATATGGGGGTGAAGGAAAAGGTCCCGTAAGCCAGCGATTGACAAAGATGGCACCTGCCGGAATCCATACTCTGGTATCGTCAGCTGAGCACTACTAACGGTCCCCGGGGCGCGACGCGTTGAATCGAACGATCCCCGGGATTCATGTCCCATTCGGATTCCGTGATGATATACACTAGGGGACTGTCAATCCCTCCGGCTTGAAAGAACAATGATAAAGCCTATCGAGTTGTGACTTTGTGGTTCCGAGCCGAGCACCGAGCGATCAATGCCGTCGCGCCTGCGGAACCGGGCGGCCCGAGGGCTGGGGTCACGCCACGGCCGATGCGAATCAGTGATTACATATGGGCACTGAAGTCTGCGCGTGTTGCAACTGTCGCGTATGCGAAAGTTTCTTCCTGTAGAAAAGCAGTTGCAGCAAATAAGGGTTACTGAGATTTATTCCTTTCCACTTGAACTGAATTGGAATTTTTGTCTTTTTGATAAGGGCGATAATTTTCTCGATTATTTCCCAGTCATTTCCTTTCATGGCATGATTTATTTGGATATTCATTCGCGTGGAAGCAGCTTGTACAAGCTCAGGGTCTTTATTGAACGCCTCTTCGAGAAACTGGATATATCCCATTACGAATCCTCTGTAGTCCCGGGTCGTATTGGAATCATGAATTCGATAAGTCATCGCTACTGTCGGGACATATATAAACGGTATGTGTTTATGCAGCAGATCAGTAAACAGTTCAATCTCTTCGAACATCATCAGGTTTTCATTAAACAATTTATCATTAAATATTCTGCGTTTAAAAAGCATGCTTCCAACCTGGAATGGCATTGTAGGACCGTTGCTCCATGACATGATTTTATTCATCAGTGCCTCTCTGGGGTGTGCCCCAACCTTGTTTGTCATGGTACGTTCAACAATGCCATCTTTAGTTTCCCAGTTGACTTCAAAATCAGAATAAATGACCACATCGTCATCGGTATGGTTATCGTTATCTGTAAGATAATCCAGCTGGAGTCTTATCTTGTCTGGGTACAGATGATCGTCTACGTCATAGAACTGGATCCATTCGCCGCGCGCATGCCGAACGCCAAAATTGCGCGCCCCTGCGGGGCCATGGTTACCTGTGTTGGATACGAATTTGATTCTGGAATCCTGTTGCATCAGGGATTCGGCTATCGCGCAGGTATTATCTGTTGACCCATCATCCACGATAATGCATTCGATATTTTTATATGTTTGGGATAATGTACAGTTGACGGCATGAGGTAAAAACCTCGCACTATTGAGGCAGGTAACGATAACCGAAACAAGTGGTTGCATCTGTAGTACTCCTTCGAGACTAACCGGGCGTTGCTTTAACACAAACACCCGGTAGATCTTCAGGATATGGGTGAACAACCGGCCTGTATATTGTCCTGAGGTACATAAGAAAATCCTGCCACGATTCGACTACTGATCCCGGCAGGCTTGATGGCTGGGTAGCTGAGCCTTGCGATTCAACGAGACTATTTTCTAGTGGATGATGCGGCCATAGGCTGTGCGCTTTTGACATTTCTCCGGATTTCCACCATGGGCAGCACCAGTATTACTGTCTCAGCTGCATTGACCAGCAGCGCAATAATTAACTTCACTTTGGGCACAGCAGGTACAGTGTTCTGCACTGACGGGACCACCCCGCCCTGTCTCAAGGCGGGCCTTGCCATGACTGACATTACCGGTTCCTATTTCTCTATCGATCCTGTGGCGAAGGTACGCACTCGTCTGACGAGAAGACGCCGTTTGCCAGTTTCAACGGTATTCACATCGGCACCCTGCAGCATGCAAGTGGCTCACATTCGGGTTCGATTGACGGTACCGAAAATCCCTACATCGACATGCCGTGGACCTTCTTCGGCGGCACCGGCATGCACCAGACAACTTCACCCGTTACTCTGCCTGGTGATTCTGGTTCGTACAAAGCGCTGGATTTCAGGGGCTGGAACTGGCTCTGGAATAGCATTTAGTCCACCGAACTGGTACCGGTATCACTAACAACAATTGCATGCAGTACCTCTGATGGTGTATTTCATGTGAATGGTCTTGGTTCGACAACCCTGTCATATAAAGTGCATCTGGAAGGACAAATTACATCGCCATCGTCTATTCCGGTTCCCCTTGCCTCGGTGACATTCAGCAAGGAAGCGGCATTCGCGGGTGTTTTATTCAGCAGCCGGTAGTGATATTGCAGGTGCCTGGTGATAGTACGCGCTGGTTTGTTGTCGAATGGCAGGAAGCGTGCGTATCTATCAATAAGAGTTCTGGTTCAGAAAATCGGATAAAAAGAATGATGGCCTGGAAGCCGGTCGGACTTCCATGAAGTATGGAATAGTCATTCTGTCTATCTCAGCCGGGAGGACCATCCAGCAACACCACTTGAACATCCATGCTGGTAAAAATAGCGGGCGGACCAAACTGGTGATATACAGAAACGTCGGCTGCGTCACGTCCGTAGGCCACTGCAAGTCGACCACCACGAAGGATGTTCTGCGTGGGATCGAACGCGTACCAACGACCCCCAACATACGCCTCGAACCAAGCATGCAAGTCCATGGGCTCCAGCCCGTAAAGGAACCCAACGACCAGACGTGCAGGGATGCTGATGCTGCGACAAAGGGCGATGCCAAGATGGGCAAGATCGCGACACACCCCTTGCTGTTGTGCACTCACCTCGATAGCAGATAATGGAAATGCGCTGGACCCGGGAGAGTACCGTATCGAGTTTCGAATCCAGTCGCTGATTCTGAATACCTGATCGTAGCCGAGCTGTACACCATCAACGATGTCCTGCGCGAGATTACCGAACCGGTCCGATTCACAATATCGACTTGGGAGTAAGTACAACAAGACCGTATCCGGTAGATTTTGCACCTCCACAAAAAAAGCGCCTGGTGCTTCATCTGCCACATCCGCAGTCAATGCAGTTGCTGATGTATGAATAGAAAACTCACCTGCTGGTGCTACCAACCGCTGACAAAGATTGCCGAAGATGTCAGTGTACTCCTCTACCGTAACACTGGGCGACAGAGTATAGGCTTCTTGTGCTATCCATTGTTGTATCCCGCTGCGCGGACGAAGCATGAGTACCAAAGGGGTCGAGTCACCCATTTGAAACTCTAGATTGCATGTCGTTTGAATCCACATTATGTTGTTTCCGTAAATTATCTATTATGCCAGTATCTACAGGCGCTCAATCGCCTGGCTGCTGCAGCGCATTTAGTGATCTCAGCAGCCGTAGCCAGTCGGGGAACAGGCGACCTCTGGTATTTACAACCCAATCTAACACACAACATAAATACACGATCCAAAGGTGACGTGATGCTGCGATAGCCTTGTCGACATCTCCGTATTTTCTGTAGTTTTAGTTGTCGAGCATGCATGCTCAACACAGGCATTGCCCCAGCTCATTGTACCCTTGGTGGCTAACGCTGAAACCTCATGTAACGAGGACTGTTTTGCTGACAGGTTCAACTGGTGAGCGCTACACATTTAAAAATGTTGCACGCCGTGTTGTGCCTGTGTGGTTTCGAGCCGAACCTGGTGACATCTGATAAGCTCATGTTGACGGCAGCATGACTTCTACTGTTGGCGACAGCTATAAAAAGGATGATTACCAGTGCCTTCATGTCCAGGGTGTCCACAAAGGTATCGATCACCCGTACCGGGTGATCATCAAGGGTGTCAGGTAATAGGCTGGATTGTTCTCTTGAATCGCCGATGATGTGTCGCATAATCAAATGTCCGCATCAAATAATGCAGCTATTTTGGCAGCCTTTCGTCCGTTTTAGCACAGTCTCGAAGCTGTTGTCCCTGTTGATGGGGTTGTGACCAATCAGGTTTTTCTGGGTCTTGCGATTCCGATCAATCCCAGAAGACCGGAGCCGAAGAGCCACACCCCGGCCGGTACCGGCACCGCGCTAATATCACCGTTGTATACCGCCCATGCCCCGTGTGTATCCAGCGCTTGCCCATCAGCTAGCAAAAAGCCCGATGCAAACTCAAATATCCACGCACGAAATACTGGCGTGGTCTCGAATACAGTTTCCGACCAGTAGAATGCACCCAAGAGATCGCTAAAAGGTGCTTGAGTTGTTGTGTTTACACCATTTTGGTAGAACATATAAGCCAGCTCATCGTCACGGCAGTCAGCCTCACTGGCAGTTGAGCAATCCACAACGGTACCGTTTCCGTCAACGTCCACGCTTGGGAGGCGCCAGCCTCCTTTCCCGCCAATGGTCAGGTTATCAACCCATGTGTTAGCCTCAGTCCAGTTCATTAAGCCATTGACATCAGCATTGGCGGTCCAGGTAATCTTGAGTGTGTCATCGTAGTAAGCCAGACCACCTAGGCGCGAGACCAGGACCGCATACACCGTTGATATTATTCCAAGTAAAGATAAACAAGCGCACACTGCGCCTAGCAGGCGTGACTTTTTCATGATGCATCCTCCTTAAAATCTAATTTTCTTTATTTTCCTGTTTTTAAGGAGAATCTGATTGATTCGTCATTCCGGGCGGAGCGCAGCGAAGACCCGGAATCCATTGGTATATATTCAATTGTTGCTCTGACCCCGTTTTTTTTCAGGGTATCATCCAGTGTATTATCGGCATCCGCTAGCAACGGGCGACAATCCCCATGTTCGAAGACCTCAAGAAAAGTGCACTTGATTACCACCGCCACCCCAGGCCCGGGAAACTGGAGATCAAGGCGACCAAGCCGCTGGCCAACCAGCGGGATCTGGCGCTTGCTTACTCGCCCGGCGTCGCCTTTGCCTGTAGGGAGATCGAGGAAAACCCGCTATCGGCGGCGGACTATACCGCCAGGGGTAACCTGGTTGCCGTGGTTACCAATGGCACAGCGGTTCTGGGACTGGGCAATATCGGTGGCCTCGCTTCCAAACCGGTGATGGAGGGCAAGGCGGTACTGTTCAAGGAATTTGCCAATATCGATGTTTTCGACATTGAAGTCGATGAGCAGGATCCGCAGAAATTCATCGAAACCGTGGCGCGTCTCGAACCTTCTTTCGGTGGTATCAACCTGGAAGATATCAGGGCTCCGGAGTGCTTTGTCATCGAAAAGGGATTGAAGGAGCGGATGAACATTCCGGTCTTTCATGATGACCAGCACGGTACGGCTATCGTTGTTGCCGCTGCCATCTACAATGGCCTGCGGGTCGTCGACAAGAAGATCGACGAAGTCCGGCTGGTGACCTCAGGTGCGGGTGCCGCCGCCCTCGCTTGCCTTGACCTGCTGGTCGAGATGGGGCTGAAACCGGAAAATATTCTGGTCACGGATATCGCCGGTGTCGTCTACACCGGAAGGCAGGAGGCGATGGACCCCTACAAGGCACGCTATGCGGTCGAGACCGGTAAGCGCAGTCTGCGGGAGGTGTTGCCGGGAGCGGATATTTTCCTGGGTCTCTCCGCGGGTGGTGTCCTAAAGCCCGAATACCTCGCCGATATGGCGGAGCGCCCCCTGATCATGGCACTGGCCAATCCCGTTCCCGAAATCATGCCTGACGAGGTGAAAGCGGTACGTCCTGATGCGGTCATTGGCACCGGACGCTCGGATTTCCCCAACCAGGTGAACAATGTGCTCTGCTTTCCCTTCCTCTTCCGTGGCGCCCTCGATGTGGGCGCAATCCGCATCAATGAGGCGATGAAGATGGCGGCGGTCAGGGCGATTGCAGATCTTGCCGTGGCGGGGACTTCCGAAGAGGTGCGTTCTGCCTACAGCGGGCAGAACCTCCGGTTTGGAAGTGACTACCTGATCCCGAAGCCGTTTGATCTGCGCCTGATGGAGTGTGTCGCGCCGGCGGTGGCGAGGGCGGCCATGGAGTCCGGTGTTGCTGAACGACCGATCGAGGACCTCGAGGCCTATCAACGACATTTGCATCACTCCGTGTTTCGCACCGGAATGACCATGAAACCGGTCTTTGACCTGGCGCGGGAAAACCAACCCCGGGTGGTTTACGCCGGTGGTGAGGAGGAGAAGGTCCTGCAGGTGGCCCAGCAGGTGATCGACCAGGGCATTGCCCGTCCCATCCTGATCGGACGGCGGACCGTGGTCAGCGGCAAGATCGAGGATCTGGGGCTGTCGATCAGGATCGACAGGGATTTTCAGCTGGTGGATCCCCAGGATCACCCGTGCTACCAGGAGTACTGTGAGGCCTATTTTGCCCTGGTGGCACGTCGTGGTTATTCACCTGTCGAGGCAAGATCACTGGTGAGAACCAACAGCACGGTACTGGCGGCAATGATGGTCCGTCAGGGCCATGCGGATGCCATGTTGTGCGGGTTGCTGGGGCGCTATCAAAAGCACCTGCGGCACATCGAGGAGATTCTTGGTCTGGCAGAAGGGGTAAAAAAGCTCACCTCTCTCAACGCCCTGGTTTTGCACAGCGGCACGCTGTTCATTACCGATACCTATGTACAGGAGGACCCTGATGTTGATGATATCGTCGAAATTGTCCGACTGACGACGGAAGAGGTACGAAGGTTCGGCATTGAGCCGAAAGTGGCGCTGGTCTCTCACTCCAATTTCGGCACCCATGACACGGCATCTTCACGCAAGATGCGTGATGCGCTGCAGTTAATACGTACACGGCTCCCGGACCTGGAGGTTGAAGGTGAGATGCATGCTGACCTGGCGCTCTCCGAGGATATGCGTAATACCCGTTATCCCGGTCTTGCGTATTCAGGAGCAGCCAATCTGCTGGTGATGCCGAATCTGGATGCCGCCAATATTTCATTCAATATGCTGAAAGTCCTCGCAGATGGCATTGTCATCGGGCCTTTGCTGGTTGGTGTAGCGAAACCTGCAAATATCGTCACACCTTCGATCTCTGTGAGAGGACTGCTGAATATGACAGCGCTTGCCGCGGTCCGTGCGGTAGTCAGCTGAATTGAAAAGGGGGTTAGAGAGCATTTTTTCTAATATATGCTGTGATAGTTGCTACTTGATCTGACCTTTCGTTGAAGGTCTGGCAACACGCATCGCGGTGTGGCCTTGCGAGTCGATCAAGGCAAGCAAACAGGCCGTCTATGCCTCGATCGATCTGCCGATTGAAGAAGCCCTTCGTGAAGAAGCTTACTGGCTGTCTCAGGCAAGCAGCCAAACTCCGGCCCTGAAACGCTTCAAATGGGCAGATGAGCAAGGTGCACAGTACGATATGGACAGTCAGCGCGCCTGGCCGGATATGCTCGTCAACATCCAGGAAATCAACGAATAAGCGCCAAAGACTTCGACTGGGTAGAACTGAAATGCAAAAAATCGTTGACGAGAAAATTTTCCAGCCCATCAACCGGGGATACAACACCACGTTTTGTCCGAACCGGTTAAGTCTTGGGCTGGTAGTGCCTCTGGAGGCTTACACAACCGGACCTGTGCCCGGCATGACTCGCCATATGGAGCGTGTTCAACTGGCGGAAGCGCTGGGGTTTTCTGCCATCTGGTTGCGAGACGTCCCGTTCAATGTGCCGACATTTGGGGATGCCGGACAACTGTTCGACCCTTTCGTCTACCTGGGTATGCTGGCTGCGCAAACCGAGCGCATTGCATTGGGCGTCGCCAGCATTGTGTTACCGCTGCGTCATCCTGCACACGTTGCCAAGGCAGCAGCCAGTGTTGACGTGCTATCGGGTGGACGGCTTATTTTAGGTGTCGCTTCGGGTGATCGACCAGAAGAATATCCAGCACTTGATATGAGCTTTGATGATCGTGGTGAGCGTTTCCGCGCAAGCTTTGAATATATCAATCGCATGTGGGAAGACGCACCATCATTCGAGAATATCTATGGCAGCCCCTATGGTGGCATGGATATGCTGCCCAAGCCGACAGCGGGAAAAATTCCGCTGTTGATCACTGCAGGCAGTCAGCAGGATCCGGAGTGGATTGCATCTCACGGAGAGGGCTGGATTACTTATCCACGAAGCCTGAGTGAGCAATCGAACGTCATTCACGGATGGCGCAAGCGAATTGCTGCGGTTGGCGGTCCGGATAAACCTGCTGTGCAGTCGCTCTATATAGATCTGCTCGAAGATCCTGATGCGCCACCGCAAGCAATTCATCTCGGGTTTAGAAGTGGTGTAAAACATCTTCGATATTATTTAAGTTTACTGCAAGAAATTGGCATAAACCATGTGGCACTGAACCTGCGTTTTAACCAGATAGATATCGAAACAACACTGAAACGTCTGGCCAATGAAGTACTGCCAGACTTCACTGACTGAGGGACAAGATAGTGCAAAAAACCATTCTTATTACCGGTTCAACCGATGGTATTGGTCTGGAAACGGCCAGGATGCTGGTTTCGCAAGGCCACCATGTGCTGTTGCACGGACGTAATCCGGAAAAACTGGAGCGCGTGGAAACTGCACTTTCAGGGCTTGCGGGTGGTGGACGCGTTAACCGTTACCTGGGCGATCTGTCGCGCATGGTCGATGTCGATGCATTTACAAAGGCAGTTGCTGAACAACACACTCAACTTGATGTATTGATTAATAACGCCGGTATCTTTCGTACTCAGGAATCCATAACGGAGGAGGGGCTGGATGTGCGGTTTGCGGTGAATACCATTGCTCCGTATCTGATAACGCAACGGCTGTTGCCGCTGATTGGTGCGTCTGGACGGGTCATCAATCTTTCCTCTGCTGCGCAGTCGCCGGTTAATCTGGATGCATTGGCTGGACGATTCAGCTTATCTGATGAACTCGAAGCCTATGCGCAAAGCAAGCTGGCGATTACTGCGTGGTCTCGCGTTATGGCACTATCTGCAAAGGATGACTCCCCGGCCATCATCGCAGTCAATCCCGGTTCGCTGCTCGGTACCAAGATGGTGAAAGAGGGTTTTGGTATGGCAGGAGGCGATATACGTACAGGTGCGGAAATATTGATACGAGCAGCCCTGTCAGATGAGTTTGCCACCGCATCCGGCAAGTATTTCGATAACGATTCAGGACGGTTTGCCTCGCCTCATACCGATGCGCTGGATCCGGAAAAATCCGCAGAGATTATGCGCGCGATCGAAGCGGTGTTGGCAGAAACACTGGCTTTGTATAAAAAGTCACCTCAATGACAAAGCCAGCTTTAGTGGATTTATATATCATGATAATAAATCCACTTTGCTGTCAAAAATGAAGAACCTGTTGTGCTAACTGGGAGTGCAGTATGATCAACAATATCGGGGGTGCGTAAAGATACTAGAATCCTGCCTTATCAATGATGAGGATGATTATCGGGGTTAATGCTGCTAAAAATATCAGCGCGCCACATATCAAGGTGTAGATAGTTCGTGTCATTAAAATGCCCTCTTTCCCAGAAAATGATTTAGCAGCTGATCTGGCTAATCCTTAGGCTGAATACTTACACTGGACAGACTCGTCCTGTAGTGTGTCCTGTCATAACAGAAACTCTGCAAAAAGTGCGCCACAAGGTGTGGGCTTTATAAGTGATTAATATTTATAAACAAGCAGATATTGCTGTCACAAACTTTGCCAAATATTTGCTTCGCCTTGGTGCATCCGAAACAGTTATTGCACTATTTGAATACCAATTGGATTCGACCGGGTGCGTGAACCCGGTAAAAATGCAATGTTCGATAACTGATGAGCCTGTGAATCAGGTAAATCCTTCACTGGCTTGTTAGTCGCTAGTCTTCTGAATATGAAGGTCCTGCTTCAGGTCAAATACAGTCCTTGGCACACATACAGAAAACACCCGGGCGCAGCGTTCCTGTTAGACGATTGATCGGGCAGAAAGCAACTAACGCTGATACGAAAACAGCCCCGAAGGACCGTCTCTGTTGAGGCTGGCGTAACAGTTAAGCAGTTTTAGCTCTTCTTCGCCGGTCTCGTCATTATTATGAAGGGACAGGGTTTCCCAGTAGCTGGTTGATAGCCTGAAGCAGATCCTGGACACGTGCCGGTTTTTGCAATAGCAAACTGTTATCGGGCAGGTGGTTTTTATCGTTGGAGAGAGTCATGTCGCCAGTTAGTATGATCGACGGAATCAGACTGCCAGCCCTGTTGCGAAGCTGCTTAACCAGTTCCGTGCCGACGCAGTCGCCCGCCAGGCGATAATCTGAAATGATAATATCAGGGGGCGGCGATTCAGAAGTTATCCACTTCATTGCGGCTTCAGCGCCAGAGACAGGGGTGACCTTGTAGCCAAGTGTTTTCAGCAGGCCATGATTGGCGTGCAGGACAATTTCATCATCCTCGACGAGAAGGATGCTACCGGCTTCTGATCCACTATCTGGCCTGGCGATTGCCTGTTGTGCAGCAGGTGCTTCCTGCCGTGCTCTGTCGACGAGAGGTACCTCGATTGTAAAACTGCTGCCCCTGTCCACAACAGAGTGCAGGTAGAGCGGATGCTTCAGTAGAGTGGCCATTCGTTTAACAATCGCAAGCCCGATTCCTGCCCCTCTCTTGCGGTCACGGGCCGGGTTGTCCAGTTGATGAAACTCTTCAAAGATGGCCTCCTTCGCATCCTCGGGAATGCCCGTGCCGCTGTCCCACACCTCAATACGTAAGCGATCACCACGATACCGGCATCCGATGATAACTTTCCCCTGACGGGTGTATTTGATGGCATTACTGATCAGGTTCTGAAGGATTACCCTTAACAGGGTGGGATCACTGCGTACAACTGCGGTACACGGTACGAGTTTCAGGGTTATCCCCTTCTCTGTGGCGACGGACTGATACTGTTCCCGAAGCTGATTGAGCAGTGGACTTAAGGAAAAAGCCCTCATTTCAGGTTTCATAGTACCGGTATCCAGCTTGCTTACATCAAGCAATCCCTCAAGTAACTCTTGCATGGCCAGCGTTGCATCACTCAGTTGCTGGATGGGGCTGGCAAGTACCGGGTCCGTATTGTTTATAGTCAGCAGTTCGGTGTTCGAGGATATTGCCTGCAAAGGTTGCCTCAAATCATGGCTGGCTGCGGCAAGAAATCGTGACTTTGATTCGTTGGCAAGGTCGGCAGTCTCCTTGGCCTTGTACAGTTGTTGTTCGCTTTTCTTCAGGGCTCTCTCCGTTATTTCTTTTTCCTTGATTTCCCGATGCAATCTCTTATTGCTGTTTTCCAGATCAGCCGTGCGTTCCCTGACGCGCGCTTCCAGTTTGTTGCGTGCATTGCGGATATCTTCCATATCCAGTGAATGCTCCCGGAAGAGGCCTTGTACAATCAAGCCGGTGAGGGTGACAACCAAAATGAAACTACTCTCCATCAAGCCCATGACAACGCTGTCATCCATCTCGAACAGACCGCTGCCACTGGCAGCACCCCACAGTACCCAGCCGCAGGCGATCAGGGAAACCAGAGTGGCACCGCGCAGACCTAGCCGAATGGCGGCCCAGAGTAGAAACGGCATAATAAGAAAGTGCATATGGATTGACCCGTGGAATTCATGTCCATGAATGTCGTGGAAGGTATACCAGCCAATGAGCATGGAGAAGGAGACAACAGCCAGCCATTCGGCCAGCCGTAGCTTTGTAGACCAGCGTTTTGGGCGACGCCACCAGGCATCCAGTAATGGCAAGAACAGCACGATGCCACAAACATCGCCCAGCCACCACATAAACCAGATATGATCCACATCACCCCATGGCACGGCACCTCCCAGTACCAGGCCGAGTGTACCGATAGTGGCCGCGCTTACAGGAGCCAGTAGTGCAGGTAGTAACAGAAACAGCCAGGCATCCCTGAAACGCTGCCCAATGTCGATACGAAAATTCCGGATTAGATAGCATCCCAGCCAGGCCTCGGTAATATTTCCGGCGCTGGCTATTGCTGCCGAGAAAGGTGGAATACCTTCATACCAGGCCAGAAAGGCAATGCCCAGTCCAACAACTGGCCACATGCGGGGACCATAACGGCAGAATGCAAACAGGGCAATTCCTGAAGGTGGCCAAATGGGTGTTATTCCATTATGGCCGGTCTGGATAGATAGACCGATTATTCCAGTAACCACATATGCGATGGTTAAGACCGAGAGGGTGATTAAGTAGCCAGGCAGGTCCTGAAATCTGTACATGTTAAGTCGCCTGATTTGTTGTCATCAATTCGTGTTGACCGCACTTGGTTAATAGCCGTTACCCGTCAGGGGTCAGGTTATAGTGGCACATTGGTAAATGATACAACCGACAACCAGCCTTATACAGCGACAGATGAGATGACGCTTCCACTGGAGATGTGAGGCAACCTCGACGAACAACGCATACGGCACAATAAAATCTCCCATCGGAATGAGTGGTACAGACGTCACAGGGGGAGTGGGGCCGGTCAGGGTATTCGCCCCGGTCTCTTCCAGCAAGCGCGGGTGACCAGCCCGATGGACGAACGCATCGATGTAGTGCTGGACCTGCTTGCCGAGCTCTTCACAGTAACGGGGTTTTCCACACCAAGCCGCACTTCTCAAGTTCCCGCGCGACCCTCTGGTCGGTGGATGACCCGCATCGTTTCCGTATCCACGGCATCGAAGAGATCAGCAACCCTGGTCTTTGCCTGGCCAATTCCCGCCGGGATTATCCTGTCGATTCCGATATGCCGAAAGATGCTGTCCCCCGGATACTACGCTGTTTCCGTGACCCAAGATTCATGGACCAAACCATTGGCCTGCGATCGGCGATGCTAAACATATTCAATGGCCTCATCGGATTAACCTTCTCCTGTGGCGGCTCCCACTACATGCCCTGGGAGGAATTCCTCGACAAGAACCTGGGGTTCTGGCTCGGGACATCCGGCGAAGCCCGCCTGTGTGTAGCTATGTCATCGGTAGAGTCGTGCAGCACACCTTTTACCCACAGTGCCCGATGCAGGAGTCCCTGCATCCGTCGGTGTCATTCGCCTTGTTGGCCGTTGCCCGGAGGCCCGTCGAACATATGCGATTGATGCCGGATTGTCTGCGGCGTTATTTTTCAGTTTGCGGGCGGCGTTATGAGGACATCCCCGTCAAGCGCCGCCAGCAGCGCCCCATCACGGCTGTAAACGTCCTTGAGGAATCGCGGTCGTCCGTCTGGTTGTAGCGAGGCGGTTAGATACAGGATCAGCACTGGCAGCTGCGGGGTATTGATGCGGCGGGTCTGCTTGGAATCCCTGACCTGTTTCAGAGCCGCCTGATCCCACTGTGCCGGATCGTTCATGATCTGCTCGGCCAGTTCGAACGGATGCTCGACCCGGATACAGCCGGAGCTGAAGGCACGATCAGGCTGTGCAAACAACGACCGGCTCGGGGTGTCGTGCAGGAAGATGAAATGCTCGTTGGGGAAGATGAACTTGATCTCTCCTAGTGCGTTTTTCGGCCCCGGCTCCTGGCGGATGGAGTAGGGAAAGCCACGGGAGTAGGACGGCCAGTCGATGGTGGCCGGATTGACCTTGCGGCCGTCCCGATCGATTACGCTCATGTTTTTGCTTTTCAGATAGCCGGGATCGCGCTTGATGGCTGGCAGGGTGTCGTTGAGCAGGATTGTCGGCGGCACCGTCCAGGTAGGGTTGACCTCCATGTAGCTCAGGGTGCCGCGGAACACCGGTGTCTGCCGGTAGGTCTTGCCTACCATGGCCCGGGAAATCCAGACGATACCATCATCGTTGACATAGAAAACCTGGAACCCGGCGATGTTGACGGCGATAAAGCGTTCGGCACGTTCCCCGCGGACCCAGCGCAGCCGCTCCAGCGACAGGCGGATCTGATCGATACGAGTCTCAACAGGTACGTTCATGGCTGCATAGCTGTTCTTTCCGACGATGCCATCGGCACCCAGCTCGTGGCGCTCCTGGAAACGCATCACTGCTGTCTTGAGCGCCTCGTCAAAGACGGTAGAGCTGGTATCGCTGCCGGCCGGAAAGTCCCCGGTCACGGTCAGGCGAGCGCGCAAGACTGCCACCCGCGGGTCGTTGTCACCCTCACGCAGGGATTCTCCGGCCGGCACCAGGGGCCAACCACCGTCGGCGGCGATCTGGCGATAATCCGCCAGGTGTTTTTGCAGCGTGCGATAGAACGGGCCACGATGAACGGCCCGCTCGAGTTGTTCTTGCAGCGGCATCGGCGAGGCAATGTCTTCGGGGATGGCCGCGACTGCCTCACGACCGTCCAGGAACGTCCGGGTAAAGTTGATGTTTGCGTCCAGCGCCGTGGCGTTGACCTTTCCAAACAGCTGGTGATAGCCGAAGCGAATCAGCGACTCGGTCAGCAGAATATCCCGATCCGCCTGATCCAGTGGCGTGCCAGAGGATCGGGCCCTGGCCAGCTGCGACTGCAATTGATCGAGAAAATAATCGGACGTCTCCAGCCCGTCTTGCGGTGCCGTCTGGATCAGGGCAATCAGTTCCTGTACCCGCGTTTCATTGTTCCACATAGGCTGAAACTCGCGGTTGGCGTAGATCGCCGGGAGAATCTCGCGGGCGGCGATATCAGCGCCACCAATCTCCAGATTACCGCGGGACTGCAATTCGACCATGCGGGCGCTCAAGGCCTCTGCAACAGGGGTTTGCTGGGCGGCGACGTGTGAGAATGCCGCCATCGTCCCAAGGAGTGAGATCAATATCCTATGTATGATTCGATTCATAGTCTTGCCACATCAGGTATAATAGAAGAACAAAATTCAGCTGCCGAGTATAGATATCCTGGCTATCAATGCCTAAACAAAATTGGAGCCCCGTCAACTCTGCTTGGTAGATACGCAAGGTTTAACTGTTCCATAAATTGCATCGTTGTTCCCGATCGTGAGCCACCAGGCAATATGCTAAGGGGAAGCCAAGAGACAAGTAGAAAGTTGAAGCTACACTACACGCTGTTGATCACGGATTAACCGGTCCCGGAAAGCGTGACTTTTTCATGCATCTGCCAGTTTCAGGTGCAGCGCCGGAAGATGTGAGTAGAGCCACAAATTCATGCGCTATCACGGGTCAGTAATGGCCGACACACGCCCTGAGTAACAAGGAATCATGAATACCCCTACCAATGGCGCAAGTAGGTATCGGGTGTTTCAGGAAGAACTCTGGTGGGTTTTCGTCCATCGGCGGCGAATCGACGAAGCGTGGAAGTGTTCATCCATGGTTTTCGAGTCGACGAAAACATCCATGGGTAAGTATTGGTGACCTGCCTGACGATCCAGGTTTTCCAGTTCAGGCTTGCCTTCGAGGCAGTTCAGAACACCATCTGTCTGGTCTTTAACCATGCGAATTGATAGATCTTGCTTTGTATGTGCCATTGTTCCGCTCCCCTGCGATCATAATGATTATGCGATAGGCCCGATTATCACCATCGGCTATCCCTGGCTTGGCCGATTAATTTTTCCAAATTCGGTTGATCAGTATCATTGAAAAGTTTTCCCTGACATGGTGTTTCACTGTTACCTAACAGCAGCAGCGCCTCGCGCTCCAGGTCTGCCACATGAAATATCCATTCCTGTCCTGTCAGTGCGTCAAAGGCAGCGCCACTGCGTAAGACCAGTACTACATCACCGGTGGCCACCAGTGAAAGCTCCTGAAGCGGGGTGTCTGTATTGGGCAGAAATCGACTCAATGACTGCAAGCATTGGCGGATGCGTTGTACGGAAACACCCGCGTCGATCAGCCGACTTGCAGTTTTTAATGAAACGAGGTCGACAAAGCTGTAACGGGCATGGCCACCACTTGTTTGCATTGCGGGGCAAAGGAGACCGGTCTTGCGCCAGTAACCCAGTTGTCGTGCGCTAAGCCCGGTGATCCTGGAGACCTGCTGTGTAGAAAACCCCTGATCCAATAGAGCTCCCCGATTATTGAGATCAAATGATTTCAGACGATTATCCCTGAGGAATCAGGTTTGTCAAGAAATGTAACAATAATTCCTGTTTTTGTCGATTTATGATGTTTGACATCCAAAGAGGGAAATGGCATCGCCATCACCCTGAATCATAAACATCTGTATGCATTCACGGAGATGTTGATCATTTCCAGCAGTCGCGCGGAGTGGGAACTGGAACCCAGGCTGCCGGTGTCGGAATCGATAGCTTGCGCCGTAGTGTTACCCTATGACACGGTTGCGTGTCATTGAAAGGTCTATAAGCACCTGTCGGTTGTTCTATACAATCCCGATATGTGCCATCTATCGCCTGATGGCGGGATCATATTTTGAATCAGTCCACCAGTGACCGGGTTTGAGCAGTAACTCACCGTTCGCTGAACTACCCTGGACAGGTGCTTGTGTTGTTATGTACGGTGATAACCGGCCACAACCGGTTATTCCCGGAATTACTGCGAAGGTCGCTGATTGCAGCAATAACCGCCCTTCCCGCCTTGCTGTAGTGCTTGAAAACCCCGCCATATAGACGGGGTCAGCTTCTCCTTGCTGATGACACCTTGTTGGGGTCGCGTGTCAACTGCCTACTCAAGCATCCTGTCGCGAGACCTCGAGCGGCAACTGTGTTTTCGCAATACGTTTTGTCAGCGTGTACATGTGGCGTAGTTGCTCGATAAAGGTCATCATCAGGCGGACCCGCTGCAGGTACTTGGGGTCATCACTATGCAGGCGTTTCGCGTGGCGCTCAAAGAGCCGGTCGGCGAAGTCCCGGATGTCATCCTTTAGCAACAGCACATCCTGTGCAGCCCGCTGATCGCTTTGACCCACAGCTTTGACCACCAGCTCGACACTGCACCGGACCGTTTCGAACAAGCCCTTGACCATGTCCTGGGTCTCCTGGGTGCTCACCTCGTATTCGCCTTCCAGATAGGCCCTGGCCACGCCGATCATGTCAGTCTCGATTACATCGGCGATGCTCTCGATGTTCATCATCGCAGCCACCAGCGACTGCTGTGTCGCGCCTTCTTCCTCGGTCAACATGCGTTGTCGTATTTGCCCGAGATAGGCCATGATCGCGGCTTCGAGAATATCCACCTCATCATCACGCCGAGCGACTTCATCAAGCTGCTCCCTGTTCTTCTTCAAGAGTGCGTCGCGAAGCTCCTCTATCATTCCCAGGGTGATGAGACCCGCCCGCTCGATCTCCCGCCGCGCATTCTCCAGCGCGATCGATGGTGCTTCCAGCGCCGCTTCATCGAGAAATTCCGGTTCGATAATCACGCCTTTGGCCGGGCCACGCTCAGGTATCAGTCTCTCGGCAAGGCGCGCGAACCACGTGGTAAAGCCGATAAACAACAGCGTGTTGATCACATTGAACAGGGTGTTGGCATTGGCAATCTGACGCGGTACTTCGGCCGCGAGCTTCGCCGTGCCTTCCAGCCCGGTCGCGGCCGGGGATATGTCTACCGCGATTTCGGCCAGGATGGTCAGGAATGGCAGCCATATCAACACGCCGGCGATATTGAAGGTAATGTGCACCACGGCGGCGCGCACCGCCTCAGTGGGCTTGCCCAGCGCGGCCAGCAAGGCGGTAACGCAGGTGCCGATATTGGCGCCCAGCGCCAATGCGATCCCTGCCGGTAAGGCAAGCAACCCCTCGCTCGCCATCGCGATAGCAATCCCGACTGTCGCCGCGGATGACTGCACGAGACCGGTGAACACAGCTCCCGCCAGGATCCCGAACAGCGGGTTTTCCATGCTGGCGAGAATGTCCAGAAACGGTTCGTAGCTGCGCAGGGGCTTCATGCCTTCGCTCATCAACCCCATGCCGTAAAACACCAGCCCCAGACCCATGATCATCATGCCGATATACTTTGGCCGGTCATTCTTGCTGGCAAAGGTCATGAAAAACCCGATCGCGACGGGGATCAGGGAATAGGCCGAGAGATTGAAGGCGAGGAGCTGCGCGGTCACGGTGCTGCCGATGTTTGCCCCCATGATCACACCGACCGACTGAGCAAGTGTCATCACGCCAGCAGTCACGAAGCCGACCACGAGCACGGTGGTGACTGACGAGGAATTGAGCACCCCCGTGACAAATGCGCCGGTAATCGCTCCCATGAAGCGGTTAACCGTCAGCTTCTGCAACACGGTACGAAGCGTGTTTCCAGCCGCCTTCTTGAGCCCCTCGGAGAGGACATCCAGCCCCGCGAGAAAGATCGCCAGACCGCCAAACAATCCCATACCGAGCTGCAACCAATCCACCTCTTGGGCATCGGCAGGGCCTGACTGGGCAAAGGCCGTGGAGAAGACCACGAACCCGACTGCCAGCAACAAGTAAGGGAGGGCACGAGAAGCCGTCATTGTCATGATTCGATCTCCAATAAGCGTTGTCAGGTGACTCCCCAAGAGTCGCAATCCGGCACTGATATGAGGCTAACAGGCTTGAGTCCGCCGGGTGCACCACCCCGGCAAGAATCGTAGCACTCACATGGCATCGCGAAATTTTTCAACGTGCCTGTCTGCACCGGGCATGGACTCTAGTAAAGTCGTCACACAAAGAACTTCATAGTCAGGTCAGTATGATGACTTATAGGCCAAGCCTGCATTCTGGCGGCTATTTAAATATGACATCGCTATCTTACCTTGCCTAATGTGTTAAACAAGCACTCGCATAGAAAACACAAACGGACTGGGTGGATGACCTGTCCTCAGAGGTATGCTTGTATAAGGATTGCGTGTACTTCCGGGTAGCAGTAAACTGCCGTTCACAGACTGGAGTGAACCACACACTGGCGCATCTGGGTAAGGGGACGACGGTCAGAAAAAACATTCCCAGTGCTCCCGTAACGATCTCAGGCGGAGCATAAGTCGCCGTTCATGTCAGGCAATCCGCACTACTGAGAACAGCTATGAGCTGTCTTACGCCGCTGGTGCAGTACTCGTCGGCTTTCATGCCCTGATCTGTCATACGGACAGCTGCACCGGCCAACAATTGCGCGCAGCTTGCTGGTATCACCACCGGCACGCGAATGGCGATGCTGAAGCGCAAGGAAAGCGGAGGTCCGAAGACCTCCGCTGGTTGCCAGGTGGTGCGTGTGGCTGAGCCTTGCAGGGTTTAGTAGATGTTGTTTTCTGCGGACTGGTTCGGAGTCACGACGCTCTTCAGGTGGTCGGCGAAGGCGACGTTGATGCCGGTCGCGACGTCGACGTTCTGTTCCTGGCCGATGAACTGATCAGCGGTGAACTTGCTGATGTTGATATCGGTGGATTGGTGTGACGAGTAGCGCGGGGCGCCCCAGTGGTACCTGGATCGGCCGCCGGATACGGTTGCCATGGCTTCGCTGTCGAGTTCGGTGCTCAGTGTAAGGTCAGAGATCATCAGTGTTTTCATGTCATTACTCCTGGTGTTGTCGATGGGATGGGTGGTTTGTGTTAGTCACGACCAGGGTATTGCAGGTGCTGTGCCAGGTTGGTGCTGGATGGGTTAAATAATTATTAAGGTGATGTAATGAAAGAGGAAAAAAGATTGTCCGGGTTGGCGTTTGTCAGGTGGGCGGGGTTTTGGGGATGATGGGTGTAGGGTGAGATCCAACGGATAGAGGGGTACTGTTGGCGTTGATGCAACAGAAAGAGGCGCGTTGGGGGCGTGAGTAAAGCGTGGAACTACTGAATGTCGCGATTAGGTCGACTTTCCCCGATTAGCAGTGATTACTTACACTTACCGCAGGAACTTCCGGAATGGATCGGTAACCTGCCGTTCGCGGCTTGGGCAGAATCGCAGCATGGCATAACAGTGTACGAGTAAGTTCGGCCAACTCCTGACCTAAGCGGATGATCAGCGAAGGGTGGCTGTGCATCACTCGCCTTTCATGTTAGACGCTCTGGATTCCGACGTGCCCGCGAGGCACACGCGCGGCTGACGAACACACCCAGGACAGTCAGCGACAGCACGATCACGGCTCCCGATGGCAGGTCCAGCAGTGCCGACAACAGCAGCCCAGCTGCGTAAGCAACCGTGCCCGTCAGCATCCCCAGCCACGTTGCACCCGTAACACAGTGGCGCACGGCAAGCGCTGGAATGATCAGGCTGGCAAACACCAGGTAGATACCGACCAGCTGCACCGAGGCTGTTACGGTTACTGCAAACAGTAGGTAGAAGAGCAGGCGACTCTGCTCGCCGCGCAGCAATTGCCAGAGCAACAGCACGACAACATAGATGACAGCGACGTGCAGCAACTGTCGGTAATCCACCCAGAGAATCTGACCAACCAGCAGTTCCTTGAGGTGTTCCCCCGCCTGCGGATTGCCGGAGAGCAACAAGACGCCGACCGAGGCCGCCACCACAAACGTGCTGCCGATGATGGCTTCCTGTACATCCGGCCAGTTGCGCTCGCAGCCATACAGCAGAATCGCCCCGACCAGTGCCGCACCGTAGGCGACCAGCTGTACCGCCAGTGTATTGTCGGACAGATGCATGACATGGGCTGCAAGCACACCGACGCCGGCAATCTGGGCGATCGCGAGGTCGATGAAGATGATGCCGCGGCGCAGCACTTCGCGTCCTAAGGGCACATGGGTCGCCAGTACCAGCAACCCGGCTGCCATGGCCGGGCCGAGTATGGCGGGATCAAGACCTTCCAGCGTCATGAGGTGACCGCCAGCAGGCGCTGCAGGATGTCGCTGAACAGGCTAAACAGGTCCTGTGCCTGAGCATTGCCACCGACCGTGGCGGGCAACTCGATGACCGGCAAGCCGGTCCGTTGCGAGAGCCATTCTGCGGCTCTTGCATTCTGGTAGGACGAAAGAATGATGGCGGTGGCATCGTGTTTCTGCAGCTGCTGCAGCAACTTGCTGAGGTGTGCGCTGGTCGGTGGCACGCCAGGCTTTGGCTCCAATGTGCCGACACGCTGCAGTCCCAGCCAGCCAGCCAGGTAGGGCCAGGAGTTGTGATGCACCACGACCTGAATGCCCTGCAGCGGCTGCGCCTGAACCTGCCAGCCGTCCATGGCAGACGACCAGCGTTGCAGAAAGTCGGCCAGGCCGGCCTCATAGTCGCCAGCGTGCTGTGGGTCGATTTCAGCAAGGCGTCCGGCCATGGCCTTTGCAATCGGTGGGTAGTTACGCGGATCGAGCTGGATGTGGGGATTGCCCTGCGCATGCACATCGCCCGCGGACCGGTCGATACGTGCCGGACGATCCAGCAGCTTGACGTATTGTGTCGCCTCCAGGTAGCCCACTGCACCCGCCTGCACCGCAGGATTGTTCGCGCGTCTTTGCAGTACCGGCAACCAGCCAGACTCCAGCCCCGCGCCCGTGCATACAAGCAAGTCGGCCTTGCGCAACTTGGCGATCAGGCTTGGCCTGGCCTGGATATGATGCACATCCTGCAGGGCGGCGGTGGCACTGCTGGCACTGACATATTCGCCACCGATCTCCTGCGCCAGCGCTGCCCATTCCGGCTCGCAGGCAAACACGCTGACTTGTGCTGTGGCAAGCCGGCTCAGCAGCAACAGGCAGACAAGCGGTAATTGCTGGATTAAGAATTTCATAGCCACCTCCTAAAACTCGTGCGCACCGTGCGCGCCAAGACTCATGATGTACTGCAGCGTCCACTGATTGTCAGTGACCGGTTGCGACTTGTCGCGGTTGTACTGCAGGCGTATCCGGCTGAACTCGCTGGGTGACCAGTCGGCCATCAGGCTCCAGCGACTCGGATCGTATCCATCACTGTTGAACACGGTCTCCTCGAGTACCTCGTTCGGATCGAGACCACCAGCATCAATGACGTCAAGGTCATTGTCCGATCTTAGCCAGTCATAACGCGCGCCAATGCGCCAGCGTGGCATGAACTGGTAGACCAGCTGCGCATAGAGTCCCTGCTGCCGACCATCGTAGTCGAGCAAGGCGCTGTCACCTCCCTCGGTAAACGTATCCTTACCATCCTCATGGCGATAGAAATACTCGGTCTGCAGTATCAGGTTGCGATCGGTCGGGTTGCCGTTCGGCGCCCACTTCCACACAAGGTCGGCGATGGTCAGGTTGGAGTCACCCGTGAAGGAGTCACCGGCTTCATCGTCTTCATCACCATGGGCATGTCCACTGCTGCTGCGGTCAACGTCATTCACCCACATCTGCGACAGCCCGGCCTGCCAGCTGTGACTGCTGCCGACATCACCGCCAAACTTGGCAAACAAAGTCTGGATGTTTCCCAGTGTGTCCGTGGCTTCACCTCCTGGAAAACGCGCGCCACGAAAGGTTTCGCCGCCGAGGCGCAGATACAGGTCGGTGGGCGCCACCCAGCTGAACTGCACACCGTCGTCGGTGTACTGGCTGCCGAGCATGGCGCGGTACACCAGTGGCTGATCCCTGAAGTCCCAGGCGTGTGAGTGCACCCGGTTCAGGTAGCCGATGTCCGAATAGAAGCGCCCGAAACGCAGGCCGGTGCCGGCTGGCATGGCGAGCGCATCGACGAAGGCCTCCTCGATCTCGACCTCGGTGCCGCCGCCGTCATCGTGCAGCCCGATGGTACTTCGAGCATAAAACAACTGATCGACCGAGGCCGACATCACCAGCTCGGACTCGTCCAGCGTCAGACCCTCGGCGGGCAGACCCGCCTCTCCGCCCAGCTGAAACCCCGGCAAGCCATAGTCGTCCGGGTCCTGTGAGTAACTGTTCAGACTGCCCTCAAGGATCAGCGAAATGGCAGGATTGAACGTGTTGGGTCTTTCCTGTTCAACAGGTGCGGCAGCGACAGCCTCCTCGGCGGTCTGTTCGGCAGCCTGCGCCTGGCTACGTGCCTCGGCCGCCTCTTTTTCCGCGGCGTTCAGGCGCTCTTCCAGCGCATGGATACGGGCCTCGTAATCCTGTTGCAAGGCATCGATTTGCCGGCGAATCTCCGCCAGGTCGTCTGCAAGGGCCATTGCTGGCAGCGCCAGTAGCCACACGCTGACTGCCGATAGAGACAGCTTCTTCATGATCACCTCCAGTACCCACCGGGCGGCTGTAATGTCATTGCCGGCAGGGAATTATTACGAATACAAAGAGATTGTCTGGTTATTCGTAATTACCGGGGCGGTGCGCGGGACAGATAGTGGAAGTGTGTCGAGAGGTCCTGCTGCGCAAGGACGACGACGAGAGGGCGTTCATCGGTAAGCAACTTCGGCAGACCGTAATTCGGATACGCCGATGCATGGTCCTGGGTCTGTGATGACAGGCAGATGTTGCACGTGCTGCCATCAGCATGGTCGGCAACCTCACTAGCATGCACCAGCTGCGCCAGCTGCCCGAGCAGCAAGCAGGCTACTAGTACCAGGGTTAGCCGGCTGAAACGCTTCATAGGCAGGGGATTGTACGTTAAGCGCATGCCATGGTCGAGGTTGCCAGCCAGTCATCAAGATCAGACAGCCGCGACAGTGCTGCGTGCCGGCTCAATGACCCGATGTTGCGGCATGAGGGTACGCGGGTATGCTCGAATATATTTGATCGTAGTCAGGTACGGCCGGAACTTGCCCTTCCTGGGCAATAGCTGAACGGCAGGAACGCAACCTCGGTCATTCACCAACAACGCCCCGTTCAGCGGCGGGGCTGACCCAACGAGTCGGGTTACTCAACGGGAATCAGCGTTACGAAGGCGGGTGGTCAACTTCTCGAACTCCCGCCGCATCTCCAGGTTGGCGAAGGGGCGTAGCTCCGGTACCTGGCTGTTGAACAGCTCACCGAGCATGCGCTCACTGGTGCGGATCAGGCTGACCAGTTCTCCGGAAACCTTGACGGTTTCATAGGTATTCCAGGCTGTGGCGATGTCCCGCTGCAGGCGTTGCCGGGATTCGGCTAACTCCCGGGACTGCTGCGCCAGATACTCCCGATACAGCCCGGCTGCCCGGCGGGTCAGCTCGAGGGCCTGCAGGTTGGACTCCAGGACCTGACGATTGGCCTCCGGCCACTCTCCAAGCTGGCTGGCCTCTGCGGCGAGCTGCTCGGTCTTGCGGGTAATGGAATCGATCTGCGGTAAATAGACCTTCTCGATATTCCCTAGCAACTTGCCATGTATTCGGTCCAGGACCTGCAGTAACACTACGTACATGCCGTAGTAACGGCGTGCGCCAGACAGCTCTTCCCCGGACTGCTCCACCAGTTCCTGCAACTTACCCGTGATGGCCTTGACGTTGTCGAAGGCGATGCCCATGTCAACCAGGTTGTCGCCTACCACTGTGGACAGCAGAAATTCCAACTGCTGATCGGTTAGCTCCAGCCCGATACCCTGGAGGTCCGTGGCGAACTGACCGCGGATCGCCTCCAGCTCCTGTCGGTACACACCAATCTGCTCCTGAAGCCGGGAAATCTCGGTATCGTATTCGTTCACCGTCATCTTCCAGAAGGAGTCACGGGGCGCCGCTACCCGGCGGGTGCGATAGTCGGTGACCGCCTCTTGTGCCTCGTGAATACGTGCCTCCAGCTCCCGGATTCGTTCCCTGTACCCTTGCAGCGGCGAGATCGACAAAATGGTCACTGCCTGATCCAGCAACTCGTCGATCTCCTGCTGCTTGAAGTACCTGTCGGCACCGAATAACCAGGCACGGTCCGGCATCCCGTCAAGCTCCTCGGTCAGCGATAGGCCCTGGTCCAGTCTTGGCACCATCTCGCTCCATACCCGGGGGAAACTATCCGCTTCCGGGTCCTCGACCCACAGGCTGCGGGTCTGGTCCCAGGCGCTTCCCGCCATGCCTTGCGATTCATTCCAAAGGTTACCCATCTGTTCCCGGGATCTTTGCCACAGCCCTGGTTCCTCCACCCGGGTTGTATCGAGCTCGGCATACCCCGACCCGGAGGCCAACAGGAATAGCCCTAGAAGGACCGATAAACTATTCTTGTTTGCCACCATTCAGATCCCCCGATGATCGAAAAAACTGAGCCTTGTGGGCATAGATAGAATTCTTCGATTCCCATATCTTTATTCCTTAAGCCCTAAAGGCCACAGGCGCTGGTTCATACGCTGTGTAGTATTACTTGCGTCCAATTGCACAGGCGTGATTACTTCATGATGAATTTCCCGGAATTATGGTATCCAGCCTGATTGACGCGTGTTGCTCGCTTGTCGCATAAAGGCTAACAGCTTGGCGGATCGATGGTTTGATTTGTGTCAATTATCCTCCAGTGCGGACAATGTCGTATAGGGGGAAATTCCCGACTGTTAGTGAAGGTTTGTTCAGAATCAGTTCCCTGGCCCGTTGTCGGGGTAACCATGGACATTGTCCAGCCCCCTGGCCTTGACATGTTATTGACCACGGTATTTCTCGGCACGATCAGAACGCGACATTCCCCGATTTCCCGTGAAAGGCAGGAAAGCCGCATAGTGGTCATTTGTAATGCCTGGTATGCGCGGCGTCCAACAGCAAGCGCTGCACCGCTGTTGGACGCCACCTCAATGTCAAGCTCAGCGGTCACCCAGTTTCACTGAGTCTGCATGTGATGCCCCTGGGTTGTTTTTTCTCCATGGGCCTCATTCACGTTCTTGAACCTCTGGTAGTGTGAAGCGTTGTGATTAGTAGGGGTTCCCTGCCGTCAGCCGCTAGACAAGGCCTCATCAACATTGGCATGCAGATGCGCAACCAACCCCGGCTCGAGCTTCATGCGCGCCGCCAACATGCCAAGGTAACCTTTTTCGGCAGGTGCGGTGTGGTCGGCTGCCAGCAGTGACGCAGCATAGATCTCGGCAGCGGTTTCGGGGCAGGTCGCGGATGCCACGATCTGCTCAAGGTTCAGCGGGCTCGCCAGCTCTTCGCTGACAAAGGCCTGCGTCTCTGCATCCAGATCAAGTTTTCCCAAGTGTTCGAAAATGCGTTTTTGTTCCCGGGCGTCGATTTCGCCATCGGCCTTCGCCGCTCCGATCATCGCGCGGATCAGTGCCCGGTTCAGCTCACCCTCCTGGCCGGGCTCCGGCAGAAATGGCGAATTCGCAGGTGGAAGCGGCAATGGTGTGCTGCTTTCAGCACTCGAAGCTTGAGGTGTTATCGGCGAATTTCCCTTCTGCCAGTCACGCCATGCCTTGTAAGCCAGGCCGCCGAGCACGGCGGTGCCGCCATATGCCAGGGCATTCTTACCGATTTTTCGTCCCGTCTTGGTACCCGTCAGCAGTCCAACCAGCCCGCCGGCAAGCGCACCCCCTGCCAGTCCACCGAAGTTTCCAACATTACTCGAGCTTTCGGCAGCGTTCTCACCTTGTCCACCGAGGTACTGATCCAGCAATTGCTTTACATCAAACATTGTCTCACGATGCTCCTGTTTATGATCTTCAACATAATGAGTATCCCGACACGCCCGACAATATAAGCCCTATCCACGCATTCCGGCACGGTTGCCGGTCATCCTTCCTGCGATTAAAAACGAACAAAAGCAGAAGAAGGATCAGCAGATGGCATATCGATACGCGCAATGTGTGACACCGACATGATGTGGTTTGTTTCACTGCCGCGAACGATCTCCTGCATATCGAACAGAGCAAGACCGATAATCCACAGCACAAACAAAGAAAATGCCATTCGCATTCAGCCGGGTATCCAGTATGAACCATTGATACATGGGCCGGGTGCCCCCCCCGGAATTTACCTTCCATACGCTCTCTCGATCGCGCGCATGAGCATCACGCTCTTCGTCGGTTGCCCCCCAGAATCCCCCGTCCACGCAACCTGCCATGGAATGCGCCAAGGAGTATTGATGAAGGTAAAGTAGGATCTGGTCTTTCCGGGGATGGTCACTCCATCGACATAGGTTTCAGCCCATTTTGCCATCTCCTTGATCACGAGCAGTATTCCTTCTCCTGACTTGGTCAGATGGTATTCGTACCGTGGGGGCTCCTGATATAGCCTCTTTTCGAGCAATCCGTGCTCAAGCAACTGCTTGAGTCGGTTGGCGAGGATGTTTGATGGAATATTTTCCCCGGCGTCCTGAAGGTCCTTATTGCGGTGTTTGTCTAATAAGGCGATATCGCGAATCAACAATAATGTCCATTTGTCAGCGACCACATCCAGCGTGGCGTCAATCAGGAGCCCTGCCTGACCATGTAGTCTATGGTCAGGCGCAACTGTTCATCGCTGCAATTGCTACAGGTACCTTTCGGCGGCATGGCATTAAGCCCGTTTTTGACAGATAAAAGCAGGGCATCAATACCCTTGGCAATGCGCGGTTTCCAGGCGGTTTTATCTCCCAGTTTGGGTGCGCCCGCAACCCCCGTGATATGGCAGGTCTTGCAGACTGTCCCGAAGATCCTCTCACCAACAGCAGAGGCTGACTTGGCTTCAGGTGTCTGGTCACCGGTCGGCGGTTTAGCGGCAGCTAGAATGTATTCTATGGCCATGTGCAGCTGCTCATCGCTGCATTTCGCGCAGGCACCATTCGGCGGCATAGCATTGAGTCCGTTCTTGACTGATGAGAACAAGGCATCAGTACCCTTTTTAATGCGCGGTTTCCAGGCCGCTTCATCCCCCAGTTTGGGTGCACCCGCGATTCCCATGGAATGGCAAGCCAGGCAGTAACTATTATAAATCATCCCTCCGTCAGCAGCGGCTGGCCGGGTGTCAGCCTGTTGGTCACTGGCCGTGGATTCGATAGGCACTCGCGACACAACAGGCTCGGTGGTGGAACCTGGCAACCCAGCCGCTGGCAATGCCTGCGAATCTGCAAGCTGCGATGCAGTTGCCTGTTCCTGTCCGGGTGCTGCTTCCTGCGTGAACGTGGTCTCCTTTTCCGAACAACCCGTCCCAAGTAACATCAGTAGCGCCAGTGCGGGAATAAGCACCTGGGCACCAGATATCCGCCCGTGGATAATACCGTTAGACATAGGTTCGCCTCCGTGAGAACGAGTATTCAGACGTTGCGCAGTGTACGTAAACCACTGGTGTAATAAAAGCGCATGGAATATCACCATTGCCATCGTGTGCGGTAGCAAATGGTTTGACGACTTACACCTTGTGATCGGCCAATAATTATCTCCAGAAAACAAGAATAAGTTGCTGGTTAGTATCGGAAAGGAGTCATAGGATAGAATCATGCATGTAATTGCTAGCCTCAGCGCATTGACAGCTTGACAGTTCCATTGCATCGATTGGGTAAGCTGCAGTAGCGTCTGACTGTTGGAGTTCTCGTGCTGTTTATCGACCGCTTGCAGCGCTATCGCCGGGTTTGATTAGATTGACGATGAGGATGCCGGTTGCAATGAGGGCGATCCCCGCTGCGTGGTAGATGTGTAGTTGTTCACCCAGGAGCAAATAAGCGAGGATGACTGTAAAGAGGGTCTGGAGATAGAATGTGACGCTTGCCTTTGCAGCACCGAGCATCGCAATGCCGGTGTTGAAGAGCAGGTACATGATGCCGCCACCCGGGATGGCAACGTAAGCAATGGCAGCGATATCGTGCCAGTCAACAGCAATGCGCTCATCGTTAAATATTTCCCAGATATAAAACGGGGTCGAGGCAAGGGTTGCCGATCCGAGGATGAGAACCAGCAACGGTAAAGCGGCGAGTTCGATCTTGACCTTTCTTATCATAACCGTATAAAAAGAAAAGGATAAAACCCCGGCAACAACCAACAGATCACCGGTATTCACACCCGTTTTTATGATTGTGTGCGGATTACCCTGTGAGACGACCACCAGCACGCCCCCGAAACAGAGCATGACACCGATGATCTGCAACCCTGTGAGGCGGTCACCGAGGAACAGTGCAGCAAGGACGATTGCAGTGATTGGCCATACCGAAAACACGATGCCAACATTGATCGCCGATGAATGGTGGAGTGCGGTGAATAACGCCCCCTGGGTAAACGCCAGGCCCAGTGCGCCGATGGTCAGGATGATCCAGTAATGATCGCGCAGCCGCGCTGCCATCTCCCTGTAATGGGAAGCCACAAAAGGGAGCAGAAATAGTGTTGCGAACAGCAGGCGATAGAACACCAGTGTCCAGGGCGGGGTATAGGTACCCGCCCATTTGACGGCAATAAAAACGCCTGCCGCCAGCAACCAGCAGATTGCAAGCAGTCCCAGGGCTTCATTTCTCTCCCCGGGCGTTTGTGCGTCTCCCTGCGATTGGCCCTTGATTATGTTGAGAATGGCGTGCGGCATGGCAGTGATTCCTTCAGATCGGGCAAGGTGAGATAAAACATTAATCCTCCGTACCGTTTTCGGGTGATCACGGGCGGAGCAGCGTTCCGGCAATCAAGGCCATGTGTGCGCAGATACTGCCGTTGCCCGGTACTGCGAAGCTGTCTGGGTTGCAGTCCATGTAACCCTGGCGCCAGGAAGACACGGTGTCTGATAGAGATCGAAGTCTGCCTGAGTTGTTAATTGAGTGCCAGCATGAAGATAATCGATGTCGGAGTACAGGATTTTTCCTGGTAAAAGCAGTAAATGTGCGCTGACACCTGATTGCTATTATAGAAAGATTCGGCCTGAGGCATACCGGGATTGCACTGGGCGTGTGGCAGGTCAGGATATCACGACACTGGTCAGTGGCGGCACCAAACTCTCAGTATTGGCGACATGGATTTTGACGGGGTCAATCACAGCGCTGGCGTTCTGGTGATTGTTGATGACGGCTCCTCGGTTGCAGACATTGATGTCAGAGATGGCAATAATTTTGCGTTTGGTCCTTACTCAATCAAAGTACTGCAGTACTGAATATGACAACAAAGCAATCAAGGCGAAGAAATGCAAGAATGGAAAGAAATGTAAATAAGGCAAGAAAGGCAAGAATAAGTAATACTTGGCGGCTTTAATGACTAAAAAAAGGCCCTGCTATTCTGCGGGGCCTTTCCCTTACATGGTTATAAAATTCAGGTTGCACTGGTGTGTTCACACGTCTGGAACTATTTAACATAGTGCAGTCAACGCAGGTCTGGAACGGTTCAAGTCCTGCGCCGGAACCCAATATGGGCGTCTCCTGCATGTCCACTTACGGGTGCACATTTGCCGTGCTCACATCCTGGAGATGTTTTGCCGCCGGACAGGTGAGACGATGCTGACGGAAAACACGCATACGGCACAACAAACTGTCTACCAGGGGAATGAGCAATTCAGGCGACGCGTGCGCAGCAGTGTGAAATTCCGTCGGTGGCTTCAAGGGTGCAATGGGCTCATTCAGCAGCAGCGAGCATGTTATTGATTTTTCAATGCCAGCTCAGCTTCAGTTTTCATACCGAACTTTTTCATTAGCCAACTGGGTGGGCAGAAGCCGGTAAATGAACTTTGAAAACAATTGAAACCCACAAAAAGGGTTACCCAGGTCCAGTACGGGTGATGGAACAGAGCCAGCAATGAAGTCAGCATGACCATTATTCCTCCAAATGCAAATAGCGTTCGTTCTACAGACATAGTCTTTTCTCCTGATTACTTGACCGGTGCCGCGCTAGGCGGCGTATTCGCTTCTTTCGAACCTGCATTCTTGGTCAGGGCTATGTACCCACCTTTGAGAATAAAGACATTCTCGAAACCAGTATGTCGAAGGTCGGTGCCTGTCGCCGTTGCCCTTGCGCCTGACTTGCACAGCACGACCACAGTCTTGTCCCTTGGGATACGGTCCAGATTAGCCTTTGTAAACAACGCTTGTATGGGGACCGGTAATGAATCCGACAGTATCGAGGTAAATACAACGATCTTTGCGGGTGTTCGGGCATCCGGAACCACAAGGGGCTCATTAGTCTTTACTTTATTCAAGCAAGCATCTGGCTGAAGCAGATGTAAAGCCTTGTCTGCACCCGCACCCTCCACTCGCGCAAACAGCGTGGCATAGCTTTCTGCCACTGGCGAATTGTATGACCAGGCCGGTCCGACAATAGTGATTGCCACTGCCAGCAAAGTGATTGTGAGTAATCGTGTCAACGCACCACAGCTCCTGTTACGGTGATGTATTATATCGTGTAATCACGCTACACCATAACTGCTAGGAGGACTTTGATAACAATCAATACTTGAATACATTCGAGTGCGACATAGTGTCGCATATTGAAGATGCGACGTTCATAACAACAATGATGTGTTTACGATATGGCAACAACGGATGCTACCTTTCGGTTTTACTGGATCACAGTGGCAGGATACGTTACAACACAATCGACCCCATGACAGGGAACGATATCGTATACGTCACCAGCTACTCATCCCTGGTGGACGGCAACCTGACCATGTATTTCGAAACGGACGCAATCCGCATGGCATATATATGCCGCTTGATCATCCCAATCTGCACCTGCCTTACCCGAGCTCAGACAGTGATGACCGTGGAGGCTGAAACGTATTGATAATAACCTTTCGCAAGTGTACCCATCGAATGACCGTTTACTCAACAATTGCCAGCCACTTACTCACGACGCAACCCCATGAGCCCTGGCGAACACCTGGATCCAACCTGGCAGGACAGCATCTTGCGCCAGCGTGCAGAACTGGCGAGGATGCTCCGTGAGCCGCTCACCTTGCTGGCCGGACAATACGCACCGGCCTGGGGTGACCGGGACCGGCTGAACGCAGTGCTGATGCATGGCTTATCGGGTATGCCGTATTATTGCGAACTGTATGTCGTCGACACCCAGTGTGTGCAGACCAGCGATAAGGTAATCGCTACCGGGTTCATGCCCGGCTGCTATCAACGCACTCGCGGCGAACCCCCTATATGAAGGAGGCGGTGCCTGCGTGGGAGTTACTGTTGTCGGACGCCTATTTCAGCCGGTCCGGGTGCCGAACCTCGCTGACCGCACTGCAGGTCGTACTGTCGGATACAACTGCGCACGGCATCGATAAAGATTTTCAACGGAATGATTGGCCTTATCTTTTTCTGCGACGACGCGCACTACATGTGCTCTGATGAATTTCTCATCACGGGAACCGCCCTCTGGTCCGGGGTGTCGGTCTGACCAACTGGTCGCCTGGCTTGGTCGTGTTCATGCAAGGCGGGATGAAACTCACACGCTGCTACCATGGACGTGCTGGCACAGGCGACGCACGAACCAGACTTCAAAAATCCTCTGCTGCCAGGATACAGGCATACGATCGCTTGCCACCGCGTACATAGACCTTGTCCGCAACCTCATGGCAAATCTTGGCAGACCGTGTTTGAGATACTGCTTACGCAGAAAATCAATGACGAGCAGCACGGGTGAGGGCAACTGTGGCAAGCAACGAGTGTGGCAACGATGCCCAGTGCACCCAGCGGGACGAGACCCGTTTCGATGTGATGTTTCGAGGACTAATATAATCAGGATAAACGGGATGAAGCCCGTTAGTTTGAATAATTTGTTCATGGATCGTGGTCCTTGTTGTTATTGTTGCGGGGGACTGTGCTATAGAATGGGTGCACGTCAAAGCATGACTGTTTTTCGACCATATACCTGGTGGTTCATTAATGAAAAAATCAGCGAAAGCATCCCTGTTATCCGCTTTTGTGTTTCCCGGTGCAGGACATCTATACCTGAAGAAGTATATTCCAGGGGTCACTTTAATTGGCGTTTCACTGGTGAGTATCTACTATTTGATTGCAACATCGGTAGAGAGTGCTTTAGAAATAGCAGAAAAAATACAAAGTGGCGAGGTTCAACTGGATACCACAACGATTACAGAATTAGTCTCAAAACAAACTGCTGGCACTGAGTCTCAACTAATTAATATCGCAACGTCAGCAATAATCATTTGTTGGGTAGTCGGTATTATTGATTCATATAGAGTTGGCAGGGCACAGGAATAATTCGTTCGAAGATAAAAAATGCGGTCTTTCGGATGGCTATGAAAGCCAATGAATCATAAGCTGCGCCCGAGCTGAACCCAGCAACGGCACCGTCGCCTGTGTTACTCCGACCGATCAATTGAATCGTCCCTCCCCTGGCTGTTTGGCTCCGGTCTGCCGGGATTGATCGGGATTGCCTGGAAGAAGGACGCTGCATAGTCAATAATTACCACTTCGCCACACACACAGAGTGCATAATTATGCGCAAGCGAATCATCGCCTCAGCTCAGCAAGAAACTGCAACTCCCGATCTGGAGTGGTTGGATATGGAAGCGCTCGCGGAGGTGGAAATCACCTCGGAGGACGCCGAACATCCAATTGAATCAGCGTTGCTGCCCGGCCGTGCCCCAGGGTGGCGTGCCGCAGGGCCGGGAGAGCAGACAATCCGTATTCTCTTTGCCAATCCACAACAGCTTCGGAGGATCTGGCTGAATTTTGTGGAGACGCATACTGAGCGCACGCAAGAGTATGTCTTGCGCTGGTTGCCGGACGGAGGGCAGTCGTACCGGGAAATTGTACGTCAGCAGTGGAACTTCAATCCGCAAGGTGCAACCTTCGAGACCGAAGACCTGCACGTTGAGCTGCCGGCGGTCACTGTGCTCGAGCTACATATCATTCCTGACATAAGCGGGGGGAATGCGTTCGCTTCTCTGGAGGAGTTGCGGCTTGCCTAACCAGCTCATTTGCTGGCGTCAATGAGGATGCTCTTCTCACTGGCGAAAACAAGCAACCCGGCTCAGATGCCGGTCATCACCGCCCGGGCAGGATCATGATCGCGCATAGAGCGTGTTAGAGAAGCTCCATCGCGCTGACTACGTGTCGATCTGGAGTTGCGACTCCGGAACGATGGGCGAGAGAATACGCCTGTTGAAATGCTTCCAGAAGGTCGTATCAGGTATTTGCGGAAGGCGAGCACACAGCTCCTCTTGTCGCACCAGTCCGACAAAAAAACGGGGTCCGGCACCCCTGGCCCGAACCCCGTTTTGACATGTTCCTGCACTGCCCTATCGCAGTGCCCGAACAAGCGACCGGCTTACTTCAGATCAAAGCGATCGTTCTGCATCACCTTGGTCCACGTCGCGACGAAGTCATTGACGTACTTATCTTCTGCATCATCGGCTGCATAGACTTCTGCAACGGCACGCAGCTCCGAGTTTGAACCGAACACCAGGTCGACCGTCGTTGCCGTCCACTTCACCTTGCCACTGGCACGATCCTTACCGACATACAGACCCTCAGCCTTGGGTGACTTCTCCCAGACCGTGGACATGTCGAGCAGGTTGACAAAGAAGTCGTTGCTCAGCGTGCCGGGTCGGGCGGTGAATAGACCGTTGCTGGAGCCATCCGTGTTGGTACCCAGTGCACGCATACCACCCACCAGTACGGTCATTTCCGGCACCGTCAGGTTCAGCACATCAGCACGATCGACCAGCGCGTCTGCCGGCGAGAGCCTGGCACCCTTGCCGTAGTAATTGCGGAAGCCATCGGCCTTTGGCTCCAGCAGGGCGAATGACTGCACATCGGTCTGCTCCTGCGTGGCATCCGTACGACCCGGCTTGAACGGGACCGTGACACTGTGCCCGGCATCGCTGGCGGCCTTCTCGATGGCGGCGGCACCACCCAGCACGATCATGTCGGCCAGTGATACCTGCCGGCCACCCGCGTGCGCCTTGTTGAAGTTCGTCTGGATCTTTTCAAGAACCTTGAGGACCTTTGCCACCGTCTTCGGATCGTTGACCGCCCAGTCTTTCTGCGGAGCCAGGCGCAGGCGTGCACCATTGGCACCACCGCGCATGTCGGTACCGCGGAAGGAAGCGGCTGCTGCCCAGGCGGTGCGGACCAGGTCAGACACGGACAGCCCGGTAGCCAGTATTTCCTTCTTCAGGCTGGCTACATCGCTGGCGTCGATCAGAGTGTAATCAACCGCCGGCACCGGATCCTGCCAGATCAGCACTTCGCTCGGGGCTTCCGCACCGACATAGCGGGCACTCGGACCCATGTCGCGGTGTGTCAGCTTGAACCAGGCACGGGCAAAAGCGTCATTGAACGCATTCGGATCGTTGGCAAAGCGCTCGGAAATCTTGCGATAGGCCGGGTCTTCGCGCAGCGACAGGTCGGTAGTCAGCATCACCACCGGATTGCGCTTGCCGGCAATGTGGGCATCCGGTGCCAGCTGGTGCAGGGACTCATCCTTGGGAATCCACTGGACCGCACCGGCCGGGCTCTTCGTCTGCACCCATTCAAAGGCCAGCAGGTTCTTCAGGTAGAGAGCAGTCCACTGCGTAGGCGCCGGGGTCCAGGCGCCCTCGAGACCACTGGTGATGGTGTCTTCGGCATTGCCCTTGCCACACTTGTTGGCCCAACCCAGGTCCTGCTGTTCAATCGGGGCAGCGGCCGGCTCGGGGCCGATGCAGTCAGCGGGGTTGTGGGCACCGTGGGTCTTGCCCAGGGTGTGACCACCGGCGATCAGGGCGACGGTCTCCTCGTCGTTCATGCCCATGCGGCCAAAGGTATCGCGGATGTCATGGGCGGCGGCAATCGGATCACCTGTGTGGCCGGTTGGACCTTCCGGATTGACGTAGATCAGGCCCATCTGCACGGCGGCCAGCGGATTTTCAAGATCGCGCTTGCCACTGTAACGCGCATCATCAGCCAGCCATTTTTTCTCGGTGCCCCAGTACACATCGTCCGCTTCCCAGTCGTCGACACGGCCACCGGCGAACCCGTAGGTCTTGAAGCCGGACTTCTCCAGCGCCACGTTGCCGGCAAGCACCATCAGGTCACCCCAGGACACGTTGCGGCCGTATTTTTTCTTCACTGGCCACAGCAGACGGCGAGCCTTGTCGAGGTTGGCGTTGTCGGGCCAGCTGTTCAACGGCTCGAAGCGCTGCTGGCCACCATCGGCGCCGCCGCGGCCATCCAGGCTTCGGTAGGTGCCGGCACTGTGCCACGCCATGCGGATAAACAAACCGGCATAGGTACCCCAGTCAGCCGGCCACCAGGCCTGCGAAGTGGTCATCTCCGTTGCAATGTCGGCTTTCAGCGCGTTGATATCGACGCTGTCAAAGGCCTTGGCATAATCAAAATCATCACCCAGCGGGTTTGACTCGATGGCATGGGCGCGCAGCGGACTCAGATCCAGCCGGTTTGGCCACCAGTAGTCGTTGCTGGTTGCTTCCATCCCGGCGTGTACCGGGCCCGTGATCATCATGGGGGTGGTTGCGACTGCAAATGCCGCAAGCAATGCTACTGATTTTCCTGTTTTCATATGCATCTCCATATATTTAAAAAGTGATTGCACATCGCCTTTTCTGAAATGAGTGTCAAAGATCACTGAACAGATTCTGAATTATGCCAACAAATTAGAATGAGTCCAAATCATAGTACTATTGTTTGATTTTTTCAATCCAGGAAATCAATAAACCTGATTACCCCTGAGGTGCAGTCAGTGAGCCACTGGGTTTGGAATACTGAAACTGGTCCATATCTTTTTAAAATATCGTTCTCCATCCGCAGCGGGCGGTTCTCTTTCCGCAGCCGCTTCAGCTCTTCCCGTTCATCCGTGCCCATCCGCGCAGCGGAAGCCTCATCCTCAAATTCCTGCCTCCAGCGGCGGATCAGTTTATCACCGATACCCAAGCTCCGTGCTGCCTCAGAGGGCTTGTGACCCTGTTCTGTTACCAGTGCCACTGCATCCCGCTTGAAATCTTCCTTCTAGTTGTGTCTCTTTTATGCTGTTGTTTTCATTTCTCACCTCGTTATGGCATTTTACCGCCTTAACCCGGTGTCCGGGTTTAGTAGACCACTTCACCTCAAGGTAACAGCATGAAATATACACAAACCGGTTCGGCAGCACGTACCACCCTCATGACACTGGTTGTTATTGTGGCCTTTTTAGTGGTTGCAATCATGTTGCTGCCCAAAGGGTTTAGCAGCGACACCTCCGTTATTGGACAGGGTTCCCGTGTCGTGGTGCTTGCACACAACAAGGATTCCGTACAAAGCCTGACCCTCATGGACTTACTAAATAAAGTTCGTTCTGAATATTCCAGTCGAATTGAATTTCGAGTAATTGATATGAACACACCGCAAGGACAAGCGTTTCTACAGCAACAACAAGTCCAACTTGGCTCCTTACTATTTTTTGCGCCAGACGGCATGCGGCAACGCGTCGTCAGCAACATCGATGACGAAACCGAGTTGCGTGCGAGCCTGGATTCAATTTTCAATTAGTCGTAATGAATAATCGCAATTTTGTGAGGCATCGCTAGCTCGATGAATGTTCGACTCGGGTGTGCGCCATGCAAAGGTGGTGTTTTCCACTGGGTGTGAGCCATACCGAGCAATGTTGCGCTTGCTAGGATCGCATCCAGTGTGCTGTCGCGAATGTGTGCCCATGTAACATTCAGTGCATTCAACAAGGCAAACAGTGCATTAACAATTGTTAAAGTAATGGTGTCGTTCAGGTTGTATGTTTTCCGTGCGTTATTACTGAAGCCCGATGCAGACGCGGCGGCGTGGGGTGGCCATCCTGGGCCGTGGCATGGCCAATGAGAATGCCCGGGAAGGGGCAATCCGGGCTGCTGGCGGAGTCTCTGACCGCTGCCTCATGTCGCAGGTGCGGGGAGAGGGTGCGTATCTGAGCGGATGCTTGCTGTGGTGGAGCGGTCGTTCAGCAAATGTAGAGTTTTCAAGATACACACACAGGTGACATTCGCGCGCCTGATCCAGGGAGGGAATGATATCTCATTGTCACTCTGGCACAGTTAAAGGCCAATGTGTGGATCACGATAGTAGTGCGCGGCTCATATCAGGTGCTGCTATACGTATATTTACTTATAGATTTATAAAATACCTTGGTCTATTTACTACCAATAGTGGTCGAGAGAATAACTTTCTGATTGATATAATAACATCTGGATTTACGGGGGAAATCGCATGAATAGCAAGAGCCCTCTTCACGTATTTACATTCTTATCAACCGTCTTGTTCGTTTGTAATACCGGGTATGCAGCGAGCGGGAGGATTCTGGCGGAGGTATTCACTCCGGCTATCGATCCCGGATTAAGCAACGTCCAGTTCTGGGCTCTGGACACTGGCCCGGTGATCGGCGCGAATGGCGATGTAGCCTTTACGGCACAGCTTGCAAATGACGCCGGCGGCAGCTCGATCGATACTAGCAACGATAATTCACTCTGGATCGGAACACAGGACTCTGTTCTTGGTACAGAATTACGCCTGGCCATACAGGAAAACGATCCAGCGCCCGGAACAGATGCGGGTGTGGTTTTCGGCAATATGAACAACTCCCTGACACAGCTCATTGCTGGCGACAATGGCACCATCATGATAGAGACCGTGGTGAAGGGCACCGGTGTGACCGGCGCCAACGATCGCGGTTTGTGGCTGGTTGACCCCGACGATAGTGTCACATTCCTAACACGAGAAGGATTCCAGTTTTCCATTTTATGGAGCTGGTCCTTCGTCGAGTCGGTGGCCAACGGACCTTTCGTTGCGCTGTATGCGCGTGAACAGGCAAGTGGGAACGATGGCATATGGCGTTGGTCACCGGTCAGTGGCTTCGAACTTGTCGCTCTTCGGTTGAACCCTGCACCCAGCGCTTTCCCGGATTGCACGTATGCAAGCTTCGGCCGGCCGGTGATTAACCGCCAGGGACAGATCGCGTTTGATGCGAATCTTACTCAAGAAGTTGTCGGGGCCTCTTGCCCATCGACGGTATTCAGGTGGTCAGGTGCTGGTGAGCCGCAGGCCGTGGTCTCCTCAGGTGACATAGTGCCAAACTTTCCGGTGGGCACAGAATTTGGTGCTTTTGGGCTTGCAGGGAATAACGTTGATCCAAAAATTAACGATGCCGGTGATATTGCATTTCTTAATAACGTCTTGATACCCGGTACTGCCCAGCTATTCGCCAGAAGCAGTCTCTGGGTGGCGAAGTCCAATGGTGATCTGGCGCTTGCAATGGTTCAGAACCAGCTGCTTCCCGGTTCCTCGACGGAATTACTGACATCACCGGGGATTAACCGCTTTGCTCTGGGTTCTCGCGGGATTGTGACACTGCAAGCAACCACCGATACCTTTGGTGAAGACGTAATTCTCTCGGGTGTACCCACGACCAATTATATTTTCACCGCATTGGACGACTTCGGCAGCAATGGCCTGAAGGTGATTGCCCGGGTGGGAGAGCCCGAACCCGGCACGGGTATCTTATTTGGAAATCTGAACCAGTCGCTGATGAACGGTTCCGGCAAGCTGGCGTTCACCATGTATGCAGGAGCCGGAGTAGCCAGTGCGCACTGGACAGGATCAAACCCCACTAACCTGGAACTGATTGCCAGGATTGGTGACCCGATAGATTTCGGCGGGACGCCAAGGACTGTTGCATCCTTTTCGGGCACATCCCTGGTAACCGCCGGAGAAACGGGTGGTACCGGAAACAGCGACGGGCTCCCCAGTCAGTTCAGTAATACTGCTCAGGTTGTATTCCGTGCGGTGTTCACCGATACGAACGCAAACGCCATTGTGCTGTACCCGCAAGACCCAGAGCCTGATTCGGACACTGATGGAATCCTGGACAGTCTTGATAACTGTATCGAGCAGTCGAATGCCAATCAGCGCGACACCAATGGGGATGGTTTTGGTAATGCCTGCGATGCGGACGTCAACAACAATGGACTCGTGGACCCGGCTGATTTCTCCTTGGTGAAATCGCTCGTTGGTCAAACGTCAGCAGATGAGGACCTCAATGGAAATGGTCTAGTTGATCCAGCCGATTTCTCGTTTACCAAGGCCAATGTTGGACAACCACCGGGACCCTCCTGCTGCGCACCCTAAATAGCAGTTCTACAAAATTATACCGGCTCTTGTTCAGTAGTTAGCCGTCGTTTCTTTGTATGCAAACGTTCGCGTTTGCGATTCTCGGTAATGCTGATTGCCGTACATGAAGGGAGACTTTCCGGCATAGTCTCCTGTCTCTGCTTAGCCAGGTATTGCGAGCCAATCTTCGGCTGATCGTGGGTTTGACGGCCTGAGTTGCGGGCAATCCCAGTCGGACTGGGTTTGGCTTTGAAAAGTGATAAAATCTGATACCGTTCTTCCAGAGTGAGCGGTGAATAGTTTCAGTTGCTTGTGACTCTTTTATTTGCCGATGGGGTCAACCACGCAGCAGTTGCAGCGCATCCTGCTCATTAACCTTGAAAATTGCACTTTAGTACACACGCAAGTTAACTGAAGGAATGGTTGTAAATCCCGGTATATGGCGGTAGCACAAGAAAGAGGCGTACTAAATCATAGTCAGATGTCCGGGAATATTAATCGACTCTCGGAACCCATAAATCCAATGCTCCGACAATACCTTGCGTGTAGGTCAGCGTGATCAAAGCTCTTGCTCGAACAGGCCACCGAGCGACTTGCGGAAACGTTCTATCACATTTTCCGGTGCCTCGTATTCATCCGCCTGTTCAGGCGAAACCTGCCGGCTGTACTCGAGGTCATTGACAAGAAACGCGTTACGCAAACGCTGCGAGAGTACGGGCTCAAGAAATACAATGGCTGTCTCGCTATTCAGTTTCTCGCTGCGTGGATCGAGGTTGTAGGAGCCCACCAGGGCGAGTCGGCCGTCTACGACCGCAAACTTGGAGTGCATGGTACCCTGGCTACGAACCTTCTCGTCACGGGCCTGACCAGTCCATTCCCAGATCCGTATACCGGCATCGGTGTTGCTGCAGGCCTCCACTTCGGGCGTACCATTCACCGACATCAGGTCCTTGTAATAGCCACGACCCACCAGGCTGATCTCTGGGAGATCATTGGTCTCAGGGCTGTTGGATATCAGTGTGATGGACACGCACCGACGTGCCGCATCCTTTAGAACCCTGGCCAGGGTCGGGGTTGGCACGAAATAGGCATTGGCGATCAGGAGCTCGTTTTGCGCCTGTTCAATCAGCTTGATATAGGCCTGCTGTATGTAGCTTTCTTTCAGGCGGGGACGATTTTGTAGGAACCGGCAGGTCGCTTTTCTGAAATCGAGATCCGGCCGGTGTGATTCGAGTTGTGTCACGTAGGCGGTGATTGACGGCTCCGTTGTATACGAAACGGGTATCATTCCGGTGGTATCCAGCACCTTTCGTGTCGCATCCCAGTAAAGATTGGTGTTAAATATCCCGCGACTTTGCTTTACCCTCACGAAGTATTCGAAATTCCTGTCGAACGCACTCACCATATCGCCAATGATAGCACCGCGCACAACGACATCTTGATCGCGCCATGTATAATCCGGGTCATCAGGGTTTGCTCGGAAATATTCATTACCGATATTCAACCCACCCGTGATGGCAACCGCGTGATCCGTCCCCCCATCGACGATCCACATCTTCTCATGATGGCGCTTGTCCAGCTGAGCGGGATCGTAATGGGGTGTAAGCTTCGGTATCGGCACTTCGTTAATCCATTGCAGGGCCATCGCTTCGTAGCCCTCGACCTCTATACCGTGCTGCTTGAGATCGAAGTACATCCATTGTGTCTGTAACCACGGATTCGAGAACGCATCGACGATTACGCGCACATCGAGACCGGCTGCTTTCTTCTGTTTAAGCACCTCGGCGATCCTGAGACCCGACTCGTCACCTTTAAATACGAGTGCCTGGATGCGTATAGAGGTTCTCGCGTTCCTCAGGGCCTCCATACGTACGGCAAAAGAATCTTCCCCACCCTGCAACACCGCCACCTCACATTCATCGGGGTCACGCACCGGAAATAATCCGCTCAGACCCACATCAGTTATGGGACTACCGATAAAATGACTGTCAGGATCAAGCACGGGTGACGAATTAACCATGCTGATGAATTCATACAGTGCTGATGTATCAGCCGCGACCGTCACCGGCGGAGCGGGTGCACAGCCTGCCAGCAGGCCGACTACAAAAGTGGCTATCATCCTGGATGCGATGCTCATAGATGACATGGCAGGACCCTCCTCAGTACCAGCCTGTCGATACCTGTGGTGTACAAATTCAACCCGGCTTGCGAGGTTGACCCGTAGAGATTAAGTAAGGATAGTAAAGAACTCATGCACATGAAAGCGTACACAACTCCCCGATCTTGTCCACATGCCTGTAGTCGAGTGAAACGTCTTGTTGGTGGCAAGCCCCGTGGTTGCAGCCAGTTATACCGGTTCATCATCGTAATATCCCTGTTATTGTCTGCATGCACAACGACTGAGTACAATCCGGCCGCTGACCAGAATTTGCCGATGAGACTCGGGCGCATCCAGAGCATGGAGCAGTACGGCGTGAGGGTGGAAGTGTCAGTACCGACTGATGACGAAGCTTCTCGCTACTTTGGTGTCCCACTTGCCAGGAATGGTATTCAGCCGATCTGGATCAAGATCGTGAATGGTGGAGATGTCGATTACTGGCTGCTGCCCAACGCAATCGATCCTAATTACTACTCGGCTGATGAAGCCGCCATGTTGTCAGGCGACAATCTCCCGGCTGGTATTCGTGACGACCACACGGAGCTGTTTCGCAAGCAGGCACTCCCGTTTTATTCTGCGTCTGGCAGCACCATCGAAGGCTATGTCTACGCCACGCATGCACGCGGTGGACGACTCGTCGACGTGCGCATGAAGGGCAAGTCGCGCAGCATCCGCATGCGCTTTGCCGTTCTGCTGCCAACTGAGGGATTTGATTACGAGTTTTCTGAGCTTCGCGAGAGGTATGCGAAACTGGAGGATCTGCCTGACCTTACGATTCCACAGTTGCGCAAATATCTCCGTGAGCTGCCTTGCTGCACCACCTCCGCAGACGGTTTGGGCGAAGGCGATCCATTGAATATCGTATTGATTGGTAGCGGCGAAATCATCATCGCTGCACTGAGTATGAGTGGCTGGAATTTCACTGAGGCAATCACCGTTGATAGCATACGGCGCATGATCGGGGCGGCAATCGAGGAAAAGGCCTTCCCCATGGCGCCGGTGAGTTCACTGTATGTCTTTGGTCGCCAGCAGGACATCGCGCTGCAACGCGGTCGTTCAACAATCAACCAGCGCAATCATATGCGTCTTTGGCTGGCACCCTTCCGTTGCGAGGGCAAGGCGGTGTGGGTGGGCCAGGTGAGCCGCGACATCGGTGTCAAAATGACGGACAAATCCCCGACGCTGACGACGCATGTTATCGATCCCGTCATTGACGAAAGTAGGGAATACCTGCTTGACAGTCTGATGCACACCGATACCGTTGCTCGCTTTGCTTTCGTCAAGGGAGTCGGTGAATCTAGCCATGACAGTCCAAGCCTTAACATGACCGATGACCCGTATTACACCGACGGTCTCCGCCTGATCATCTGGATATCGCGGGAGCCCGTACCACCGGAAGAATCGATTGACCTTGACTGGAACGACTCGGTTGATCCGGTACTCAAAGGCATGGGGGACTCGCAGCTGGTCCCGACACCGCATGTTCCGTAAGGTCGTGTCGACGAAGCATCCTCTGTACTGCCACCTGGCAGGCTAATCCCGGAATAATCGCAGCAGACACCACGTGTGTTGCTGGAGCGGGATAATGAGACCGTCTTCATTACATCCGCCCAGGCACTGTGCCCGGTCGACATAATAGCCCCCGCCCATGCAAGCGATTTGCGCTTCCGTGTTTCAACGAGGCGGTGTCACGGTTACCTCCTTGGATGTGATGAAACTTCGAATTGTAAACATGGATCAACACCGCCGTGCACGTCAAGACGTGTCCCAATCGGTTGCCGCGGCTGGGTCCGTTGTTGGCACTCGCCGTCGTGTGCAACGCTACACCGATCATCCGCTGACGCTTATGTACCCTTCGATTGATAGGCTGGAATTACCCTCTGTTCTGCAGAATTCGGTACTATAGGTGCAACCAATCCAGGCAACCGACGTGTACCCACTGCCGAGTCAATATGCACACCAAGGCAATCCTCCCTGCACTCCGTCAAATGAGTTTGTCCACCCGGATTATCCTGGGTCTGGCACTCGGTATTTTCACAGGGTTGTTTTTTGGGGAACCTGCCGAAATCCTGCAGCCTATTGCCGACATCTACATTCGCCTGATGCAGATGACGGTGCTGCCATACCTCGTCATGTCGCTGATCATCGGTTTCGGACAGCTCAATCCGGGTGATGCAAAACGTCTCGCTGTACGCTCCGGCATCCTGCTCGCACTGGTCTGGGGACTGACATTTATAGTGATCGCGGCCATGCCTGCCACGTTTCCTGCCATGGAGAGCGCATCGTTCTTCAGCACCGCCTTGATAGAGCCCGAGAAGCCATTCTCTATCGCGGACCTCTACTTCACGTCAAATCCGTTTCACTCGCTCAGCAACGCCGTCATTCCGGCGGTTGTCCTGTTCAGCTCGCTGATCGGTATCGGCCTTATCGGTCTTGACAGCAGGGAACGGGTGCTTGAGCCCCTGCGAGTGCTTAATGCATCAATTGTGCGCATCACCCGTTTCATCATCAGCCTGACGCCGGTCGGCGTTTTTGCCATCGGCGCAGTAACGGCAGGTACGATGTCTCCGGAGACCCTCGTCAGGCTCGAAGTTTATTTAATCAGTTTCGGCACCGCCTCACTGCTCCTCACGTTCCTGGTGCTGCCGCTACTGGTCTCGGCCCTGACCCCGTTCAGCTACCGCGAGGTCATCGCGGTCGGCAGGGATGCACTGCTTACGGCATTTGTGACCAATAATGCCTTCATTGTGCTGCCGCTCCTCGTGGAACGTACCAAGGTACTGCTGCGCAAGCACCGCCTTCTCAACACTGAAAGCGGTTCCGCCGCTGAACTCCTGGTGCCTATACTGTTCAACTTCCCAAATGCCGGGCGGCTGTTGACGCTGCTGTTCGTGCCCTTCGCCGCGTGGCTGGCCGGTAACACTTTCAACATCAGCGACTACGCAAACCTGTTTGCAGTCGGTCTGCCCACCTACTTCGCCAAGGCGCAAGTCGCCTTGCCATTTCTGCTGGACTTCTTCGAACAGCCGCACGATCTGTTCCATCTCTACATCCCGACCACTATCATCACCGGCAAATTCGACTCCATGGTGACTGCGATGAACCTGCTGATGTTCGCTCTCCTGGGTGCCGGTGCCATGAGCGGTTTCATCGTCTTGAGAGGACGGCGGCTACTTCGCGCAGGCGCGTTGATGCTTGCCGGCGTCGTGGTTACCGTGGTTAGTTTACGCCTGCTGTTTGCCACAATAATCGATACCAGCTACCACAAGGATGAGATGCTGCGGCAGATGCAAACCGACCAGAATGTGATGACGGCCATCATTCATCGCGACCTTGACAGCGTGGACATCGAAACGGCAGACAATAACCTATCACCGCTCATGCGCATTCGTGAACGGGGAACGTTGCGCGTTGGTTATGACCCGTCGAACCTGCCCTTCAGCTTCTTTAACCACGAGGACGAACTCGTAGGTTTCGACGTCGAGCTGTCACGCAGCCTGGCAGAATCAATGGGTGTCATGGCCGAGTTTATCCCCATCGACTGGACTGAACTGCCTGGAATGCTTGCCGATCGCGTCATCGATGTGATGCCCGGCACCTGGTATCGGCCCTTCTGGTTTCCCTCGCTGAGACTGTCCGCACCCTATCTGACCGGAACCATGGCGCTGGCAGTACGTGACGAGCGTCGCCAAGAATTCGACAGCGTGGAGGACCTCCAGCAAAGCCACGGTCTGATGATCGGCGTGCCGCTGGATAAGCGCCAGGTCATCTACAGCCTGAAGCGCTACTTCGGCGATGCAGACGTACAGTTCATAACACTGGATTTCTGGCAGCCTTTTTTCGAAGGCCAACACCCTGAACTGGATGCGTTCCTTGTGCCTGCAGAAAACGGCTCCGCCTGGACGCTGCTGCATCCCGAGTACACCATTGTCGTCCCGCAGCCGGATCCGGTGAAGGTGCCCTCCGCTTATGGACTAGCACTGGATGCCGAGCAACTGGAGAGTGCCGTCAACGAATGGGTGGTATTCGCCACAAATGAAGGCATGATTAACCGTGCCTACAACTACTGGATACTCGGTCAGGGCGCCGTGGAAAAACGACCGCGCTGGTCGATCATGCGAGACGTTCTGGACTGGCAGGATTAACACCGTTACAGAACCCATCCCATGAGAAGCCGTTCATTGCCGCGACATTTATTTACAGCTGTCTTCTGTCAGCTAACGCCCGGCTACCCGGCCGGATATTCACTTGTACTCGATCAGGCACCAGCAAGGGTTGCTTTGCAATAGCCGTGCACCATTGCTCGAGTCGCCCCGATTGGCCAACACAGTCGTCCAGCCCCGGGTCCTACATGGCCCCTCTTCACAAACACCAGGCAATTCATAGTCCCCCTGTCACATTAATTGCTACCGAAAGATTAAGTATAGAAACGTCTTTTCTGTTGGCGCTTTTGCCTGACCGCATCCACCGAACACCGATACCGAACAGTGAAGCTGTAAGTCGAAGAAGCGGAACAATTTGGGAAGGTGAACCGAACCGCGCTGAACCGAAATTCCGAACTGAGAATGCCTGAGACGGGCAGTCTCTGAGCCACTGGCGAAGTCTTTGACCGTGGCGTATGTCGCCGGTGGGGGTGAGGCGGGGACAGTAGTTTCAAAAATGGGGCGAGAACATTAGCCTCAGAAATCCTGCGTTGCAGATGGAGTGAGTTACGGAGAAAGGTTCCACGCGACGTCCGAACCCAATTCGGCTCGCATCTCAGAACGTTACCACGTTAAAATCTTTCGCACATCTTCTTCCATCACAACCGGCGCCTTCAGTTCCTTAGCTGCGCCAACAAATAGAGCGGGGCATGAGAAATGGATGCGCAGCGGTGGCAGACAATTCAGGCTATCTTTGAGGAAGTCCTGGAATGTAGTCCTGAATCGCGGGCGATGATCCTTGAACGGGCCTGCGCCGGTGACTCGGCGCTCCATGCCGAAGTCGAAAAGCTCCTTCACTGCAACGACGACGTGCAACGGCAGCAGTTTCTGTCTCCCTTGCCGTTCAGCACTAAATCCCGGTTGCCAAATTCTGAATCCCCTGATGTAATGATCGGCCAGTCCCTTGGCCACTACCGGATCAAGAAACGCTTGGGCGGGGGCGGCATGGGGAATGTCTATCTTGCCGTACGAACCAGTGATTATCAGCAACTGGTAGCGATCAAGGTTCTCAGACAGGGGATGGATACCAAAGAAATACTCCGGCGGTTTCGCAGCGAGATTCAAGTGCTGGCGGTTTTGGGTAAACACCCCAATATTGCCCGCCTGCTGGACGCCGGTAATACGGCGCAAGGGTCTCCGTACTTTGTAATGGAATACGTTGAAGGCGAATTTCTCGATTATTACTGCAATCAGAGAAAACTGGACCTGACCGAGCGCATTCAAATTTTTCGATCGGTTTGCAGCGCAGTGCACTTCGCCCACCAGCACATGATTATTCACCGCGATCTGAAGATGAGTAATGTTCTCGTCCAGCCTGACGGTGTCCCCAAGTTGATAGATTTCGGTATTGCCAAGCTTATAGCCCCGGAACTCGGCTTCCAGGGTGCCGATCCTACGGTGACCGGATTTCAGCCACTCACGCCGGGATACGCCAGCCCGGAGCAGGTCCGTGGTGACTTACTCACGACTGCCAGTGACGTCTATTCTCTGGGCGTCGTCCTGTATGAGTTGCTGACAGGGCACAAGCCGTGCGAGCCAGACGATGTGCGCCGGCCAGAACCTGCCGACTACCGGGGCAACGAAGTCGAACCGAAACCACCGAGCGAAGTCGTGACGCGGGCGACAAGTGTTATGCGGGTTAATGGAAGAAAGATCGAGCTAACGGCCGAGAAGATCAGCGAGGCGCGCGCAACTACTCCCTGGAGACTCCAACGTCTCCTGAGTGGCGATTTGGACTACATAGTGTTAAAGGCGGTATGTAAGGAAACTCTCTACCGTTACAGCGGTGCGGACTATCTGTCGGACGATTTGCTTTGCTATCTACAGGACCGTCCGGTTGCGGCGCGTCCGCTGGGCAAGACACAGCAACTCGTTCGCTGGTGTCGGCGGAATCCCCTGCCTACCAGCCTCTTTCTAACGGTCCTGCTCACGTTGGTCGTGGGATTGTGGCATCTATCACGTCTTTCAGTGCAACTTGTTCAGGCAACAGCTTTGCAGGGTGCGGCGCTTGAGGCCGACATATTGCAGCAGGTGCAGGATTTTTACTCGAAAGTCGTGGTGGACAATGTAAAAGACGAAGTGCCGGTCACTCACCGTTACGCCGTCGTTAAGGGAGCCATCCCGGTGCCAGCATCGTTCATGATCGACCTCGGCGAGCACATTCAAAAATCACAGACCACAGCTATGTATGTGCGCCTGTACAGTGACTATCCGTTCCGATATCGCAATGACGGCGGGCCAGAGGATGAGTTCGAGCAGCTTGCGCTCGCGCATCTACACGAGAATGCAGGGAAACCATTCTATCGTTTCGAGTCTTACCGGGGCACGAAATCACTGCGTTATGCGGTTGCACGAGTGATGGAGGCCTCGTGTGTCGCTTGCCATAATTCGCATGAAGACAGTATGAAGCGGGACTGGAAGGTGGGCGACGTGCGGGGTGTGCTTGAAATCATTCGACCGCTGGATCAGGATATTTTGCGCACACAGACCAGTCTTCGTAACACGTTCTTATACATGCTGGCCCTGTCTGTACTGCTGGTAGCGCTGGCCGGTGTGTCATTGAAGCTCGGAAATCAGAGGGAATAGTGACGGAATCGTTGGAGGTGACGCGCCTGCTGCGTGACTGGCGCCAAGGGGACAGTCAGTCACTGGAGCGAATGATTCCGCTGGTCTACGCCGAATTGCACCGTATCGCAGACCGCCACCTGCGGCGGGAGAATCCGGGGCACACACTGCAACCGACGGCGCTGGTGCATGAAGCCTTCATGAATCTGGTGGATGCAGACGTCACATGGTCGGACCGGGTGCACTTCTATGCAGTGTCTGCGAGGATCATGCGCAGGTTGCTGGTTGATCATGCCAAAGCAAAGCGTCGCGAAAAACGCGGGGGTGGGGCTGTCAGAGAATCACTGGAGGACGTGTTGGCAATCGCACCCGAGCCGTCACTCGAAATAATTGAACTCGATGAAGTCCTTAAAAAGCTAGCAATGTTTGACGAGCGCAAGAGCCAGGTGGTCGAGTTGCACTATTTCGGTGGCTTCACGTACGAAGAGATTGCTGATGTGGTCGGCATCTCAGCGGCTACTGTCGACCGTGAACTAAGGTTGGCCAAAGCCTGGCTATATGGCGAGCTCAAGCCACCCGGTTCGACCGATTGACAGGCACCGAATTCTGACGACGCAATGCAACGCGAGTTTCAAAGGCAGTGGGTAGACCTGCTTAATTCCTCCGGTTAACTGGTCTGCATCGGAGGAGCACAGTGAATGTGCACCAGAAGCGGCAGCATTTGAGAAACCAGGCTCCTGAAGCTCTTTCGACGGATATTTCTTACCGCGTACATCCTGGTCGTCGCTTCTCAAGAGAAGCGGGGCATGCCTGTGCCGGGTGGGCATCGGACTGCATTTTCAGCGTCTATCCGAAAAAGATAAAAAATATAATTATTCCTTTAACTAACTGATATAAATAATTAAAACGCGCGAGTACCGACGTTCCAGGTCTGTTTTGCGGCATTTTTTCGGCACGCCGTGAGGGGATTCCCCCGAATTTATCGCTTTCTCCAATAAGCAACACGAAACCCGGCAAGCAACCATGGAGAAGTCACTATGAAAACTGTAATCCACAATATTCGTTCTACCAGTATTTGCCTGATCACCATCTTGGCTATCGTCGTACCTGGCCTGGCCTCCGCCGGGCTGGGCGATCGCGTCCGCTCAGGCATCCAGACCGTCCGCACCGGCAGCAATCTTGTTGTCACCAACGTGCAGCAACACCGGCCACTGGCCAATGCGGTTGAAACCGTCCGGACACCGGCCGCCGAGATCTTTGACACCGTGCAACAGCTGCAGGTGGTGGATCAGCTCAAACAGACCATGGTACTGGTGCAGCATATGCAGGCCGATTACGATTACTTCAGCGGCGGTCAGGGCTGCTCAGCCACCTGCGCCAGCTTTCGTGGCCACCTGAAGAACGTCTTTGGCAACTTTGTACTGCTGGTGTCAGAGATTCCGGCACTGAGCAGCGAAAGTGGCCTGATCGACAACATGCAGCGGGTTTCCGGCCTGATCGACTACCTGCCACCACGCGCCCTGTACCTCCTCTGGCAGTCCCTGTCCGCCAAGATGGACCAACTGGAGGCAGCGGCCGATGAGATACGCCAGACCCTGTTAAACCTGCCGCCATTGCAGCCGGTCGCCGGCTTCGGTACCGGTGGTACCGGCATGAACACCATGAGCATCGGCACGACGGGGAGTGGCCGGGCAAGCAACTTTGCGAGTAATGTGAGTGATAGCTACTGCGCTTGGAAAGATATGGAAGACGATCCCTGGATCAAGATGGTGCGGGCACGCCTGGAACTATCCGGCTGGACCGTCGAGCAGTTCGAGAACATGATCCCGGATGTGGCGGTCAAGGCTGAAGGCGGCGGCACCGCGGGTGTGGCGGTCGCCAATGCAAGCGCAAACGCCGGTGTGAGCGTCAAACCGACCGACGGTGTCAAGCTCTTTCTGAAATTGGTCGCCTATATCCCGCAGCGCATCAGCAAGTCGATTGAGATGAATATCCTCCAGGCGAATGCACTATGCCAATAGCGCGTTAGAACAGGACAGCGCCCCGTTCCTTCCCGAGAGCGGGGCGCTAATATGTTAACCGACCGTCTTCACAGCATACCCGAACACACCCCTGCTGCTTCGCCAGATACAGATGCTGGTCAACTCTGGAAATGAGCTCTTCGATTCTGGGATGCTGTATATCCCTCTGAGCTATACCGAAGCAGTCCGTCAGCTTGCTGATATGGCGCACCGTATCCAGTGCAATGATGGAAGCCAATTCCACATTAAAAATATTCACCCTTGAAACACCTCTAGGTCCAAGACAGTTTCTGCCTTTCATCCAAAGCATATTTCTCCGGCGGTCCCGTGATTCGCAGGAATCCAGGGAATGTTGTATTTGTGTGCGCCTTGCCAAGGCGTTTTCCAGTGGGTGGGAGGTACGCCCAGCGTTGTTGCTCATACAGAGATTGCCCGGATGGTGGCACTGGTCAGCTGTATCCGAATGCTTCTCTATAGCCCTTCGTGCATGAGCGTGTCGAGGGTGATCGCCGATGATGCCTTTACCGGAAATGACATGGCAAACGCTACATAAGTCTTTCAAAAATTGATGGAGTTGGTCAAGTTGATAAATCTCTAGGTGCCATAACCGAAAGACCAATACAGTCGGCGCAGGTGTGCAGGTGTGCAGGTGTGCAGGTGTGGGTCACGCTGGGGGTGGGGTAGTGAGCGTCTGAGAGGTGATCGCTCTGGGGCAGAGGTGGGGATTTCTGCGTGATGCCCAAGGCGCTGGGGCGAGGAGAGGGGGCGAATCCGAAGGGCGGCCGAGGGATCGCGTCGCCATAACGGCCCCGGTAATGAAGGGACGGAAAGGGGGCAGTTCGAGAGGTAATTTTCGCGGTGAAGTGGACGTTCAGCAGGTGGCTTTCATCACTTTGGTGATAATGATTGTACTACCGGGTACGACCAAAGTCAGACATACAGAGCCAACGAGAAAGCGAACAGGATGACGGAACTCCAGCAGTAAGTCCAACCGGTAATTAGTATTGTGACTTTCCATGACGTGTTCACTGAGAAACTGTGGAAGCAAACCGCAATACCGGCAAGTTTCCTGACGGCGCCATACTCGTAAAGGAGTTGCGAGCATCCAGTGCAGCAGACTACACCACGGGCAAGGCGGTCAGCCATGCAACAGACGGTCTCAAGCAGTGGTTCGTGATGATCAAAGATACGCAGGGACGCTTTGCAGGCAATACGTTGTGGGATGATGGCTGGGGTTGGGCGCTGTATAAGCCTGAGGATCGCAGCAAAAACGTAGCGACCAACTACAATACTGATTGCCTCTGTTGCCACGTTCCTGCGAAAGACAATGATTGGGTGTACACGGCCGCATATCCGACACTGAGTGAGGATTAGCCTGCATACTTCATAACGATTCCGCTGCCAGGACTCTACGCCCCTTTGATTCTTCCATGATTGCCGAGCTACATATAAGACATAGGTCGGCACTTTAACAGGTTGGAAACCCGGTAACTGTTATTTCGCCATATCTCTGGTATTTAGATAGTCTTGAAAGACCTGCTCGCCTTTATCGAAGGACCTGAATTTGACACCGAATATGTAATTCTCTTCTTTGTCTTTGATCACATACATGACCCTTGCCTGTACGATGACCGGTATCTCTGCTGCATATAGTGCGGGGACATCGAAACAGATTTCAACGATCTTTGAGGGATTGTCTGTGTTCTGTCCACTATTCTCCATCGCTAGATCGGGAAGTTCGCTGCCGGCTTCAAAGCGTAAACCGTAATAAGAAAGGTTGGTAACCAGGCCCCTGAACTTGCCATAGTGTGACATCATCCACGCCTTAAGCTTTGTATCTACACGCGGAGAACGACGGCGATCGATGGCACGTGATTTGTGGACACGTTCACGTTGTTGAACCGTATCAATGATTTTCAGCCTGAAATTGCCGAAACCATTACTATAATTTGAATGATTTCTCATCATGACGCTCCACAACTACTGTATCGGCAAACAGCAATTATTCTGCTCAATAATTTCTGGAATTTCTCTGGCTTGTTGGAGGCTATGATGTATAACATTCGTCAAATGTGATCATCAATATTCATTCAGGGCGAATGGCATATCGGATTGGAATTTATCCCTAAAAGGTATCTTCACGTTGTTACATCATTTTGATGCTAAATCCGAAGTATAGATACAGTCGCCGTGTGCAGGCGGTCTTGGCCATTCGGGGCCGCAAGCCTGGCCGGTATGATAATGCCCCCGAGAGGGGGACAGTCTGGGCCGTTGGCGGAGTCTCTGAACGCGGGTGTATCTCGCCGGTGCGATGGGAGGCGGGGAGAGGGTGCAATTCTGATAGCATGCTTCAGGGTGTGGATTGGTTGTTCAGCAGATGGTATTCATCACACTGGCGATAACTACTCTGCTACAGGGTGCGGCCATGAGAAGCCATTCGGTGTAAAGCATAAATAATGCAATGTTCAGTATTTTTCAGCCGGCACTAAGGCTGCCTGGCTTATACTGATATAAAGCTATAAGAGATCAATGATGTCAAATTTTAGTTCACTTCCTGATTTGGGTTGGCAACCCTTTTTTCAGCAACAGCTCTCTCTAGATGAGTGGGATGAAACTATTCCTGCAAGAGTTGTTGAGCAGTATAAATCTGAAATAACCGTAGCCACAGAGTCAGGTGTTTTCAATATTCCTTTATTAGCGACTATGCCTGAAATGGTAGTAGGTGATTGGCTATTGTTAGATAGTCAGCAACATATAATGCGCCTGCTTGATCGTAAGACCTGTTTCTCCAGAAAAGCCGCAGGCAGTAAATTGATGAAGCAACTAATATCTGCCAATGTTGATACTGCCTTTATTGTATCTTCAATGAATGATGACTTTAATCTGAACAGGATAGAACGATTTCTTTCTGTGGTGAATGAGTCAGGAGTAGAACCGGTCGTGTTGCTAAGCAAAAGTGATCAAACAGAAACTCCTCGAAGCTTTGTCGAGCAGGCTCAAACACTGGATCCATTTTTGATGGTTAAGGCCATAAATTGTTTAGATGCCGAAAGTGTCAGCAAACTATCTCCTTGGATAGAAGCAGGAACCACTATAGCTGTCTTGGGTTCTTCAGGCGTGGGGAAGTCAACGCTGATAAATACACTGCTCGGTGAAAAGCGGCAAAGCACAGGAGGCATAAGAGATGATGATGACAAAGGCCGACATACTACAACACGTCGTTCGCTGATTTCATTAAATGCAGGAGGTGTGATTTTGGATACACCCGGTATGCGGGAAATCCAAATAGCTGATTGCAAGGAAGGTATTGCAACGACATTTGCTGATATTGAATTATATGCAGAACAGTGTAAATTCAGTGACTGTCAACATCAAACTGAACCTGACTGTGCAGTTCAACAAGCTGTTGTCTCTGGAGAATTGGAACAGAGGCGTTTAAATAATTATCTCAAGTTACTGAGAGAGGAAGCGCTTAATTCAGCCACTCTCTCTGAACGTCGATCCAGTGATAAAGCTTTAGGTAAGTATTACAAGCACACACTATCAGAAGCTAAGAAACTAAAAGGCAGATAACTTGAACTCCTGCCGATTAGCGAAATCTTTTATAAGCACTTCCTGTATGTCAGCTTTCGGGCAGACGCTCGCCGTATGCATACCTGGAGAACACAGATCCAACCGGATACGCTTTGCAACAATATGTCTCCCAGGAGAATGGGCAACAAAGTCGTCACAGTAGGAGTGGGCCGATCTGCAGTATCGGTAGCTGTCTATTGGTCATCCTGTATGACCGCGTCGAGGGTGATTGCAGATGATGCATATCACTGGATATGGCATATCGCGCACTTTCCTATCCGCGGCCATAGTAATACCGCAAATCAGTGCCGTTAGTAGTAATGTGTATTACATTTCAACTCTCCCTGCTTAACTAAAGGAATGACTGTAGGATATGCAATCAAACCTCGCTGATTGTTTGAGGTCCTCATCGTTTTTGAGTGCAGTTATTTTCCACAAACATCGAACTTGATTACTGGAGTAGAAAGACTACTGATTGTTTTGCGAATGGCAGTGACGATCATCAAAAACATGGAAAACGACACTGCGTCAAAGTGTCGCACAGTCAAAGGAACAGCAATCGTGGCCTAAAGTGTGTATGCCTCTCGATGGGCACTCTTTCTCGTATAGTTGCTTATATTCGCCATCACATAACGGGCCGCGTGTTTTCCAGTGGATGAGATGCACACCTGGAAATTTTGCTCTAGCTGAAAGCAATCTGATCGGTCATGGCGGTAACAAAGAAGATGAGGGCGTGGTTATGCCGGGATCGCCTCGAGGATACAGTCGCGAATGTTGGCTGGTCAGGATAATGTATGCTTGGCGGCCACGGCTGGTGTTCTCCTTGTTATATTTCGAATACCGCGATTCTGGTACCCAGGTTACGATAATGTCGAGATGTGGTGCAGTGTGCGCCGGATCCAAACAAATTTATTGAAATCCCGGTTGTTGGTCTCTTGTGTATACGGGTGCGCTGCTTGAGATTATGCATATAAGTAAATATGCGTAGGGATTTCCATTATCTGCACATCGAAACATATGATAATGATTCTCTACTCTGTTTGATATTCATCATACTCGTGTTCTCTATAATCCAATAAACTATCAATTAAAAGATGGCACACATTAGTGGGTGCAGCATGAGATTCAGAGTCCAGCTTGACAAGCTCTTGTTTCAGGTGGCAGTGATGTTGCTGGGGTGTGGAGTACTTGCGCTTGCGCATTCATCTCCGCCATCCGGATTTGAATTGTATTTAAGCCCGGATGAGTCGTTTGGGTTATACAAACCATCAGGTTGGCAAGTAACTACGCAGGAACTTTCGAACGGTAGGGTGATCCTGGTTACGGACCCTGAAACACTAGCGATTGCAGTTATGAGCATAATCACTACCGAGGATCAAACCAATGACTCCGTTTCTTTGACGGCCAGTGCCGTTAGTGATGCTCGTATCCATATTCCAGATCTGGAGATAGTATGGGCAAGATCCACTCTTGACAGAGAGCGTACGGTTGTAGAGATCCACTATCGCGATGTTACGGGTACAGAACGCAGCGGCAGGTACTACTTTTCTATGGCGTATCCTAACGCACGATCTTTCGGGTATGTTGCAAGTGAGGGAGATCTGCCTCGGCTCCGTTCTACGCTAATGACGATACTCACTAATCTTACATTAACGAAACCGGTTGCCGGGAACTTCGGGAGGACAGCAGTGAACGTTCCTCGAATGCAGCTGATTGATTTGCCTGTCTCCAGACATTGGCTTCCAGACCGCTCGGGGTCCATAGATATGCCCGCAGGTTGGAACCTTCTTGGCGAACAGGGACAGGCATTCTGCCTGAACCCCGATTCCACCATGGGGTTTGCTTTTTCAATATCCAACTTCTGGGGAAGTTCTAATATTCCATACTTTAATACACCAAATATGCCGGGTATCGTACAACATGCCTACGTGCAGCCTATTGCCGCCATGACACTGGTTCTTCAGCAGCTTGGCGCCAGCAATGTGAGAGTGATGCAAGGTTGGACCGATCCGTCCCGTGCCGCAGAGGCTATGGCAGTACTCAATCGGCAAATAGAGGCCGAGACCGCGTTTATCGAGTATGTCAGCCGAGAGGGAGTGGCCAGCAAAGGTTACTTCGATGCGGTGACATTTGCACCGTTGCCGTCTGGCCAATGGTCAGTTCTTTACTGGGCCGTATGGGCCCCGGCTGAGATCTTCGACAGCTATTTACCAACGCTGGCCAAGATGGCGGCCAGCTACGAGGTTGACGAGGCCTGGGCGGCGGATTATATACGGAAGGGTATGGCCAAACTTCGTGAACAAATGGAGCGTACCCGGCTAGCCCTGGATGACGCTGCAGATTCGGCTCGTGCTGCCACCTACGGTGCGTACCAGGAAGCCATGCGCAGTGATGATTATATCGACTACAAGAGGACAGCTTGGCTTCGCGGGGAACAAGAATGGATCTCCGAGGCCGAAGGCGGCGTGCTCTACAAATCCGATCACTGGGGGCTTAGCAGGGAGGGGGAGTACCTGGTGGAGGGTGAGCCTTTCAACTACTACAATTACAGTGGTGAGAACCCGCTTTACGATGAACAAATGACACCGGTCGATTCCTCGCGAGAGGTTTATGAAAAAGTATACGGGACACACTGGTAATTATCTGTCAGTGATTCGTGATGCCTCTTGAAGGGAAGGATAGATCAAACCTATTGTCAGGAGAGGGTGCACTTTGATCGCTTAGGGCTCCCCGGTGTTTGGCTTGTGCGGCGGTTTGGTCATGGGGCTGAACGTACGGCCTTCAGCTTGCAGAAATTGGGTGAAAAACTCGAACAGCACCAGCCGTGTGGTCTGCACAAATGCCACCAGTCCCTCGAGGGTGACAATGAAGATGTGTCCCAGGACAAGCAGCAAGATGTGCAGGAATTCGTTGGCAATGCTATCGGTCATTCCCAAAATGGCGGTGGATAATGCGGCGTGAGCCAGGGCGAAGGCACCGACGCGCAGGAAGGACAGAGTATTCAGTGCCAACTCAAAGATATTTTGCAGCAGTAGCCCGATGCCTCTACCCAGGTTGGCCAGTCGTTCAGAGGAAGTACCTAACAACTGTCCCAGCAGAAACCAGAACATCGCAAAGACAGCGACCCACAACACCTGGGGTATAAACAGCCCGATCAGGACAGCGACATAAAGCACCGGCAGCGCTGCTTCGCTTAATAGCCATTTTCTGGCTGCGCCACGCCACAGTTCCTGGATGCCGTTGAAAATAAGTCCTAGCAGGATCAGACCGGTGCCGAATACCAAGGGAGCCAGAAGGACCTCCAGGGGATGTTCCAGAGGTCGGATCCAAAGAGGATTGAGCGCCTGCTGCAAACCAAAACATTCGCCAAATACCAGTCCAAACAGCATTGCGGAAAGTCCGCAAGGGATCAGAAAATGCCCCGCTGGCCAGCGCCGGTACAGCATTGCACTCAACAGGACCAGTATCAGGCCGTGGCCTATGTCCGGGAACATATAACCAAACAGTAACGGTACAATGACAGGCAGCAGCTTGCCGGCATCGATCTCCATGCTGTCCGGTGTTCCAAGCATCTCCTGAATAAAGAGGAAGGGCTTGGCCCACCTGGGCTGGAGCATGTTTACCGGTATCCTGGAGAACTCCGGCGGTCTGGCGAAATGGATCGCCCCGTGGATGTCATTGCGGAGAAACACCTGCTGCAAGAGTTCCTCGTTATCCAGCACGGTCCAACCGGTGATATGGCAGAGTTTTCTGGCAGAAGTCAGGTGTATGGTGTGTTTCAGGTACCACACAAGCCTATCAATATCGGTTATGGCAGTGATGATGGCAGGATCTTTTTTCTTTTCCGCCAGTGATTGCTGTAATTCACCGGCCTGAGCCTCAATTTCAGCCAAACGTACCTCAACCTGGTGTTTTTGCTCAATCGGGTCGGATGATAGCCATTCAGGGATCTGGAGCTTCAGGCATGCTTCGGAGTGGTAGGCTTCTTCGATAATATCCCGGCAGCCTGGTTCGTCTGCGACAATAAAAAAATTGTGTTCGACTCCCGGGATAAACTCTTCGATGGTAGCGCAGATGTTCGCCGCGAGATGCTGGGTCCGGGGACAGGCGAAAACACCCTTGTACAGAAACTGACTTTTCCAGGGCAGGTGAGTAACAGCGGGTGAAGCCTCCTTTATGACTGTGAGGTATTCGTCCAGCAGCATCAGGCTTTGGCGTCTGGTTTCAAGCTGCTCCTGCCGCTGCAGCAGTATATCCAGTGGTGCGCTCCAGGTCTCCAGGCATTCGAAGGCTTTTTGGGCGGTGTGATCAGGATTTTCCACTGGTCTGATGGGTGTGCTGTCCGGTACAGGCAGCAGGTCCTTGTATTTGCTTTGCACAACCAGGAAACGGTCAATGAGGCGGTGCACCTGATCAAGATCGAGCGGTTCCGCCAACCTGGGATCAAGTTCCAGTTGCACCATGCCGGTTGCCGCAAGTGCCTCCAGAGCGTGCACCGTCTCGTTACGCGGGACATAGGTTTCGAACCATTGAGTCGGTGCTGACCTAAGGTGCATCGCTGTTATCTCCGAAACCGCACGAGAGCGAATGATTATTATGAGCGACCCGGTGGTGTCTTACATGGAAAGGTGTGTAGGAAGAATAAACGTCCTGCCTCCACAGGTCCATTGATAGTCCACAACTAGCGGCCAGGAGTATGTGGACGCTTCTCTATAGATCATCCTGCATGACTACGTCAAAGGTGATCCCCGATGATGTGATACTCCGGCCATGAAGGAACTGCAGAACAAGGCATTTAGCCGAAAGAAGTTCTCGGCGTTTCTAGCCAGGCAGAAGCCGAGCCTCGTTGCCTTCGAAGCTTGCGCAACAGCTCACTATTGGTCCCGCATTGCATATCAGTTTGGTCACACGGCCAAGATCATTACCGCCAAGGCTGTTGTGCCCTTCAGGCAAGGGCACAAGACCGATTCAAACGATGCATTGGCCGTTGCAGAAGCTGCAATCCGTCCGAACATTAAAGAAGCGCTAATGAAGCCCTTTCAATAACAAGGCATGTAGGCCATCCAGCGATCACGGGAACTCCTGGTCCAGGATAGGACGGCGCTGTCGAACCACATCCGTGGTTTATTGATGGAGTTCGGGATTGTCATACCTCAAGGCTTCGCGGCACTTCATCGCCGTATACCTGAATTGCTGGAGGATGCTGAGAACGAGTTGCCAGATCTTTACCGTCCCGCACTGAACCTGCTCTACGGGCGGCTGATCATAAGCAAGGAGGATATCAATATGCTTAATCAAAAAAAAGGAAAACGACACTGCGTCAAAGTGCCGCACAGTCAAAGGAACAGCAGTCGTGGCCTAAAGTCTGTATGCCGCCCTCTTTATGGGCATTCTTTCTCGTTTTATTGCGGCTAAACGGCGATTGTCGACCCTCGGACATAATGCTAGTTGTAAGGCGAAGAGGTTCCACATTTATTGCCCCTATAATGATGGCGTGTGCATCCCTGGGTATTTCATCAGGCATGTCATCCTCCTGTCTTCTGCCCACAAATAGAGACCATCAAGCCAGCTTTGACTTTTGGTGCTTAAATCACATATATTCCGTAGGGTATTTGCTAAGGCTGTTATATGCTCTGAGAGGAGTTACAAACTTTTCTTTTAGCTATAAGCGGTGACAAACGAGCGCTGGTACAACTAGTAAGAATGATCTGGAGAGGATGAGTGCTCCACTGGCTTGCTTGTCTAGGGAATAGAGATAGTCTCTGATACCGCTTCATTGGCATTTCAAATTTTCGCCAAAGTATACATGCTGCCGCTGAGCCCTACCGTTATGGTTTGTTACGCTCGTTTTTCGTGGTGTTCTTGTCGGACGATCTATTGGCGGATGGCTTCATAACTATACAAGGAGGCAAGAGAATAATGATTAGTATATTATTTAAAAATATTGCTGGTGTTATTTTTTTTGTTGCTCTTCCTGCGACAAGCTTCGCGGGCATTATTGGTGATAGGTATCAACTGGATGTTAGTTGTACCAGTGGCTGCGTAAATTCGGGTCCAGTTTCCCATCTGGCAACGCTGCCGGGTGCGGGCTTCGATACCTCAAGCGAAAGTACTTATGACGTGATCCAGGACGAATTCTTCTTTCAGTGGATCTCTGATGATACGTTCTCGTTTATTGTGGATTTTAATTCTGCCGCAACTGACAACATAGTCCTTGCGCTTACCGGGCTAGATTTCAACATGGGTGTTTCGCAGCAAATAATTGGGGTGATGTTTGATGCAGCGAACAGCAACGCCCCGGAATTTGCCAATTTCGGTGACTTCCCTCCACCTACGACAGACTTCACAGCGAATACTGTGACGATATCGTATGACCAATCGCCCGAGCTTCGAGGTGATGGTCCTAACTGGGCATATAAAATCGACACAGGCCCCGAGGTTGGCGTACCTGAGCCCAACACCTTTCTTTTGATCGGTTTGGGACTAGTCGGCATTGCTCTAAGACGTCTCAGCAAGCTCGTGTAAACATGCCAGTATTATGCGAATACCCGCTCCTTTAGCTTCACTAAACAACGGGAGTCGACAAAAAAGCACTCGTTACAGTTGCAGTTGCTGTTGAGTATGGTCGTAGATTGAATAGAATAATGTATATGACAGACTATGATATTTCTGAAAAGCCTGTTGTAGATAAGAGACTAGGTAGTCACTAAAATGAGTATTCGCGAATGCAAAATTTTAATCATATTTGTCTCCTTTCTGCTTAATGCTTGTACAACTTCGCTGCACGGGTCATTTGTGACCGCCAGCTATTCGGGGGGAGTAGAACAGCAGGATGCAGTGGAGTTGGGACCGGTTGAAGGCCGAAGTTGCCAAACAGGTGTTTTGTATGTTTTTCCGCTCGGTGAAGCGCCTACCACAGATGAGGCGATATCAAACGCAAAGAGCGTGCGCGAGGACATTAGTTTTATTGCTGACATATCCATCGACGATGAGACTCGGTGGGGAATTGGATACTCGCTAAAGTGTGTTGTCGTTCGGGCAACCGCATATCGATAAGTAGCACTGGCGATGGATACCTGCTCAACTGACGAGGAAAACGAGGAATAGCGAATTACCTTATCTCCTTCAATGGCCGAACATGGTATGAGAAAAATCATCAGTACGGCGATGTATGTCGACTTCTGAAAGACCGCCTCGACCCAGTTCCCAGACCTTTGATTTCTGCCAAGTAACTGGCACTATAGTCCAAGATAATGCATCCATAAGAGAATACAAGCTACGTTTCAAGCTATGCAGAATCGGTCTATTCAACTGTTAGGCTAAGAAATTGAGGTCCGTATGAAATATTTCATGATTCTGGTTGTAGGTATTTTTCTCGTTCCCAGTATCTACGCAGAAGAAAATCCAGCCATCGAAGCTATGCAAGAATACTTGGAGTTCGCAGAATACTCTGAAGGCTCAATATCAACAGAACAACTGGCATCAATAGAGCCAGGTGAGGTTTTCTTTGTCGATACGAGGAACAGGGGCCAGTTCGAGGAGGGCCACATACCCGGCGCAGTAAATATTGAATGGCGTCAAATATTATCCCGACGCGCAGAAATTCCGACCGATAAGCCTGTTGTGCTTTATTGTGAAACGGGCCTCTTATCATCGAAAGCGCATTTTGCTTTGAAGGTAGCTGGGCGTGAAAATGTAATGGTGCTATGGGGTGGGTATTTGATGTGGAGTGCGCGGCAAAGTTTCGAAGAGGCCCAGAAACAGAATAAAGAGCCTATCAAGTAAATCTAGCGGACGTGATATATCAGCGCAGCTGATCTAAGGGTTAACAGAGCCACTGAATAATGCTTAATATGCTATTTAGGTATTGCTGTGGACTGTTGGTTTTATTGTTTTCATTGCCTCTTATAGCACAACCATTGTTTGATTCGCACCTGCATTACACAGCGGAAGATGCACAGAGTTTTACTCCGGAGGCAATTCTCCATCTGTTAGATAATAACGCAATCCCTTATGCAGCAGTTAGCGGTTCACCATCTGCGCACGTGAGTAAGCTATATCACTTGGCGCCTGAGCGTATTGTGCCGTTACTTGGTGTTTATCGCCATAGTGCAGATAAATCCACATGGACAAATGATAAAACGTTAATCCCTTATTTGGAAAAAGAGCTTGAGCGTGGTTACTGGGGTGGTATTGGTGAGCTACATATTTTTGCTCGTGATCGTCATAGTAAGGTATTTAACAAAGTTATCGCTCTGGCTTCAGCGTGGCAATTACCACTGTTGATTCATGGCGACCCGGCTGTTATCGATAAAGTGTATGAGATAGCACCGAAGCAACCGATTATCTGGGCGCATGCCGGCACCTTTCCATATCCTGATCTGGTATCGGATTACCTACAGCGCTACCCGAATCTATCGATTGATGTTTCTATGCGAGATGAGCGCATTGCACCAGATGGAATGATTAATGATGACTGGTATGAGCTTTTTGTTACTTACCCTGATCGATTTATGATTGGTGTGGATACCTACAGCACTGCGCGCTGGCATATGTTCAATTCTGCGGTAGGAACTGTACGTAACTGGCTAGCACAGCTACCAGACGAAATTGCGCTGCAGCTAGCATTCGTCAATGCAGCAAAATTATACAAAAAGCCGCATATATTTTTAGGCGAAGAATGAATTGAAGATGTTAGCCAATGACATGCGAAACGGCACATAATTCATTTAAAAATTGATGGGGTATACCAACGTCGCCGCAGGTCTGACGCTACGGCGATTTCGGCATTGCGCCGTTGATGGCATCCGAGGCACTGTCGGCTGCAGCCTGTAATGACTTTGTCGACAGGTGTGCGTAACGTTGCGTCACGCTAGGATCACAATGGCCAAGGATCTGCTGGACTTCATACAGGGTCCTGCCGCTGTTGATCAAGAAGGATGCGTACTGAGGGTGCAGGTCATGCAATCGCAGATGGGGCAGGCCGGCATCATTGCGCAGTCTGTTCCAAACCCGGTTGATGGTCGTCAGCGGCTTGCCTCGGCGTCCAATGAACGGATGAGTGACTTGAGAGTATTGCGATGAGGAATTGCCCTGTTTACGTGGTAACTGAATCGGTACGACGGTTGTGTACAATGCATGTATTCACCGGAACGCATCCACGCAACACACGACAACAGGGAAGGGAGCTATGAAACAACTACGCACATACCTGACGGTTATACTGCTGGCCGGCATCACTGCCTGTGCCAGTACCACGACGTCCCTCATATCCGGCATGTCTCTGTCAGATGAGTCGCTCACTGGCAAGTTCATCTGGCACGACCTGGTGACCACGGATCTTGAAGCTGGCAAGCGCTTTTACAGTGGCCTATTCGGCTGGACCTACGAACAGCGTAGCGGGCCCAACGGCAACCCTTATATACTGGCGAAGTCGGGCGACCGTTTTGTCGCTGGCATGGTGATTGAGCAGCGTCCGAAGGACGGCAGTGATATCTCCCGCTGGCTGGGTTACCTCTCGGTTCCGGATGTGGGACTGGCAGTCAAACAGAACGGCATGGCGGGTGGTTTAACTGTAGTCGAGCGATTCGATATCAGCGACTACGTGCGTGTCGCCGCCATCATTGACCCGCAGGGCGCGGTGCTGGGGCTGGCACAAAGCAGCATCGGCGATCCGGATGACTCACACGCTGGCAAACCGGGCAGGGTAGTCTGGAATGAATTGCTGGCGAGTGATCCGGCGGAGGCCGCACGTTTCTACGAGGCGCTGGCCGGATACAAGGTCGACTTGCAGCAGCGCAACGGGGGTGAGTACACCCTTCTGATAGCGGATGGCATCAAGCGGGCCGGCATCCTGGAAAATCCGCTGGACGGAGTTAAGCCGCTATGGCTAACCTATTTTGGAGTACGGGATGTCAAGGCAACTACGGCAAAGGTTGGTGGTCTTGGCGGCAGGGTGCTGCTGACACCGGCATCCGATATTCGTGATGGCAAGCTGGCGCTGGTCGTCGATCCTTCTGGTGCGTTACTGGCGCTGCAACAATTGCCACTGTAGCGGGAGATGCTCACATGCGATACATGAAAAAGAAGGTGTTACTCATCCTGGTTCTGTCATCCAGCCTGTTAATTACCGGCTGCAATGCCAATGTGGGAGTCGGCATGAGTGTCGGAGTACCGATCGGTAACCACGGTTACGTCAGTGTTGGTACCGGCAGGGGACGCTGGTTCTAATAAGCTCGTTAAACTAATTAGCTCCTTGTGATCTAACGGTGCACGGACATGTCTACCTTGGGCAGCAAGGCGAAAACGGCTTTTATTTGGGCGCTGCAATATATGGCATCCATGCCGATGTTCACCCCGGCACCGTCGACTGAGTCACCCCCATCGGTCCCCTGAGTCGTCCCGCGACGAGTCTCACGGCCCCGGATACCAATGTTATGCGGTATACCAAGGGACTCAGCCCCCCGGCCACAACGACATGACGCCATGATTTCTATAGCCAAAGTTGCAGCGGAAATTGACCCTCTAAAAGTTTCTCCACATGTTTTTCGATATGTAAGTATTTCTACATATTGTGATACATACCTTTTTGATCTCATACATGTTGTGATAGACACCTCTTGAGTGTATGTTTGCGCCGTCGATCAAGGATGCATGTCAGTCATCTGGTTAACAGACGAAGCTAATACATACAAACGGAGGAGTTCTACTATGAATCAAGTAGCGCAACATTTACCTGCGGACGAAAAGCGTGTCGTTGAAGTTGTTGTCTATATAAAAAAAGATCTTGGGGAAGAACAGCAGAATCTCGTGATTTCCGCACTGGAACAGACCAATGGGATCATGGGGGCAGAATTCTGTGTGATGCGTAATCATCTTGTGCTTGCGAAATATGACAAAGATATTGTGTCATCGCAGGATGTATTGAAAAGCTTCAATTCACTGAACCTGGATGCCAAGCTAATTGGCCCTATTTAGTCACTCATGCGAAAGTGGGGGTAGATGACATGGCTGGAAAGTTTGAGATCTACAAAGATTAGAAGGGTGAATTGCGCTTGCGGCTGAAAGCCTTGAACGGGAGACCATTCTGGCCATGAGGGCTACAAATCGAGATCCGCGTGCATGAATGGTATTGCCTCTGTGCAGAAGAATGGCCCAGATCCGGATCGATATCAGTGCAAAGAGCCCAAGAATGGCAAACATCAGTTTGTTCTCAAAGCGGCGAATAATCGGGTCATCGGTACCGGCCAGCTCTGTGACTCAGAGAAAGGCATGATGACTTGTATGAAGAGCTTTCAGCAGAATGCTGCGAAGGCGAAGGTTGCGGATCTCACGAAGGTGTAGGCTCGGATGAACACTGGTGCCTGTAGTAACTGCGTGCGTTGATGAGAGCCCATCTATAACCTACGACGGCGCGGCTTCTTGTTGTCAATCAATATGAGATTGATACAGTTGTGAGCGGCTTTGCCTGCGATTTTGACGGAATCTATCCCGTCGATATTAGGGGCCAGGCGTGGATTCTCGAACACAAAAATTTACCACTTCCAGCGTCAGTCGCAACGGGTGACGAAGGAGATGGGAACGTATGCTTTAACATACACTCCGTTGATACCCCCAGAGGAGACTGATTTGTTTATTATTGAATTGGTAATACAGACACGCTGAGATAAGCAGGACTCATTCAGTATTTACTACTACATCAGTTGATTGATTTATCAAGCTGCCTTCTCCGCAAGCCTGAGCTTCTCGACGAAATCACTCATGATTCTCCTTGCTTTATATGGTCATTGATATGCATATTATAAATCCATAATGGCTCTTCCCCGAATTGAGTGGGTAGATTACCGTATGGGGCATGCGAGACAAAGAGCTGTATACACAGATATTGGGTATCCGTTCGCCGTGGAAGGTGTCTGAGGTTGAGCTGGCATTGGAGGACGGCGAGGTCAAGGTTTTCGTTGAGCAAGAGGTGGGTGCTGAGCAGCACTGTCCGAAGTGCGGACAGGCCTGTCCGGGATATGACCGGCGTCAGCGGTCATGGCGGCATCTGGATACTTGTCAGTTCAGGACGATCCTGGTGGCTGACGTGCCCCGGATCAAGTGCCAGGAGCATGGTGTCGTGACGGTAGGTGTACCGTGGTCCGAGCCGGGCTCTGGTTTTACTGCATTGTTTGAGGCGCTGGTGATCGACTGGTTAAAGGAGGCTTCGCTCGCCGCGGTGTCACGGCAGCTGGGGTTGAGCTGGAATGCGATCGACCGGATCATGCAACGCGCGGTGCAGCGAGGTCTGGAACGACGCGCCGAGATTCAACCGACGCACATCGGTGTGGACGAGACCTCATTCCGCAAGCGACATGATTACGTGACGGTGGTTTCTGATCAGGCGGGACAGACGGTACTCCATGTGGCTGATGATCGGGGGCAGAACAGCCTGGCTGGGTTCTACGAGACGCTTTCAGAAGGCCAGAAGGCAGGCATCGAGAGTGTTTCCATGGACATGTGGCCGGCTTACATCCGGGCCACACTGGATGCGATACCGGATGCCCGGGAGAAGATCGCCTTCGACAAGTTTCATGTGGCGAAGTACCTGGGAGATGCGGTGGACAAGGTGCGCCGGGCCGAGCACCGGGTCTTGCTGGCCGACGGGCGTGATGATCTGACACGGACCCGGCATCGCTGGTTGATGAATCCGCAAAACATGAGTCTCGATCAGTGGCGCGGCTTCAAGGCACTGCGCGAAAGCACCCTGAAAACTGCTCGCGCCTGGGCCCTCAAGGAGTTTGCGATGACGTTATGGAATTACACCAGTCGCAGCTGGGCCACCAGGGCCTGGAAGCGCTGGCTGGCCTGGGCGGTGAGGAGCCGCCTCGAACCCGTAAAGAAGGTCGCCCGGACAATCAAGGATCACCTCTGGGGCATTATCAATGCCGTGGTGCTCAAAGCTGACAACGGTGGAGCTGAGAGCATCAACAGCCGGATCAAGATGATCAAGGTGCGTAGCCGTGGCTTCCGGAACAAGGCGCGTTTCCGCAATGCAATTTACTTCCATCTCGGCGGGCTCGATCTCTACCCCGCCGGGATCAAACAACAGGGGCTACCCACCTGACCGGGGGAAGACCCTCCATAATATGCTAATACCTGCGGATGCAGGTAAAGTATGATGTTACATGGACAGTGTCGATCCATTGTGCCAGGAGTGCTGTTACTTGGAAGTTCTGCTTCTGGCTATGCACAAGGTCAAGATCTGTGCGCTCCCTTCAGAGAGGACATGGTTGCCCCGGAGCAGGTGCAGGCTATGCTCTCGGCAGCTGAAGACGGACATCTATATCGAATCCAGCCTTCCACTTCGCGCGTGGGGTTCTGTGTCGACGGCAAGGTTTCGAGAATCAAGGCCGAGTTTCGCAATTTCCGGGGCGGGCTTTCATTATGGCCAGATCCAGGTGAGGACGAGTTGGCAATGGTTGTCATCAGTACTGCCAGTTTGGATACCGATAATTCGATGACTGAGCAGATGCTCAAGAGTGAGCCTTTCTTCGATGTTGAAAACTATCCGGAGATTCTGTTTGTTAGTTCAGGCATACACTGGACCAGTAATACTACGGCAGAGCAGAAGGGAGATCTGACACTCCATGGTGTAACCAAAGCAATTATATTTCAGGTGCAACTGACGGACATGAAAGTAGAATCTGGCAGCAAGGTCGAGAAGATCGTGGCGAAGGCGGAAACGACCATCAACAGGTCAGACTTTGGCATGGAAACACTCGCATTGCTTGTCGATGACGAAGTGGATTTGTGCCTGAGCGTGGAAGCCATCAGGGAGGGGGTCCAACGGGATGGCGTTGATGATTCCACCGATGTCTCGGAGGCCATGGTTCCGGTCACTGCACAACGATGAGGCATATCTCCAGTTTAGAGAGTGTGGCCTTTTGTGAATCGATGTCATTATTATTTTCAACGCGTCGATCAGGTAATCGTCTTCGATCCTGGATCACAATAAGTCCCTGGCTATCTGTTAACGGAAATTCAGTCGGCAGTTTCCAGCGTCGACTTCCTTTTTTTCTGGCGATCATGTTCACACTTAACTCGCTTTCATTTGAATCATTGTTGAATTAGCTGATTGTTAGATACACGTAAGGCAGGTGCGCACGGCACCTAACAGTATGATCCCTTTATCGGTGTTCCCCTGTGATGCAATGCATCATATGCCCGGACAGAGTGTAATTATTTGTTATCGAGCAGCTGCAAAATATAACAATCTCACAGAATGATGTGCATTGTGGAATCTACTTATTCGGTGCAAACCAGTTGCAGGTTTTATTCGTGGAGTTTCTACGGAGTCACAACAGACCGGCCTTCTGGCACACATGATATTTCTGAACCAGGTCCGGGAGCGAATTGGCCCCCATCTTTTTCATGATACTGGTGCGATGGGTTTCGAGCGTGCGGTTGCTGACACTTATCAGTTCCGCAGTGGCCTTGCTCGATTTGCCGGCAACAACATGGGGTGTGATTTCTTTTTCACGTTTCGTCAGGCTGGCACGGCGCTTCTTCATCTCGGGCAATCGAGTCGCGATATAGTTTGTTGTCATTGAACTGTAAAAAAGGATTCGCTGATGCTGATGAGTAGTGCCTCATTGGTAAACGGTTTTTCGAGAAAGTCGATGGCACCGGCCTTGATTACCTTCACTGACATCCGCACGTTCCCCTGACCGGTTATAAAGATAATCGGCAGGCCAATGCCTCGCTTGGGAAGCACAGCCTGCAATTCCATGCCGGACATACCGGCCATTCGCTGGTCCAGCAGTATGACACCCTCTACCATGTCATCTACCTCTTTCAGAAAAGCCTCGGCAGAAGGGAACGATCTCACACTGTATCCGGAGTGCTCAAGAAATCCTGATAGCGCGCAGCATACCGCCGCATCATCATCCACCAGAAAAATAGTCTTCTTGGATCGCATGGTGTCTATCACCATATCCACACAGTGTGGCGATTATTGTTTTGTGCACAATGAATGATGACGACCACCGATAAACGAAGATCACTGCTCGGGGATATACAGCCTTCGAAATGTGCTTATCGCTTTCGGTAAAGCTACATATTAAATCTACGTTAGACGTGAGTTATAAATACATAGTGATGATGGTCAAATACGCGTCATGCCTGATGCCAGAATCAGACATATCCACTAACAACCACTACCGGATTATAAATATTACCCCGGAGGTGGCTACTTGCCGGTATGTTTCGACGAAGACCTGCACGAAATATATATCACCAAACGTTAAACGCATTGGGTCGATAATGGAGCTACATCACGCGCTTATATCATGGAAGTGTTAAACGGCGTTTGTCGAAATTGGGAGCCGTTTTTGTTTACGCTGTATCTTCGGAGTTATGTGCGTTGTGCAAAGGAGTTGTATTCCAGTGGGTTTGAGTACCAGAGGACAATAATTCTACTGCCAGGATCGCCCTGGAGTGGGCCAGTCAGATGCATCTGGAAGCCTTTCTATAGTCCTTCCTGCATAAACGCATCGAGGGTGATCGCCGATGATCCCTTCACCGGATATGGAATGGTAAACGGCACATAATTCATTTAAAAATTGATGGGGTTGATCAAGGTGATAAAGCTCTAGGTGCCATAACCGAAAGACCAATACAGCGGGTGCGTGTGTCGGGCGCGTGTGTCGGGGGTGAGTCGCCGGGGCGGGGAGGGGGCGAGTCCGAAGGGCGGGTGCCAGGGGCGGAACGGTCTTTCAGCGGACGGCCTACAGCATGCAAGTGGTGATAACTGTAATACTGGATACAGCACTTTCAGACCGTTAATGCAAACACAAACGGCGGCAACGAATTAACGAAGAATGCCGTCGTAACTAACCAAAACAGGGTGATCAAATCCCATGGACACCATCGCTAGCGACACTTCGCCAAAATAACAAACATTGTCAAATGGTAATGCACAGGTAATCTTGGGGCAGATTCGATCTGTTACGCTGTTCAGGCAATAGCGAATAAGAAGGTCGTATGTTGCTTATTGACAGATATAGACAATTGTTCAACTTACAGCAAGGAGAGCGAATATGAGTATTACTAAACATTTCATTACTATTTTTGCCACGCTGGCAATAATTGTCACGGCTTCAGGCCAAGCCATGGCAGGTAATGGCAAAGGCAACCATGACAAGCATGACAAGCATGACAAGCATGACAAGCATGCCTGTTCGCAGACCGCGAAAACACTCTATCAGGCCTGCAAATTCGACGTTAAAGACAATTTAAAGGAAACCTATGCCAATTGTATTAATGTCATAGATGGTGATGCGCGCGCTGAATGTTTTCATGACCTGAAGGCGGCACAAAAGGAAGACAATGAATCCTGTAAGGATCAACGGGATGCCAGACTGGATGTTTGCGATCAAGTCGGTTACGGGCGCTATGCGGATCCCTTGATTAATCCTGAAATCACTTACATCGATCCCGATGACATAGGTGATACATACGATCCCAATCATTACGTGAACCTGACAGTGGGTCATACCTATGTGTTGCGCGCCGGTGAGGATTTCGAGGAGACGGTGGTTGTCCACGTCACCGACGAAATCCGCGAGGCCCAGGGAGTTAACGAGGACGAGCCAGTCCTGTGTCGTGTCGTGGTGGATGCCGTGGTGATTGCAGAAGAAGATGAGGATGACGGCGGTACCGAATGGGTTCCGGCAGAGGTTACGGATGATTACCTCGCACAGGATGATACCGGCATCGTGTACTACTGTGGCGAAATATCACGAAACTTCGAGGACGGCTACCTTGACAATCTTGATGGTTCGTTTTTCTCGGGTGTCGAATTCGCCAAGGCAGGCGTCCTGATGAGGCAGTATCCCGAGGTCGGCCAGGTTGACAGGCAGGAGTATGCGATTGGCGAGGCGGAAGATGTGATTGAATACATCGATCTGACTGGCATTCCAAGTGAAGAGGAGGGTGGTCAGTATCCGAACGACCCGGCCTTCAAGTGTACTGGTAATGCTGATGGTGACTGCCTCAAAACATTCGACTCCGCGGCGCTGGATCCGGAATCAACCGAATACAAGTATTACCTGAAAGATGTTGGCTTTGTGCTTGCTGTCGCAATGGAGGATGGCGTGATTACCGGTGAGCGTGAAGAGCTGGTCTGCGTGGGTGACTCTCTGGCTATCCTGTCGACTGATGCCTGCGGTCTGGACGATGTTGAAGAACTGCTTGAAGCGCTTTGTGAGTTGTCACCGGATGCTTTCTGCCCTGGCGAGGGTTGATTCAAACCGAGCACTATTGGGTGCATCTGCTTTTAAGAGCCCTGGTTCAGTACTTGTGAGCCAGGGCTGTATTCTCTCCTCGATGTTAATTTGCATCCAAATATGGTGCGCCACGAGGCGCTTATTTGCTAGCAGTTGAAGGTACTGCACAGAAAGCGGTGACCCGCCGCATCTGTTATCGAGTCTTGAGCGAGTACCGGTAACGGTAGGCGTTAAGCGTAGACAGAGAGTTTGCAGGCCGTAAGCCGTAAGAGGTTGAAGAGGATTGAGCCCCGTTAAGGTGCAATTGTGGGATGGTCGATGGCGTCATTTTTCCAGAAGACAACATCGCTTGCTACGGGATGGGCAGTAGTGAGTGGCGTCCTCGGGGTCTGAGAGCACGGCATGTCGATAAAGCAAATAGGTGAACGTGGGAGGTCCTGGCGGTTCTCCAAGGATGTGGAGTACCGGCTGACAAGTCTGGTCAGCGGGGAAGCCGGAACGGCCGTCAGGAAGTCACACATAAATATACACTCTGGTCAGAGCTGGTTGCCCTAAGGCTACCACTTTAACCAGGCACCAGACTTTTTGAGGACGAATACTGATGAAAAGTAAAGAATTCATGACGCTTTGACGCTGGTTGGATTGCTGCGATCTCCCGGCCGTATCTGGGTCGCGATTCTTGATAATGCCACTGTAAAGCTCAATACAGGATAGCGCTTGCTACACTCTCGAAGGTTGGCTCTGGCGAGGACAGCACCGTTTTCTGGTGTCGATTCCGATCTCGGCCTTGGTCCGATCAATATCTCCGCAACAGACATCAATGCAGACTCGAAAGTTCGCTAACGAGTTGGCTCTGGACAATGACGGGTTGCTACCTGGTCGTATTAAAACCGAATTTTCGCCTCGTTGTGATTAGCGGTTTCCGCTACCTTGGTCTGGTCACAGAAACCAAAAGGAACGCTCATGAACCTGTATTCAAGCTGCGGCCGGTTTGTTGCCGTCTTTACTTTGCTCATTTTGGTGTCATGTGCATCTGCTGCTGGTGAATCGTTTTCCCAGTCGCTTGCCGATGTATTCGATGATTTTCGACCACCGGGTGGTCCGATTCCAGTGCGAGTTGGCCTGCACCTGGAGGAGATCTCTCAGATCGACCAGCGATTGGAGAGTTTCTCGGTGGTTGCCACCCTGCAGTTACATTGGCAGGATCCCGGCCTGGTGTTCCAGCCTGAATCCGGTGACGAACCCTTCTTTGTATTCAGGGGTGATGATTTTGAGAAATACGTACACGATCATCATGCGCACTGGCCGGTGTTCAGTTTTTTTAACCAGCAGGGAGCGCGATTCACCCAGAACAAACTGGTCGTGCTGATGGCCGATGGACAGGCATTCTATTTAGAGCGCTTCACTGTGAATTTACAGGCGCCCAACATGCATTTTTCGAAGTTCCCCTTCGATATCCAGGAATTCCATATCGATATCAACCTGCTCGCGCCGGCGACATTCTATCGCCTCACCGAGCAACAGGGTGACAGCAGTATGGGAGATTTACTTGGTCTGGAGGAATGGGATGTCACCAGATTCGATACGATTTTTTCCGAAACCCGACAGGTGGTGGGTTATGAGAGTTCCCGCTTCCGTTACAGTCTGCAAGCCAAACGGAAAACTGAATACTACAAGTTGCGTATCTTTGCCCCGATTACCATTATCATTCTCATCTCCTGGGTTATATTTTTTCTCCAGGATTATCGAAAGCGGGTTGATATTGCCAGTGGCAACCTCCTGCTCCTGATAGCGTTCAACTTCATAATATCGAGTGATCTGCCACGCTTGAGTTATCTGACCTTCATGGACTCGATCCTGTTCACAGCGTTTGCTATCACCAGTATTACAGTGATTGCCAATGTCATGCTGCGCTATCTCGAGGTTCATGACCGGATCCAGCTTGCGCGACATATCGACTATATCATTATCTGGGGCTATCCCGTTCTCTACGTGGCGGGTGTCGCCATTAGCTATAAAGTGTTTTTATTGTCATGACGGTTCTGGCATCCACTGAGAAGCAGAATAAAGGAGTCGGTACATTTAATCTCCCAATAGAGATGCCGGCGCGTAAATTGGTTTATGGATAACTGTGTCAGTTCAATCGCTTATTGCGGGTGAGAGATGATTCTTAATGTATCAGGCTCCTTTTCCGGACCCGTAAGTACCATGGCAGCATGGGACCACAAACAAGCCATTACAGCCTACCGAGGACAAACCTAGAGAAGAGGAGTGGACCACCTAAGGCACATATTTCCTTGGTCTTAGGTGGTTTGGGTGGGGCTAGGTGCACTGTCGAAATTCAATGTCTGAGTTTTTCAACGCTATCGTCCCAATGCGACATTACCAACACCATCCGGGAAGGCAGGAAAGGGATGAAAATCATATATTGGGTGCCATTCGGATCGGCGAATATCGCTCTTTTGTATTTACCGAAAATTGTGGATTATGTCTCCCTAACGCCTGTAAATATTGGCCAGCAATAATATGAGGAGAAATGTATGAAGTCCCCATCTTGAATGCCCTGCAATGTACGGCACTATTGCTTGCAGTTACGTCTGTATTTATTCCGGCCGCCGCTTCAGAACACATAGAAGGGCAGGTTATGGGAAGTGGCGTACCAATCGCCAGGGCTGATGTGTCTCCAATCAAGTCCGCTAGCTCATCCACTAAGCCGTTCATGGGATAGCTCCTCGCCAGTTTCCAAACCTGGGGGTACCTCTGAGTCGGCCAACACAGTCGTCCAGTGCCCAGTTGCAGGGTCCCGGAATTCCCCGCCATGGCACACACCAAGGGATCCATAGTCCCCCGGCCTCAACGCCATAACACTATGATTTCCATGAGAGAGATGGTGGTCCCGCCGGGACTCGAACCTGATGAGGTCAGATAGGGCGGCCTGCAAGGATAGGTCTCTAGGAAAAAGGGGCGAACTCTGAGAGTGAACAGATACTGTCGGTGCTTTGACAGACATTACAATAGCGCGGCAGGCCATCATCGCACCACAATGAAGTGCGGCAACGTTTGCAGACCCCCGGCTCGTATGAGAACTGACTGAACCACCTGACCCGCTCCTCTACATGGTCGCTATACCCTGTCTCGTGATCAAGTCGCCACGACTTCTTCGTCCTGTCGAGTATAAGAAACATCCAGGTCCGCCACGCGTCCGGGCGAGGGATGAACAATTCCCCCAGGGCGAGCGGCAACTGCTGCGGTATGCTTAAGTTGAGTTCGAGTTGTCGCGGCTCGGCCATCGAGTGAGATTACCTGTATTGCCCCCCACAACGCACCCACACCAAGGGATTCCGATCCCTCGGCCTCAATGACATAACCCAATGATTTCTATATGGGATGCGATTACCGACTTCAGACCAAGGGATTATGGCGAATGGACAATCCCTTTGTCTCAATGGCATAAGGCCATGAATTTTATGGGAAGTGGTGGGCCCGCCAGGACCCTCACCTTTTGACGTCGGATGAGACGGCCTGCTCGGGTCCCTGAGCTGAACTGCCCTGATTGGATCAATATTGAGTGCAAATCATCATGATCCTTTGCTCTGCACAATGGAGTGAATGGTCTCTTTGGCGTTCTCCAGCTGTCGTACACGTTTCCACAACTTGTCGGGAGCATGGTCATAGATTTCGAGTAACTCACTGCCGGTAACCCATACTAGTTCACGCCTTTTCTTGAACAGGAGAGTGTCTTGCAGGTGGCCGTCCTGAGAATTTTCGTCGGCGCGAATGGTGTGTCTTCAGATTTACTCATGGTATGTCTCCTGTGTGTCGATGGGTAATGGGTCAAGGATGTCTTCGATCAAGGCACGCAGTTTGCAGTCAACCCACGGGGCGTCCGGGATGACGAAGCAGAGGCCGTACTCGTTGTTGGCCAGGTAGATGGCGATGAAGAAGTCACCCTGAAGTATGATGCCTTCCCAAGGAATGTTGAGCAGGGTGTGGGGGAGCTTGGGGGCTCAGTCAGGGGGGGCAGTGTGAGTACTGTATGGGTTCATTCTTATAGAGGAATCGGTTCAGGGTTTTACCACAGAGCGGATACCCCCCGTAAAAGACGAACGGATTATCAATATCAGGTTCTCGGACCCGACGATTTGGCCGCTGTGACTGCCGCTCGCAGTTTGTACGTTACCAATGTGGATCCCGTGCCGGGAACTCTTTGCGCCATTATCAAATGGATCAGTGATGTAAATGCTTGCGGGTTTCCAAAAGTGTTACAACCATCATCGCATGCATGGCGCACTCAGCATTGGTTTGCCGACTGAAGTTGCTAATGCGCTGGCAACTTGATGAAACGTTCCGTTGGCAGGCTCGTTGACGAGGGCGCTTCTGATTTCACGTACCGGCGAGACCATCAATGTGCCATGCACAGGGTCAGACGACCCAGAGTCAGTATATTTACCCCCGTTGATGCCAGGAGAGTTGGTTCTACCGGGAGCAGTTATTCAAAGTCATAGCGGATGGTGGCGGCGATGACGTTTACATTGAAATCCTGGGTTTGTGCTCCGAGTCCCAGTACGGTGGGTAAGGTGTCAACGCCGATACTATCCTTGGCCCAGTCATCCTCGCTGTAACCTTCGTACCAATACGCGAGTTTTAGTGAAATGTTGTCCTTTACCCTATAGGTGCCCTGCAACTTCACGCTTTTGAGTGTTGACTTCAGATCAGGGTAGTTCTCTGCATTATCGTAATGTATTTTTCCTGTGTAACCCGAATAAACCAGATCCGCCCCGATATCCAGCTTGTCGGGTATCACAATCCAGTTAATGCCTACGCCTACCGTATGAGTCCTGTTTTCATCGTCCGAAAACCAGTCGGGATTGGAGAAGCTCTGGCTGCCCGCCTGATCAGATCGCAGCTGTTCCTGGGTGTAGTAGGCCGTGGTCGTCAGATTTTCGTTGATTAAATAGGAGAGGTCGAATGTGTAACTGGTACCCTTGGATTTCGTCAGTCCCAGATTGGTATCATCGTAGTCATCATTGTAGTGTTCCGCGCTCAATCCTAGTGTCAGGGTCGATATGGGTGTGATAGAAAGATCCGCCGTTACTTTGTTGCGTACACGGTCAGCAAGGTTGAATATCCGCATCTGTTCGTTCTGCGGAGGTGTTATTTCCTCAACGCTGTGGTAACCAGAGTTGTTGCGATCCGCATAGGTGTACTTGATTGAGACATCGAGAATTTCATGTGGTCTGACTCTAAGCTTGCCCCACACGGTATTTTCCCTGGTATTGTTTACCTCCTGGCGATTACGATTCATTTTGTCGTAATCATAGCCTAGCGACATGTCTGTTTTGTTGGACAGCCGGTAGGCAGCACTGCTCTGGAATAGATGCTGTCTGAAGCTATATGGCAGGTTTTCCCTGGCGGTGGTCGAGTTGGACACGTCGGTGACCACGTAATCGTAGGTATTGATGCTGGAGTAATTGTCGCGGTCACTGAAGGTGTAATTGGCGTTCACCTGCAGGCGTGGCAGGGGGCGGGAGGAAACTCCTAGCCTGGCGAGCGTGCTTTTGACTGCACCGTCCAGGTCATCGGCCGGAAGCGGTCCACCTAGATCGGGGTTGATGGTAAATGGCAGAAAGTTCTCGTTCTGGGTCAAACGGCCAACGGCCAGGTGGGCATTCAGCCGGGTGTGCTGCAACACATTATAGCCAAGGGTGGCGCTCAGCTTGTGGTAATCATTGTCCGGGGCGAGGGCAAACTGTCCGAAGCCATTGGGGTCGGAGGGGCTGGCATAGGGATTCTGCCACACCTGGTTGTCATTTTTATTCTCTTTGAAAAACGAGCCGTCATAGGCGAGTTGTGCCTGCAATTTCCTGGTTGTGTAGCCGATACCGATTCCAAACTCGTTTGTCTGGTATTCGACGGGCACCGGTAGAATGGTGGTTTCATTGAAGCCAAATGTCGTACCCAGATCCTGTCTGCCGTCTTTCTTTTCATGCAGCAGGTGCGCGGTGATTTCCCACTTCTTGGCGGGGATGTAGGCAAAATTAGCCAGCAGACGTTTGCGCTCGGTTTCAATGGTCACATCCCTGAGGCTTTCTTGTAAGTTTGCCATATCCTGCGTACTGTCGGCGGGCGTCCACATCTGCGGGAGCAAGAGCTGGTCACCTTGATCACGGTACGGGCTGGAGGTGGTATCATCATTGAAACTGGGAAGCTGGTCGTATTCGAGAAATAACTTGTATTTCCCCTGGTCACCCCCTTCGATCTGCACGTCGCGGGAGTCAAGGCCGAGGTTCCGGGCGCGTAATTCGATATAGCGGCCATCCTCTTCCCGGTGTTTGACTTCGCCCCCGATAATCCCGAACACACCCTTATCAGTTAGTCCGTTGTAGCGACCGAACTTGTAGGAATCCTCGCTCTGGTAACCGATGCCAAGTTCAGCCCAGCCTTCCGTTGCCGTGAATTCGGGGCAGAATTTACACCGCCAGTTCTCCCAGGGCCTTTCGGTTGCCGATTCATCAGCGATTGCCGGTGACAGGGATGCCCCGAATGTTAAGAATAAAATGGTCGTTCTGGATAATGAGTTGATGAACATTGTTACCCCCCATTAGTAGTTCGTGAAGCCAGCGGTGAAGTGCGTGAATTGTTCTTCTTCTGTCTACGCCGACACCGACACCGCATGCCTTTATGCATCACCTCATCAGTTTCACTCCTGATGGGTGATTGGAGCCATGGACCTGAAAATGGCAGTTGAGGCATCCCTTGACAACCACGAACCGGCTTCTCGAATTCACTGCCTCGCCGTCATACTGGACACTCGGATGTCCGGCCTGGGAATGGCATTGCTGGCAAAGTTGCGGCGGACGCTTTTTCAGAAGCGAAGGCTGATTCGAGCCATGCGGTCGGTGGCACAGTCCGCAGTCTTCTGCAGCCGGTGCATGCTCCCAGAGATAAGGTCCCCGCCACTCCGCATGGCAGCCTGTGCAGGTCTCGCGCACTATGGCCTTTACCTGGAGATCCGAGCCATCATCACCATGCGGGTCGTGGCAAGCAGTGCATGTCATTTTCCCTTCCCGTACGGGATGGTGTGAACTCTGGTAGAACTCTGCACGCTGGGACCGGTGGCACTGATAGCAGACTTCGGGTTGCTTATCACGATCCAGTACCGGATCGTTCGCCATGTGAATTTGATGGCAACTGGCGCAGGACAGGTTGCTGGATTCGTGGAGGCTGCCTTTCCAGTCAATACGCTGATGGTTCTCGTGGCATTCGAGGCACTTGCGGTTCTGTTCCTGCACCGGCACCCAGCTGTCTTGACCGAAGCTCAGTATCGGCGCCTGGGGTTCCCCTTTAGGCGCACTCTTTGCATGTTCATCGCCTGGACCGTGGCAGGCCTCGCACTGCAAGCCTGCGAAGGGGGTGCGCTCATCAGCGCCCACGGCATGTTTGGTCTTGAAGATCGGTAAAACGGGATATTCATTATCCTCGTCATGACATTTCAGGCAGGTATCCGCACCACGCCGGGTGTATTCACCCTGCTCAATGGCCTGCACTGCGGTCGCTTCATTTTTCTTCTGGGTCCCGGACTCTTCTGCATGAAGTAGCGGTGCCGCTGCCGATATCACCACCAGGATAATGCCCCCAACAAGTCTTCCAGGTGTACTGTTCAGTCTCATCGTGTTCTCTCGTAGCCAGACAGGAACTAATTCTGAACGGCTCGGTTATTAACTACCGTCGTCCGCACACATCGGTTCTGCCTTGCGGCAGAAGTCCACAGGATATTGTATTTACATGGTTTTTCTTATTATTAATACGTCAAGAGACGGCGACGTGGACGGGTGTTGGTCAAGTGCCTCCTGAAAAGCGTAATCGGATAACATGCCAAGCACGTGGACAATACCCCGACTTCAACAATTAGTCTATTAGATTGACAGTATATGGCAATGGGCGTAAGTAAGGCAGAAGGGACAAAACACTATCAGTTTGTTGCATGGCACAACCAAGAAGTCGGGTCTGTGGTGATTAATCTGTGGCGATTAAAAAGCAAGCGGCATCCAGGACAGTTGCCAAGGATAGATAATACGATATCAACTGAGGAGCAATGGTCATGAACCTCCATCGTGTATTACCCAACCTTGTGTTGGTGGTACTGTCGGCAGCGTTACTGGTGCTGTCCGGTTGCAGTGATAGCAGGAGCAACAACAGCAACAGCGGTGGCTCGAATCCACCTCCCGCCCCCATAACCAGTACGATCTTTCCGGCGATCAACCCGGCTTTCGATGAAATCACCGAAGTCGCGCTTAGCCCTGATCCCGGTGGAGCTTACGATGATGTACTCGAAGCGGACACCGATTACACCTACGATCCCGTAACAGAGGCAGTTACGTCAACGGACCCGGTGGATCCGGGGGGCGAATATGTGCGTATCACTGGCCTGGCAACCCTGACAGGGGCACAGAGCAGCTATACGGTCTATAGCTACATTGAAAGCGGGGGTGTTCAGGTGGCAGCCAACGAACTTACCAGTGCTGCAGTCGGTCTGGTTGCATCCGGGGACGCAGCGGATTTTGCTGCAGCACTCAACTTTGTCGAAACCGGGTTTGACCTGCCAGCTGGTTCAGCAGCCGACCCGGTAACCGCTGATCAGCGTTCGGCAGAACTGACCAGTGTGCTCGCCGCCGTGGCGCCTGCCTTTGCGGCTGGCGCTGATCCGGCCTTCGATGTTGCCGATTTTGACCTGGCTGACCTGACGGCTGCACAGGAAAGCTATGTGGCGTGCGTGGCGCAGGGGGGGCTGGCCTGGGACAGTTGGCACGAAACCGATGCCGGTGGTAGTGGCCTGCCGGCAGACGAGCCCGATGACGATTACACTCGCTGCAAGGCCTGTCATGGTTGGGATCAGCTAGGTACCGAGGGTGGCTATGTGCGACGCAGTCGAAATGCGGGTCGGGCCAATGCAGGCTACCTGGATCCCAATAACTGCGATCTGATGGGAGCGGACCCCGCTTCCTGTACCCGGAGCCGCAATATCAGCACCGATGCAACCTTTGGTCGAGGCAGTGCTGTCGAAATTCCGGCGGGGGGGCGCACCTGGGCCGAAGGCTCAGCGGTGTTTGATACGGTCGATCCCGACTGGGGGCCGGGGGCGATTCTCGGGAACCGTCATCCGGACCTGAGTGCGACCAATGCCGGGGGCTTGACGGCGCAGCAGCTCAGTTGTTTGGCAGCATTCCTCAACGCCCCCGTGGCACGAGCCGATCAGGTCTATTCCGCCATTGAGACGTTGCCGGCCGATGGCGAACCGGCCATCTATACCCCGGTGGCCGCGGCAGATGCCTCGATTGGGGAGGCCTTCTACACCGCGAATTGTCAGGGATGCCACGGTGATCCCAGTGCCGATTCAACCGCCGCCACGAATAACAAGCCGGGTGATGGTGGTCTCGTTGGTTACCTGAATGCTGACGGCAAGTTCAGTGAGTTCATGCACAAGATGCACTGGGGTATCCCGGCTACGAGTATGAGCCGCGCAGCCATGGGGAATCCCACAGCCGCGGATGTTGCAAACGCAGTGGCCTACATGCAGGCACTTCCCTTCCTGGAACTCTCCGCCGCCCAGGTAGTACCGGCCGTCCCGGGTATCGATGCTCGGGGCAGCGGTATATACACGCTCACCGCCAGCAATCTGGACTACGTCATCATTGTCGATACAGCGGGTCTGTCCGGACCCATCACTTCGGCTACGTTCAACCTCGGACGTGTCGGAACCAACGGCGACTCGATACACACCCTCAATGCCTTTACCGGTGGTCAGTCACAGGGGGTCTGGATTGTCCCGAGCGCGGAACTGCGCACGGCGCTATTTGCCGGTAATGTCTATGTTGTTATTAACACCGACGCCAACCCCGAGGGCGAGATCCGCGGTCAGGTCAAGGCAGTCCAGGGGGGCGAGAACCTGCCACCGGTAGCCGATGCGGGAACGGACCAGGCCGTTGATACCGGTTCCCTGGTGACGCTCAACGGTAGTGGCAGCTCTGATCCAGATGCCAGTCCATCGCCGTTGAGTTACAACTGGAGCCTGGACACAGTCCCGGCTGGCAGTTCGGCAACGCTGGCGAATGCCAACACTGCCAGCCCCTCGTTCACTGCGGATCTCGAAGGTACCTATATAGCCACTCTGGTGGTTAATGACGGTACGGATGACAGTGCGCCCGACACGGTGACCGTCACGGCCACAACGCCGGCCGGCGGGGGCGACTTCGCTACTGGTCTGGCGGACTACGATGCGCGATGTGCAAGTTGTCATGATGCAGGCACTCATGACAGTGACGGTGGGTTTGCAGGCGACATCGCGGGAACGGGCAATCTGCTGGTCAATGACCTGAGCACGATCAGTGGTGCCATGAATATCATGCTCACTGATCAGGAGATCCTTGATCTGCAGGCATTCCTCGACGATCCATCAATACAGCCATAGCCGGTTTGTGAAAACAAAACCCGGGGTAATATCCCGGGGTTTAATTATCTGCAAGAACTTGGGTATACCGAAGGTGCAGGGGAGATGCACGGGTGGTGTCAGCTTAATGGTGCTGCGCTTGTTTGCTGCGCCCGTACCGCAATATCTAGCTGTTCACGATGAAATCCGCCTGCTATTCACGGGTTTTGTACTCCCTGTTGCTTCTGAACGTAACTGTTTGACTTCATCTGAGGCTCGCTTCGCGAGCGGTGTCACCGTGAGGGGCTCAATGCCAACGTTTATTACCGCTGGTCGAAAGAGTTTCTTGAAGCCGGTAAGAAGCGCCTGACTGGCGATACCCAGCGCGAGGCCACCTCCGGTGAGGTCAAACAGCTACGCGGTGAGGCCTCCGCCCTAAAAGAAACCCTGGCAGAACGGCTCATGGAAAATCGCTTGCTCAAAAAAAGCGTGACCGGGAATGGGGAGGACGATATATGAGATATTCGGCCTCTGAGAAATACGAAATTATCTAGCTCGTTGAGTACTCTGACTTGTCTGTCAGGAAAACACTGACGCATTTGGATATTCACCGGTCCACTTTCTACAACTGGCTGCGGCGTTATCGCGATGAGGGTGTTGATGGTCTGGAGGATATGAAGTCGGTCACCGATAGTGCCTGGAACAAGACCCCTGCAGCGCATCGCACGGCCATCATTGATCGAGCGCTGGTTAAGCCGCAGCTGTCACCGAGAGAGCTGGCCATCACCTATACCGATGACAAGGCCTATTTTGTCTCGGGGTCCAGCGTTTACAGGCTACTCAAAGCGCAAGACCTGATCACCAGCCCGGCCTATATCCTGATGCAGGCATCAGACAAGTTCCAGCAGCCCAGCGTACGTGTGAACGAGTTATGGCAGATGGACTTCACCTACGTCAAGATCATTGGTTGGGGCTGGTATTACCTGTCCACAGTGCTCGATGATTACTCACGGTTCATCGTGGCCTGACGGCTATGTGCCTCCATGAGTGCACTGGAGGTATCAAATACGCTGGTTGATGCACGGGCATTTACCGGGGTCGATCAGATCAAGGTAAAACACAAACCTCGCCTGCTCAGTGACAACGGTCCCTGTTATATCGCCGGCGAGCTATCGGAGTATCTGGCAGTCAACGGTATGACGCATACTCGAGGGCGCCCCTATCACCCGCAGACACAGGGCAAGATTGAACGATGGCACCGCTCAATGAAGAACCAGATCCTGCTGGAGAATTAAAACCTGCCTGGCGAACTGAAGATCGCGCTTCTGTGGGTTCGATCAGGATGACGTAGCCGTAATCGTCGGAGTTGTATTGCTGGCCCGGCGGTGTGTGTTCAGTGATGAGCCGGTCGACGAGGTCCTTGACGGTGGGTTATGCGGGGTCTGTGGGAGGGAGCTTGCTGAGGTCTTCTGTGGATTTGAACGTGATCATAAAAAGTCCTGCATGGGAAAAAGCCGACGCGAGGTCAGCGGGGTTTATTGAAAAGGGTTGTTTGAGGGTGTTACTGGAAGGGTGATGCTGAGGTGATATGTGGGCCTTTCAAATAAGATACCGAGAACGCCGCAGTTCACGGCGCCGGGTGGTCTTTATGGGGTGCTGCTGGTGGGCAATAAAAAGCATGCTGGTCAGGGTGGAGAGGGCTCAGTCAGGGGTGATCAGGGAGGATAATGTGTAGGTGTCAGGGATGTAGTATGGGATGTCTTGATAAACCCGTGGATGTATATTTCCCTGATTTAAGCAGTATCTGTGGTGTAATATCAGTGGCTACTGAATCATAAAATGCATAGTAAAGGACATCACCAAATTTGAAGGTTATTGAATAACGGGCTGGTACGCTGAAAATGGCAAAATGGATCATGATTGCCGGTGCCGTGCTGCTGGTCGTTGGGGCAATACTACAGTTCGCACCTTGGGTCTTCAGCTGGTTTGGCCGCTTGCCGGGTGATATACGTATCGAGACTGAGCGCGGGATGGTATTCATACCCATAACGTCCATGGTGATTATCAGTGTGGTTCTGACACTGCTGATTAACCTGTTCAGGCGATGACCGGGTTAAATCTCCGGTGAAGTCACCGCCTGAGTCACCCCGATCGTGCCTCTGAGTCATCCCGTTCCGAGTCGCACGGTCACGGAGTTCACCGCGAAAGGTCTACTATTGGTCGAATTATTTTACTCATGCAATCAATTCGGCATGTAATCCATTGCTTTTTGCAGCAGTAATGAAGTCAATGGATTTGACGAGGCCCGGATCATATACAACAACCATTAAATGTGGTTTATCATCATGAGATGCAGCCGCCATAACACCATTCATACCCAATAGCACATCACGGAAACCTTCACGTTCTTCATGCGTGGTGTTTTCATCGATATGCAAAGTAACACCTGCGTCTACGTTACTCATTGATTTCTCCTGTTTCATAGTTTGATTTACATTTCAGAAATCCAGTTATGCGTCCGTGGCCTGTCATAACCCAAATCAACTAGAAATTATTTACCACCAGGCATATCGGCAAATTCAGACTAATTACATAAACCCGGGCTGCAGGCTTCATGGCACAGCAGTCCCGGTCATTATGAGCCTGTCGCACACTAGACCCCGACCAGTTCGGCGTTAACATTTTCCTGTTTCACATAACCAAGTATATCGTTTGATTGCAGCTTGTTGGCATCGTAATCAATCACCATAAGATGGTCACGTCCTGTTGTGAATCGTGCCTTTTCTACTCCATCACGTCCTTCCAAGTTGCTAATCACACTAGCTCGCTGTTCCTCGCTAAGTGCCTCATCGACATGAACAACGACCTCAACTTGATGAATATCACTCATTGTAATTTCTCCTTGTAATGCTGTTTAATGTAATTGGCATACTTCGCATTTAACTAGCAGGGAATACATCCAGCAGCCTACACAGAACCCCATGACAGCCTCAAGCCATGTCAAAATGAAACAGGCACCCAGAACCGCAATAACCCATTCGGTCATACCTAGCATCCAGAAGGTTAAACAACAAACACCTAACGTGGCCCCCAGCGCCCATGCAAAACGTTTAGGTTTGATTGGCTTCCATACGGGACGGATTTTCATTGTTAACACTGTGCCCAGTGTGCCGGCAGGACTTAATGGGGTCAGCCCGAAAATGGCGGCGGTCAACATGTCAAAAATAACAAAGGGCGCGACAAAGCGAATGGGGTCGAGTTCCGGCATTGCCAATAACAGGAAAATGGTCGTTCCCGATAATATGTTTAGTAGTCCCGCTCTTGCCCTGGTCGCGGTCTCATTGATGCATAACCCGCATTCACCAGGTAGCGCATGCCCCATCGACCACCATGGATTTGTCAGGAAATTGTGGTAACTATCAGTTTCTGTATTCATCAGATCCCCCCTAGTTAGCTGATGGTAGTGACTGAAAACAGCTTGTCTTTAATGCAGTTATATTGCTCCTGTTCCGCCTTATTGATTACTTGATAAGTGTAGCTTGATATGGCGAATTATTTTTTGACAACAATCAACTGACGACGATAAATGTGATCGTAAGTTTGTATATGCCTATATTAAAAAGTTTTACGTGGAACTACTTATACAAGTCATTGCCAACAGACTGTGAATTGAAATAGTTAGGAGTTCCTGCTGCCATTGCAGTAGTCTACTTAACACAGACGAATAAATATGTTTCTGATTTGTCAGACAGCATCGTGAATCTGCAATGTTCGGGTTGGGCATGCGTTGTATGATAAAAAAGTTTTTCTCGGTGGTTTGCCACCCGGCGATTATTCTTCCTGGTCGAATCGATCGGATCAGTCATAGAGAGGTGGCTGAAGACTCCAATAGGAAAACAAGGTGGCGGTGCGGCCAATGAGACAAAGCCCGGATGAAAGGGGTAGAGGAAGGTGGACCGTAACATTTGAGCTCCGTGCTATACCTTTACTCTAGCGAACTCGGCATTTTCTGAGCGAAGCAGATTAATTTTCATCTAAATAGAGATATTCGGAGACGTCATGAAACGGTTTAAGAATATTCTATTGTTCTGCAATTTAGAAGCGGGGCCGCATATTGCTGTAGATCGTGCTGTGTCGCTGGCCAAACAAAACGAGGCGCAACTGACGGTTTTTAGCGTGATCAAAGAGCGTTCGGCAGATGCACGCACGTCATTCACACTCATGCCACCGCATAAACTTCATTCGCTAGTGATCAATGATCATCGGAAAAAGGTCGATGCACTTGCCGCTGACATTGGCCAGCAAGGGGTTGACATACGATCACAGGTGGTGACCGGAACGCCGTACTTGGAGGTTATCCGTCAGGTACTGCGTGATAAGCATGACCTGGTGATTCTGGCAGCAGAGGGGAAAATCGGCATAAAAGACCGGTTATTCGGAACCACCTCGATGCACCTGATGAGAAAATGCCCCTGTCCCGTGTGGGTGGTCAAGCGGGCACAGACGCAGCCTTATACTCGCATCCTGGCGGCGGTTGATCCCTCTATCTATGACTCGAGAAGGGGGGCGATCAATCCACTGATCCTGCAACTGGCCAGTGGCATGGCTCGCAAGGAAGCGGGAGAACTGCACATCATCCATGCGTGGCAATTGTTCGGTGAACGTTATGTGCGCAGCAGTGGCATGACAGAGGAGGCGGTTCAGGAAGCAAAGGCGTTAGAGAAGAAACAGCATAGACAGCGCTTCGATACCCTGTTGGGCCGGGCTGATGTCACCGATCTGAAGCTTCACCTGCACCTGATCGAAGGAGATCCCGATGACCGTATACCGGAACTGGTGGCGGAAAAGGGTATCGACTTACTGGTCATGGGTACGGTCTGCCGCACGGGAATCGCTGGTTTTCTGATCGGCAACACAGCGGAAGAGGTACTCAATCAGGTGGATTGCTCCGTGTTGACGCTCAAACCGGAAGGTTTCGTTACACCCGTGCTCCTCGAATAATCTATGACCGATTTGTATCCGAGGGGGATGTGTTCCACGAGAGGTTGCAGAGTCTGATGATTGAGTCGCACGGCCACATCCACCCCCGCCATGACGTACACCAAGGGATCCATAGTCCCCCGGTCTCAACGCCATAACACTATGATTTCCATGTGTTTTTAATGGTGGGCCCGCCAGGACTCGAACCTGGGACCAAGGGATTATGAGTCCCCTGCTCTAACCAACTGAGCTACAGGCCCTGAAGATGTGAGGAAAGTATAACGGCGTTGCTGGAAACAACAACGCCGTTTTTTATTACTCGATTTCCAGGAAACTGCGTAATGGTTCCGAGCGGGTCGGATGACGCAGCTTGCGCAGGGCCTTGGCCTCAATCTGGCGAATGCGTTCGCGTGTTACATCGAATTGCTTGCCGACTTCTTCGAGTGTGTGGTCGGTATTCATATCGATGCCAAAGCGCATGCGCAGTACCTTGGCCTCACGCGGTGTGAGTCCGGAGAGTACACCCTGGGTAGCCTCTTTCAGACCCTCCATCGAAGCAGAGTCAATGGGCGAGTCGATGTTCTGGTCCTCGATGAAGTCACCCAGATGCGAGTCTTCATCATCGCCAATGGGTGTTTCCATGGAGATCGGTTCCTTGGCAATCTTGAGTACCTTGCGAACCTTGTCTTCCGGCATATCCATGCGTTCCGCCAGTTCTTCCGGCGTCGGCTCACGGCCGATCTCCTGCAACATCTGCCGGGAGATACGGTTAAGCTTGTTGATGGTCTCGATCATGTGCACCGGAATACGAATTGTGCGTGCCTGGTCGGCTATCGAGCGGGTAATGGCCTGACGAATCCACCAGGTTGCATAGGTCGAGAATTTGTAGCCGCGGCGGTATTCAAACTTGTCCACTGCTTTCATCAAGCCGATGTTACCTTCCTGGATCAGGTCAAGAAACTGTAGTCCGCGGTTGGTATATTTTTTCGCAATCGAGATCACAAGCCGCAGGTTGGCCTCTACCATTTCTTTCTTTGCGCGCCGTGCCTTGGCCTCACCAATGGACATGCGACGGTTGATATCCTTGATTTCCGGTATGCTCATGTGCGCATTGAACTGCAGTGCAATCAATTTGTTCTGCGCACGCTGTACCTCGTCCCTGTACTGCGCCAGTGCGGCAGAGTAGCTGTGCCCACCGTTTGCCTGTGAGTCAACCCAGCCCAGGTCAGTTTCATTGTTCGGGAATGATGTAATGAAATTCTTGCGTGGCATGCCCGCGCTGTTGACGCAGATGTCCATGACATTGCGTTCATTGGTACGTATGCGTGCTATGGCGTGACGCAGGTTGGTTGTCAGGATGTCAACGATGCGCGGAACCAGTTTCAGGGTACCGATCTGTTCCGAGAGTTCATCGCGAAGTTTGTTTATACGCGCAGCATTACTACCACTCTTTGCTTGCGCCGTAACCAGTTGGGTGTAGATCTTTTCTATCTCGGCGAAGCGCTCTTTTGCTTCTTCCGGGTCCGGACCGGTGTCAACCGGTTCATCACTTTCAGTAACAGAATCGTCGTCGTCGTCATCGTCCTTGTTTCTATTTGCGGCCTGTACCTGTGCCGGTTCGGGTATCTCGACTTCCTCGGCATTAGGGTCAATAAATCCGGAAATGAGTTCGGTGAGCCGCATCTCGTCAGCCTTGACGCGCTCATAACCGCGGAGCAGGGTAGCTGCTGTTTCCGGGTAGGATGCCAGTGCCAGCAACACCTGGTTGAGGCCGTCCTCGATGCGCTTGGCGATAACGATCTCGCCTTCCCTGGTGAGCAGTTCAACCGTGCCCATTTCGCGCATGTACATACGAACCGGGTCAGTGGTACGGCCAAACTCGCTATCGACGGTTACCAGGTTGGCCGCGGCTTCCTCTGCCGCATCTTCATCAGCGGAATTCTTGGTGCTGGCAAGCAACAGGGAATCACTGTCCGGTGCCACTTCGTGCACCAGGATTCCCATATCATTGATCATGCCGATGATGTCTTCGATTTGCTGTGGATCGACGATATCTTCCGGCAAATGGTCGTTGACTTCGGCGTAGGTCAGGAACCCCTGTTCCTTACCCTTTTCGATCAACAGTTTCAGTCGTGATTGTTGTTTCTTGTCCATAGTCATCCGCGGGCATAACGATTGCCCATAAATAATCACAAGGGGTGCGAAATTAATCGCCCAGTATAAACTAGTATATTGCGGCTCGCCAATTAGTAAACAAGATGTGTGCTGAACATCGCAATTGGCCGTCAGTGCTGTCGTGCGGCGTGACTCTGTAGCAGCAGTTGTCCGTATTCTTTTTTTTCTGCGCTGCTGAGCGTGCGCTGTTTTTGTTCTGAATCAAGATAATTTATTCTGTTATCAATGTGTTGGCGCTCTATCTCGTTGAGATTACCCTGCAGGTCCGACGCTAGATCCAGGTCGTCCACAGGGGGCGTCCAGCAGGCAAGCCGGGACAGGTTTCGCCCATCATCTGTATCACGCCAGTGCTCCAGCAAGGCCGCGGTCGTGAGCGCCGGATGTTTTTTTATTAATTCAATTATTTCAATGAGTAAGGGTACGCCTGGCTGGTTGCAGCGGCTAAAGAGCGCTGGCAATGCGATTTCAGAGGCCAGTGCTGGCTGGTAGAGTAGCAGCTCAATCGCCTGTCGCACCGGGCTTTTTTGACCGGGACGCTGTATGGCAGGCGGTTTCGCGGACAGCGTGGCCGGCGGTTCGGGAGCAGATTCGAGCTGAGCGACATCCAGTTGGCCGTCGATGCGTGCAGCTGACGTGTGGGCCAGTTCAGCCAGGCGTTCGACCATCAGTTGCCTGAACACGCCGTCAGGCAGACTGGACAACAGCGGTTTTGCCTGTGTTACCAGGCGTGCACGGCCGTCGATACTGTTAATGTCCAGGTGAACGGCGAGGCGCTCGAAGAAAAAGTCCGACAGGTGCGTGGCTGACTCGACATGCGTTTCAAATGCATCCTTGCCCGTCTTTCTTACCAGCGAATCGGGATCCTCGCCATCCGGTAAAAACAGGAAGCGTGCTTCGCGTCCGTCGCGCAGTACCGGCAGGGTATTAACCAGGGCACGCCAGGCAGCCTCGCGACCTGCGCGGTCGCCATCAAAACAAAATACGACTTCCGGCACGGTGCGAAACAGTTGTTCGAGGTGTTCGTGTGTCGTGGCTGTGCCCAGTGTTGCCACGGTGTAGTTGATATCAAACTGTGCCAGTGCCACAACGTCCATGTAGCCTTCTACCACGAGAATACGTTCCAGGTGACGAACAGCCTTGCGTGCTTCATACAGTCCGTAGAGTTCCTTGCCCTTGTGAAACACCGGTGACTCGGGGCTGTTGAGATACTTGGGTGTGCCGTCGTCGAGTACACGGCCGCCAAAGCCTATGGTACGGCCACGCCGGTCGTGTATCGGAAACTGTATCCGGTCGCGGAAGCGATCATAGGCGCCGTTGCCGTCGTCACGACTGATGGTCAGCCCCAGTTCCAGTAGCAGTTGCTGCTCCCTGTTGTCTGCGGCAAGGGCGGCAGCGAGGTTTTCCCAGCCCGGTGGCGCAAAGCCGATCTCGAAACGGGCAGCGACCTCACCACTCAGCCCCCTGTTTTTCAGGTACTCCACCGCGCGGCCGGCTTGTGGGTGCTCGCGTAACTGTGCCTGGTAGTACTCGGAGACACGATCCAGCAAGGCATAATGCGGCAGTGTTGAGGGAATATGCGTCTCACTGCCGGCCTCACGCGGCACATCAAGCCCGGCGCGGTGCGCCAGTTCCTCGATGGCTTCAACGAACTCCATGTGTTCGTAATCCATCAGGAAGGTGATGGCTGTACCGTGCTCGCCGCAGCCGAAGCAGTGGTAGAACTGCTTGACCTGACTGACTGTAAAGGAGGGTGTTTTTTCACCGTGAAAGGGGCAGCACGCCTTGTATTCACGACCGGCCTTCTTTAAGGGGACGCGTGAGTCGATAACCTCAACAATATCCGTGCGGCTGAGTAATTCGTCGATAAACGATTGCGGAATACGGCCGGCCATGTGGAATAGGGTAAAAGGGACGACTCGGGAAGGAAAGCGGCTTGTTCAGCCGGCAGCGTGAATCAGGTCAAGGTCGATGATGATGCTGTGATGCCAGTGTCCGTGATGATTCACGGTCGTGCAGTTACGGTTGACAGTTAGCCGAGCCTGGACTTGATCATGGCACTGACAGCGCCCATGTCCGCACGGCCCTGTAGTTTAGGTTTCAGCTGGCCCATGACCTTGCCCATGTCCTTGATGGAGCTGGCACCGGTGTCGGCCATGGCCGCATCGATCAGTGCGGCGATTTCGTCGTCACCGAGTTGCTTCGGGAGGTAGCCCTGAATGATGTCCAGTTCACTGGCTTCCTGTGCGATCAGGTCGTCGCGCCCGGCCTTCTCAAACTGACTGATGGATTCGCGTCGCTGCTTGCACATCTTGTCGAGGACCAGCAGCACCTGTTCATCATTCAGCTCGATACGCTCATCCACCTCGCGCTGCTTGATCGCCGCGGTAATCAGGCGAATGGTGGCGAGGCGCTCCTTTTCCCGGGCGCGCATGGCATCCTTCACGTCCTGCTGAATGCGCTCCTTGAGGGACATGCGAAGTAACAGGGAGGGGGGTTAGTACATGCGAACGCGACGTGCGAGTTCGCGGGAAACCTTTTTCTGGGTGCGCTTTACGGCTGCAGCCATCTTGCGTTTGCGTTCCTGTGTGGGCTTTTCATAAAACTCACGGCGGCGGACTTCGGCCAGAATTCCGGCTTTTTCACAGGCACGCTTGAAACGGCGGATCGCAATCTCAAAGGGTTCGTTGTCTTTTACACGTACATTTGGCATACAAATTCCGTCAGTTACAGCGTTTATATTGGGGCTGCGCATTCTATACACGTCGGCACGAAAAGGCAAAATTTGCCTTGTGTAACAAGCGCTGGCGTTTACCATAAGGAGCATGATAGTACTCGGAATCGAAACCTCCTGTGATGAAACCGGGGTGGCCCTGTACGCCGCTGATCGTGGTTTGCTGGGACATGCGTTATACAGTCAGATCGATCTGCATGCCCGCTATGGTGGTGTGGTGCCGGAACTGGCATCCAGGGATCACGTCCGCAAGCTGCTGCCGCTTGTTCGCCAAGTGCTTGATATATCAGAAATAGATAAGAAAGATATCAGCGGCGTAGCCTATACTGCCGGTCCCGGTCTGGTGGGAGCACTGCTGGTGGGTGCTACCACCGGGCGCAGCCTGGCCTGGACCTGGGAGGTGCCGGCAATCGGGGTGCATCACATGGAGGGACACCTGCTGGCGCCGATGCTGGAACCCGAACCACCGGATTTTCCCTTCCTGGCGTTGCTGGTTTCCGGCGGTCATACCCTGCTGGTCGAGGTCGAGGGCATTGGCGACTACCGGGTGCTGGGCGATTCTGTCGATGATGCCGTCGGTGAGGCCTTTGACAAGACTGCGACCCTGCTGGGCCTGTCCTATCCCGGCGGGCCGGCGCTGGCAGCACTGGCGCTGCAGGGCGATGCCACACGTTTCCGTTTCCCGCGTCCCATGACCGACCGGCCCGGGCTGGATTTCAGCTTCAGTGGTCTGAAGACCTTTGCCCTGAATACCTGGCGTAATTCGGGGCAGAGCGAGCAGGACCGTGCCGATATTGCGCGTGCCTTCGAGGAGGCTGTTGTCGATACCATGGTCATCAAGTGCCGCCGCGCGGTTGCGCAGACCGGCCTGAAGACGCTGGTGATTGCCGGTGGTGTTGGCGCCAATCGCCGTCTGCGCGAGCGTCTTGGTGAATTGATGACTGCCGAGGGTGGCCGCGTCTGTTATCCGCGTCTCGAATTCTGTACCGATAATGGCGCCATGATTGCCTATGCCGGTTACCGGCGCCTGCAGGCGGGGCAGCACGAGAGCCTGTGTATCAAGGCCATGCCACGCTGGTCACTGGAAGAATTACAGGTGCTTTAAGCGGGCACACCTACTGGCTGTCTCGCTTGCCAAAACTGATCTTGCCTTCCTTACCGCTCAGCAGGTTGGCGATGTTACTGCGGTGGCGCCAGTAGAGCAGTGCGGTCAGCACCACCATGGCGATGATGATGGGGCGCTGCGGCAGTAACCACAGGAAACCCAGCGGTGTCAGCAGAATGGCCGTAAGTGCGGCCAGCGAGGAATAGCGGAACACGATGGCCATGGCAAGCCAGATACCCGTGGTCAGCAAGCCCACCGGCCAGTAGAGTCCATAGATCACTCCCAGTGCCGTCGCCACACCCTTGCCGCCCTGGAAACCGAAAAATACCGGATAGAGGTGACCGAGGAAGGCCGCCAGTGCCGTGGCAGCAAGGATCGTCGGGCTCGCGTGCAGGGCATGCGCAATCAATACCGGCACCAGCCCTTTCAGCATGTCGCCGGCGAGCGTCAGTGCAGCCGCCTTTTTCCCACCGAGTCGCGCCACATTGGTCGCGCCCGGATTACGCGAACCGGTGGTGCGCGGATCCGGCAGCCCCATCAGTTTGCAGACAATAATGGCCGTGGATATCGAACCGAACAGATAGCCACCCGCAATCAGCAGTATGTTTTGTGTCATGGCGCCATTGGAATCGTTAACAGGGCGGGCGTCAAGGGTAAGCTGCGCGAGCCGCGTGCGCCACTGGTCAAGCCGGCGACGAGGCTCTATATTGAAGCGTACATAAACAGGACCAACGACACATGGACACGGTTTTTATAAACGACTTGCGGATTGAAACCATCATTGGTATCTACGACTGGGAGCGCAAGGTGAAACAGACTATCAGCCTTGACCTGGAAATGGGTGCCGATATCCGCCAGGCGGCGGCCAGCGATGCCATTGACGATACACTCAACTACAAGGCCGTTGCGAAACGTCTGATTGCCTTTGTCGAGGCTAGTGAATACCAGCTGGTAGAAACCCTGGCAGAAAAGATTGCCGCGATTGTTTTGAGCGAGTTCTCCGTGCCGTGGCTGAAACTCACGGTGCACAAGCCGGGGGCCGTGCGCGGTTCGCGTGACGTCGGCGTCATTATAGAACGTGGTGACCGGGGTTAGTTGACATGGCGCAGGTATATGTCAGCGTCGGCAGCAATATTCACCGGCAGCGGAATATCGCTGCTGCATTGCAGGCGCTGACAGGGATATATGGTGAGCTGCAGCAATCGTCGGTATATGAAAGTGCGGCTGTTGGTTTTGACAGTGCCCCGTTTTATAACCTGGTGCTGGGCTTTGCAACGCAGCAATCACCGCAGGCTGTTCAGGAGCAATTGCATGCCATCGAGAATCGCCTTGGGCGGCAGCGGACAGCGGCACTCTCGGCACGCACCCTGGACCTGGACCTGCTGCTCTATGACAATCACGTCATGACGGATGGCAAACTGGTTTTGCCGCGCGATGATATCAATCGCTACGCCTTTGTGTTGCGCCCGCTGGCCGAGATTGCCGGCACGGTGCGGCATCCTGTTACCGGTGTCACCTTCGCGGACATGTGGGCCGCTTTTGATGGCGAGATGCAGCCGCTGATACCTGTTGACTGGCCGGCAGCAGCAACTGCGGCCGAAGAATAAGTGCCCGAACTCCCCGCTCCCTCACAGCAGGCGCTGCAATTGAGCGCCGAACTGTCGTCTGTCATTCGCAGGGAAATCAGGGCAGCGGGTGATTCCATCCCGTTTTCACGCTACATGGAGTTGTGCCTGTATGCACCCGGTCTCGGTTACTACAGCGCCGGCCAGCGAAAATTCGGTGCCGGCGGTGACTTCGTCACCGCACCGGAGATTTCACCGCTGTTCGGATGCTGTCTTGCCAATGTATGCCGTTCGGTGCTGGAGTCCCTAGACGGCGGCGATATCCTGGAGTTTGGCGCAGGCAGTGGACGACTGGCCATTGATTTACTGGGCGAACTGGAACGTAAGGCGTGCCTGCCGGAGCGCTACCTGATTCTGGAACGCAGTGCCGAGCTCAGGCAGCGGCAACAACAGGCGCTGCAGCATGAGTTACCACAACTGTTCGACAGGGTGGGGTGGATTGATACGCTGCCGGCGGCCGGTTTTCGTGGTGTCATGCTTGCCAATGAGGTGCTGGATGCGATGGCCGTCGAGCGCTTTCAGTGGGACGGCAAGGCCGCCAGACGATTTCACGTGCGCTGTGAAGGCAACAGCTTTCAATGGCAGCTGCAGCAGCAACGGGATGAAACCAGTGTGGCCGTCGAGTCGCTGGCCGCAACGTGCCAGTTAGCGCCCGGTTATATTTCGGAATTAAATGCGACATTGCCGGCCTGGTTGCAGAGTGTCGCGACCCCGCTTCAGCAGGGCGTGCTGCTACTGATTGATTACGGCTATCCGCGCCATGAGTATTATCATCCACAACACAGCAGTGGCACGCTGATGTGTCACTATCGTCAGCATGCGCATGAAGATCCGTTCCTGTGGCCGGGGCTGCAGGACATGACCGCACATGTGGACTTCACTGCGGTTGCCGAGGCAGCGCTTGCCTCGAATCTTGCAGTCAGCGGCTATACTACGCAGGCTTTTTTTCTGCTCGATTCTGGCCTGGATGATTTTTTACAGCAGGCTGGTGCGCCAGATTCCATGCCCTATATGCAACTGGCACAGCAGGCAAAAACACTGATACTGCCGGGTGAAATGGGTGAACGCTTCAAGTGCATCGCCCTGACGCGTGGCATGACAACGACAGTCCCCGGTTTCCGGTTGCAGGATTACCGCAACCGGCTTTGATGGCGAATTTTCTATGGATACATTGCACACCATATTACTGGCCCTGTTACAGGGTCTGACCGAATTTTTACCTATATCGAGTTCAGCGCACCTGATCCTGTTGCCGCGCCTGCTTGGCTGGAGCGACCAGGGACTGGCCTTTGATGTCGCTGTTCATGTCGGTACGCTGATGGCTGTGGTGTTCTATTTCCGCCATGATGTGCAACGTCTGCTGGGTGCCTGGTTCGCTTCCTGCCTGAGTGGACAGATGACCACCGATGCACGCCTGGCGTGGCTGCTGTTACTGGGGACCGTACCGGTCGTCGTGGCGGGTCTGTTGTTGCACGATGTAGTCGAGACCTACCTGCGCTCACCACTGGTCATCGCACTGGCAACGATTGGTTTCGGCATATTGCTCGGTGTGGCAGACCGGTACGGCCGCCAGGTGCGCAGCGAGGAGTCGTTGACACTGATGGATGTCATCTGGATCGGCCTGGCCCAGGCGCTGGCCCTGATCCCCGGCACCTCGCGTTCCGGTATCACTATGACCGCGGCGCTGGCACTGGGCCTGACGCGGTCTGCGGCAGCACGCTTTTCATTCCTGCTGTCTATCCCGGTGATCCTGATGGCTGGTGTCTACGAGTCACTGAACCTGCTGCAGCAATCTGCACCGGTGGCGTGGCGCGAAATCCTGCTGGGCACAGCAGTCGCTGCCGTCAGTGCCTACCTCTGCATTCACTTCTTCATGCGCCTGATCGAGCGCATCGGAATGCTGCCGTTCGTTGTGTACCGGTTGTTGCTGGGGGGATTTCTGCTGCTGCTGTTCTATTGAGACAAGACTTTCGCGTTGAGCTGGCTGATCGCCTCGATGCGTTTCTGTTGCAAGGCCACGCCGAGTTCCTTGCCGGACAGTCCCTGCTGCAGCAATGCATCCGTGCTGACAGATTGTGCGGCAGCCAGTACCTGCAGCAAGTAGTCGCTGTTGCACTCGCACTGAACGGCTGCGGCATCGGCGGCACATACCTTCAGGAGTTCACCGAAACGTTCTGACCGGCGGAAGGCATCGACGTTGTTCAGCAGACCCAGAAGTGCCTCGGGTGACAGCCGCGTTGCTGCCTGCAGCGGGCGGCGTTGCTGCAGGGCAAGCCGCGCGAGATCACGGCAGGCGTTCGGCACCTTGAAGCGTTCGCAGAGCGATGCCAGTGCGTCCTGGCCGCTGCCGTCGGGGTGCATGTTGTCCATATCACAGGCGAGCGCAGCGAAGCGGATCGTGGTCTGCTTGCTGATGGCGACCGCCTGTTGCAGCACCGGCAACGCAATCGCGTCCTGTGCATGGCTGTTTTCCGTGTTACTGTTTTCTGCTGCCGCAAGTTCAGGAAACAGAACACCCAGTGCACCACAGCCGGCCAATACCTTGAAAAAGCGTGCGGGTGTCTCGGTGTCCAGTGCCTTAACAAGCTCTGCCCAGACGCGTTCCGCGACCAGGTGACTGGCCTCGCCGTTCTCCACCATACGGCGCATCAGGGCATTGGTGTTGTGCGCCACGTGGAATCCCCATTGTGCAAAACGCGCGGCAAAACGCGCCGTGCGCAGAATACGAACCGGGTCTTCCGCGAAGGCGTCTGACACGTGTCGCAACACACCGTTTCTCAGGTCGTCCATGCCATGGTAAGGGTCGATTAATTCACCCTCGATTGTTTCGGCCATGGCGTTAATGGTGAGGTCGCGCCGCAGCAGGTCTTCCTCAAGGGTAATGTCGGGGTTCGCGCAGGTTTCAAAACCGGTATAACCGTGACCCGTTTTGCGCTCGGTGCGTGCCAGTGCGTATTCCTCTTTTGTCTGCGGGTGCAGGAACACCGGGAAGTCCTTGCCGACCGCCTGAAAATCCTGCGCAAGCATCTCCCGTGGCGTGGCACCGACCACTACCCAGTCGCACTCCTGCACCGGTAGACCAAGTCGCTTGTCACGTACGGCACCACCGACCAGGTAAATTTGCATGGCTGTATGGCTTGATTATGCTGTTAACGCCGCGAGCGGCGACGAAACGCGTCGTAATGGCCACGTGGCGTGCGGTTGGCGAGGTAGCCCGGTACCACCGCGCCAATCGGCGTCGGGGTGATGCCCAGGCTTGGCAGGGCATTCGCACTGCAGATGCTGTCCTGTTGCAGCGAATAGTAATTATCCAGTGAAAACGGTTTGCCAGGCATGATGCCGAGCATTCTCGCCTGCAGGCGTGATAGTCCGTCGCCAAGCCCTGCAATGATGCAGTGCAGTCCGAGCTGTTCGCGCGTGTAGCTCACCAGTTCTTTCAGGGTGTAGATCTCCGGTCCGCAGAGTTCCAGTCGTTCATCGCCGGTCGCATCATCCAGCGAACGGCACATGGCCTCGGTAACATCGTTGACATATACCGGTGCAAAGCGGCTCTCCGGGCAGGCCAGCGGGAACAGCGGCCGCGACAGTTTCAGCAGGGTTGCAAAGCGGTTAAAAAAACTGTCGCCGGCACCGAAGATAACCGACGGCCTGAAGCTGGTGACCACCAGTCCCTTTGCTGCAGCGGCATGCACCAGGTTCTCTCCTTCGCCCTTGGTTCTGAGGTAGAGACTGTGTTGTTCCCCGGCGTCGGCATTCAGTGCGCTCATGTGCAGCAGGCGGTTGACGCCCGCGTCGAGTGCGGCCGCAACAATCTTTTCCGGGAGCTCGACATGTGCCCGTCTGAAGCCGTCACCCTTGCTGCCACTTTCATTGAGTATGCCGACCAGGTTAATAATGACATCGACACCCCTGAAGTGCTGGCGCAGCTGGTTCGTATCATGGATATCGGTTTCGATGAGTGTCACGGCCGGGTTGACGATCAAGCCACGGTGACGTTCGCGCCGGCGTGTCAGTACGCGTACCCTGTATCCCTGTTGTGTCAGTTTGTTTACCAGATGCTGACCGACAAATCCGCTGCCACCCGTTAGGCAGATGGTTTTTTGATGCATGTGTTTTCCTTTTGCTGCTGGCTTTTGCCAGATTACTTGTCGTAGGCCTTGTAACCGTCCGTGGGTAAAATATCGGGCATATGCTTTTTAATGGGCGTGGCCGGTTGTTCCAGTCGCCAGTCGTAGATGGCCATGTAGGCCAGTATGCGTTGAATGTAGTTGCGCGTTTCATTGAACGGCACCATTGCAATCCAGCGCGCCGCCGGCTTTTCTTCATCCTTGGGCAGCCAGCGCTTTACCCGGTGGGGGCCTGCATTATAGGCGGCTGATGCCAGTACAATATTGTCATCATACTCGTTCATCACCTGTTTTAGATATGCAGAACCTATGGTGATGTTTTTGTCAGGTTCATACAGCAAGCCGGTGCTGGGCAGTGGTATGTTGTTTTTTTTGGCCGTTACCTGGCCGGTTTTAGGCATTAGCTGCATCAGTCCCAGAGCGCCTGCATGCGAGCGGGCATCCTTGTTAAAAGCACTTTCCTGGCGGATCACAGCAAACACGTGCGTTGGCTCCAGCTTGTATTGCCGGGCGATCTTGCGTACTTCTTTTTCGTAGTCAATCGGGAAGCGCAGGTTTAAATCGCTGTAATCCTTGCTTTGCGCAATGGTGAGTATGGCACGATCGTGCCAGCCCCATTGTTCTGCCAGGACTGCCGCCAGCTTCAAATTATCTGCTGAAAGATTCCGGGTGATATAGGCCCACTCGCGTCGTGCATCGATAAACAATTCAGCCCGGAATAGTTCACGGGCCCGGACAAATCCCGGTTGTTGGCCAAGAACCTCCAGGACGACAGGGTCATACTCGATCGGCTGGTTGCCCATTTCATACGGCCAGTTCATGAAGTCAGCGGCAAGAAATCCGTGGTAGTCGCGTTCCCGTGCAAGCTGTGAAAAGTCTTCAAGTGCCTGTGTGCGCTGCCCGGTATTCTCCAGTGCCAGTGCGCGCCAGTAACGCCATTCTTCACGCTGTGTTTCTTCTACCGGGAGGTTCGCCGTGTGCCTGACCACCGCGGGCCAGTCACCGATGGAGACGGCCGCGCGAATCCGCCATTCCCTGAGCTTGTCATCGACGGCTGCTTCCGGTACCGCTACCAGCCACTCATGCGCGCGCGGGTTGCGCTGCCAGGCGGCGGACAGTGCCATGTTCTTTTCCAGTTCACCGATCTCTTCAACGCTGAATTTGTAACGCGGTTTTATCTGCGCCCACTTTTCAAAGGCAAGATCAGCGTTGCTGCTGGCGATGCGGCGCACGCTGTAGAGAATGATCTCCCGCGCATGCGGCGAGTCTTTTTTCAGTCGTGGTGAATCAAGTGTCGTTGCCGGTCGGTTGCGTGCATCACGCCAGAGTTCGACCCAGGCACGGTCTTCGTCGGGTAGTTTTTTTGCCAGGTAGAGTGCCAGACCGGGGTTACCCTGCTGCATGGCGAGACGTATCCGCTGCCACAACAGCTCTTCGGTGATGACCTTTTTCTCGTCAAGGTATTTGAATACCGGGTCGCAGTTTTTCACCTGGGATTTTCCGATCATCCACAGTTGCAGGGCCTCGTCCACGAGGCCATCGGTCTGACCGGTATTGATTTGTGCCTGCAGTTTGTAGCACTGCAGCGTGACCGGCTGGTTGCCGCGATACTCCTGCAGTAATTTCTCCCAGTCATGCTGCCGTGCCAGCTGGTAGAGCCAGGATTGCCGCATGCGCGCGCTGACGGAGTCACCCTGGTAGCGCTCGATGAAGGCAGCAATATCCTCATTGCTGACATGTTGCAGGTTTCTGCGCATCTCCCAGAATTCAAGGTAGGGATAGAGTGGGTAGTCCTTGAGCTGCTTTGCCAGCTTGTTGAAGTCGCGATAGCGGTATTCGTTGAGCGCCTGGTATGCCTTCAGGAACAGGACGCGTTCCTTTTTATAGGGATCGTCGGGCGCGGCGACCGAGACTGATGTCAGCAGCCAGCAGCAGATGAATGCACTGATTATTTTTCGCATAGTTCGTTATAGTTACAGAAATTCCGGCTGTCTCACAGCGGGCATTCTAACCAAAGGGCAATGACACGTGACATTTAAATCTGTGAATCCGGTGAATGGTACGACGCTAGGGGAATTTGAAAGTTTCACACACGCCGACCTGGAGACGGCACTGCATGAGGCGGCGCAGGCCGTGCCGCTGTGGTCGGGCACCACGGTTGCAGAGCGTTGCGAGCTGATGCGACGGGCGGCAGGTGTGCTGCGCAGCCATGCCGAAGAGTTTGCCCGCTTGATGACGCTGGAAATGGGCAAGCCAATCAGGGAAGCGCGCGCAGAAATCGAGAAATGCGCCCTCGGCTGTGAATACTATGCCGATGAAGGACAAGGATTTCTCGCTGACGAGGTGATCGCATCCGATGCCGGTCGCAGCCTTGTCACCTATCAGCCGCTGGGTACGGTGCTGGCCGTGATGCCGTGGAATTTTCCCTTCTGGCAGGTGTTTCGCTTTGCCGCGCCGGCCCTGGTAGCCGGTAATACCGGCCTGCTGAAGCATGCCTCCAACGTGCCGCAGTGTGCGCTGGCCATTGAATCCGTGTTTACGGAGGCCGGTTTTCCGGGGGGCGTGTTCAGGACACTGCTGATCCAGTCATCCAGGGTTGCCGCAGTCATCGAGGACGTGCGCGTGCAGGCCGTGACCCTGACCGGCAGTGAGCCGGCCGGGCGCCAGGTCGCGGCCACCGCTGGCGCTCAGGTGAAGAAGTCGCTGCTGGAACTCGGTGGTTCAGACCCGTTTATCGTGCTGCAGGATGCCGACCTCGACCTGGCCGTGGAGACCGCCGTGACTTCCCGGTTTCTCAATACCGGTCAGAGTTGTATCGCGGCGAAGCGCTTCATTGTGGTGGAGCCGATTGCTGACGAGTTCGTTACGCGCTTCAGGAAGGCCGTCGAGGCCCTTACCATGGGCGATCCGCTCGACGAATCCAGCGACCTGGGACCGATGGCTCGTATCGACCTGCGCGATGAACTGCACCATCAGGTGGTCGAAAGCCTGTCGCACGGTGCCGTGGCTGTCACCGGATGCAACCCGGAAGCGGGCAGTGGTTCGTTCTACCAGCCGTCAATTATTGACCACGTCAAACCCGGTGTGCGTGCCTACCGCGAGGAGCTGTTTGGTCCGGTGGCCAGTATCATCCGTGCCGTGGACGAGGAGGACGCGGTGCGTATCGCCAACGATACCGATTTTGGTCTGGGTGGCAGTGTCTGGACGCGCGACACGGCCCGTGGCGAACGGATTGCCAGACAGCTGCAGTGTGGTTGTGCCTTCGTCAACGGTCTGGTGAAGAGTGATCCGCGGCTGCCGTTTGGTGGCATCAAGAATTCCGGTTATGGCCGGGAGTTGTCGCGACTGGGTATCCACGAGTTTGTCAATGCCAAGACGATCTGGATTCGGTGAGTAGGCTTTAGGTGTTGATTCATAAGGGTTCGTTGCTTCGGGTGAGGTGCTTCTTTCTAATGGTTATGTTTTGCCCTTTCGGGCGGGCTGCTTCTTTTGCCTTTTTATTTCCGCCACTAGGGCAAGCTACTTTTCTTTGCTCCGCCAAAGAAAAAGTACCCAAAAAAGGCGATCCCGGAGGCTTGCCCGCTACTTGAAACTACAGGGCCGCTTCGCAGCCTTGTCCCTGCGCTTCTCGTAAAGCCCGGCGCTCGCGCAACTCGCTGCGCTCAAACAGGCACGGGCGTTATCCGGTCTTTACTACGAAAGATGAAGGTAAAGAGGGCACTCCGTGGTTTGGGACGTACCTGTATCCAAACCTAAAAGACAGGGCTTGGTTACAATGCCCGCATGGAACTCCTGACCTATTTAATGAGTGGTGCCGTCGCCGGTCTCATGGCCGGCCTGCTGGGTATCGGCGGTGGTCTGGTGATCGTGCCGGCACTGGCGATGTTGTTTGTGCATCAGGGCTTTAACAGCGACACCGTCATGCATTACGCCGTTGGCACCTCGTTGGCGACAATCGTGCCGACCTCGATTTCTTCGCTGCTGGCGCACCAGCGGCGCGGTAGTGTGCACTGGCCGGTGGTGCGTCTCATGGCGCCGGAAATAATGCTGGGGGCACTGGCAAGCGCCTGGCTGGCAAAGCAAATGAGCAGTGCCATGCTGGCGCTGGTGTTCGGGGTGTTCGTGCTGCTGGTCGCCGGACAATTACTGCTTGGCGCCAGGCCGGCGCCGCACCGGCAACTACCCGGGGCTGTCGGGCTCGGTGTGACCGGGGGCGTCATCGGCCTGGTGTCGGGGCTGCTGGGTATTGGTGGCGGTACATTGACGGTGCCGTTTCTGTTGTGGAACCGGGTGGATATCCGGCTCGCTATCGGCACGGCTGCGACCCTCGGCCTGCCCATTGCCCTTGCCGGGACCCTCGGTTTTGTCATCAGTGGACTGCATGCCGCGGCACAACCCGGATACAACAGTGGTTTTGTCTACTGGCCGGCGGCTGCCGCAATGGTGCTGGCGAGTGTGCCTGCGGCGCCACTGGGTGCGCGCTTGGCCCACTACCTGAGAAGGGAAAATCTACAGCGGCTGTTCGCGTTGCTGCTGGTCATTATTGGAATGAAAATGATACTGGGCACCTGGGTCTGAAAGAGGTTGTGCGCAGCTGGTAACCGACTTCGCCGGGGCGGCGTTATGTGCATGATTAAACTACCGAATTCAGATGTTGCCGAAATTAATACTAACGTAAAAACAAATAGTTACCATTTAGCCTTGCAGACTTCACGGGATAAGCTGGATTTATTAGCGGCAAGATATTACTGGTTTGAAAATCGTGGCCAAAGGGGTATTGTATGCCACCCCTCCAGTGGGTTAGGAGAGCGTGTGTGTTGAAGCAGTTCTGCAGGCACGCACCGTAGCATGAAAAGAAAATTCAAACAGCGCTAACGTTAAGGAGTCTCATGTCCACATTAGTTAAGCCACATGGCGGCGGTGAACTGAAACCGTTGCTGCTTGAAGGCGATGCACTGGCAGCCGAACTGGCGCGTGCAGCAGGCCTGACAACAATCAAGGTTTCATCCCGTGAGGCCGGTGACATCATCATGATGGGCATTGGTGGATTTACACCGCTGGACGGTTTCATGACCCGTGCCGACTGGGAAGGCGTCTGCGATGGTATGAACATGGCCAATGGCCTGTTCTGGCCGATACCGATCACACTTTCGACGGATACGGCGACAGCCAATGGTATCAGCGAAGGCGATGACATTGCGCTGGCTGACTCCGAGTCCGGTGACATACTCGCGACCATGACGGTCACCGAGAAATATTCCATCGACAAGAAGCACGAATGCATGATGGTCTACAAGACCACCGAGGACGAGCACCCGGGTGTGAAGATGGTCATGGCGCAGGGCGATGTCAACCTTGCCGGTCCGATCAAGGTGTTATCACAGGGTGGTTTCCCGGAAACCTACGGCGACCAGTTCATGACTCCGACGCAGACCCGTGCAGAATTTGAAAAACGTGGCTGGAACGAGATTGCCTGTTTCCAGACACGTAACCCGATGCACCGCTCGCACGAATACCTGGCGAAGATTGCCATTGAAACACTCGATGGTGTGCTGATTCATTCCCTGCTGGGCAAGCTCAAGCCCGGCGATATTCCGGCCGACGTGCGCAGCAATGCTATTGGCACCCTGATCGACAAATACTTTGCCGACAACACCGTGATCCAGGCCGGTTATCCGCTGGACATGCGCTATGCCGGTCCGCGCGAGGCGCTGTTGCATGCCGTATTCCGCCAGAACTACGGTTGTTCACACCAGATCGTAGGTCGTGACCATGCCGGTGTCGGTGACTACTACGGTCCCTTCGATGCGCACCACATTTTTGATGAAATCCCCGCCGGTTCGCTGGAAACCCAGCCACTGAAGATCGACTGGACCTTCTGGTGTAACAAGTGCGATGGCATGGCCTCGATGAAGACCTGTCCGCATGAAGGTGGCGACCGTATCCTGCTTTCAGGCACCAAACTGCGCAAGGCGTTGTCCGAAGGCGAAGAGGTCTCCGACAAGTTCTCACGCCCGGAAGTGCTCACTATCCTGCGCGAGTACTACGGCAGCATCAAGGATGAGGACAAGGTCGAGATCAAGATGAGCGGGCATTCCGCCAAGTAACGACTCTAGAGACCGTTGCTGCCTCTGCGGGGTAACGGAGTATTAACTGCAGTAATCAACAATAGAAGATGGAGAAATAACATGCCAACATTTGTACGTACAGAAAAGTGCGACGGCTGTAAGGGTCAGGACAAGACTGCTTGCATGTACATTTGCCCGCACGACCTCATGAAGCTGGACAAGGACGGTTCTGAAACTGGCCATGCCATGAAGGCCTATAACCAGGAGCCAGATCAGTGCTGGGAATGTTATTCCTGCGTGAAGATTTGCCCGCAGCAGGCGATTGAAGCCCGTCACTATGCTGATATCGTGCCGCTGGGTGGTTCCGTGCAACCGCTGCGTGGTTCGGACTCCATTATGTGGACCATCAAGTTCCGTAACGGCACCCTGAAGCGCTTCAAGTTCCCGATCCGTACCACCCCGGAAGGTTCTATCGACCCTTATGGTGGCAAGCCGGCAGCGGATATGTCCAAGATCGAAGAGCCTGGCTTCTTCGTACAGTGCAACGGTTACCGTGAAGGTGATCGCAGCGAACTGATCAAGGCCTGATCCAGGCGAAATTAATAAATTCAGCAAAGAGGAATTAACAATGGCAGGTGAATTTGGAAATCCTGAAGTCGTCGAGGAAGAAGTTGATATTCTTCTCATCGGCGGTGGTATGGCATGTTGTGGTGCCGCCTACGAGGTAATGCGCTGGGCCGAAGGCACTGATCTTAAAATCCGACTGGTCGACAAGGCCGCCATGGACCGTTCCGGTGCCGTGGCCATGGGTCTGTCCGCTATCAACACCTACATCGGTACCGAGCAGGATCCGGCCGATTACGCCCGCATGGTCTCCAACGACCTGATGGGCATTACCCGTGATGACCTGGCCTATGACGTTGGCCGTCACGTGGACGAGTCCGTGCACCTGTTCGAGGAATGGGGTCTGCCGATCTGGAAGACCGACGAGAACGGCGAGCGTTTTGACGGTTCCAAGGGTATGACACCCCTGAAAGACGGCGGCAAGCCGGTGCGTTCAGGCAAGTGGCAGATCATGATCAACGGTGAGTCCTACAAGTGGATTGTTGCCGAGGCGGCCAAGAAGGCGCTGGGTACAGACAACATCACGGAACGTGTCTTTATTGTAAAGCTGGTCAACGACAAGAATGACAAGAACCGCGTCGCCGGTGCTGTTGGTTTCTCGGTTCGCGAAGACAAGATCTTTGTCTACAAGGCCAAGGCCATCCTGCTGGCTGCCGGTGGTTGTGTGAACATCTTCCGCCCGCGCTCCGTGGGTGAAGGTCAAGGTCGTGCCTGGTACCCGGTCTGGAACGCCGGTTCGACCTATGCCATGGCGGCTGAAGCCGGTGCCGAAATGACACTGATGGAAAACCGCTTCGTCCCGACCCGCTTCAAGGACGGTTACGGCCCGGTTGGCGCCTGGTTCCTGCTGTTCAAGTCACAGGCAACCAATGCTGAAGGTGAGATCTACATGCAGCGTAACAAGGAGATGCTGGACGATTATCCTCCTTATGGTCAGGCGGCCGTTCCGGCTTCCTGCCTGCGTAACCACCTCATGCTGAAAGAGATGAAGGAAGGTCGTGGTCCGATCTGGATGGACACCGTGACTGCCCTTGCCAATCTGCGTGAAACCCTGACACCGCGCGAAGTGAAGCACCTCGAGGCTGAAGCCTGGGAAGACTTCCTTGATATGTGTATTGGTCAGTGTGGTATCTGGGTGGGTGAGAACATCGAGCCGGAGAAGAAGAACTCCGAACTGATGCCGACCGAACCCTATCTGCTGGGTTCTCACTCCGGTTGCTGCGGCATCTGGGTCTCCGGTCCGACCGACGTCGGCGCGCCGACTGACGAAGCTGAAGCCGGTGTTCCTGAGCACCTGCCGAAGGGCTGGAACTGGGGCTACCGTGCCATGACCACTGTTACCGGTCTGTGGACGGCTGGCGACGGCGTGGGCGCATCCGGCCACAAGTTCTCTTCCGGTTCGCATGCAGAAGGTCGTATTGCTGCCAAGGCCATGGTGAAGTACTGCCTGGACAACAAGGACCTGAAGCCCGAGCTGGACACCTCCGTAGAAGACCTGGTTGCCGAGATCTACAAGCCGGTCCGCAACTACATGGAATTCAAGGACTACTCAACCGCTATCGACATCAACCCGAACTACATTACGCCGAGGATGCTGCAGTTCCGCCTGCAGAAGATCATGGACGAGTATGTGGCCGGTGTTGCGACCTACTACACCACCAACGCCCACATGCTGGAAGTTGCCGGTGAAAAGATCGACATGCTGAAGGAAGATGCCGAGAAGATGCGTGCCAAGGACCTGCATGAACTGCTGCGTGCCTGGGAGAACTATCACCGCATCATCACAGCTGAAGCTCACATGAAGCACATCGAGTTCCGTCAGGAATCCCGTTACCCGGGTTTCTACTACCGCATGGACAAGAACTTTGTCGATGAGGAGAACTGGAAGTGTTTCGTGAACTCTGTGTACGACAAGGAGACCAAGAAGTGGACCTGCTTCAAGCGAGCCCATACGGACCTGGTCGACAAGTCCAAGCTGTTCAAGTAACACTCGAGCAGTAGCTTGACCTTGAAGTCCGGGTACCTGGTGGTGCCCGGACTTTTTTATTTTCTAGCCCACTTATTGGAAAATAATCTGTATAAGCGGCGTCCTCGCCGCGAATAGAATTTCACAAGACACGATCGCGGCGAGGACGCTGCTCCTACAGGTGAATTGACTTAATTTGAGGTAACACCGATGTCTGATGACAAGAAACTGATTGACGATTCACCTATTCCGGATACCCCGGTCATTCCCGCACAGCTGCAGGGTGATGCCGTCATCCAGTTCCGCTGTCACAAGGATATCGACTGTTTCAACGCCTGCTGCAAGAACATCGATATCATGCTGACCCCGTATGACATCATCCGTCTGAAGAAACGACTGGGCATAACCTCGACCGAGTTTTTACGGCTCTATACCGAACCCTTTGAGTTCGGCAGGAACAGTGTCGGTGGGGTCAAGTACAAACCCAAAGAGGGCACCAACGAGTGCCAGTTTGTCACCGAGGAAGGCTGCAGTGTTTACGAGGACCGGCCGACGGCGTGCCGCTATTACCCGGTCGGCCTGCTGTCAACGCGTCGCCAGGACGAGAACTTTGACCGCGCCTCCTATGCGCTGGTGACAGAAGATCACTGTCACGGGCATTTCGAGGATCGCAAGCTGACCATCGATGAATACCGTGAAGAACAGGGCTTGATTGACTATGACGAGCTGGGTCGTGGCTGGCGGCAGCTGATCCTCAAGGTGAAATCAGCCGGGCCGGCCATCGGCAACATGTCGAAGACCAGCCTGAAGTTCTTTTTCATGGCCTGCTATGACATCGACCGCTTTCGTGAATTCGTCAAGAGCGAGGGCTTTGGCTATACCTACGATATCGACGCCGAGCTGATGCAGCAATTGCTGACGAATGATCTTGAGCTTATGAAGTTTGGCGATCGCATGATTCGCCAGATCATGTATGCCGAGGAGAGCATCCCCATGAAAAAGGATGCCATGGAGACCCACCTGGCGAACCGGGGAAAGAATAAAATACAAGGAAAACATGATGATGTGGAGCGTCCAAGCATGGAGTCGTATGACATGCCACTGGATGGCGAGGCCGAAAACGATGCAAAAAAGGGAGACAAAGAAGATAAGTAATGATTTATGAACACAATCATTATTATTTAATTTTATTTATAGTTTGATGCTGTAACATACCTCGACCGATTCAGAGAAGGGTAGCTGCTGAACGATGACTGCCCCTCTGGCGACGAGCATAAGCAGAATCCAATCAGGAGAAAATGACTATGGCCAAGAAATATGATGCGGGTGTAAAAGAATACCGCGAAACGTACTGGATGCCGGACTACACACCAAAAGATACTGATCTGCTGGCGTGTTTCAAGATTACCCCTCAGGAAGGTGTGCCGCGCGAAGAGGTTGCCGCCGCGGTTGCCGCTGAATCCTCGACAGGTACCTGGACCACAGTGTGGACCGACCTGCTGACCGACCTGGATTACTACAAGGGCCGCGCTTACGCGATCGAAGATGTACCGGGTGATGACACCTGTTTCTATGCCTTCGTCGCCTACCCGATCGATCTGTTCGAAGAAGGTTCTGTTGTGAACGTGCTGACCTCGCTGGTCGGTAACGTCTTCGGTTTCAAGGCGCTGCGCGCCCTGCGTCTGGAAGACATTCGCTTCCCGGTTGCCTACGTGATGACCTGTAATGGTCCGCCACAGGGTATTCAGGTCGAGCGCGATATTCTCAACAAGTATGGCCGTCCGCTGCTGGGTTGCACCATCAAGCCGAAGCTGGGCCTGTCTGCGAAGAACTACGGCCGCGCCTGCTACGAAGGCCTGCGCGGTGGTCTGGACTTCACCAAGGACGACGAGAACGTCAACTCACAGCCGTTCATGCGCTGGCGTCATCGTTTCGACTTCGTCATGGAAGCCATTCACAAGGCCGAGGCCGAGACCGGTGAGCGCAAGGGCCACTACCTGAACGTGACTGCCCCGACAGCTGACGAGATGATGCGTCGTGCGGAATACGCCAAGGAAATCGGCGCGCCGATCATCATGCACGACTATCTGACTGGCGGTCTGTCGGCCAACACCCAGCTGGCACAATGGTGTCAGAACAACGGTATGCTGCTGCATATTCACCGCGCCATGCACGCCGTGCTCGATCGCAACCCGCACCACGGTATTCACTTCCGCGTACTCACCAAGGTACTGCGTCTGTCCGGTGGTGATCACCTGCACTCCGGTACTGTTGTCGGCAAGCTCGAAGGCGACCGCGATGCCACCCTCGGCTGGATCGACATCATGCGTGACTCCTACATCAAGGAAGACCGCACCCGCGGTATCTTCTTCGATCAGGACTGGGGTTCCATGCCTGGCGTGATTCCGGTGGCTTCCGGTGGTATCCATGTCTGGCACATGCCTGCACTGGTCAGCATCTTTGGCGATGACTCCTGCCTGCAGTTCGGTGGCGGTACACTGGGTCACCCCTGGGGTAACGCGGCGGGCGCTGCAGCCAACCGTGTTGCGGTTGAAGCCTGTGTCGAGGCACGTAACCAGGGCCGTGAGCTGGAGAAAGAAGGCAAGGATATTCTTACTGCTGCTGCCAAGCACAGCCCGGAACTGGCTGCTGCCATGGATACATGGAAAGAAATCAAATTCGAATTTGATACCGTTGACAAGATCGACGTCGCACACAAGTAAGCGCGCTGTCGCCTGATACGGCTCGGGCTGGACCAAGGTCTCGCCCGGGCAATCAAATTCAATGATTATTTGGAGAAATTAAAATGAGTGACGTACAAGATTACAACTCGAGCCTGAGTGATGCCGCACAGAGCCGCAAGTTTGAGACCTTTTCCTACCTGCCGCCCTTGAGCAAGGAATCTGCTCGCGCCCAGATCCAGTACATTGTTGACAAGGGCTGGAACCCGGGTATTGAACATACTGAACCGGAAAATACACGCAGTAACTACTGGTACATGTGGAAACTGCCCATGTTTGGTGAGACCAATGTCGACGCCATCCTGGCCGAGCTGGAAGCCTGTCACAAGGCGCACCCGGACAATCATGTTCGTCTGCTGGGCTTTGACAACTTCGCACAGTCTGCAGGTGCGGCCATGGTGGTCTACCGTGGCACGTCTGTCTAGGACTCGCGCCTAGCAGTGTCATAAAGCCCCTGCCCGGCAGCCGTTCGGTCAGGGGCTTTTTAATTGCAGACTTCTTATGGCAAGACCCAACACATACGTAGGCGTCTATAATGACGTTCATGGTGGCATGACCAATATCGGCAAGATAATTCGTGACGCCTGGGTGTTCGAATTGCTTCCGGAAACGGAAACCTGCGAGGGCTGGAACCAGGGCCAGGTAGATGTCTTGCTGGACAAGGTCAATGCCGAATGGGACAAGTATGGCTGCATGGTCAGCCTGTTACCCGAGGCTTTGCGTGAGCGCCACAAGCGTATACATGATGCAGCCGTTGCAAGGGCCAAGGCAGCCGGCTGGTCAGGCGAACATGAAACAATCGACGACAAGTAACAATGACTGAAAAGGTGCGTTATGTCTGAATTAGTGGATATCGAACAGTACAAAATCAGGACCGAGCCTTATTACGAGCCTGTTGGCAATGAGCTTGAACTCTACAGTTCTGCATATGAAGTGCGCATGCCGATGATGATCAAGGGTCCGACGGGTTGCGGTAAATCACGCTTTGTGGAACACATGGCCTGGAAACTCGGCAAGCCGCTGATCACGGTGGCCTGTAATGAAGACATGACTGCATCCGACCTGGTGGGTCGTTTCCTGCTCGACAAGGACGGCACCAAGTGGCAGGACGGTCCGTTGACCACGGCGGCACGTATTGGTGCCATCTGCTACCTGGATGAGATCGTCGAGGCGCGCCAGGATACCACCGTTGTAATTCACCCCCTGACCGACCACCGCCGCACCCTGCCGCTGGACAAGAAGGGCGAACTGATCGAAGCGAATCCGGATTTTCAACTGGTCATTTCCTATAACCCGGGCTACCAGAGCCTGATGAAGGATCTCAAGCAGTCCACCAAGCAGCGCTTCGGTGGTCTCGACTTCGACTACCCGGAAGAGTCGCTGGAGGTTCAGATCGTGGCCACGGAATCCGGTGTCGATGAGGCAACCGCGAAGAAACTGGTTCAGATCGCACACCGCGCACGCAACCTCAAGGGACATGGTCTTGACGAGGGTATTTCAACACGACTGCTGGTTTACGCCGGTCAGTTGATTGCCAAGGGTGTCGATGCCGAGGCTGCCTGCAGCATGACCATGGTGACGCCATTGACGGATGATCCGGATATGCGCGACACCCTGAATGCCGCCGTGCAGACCTTCTTTGGTTGATCATTTGACCATTTTTTTGTCAGGACACTGACATGTCGATAAAGCTCGAAGACTACGACGAAGCACTCAGGGATACCGCTCCCGAGATACGTGACGTGCTGGAGGCGACTTTTCAGGAGGCCTCCCGAGTGATGTCGCCTGCCGGCCTTGAGGAATACCTGGACGGCGCCAAGGCCCTGTCCAACCTCGGTCGCGGTAGTGGCGTGGTCACCACCTATCTACAGGAAATTCCGCTGGTTGCCAAGGAATGCGGCGAAGACATCATCACCGATTGCCTTACCGCTGCGATGAAACTGTCCTCGATGACCTCGGGCGAGGTCATCGTGCTGTTTTTCAACAGCATGCCCTCGGCCGCGCGCCACCTCGGCGATGCCGAACTGTTCCGCGGCTACCTGACCCTGATACACCAGATTGCATCGACTGCTTCGCGCGGTGTGCGTCCGATGCTGAACCACATCGACGACCTGCTCTCCAAGCTTACACTGAGCGGCTTGCGACGCTGGGCGAACTTTGGCGCGCAGGCCTATCGCCGTGACTACAACAACCTCACGGCCTACTTCAACCTGGAGTCCAAGGACAGTCAGGCGATGCTGCAAAAGGAGCGTCGCGGCATCCTGTTTGTGAAAACACAGCGCAAGCTCAATTTCTACCTGCGTGCGCTGTGGGGCAGGGATTTCTTCCTGCGACCGACCGGTGCCGACTTTGCCGATTTCCGTCCCTATATCGAAACTCACGTGCTGCACATGCCGGATGCCGTTGATGACATCGGTGATATACCCGGTCTCGAGGTGTATCGGGCCACCGCGGCGCATATGGCTGCGCACATGAGCTATACTCGTGCTGCCCTCTCTGCTGAAGAGCTTTCACCCGCGCAGATTAGCTTTATCGGTCTGCTCGAGGACGCGCGCATCGAGTACAAGGCCATCCAGGATTTTCCCGGCCTCAAGAAACTGTGGCGCTCGCTACTGTCCCTGCAATATGAAGAGGCGCCTGAACACCCGAGTATCGTGGTGCTGGAACGACTAGCCTTGATGCTGCTCGACGCCAGTGTGCGCTGTGACCGGGACGAACTGAATGAATTTGCCGATCAGTTCCATCAACAGATCGATGAACGTCAGGACGATGCGCAATTCTCGTGGCATATGGGCCTGGAGCTGTTCAACTATTTTTCCGCACGCAAGGAAGTGCCGAGTCTGCGGATACTTGAACGTATACGTCTGCCCTATCGCGACGACAACCGCTTTGTCTGGGAGTTCGCGGAACTCACCTGGGACGTCGAGTACGAATATGTGCCTGCCAGCCAGCGTCAGGTCCGCAAGCAGGTCAGTGTCATCGAGATGGCCAACGAGGTGGACTGCGAACTGGCCGGTGATGATGCCCAGGAAATCTGGACCTGCTCCACGAATATGCGTCCCTATGAGGACGACCTCACCGATGAGCAGATCAGCTTCAATGACATGTGGGGCAAGGAACCGGTGTCCGACCCGTTTCACTATGCTGAGTGGGATTACCAGATCCAGCTGGCACGACCCGACTGGGCAACCGTCTATGAACGCCGTCAGCCCATGGGTGATCCGGAAGATATCCATGACATCATTACCGAGTACAAGCCGGTCGCACACCGCATCAAGCAGATTATCGATCTGCTGACACCGGAAGGCGTGCAGCGGGTGCGTAACATGGAAGACGGTGACGAAATTGATATCAATGCCGCCATCGACGCCATGGTGGCGATTCGCATGGGACAGCAGCCCAACACACGCATCACCATGCGCAACGTCCTCAAGAACCGCGACCTCGCCGTGGTACTGCTGATGGACCTGTCCGAGTCCACCAATGAAACCATGAGTGGTTCTGACAAGACCGTGCTGCAACTGACGCGTGAAGCGGCGACACTGGTGTCTACCGCGATAGAAGGCATCGGCGATCCCTATGCCATTCACGGCTTTGCCTCCGACGGGCGCCACGACGTGCAGTACTATCGCTTCAAGGATTTTACCCAGCATTTCGACGACGAGGCCAAGGCACGCCTCGCCGGCATGAAGGGCGGTCTGTCGACGCGCATGGGTGCGGCGTTGCGGCACGCGGGGCATCACCTGTTGAAGCAGCAGGAAAAACGCAAGCTGATCCTGCTGGTTACCGACGGCGAACCGGCCGACATCGATGAACGTGATCCGCAGCACCTGCGCCACGACACCAAGAAGGCCGTGGAAGAGCTCTACAGCATGGGTGTTTTAAGCTACTGCCTGACGCTGGATCCGCATGCCGATGACTATGTAAAACGTATCTTTGGTGCCAATAACTACACCATCATCGACAACGTCAACCGCTTGCCGGAAAAGCTGCCGACACTGTTTGCCAGTCTGACGGCCTAGCCACGACCGCCCGGTCGTGGCCCTGTGCGTTACTGCTGGCAGGTGCCGTGCAGTCTAGTCGAAGAAATCGGCGTTATGCTGGATGTCGTGCGCGAGGCTGGAGAGTTGTTTGCTCACCTTTTCCATATTCTCAAGCAAGGCGGTATCCAGTCCTGCCTCGATGATCAGTTTGAGTTCGGTGTAGTGGCTGTCGGCGAGGGTGTCACCGGCATCTTCCACCAGTTCCCGAAAGCGGTTGACCATTTGTTGTGCGTGATTTGCCTGCTGCATGGTTAGTCCTCGTTTTCAGTTTCAAGGGGGCTGCTTTCCAGATAATGTTCGCCCCTTTCATAAATGTCTTTCGCCGAGCCGACAATCTTCGGGTCCGGTGGTGTCACCACCTTGGTATCTTTGTTTGGGTAATCAAGGCAGTTCAGCACATAGAGCATCGCATTAAGGCGTGCCCTTTTTTTGCAGTCTGATTTCACCACGCTCCAGGGTGCATCCGCCGTGTCGGTATAAAAGAACATGGCCTCCTTGGCCTCGGTGTAATCCTGCCACTTGTCCAGTGAGGCCATGTCAATCGGACTCAGTTTCCATTGTTTCAAGGGGTCATGCTGGCGTCCCTGGAAGCGGCGGAACTGCTCGTTGCGACTGACGGAAAACCACAGCTTGTAGAAATGGATACCGCTTCTCACCAGCATGCGTTCTACCTCTGGTGCCTGGCGCATGAATTCCAGGTATTCGCCCGGCTGGCAGAAGCCCATGACCCGCTCCACGCCGGCACGGTTGTACCAGGAACGGTCGAACAGGACGATTTCGCCCTTGGTCGGCATGTGTTTGATATAGCGCTGGAAATACCACTGCCCGCCTTCTTCATCGGTCGGCTTTTCCAGGGCCACCACGCGTGCACCGCGCGGGTTCAGGTGTTCCATCATGCGCTTGATGGTGCCACCCTTGCCGGCCGCATCACGGCCCTCGCAGAGGATGACAACGCGTTGCCCGGTCTCCTTGACCCAGTTCTGCATCTTTAGCAATTCGATCTGCAACTGCTGTTTGCGGGTCTCGTATTCTTCCCGAGCCATCTTTTTATCGTAGGGGTAATTCGCATTGGAAAATATTTTCTTCTTGCCAAGTTGCTTGATCTCTTCAAGTGTGGCCAGTTGCTGGGTTTCCCGACCGGCAGCCAGTTCTGCCAAGGCATTTGCGTGTTGTTCACTCATGGTCATTGGTCCGTGAAGTCAATATATAAAACCGCACAGTAGATCAGGTGCCAAAAGTTCATGCCATGACATAGATCAATAAAATGTTACGCAGTGCACAAACCGCAGCTGACGCTTTAGCCGGATCTTCAGAAATACCAGGCGAGACGCGCGAACAGGGTGTTCGGCGGGGTCAGCAAACCATCGTCAGGCGCGGTTGTGTCCAGTCCGCCGAATTCGCTACCATCGGGTCCTGCCGGCACACTGAAGCCGGCAAGCAGGTCAAGGTTCTGGGCGAGGCTGTAGCTGCCGATGAATTGCAGCATACCGCTGCCATCCCCAAGGTTGATGAACAGCACCGGGTTTAACTGCAGCAGTGGCGTTACCTCGAGTAACACGCTGCCAGCCAGGTAGTAGCGGCCGGTGGTGTAGAGTTCGCCGCGCAGCAGTCGTGAGTAGAGCGGCTGCTCGCTGATGACATCCTGCACGGAGTTTTTTTGCCCCGACAGTCCAAAGCCGTTGTAGAAGAACTCTATAAAACCGGTCAGGTTCTTACTGTGCATGAGCGCGGAAAAATTGTAGTTCACCACGGCCGAGAATACCGTGTTGTCACCGCTATGCGTCAGGCTGATGTTGGTGTTGACGACATTTTCGGCGACCTCGGTGGTGTAACCGAGGCCGAGGATGTTGTCGCCGTAGTTTCTTGCGGCCAGCAGGTCGAGTTCATACTGATTTGCCAGCCAGTGCATCTTGGCAGCGATTGCGGAATCCTGGCGGTCCAGGTCACCGCTATCGAGATTCCGGCGTGGCACCAGCAACGCCTGCAGGTCATTACCATTATCGAACAGCCCCTGGATGTAGAGCATGTCGTCACCACGCTTGTACTCGGTATCGATGGCATCCGGTGCGAACGGATTGAACAGGTCGAGTGTGTTATAGACCATGCCATTGCCCCAGCTGATTGCCTGGCGACCGAAGCGTGCAACCAGTTTGTCTGTTGTATAACCGAGCCACAGCCGATCAAGACGTTGAACCAGTAGCGTATCGTCCCCTATGGTCGAACTGGTAGATAAATCAAACAGCTGGCGTGCATCACTGCCGATGTTGTCACAGTCGCCCACTACCACGTCGCCTGCCATCACTACCCCGCGCAGACGACAGGCTGCCAGGTCCTTGCTGTACAACGCATCCATGACATACTGAATGTCACCCGACCAGTTGTTGCCGTGAGTACCCAGTTTCAGGCGCAGGTTAGCAAGCTGTTCATGGTAGGGATTGTGCGCGTCGGCAAATACGGATGGGTCCGGGTAATCGGCGTAGTTGAAGAAGTATTTCAGGTGGCCGCCGAAGTCAAGGTCCGCGGCCAGCAGGGTCAACGGGTACAGCAGCAGGGCAGAGCAGGTGACAGCCAGACCGTGTCTTGTGACTGCCGACGGTCTGCCGTTGATCAGCATATCGACAGCTTATGACTGTGCGATATCGTCAATGATGTTGCCGTCATGCAGCTTGATCAAACGTTTTGCAAAACGCATCACCAGCTTGTCGTGTGTCGAAATCACAAAGGTCGTACCGATGTGTGCATTCAGTTCGCGCATCTGCTGCATGAGTTTCTCCGCCGTGGCCGAGTCGAGATTTGCCGTGGGCTCATCGGCCAGGATCAGGGCCGGTTTGCTGACGATGGCGCGTGCCACGGCCACGCGTTGCTGCTGGCCGCCGGAGAGTTCTCCCGGGCGTCGCTCTTCCATACCCCTGAGACCGACTTCATCGAGGATGGCCATTGCCAGTGCACGCCGTTCATCGGCCGGGACCCCCTGTAGTTGCATGACAAACTCGACGTTCTCGCGTGCATTCAGCACCGGGATCAGGTTATAGGCCTGGAACACGAAGCCGATATGGCGCAGGCGCAGTTCGGCCAGTTCGGACATGCGCATCAGGTCGATGCGCTGGCCGGCCACCGTGATTTCCCCGTTGCTGGGTCGGTCGAGACCGCCAATCATGTTCAGCAGGGTTGTCTTGCCAGACCCGGACGGGCCGGAGAGGCAGACAAACCCGCCGCTGGTGATTTCCAGGTCGATGCCTGACAGGGCATATACAGCAAGCTCACCCTGCTGGAATATCTTGTCGAGTCTGCGACATATGACTGCTTGTGATTTCATTATTGCCAGATCCTGGTGATGGCTTCGACGGGTACCTTGCCTGAGGCCCGCCATGCGGGAAACAGGCTGGCCGCGATGCCGAGTATCAGCACGATGGCATTGGCCAGCAGTACATCAGTGGATTTAACGGCCGGCAGCAGCGTGCTGCTCATGCCTGCCCACTCGAGTCCGGCCGCGACGGCGGAGATGTCGATGCCATCCTGGATGGGCAGTATGGTCAACCAGCTGAGCAGGTTGCCGGCTGCCATTCCGATCAGTAGCATGATGACGGATTCCACCAGTACCATGATCAGGATATTGCCGGGTGGCATGCCCAGTGCCTGCAGCAGGCCGATTTCACGGGTGCGCTCAAAGACGGCCATCAGCAGGGTGTTGACGAGGCCAAACGACAGCGCCAGAAAGATAATGCCGAACCAGACGTAGATAACGCCGTCCATGACGTCCAGCATCGAGGCCATGTAGGTGTCGAGTTCCAGCCAGGTCCGGGTGTCGGCCTCGCCCGCGGCTGTACGCATGTCGGCCGCGAGCGCGTCGAGGTTACGATAATCCGGTCCCAGCAGTGAAATCTCAGACACGCCATTACCCATTTTCAGCAGGGCACGTGCCGTCTCGATGCCGGTAAACACGTAGCTGGTCTCTGTTGCCTGCAGGTCGGTATCGAAGATGCCGCCGATGCGGAATCCCCGCTCTGCAATATTGTTGTCCGGGTCCTGGCTCATCAATACAATGCGTCGCCCCACCTTGGTTTTCAGGCGTTCGAGCAGCTTGCGTCCGATCAATACATGAGTGTCATGCGCGTCTGCCAGGTATTCACCCTCGGTCACGCTGTCGGCAATAAATGACAGACCCTTTTCCTGCTGCGGGTTGATGCCGACCAGGGTCACGCCGAACACGTCGCGCTCACTGCGAATGACAGCAGGCACCCGAATGCGCTCCGACCAGTGCGTGACGGGTGGCGAGTCGAGCAGCGCCAGCAGTGCCGGATTATCACGCGCCGGGGGCATGCTGCGTTCAACCGACGGGTCGTCGAGGAAGCCTTCGGCGTGGATCTGAATGTGGCCTGACAGGGTGCTGATGGATGAATCGATCATCTGGTCAACCATGCCGCGCATCAGTGCGGTCATCCAGATCATGCCCCAGAGACCAACCGCGATCGCGGTCAGCATGACCAGGGTGCGTCGGTGGTTGCGCCACAGGTTGCGCCAGGCGATGGTGGCCAGCATGGTGGCGGGTGTGTTCATCTCATGCCGCCTGCAGGGCCTCGATCGGGCGCAGCTTGCGCATGTGCAGGATCGGGTAGAGTGACGCCAGCAGGGTGGCGATGAACACGGCCAGCGGTCCCGGCAACAGGCTGCGTAACGAGACTTCCGGGTGCAGCACCGACGGAATATTAAAACGTTCGCCCATGGCCTCCATGCCGGGAAAGCTGAATCCGTTGAAGTGAAAATAACCCACCAGCAGGGCACCCAGGGCAATACCAAACAGCATACCGATAGTGGCCAGTACCACTGACTCGGTGACGATCATCCGCGACAGCCTGGCATGGCCGACACCGAGTGCCAGCAGGATACCGAATTCATGGGTGCGCTCGAGTACAGACATCAGCATGGTGTTCAGCATGCCAAAAGCGACCAGCACGATGAGTACGGCATACATGAACCAGGCGCTGGTGAAGTCGGCCTGTATCGCCTGTTTCAGGCCCGGCATCAGGGTTTCCCAGTCCAGCAGTACCAGGGAATCCCGGTCCTGCAGGGCCTCCTGTGTCGCTGCCGCAATGCGGTCCGCCTCTTCCCGCTCGCCGCCGATAACGATGCTGTGCGCATGGTTACCCATGCTGAATACGTCACGAAAGGTGTCCAGCGGCATGCTGAGCATGTGCCGGTCCATATCACGACTGCCGGACTCGAAGATACCCACGACGGGGGTCACGGTAGCGGCGATGGAACCGTCACGGCCACTGCCGAGTATCGTCAGTTCATCACCGGGTTCAATCATCAGGTTACGTGCCAGGATGTTGCCGATAACGATCTCGTTGCTGTTCGTGCCCTCGAGGTAGCGGCCCTGCTTGATGAGTCCGGGCAGAGTGGATACGTGCGCTTCATGCTGTGGATCGACGCCGCTGATCTGTGCGCCTAGCGTGCGCGTTTCTGATGACACCAGTGCAAAACCGTAACCACGCGTCGACACTGCATTGAGTTGCGCGCGCGCGCGTATTGCCTGCGCCACTGCATCGGCCGCTGGTATCGAACGGTACAAGTGTGGTTCGTCCAGGTAACCGTCTGCCTGTACCTGCATCTGGCCGGTAAAGATGCTCAGGGTGTTATCGATCATCATGCGGTACTGGCCAAATTGCAGTCCGAGCATAAAGATCAGTAACACGTCGGCAAATATCATGGCGGTGATGGTCAGCAGCGTGCGGCGCGGATGTCTCCAGATATTGCGCCAGGCGAGCAGGGTTGTGGTGTTGGTCAAAGGGCCGCGAGCCCTGTCTGTGCACAGTGTCTGTACATACCCTGCGGCATTCCCGGTCTCAGTCCCTCGGGTTGCGCAGGTTGGAGAGGGTGAACAGCGTGTCGGGTATATCGCGTTTGAAATCGAGTTCCTGGACACTGATCTCGGTCCACTCGCCGTCCTTTTCCAGCATGTTCATGCGCTGCTGCACGGCAAATATGCGTCCGCCCATCTCCTGGATGTCGAGTGTCTTCAGGACCTTGACGGTCTCAAGGTCCTGATCGAGGAAATGGTGTTCCAGCTCGACATAATCATCACGTACATGACTGATCTCTTTGCCCCAGACGATGGCCGCATCATCGTGCGGGACGGACTCGATGATATACACTGTGTGTCCGTTCGACTCTTTAGTACGCAGCAGCGTATGGTCGTAGTTGTCGACGATCTCGTCTGTTCGGGAAATATCCTTGTTGGAAAAATCCGAGCCCATCCAGCTCTGGCTCATCATGCTGGAGGGGATGCGTATAACGCGATTGATCTTCGGCGTAAAACTCCACACCTTGTTGTCATCCAGAACCAGCGTTGCATTGCCGGCATCGCGTGGCGGGGCAGTGACACGCACCAGCGTTTTCTTGCCGCCTGAAGACCAGCCTTTCATGGACATGGTGCGTTCCCAGTCCGGCCGGTGGATGGTCATGGTTATCTCGGAATACGAGCTCAGCCCCCGGTAGTGGTCAATGGCATCGCGGATGATGTCGCTTGCATCGATAGCGGATTCAGCAAACGACTGCCGGGTGATCAGCAGCACTGCAAGCATCAGGAATGGTTTAATCCGCATCGCATTTTCCAGTAGTCAGTGCATCAAGGCAGCCGCTCCGGTGAATGTACCCCAGCGCCCGGTGCGGTGCAATTTGTGTGTCTACAGGGAAGAGATACACACCGGCCTGGCGCTCACAGAATCCTCACCGGACTGTCATTTTCCTGTCAAATTTGACCGGCAGACTCATTTTGAACACACAGACAAGAGGAGCATGCAGCAGATGCTGGACCATATATTGTAGTGTGTACAGACCTTTGAGCGCGAACACAACGCTTCGCCGAACGTCGTCTACATTAATCCATTCCACTATGAGGCGCTGCGTCGCTACCACCCTGATGTATTTGTATCGGGTGAAACTTTCCCGCTGGGCTTCCGGCTCATCATCGTTCCGAGCAACCTGTTGTCACATCCCGAGGCAGCGCTGCCGGGCGGCACACTACCCTTAAACCATGTCGCATGAGGATGAGTCAGTGACTCTTGTCAGGCGTGTAGCCGGTTGGTTCCAGGCTGCAGCGCATTTTCACTATGCGTACACTCGCAATTGCGGCATCTGCTATGCCATGGTGGGTCTGGACTAACAACTGCTGCGTCCGGACGCCATCGTCAGGAGCGAACTGGTGCGCATCATCATTTCACACTACGAGGATGCTGATCCAGCGCAAGGCTGGCCCTGTTAGAAGCACTCACAGCTTCACTGCAGCACGTGCGCCAGGCGGGCTAACCAATATCTAACGTGGCATTCATTATTCTGTTACACAACCCGGTCAAGCTTGCGTTTCCAGAATAACGGGTTGTCCCGAAGGGCAGGGTTATGCAAGCCATGACTCAATTTGAGTGTGCGCATTGCGCATCCACAGCCAGGCCGGGCGCTGCAGGGCACGTCTGTAAAAGCCCGGCCGCTGCCAGGATACTGATTGTCGAAGACGATGCGGATATCGCCAGCCTGCTGGTCTACACACTGCAAAGTGTTCATCTCGACCCGGTCGCATCAGCGGATTGCAGCAGTGCCTGGAAAATCCTCGTCGGCAAACCACCTGATCTGGTATTGCTGGACTGGATGCTGCCGGACATGAGCGGTATCGAGTTGCTGCAGCGGATACGCCGCACTGCAGATCTCGCCGAGATTCCGGTGGTCATGTTGACGGCACGCGCTGAAGAGTCTGACCGGGTACGCGGCCTGGACAGCGGTGCGGATGACTATATCGTGAAACCGTTCTCAACCCGTGAACTGTGCGCACGCATCAACAGCCGTTTGCGAACATTCAATAACCGTCATTCCTGTACCCTGGAGATCGGCGGGGTGTTGCTTGACCAGAAAAGCTACCGTACCAGCGTCAACGGCAATGCTGTTGCACTGGGTCCCACAGAATTCAGGCTGCTGAGGCACTTCATGAGCAATATCGAGCGAGTCTATAGCCGCGGGCAGATACTCGACCAGGTCTGGGGCACCAATGTTTACATAGAAGAACGCACCGTGGATGTACATGTGCGTCGCCTGCGCAAAGCGCTTGAACCTTTCAACAAGGCCTGCCTGATACAGACGGTCAGGGGTGCCGGTTACCGCTTCTCCGCTCGAGACTAACCCGTTATGCCAGTGATACTCTCTATAGACATGAGGTTTGCAGGCTCGTCATCGCTTGCTTGCCAGGTCTGGTAGACACCGTTGACTGTTGCAACGACATTAAGCCCAAGCAATACAAGACACACCAGCAGGAACCCCGTCATACGTGTATGCCTTTCCATGCTTCACCTCCATTGCACCAGTATGGCTGCAGGCTAGCAAGAAATGATGACACTGCGGTGACAATGGTATTAATTTCCCGTGAACCGGATCCTGCTAATGTCCTATACGGACGTATCAGAATCACTCCAGTGTCAGCACCCGGATCAGGTCAGTCCCGCCGGCCGTCTGGTGTTGCCCGGCTGTTGAGACCACAATATCACCTGTTTTCAGGTAGCCCAGTGCCTTCGCCTTGGCGATGGCAAAGTCGAGGCGCGCGTGGTCCGTGGGTTCGCCGTCATAGAGGAGTGGAATGACACCCCAGTTCATTGACAGCTTGCGTGCCACTGTCGTGGAGGAAGTGATGGCAAGGATGGGACTTTCGGGCCGGTACTTGGAGATCAGGCGCGAGGTGAAGCCGGTCTCGGTAAGGCTGATAATTGCAGCCGCCTTGAGATGTGCTGACATGCTGACGGCTGCCTGGCTGACAGCCTCGGTGACAAAGTTCGAGGGGTGCGGCTTGATTCTCTGCAGGTAGCCGTATTCACTCAGCGAGGCTTCTGCACGCCGGGCGATGGTGGCCATGGTGCTGACGGCCACGGTCGGATATTTGCCGACGGCGGTTTCACCCGAGAGCATTACCGCCGAGGTGCCGTCGAGGATGGCATTGGCGACATCGCTGGCCTCGGCCCGTGTCGGTTTCGGATTGATTTCCATGGAGGCGAGCATTTGTGTCGCGGTGATGACCGGCTTGCCGTTGCTCACTGTCATGCGGATGATCTTTTTCTGGGTGGCGGGCACATCCGCCAGCGGTAGTTCCACGCCCATGTCACCGCGCGCCACCATCAGCCCGTCCGCGGCGCTGATGATCTCTTCCAGGTTCTCCACCCCGGCCTTGTTCTCGATTTTGGCGATGATGGGGATATTCACATCTTTCTCGACGAGGATTTCCCGCATCTTGTAGATGTCATCCGCAGACTGGATAAAGGAGGCCGCGATGTAGTCCACGTCGTTCTCGGCAGCAAAGCCAAGTTCCCTGACGACATCCTCGCGGTTCTCGGGACTGACGGCACTGAGTGCAAGCCGGGTATCGGGCAGGTTCACGCTCTTGCAGTTACCCAGCCAGCCACCGTGGATAACGCGGCAGATGATGGTAGCGTCAGAGACCGAGGTGACTTCAAGCTCTATGGCGCCGTCATCCAGCAGGATTGGCGTACCGCTACTGACTTCCTCGAACAGTTTCCGGTAGGTAATGCTGACCCCGTGTTCATCGCCATCCCGTTCATCGGTGAACAGGGTGAAACTGGATCCCGGCAGCAGTTCGGCCTGATCGTTGTGCAAACGGCGGGTGCGAATCTCGATTCCCCGGGTGTCAATCATGATGGCAATGCTGGTACCAACCTGTGCCGAGGCCTCGCGCAGCAGCCTGATCTGTTCTTCGTGTCCGGCAAGGCTGCCATGAGAAAGATTGAGGCGCGCCACATTCATGCCAGCCCTGATCATGGCAGCAAGCTGCTCGAGAGAGCTGCATGCAGGGCCAATGGTCGCGACAATTTTTGTCTTTCTTAGTATGGGGAGTTCGCTGTGCAGGTTTGTCATACGGAGTGTGCCGGTTGCTGAATCGTTATAATTGGAGGTTCGCGGTATTCTACCGCGTTATCTACCCGGGCAGTATGTTTTAGACGGCTGAGGCGTTTGTAGTTCGACCCTGGCTGACAAGCAGCCGGGTACCGGCTATAAATCCGGGGTGGCCGAGGGAATTATGCAGGCGTCCAGCATCGCGATCAGGGGCTGCCGGTCGCGGATGGTAATCAGTTTCCTGTCCACTGCCAGTATATTCTCGTCCTGGAAGCGGGCGAACAGCCGGCTGATTGTTTCAATGGCAAGCCCCAGGTAATTGCCGATATCCTGACGCGACATGGGCAAACGGAACGCATCGGCAGACAGGCCGCGCTTTTTGTATCGCGACGACAGGTTGAGCAGGAATGATGCCAGCCGTTCTTCTGCATTGTGCTTGCCGAGCAGTATCAGCATTTCCTGGTCCGTGGTGATTTCCTTGCCGGCGATGCGCATCATCCTGTCATGCATGCCGGGCAGCTGCTCGCACAGTCTTGTTAGCTGGTCAAGCGGGAGTTCACAGACACTGCTGGTCTCGAGGGCAACCGATGCCGAGGCATGGCGACCGTGGGCCAGACCGTCCATGCCGGTCAGTTCACCGGGCAGCATAAAACCCAGTACCTGTTCATCGCCCTGTTCGGTGATACAGTAGGATTTCAGTGCGCCTGAGCGGATAGCATACAGGGCATGGCTTTTTTCACCGGACCGGTACAGGTGATCGCCGCGGTGATAGGGTGGGCTGCGTTCGACAATAGCATCCAGTTTCTCGAGATCATCCTGTTCCAGGCCGTGCGGCAGGCACAGGTGCGCCAGCGTGCAGTCCTTGCAACTGACCCTGATTTCCTCGATATCCAGTATCCTGTTCTTGTGGGGCAATCTTTCAACCTCCGGACAGTCATGCGTGGCATGCCTGTGGTGTCACAGTATGCTGATGGCCACCACGAGCATAACAGGGTGTGTCATTAAAACAACAGAGCATTACAGCATGCTCTGCTGGACTGGATGTAGCCGTGCGCTACAGCCAGATCATGCGGCCGCACTCCAGGGGGTGATTGAGCAGCGGGTGACAGGGGTACAAGCGTATCTTGAATGACTGCAGCCCGCACTGCTGGCAGGTTTCTTCACTGTCGAACAGGTTGCAATGGTAGCTGACCACGTTGCCACTGCTGCTGTCAGACAGGTAGAAGAGCTGGCTGCACTCGGTGATGAACTGTCCCATGCCGGTTTCATGACCGAGTACACATTCGACGACAATATCGTTCGCGTCCAGGCCATTGAGGTTGACCTCGACCTCAAGGTGCAAATGTTCCCGGGTACTGATTGATGTCGGCACCGGACTGATGATTCGTCCTTGAACCGCACCCCAGTTGTCGGCAATCTTTTGCTTCCATGTGGCCAGTTCCTGTGCACCCCTGGCGTTATCCTGATTCAGCAGGCGGCTTTCACGTGCTGCCGGCGCATAGGAAACCCGCAAGTAGTCGAGCGCCATGCGAATGGTATTGAAGCGCGGCAGAATCGACATCATGGAGGCCTTTGACATGCGCGTCCAGGCTGCCGGTTCGCCGTCCTGGTTGCGATCATAGTAGGCCGGGATGACCTGGTACTCGAGAATGTTCATCAGTTCCTCTGCCTCGAGTTTTTCACGGGTTTCGTCATCGCACTCCGGGTGTGGCGTGATTGACCAGCCATTCTCTCCATTCCAGGCTTCGGCCCACCAGCCATCCGCGACACTGAGATTGAGCACGCCATTAATAGCGGCCTTCATACCGGACGTGCCGCAGGCCTCCATCGGGTACTTTGGTGTATTCAGCCAGACGTCGACGCCGGGCAGCAGGTCGCGGGTCATGGACAGATTGTAATTTTCCAGCAGGATGACCCTGCCCTGGAACTCCGGCATCAGGCTGATCTCGTAAACCCGCTTCAGCAGGGCCTGTCCCGGCTTGTCGTTCGGGTGTGCCTTGCCGGCGAAAACCAGCGTCAGCGGTCGCTGAGGATCGTTCACCAGTCGTGCCAGCCGCGGCAGATCCCTGAATATCAGACCCGCCTGCTTATAAATGGCAAAACGGCGCGCAAAGCCGATCAGGAGCGTATCAAGGCTGTTCGTAGAAAGATTGCGTGTCAGTCGATCAAGCAGCGAGTTGGTTTGTGCGCAGCGCTTGTACTGAATGCTGGCGCGGCGCCTGACCTCCTCGAGTGCGGCTGCCTTGAGAATCTGGCGTACGCTGCGGAATACATGGTCCGGTATGTTGCTGATGAAGGTTTTCCAGAAGTCCTCCTGCGTCATCTGTGCGCGCCAGCCGCCGCCCATGTACATCTCGTACAGGGCGACCCAGGAGCGGTCGAGGTAGGTATCGACATCGGCACCGTTGGTGATGCCGGCAATCGGGTTGTCGCAGGTCTGGATGTCAGGCCACATGTAGGATTCCATCTCAGAGGCGATCTCGCCGTGGATACGGCTGACGCCATTGCGAAACCGTGAGCCGTGTATGGCCAGTGTGGTGGTGCAGAATCCGGTGCTGTCACGCGGGTTCCTGCCGAGCGCCAGAAAGCGCTTCTCCGTGATACCCAACTGCTGCACGAAGTCACTGAAATAGTGGCGCATGACATCCTCATGAAAGACATCATGCCCCGCCGGTACCGGTGTGTGCGTGGTGAATGCGGTGCCGGCGGCAACAAGTTCCATCGCGCTGTCAAATACCATTCCGTCGCTGATGTGCTCGCGGCAGCGCTCCAGTACCAGGAACGCGGCATGGCCCTCGTTGATATGCCACACGGTGGGTTGCAGTCGCAATGCGCGCAGTGCCCGCACCCCACCGATTCCGAGAATAATCTCCTGCTGAATGCGCATATCACTGTCACCGCCATACAGCTGTGCGGTCAGCTGACGGTCGACGGGTGTGTTGCTGTCGATATCGCTGTCCAGCAGGTAGAGACGGATATGGCCGACATTCACCTGCCAGACCTTGAGATCAATCAGCCGCCCCGGTAACGCGACCTGAACCACGATGGTGTTGCCTTCCGTGTCCAGTGCGGGTAGCACCGGCATGTCGGATGATTTACTACGCAGCCGCTCGGCAATCTGTACACCGTGACAGTCGATACGCTGTCTGAAATAACCCTCGTGGTAGAGAATCCCGACACCCACAAACGGTACCCAGAGATTGCTCATGGCCTTGCAGTAGTCGGCCGCCAGTATGCCAAGCCCGCCGGCATAGATAGGCATGCTTTCGTGGAAGCCGTACTCGGCAGAGAAATAGGCAACCAGGTCCGTGTCGCGGTCGAGGTATTCGTCGATGTGGGTGGTCGGTTTCTGTTCCAGGTAGGTGTCATAGTTCGACAGCACCTGGCGGTATTCGGACAGCAGGATCGGGTCACTGGCGGCTGCATCGATCTTGTGCTGGCGCAGCCGCCTGATGAATACCTTGGGATTGTGCGAGCAGGCATTCCAGCAGTCCCCGTCGAGATGCCGGAACAGTCCCCTGACGGTATTGTTCCAGCTGTAGTACAGGTCATTGGCCAGTTCCGGAAGACGTGCGAACTGCGCGGGCAGCACCGGCTGGATTTCGATGCTGAAATGCGTACCTGTGTCCGGCTGTTTGACCGGGGGAATGTCACTCATGGGTGTGCTCCGTTGTTACTGCCTGTTGTCACCGATTTATCGGGAAGCCGCTGCAGGGTGGTTTCCCGGGTCGTTCCAAAACGCTGTTAGTGTATGAATCGATTGCTGAAATGTCGTGCATGCCCGGTACGACTGTGGTTGGTTTTAGACCGGAATGCGGGCATTGCCCATGCCTGCGCTGGAAATACACTATCAGCCGGGAAAGGGATTTGTTCCGCGCCCTGGGAAATATGCTATAATTTGTACATATTTCATATACAAATACAAATCTCGCTTGAGAGCTGCCTGTGGGGGCACAGATCATGCAGGAATACCAGGCCACAGAGGCATCTTTAAATACGACGCCAGCACACTCACCGGATGATGCCAGGGATTTTCTGCAATGCCTGATCATGATGTATGGCGAAACGCATATCGATACGCTGGCGCAGTTGCTCCATCTGACTGCTTACGCTGAAACCGAATACTCGCATCGCGGTCTCATTCGTCAGCGCTGACACGCGCTCCATCCAGACCGCAGTACACGCCACGTCTACCAGCATCGAGTACCGCCCGGGTGCTACTGATGTCATTTGTTTTTATCAAGAAGACCACCCCGATCCTGACAGGAACATAAGGTAGACTCGCCGTGATCAGACGTATGAGCAAGGTCCTACTTTAATCCTGCCTGAAAACCATAGCCATGGTTATGCCGCCCCTGTAACAGGATTGTAAAGATTCTTGGTGCGCGATCCTGTTGCTGCCGCATCCCGTGCTGTTTAAGATGCCCGCATCGAGTCACGGCCAGGGAGCGCTGACCTGATGAGCGGGTAACCCGTCCTGCGCATCGGAACAATGCCCGCCCCGGTCAATGATGGCAGCAGTCACTTTTCAGGCTGCAGCCGCCATGGCAATGCAGGCTTACCCGTTTCCAGGAGATTCACCCGACATGAAGCACGATCTGACGCGTCCACCGGACCTGTTGCACGAAACCCATATGGGCCCGACGCGTATGCTGCGTCCTGACTATGTGTCACTGCTGCCGCCCTGCAATGCCGCCTGTCCGGCCGGCGAGAATATTCAGGCGTGGCTCGCACTGGTGATCGAAAAACGTTACAAGGCCGCCTGGCAGCGGCTGATCGAGGACAATCCGTTGCCGGCGGTGCATGGTCGTGTCTGTTACCACCCCTGTGAATCCGCTTGCAACCGCAGTCAGCTCGACAGCCCGGTGAGCGTTCATGCCGTGGAACGCTTCCTCGGCGACCGCGCCATCAGTAAAGGCTGGCAGGTTGAATGGCAGCCCGTGGCCGGCGGCAAGCGGGTGCTGATTGTCGGTGCCGGCCCCAGTGGACTGTCGGCGGCCTATCATCTGACGCGCCTCGGTCACAGCGTGGAGATACACGAGGCCGGGCCGACAGCGGGGGGCATGATGCACTTCGGTATACCCGCCTACCGCATGCCCCGTGATGTGCTGGATGCGGAGATCCGGCGCATTGAGGAGATGGGCGTCAAGATCGTTCTCAACCACAAGGTCGAGGACCTGCTGGCGGAACGCGATGCGGGAAGATTCGATGCCGTGTTCGTCGCCATCGGTGCCCACATCAGCAAGCACATCGATATTCCGGCACGCGATGCCGGCAAGATGCTCGATGCAGTCAGCTTTCTTGCCAGTGTCGAGGCCGGTGAAGCGCCGCAACTCGGCCGCCGCGTCGCGATCTACGGTGGCGGCAATACGGCCATGGATGCCGCGCGGGTCGCCAAGCGCCTCGGTGCCGATGAAGCACTGATTATCTACCGTCGCGACCGCGAGCACATGCCCGCCCATTCCTTCGAGGCCGACGAGGCGCTTGAGGAAGGTGTAAAGATCAACTGGTTGCGCACTATCAAGGAAATCGATGCCACTACCTTCACCGTCGAGGTCATGGAGGTCGGTGAGGATGGCCGCCCGCACAGCACCGGCAAACTGGAAACGCTGCAGGCCGATTCCCTGATCCTGGCACTGGGACAGAATTCGGATGCCAGTCTGCTGAACAGGATCGACGGTATCGAGTTTGAATGGGATACGGTCATTGTCGATGAGCACATGATGACCGGCCATCCCGGTATCTTCGCCGGCGGCGACATGGTGCCTTCGGAGCGCACCGTCACCGTGGCCGTCGGACATGGCAAGAAAGCAGCCTGCAACATCGATGCCTGGCTGCGTGGCGAGGTCTATCAGCCGCCGGCGAAACATCCGCCTGCCAGCTTTGACAAGCTGCATGTCTGGTATTTTTCTGATGCCGAGCAACGCTCGCAGGAAAGTATTGACCTGCAGCAACGCCAGTCCGGCTTTGAGGAAGTGGTACATGGTCTGGGGAAGGCCGACGCCGTGTTCGAGGCGCTGCGTTGCCTGTCCTGCGGCAACTGCTATGAGTGCGACGGCTGTTTCGGTGCCTGTCCGGAACGTGCCATCAACAAACTCGGCAAGCGCAAGGGTTATGCGGTCAATTTCGACAAGTGCACCGGGTGCGGCGTCTGCTTTCAGCAATGTCCCTGCCATGCCATCGACATGGTCGCCGAGCCTGCCTGACGCGGCACGCAAATGCAGGTTCTGAATCACGCAATTGTTTTCTCCGGCGTTTGAACGCCGGTATCCTGGAGTAATGCATGGAAAACCGGCAAGTAGCCACTATCGACGGTAACGAGGCCGCGGCCTATGTCGCCTATCGCGTAAACGAGGTGTGTGCGATCTATCCGATCACACCCTCTTCCACCATGGGGGAACTGGCTGATCAGTGGGCCAACGAGGGCAAGCCCAACCTCTGGGGCGACATCCCGATCATTGCGGAGATGCAGAGCGAGGGTGGCGCCGCGGGCGCGGCACACGGTGCCCTGCAGACAGGGGCGCTGACGACGACCTTTACGGCCTCGCAGGGCCTGATGCTGATGATTCCGAATATGTACAAGATCGCCGGTGAACTCACCTCTGCGGTGTTTCACGTTGCGGCGCGCTCGCTGGCAGCGCAAGGTCTGTCGATCTTCGGTGACCACCAGGACGTCATGGCGGTACGCAGTACCGGTTTTGCGCAACTGTGCTCCGGGTCGGTGCAGGAGGCCCACGACATGGCGCTGATTGCACAGGCCAGCACCCTGGAGTCACGCATACCCTTTATTCACTTCTTCGATGGCTTCCGTACCTCGCACGAGGTCAACAAGATCACGCTGCTCAGCGATGCCGAGATCCGCGCCATGATCGACGACGACCTGGTGCGCGCGCACCGGCAGCGTGGCCTTGGCCCGGATGTTCCGTTCATGCGCGGCACAGCACAGAATCCGGACGTCTATTTCCAGGGTCGCGAGACCGTCAACCCGTGGTATGCGCGTACCCCGGAGATCGTGGAAAGCAGGATGCGTGAATTCGGTGTGCTCACCGGTCGCCACTACGAGCTTTTTGAATATCATGGCGACCCTGCGGCACAACGGATTGTCATCCTGATGGGCTCGGGTGCGGCTACGGTGCGCGAGACGGTGGACTGGTTGCAGGCGCATGACGCGGCAGTTGGTGTCATCCAGGTACACCTGTACCGGCCATTTTCCGTCGAGCACCTGCTGGCTGCTTTACCCGCCAGCACGCGAGCCATCGCGGTGCTGGACCGTACCAAGGAGCCGGGCGCACCGGGTGAACCCCTGTACCTGGATATCGTGACCACACTGGCCCAGGCCGCTGCCGACGGTACCCTGCCGTGCGCTGCACTGCCGCGCATCATCGGCGGACGCTACGGCCTGTCTTCCAAGGAATTCACGCCGGCCATGGTCAAGGCCGTATACGACGAACTGGAAAAGGCGCAGCCGAAGAACGGTTTCACGGTGGGCATCAATGATGATGTCAGTCACACCAGCCTGGTCTATGATCCGGATTTCATGATCGAGTCCGAGCAGGTGGTACGTGCGCTGTTCTACGGTCTTGGCGCTGACGGTACCGTGGGTGCCAACAAAAACACCATCAAGATCATCGGCGAGGACCCTGCCTTTCACGCCCAGGGCTACTTCGTCTACGACTCGAAGAAATCCGGTTCACAGACTATCTCGCACCTGCGTTTCGGTCCCGATCCGATCTGTTCCAGTTACCTGGTACAGTCGGCGAATTTCATCGGCTGTCATCAGTTCAATTTCCTGGAACGCACCAATGTGCTGGAAATGGCCGCCCCCGGCGCGACGTTCCTGCTCAACAGCCCCCATGATGCGGACAGTGTCTGGGAGCGACTGCCGCGTGTTATTCAGCAGACCATCATCGATCGCAAGCTGGACTTCCATGTCATCGATGCCTACACGGTGGCGCGCAACAGCGGCATGGGCAACCGTATCAACACCGTCATGCAGACCTGCTTCTTTGCACTCTCGGGTGTCATGCCCAAGGAGGCTGCCATTGCCAAGATCAAGGCAGCGATCCAGAAGACCTACGGCAAGAAGGGTGAGGAAGTGGTGCGCCGCAATTTCGAGGCCGTCGATAATACACTGGCCATGCTGCACCCGGTAACCGTACCGGCGCAGGTCAGCAGTGACCACGACCTGCTGCCAGCGGTACCGCCGGAAGCACCGGCCTTCGTGCGCGAGGTCACGGCCATGATGATGGACGGCAAGGGCGACCAGCTGCCAGTCAGCGCACTACCCGTGGACGGCACCTTTCCCACTGCGACCGCACGCTGGGAACGGCGCGACCTCTCCATGTACGTGCCCGCCTGGGAATCGGATATCTGCATTCAGTGCGGCAACTGCAGCTTCGTCTGTCCACATAGCGTCATACGTGCAAAGTTCTACGACAAATCACGTTTGCCGCAGGCACCCGCGGGTTTCCGCCATGCGCCCATCGATGCCCGTGGCCTCCCCGAGGTGCACTACACGCTGCAGGTCTACCTGGATAACTGCACGGGGTGCGGGCTGTGTGTCGAGGTCTGTCCGGTGAAAAGCAAGGAAGACGCCGGGCGCAAGGCGATCAACATGCAGGCCAAGTCCGAGATGCTGGAAACCGAGCGCCGCAATGTCGAATTTTTCGACACCCTGCCGCACGTCGAACATGAGCGTGTGGACTTCTCCACGGTTCGTGGAGTGCAGTTCCTGCAGCCGTTGTTCGAGTTCCCGGGCTCCTGTGCGGGCTGCGGTGAAACACCCTACGTGAAACTGCTGTCGCAGTTGTTTGGTGACCGGCTGGTGGTCGCCAATGCCACCGGCTGCTCGTCCATCTATGGCGGCAACCTGCCGACCACGCCGTGGAGCCAGAATGCCGAGGGCAAGGGACCGGCCTGGTCGAACTCGCTGTTCGAGGATAATGCCGAGTTCGGCTTCGGGTTCCGCCTCACGGCCGACACACAGCTGGCCACCGCCGAGCGCTTGCTGAAGGAACTGGCTCCGCAGCTGGGCGAGGGTAGTGTGCAGAAGATCCTGCTGGCACCGCAGATCACGGAGTCCGAGATTCGTGCCCAGCGCGCGCTGGTTGCCGACCTGGAGGAAAAACTGCGCGCCATGGACTCGGAACAGGCGCGTCACCTGCTGACGGTGTCCGATCAGCTGGTGCGTCGCAGCGTGTGGCTGGTCGGCGGTGATGGCTGGGCCTACGATATCGGCTCCGCGGGTCTCGATCACGTGCTCTCCATGGGCCGTGACATCAATATCCTGGTGCTGGATACCGAGGTGTATTCCAATACCGGCGGGCAGATGTCGAAGTCCACGCCGCTGGGAGCGGTGGCGAAATTTGCCGCGGGCGGCAAACGTGTTCCCAAGAAGGACCTCGCCCTGCAGGCAATTTCCTACGGTAATGTGTATGTTGCACGGGTCGCCATGGGTGCGAACCCGCAGCAGACGCTGCGGGCTTTCCGCGAGGCCGAGGCCTATCCCGGCCCTTCACTGATCCTGGCGTACAGCCACTGCATCGCGCATGGCATTAACATGCAGCATGGCCTGCTGCAGCAGCACCGCGCCGTGAAGAGTGGTTACTGGCCACTGATGCGCTACAATCCGGAGGTACGCAAGTCCGGGGAAAATCCCTTTGTGCTCGACTCACAGGGTCCACGCATCGCCTTCAAGGACTATGCCTACCAGGAGTTGCGCTACAAGATGCTTACCCGCACCAATCCTGAGGTGGCGGAGAACCTGCTCCACGAAGCGCAGGAACAGGTTAACCAGAAGTGGCGCATGTACGAGCGCGCCGGTTACCAGGGCAAGGAACGGCGCGGTGTCACCGACGTGCATCCGGATGCCGGCAGCAGCTAACGAAACTGCATAACAAGAGGATAACGCCATGGATCTGCACACCACCTACATGGGACTGGAACTGAAGCACCCGGTCGTCGCCTCCGCATCACCCCTGTCGGAGAAACTCGACAACTTCAGGCGCATGGAGGATGCCGGCGCCGCGGCGGTGGTGATGTTTTCGTTGTTCGAGGAACAGATCAAGCACGAGAATGCCGCCATCGAGCACCTGATTACCTCGGGTGCCGAGAGCTACGCCGAGTCGCTGAGTTTCTTTCCGGAATTCGAGGACTACGAGACCGGGCCGGATGAATACCTGAACCTGCTGCGCCGCGCTGCCGAGGCAGTGGATATTCCGGTCATCGGCAGTCTCAATGGCGTGACCAACGAAGGCTGGGTGGACATGGCGCGCCTGATGCAGGACGCCGGCGCCAGTGGCATTGAACTGAACGCCTACTACATTCCCGCTAAACTCTATACGGATGGCCGCGAGGTCGAACAACGCTATCTGGGTATCCTCAAGGCAGTGAAGGCAGCTGTCTCCGTCCCGGTTGCCATGAAACTCAGCCCCTTCTTCAGCGCCACCGGCAACATGGCACGGCAGTTCGACGAGGCCGGCGCCGATGCGCTGGTATTGTTCAACCGCTTCTACCAGCCGGACATGAACCTGGATGATATGGAAGTCGTCACTGACCTGAAACTCAGCACGCCCGACGAGATCCGCCTGCCGTTGCTGTGGCTTGGGGTGCTGCATGGCCGTATTAACGCCTCGCTTGCCGCCAGCACCGGCGTGCACAGTCCGGTCGAAGTCATCAAGTACCTGCTGGCCGGTGCGGATGTCGTCATGACCACCTCCGGCATGTTGCAGCAGGGCGTCGGTTTTCTAACTACCCTGGTGGATGGTCTGCAGGCCTGGATGGAGGCACGGCAGTATGATTCCGTGGTACAGCTGAAGGGTTCCATGAGCCAGGCCAACTGCCTCAATCCCGGAGCCTTCGAGCGCGCCAACTACATCAAGATACTGGAAAACTACAAGGCCGAATACGAGTAGCGCCCGCTGGCCAAGGTTCAGTCGCTGGCGCGGGCGCCGCGCTGCAATTCGTGTTCTATCTCCAGCACCACCGCTGTCATCTTCAGGATGCTGTCCGGGTTGAGTGCAATGGAATCGATGCCCTGTTCCACCAGCCAGCGGGTGATCTCCGGAAAATCGGAGGGTGCCTGCCCGCAGATGCCGACGTACTTGCCGGCAGCCTGGCAGGCGTTGATGGCCATGCCCATCAGGGCGGTGACGGCCGCGTTGCGTTCATCATAGCCGCTCAGCAGTCCGGAGTCGCGGTCCACACCCAGTGTCAGTTGCGTCAGGTCGTTGGAGCCGATCGAAAAACCGTCACAGTGTTCGAGGAACTGGCTGGCCAGCAGGGCGTTGGCGGGGACCTCGCACATCAGCTTGATTTGCAGACCGTTATCACCGCGCCGCAGTCCTTGCCGTGCCATCAACTCCAGTACCTGCTGTACCTCGTCAACGGTGCGCGCAAATGGAATCATCAACTCCAGGTTGTCGAGGCCCATCTCCTCGCGCACCTTTTTCATGGCGGCGCATTCCAGCGCAAAACACTCTGCAAAGGCGTCCGAGTGGTAGCGGCTGGCGCCGCGAAAGCCGAGCATTGGGTTTTCCTCGTGCGGTTCAAAACCTTCACCGCCGAGCAGCGCGGCGTATTCATTCGACTTGAAGTCGCTCATGCGAACGGTTACCGGTTTGGGGTAGAAGGCGGCCACAATGGTGCCGACACCCTCGGCGAGGCGATTGATATAGAAGTCCCGTGGACTGCTATAGCCTGCGGCACGCGTGGAGATCTGTTGCTGGATGTCGTCCGGCAGATGGCCGTGTTCCAGCACGGCGCGCGGGTGGATGCCGATGCTGTTATTGATGATGAATTCCAGCCGCGCCAGACCGACGCCGTCATTTGGAAAGGCAGCAAATTCCAGCGCCTGTACCGGGTTGCCGACGATCAGCATGATGCGGGTCTGCGGGTGTTGCAGCCTGGACAGGTCAACCTGTTCACTGGAGTAGGGCAGCAGACCCTCGTAGACGAAACCGTCGTCGCCCTCGACACAGGAGACGGTGACCTCCTGACCATCCTCGATGCTGTGGTTGGCGTCTCCGGTGCCGACCACGGCCGGAATACCCAGTTCGCGCGCCACGATGGCCGCATGGCAGACACGCCCGCCGCGGTTGGTGACGATGGCGCTGGCGATCTTCATGACCGGTTCCCAGTCCGGGTCGGTGATATCGGTGACCAGCACTTCACCTGCCTGCAGGTCGTGCATGTGTGCCGCTTCCAGGATAATCCGTGCCCGGCCAGCTCCGATCTTTGCGCCGACGCTTTTGCCCTGCGTCAGCACCTTGCCGCGTTCCTTGAGCTGGTAGATCGTGTGGAAGGCATCAGTGCGTACCGAGTGCACGGTCTCCGGGCGCGCCTGCACGATGAACAGTTCGCCGCTGATGCCATCCCTGGCCCATTCGATATCCATGGGACGTGGCTTGCCGGCACGTGCCGAATAATGGCGTTCGATGACGGTGGCATAACGCGCCAGCTGCAGCACCTCGTCATCGCTGATCGAGAAGCGCTGCTGCTGTTCCTTTTTCACCGCCACGTTGCGGGTGGCCTCGGCCGTGACCGGGTCCCTGGTGTAGATCATCTTGATGGCCTTTTCACCCAGGTGGCGACGGATGATGGGCCGGTGTCCGTGCTCCAGGGTTGGCTTGAACACCAGGAATTCATCCGGATTGACCGCGCCCTGCACGACATTTTCACCCAGGCCATAGGCCGAGGTGACCATGACCACATCGCGAAAACCGCTCTCCGTGTCCAGCGTGAACATCACGCCCGCGGCACCGATGTCCGAGCGCACCATCTTCTGCACGCCGATGGAGAGGGCAATGCTCATGTGATCGAAACCCTTGTCGACGCGGTAGTGGATGGCACGGTCGGTGAACAGCGACGCCAGCACCCGCTTGCAGGTGCGCAGCAGATGCTCCGTGCCGCGGATGTTCAGATAGGTTTCCTGCTGGCCGGCGAAGGAGGCATCCGGCAGGTCTTCCGCTGTCGCGGAACTGCGTACCGCGACGTCGGTGTCGTCACCGAATTCCGCGGTCATTTCCGCGTACGCGGCCGTGATCTCGCCGGCCAGTAGCGGCGGCAGTTCCGCATCGACGATCCAGCCACGTATCTGTGCGCCGCTGGTTGCCAGCGCCTCGACATCGTCGACATTCAGTTGCGCCAGCACCGCCTGGATGCGTGTGTGCAGATCATTGTGTGCGAGGTAGTCGCGATAGGCCTGTGCCGTGGTGGCAAAGCCGTTGGGCACCCTGACACCTGCGCCCGACAGTGCGCGGTACATTTCGCCCAGTGAGGCATTCTTGCCGCCGACCTGTGGTACATCGTCGATACCGAGCTCTCGAAAACGGCGTACGTACTGAAACTGCTGCATGGACTTGCCCCGGGTTATTGTCGCGCTGGCAGCGTCTATGTGCCTGTATGCCATATCCCGAGGACACAGGTTTTGATGCATGTCAACAAACACAGACATCATCCCTGTGGTGTTGCCGCCCTGTAGCCAGCGATAGCGGTCGATACCATCAGCGACCTGACCTGAAGGGGTGTATAGTTAACCCACCGCAGCGGCCGCGGCGAATAACAACCGTGGAACAGGCCCTTGACTGACAACACTCGCATGAACTACCAGATTCGTACCGGCAGTCGCTATCCGATGGGCGCCACGCTGCTTGCCGACGGGGTGAATTTTTCCATTTACAGCCGCCATGCCTCGTCTGTGGAGTTGCTGTTGTTTGCCGCCGCGGACAGCCACGAGCCGTTTCAGATCATTCCCCTGGAGGCACGTTTGCACCGGGTGTTTTTTTTCTGGAGTATCGTGGTGATTGATCTGCCGGCGGGTACCCACTATGCGTGGCGCATCGACGGACCGGATGATGTGCATCAGTCCGGATTTCGCTTTGACCGTGAGAAGGTATTGCTGGACCCCTGGACGCGGGGTGTCAGCGACACGCTGTGGCAGCGCGCCGCTGCTGCGGTGCCGGGCAGCAACATGTCCACCTCCATGCGCAGCGTGGTGCAGTCTGCAGAATACGACTGGGGGGATGATGAAACGCTGGGTTGCATTCGCCCGGAAAAAACGATTATCTATGAGATGCATGTCGGTGGCTTTACCCGGCATCCTGCTTCCGGCGTCAGCCAGCCGGGAACCTTCCTCGGTGTCATCGAGAAGATTCCCTACCTGATGGCGCTGGGTGTGACGCATGTCGAGTTGCTGCCTGTGATGGCCTTCGATGAGCAGGACGTACCCGCTGGCGTGGCAGAACTGGGCCTTGTCAATTACTGGGGCTACAGCACCCACAGTTATTTCAGTCCGCACCCTGGCTATTGTGTCTCGACGCACGTCGCGGCCCATGTGAATGAATTCCGGGATATGGTGAAGGCGCTGCATGAGGCGGGTATCGGCGTCATCCTTGACGTGGTCTTCAACCATACGGCGGAAGGCGGTGCCGGCGGTCCGGTGATCAACTTCAAGGGCATTGGTAACGAGGCCTTCTATCACCTGGACCCGGGGGACCGTGCGATCTACCGCGATTACACCGGCTGCGGGAATACCGTTAATTGCAATCACCCGCTGGTAGCCATGTTCATACTGGAATGTCTCGAGTACTGGGTGCGCGAGATGCATGTGGATGGCTTCCGTTTCGACCTGGCGAGCGTACTGTCACGCGGCGAGGATGGCGAGCCGCTCTACCATGCCCCGGTATTGTGGAATATCGAGTTTTCAAACGTGCTCAGTGAAACGCGCCTCATCGCCGAGGCCTGGGACGCCGCAGGTCTTTATCAGGTGGGTGATTTCCCCGGTTTCCGCTGGGCCGAATGGAACGGGCAGTACCGTGACGTGGTGCGTCGCTTTGTGCGTGGCGACAAGAGTTTGCACAGTGAACTGGCGCGACGCTTCAGTGGCAGCAGCGACCTCTACCAGAATGATGATCGCCTGCCGATGAACAGCATCAATTTCATCACCTGTCATGACGGCTTCACCCTCTATGACCTGACCAGCTACAACGAAAAACACAATGAAGGCAATGGCGAGAACAATCGCGATGGCAACAGCAATGTCCTCAGCTGGAACTGTGGCACGGAAGGCGACACCGATGATCCTGAGATTCTCGCATTGCGTCGACGGCAGGCGAAGAATTTCATGGCGATACTGTTGCTCAGTCAGGGCATTCCCATGATCAGTGCCGGCGACGAGGTGCTGCGCACCCAGTATGGCAATAACAATGTCTGGTGCCAGAATAATGAACTGGGCTGGTTCGACTGGCGCCTGACCGAGAGCAACAGTGACATGCTGCGCTTTACGCAACTCATGATTGCCTTTCGCAAGCGCCACCCCTGCCTGACGCATATCCGTTTCCTGAATGGTCTGGAACGGGACGGGCACTGGTTTCCGGATATTACCTGGCACGGCGAACGCCTCAACCTGCCGCTATGGGAAGACCCGGATGCGCAGCTGCTCGCCTGTACGCTGGGTGCGGTCGATGCCTGGGAAGAAGACCTGTTCGTGGTAATGAACATGCAGGCGAGCGAGCTGGTCATGCCCTTGCCACAGGTTGCCGAAGGGCACTGGTACCTGGCAATTGATACGGCCGGCAAATCCCAGCTGGATATCATGCACGCTGACGATCAGCCGTTGCAGGCAGCTCCCAGCTATCACGTGCAGCCGCACAGCGTGGTGGTTTTCGAACGCCGCTGACTGCATTGCGATGCTAGCTTCAGGGATCGTGGGTTTTCGAGCGCCATATGTATCATATTGATTTAATTGGTTATTGTTGTTATATTCCACTGCGGTGATGGAGTTACCCAAAATCATGGAAAGGGCATGACCGACAAAAATGAACCGCTACATCTGATATTGATCAGTATCCACGGCCTGATCCGCGGGCATGATCTCGAACTGGGTGTTGATGATGACACCGGTGGCCAGACCCGCTACGTCGTGGAGCTGGCCCGTACCCTGGGTCAGAGCGACGATGTTGCGCGGGTGGACCTGTTGACTCGACGCGTACTGGACTCTGCCGTGAGCTCGGATTACGCTCGTCGCGAGGAACGTCTCAGCGATAAAGTCAGTATTGTTCGACTCGACTGTGGTGAAGAGGGCTACATCCACAAGGAGCAGTTGTGGGATAGCCTCGATACCTTCGCAGACAATGCCCTGAGTTACATCCGCGAACGGCAGCTGACGCCTGATATCATCCACAGCCATTATGCGGATGCCGGTTATGTGGGCGTCCGGCTGTCAAGCCTGCTGGGTATTCCACTGGTGCATACCGGGCACTCACTGGGAAGGGTGAAGCGCCAGCGGCTGCTGGCCAGTGGACTGAAACGCGATGAAATAGAGCGTCAGTACAATATTTCGCGGCGCATCGAGGTCGAGGAAGATGTACTGGGCGCAGCGGACCTGGTCATTACCAGTACCCGCCAGGAAATCGAGGAACAATACGGGCTTTACAATCACTACCAACCGGAGCGGATGAAGGTTGTGCCGCCGGGCACGGCACTGGAACAGTTTTATCCACCGGACGGCACCGAGCAGGGGAGTGCGATGCAGCGCGAGCTGGCGCGTTTCCTGAAGCAGCCGGACAAACCGACCATCCTGGCGATGTCACGTCCGGATGCACGCAAGAATCTCGGCACGCTGCTGGACGTGTACGGCGAATCCACCCCCCTGCAGCAGGCCGCCAACCTGGTGATTGTTGCCGGTACCCGCGAGGATATCCGTGACATGGGAAGCCGGCCGCAGGAAGTGCTCACCGACCTGCTGTTGAGCATTGACCAGTACGACCTGTATGGCCGGGTGGCCTACCCGAAACACCATCAGTCGGGTGATGTGCCGGTGCTCTACCGCCTGGCCGCCGCCAGCGGCGGTGTGTTTATCAATCCCGCGCTCACCGAGCCGTTCGGACTCACCCTGATCGAGGCCGCCGCCAGCGGCCTGCCAATTGTGGCCACGGAAGACGGCGGACCGCGCGATATCACCGGCAATTGCAACAACGGCTACCTGGTTGACCCGCTCGACAAGTCCGCCATCGAGAAGGCACTACTGAAGATTCTCAGTGACACCGCCACTTGGTTGACACTGTCGAAGAATGGCATCAAGGGGGTGCGGCAGCACTATTCCTGGCCGGCCCATGTGACACAGTATCTCGAGGCCGTGCATGCCATTTTGAACCGCGCCGAGGCCCCGGTCCGGGCACCATCGAAGCGACGGCCCTCGTTGTACCACGACCGTGCCATATTTACCGATCTTGACCAGAACCTGCTGACCGACCCGAAGTCGCTGGCGAGTTTCATCAGCGTGATGCGGGAGAACCGCAAGTGCGCGACCTTCGGTATTGCCACGGGAAGGCGGCTGGATGTCGCTCTGCGCGTGATGAAACAATACGGCATTCCGCAGCCGGACGTGTTGATCACCAGCCTGGGCACGGAGATCCACTATGCGCCGCGCCTGACCGCCGACTATGCCTGGGTACAGCACATTGACCACCTGTGGAACAGGAAAACGGTAGTGCGAATTCTTGCCGATCTGCCGGGCATCAAGCTGCAACCCAAGACGCAGCAAAGCCGCTACAAGGTCAGCTACTATATCGACCCGAATCATGCGCCCTGTGTGGAGGATATCAACAGCCTGTTGCACCAGCATGAACAGACGGTGTCGGTATTCCTGTCTTTCGGGCAGTTTCTCGATATCGTCCCGGTACGGGCCTCGAAGGGCTTCGCGCTGCGCTGGTTCGCCGACCAGTGGGGCATCCCGCTGGAGCATATCCTGGTGGCCGGCGGTTCCGGCGCCGACGAGGACATGATGCGCGGCAACACCATGGCGGTAGTGGTGGCCAACCGACATCACGAGGAACTCTCGGCGTTGACCGATGTTGAGCGAATCTATTTTGCCACGCAGCCGTATGCGGCCGGCATTCTCGAGGCAATCGAGCACTACCACTTCTTCCGCGACTGCGATGTGAATCAAGGGTGAGGATGCGGTCACTGCGTTTCGCTCCCGGGCGCACTGTTGTCCCGTGGATGGCCATGCCAGGAGACAGGTAAAACATCATGAGCACTTTTACAACACAACGCCCGTTGATCTTCGGCGAGGTTCTGTTCGACCGGTTTCCCGATGGCTCGGTGGTGCTGGGAGGGGCGCCTTTCAATGTTGCCTGGCATCTGCAGGCCTTCGGCAGGACGCCATTGTTTATATCCCGGGTGGGCGATGATGCCCTTGGCCACAGGATCCGCAACATTATGCATGCCTGGGAGATGGATGCCTCCGGCCTGCAGCTCGATTCCGCCCATCCGACCGGCAGCGTCAAGGTCCACATCGAGAACGGCGAGCCCGGCTACGAGATTGTTGACAGCCAGGCCTATGACTACATTGACGCTGCTGCCATGCCGCCACTAGCCGATTGCGCGCTGCTTTACCATGGCAGTCTTGCCATTCGCAATGACGGTTCCGCGCAGGCCTTGCAGCAGCTGCAGCGGGGAAGGAAGCTGCAGCGGCTGATGGATGTCAATCTGCGCGCGCCCTGGTGGCAGCCGGAAAGTGTTATGTCGCAGCTGCAGGGTGCACGCTGGATCAAGCTGAATGAAGCCGAGCTGGCGTTGCTGGTTCCGCAAACGGCAGCGTTGCAGCTACAAATGCAGCAGCTGCAGCAGCGCTGCGGAGCCGAGCTGCTGATCGTCACCCGCGGGGCTGCCGGTGCCGTGGTACTGACGCCTGGTGGTGAGGAGTTCACGGTCGTGCCGCAGGGCCATGACACGGTCATCGACACGGTGGGCGCCGGCGATGCCTTTACCAGCGTGATGATGCTGGGCCTGCTAAGTGGCTGGGATGTGCCACTGATGCTGGAGCGTGCCCAGGCCTTTGCCTCGGCCGTGACGCGCATCCGTGGGGCAACCTGCGATGATCCCGGCTTTTACCGGCCATTCCTCGATCAGTGGGGCTTGCAATGACACTGGATGATGCCTTTTTCGAGGCGCTTGCCAGCTACCTGCAACAGGAACGCAGCCAGGCTCACCGGGTGTGGCACCACCTGCTGGGAATGCAACGTGCCTTTCTGCTGCGCAGCGATGTGCAGGATGCACTGGCCGAGCTGTGTGCGCCGCCGGACGGCGACACTTTGCGCAGCAGCCCGCTGTACAAGTTGCTTGCTCGGGTGCAGGAAGCGGCGGTCGATGCGCCCTGGATCTACCTCGCACTGCGGATGCGTGTCGGCTGCTGGGAATACATGCGCGTGCATCTGGATACCATGAGCATGGAACGTATCAGTGTCAGCAATTTCCTTTATTTCAAGGAGCACTTGGTAAACGGCAGCCAGGACGACTGGAGCTGGGAGCTGGAGATCGACCTCGAGCCGTTCTCACGCGAGTTTCCGAAGATGCACGAGACGCGTTCCATCGGCCGCGGTGTCGAGTTTCTCAATCGGCGCCTCTCCAGCCGCCTGTTCGAGGCCCTCGGCAAGGGTGATCAGCGCTTGCTGGAGTTTCTCAGGGTGCACAGTTACCGCGAACAACAACTGATGTTGAACGAGGTCGTCAGGGATGTAGCGGGACTGCGCAGTACACTGCGTGCGGCGGATGATTACCTCGCAGGCTTAGGCCCCAACGCAGACGATGGCGAGGTGTACAGCGTGCTGCGCGCTATGGGCTTCGAGCCCGGATGGGGGCGGGATGCAGCACGCATGCGCGAAACCATGCAATTGTTGCTCGATATTCTCGAGGCGCCGTCGCCGGGTAACCTGGAGAAGTTCCTGGCGCGTATCCCGATGGTCTTTTCCATCGCCATTCTCTCGCCGCATGGCTGGTTTGGTCAATCGGATGTGCTGGGGCGACCGGATACCGGCGGTCAGGTGGTCTATATCCTTGACCAGGTGCGCGCCCTGGAACAGGAAATGCACCGCCGCCTTGCGGACCAGGGTCTCGATATCGAGCCGCAGGTGCTGGTGTTGACACGGCTCATCCCCGAGGCTGAGGGTACTTCCTGTGATCAGCGCATCGAGATGATCACAGGCACGCGCAACGCCCGCATCCTGCGCGTCCCCTTCAAGAATGCGCCCGGCGAGGTGCTGCCACAGTGGATTTCCAGGTTCGAGGTATGGCCGTACCTGGAACGCTTCAGCCTCGATGCCGAGCGTGAGCTGCTGGCCGAACTCGGCGGCCGTCCGGACCTGATTATCGGCAACTACTCGGACGGTAACCTGGTGGCCTCGATCATGTCGCAGCGCCTCGGGGTAACACAGTGCAATATTGCGCACGCGCTGGAAAAGACCAAGTATCTCTATTCCGACCTCTACTGGAAGGAGAACGACTCGCAGTATCACTTTTCCTGCCAGTTCACTGCCGATCTGATTGCGATGAACAAGGCGGATTTCATTATCACCTCCACCTACCAGGAAATCGCGGGCACGAAAGACAGTGTCGGCCAGTACGAGGCGCATGGTGCCTATACCCTGCCGGGACTCTACCGGGTGGTGCATGGCATCGATGTGTTTGATCCGAAATTCAATATCGTCTCGCCGGGGGCGGACCCGGAGATCTATTTTCCTGCGACCGAGACGGAGCGGCGACTGGGCCACCTGCACGCGGAATTCGAGGAACTGTTATTTGGCCGCCAGACCCGTGAGGACATTCGTGGCGTCCTGCAGGATCGTGACAAACCCATTCTGTTCACCATGGCGCGCATGGACCAGATCAAGAACATCACCGGCCTGGTGAGATGGTTCGCAGAGTGCCCTGAATTGCGTGCCGAGGTCAACCTGCTGGTGGTCGCAGGGCATGTCGACCCGGCCAAGGCCGGCGATGCAGAGGAGCATGAACAGCTGCAGTATATGCACCGCCTGATGGACGAGTATCAGCTTGATGGACAGCTGAGATGGTTGGGTATGCACCTGGAGAAGACCTTTGCCGGTGAGCTGTACCGCGTCATTGCCGACCATGGCGGTGCCTTTGCACAACCGGCGCTATTTGAGGCATTTGGCCTCACCGTCATCGAGGCCATGGGCACCGGTCTGCCAACCTTTGCGACCTGTTTCGGCGGTCCGCTGGAGATCATCGAGGACGGTATATCCGGTTTCCATATCGATCCCAACCACGGTGCTGTTGCCGCACAGCGCATGGCGGATTTTTTCAAGCGCTGCCGGCAGGACCCCGGGGAGTGGCAGCGTATATCCCAGGGATCCTTGCAGCGGGTGAACGAGCGCTATACTTGGAAAGGCTATGCAGAACGCCTCATGACACTGACGCGTGTCTATGGTTTCTGGCGTTATGTCACCGACCTGGAACGTGCCGAAACACAACGCTACCTGGAAATGTTCTACACGCTGCAATTCAGGCCACTGGCCAACGCCATGCGGCACTGACTGCGCAGGCTGTCGGCAATATCGCGCAGCAACCGGGGTGCCGGGTGCAGATAATCCAGTAAAGTTCATGACAGCCGCGGCGTTGCTGTCGTGTCGCCTTGTGATTGAGCGGCGTGTTGCCTGCATCAACAGCGCTAAGGAGGGAAATAAATGAAGCACGTACCCCGATGTTTGCATGCGCTGTCCGTGACAGCGGTACTCCTGTTAGCGGCGCTGACCGGTTGTTCCCCGAAAGATGATAACGACGTTGCAGCACCAGTGAAAAAAGGTGCGGTGCTGACGACGGTGCCTGCAATGGAGGAGCTAGGCAGCCTGAGTTATACGGGTATCCAGGAAGATGCCATAACGCTTGCCGAGGGCCGCTGGGAGGGAGAGCCTGTCGAGGACGGAGCGGCGTCACGCCCGATGGTCGGGCTGGTGGAAGACTTTTACCTGCGCGCTGACCTTGATGGCGAGTGGCCTGCCGAAGCCGTCGTGACACTCTGGGAAACATCAGGTGGCTCAGGGGTCAACAGTTATGTCGCGGTCGTGGCGCGGCGTGATGGTCTCGCGGTCAATATCGGCACCGCCCTGATCGGTGACCGCGTGCAGTTGCGGGCGGGCAGGATAGTTGCTGAGCGCATTGAGCTGGATCTGGTACAACAGGGGCCGAATGACCCTGCCTGCTGCCCTGCAGAGACAGTCACCCGCGTGTGGGAGATGGCAGAGGACGGACTGCAGGAAGTCGAACCGCGTAACAGCGGCCGCTTGTCACTGGCCACTGTTGAGGGACAGGTGTGGCAGCTCAGGCGCATCAGCCGGGATGAAGCCGTTCCCGAGGGGCTGAACATCACCCTGGCTTTCAACAATGGCCGCATTTCTGGCCATGCAGGCTGTAACAGCTATTTTGGTTCGGTGACGACAGGTAACAATCCCCGCGATATATCATTGGGACAAATTGGCAGTACCCGCATGGCCTGCTCGCCAGAGGCAATGGAACTGGAGAGCCGCTATCTGCAGTTACTCTCGAACGTTACCGGGTTCGGTTTTCTGAATGCCAGACTGGCGCTGACCTGGCAACGCGACGGCGTCGTTGACACGCTGCTGTTTACACCCGCTGGTTGAGCCTTGCCGTCGCGAACAGTCCTGCACGACAGTATCATTTTTGACAACCAATTATTATTTGGTTATATTAACGAGATCTTATAGATTGGCCATAACTTCTAGCCTCTAAGCGTCAAAATGCGGATTAAATGTCAATCATTACACTAAGAACCATGCAATACCTGTGGCTGCCGCTGCTGATGGTTTTTGTGTTAGCTACCGGTGTCAGCAATTCGGTCTGCTGGGCTGAAAGCCAATTTCAGGAATTCGAACTGGAGTCCGGCTATGCGCCGGACTCGTCCGAAGGCAACACGTCGATAAGCACGACCCTGCCGGTAAAGTACGTCAACAATTTACGGTTAGTCCTGAATGTTGCAGAGAGGTTGTCAGTCGTCATCGGCAGTGACGCCTATCCCAGCAGTATCCTTCACGGTCCACCCGCCTTTAACTCTCCTGCTTGATCAGCCGCGGTCATTGTGACCGTATTTTTTTCATTCTGTTCGATTGTGGTATCGCTGTTTTACGGTATTGCTGTCGTTAATTGATTCCCTGGAGTATCACGTGAGCACACTATCAAAAGCAGCCCTTGTTAAACGCCTCGTTGGTGCAGTCATCTTCATCGGTGCTGCCTTTGCACTGACCGAAGCAGTCCCGACCATTGAGATCGCGTGGGTTTCATCGATATTGCTGCTGACGATTTACCTGTTTGTGTTCGAGGTCGTCGAGGTTGATGTTGCCGCGATTTGCATCATGGTGTTGCTCGGGTTGACCTCCCTGATAGCCCCGTGGTTTGGTATTGATCATCCGTTTGTGCCGGCATCGCACCTGTTTGACGGCTTTGCCAGTAACGCGGTGATATCGATCATCGCAGTGATGATCATCGGCAAGGGCCTGGATAAAACCGGTGTCATGAACGTTGTCGCCGGCGCCATCCTGAAACACGGTGGCACTACGGAAAAACGTATCATCCCGCTGATTTCCACCACCGTTGCCATCATATCGAGCTTCATGCAGAACGTCGGGGCGGCCGCATTGTTCCTCCCGGTTGTCAGTCGCATCTCGGCACGCAGTGGCCTGCCCCTGTCGCGCCTGCTGATGCCAATGGGCTTTTGCGCCATCCTTGGCGGTACTGTCACGATGGTCGGTTCAAGTCCGTTAATCCTGCTCAATGACCTGATAATGACATCCAACCAGGCATTACCCCCCGGTCAGAAAATGAGTGCCTTTCACCTCTTCAGCGTGACACCGATCGGTATTGCGCTGGTGGCCACCGGTGTGATTTATTTCGTGCTGTTCGGTCGCTTTGTTCTACCGACCAACAAATCCGAAAGTGGCACCACCGTCGGTGCCAATACCATGAGCTATTTCCAGGATATCTATGGCATCGACTATGCCCTGTTCGAGGTGATGGTTCCGGCTGACAGCGCACTGGTTGGACGCATGCTCGACGATGTCGAGGGTAGTTCGAACATCCGCGTCATTGCCACCCATCGCAAGGACAAGCAAACCCGCGTCGGACCCGGTGCACTGGCACGTGACCTCGGCATCGAGGCGGGCATGGCCATGGCCATCCTGGCGTCACCGCATGATGTTGACCTGTTTGTAGCAAAATACGGGCTGAAGAAACGCGCCGACCTGAAAGACTTTGGTGAAGTGCTGGCATCGACCCGCTCCGGTGTGGCCGAAGTGGTTATACCGCCCGGTTCAAAGTTGATCGGCAAGAGTGCGCGTGATGTGTGGCTGCGCAAGACCTATGGTCTTGCCATGGTCGCTTTGCATCGCGGTGGTGAAACCCTGCGTGAAGGCGAGGATATACGCAGTTTGCCGCTGGAGGCCGGTGACACACTGGTCGTGCATACGAGCTGGGAAGCCCTGTCCCGGCTGGAGACAAACCGGGACTTCGTGGTGGTTACCTCCGAGTATCCACATGAAGAAACACGCCCGCAGAAGGTGGGTTACGCGCTGTTCTTTTTTCTGGTCGCACTTGGTCTGGTACTGTTTTCGGACCTGCGCCTGTCGATTTCCCTGCTGACCGGCGCACTGGGCATGGTGCTCTCCGGGGTGATGAACATTGACGAGGCCTATGAAGCGGTCAGCTGGAAAACCGTGTTCCTGCTTGCCAGCCTGATTCCACTGGGCATGGCGGTCGAGAATACCGGAACGGCCGCGTGGATTGCACAACAGACCCTCGCCATGCTGGGTGATGTACCCGTCTGGGTGTTGCAGGGGGCGCTGGCCATACTGGCGACCTTCTTTACCCTGGTGATGTCCAATGTCGGTGCCACGGTGCTACTGGTACCACTGGCGGTTAATCTTGCACTTGCAGCCGGGGCTGACCCGGCGGTGTTTGCATTGACGGTGGCCATTGCCACTTCCAACTCCTTCCTGATTCCGACCCACCAGGTCAACGCCCTGCTGATGGGCCCGGGGGGCTATCGCGTCCCGGACTTTATGCGTGCCGGCGGCATCATGACGATTCTGTTCCTGGTGGTTATGATGATCATGATGAATCTGGTGTTCTGAGGCTATTAACATGAAAAACTACGCCTCTGCAGCAAGCGTGTTCACCTCACGATATCTGACTGCGATTATCGCACTGCTTGCCGTAGTCATACCGGCGGTCGTTTTTGCCAGCGAGGCCGTGACGGCGGACCTGCCTGATCTGACCGCGCACACGGTCGGCTATCTCGCGCTTGCGATCTTTGCAGCGGCCTACGTGCTGGTGACAGCGGAGGAATTCACACACCTGCGCAAATCCAAACCGGTCATTATTGCCGCCGGACTGATCTGGGGTATGATCGGCTGGGTAGCAACGCAGGCAGGACAGGGGCATGCCGCCGAGGCGGCCGCACGGCACAACCTGCTGGAATATGCCGAGTTAATGCTGTTTCTGCTGGTTGCGATGACCTACATCAATGCCATGGAGGAGCGCCAGGTGTTCAATACGCTGCGTTCCTGGCTGGTACGCAAGGGCTTCGGTTTCCGGACCCTGTTCTGGTTGACCGGCAGCCTGGCATTCATTATCTCGCCGGTCGCCGACAACCTGACCACGGCTCTGCTGATGTGTGCCGTGGTACTCGCTGTCGGGGGAGACAATACACGTTTTGTCACCATCGCCTGCATTAACATTGTGGTCGGCGCGAATGCCGGCGGCGCCTTTAGTCCGTTTGGCGATATCACCACCCTGATGGTCTGGCAGAAGGGCATGGTCGACTTCTGGACATTCTTTTCGCTGTTTGTGCCATCGCTGGTTAATTTCTTGATACCGGCGGCCATCATGCATTTCGCCGTGCCGGCCGGTAAGCCGCAAGGCAGTGACGAGGTGATTTTGATGCGGCCGGGTGCGCGCAGCATTCTGGTACTGTTCCTGCTCACTATCGCGACCGCCGTATGCTTTCATAACTTCCTTGGTCTGCCACCGGTTCTTGGTATGCTGACGGGACTGGGTTACCTGCAACTGTTCGGTTTCTTTCTGAAGCGCTCCGAGCTGAAACATCTCTCTGTGGAAAGCAATGAAACAGACCATGCCGGCAAGCTCGGTGATATCGTGCCCTTCGATGTCTTTAACAAGGTTGCGCGTGCCGAGTGGGATACGCTGCTGTTTTTTTATGGTGTGGTCATGTGTGTCGGCGGGCTTGGGTTTATCGGTTATCTCGGCATGGCCTCGGAGCTCATGTATACCCAGTGGGGCGCAACGGCCGCCAATGTCAGCGTCGGGCTGCTATCCTCTATTGTCGACAACATTCCGGTAATGTTTGCCGTGCTCACCATGAACCCGGACATGTCAACCGGGCAGTGGTTGCTGGTCACGCTGACCGCCGGTGTGGGCGGCAGCCTGTTGTCGATCGGTTCGGCTGCCGGCGTTGCGTTGATGGGGCAGGCGCGTGGCATGTATACCTTCTTTGGACATTTACGCTGGACGCCGGTCATAGCGCTCGGTTACGGCGCCAGTATTGTCGTGCACATGTGGATCAATGCAGGCTATTTTAGCTAACAGCATGACTATGCAACCCGACCGCTATTCACGCCATGAACACATCAACAGAGGAACACGTCATGAAACTTAAAATGGCCATTGGCTTTATGGTGGCAGCCATTGTGTTGCTTGTTGTCACAAGTTGTGAGCGCAATGGCGGTGTATATGAAGATGAACTGAATGTGCTTGGAAGCTTTGCGCAAATCAGTATCGTGGGCATATTGCCGGCAGCTGCGAAACAGGCTGCACTTGCCGTGGAAAAAGACCTGCAGACACTGGACTATATCGGTTACACCTTTGAAGCCGAGGGTGAATTACACCGGTTGAACGAGGCGATTGCACAGGGACAAAGCATGACGGTCAGCGAGGGTCTTGTCGAGCTGATCATGGAAGCCAAAAAATTGTCCGCTGCAAGTGCCGGACTGTTCAACCCTGCAACAGGAGAACTGACAGCCTTGTGGGAGTTCCATTGCGGCAAGGAGCAATGCAGCGAGGTTCCCTACCCGGATGAAGTCCAGCGGTTGATCGATGAACAGGTGGCGAAGATCATTGCCGGGCATCCGTCCATGGATGACCTGATCATCAAAGGTAATCAGGTGAGCAGTCGCAACCGGCTGGTGAAGCTGGAATTTGGCGACATTATCCGCGGGCTTGCGCTGGAAAAAGGCATCGCGCACCTCGAAGACATGGACATCTCGAATGCAATGATCGATATCGGTGGTAGCGTTCGAACGATGGGCAGGCGCGGCAAGCATGACTGGTGGATTGGCATACCTGACGCCACCGGCAAGCAGTTAATAGGCTCTATCGAAAACATCGATGATCAGGCCGTTGTTACCGTGCGCGCATTTGACGCGTCATTTGGCAAGAACGGTCTTGTCTACCGGCATATCGTCGATCCACGCTCCGGTCTGCCGGTCAGGGATGTGCTGTCGGTGACCGTGATGCATGAGAATGCCATGGTTGCCAATGCTTCGGCAATGGCATTTCTTGCTGCTGGCATCAAGGAGTGGAAGACGGTTGCTGACAGGATGGATGCGCACAAGATTCTTATGATTACCAAAGACGGTACCTTTTATACCAGTCCGGCGATGGAGCACATCATCCACTGGAAGCAGGGGGTTCAAAATCAACTTCTTATCCCGTAGTTGAATAGTGCAAACAGTTCCTGTTGCTGTGTCTGCAGTGACCTGGCTGGCGGGCAGTTATCCTGCTGATTAATATTGATCGGTTTCTCGCCATCGGGGACAGCGTCATCAGTTGACAGTCGGGTCTTTCCCGGCTTCCCTGAAGTACACAAAGTCGGGCCGTTGCTGTCGCAGGCGGCGAAAAATACCGGGCAGCAATACGCTGCCCATGAACAGGGTCAGCACGCCAAGGGCAGCCAGCAGCAGGTTGGCACTGTTGGCAAGCAGACTCATGCCGGCACCATAGGTCAGCGCCGCGCTCAGAATGAAAACCCAGTTGAGCCAGTTAACCGCGGCAAACACCCGGCCCTTCTCGCTGGCTGCAGGGCGCGCCTGGATGAAGGTCAGCAAGGGTATCGAGTAAAATCCCGAGGCAATACCAAGCAGTAAGCACAGCATGTAGGCGCTTGCCCGGGTTGCATGCGTCGCCAGCGGAATGATGTGTGCACTTTCCAGCAACTCGGGAGACTGTTTCAGCTGGTTGAAACGCTCGATATCCTCCGCCGTGGGATGATATACAGGTAGCAGCGCAAAGACGCACAGGCACACGGTGAGTACAATGAGCGCGGGCACCACCAGTTGAACGCGCACCTTGCCGTGAGACAGCCGCGCCACCAGCATGCTGCCGCAGGCAATACCCAGGGAGGTTGTTGCAACCAGCAGGCTGGTTGCAAAGTTACTCAGCCCCAGCTGGAAGCGTCCGTAGGTATTGACAGCCGTGAGCGTCACGCCACCGAGAAACCAGAACCATGAATAGATCACCATGATGCGCATCATCAAACCATCGGTGCGCCAGATTCCGGCCAGCGTTCGTAAATTACTGGTGAAAGACCGGAGCGTAACGCGTCGCTGCGGGTCGCTCGGTGGATTTCTTGCAATCCCGAGCGAGGCCAGTGTGCCAAGCACGGCAATCGACACGGTCACCAGTCCGGCCAGGTAGAGGCGAGCGGCGAACAGGTCGGCAAGCAGTCCCGCCAGTGCCACCCCGAATATGATAGCGAGAAACGTCGTCATTTGTGTCATGCCGGTGGCCGCGGTGAGATCGCTGCTGCGCACCAGTTCAGGAATGCCGCCGTACTTGGGTGGTCCAAAAAATGCGCTTTGAGTCCCCAGTAAAAATACCACGGCGGCAAGCAGCCACAGATACAACGACGTGTCGCCGTTATCCGCAACGGCCGTGGACAGCATCCATAAGATGCCGACACCCAGTAGTGCAATGATAATCTCGGCAAGCTTGCAGATGACCATCAGGCGGCCCTTGCTGAGTCGGTCCGAGATATCACCGGCGAGTCCGGAAAACAGCAGAAACGGCAGTGCGAACAGGAATTGCACCACGGCCTGATATTCCACCCCTGCCATCAGGTAGCCAATGCCAAGCAGCAACACCAGTTGCTTGAAGACATTGTCATTGAAGGCACCGAGCCCCTGGGTCCCCAGGAAGCACAGGAAGGAGTGGTTTTTTACCGGCAGAGGCGCTAGTTTCTCTGCATCTGCCTTGCCGGTGTTGTCAGTTGCGTGATCGTCATCAGCGTGTTCAGGCATTACGCAGTCGCGGTGAGTATTTGATCACTGCCCCCCGTTTGCGTCCGGTGTAAACGGCAGGATCGTTGCCGTCTTGTTTCCACCACGGCTGTCATCAAGTCTGGCCTCATAGTTATCCAGCGCCCTGGTGAATTCACCGAGCAGGCGGCGATGTATTTCATGGCGTTCCTGACCATAGTAAACGACCTCGATCGGTACCGGTTCGGTGAGCGAGTCACGCGGACCCTGTGAGAAAAATTCCCAGGCAAGCACGATCAGGCGGCCACCGTGTCCGTTTTCAACGGCGTAGCCGAGATTGTCCACAAAGATGATTTCATCGCTGTCAATCACCGCCTGGTACTGCATGCTGCGAACCGGCACAAAGACGTGGGCCGTTGCGGCACGATGCAACAGCAGCTGGCAGCGATTGAACAGGGGGGCGGGTAGAGAGACCGTTTCACGGGCGGTTTCCTTGCGGCGGAAAAAAATCTCTGAGGTGCTGCTCATGAATCCTCCCGTTTATGCCGGGCCCTCGTCGATACTGTTGCGGATCCTTGCTTCAGCCATTCAACAGCTTGCCCGGAGAGGATGTTGCTCTAGCCGTTGCCGGCAGGCCGGCATTAGTGGCATCCATAATTGCACTGACAATTCCGGCAGTATTCAGGCCGCATTCGGCAAGTTGTTGCTGGTGGTCGCCATGGCTGATGTACACATCCGGGACGGCGAGGTTGAGGATGTGGTTGTCGGCACCCGCCGCCAGCAGTACCTCGTTGACGGCCGATCCGGCGCCACCCTGCAGTGCATTCTCTTCGACGGTGACGATCAGGGGATGCTCGGCGGCCATGGCGCTGATCATGTCGCAATCCAGCGGTTTCACGTAGCGCATGTTGACGACCGTGGCATCAAGTTGATCCGCTGCAGCCAGCGCCGCGGCGACCCGGCTACCGAAGGCAAGAATGGCGACCTGCGATCCATGTCGACAGAGTTCAGCCTTGCCGATCGGCAGCGCCTGCAGCGTCTTTTCCGGAGTCACACCGGGTCCGGTGCCGCGTGGGTAGCGGACCGCGGCCGGTCCGTTATATTGCCAGGCCGTGGTGAGCATCTGGCGACACTCGTTTTCATCGGCGGGGGCCATCACCACCATGTTGGGTATACATCGAAGGAAACTCAGGTCAAATACCCCGGCGTGGGTGGCGCCGTCGGCGCCCACCAGTCCGGCGCGGTCGATGGCAAAGGTGACATCCAGGTTCTGCAGCGCAACATCATGGATTAACTGGTCATAGGCACGCTGCAGAAAGGTGGAATAAATGGCGACCACGGGCTTCATGCCTTCGCAGGCCATGCCGGCGGCGAAGGTGACGGCATGTTGCTCGGCGATGCCGACATCGAAATAGCGCTCGGGAAACTGTTCCGAGAATTCAACCAGTCCCGAACCCTCGCGCATCGCTGGCGTGATGCCTGCAAGCCGGTTGTCGGCTCGCGCCATGTCGCACAACCACTCGGCGAATACCTGCGTATAGGTTATGTCGGATGACGTTTTTTTCTGCTCTCCGGTTTCCCGGTCAAAGGGCGTAACACCGTGGAAGTTGCACGGGTCCTCCTCGGCCGGGTGATAGCCCTTGCCTTTTTGTGTCACCACGTGCAGGAAGCGGCGTCCCTTGAGTCCCTGCAGATTTTGCAGTGTCTTCAGCAGGGTGGGGATGTCATGGCCGTCGATCGGACCGATGTAATTGAATCCCAGTTCCTCGAACAGCGTGCCGGGCATGATCATGCCCTTGACGTGTTCTTCCCAGCGGCGCACGAATTTCCGGGTTCCCGGCAGGTGGTTGAGAATGCTCTTGCTGCGCTCGCGGACACCGGTGTAGAGACTGCCCGAGAGGATGCGTGCGAGGTAGTTATGCATGGCACCGCGGTTGCGGGAAATCGACATTTCGTTGTCATTGAGAATCACCAGCAGATCGCTGTGCAGATCGCCGGCATTGTTGAGTGCTTCGTAAGCCATCCCGGCCGTCATGGCCCCGTCTCCGATAACGGCCACTGTTTGTCGCTCCGAATTCTGCAGTGCGGCCACCACGGCCATTCCCAGGGCGGCGCTGATGGAGGTGCTGGAGTGCCCCCCGCCGAAGGTATCGTATTCACTCTCCTCACGGCTGAGGAAGCCACTCAGTCCGCCGCGGCGGCGCATGCTGCTCATGGCATCGCGGCGGCCCGTGAGTATTTTGTGTGGATAGGCCTGGTGTCCGATATCCCAGACCAGTCGGTCCTGCGGGGTGTTGAAAACCTTGTGCAGTGCAATGGTCAATTCAACCACACCGAGCCCGGCAGACAGATGACCGCCGGTGCTGGAGACCGACTCAATCAGGAATTCGCGTAATTCGTATGCCAGTTGCACAAGCTGTTCATCCGCCAGTCCACGCAGGTCGGCGGGTGATTCGATGCGGCTGAGTAGTGGGTAAGTTGACTTGGGCATGGGCTTGGACCAGACGGAATATTACCAGACTCGGATGGTCTGTGCCCTACCCGATGTCCCCAGGCCCATGATATCGGTGATGTTTCACTGATTACGTGCCCGCCTAAAGCTGCTGTGTCATGCAAGCACGAATGATTCTTATTCCAGATATGCAGCAAGTTGCTGCTGGAATGCCGGCAGCACCTGGTCCTCGAACCAGGGGTGCTGACGGAACCAGCGCAGGTTGCGCGGCGAGGGGTGTGGCAGCGGGAAAAATCCCGGCGGCTGTCGCTGCCAGTGACGCACGGTGTCGGCCAGCGACTCGTGGCGGCTGTCGAGGTAATAATTCTGTGCATATTTGCCGATCAGGATGGTCAGCTTAATGGCCGGCATCGCCCCCAGCAGTTTGTGGTGCCAGTGTGCCGCGCACTCGGGGCGTGGTGGCAGATCTCCCGATTTCCCCTTGCCCGGGTAACAGAATCCCATCGGCATAATGGCAATCTGCGACACGTCGTAGAACTGTTCACGGTTCAGTTGCATCCACTTCCGCAGGCGGTCCCCGCTGGGGTCATTCCACGGGATGCCGGAGGTGTGTACCCGGGTTCCCGGTGCCTGCCCGATGATCAGTATCCGTGCCGTGCTGCTGGCACGCAATACCGGGTTGGGGCCGAGAGGCAGGTGTGTTTCACACAGTCGGCAGGCGCGGACCTCATGCAGCAGGGAATCGAGCGTGGAATGGTTCAAGCGGTTTTCAGCATTTCACCCAGCTGCAGCGGTGCACGGCGTTCATTCAGATCATGCCAGCGGCGGCAGACATCGGCACCCGCCTTGCGGTATTCGCGTTCCTGCGGTTTGTCATAAAATCCCTGTACGCGTTCGCTGATACTGCCGGACTCGGTAATCGGCATGATGAAGTAGCTGTCGAGAAACACCACGAATACACCCAGCATCTGCGTTTCATCCAGCTGGAATTCACGGGCGAGGTATTCGATGGCGCCAAAATGGAAGGCCATCACCTGGCGCTGTTTGGCAGGATAGCGAGCCAGGTCTTCGCGATCTACACCCATGCTGGTGGCCGTTGCGAAATGCTCGAGTATCCTGGAGACCTCCGCAACCAGTGAGGGCGTCGCCGGTTTCTTGCGGAACAGCCGGGCAAAAAAATTCATGGTCTAGAACCAGCGGCGTACACGTTGCTTGTAGCGGAGGTATTCCTGGCCGAACAGTTGCTCCAGGTAGAGTTCCTCGCGGGTGATGGCATAGCGTGTAATCACGATGACGGACGCGACTACCAGCAACAGTATCCACAGGTTGTCCAGCCAGATGGCGGCTGTAATCTGTGCCAGCGTCAGTACCATGTAGAGCGGGTTGCGGGTGAAACGGTAGGGGCCGGAGGTGATCAGCGCACTGTCCGGTTTATCCGGTCGCACATCGGTATCGTTGCGGTGGAAATGCAACAAGGCCCAGGCAGCCACGAGGGTGGCGATGACAATGATGATGCCACCGTAGACTCGGTCATGGAGGCCAAACGGCAGTGGCAGTGGCCACAGCTTATTCAGCCCGATACCGGAGAGGATGCTGATGGCATAGATAATGGGCGGGTGCACACGTATATTGGGTCCGTGCCGGTCATGTATGCGACTGTTTTCTGTCATGGTCGGGTCCTCCCGTTGGCTGCTGTTCCGCCGCTGGGCTCTGGCAGGGCGCGGTGTGCGCGTCTATGTAGCATGATATCCATGACGATCTTGAGTGCAACCAGTGCCAGCAGCAGGCCCATTGGCTGGCCCAGCTCAACGACCATGAAGCCGCCGATAATGACGGCGACGTGCAACACTGTAATGCGTTTGTAGGGTGCGGCCATGAGTTTGTCGACACTGCTGTGACGGTATTCCTGCTGCCCGACGAAAAGCAGCAGGAAAGAGGCGCCGTGACTGAGCAGCAGGGCGATGCAGGCCCAGCCGAATTCCGGCGGCGCGGCAGCGACTATCTGTTGTCCCAGATAGAGGATCTTCTGGATCATGACGAGGGGTCCGGGCCAGCTGGCGCCAGGCAATTGAGTGGAAATTTCCCCGGCAAACTGCGTCAGTTCCAGCACGATCATGCCGTGGATGGCGCAGAAGCCGCCGTAGTGCAGGCAGAAAAACAGCATGGTACCGAGGGCAGACCTGCCACCGGTGAGCAGCATCTTTAACAGGTTGTAGAAGCCAACGACAAGGTTTTCCATCCAGTAGAGCACCACGATGGCGCCGACATCCCAGTGCATCAGTAGTACGCCGAATACCGGGACAAGGTTGGCAAGGACCAGCGCCAGTAGCGGCAGGTCGATGCGCAGTCGCTCAGACATGCCGGTACACGAGTGCGCCAGGGCGCCATGCGCTCATGACTTGCTGCCGGCCAGGTAGAGCCAGATAAATCCGGCGATGCCTGCAAACAGCGAGGCGAACAGAATGCCGGTCTTTGCCATCAGCAATAACTGCGGTTGATGAATGAATCCCAGCTCGGCGATGAATATGGACATGGTGAAGCCAATGCCGCCAAGCAGCGAGACACCGATAATCTGGTTAAAGCGGGTGCCGGCCGGTAGTCGTCCGATCCCCAGCTTGATGGCCAGCCAGCTGAAACCGGAGATACCCAGTACCTTGCCGGCAACCAGGCCCATCGAGACGCCGAGGGTGACCGGGTGTGTCAGGGTGTCACCGATACTGGCAAAGTCCAGCGGGATGCCGGCGTTAAACAATGCGAACACGGGAATGACGAGGTAGGCAACCGGCAGGTGCCAGGCATGCTCCAGTCGCTGCAGCGGCGCCTGTACCTGCAGGGCGCCACTCTCGAGTGCATGCACAATGCCGCGCAGCTTGTCATTCGTCATGATGCTCTGGCCGGGCACATGGCTGGCATCAAAACGGGCGATGGATTCCTTTACATGATCGCTGAAGTGTGTCGGGTTGTATTTCGGGCGTGCCGGAACCGAGAAGGCGCCGAGTATACCGGCCAGTGTCGCATGCACTCCGGATTGCAGCATGGCGTACCAGAGCAACACGGCAAGGAGGAAGTACGGTGTAATTTTGCGGATGCCGGCAACATTCAGCACCAGCAACAGGCCAAAGAAAATGCCCGAGGTTATCAGCCAGCCCATGGAAAGTTTCTCGGTATAGAAGACGGCGATCACCATGACGGCACCGAGGTCATCGACGATGGCGAGTGCCACCAGGAACGTGATCAATGCCCTCGGGACGCGGCTGGCCAGCAGCGCAATGGCGCCGAGTGCAAAGGCGATGTCTGTCGCCATCGGGATACCCCAGCCCCTGGCGGCATCACCTTCCGGGTTGATGGAGAAATAGATCAGTGCGGGTACTACCATGCCGCCGATGGCGGCGACGATCGGCAGTGCGGCCATGCGCGGGTTCGCCAGTTCACCCACCAGGATTTCACGTTTCAGTTCCAGGCCGACAACGAAAAAGAACAGCGCCATGAGGCCGTCGTTGATCCAGTGGTGCAGGCTGTGTTCCAGTGACCAGCTGCCGATATGGAGGCCGATCTCAAGATGTTGTAGCTGGTGATACAGATACGCAAGGGGACCGTTGGCGAGCAGCAAGGCAATCATTGCCGTGGCTATTAACAGCAGACCACCGGTGGTCTGTTGATGAATGAATTCCTCAAAGGGTGTTAACACCTTGTCAAAGGCCTTTTCCCAGGGCGCATGGTAGACGCCTTTCTCGGTTGCTGAAGAGGGTTTGGCTGCGTTGTTCATGGCTGTATTCCTCTTGCGTCAGGTATCCAGTTGTTTCCAGTTGTTAGCGTCTCGAGCGAGTTCATGTGTGGCCCAGCGGGCGAACTCGGCGCGAGTGACTACGCCGGACGTTCTCAGATCGGCACCGGCGACCACCTTGTAGACGATCATGTCCTTGTCCGGATCCGGGTTGTTTGATTCATCAACAACCTGGCGGACCGACCAGCCATCACCGTGTGCAACGCTGCTGTAATAATGTCCCAGCACGATTTGCCCGGGGTGCAGATGCCGTTGGTCGGCTTCACTGGTGGCCAGTTGATAGATTCGCAACAGGTCGTTCTCGGAGACATCGATAAATGAATCAATCTGGCTGAGTGCCGCGACCAGGTCAGCATGCTTGATGTGACGTTCGGGCACGCGGGTGACTTCGGTAACCGCATGCTTGTCCTTGTCAGCCAGCCACTCGGGGTAGCGTCGCCACGGAAACACGAAATTGAAGGCGACCGCCACGGCCAGCATGACCAGTGCGTTGAGCATCACCGGCGTGAGTACGAACTGGTAACCCAGCGCGTGTGTGGCTTCGCCTCCAATCACGGCGGCCAGCGCGGTGGCGCCGCCGGGCGGGTGAATGCAGCGCAGGTAGTGCATGACGCCGACGGCGATACCGACAGCAGCGCTGGCAGCGATGATGGCGTTACTGAGGAGCATGGCACAGCTGACACCGATGATGGCGGAGAGTACATGGCCGCCAAACACATTCCAGGGTTGTGACAGCGCGCCGTGGGGAACCGCGAACAGCAGTACCGCGGAGGCGCCCATGGAGGGGACGATCAGCAAGCTTGCTGTCGGTCCGAGTGCTGCGCGGCTGATGTAAAAAACGCAGGCAATCACCAGCGTGCTGCCAAGCGCCGACACCAGTCGCTCGGTATGGCTTACCGGACTGGATTCAATACCCAGGTATTTACAGAGGGAGGCCTTCACGGTGACGGTTTACATCAGTCCCACAGGGAATGTCTGTCAACCCACCTGATCGATAGTCCGTACCAGGCCACGATGGGCAGCATGATGCCGAACCACCACCAGTCGTTTAGATACCAGGACAGAGGAATGCAGATCAGTGCGAATGCAAAACTGCACCAGAACAGGATGCTTGCCCCTTTACGGGTCTCGATATTGAGCAGGCCCAGAAAAACCCACAGTGGCATATTTTCTTTTCTTTCCATTGCTTGTCCCTGTGTCCACGCAGATCCCTGCGGCGCTATTGATAGTGGTGGCGGGCTAGTGTATCAATAATTCGTCCAGTCCATGAACGTCGTCTGCCGGACTGCTGCTCGTTCCATCATAAGGCATGCTAGATAATTTGTTTCTTGTAGATAAGAATTTATCTATGATGGGTTCAATGAACATCACCTTCAGACAATTGCAGATCTTTGAGGCGGTGGCGCAACATTTGAGTTACACGCGCGCCTCGGAGGCGTTGCACCTGACGCAACCCGCCGTGTCCATGCAGATCAAGCAGCTGGAACACTCGGTCGGGCTGCCCTTGTTCGAGCAACTGGGGAAAAAGGTGTTCATGACCGAGGCCGGCAATGAATTCAGCCGCTACGCCAAGGCCATTACCACGCAACTCGCTGAGCTGGAGCAGGTGGTGAACGAGATGAAAGGTCTGCAGCGTGGCCGCCTGACCGTCGCGGTGGCGAGCACTGCCAATTATTTCGCGCCGCGACTGCTGGCCGCGTTCTGCCAGCGGCATGGCGAGGTTACGGTAAGCCTGGATGTGACCAATCGTGAGCAGTTGCTGAAGAGCCTGCTCGAGAATCGCACCGACCTGGTGATCATGGGGCAGCCACCGGCGGAGATGGACCTGGTTGCTGAACGCTTCATGGACAACCCGCTGGTGGTGATTGCGCCACCGGACCACCCCCTGGTGACATGTGAGCATATCCCGCTGGAGCGTTTGCCCGAGGAAACCTTCCTGGTACGTGAACAGGGTTCCGGTACCCGCTCCGCGGTGGAACGCTTTTTTGCGGCAAACCAGCTGGCGCTATCCACGGCGATGGAAATGAGCAGTAATGAGGCCATCAAGCAAGGGGTGGAAGCGGGGCTGGGGCTGGGTATCGTGTCACTGCATACCCTGGCAATGGAACTGGCGTTGCAGCGCCTGGTGGTTCTGGACGTGGTTAATTTTCCGATTATGCGCTACTGGTTCATTGTGCATCGCAGCGGCAAGCGGCTGTCGCTGGTGGCACAGGCGTTTCAGCAGTTCGTCAGGGAGGAGTCAACGCGGATTCTGAAAATTCCCGCTGCGTGACCTGGCAGAAACACACCAATGCCAGGCATCCAGTCATCTGGCGTACGGCTTCAGAATGTCCAGCAGCAGCGGATCTTGCCGGCAGCCCTGAGCAGGTCCGGTTCCGTCCGGTTGACACCCGGTCGTCAGTTGACGGTTACGAGCACGGCCATCGAGGTCGCGTGTGTTGCAACCTTACAGGTCTTTCTCGAGGCGTTCGCAGATGGTTTGCAGCACCTTGATCCGCGCGTGAAACTTGTCGTTCGCCTCCACCAGTGTCCAGGGTGCAACGAAGGTGCTGGTGTGGTCAACCATGTCGCACACGGCCGTGGTGTACTCATCCCATTTATCCCGGTTGCGCCAGTCCTCGTCGGTGATCTTGTAGCGCTTGTAGCCGGTCACCTCGCGCGCCTTGAAGCGTGCTTCCTGTTCGTCCTTGTCGATGGCCAGCCAGAACTTGACGACTATGGCACCGGCGTCGCTCATCTCGGCCTCGAAATCATTGATCTCGCCATAGGCGCGCCGCCAGTCAGCCTCGGTGCAGAAGTTTTCGACACGCTCGACCAGCACGCGGCCATACCAGGAGCGGTCAAAGATAGCGATGTCTCCCTGACGCGGCACACGTCGCCAGAAACGCCACAGGTACGGCTGTGCCTTTTCCTCATCCGTGGGTGCAGCGAACTGGTTGACGCGGTAGCGGCGGGGATCCATGTACCGGATCACACGACGGATGGCGCCGCCCTTGCCGGCGGCGTCATTGCCTTCGAATACCAGCACCAGCGATCGTTTGCTGAATTTGTTTTTAGACAGTAATTTGTTCAGGCGGTCCTGATACCTGGCCAGCTGTTCCTTGTAAACCTGCTTTTCAAGCTGCAGCGTCAGATCCAGTGCCGTCAGCACATTCTCGTCGTTGATGCTCGGTACACTGACTGGCGCGGTTACCGCGGCCGCCTTGCCGGTCCGGGTGAGCCGCGCGTTGATGGCATTCAGAATGGTGGTCGCAATGGTCAGGCCGCGGTAGTGGCGGTTGGATACATTCACGGTGATCCACGGTGCGTGGTCCGTGCCGGTGACGCGCATCATGTCTTCGGCGGCAAGTTTCACTTCCTTGTAGCGTTTGCTGCCACCCCAGGGGGATTTCTCGACCCGCCAGCTGGTGCGGGCGCTCCTGACCAGTTTCTTGAGCCGCTTCTTCTGCTCGTCCTTGCCGAGGTGCAGCCAGAACTTCAGGATCAGGGCACCTTCCGCTGCCAGCATGCTCTCGAAGTTTTTTATTCTGTCGAGTTCCTGCTCGAACTCGGCGACACTGGACTTGTCAAGGACGCGCCTGGTCAGTGGTGCGCTGTACCAGGCACCCACGTAGATACCCATCTCGCCCCTGGGCGGCAACATGCGCCAGTAACGCCACATGCGCGGGCGCTCCGACTCTTCCTCGGTGGACTTGTCGAATGCGGAGGCGACCACGTGGCGTGCATCCAGCACGGTGTAGGCGTTGGTCAGCGTGTCGACGACCCCGGTACCCTCCATGCCGGAAAACAGCAGTATGGTCGGAAATGCCTGTGCTTCAATGAGCTCGAACTGGGCGTTGAGGATATCCGTGCGCAGTTGCGGCAGTCGTTCCTCGAATGAGGCCTTGTCAATGTCGTGTTCAATTTCCGCGGATTCAAACATGGGGCACCTGTGCCTGTGTGGGTTGTGGGTATTGCCTGGTCTGGCAATCAATCCAGAGTATAGCTGTAAATGATGGCAAAGAAACAACCGCTCGAGTATGTCCACAGACAATGTTGTAGCCAGGCGATGCATACCCGCTAGCGGCAAACGGGAGCGGCTAATGGAAAAGAGACAGGCAACGACGGGCGTACCGCCAGGCAACGGCAGCAGTCGCCCGCTACGGGCTGGATTTCAATCCCTCGTTCGCAAGCAACTTATTCGTAATCATTACCCGGTCATTTATTCGTGCCGGGTTACTGTGACTGTTGCTGTCGAATGCGTGCATAGAAATTTTCCGCTCCCGGATGCAATGGCATGGAAATGCCAAGCCTGGATGTTTTATCGGTGATAAAACCGGCGCGATAAAATGTGCGGGCGATTTCCGCGGTTCCATCCCGTATTAACTTCATGAATTGCTCTACATCTTCGTTCGAGGTATTGATATTCGTCGCCAGCAAGGCAGGCATGCCGAGGGTCACAATGGACTCTGTTTGGCCAGGATAGGTTTTTGCCGGGACAGTTAATGCATAGTAGGCAAAATTCTGTTCGACCAGTTTACTGATGATGGACTGACCCAGCGGGATGAAACGAATATCGTCCCGCCGCTGGGCCAGGTCCTGTAGTGCCGGGTCAGGTACCGAGCCTGCGATGATGATGACGTCCACTTCGCCATTTTCCAGTGCCTTGATGGAATTGCCGTGGTCAAGCAGCTCGAAGTTGTTACTGTTCATTCGCTTGAAGCCTGCTGCCAGCCAGATGCGTGCCGCAGTAAAGCGTGTCCCTGACATCGGGCTGCCGATGGCGATGCGCTTGTCTTCGATATCGGCGAATGTTCGCAGGCCGCTTTTTTCCAGCGTAACCACATGTATCGCTTCAGGCCAGAGGCTTGCAATGGCGCGCAAGTCCGGTGATGGCAGCTGGCCTTGTTCAACCCAGCCGTTGTAGAGCACTTCGGCAACATCGCTCTGCAGCAAGGCGAAATCGATGCGACCGGTGTTTAACCTGATTCCATTTTCCAGGCTGCCTTCGGATGCATAGTTAAAAACCCGGAAACGATGTTTGTTGGCATAGGCAGCAAATGCCTCGCCAAACTTGTAGTAAGTGCCGCCTGGCCAGCCGGTTCCAAACGTGTGGTACTGGTCAAGATCTGCATGACCAAGATCAATGCGTGACAGTGAGCGGCGTAGCTCGCGCAGCGTTATTTGATCATGTTCGGAGCGATCCGCATCTGTGTTGCTATTGAGCAGTTCCCGAATATTGCTGATGATGGCCTTCGGTGAAGGTGTATCCAGTGTTTCTGCAACAGTCGTGGTTTCTTCGAATTGTAAAGGTGTAAAGGGATTCACTACCCAGGTGCCATCAGTCTGCTGATAGCCGAGCCGTCCCCGGACAAGCAGGCGGTCGCCCTTGTTATTGCCCTCGCTTTTGAAACCCTCAATGCTCGTGGTGGAAGCGCCGAGAACGACGGCCAGTGTGCCAACATTCAGGTTACGCCAGCTCGTCAGGTGATAGTCGCGCAGGAATTCAAGTTCGAGATTGTAATAAACATAAATGCCATCAACGCCATCAAGCCTTGGCGCGGAACCTTTACGTATGAGATTCCTGATCTGGAAAAGATTCTCCGAAAACTGCTGATCCAGCCTTTGCTGGATTTCTGTACGCAGCGAATCGTTGTCCGGGCCACGGCTACAGGCGCTCAACAGGACCAGTAGAACAAGGAACAAGGCGATGCATGCTAATTGCCCAGACCGAAAACAGGCAGCGCCAGATAGACCTGTATGACGATCGCATTCAGCAGGTCAATGAAGAAGGCGCCCATTAACGGCACCACAATAAATGCCTGGGGTGCAGGCCCGAAGCGTTTGGTCAGTGCGCTCATGTTGGCGACTGCCGTAGGTGTGGCGCCCAGGCCGAATCCGCAGTGTCCACCGGCAATGACCGCTGCATTGTAATCCTTGCCCATAATTTGCCAGGTTATGTAGCTGGCAAACAGCACCATACCGATTAATTGGGTCCCCAGTAATATCAGCAATGGACCCGCCATGCCGAGCATGCCCCAGAGGTTCAGTGACATCAGTGCCATGACAAGGAACAGTGACAGGGCGATATTTCCAATCAGGTCGATACTGGGCTGGTGCGCTTTCGGCAAGCTGTCATGAACTGTGATGTTGCCGATAACCACGCCGACAAACATGCACCAGACGATATCCGGCAAGGTCATCACATTGGCGGCAAACCAGGCGGCAATCAGTTTGCCGAGGATTATGCATAGCAGCACATAAAAAAACGCCAGCAGGAAATTGTCTTCATCGACAGGCGTATAGCTGCTGTTATCGTGCTGCAGCACGATGCCATGCTTGCCAGGCGTCTTGCGGGGTAATTGAATTTTGTGCTTTTTGATCAGGCGACCAGCGACCGGGCCACCGATGATGCCACCCAGAATCAGCCCGAAGGTGGCGACAGCCATTGCCAGTTCCATGGCACCGGCAATATTGCTGCTCTCGCTGAACTGTTGCGCATAAGCTGCCCCCGTTGCATGGCCGCCGGAAAGTGTGATTGATCCACTCAACAGGCCGACCAGCGGATGCATGTCCAGACTTAATGCAGTCGCCAGGCCAATGCCATCCTGTATGACCAGGTAGAGCAGGCAGGCGATAATGAACAGCAATAGTTGCTTGCCGCCCCTGGAGAGCATGCGCATATCAGCCCCCAGGCCGACACAGGAAAAGAAGGCCAGCATCATCGGCTCTTTCATCGACATGTCAAAGCCGAAGCGGATATTAAACTGGCCCAGAAGTAAACTGGCGACCAGTGCAAACAGAAAACCGCCGACAACGGGGACCGGTATATTGTTGTTGCTGAGAAACTGCAGGCGCGCTACCAGAAAGACACCGATATAGAGCACCAGCACGGCAAAGCCGAGTGTCTGTACCGGACCAAAATCAAGCGACATGATCAGACGGGGTGAGCCGTTTTATGAACATACCCGCGGTCTGCTGCCGGCAGCATGCTATGTTATCAGATAGACAAGGCGGCGCGGATTCTTGCCGTGGTTGCCAGTGCCTGTTCAACATCCCCGGCAAGACAATTGATATGTCCCATCTTGCGCCCCGGGCGTGCATTCTTTTTACCGTACAGGTGCAGGTGGGCTTGTGATTCGTTGAGTACATGCTGCCACTGCGGTTCGCCATCGTTCCAGATGTCGCCCAGTAGATTGGTCATGATGACAGGTGACAGCATCTGCGTGTCGCCGGGCGGCAGGCCGCACATCATGCGCACCTGCTGTTCAAACTGTGAGGTGGCGCAGGCGTCAACGGTGTAGTGGCCACTGTTGTGCGGGCGTGTGGCTATCTCGTTAATGAGCAACTCGCCCTGCCGGGTACAGAAGAACTCAACGGCCAGTACGCCGCAGTAATCCATCGAATCGGCCAGTCGGGTGGCCATGTCAATCGCCGTCTCGCCAAGGGTGGCATCGATAGTGGCCGGCACGATGGTGGTATCGAGGATACCGTTGACATGGCGGTTCTCGCCGACCGGGTAGACCGATATCTGGCCGTTGACGCTGCGCGCCAGGATGACGGAGACCTCATGTTCCAGGTCGACCTTTTCTTCAAGCACGCAGGGTGCGTTACCCAGCTGCTCAAAGGCGTTACGCGCCTCGGCCAGGGTATTGACCGGTACCTGGCCCTTGCCGTCGTAGCCGAGGGAGGCGGTTTTCATGATCAGCGGTGCATTCAGCGACTCGATTGCAGCGACGATATCGGCATCTTCGTAGATGGCGGCAAATGCTGCCGTCGCCAGTCCATGCTCCTGCACGAAGGTCTTTTCACGGATGCGATCCTGTGCGATGCGCAGGGCCTCGGCATTGGGGCGCACTGCGCAGAATTTTTCCAGGTACTCCATGCTCTCGGCAGGAACATTCTCAAACTCGGTGGTCACGGCAGCACACTCGTCGCCGAGCATTTGCAGGGCCGCATGGTCGCGGTAGTCAGCCTTGATATGCTGGTCTGCAATCAGACCGGCCGGGCTGTGCGGATCCGGGTCAAGTACCACGACCCGGTAACCCATACTGTAGGCTGCGAGTGTGAACATGCGGCCCAGCTGTCCGCCGCCAAGAACACCCAGTGTGGCGTCAGGGAGAATCATGATGCTGGCGACAGTTGCATATCAAACACCATTTGTTGCTGTTCTTTGCGAAACTGATCAAGTTTGGCGCTTAGCGAGTCATCGGCGGTGGCCAGAATGCTGGCTGCATACAATGCAGCGTTGGCAGCACCGGCCTCACCGATGGCAAAGGTTGCAACCGGCACGCCTTTCGGCATTTGCACGATCGATAACAGTGAATCCATGCCCTTCAGGTAGCGGGATGGTACCGGTACTCCGAGAACCGGCAGGGTGCTTTTGGCGGCCAGCATACCGGGCAGGTGTGCAGCACCTCCGGCACCGGCGATGATACAGGCAAGACCCCGCTCACGGGCCGTGCCTGCATAGTCAAACAGCAGGTCGGGGGTGCGGTGGGCGGACACGACCCGGGCCTCGAAGGGGATGCCGAATTTCTCCAGTATGGCCGCCGCATGTTGCATCACGTCCCAGTCACTGTTGCTGCCCATGACCAGGCCAACGCGAGGTACTTCGTTCATTAGCTTGTCCGCAGTTGTTTAAACGAAAGCATTCTATTCTAGCATTTTTCGGTGGTTTTACTAATTTTCTGCGGACTGTCAGCGACATTTTAATACCGCGGCTGATGCAGTTTCGCCCGCTTGCGTCGGGTTGTGTCCGCCGCTGCAGGAGGATTGCTGTACAATGCGCATTTATTCGGAGTGACAGGATGCTGCAAACCCTCTACGAGTCGACCCTGAAGAGTCTGCCACTGCTGGCACGTGGCAAGGTGCGCGATGTCTATGCTGTCGGCGACGATCACCTGTTGATTGTCACCACCGACCGTCTGTCTGCCTTTGACGTCATCCTGCCGGATCCGATACCCGGCAAGGGGGCG
>CAVWDM010000007.1:0-73998 GCA_963753755.1 uncultured Gammaproteobacteria bacterium
TGAAGTGGTCTACTAAATCCGGACACCGAGTTAAGGCGGTAAAATGCCATAGCGAGGTGAGCAATGACAACAGAGACGAGAAAGAGACGGGAGTATACGGAAGATTTCAAGCGGGATGCAGTGGCGCTGGTGACAGAACAAGGTTACAAGGCCTCTGAGGCAGCGCGGAGCCTGGGTATTGGGGATAACCTGATACGGCGCTGGAAGCGGGAGTTCGAGGAAGATGCTTCCGGTGCTGGGCTGGATTCGGGTGAGCGGGAAGAACTGAAGCGGCTGCGGAAAGAGAATCGAATGCTGCGGATGGAGAAAGAGATTTTAAAAAAAGCCAGTGCGTACTTCGCGAAGGAAATGAAGTGAAGTACGGATTTATACGGGATCACGCGGGACGCTGGCCAGTAGTGCATCAGTGCCGCCTGCTGCGCGTGAAGCGCAGCACCTACTATGACTGGCGCGATCGTCCATGTAAGGTCATTCCACCGGAGGAACTGGCATTGCGGCGGCGCATGAAGGAACTGTTCAGGGCTTCCCGGGACAGCTTGGGTAGTCGCACGCTGATGGAGAACCTGCGCGAGGAAGGCTTTAAGATTGGGCGTGATCGCACACGTCACTTGATGAAGGTGCTGAATCTGAAGGTCAAACAGAAATGCAAATACAAGATGACCACCGACAGTAAACACTACTTGCCAGTAGCTGAGAATGTGCTGAACCGTCAGTTCTCACCGACTGGACCCAACCAGTCGTGGGGAACTGATATCACGTACCTCTGGACCCAGCAGGGCTGGATCTACCTGGCCGTGGTGATTGACCTGTATTCACGTCGAGTGGTGGGCTGGTCGATGGACCGGCGTATGAAGAAGGCCTTGGTGATCCGGGCCTTGATGATGGCGATCAATCTCAGGAAGCCACTGCCCGGCCTGATCCATCACTCGGATCGTGGCAGCCAGTATGCCAGTCACGCCTACCAGGCCTTGCTGAAACAGCATGGGATGATCTGCAGTATGAGCCGCAAAGGCAACTGCTGGGATAACGCCCCTGTGGAACGATTCTTCAGTAGCCTGAAACGAGAATGGACCAGTGACCGGTTGTACCGGACCCGGCAGGAAGCGATTGCAGATGTCCGGGAATATGTGGCGGTGTATTACAACTCGAAGCGTCTGCATTCGACGCTGGGTTACAAGACACCGATGAATTACGAAAAGGACCTTAACAAAGTGTCCGGAATTACTTGACCACTACACGATGTAGCGAGGGCGCAGATCAGGGGGCTGGATAAGCTGTTCAGGGGCCACCTGAGCTGTGTGCTCGCCGATGCCGGCGTGGGGGAGGCAGACCGAGCCAGGATACTTTCAGAGTACGACGAGGTGGGATTCGCCAATACGAACAGCAAAAGCGTACTCGGTTCGATAAACGACCTGGCGTTTCATTACAAGTACAGCATCCTGGAAGCGGGTGGTGTGCACAGTCCTGCCGTAACTGGGATCATCCGCCGGCTCAACCGCATGCCGATGGGTGCTCTCAAATACGTGTTCCCGATCGAGGCGCTGCGGGCGTTGTATCAAACGGCGGAAAGGTAAACTTTTCGCTCTCTTTCTGAAGACTCATAAACAATTTTTATCGCAATTTTTCGGTACACTTGCGGTACACCGGCCAGTTTTGACTACTTGCGCCAGTCTGGGTTAACACACTGAATCAACAAAAGAATCCCCAACTGTACCGAAGAACCCCTGTTTCAGCATAATCAGTAAGTTATTGATTTTACTGGCCCTGAAAATCCCCGTGTCGGCAGTTCGATTCTGTCCCTGGCCACCATTTAACATTAACTATCAGATCGTTGGTGGCATGATAAGGTATCATCGTTGCTTCCTTTATTCCGTTACTGCGCCATAACAAGGCTGGATAGGGATTCATTCATCAGCGTCAGAATTTATTCCATGTTATCAAGGGTATTAGGGAGTCTTCCCTTCTTGGATTTGTCTGAATAGACCGTTCGCTTTATTGGCGTTGGAGAACACGTGTATTGACGTTTCGCTGACCGCATAACCATGTGTTTTGTACTCGCTTAAGGTCAAGATAAAAACATGGCTTTATGAAAGTCATGGCGGGTGCCCTGATAATTACCCGAGCGTCGGCCTGCAACCTCAGCAGGCCGTCGTTTTTTACACATAACACCAAACTAATAATAGTAATACGGAGAAGGTGGATTATGCGTACGCGTGACAGAGTAGAATCACACAAATGGGAAGAATTTTTGATAGCTGTAATGGTAATCGTTCTGATGGTTGCGATGTTTGCTTCTTGATATATGGCCAGCAGGCTGTAAAAGCAGGACATACATTTCAATAAGTACGTCAGCCTGCAACAACAATGGCACAACCGTAGAGCATGGATAGGAGGTTGTGCCCGTTATGCGTGCAGCGGACATAGCAGCGCAGCCTCCATGAAGGTGGTCACCGGGTGTACTTATGACGATCCGGGCTGTCATGGAACCCGGTTATGTCACTATTTACAAGATATGGCTTATCGCCAAGCTGAGTACTGTCCCCGGGTAGAATAGAAGACGGTCACCACGGCTGGGTGAACAGTGAGTCCAGCCGCAGTGACCTTTTCACTGCAATTTCAACGCCTCTTATCTCGACCTCCGGCATTTCAGCCTTAATTCTAAAGCGTCTCCGCGGCTTTGATTCGTCCATAAAACATCCCGTCGAGCTACTTGCCCTCAACGTAGTCAGCAGCGGCTGCTATAGGGTCGGGGTGTTCAAAGACTGCCCTGCTACCAGGGCGGGGTTTCCTTTCTTCCTGAACGGTGTAGTGTCAACAAGACTATTATCAACGTCAAATTTTCAGTCCTTCATGTACGTATTTCTACCCATAGCATTCCCTGCAACATACCCTAATCTTTACTGTCAGAGGCGTATGCGGCACCACTAACCGGCCATAGGGGGCAAGCGTCATGACTCAAAAGACTTTTAACTTCACCAGGCAGTTGCTGAATGTTATAGCAGTAACTGTTTCCATCGCGTTGGTCGTCTTCCTTGAAGTGACTAAATGAAGGCTATACCCCTGGCAAGGACAGCCTGTTAATCACTAACACGACCGGGCAGACTGTAAATAATCAGAAATACTCCCGCCTGTACCAGCAACGTCACAACCGACGTCCTGTTGAATAAATTTCAGAGATACAGATAAGTCTAATATTGGAATATGCTGCAATTCCCTTATTGACTTGTTGTTGACTCGTTATTTACCTATTATTGACCTATGTCAATTACTAAACGCTGGGCGTGAGGTAGCGTTTTATTCATCGCTCATGTCCGAAGCAAGGTGTCCGTAGCAATGAGAGATAAGAGGTCCGAGTTTAGTAACAGACGGCATAAAGCAGATATGCCCAGAGTGCCATTCAAAGACAGTAATGGGGCAACAATTACTGAATGCCGCAGGAAGATAGCGGACAGGCGTATAGCGAACATCCAATCCGAGTGGATTGATGAGGCCATTATTAGCGTAGAACATAGCAAGTAATTGGCACGCAATTTACTGGAATAAGTATATAAAGAAATAGCGGGTGATGCTCAGCATGAATGCACAAACAGATAACATCGCCGAACTGGCTCTTCCACGATTGTCCGATATCAAGACAAAGGTAGATATGGGTCGTGAGCTTAGTGAGGTGGATATTCGATTTATGTCGCAGGTTACCCATTATGCCCAGCGCAGTAAGCGGTTGATAAACCGGCTTCCGGAATGGCATGATTTTTTCACCGATGTGCTGCGCCTGCATGGAGAAATCGTCGATAAGGTGATCGATAACGCTGAGAAGACAAAGTCCGGGTCCATGCCGTTTTAAGACCTTTGGGTTCCCAAGTCTATTTGTACGGCACAAGTGGCATGACTGTTTTTATCACCCTGGTTGGCAATTGTTTCTGCGAACGGGTTGTCAGGTCGGTTTCAGGTTGTAGAAAAAGATGGAACGGGGGGGGGAGCGGCGGCCTTAGGGTCGCCGTTTTTTATGTGCGCCCAGCATGGGCGCGATTCTGGAGGTGGAAGTCCTCCCGTGAGTTGACCACAGCGAACGAAGTGAAGCGCAACTGCATGAGGGTGACCGATTGTGGGGAGGAAGCGTGGAGCGAAGCCGTGAGCCGATGGACAAGAACCGGATACGAGGCGGTGCCGAGCAGGGTGAGCGGGCATGAAATCGCGAAGCTCTTGTGGTCAAGGCTCAGGCGGCGTAAATCCGGCGGTTGTGCGGTGAAGGATCGCGTTCTTACCTGGGGAGATCTCGCCTTGTGCCTGAAAGGGCGACGGTGATGAACCGGAGCGAGAAGTCAGCAGAGGTCATAGTAGCTGCCAGCATGGAGCGAAGGGCCGAAGGAATAGGAGAGGGAGTCCTCTGGTTCTCGGATTTGGAATGTCTCAGATGTTCGCAGAAGCGAAGCTCGTCGTTATGGCTTGTAAGGTGAAGCCCGATAAGCTACGGCAGCGAGAAACCGAATCGGGCGGATCAGAAACAAGCAACCTCAGGAGGTGTGCCGGGATTGACTCAAGTGCGCCGACCTCAACTATTCCAACCGCCCGGTGCGGACCCGCATGCCGGGTGGTGTGGGAGGGGCTCGGTCAGGTTTCCTGACCGCCCCTATCCCGATTGTGTATAAAAAAATTCCGGCAGCAGGCCGGGGCTTCTTAACCCCCGGTACATCGCTCATGCCCTAACACGGAGGGAACGATATCAGGCCGGTGCTGATTGCTGGGGGGTACGAGTGGGGTGGGCAGAAATTTCCACGTTATAAATCCATTAATAAAATAACAAGCAATCTTCACCGGCCTTTGTAAATGAGCCGATACATGACGTTGTAATGTCCGCTGAGCATGATGCAGACATCGACAATTTGAATGCCTGTAATACCTTCCGCGCACGACCATTCCCGGTTTACGCCTTGGTCATTTCACAGACAGATATCGCGGCGGGTGCAAGGGCGCTATCGCCAGGAGAGTCGCTGATTGATATACGCCGCTTTGCCTATAGTGAGGTCAGGGTTTATCTGGTTCTGCTGTCTGCCGATACACATAAAGCAGCATAAATTATCTCCTGAAAATGAGGTCTTGCTATGAGTGTCGCTAATGCAGAAAGTATCGAAGTAGAAGTAGAAGTAGAAGTAGAAGTAGAAGGAAAGACGTATCAGGCAACCTATATGCCCGGGAAGGGTGTTGTGATAATTAAATATGAAGGGGCAGAGGTATCGACGCAAGTCGGTAACATTACACCAGACCGGGCAGCAAGCCATTTGCTATCCGAATTGGTACAAGACAAACGTATTAGATACTAGTCAACAGCAATGGCCTGCGTTGATTCATTGGTCGTTTTTTTATTGGCCACAGCACCCATCCGGCCTCGCTCTGCTCATGAAACTTGATCTTGTTGCTTAGCGCTTGAGATTCTTAAGACGCTTGTTGCCGGCCTTGTCTGGCTGATGCTCGAAAAACCAGCTATCCAGGGCCTCCTGCTTTCCGGTCTCGTGCTGTTGTTGTGCGGATACTTCGGTGCCGCTGCAGAGATCCCGGGTTATGGCGACTGCTCGCTGCCTGTCAGGTTCGGATTGAGTCAGCAGTCCTTCTGTGTCGAGGCGATTCACCAACTGTTTGGAAAATGCCTCGCAGTCCAGGTCGATGCCTTCTGCAAATGAGCTGTGACTGATTACAGCGAGTACTGCGGCAAAGCACCCAGGTGCTCGTATTGTTTTCACAACTGATCTACCCGTGTCTGTCTGAAGGTCGTGGCGTCGACCGGTTGGCCATTCTGATACCTTACCCATTCCTGCGCGATGAGCTGGTGGCATACCCCTGTTCCACAGGAGTCATGCGAGCGATTCCGCCTATACTAGCAATTCACCTTGTTTTCAGCTATTGGGTGAGAAGTATCCAGTTAAAAAATGCAATGGTGGTCAGAGACGATTGATTTGTCAAATATTGAATCTCTGACTAGTCTACAGTAAGGATCTATAGGGAAAACAGGGGGAGGCAGATTTCAATCTTCCTCCTGGAGGTAGAAATGAATGGGGGCAGGCTCTGTTGGTCCGTCAATATTGAATCTAATCAATGAATTCACAATTAACTCAATATGCATTTTTAACCGGGGCAGCCTATTTTTGTTGTATGGCCGTCGCACACTGTTTCAGCATTAAGGTACCGATATTATTTATTTACTACGACACTCCATTCTATGCCTACCAGGACAAAATTATCTCATTCGCAGTGTGTGCCTACGTGGCATTATTTTAGTCGGCATCAAGGCACAGAGTGGTAGCGCTCAATGCGATAATTGTTCTTGCGATAACAGTGCTTGGCCTGGGGTCGGTAAATGTATCGAGTGCACTTGCATCCGTGCTACAAGACGGACAATCAACCTTGCCATACTGGTTGCAAACAGGTGCTGTTACATTCTATTTGCTTATATTGTTGTTTCTTTATGTCAATGATGGCAAAAGTTCATAACGAGATGCCGGTTCGCACACAAGCGACACTTTACTTCGTGTGTGCCGCATGGCCCGGTCGTTAGGTGGCAATTGTTCTGGCGATCCTCCCGGACAATCTGCATTTATACCACAAGAGTCTTGGGCGGGCAGGGAGAGAAGAACCCGGTCGGGGAGGGTAATCGCACATAACTTGCATTCGAGTACGCCTCTTCGGGTCGGACCTCTTGTGCGCGCCGCTTGATTCACACGTTACGAATCGCCGCTTCAGCTGCATTGCTGACCTGCACATGAAGGTTGGGGAGCGGCGGATCCTGGATATGGCTTCCCTTTGCCGGCATCGGCAACAATCGATATTGAGATCGAGATGAAGGGTAAGTATCGGGCAGATACCGGGCGTTCCCGGTATAAGCCTCGAGATTTTCTCTGTGGTTGTACTTTCTCCGCAATGAATGCAGCAGCCATAATAAACACGCCCCGTGCAGAGAGGGACACGGAGCGTGTTGTGACGATATTGGAGTTGTTATTGATCGTTACGCCACTTGATTTCTATAATATGTCATAACATTCGGTCTGTATATTGACCTTAGGTACACTCTCTTCCGATTCTTCAAAGGTAATTATTTAGCATTTGAATTTGTGAAATCCTAATGCACGACACAAGGTAGGGTGTAACAATACTTCGTTGATAGGTATCCACTGAACAGAGATATTATTCAGACGACGGTCCGGCTGTCTACGGATATCATGGTGTACCGTGAGGTTTCGAGTACGTCGTTCAGTTATTTTTCTTTTATCTAAAACGCTGTTCATAATTGTACTTTCGAGTGACGGTAACGCTTTTCAAGCAAGGAAATGCTGGCATGTACGTATATATACGTATCACTCAATATAAAGGGTATGCTGGTTACCGTGTATTGTCCTGAGGTATCAGCGGACATAGAAAAACCCGTCACGAGGACGGGGTTGCCACCGCTCCCGATTGTTCGAATCGCTGACAGGTTTCTTGCACAATAGTCTGCTGGCGTGTCAGCCGGTGCTCCAGGCGCTTGTGATCGATAACCCGGTTTTGGAGCTGGCTCTGCAGGCTTTTCGCGAATTCGCATTCACGCAGGGCAACAAGCAACAAGCGTCGACAGGTGGCGGGCATCCTGCCCGCCACCTGTGTATTGTTGCGTATTCCACTGAAGCCTGCCACCCATTCCACGTGAAGGCTGCCACCCAGACCATGGCAAAGCTGCCGCCTGTCGGAGCGTAGCGACGCGGGGTTTATGTATTGTTACTCGGGTTGTGTAGTCTGCGTCAAATTTGCTTTGCGTTTTCGCATGGATCCTCCTTTGAGATTGATCTTGTAAGCGTTGTGTACCAGACGATCGAGGATGGCATCTGCCATTGTCGGATCACCAATAGTGTCATGCCATTTTTCGATTGGTAGTTGACTGGTAGCCACTGTCGAGCGGGTACCGTGCCGGTCTTCCAGGATCTCCAGCACGTCACGACGATGCTCTGCTGTCAGTTTGGCAAGTCCCCAGTCATCGAGTATCAGGACCTCTGTTTTGGCGAGCGTGGCCAGGAGTTTGGGGTATCGCCCATCACCCTTGGCAATGGCCATCTCCTGCAGCAGTCTGGGCAACCGCAGGTACAGGGATGTGTGACCTTCCCGGCAGGCCTTCTGCGCCAGTGCGCAGGCCAGCCAGGTCTTGCCAACCCCGGTGGGGCCGGTCAGCAGGATATTGAGATGTTCCCTGACCCACTGGCAGGCGGCCAATGACTGGATCAGGGATTTATCCAGGCCCCTGGGGTGGCGATAGTCGATGTCTTCGAGGGCGGCATTGTGCTTGAGTTTGGCCCGGCGTAAGCGGCTGGTCAGGCGCCTGTTTTCTCGTTCCGTGGCCTCCCGGTCAACCAATAGCCCGAGGCGTTCTTCGAAGGTCATCTCGTCGATATCAGGCATGGCTATCTGCTCAGCCAGCGCCGTGGCCATGCCGGTAAATTTGAGTGCCTGGAGTTTATCCAGGGTGGGATGTGTCAGCATAATAATCTCCTCTCAGTCAGTGGTAGTAAGAGGGACCGCGGATGTTGTCGTGGTCCTCGGGTAAAGTCAGTTCCTGCTGTTCGGCCAGAGGTTTGTCATCCAGGTGATGCTTGAGGATGGACTCGATACTCTTGTAGCTGTGGCTGCCCAGGGTCAGCGCCCGTCGGCAGGCTGCCTCCAGACGGTCATCACCGTAAGCCTTGCCGAGACGCAAGATCCCCAAGCAGGAGCGATAGGCCTGCTGGGGATGCTTGCGGGACGTCAATAGGGTCATGATGAGTTTCTCTGTGGCCGGGCCGGTCTTTGCAGCCCAGTTGGCCAGCCGTTCGGGTGACCAGTCGCCCGCTTGGCGGTGTGATTCGGGCATATGGGCCGAGACCGTCGTATGGCGTCCCTTCTGGTGAGAGCGCCGGTGACTGGCGACACGGTTGCCCCGGCAAAAGCACTCGATGGTGTATTGGGTGATGCGTACATCCAGTTGTTTCTTGATGAGCGCATGGGGTACCGAGTAATAGTGACTGTCCACCGCCACGTGGTAGTCGATGTGCACGCGTGCCTTCTTCCATTCGGCGTACACGTAAGGCTCGGCAGGCAAGGGTTGCAGGGCCGGTTTGTCCAGTGCCTCGAACTGCGCCCGGCGACAGCCGGCCAGTTTCTTGAAAGGCCGGGCGTTGAGTGTTTCCAACAATTCACGGATGACCGCATTGAGTTCGGCCAGAGAGAAGAAGGAGCGGTGACGCAGCGCCGCCAGGATCCAGCGCTCGACCACCAGTACCCCGGCTTCTACCTTCGCCTTATCACGCGGGCGACGGACACGGGTAGGCAATACGGCAACGCCATAATGGGATGCCATGTCCTGATAGGTGGGATTGGCATCGGGCTCATAACGATGGGCCTTGGTCACGCCGGCACGCAGATTGTCAGGCACCACGATCTCCGGAACACCTCCCAGATACCGGAAACAACGCTGGTGTGAGCCGATCCAGTCCGGCAACCCCTGTGTCCAGGTGGCCTCGGCATAGGTGTAGTTGGAGGCGCCGAGTACCGCGACGAAGATCTGCGCCTCACGTATCTCCCCGGTCATTCTGTCCACGACCGGTACCGTCTGGCCGGCGTAATCGACAAACAGTTTCTCGCCGGCCCGGTGATCCTGGCGCATGACCACATCCAGCTTGCCCCGCCAGGCGCGGTAGTGCCCACAAAACCAGCTGTATTGGTAGCCCTCAGGGTGTGTTTCCCGATATTCCTGCCAGAGCAGGAACAGGGTCACGCCCTTATGCTTGCGTTCCTGGTGTACGACCGACCAATCCGGTACACCGCGTGCGTGTGCGGGCAGCGATGGCGGTGGCGGAAACAGTTGCCGCTCCAGGGCTACCTCATCCAGTCCGGATGGCAGTGGCCAAACCAGGCCGGCATCTGCAGCACGGCGCAGATATTCGGCTACCGTGGGACGGCCGATCCCGCAGGTCTTGGCAATCTGCCGATTACTCAGGCCCTTGTCCCATTTGAGACGCAGCACCTCTTTGATCTTTCGCATGGATAACCTCTTTGCTGGCATCTGACCTTTCCCTCAATGAAAAAGGATCAGAATACGCTTGAGTTATCCCGCGTCTGGCGACTCCAAAATACTCTCTCGGCTAACCTGCCAGGGTGGCAGCTTTGCCCTGGAATCAGTGGCAGCTTTCGTCTGGAATGGGTGGCAGCCTTGCTCTGGAATCAGTGGCAGGCTTGGCGTGGAATACGCATGTATTGTCCTTGATAATCCGATCTGTGCGATCAGGCTTGCATCTTTTCACTATCCTGATTGCATGAGTTTATGAGGTACCGAACATGTAGTTCTTCGCCCATGTGTTAGCGGTATTGTGGCTTTTGCTCTTGGCCTTGCTTGCAGTGTTGTGCTGCTTTTCAACTGTCGGCGCATTTGAGTTGTAAATAGTGCCGGTATTCGTGTCATGCGCCCAGCCGCCTTCGAAGCTGTTCCTGTAATTTGCTGTGGACGGAGCACTCTGCTGCTGCTCGATTGTTGGGGCGTTTGAGTTGACGAGAGTGCCGCTGTTCTTGTCGCGTGTCCAGCTACCGCCAAACTCGGATGCCATGGCGCTCAGCGGTCCAGCAACAAGTCCAACACCAGCAACTAATGAGATCATGATGGTGTTTTTCATTTCAATACACCTGGGACACAAGTGTGTCTCTCGATGTGGTGTGGAGCATCAGTAACATCTTAAAGTGGCGTGACTGTTTCTCTCCACAGGGCTAATAATTTGTACAAAATCAGTGCATCTAAACGTTAATTCATTTAAGTTACGATCTAAATACTGTACAAACGCTATACGCAGTCAAGTATTAATTCGAAATAATGTAAATAATTTGTTTACTTAATGTAAGTGGCAGGTGAGCTTGGCTGGATCTTGTGTGGCAAGGAGCAGGCAGGACTGCTATAAGAGCGCTAAATTCTGATGTTATTGCTGGACAGTGGTTACCCCGACAGTTATATAGAGGAATTACATGCTGGATACCGCAATGCTTAGCCGATTGATATCCCTTTTTCTGGTTGTGGCCCTTGCCGGTGGTTGTGCTACCTCGCCCACCGGCCGTTCGCAGTTGGTGCTCATGCCGGAGAGCCAGATGGACCAGATGGGTCTGCAGGCCTTTACCAATATCAAGGACGAGACGCCGGTGGAAAGCAGCCGTACCACCAACAGTTATGTGCAATGTGTCGGCAAGGCTATTACCCGGGAGGTCGGCGGTAGCTGGGAAATCGTGGTGTTCCAGGATGATGCCGCCAATGCCTTTGCCTTGCCCGGCCGCAAGATCGGGGTGAATACCGGCCTGCTAAAGGTCGCGGAGAACCAGGACCAGTTGGCCACGGTGCTTGGCCACGAGGTGGCGCACGTGCTGTCGCAGCATGCCAACGAACGCGTCTCGCAGCAGTTTGCCGTCGACCAGGGGCTCGGCCTGATCACCGCCATCGCCAGCCCGCAGTCCGCGACCGGACAAACCCTGATGGGGCTGCTGGGTGTGGGTGCCGAGTACGGCATCCTGTTGCCATACAGTCGCGTGCAGGAGAGTGAGGCCGATATCCTCGGCCTGGACCTGATGGCAAAAGCCGGATTCGACCCGCGCGAGAGCGTCAAGCTGTGGGTCAACATGGGTAAGGCCGGCGGCGGCCAGCCGCCTGAATTCCTCTCCACCCACCCGTCGGACAGGACCCGCATCAGCGGCCTGAATGCGCACATGCCGGTGGCGCTGAATCTGCAGAACAAGGCCAGGGAGGCGGGCAAGCGACCGGCGTGTCGCTGAAGGCAGGATTGTATAACTTTACGATAGTTGTACTTGACTTGTACAAGATGTTGCTCTAGTTTTCGAGTTTCATACTGGCGTTAGCAGTGGCGTCAGAAGCTGTTAATGAATACAACCATGAGAACTGATATGCAGGCACTCGTATTGATCGCGCACGGCAGTCGGCGGCAGGCATCCAACCAGGAAGTGATGGATCTGGCGTTCCGGTTGCGACAGCCGGCAGGCGACCGCTATCAACTAATCAAGGCCGGCTTTCTTGAAATCGCGGAGCCTTCCATTCCCGAGGCCATCGAAGCCTGTATCCAGTCTGGTGCAACCTCCATCGTTGTCGTGCCCTATTTTCTTGCCGCGGGCCGGCATGTTGCGGAAGATATTCCGCACATCGTGAAACCGGTAGCGGAGCAGCACCCGCAGATCACGATTCGTATCTCGGAGCATATCGGTATGTCCGATTCCATGACCAGGCTCATTCTTGACTCCGCCAGCAGTGACGACGCGCCAGTCATTGGCGCCGACATGGAGGCGGCCGGTTGATCCGGCCGGCTCTTTTCTGGTCACTCTATTTATATTTATGACCGTTATCCAAAAACAAGCTTGCTTGCGGGTGTTTCTCATGGCGGGTATCGTTACGCTCATGGCCGCCCCCGCTGTCGGCGCCGGGAAGCAATCGCCGCCGGACACGGTCCCGTTCGTTGACCTGGATCGCTATGCCGGTCGCTGGTACGAGATCGCCAGTATTCCCAATCGCTTCCAGAGACATTGCCGTGGCAACACCGTGGCCAGCTACCGGCCGGTTGAGGCACAGCGGGTCGAGGTCATCAACAGTTGCCTTGACAAGGACGGTTCTGTCGACACGGCACAGGGGATTGCACGCATCATCGATACCGGCAGCAATGCAAAGCTGGAGGTTAGTTTCGTTTCGCTATTTGGCTGGCACTTATTCTGGGGTGATTACTGGGTGCTGGAGCTGGCGGATGATTACTCGTACGTCATTGTCGGCACCCCGAATTATCGTTATGGCTGGATTTTGAGTCGCACACCTGAGTTATCTACGGAAACTCGTCAGTACCTGGACGAGCGGCTGCGTGCATCGGGTTATGATCCAGCCATCTTCGTGGATACGCCGCAGGGAATTGAATAGCGCTTGCTTTCACGATTCGACCAGGAGCGTCTTCCCCGCCGATTGTTTTTGTCTTGCCGCGAGTCGCGGCGGGGACGACGCTCCTGCAGGAAAATTCATTATTGCGGTTGTTCTGTCAGGCGGCCCGCTCTTCGGCCATGGGCAATATTGGCAACAGCGCCTCGCGGCGATTCAGCGGTTTGCCCAGCAATACCTGTGCGGTACCAATAGTGCGTTCCCGGAAACCGCCCTCGCAGTAACACAGGTAGTATTCCCACATGCGGATGAATTCCTCCGGGTAGCCAAGTGCACGCACGTCATCAAGCTTTGCCATGAAGCGCTCGCGCCAGTGCTTCAGGGTCGTGGCGTAGTGCGGGCCGATATCCTCCAGATGCAGCAGGCGCATGTCGGTGTTGCTGGCCACGGCGTCGCTGATAACCGCCACCGACGGCAGGCAGCCGCCAGGGAAGATGTAGCGCTGGATAAAGTCGACCGAACGCTTCGCTGCCTCGTAGCGCTGCTCGGCAATGGTGATTGATTGCAGCAGCATCAGGCCGTCGGGCTTCAGCAGCGAGCTGCATTTTTCGAAATAGGTGTCGAAGTAGGCGTGCCCCACCGCCTCGATCATCTCGATGGACACCAGCTTGTCGTACTGGCCGCTGAGCTCGCGGTAATCCTCGCACAGCACGGTAATGCGGTCGTCCAGGCCGGCCTGTGAGATGCGCTTGCGAGCCATTTCGTACTGCTCGCGGGAAATGGTCGTGGTGGTGACACGGCAACCGTAGTGGCGCGCCGCGTGCAGGGCCAGGCCGCCCCAGCCACTGCCGATCTCCAGCAAGTGGTCGCCAGGATGCAGTTCGAGCTTGCGACACACGCGATCAAGCTTTTCGATCGAGGCCTGGTGCAAGCTTGCCTGCGGGTGTTCGAAGATGCCGCACGAGTACATCATGGTGTCGTCAAGAAACAGTTCGAACATCTCGTTACCGAGGTCGTAGTGCGCGGCAATATTCTTGCGGCTGCCCTGCAGGGTGTTGCGCCGCAATGCGTGCAATACCTTGTTGACCACTGACACGAGTCGCCCCGGTCCGCGGTTCAGTCCGTACAGCACCTGCGGATTGCGCAGGAACAGCTGTGCCAGGCCGGTGAGGTCGTCGCAGTGCCAGCGCCCGGCCATGTAGGCCTCGCCCGCCCCGAGTCCGCCACTGAAGGCGATGTCCACCCAGGCGGCCGGATCGTGGATCGTCAGCGTGAGATGAGGTTCGCCAGTGCGTGCCCTGCCGAAGCGGCGACAGTCGTCAGCGTCGATAAGCGTCAGCGAACCGTATTGCAGGCTACCCAGGCGGCCGATGATCGCTCGTTTCACGAGTCGGTTTAACAGATTGCCGCTTTGCGGGCGGTCGATCGGTGTGCTTGCTGATACCAGGCTTGCTTTCATCATGTCTTCACCGCTTGCGGTGCCTCCTTCTTTATGGGGTGGGTGTGAAACGGGACTTTCTTCAGCCACAGGCGCAGCGCCTGGTAGTAGATGGCCGCGACCACCTTCATGGTCATCAGCGGGTAGCGCAACAGCGCGGCTGCAAGCGATGCCGAGCTAATCGGCTGGCGGTCGATCATCAGGCTTGCGTCGAACAGCTTGTCTCCCTGCTGGTTGTTTTGCAGGTGTACGAACAGGCGTTTTCCGGGGCGCATGAAACTCCACTGGTAATCGATGTCCATGCCCATGAATGGCGAGACATGGAACTGCTTCTCCAGTTCGAAGCGCTGCACAAGCTGTTGGTATTGGGTCTCATCTGCGTTGAGCAGGTAGCAGTACTGCTCGCCCCAGGGGGTGTTGTTGACTTCGACGACGATATGTTCGACGACTTCACCGCTGGCATCGAAACAGTAGTAGAAGCTCACCGGGTTGAAGCCGTGGCCAAAGTAACGCAACTGGGTGAGCAGTCGTACCGGTCCCTGCGGGCGCCGTCCGCTGCGTTGCTCGACAAGGTCGCGGACGCTGTCCGCCAGCGGCTGTTGCGGGTCACCGAGGTGATCGGCACGGCGAAACCACGCCAGGTTCGGCCGCCGCGATGACCACAGCCAGAAGCGCTCGAACAGGCCGGGCAGTTCATCGAGGTCGAGGTACAGCATGAACAGGCTGTACTTGAATTCATGGCGGGTCGGCGCGAAGCGCCGGTGCCTAACTAGCCCGCGATAGAGGCAGCTGTTGTTCACTGTCTTTCTCCCTGAAGTGTGCCAGTGCGTTGAGTGCGCTGACCACGCCGTCTTCGTGAAAACCGTAGCGCCAGTAGGCGCCGCAAAAATAGCTGCGCTTGACGCCGTTGATCTCGCCCTGGCGCTGCTGTGCCGCAATACCGTCCGGCGTGAAAACCGGGTGGTCATAGCTGAGGCGCTTGATGATCTTGTCCGGGTCGATGGCAGCACTGTTGTTGAGTGTCACCAAGTAGGTCTGCTGCGTCGGTAGGCCCTGCAGCAGGTTCATGTTGTACGTGACGGCCACCGCTGCTTTGTCACCGGCAAGGCGGTGGTAGTTCCATGCGGACCAGGCGAGGCGCCGCCGCGGCAGCAGCGAGGTGTCGGTATGCAACACGACTTCGTTGCGCTGGTAGGGGATGGCGCCAAGCACTGCGCGTTCCTGTGGCGATGCGTCACGCAACATGGCCAGCGCCTGGTCGCTGTGACAGGCAATGAAGACACGGTCAAATCTTTCTTTTCCGTACCCGGCGCTGCTGACTTCGACATGCGTTGCACGTCTCGTGATGCCGGTCACCGCAGTATCGAGCCGTATCTGTTGACGGAACGGTGCGGTCAGTTTATCGACGTAACTTCTTGATCCACCGCGGATGACGCGCCACTGCGGGCGGTTCTTGATGTTCAGCAGGCCATGATTGGCGAAGAAGCGCGCGAAGCTTGTTGCCGGGAATGACAGCATGCGCCGCGGTTCGGCCGACCAGATCGCCGCGCCCATGGGGATGATGTAGAAATCTACGAATGCGTCACTGTAATGGTTGTTGTGCAGATAATCGCCCAGCGTGAGTGAGTCGTCGCCGGCCTCGAGCAGGTTTCTTGCCTCGCTGTTGAAGCGCACGATATCGCGCAGCATGCGGTGGAAGGACGGCCGCAGCAGGTTGCGCCGCTGTGCGAACAGCGTATTGAGCGTATGGCCCTTGTACTCTAGTCCGGTCTGTTCGCACTTCACGCCGAAGCTCATTTCGCTGGGTTGCGAGGATACGCCGAGCTCGTCGAGCAGCGCGATGAAGTTCGGGTAGGTCCAGTCATTGAACACGATGAAGCCGGTGTCGATTGCCAGGTGCCGGCCGTTGTCATCGATGCTGTGCGTGTGGGTATGACCGCCGACGTGATCAGCGGCTTCGAAAACGGTGATCTCGTGCTCGCGGCACAGTTCCCTGGCCGCGACATTGCCGGCAATACCGGTGCCGATGACAGCGATCTTCATGGTGTCTGTTCCTCTTTGACTGTGTGCAGGGGCCATTGCTGCGGTACGCTGCGCAGCTTCGAGGTGTCATAATCCTGTGCAGCGATGATTTCGGTCAACTGCTCCATGTCCTGCGCCGGGATCTGTGGAGAGCGTGCCATCACCCAGACGTAGTCACGTTTGTTGCGTCCGATGATGGTGTGCTGGTAGTCGGCGTCGATATAAACGATGCGGTAGTCGGCCTTGATCGGCCAGATGAAACGCATGCCCCACACGGCATTCGTTTCGCTGTCGACGACAAAGCCGGTCGGGTGGTAGGTCTTGCGTTTGCCATCGAAACCTCCGTCGTTGAAACTGAAGGTGGTGGCGATACGGCCATCCTCGAGCAGACGGTAGGATTCCACGGCGTTGTATGCATCGCGTTCGAGGAAGGCAGGGATGTGTGCGATTACGTACCAGTCGCCCATGAAGCGCGGCAGGTCTACATGATCAGCGGTGCGTATCGGTGCCAGACCGGTGCTGCTGCAACCAGCCAGCAATGCCAGGCTGACGACCAGTCCCAACAGTCCCCCGGATAATTTCGTAGTTCCTTTTGTAGCGGTGACCTCGCGTCCACGAATGTCACCGGGGACTGTGCTCCTGCAAGATAGTCTGCTGCTAGTCACTGTCAACGCTCCCGTCTTTATCGACTGTCGCTACCCGGCGGTAGTGCAGCTGGCGGCCGCCGCGGGTAGTGGTGCTCAGGGCGAGCCAGTCACGCTCGCTGGAATACCACAACTCGATGTCGTCCTCGCTGGTGCTGAGGCGGTAATGCAACGCGGGTACCTCGCGTCCTTGAAATTGCAGCGTTTTTTCGCCGAGCGATCGTACACTGATGTCAAGGTACTCTCCGGTCTGTGGATTCAACAACTGTTGCTGGTCGAGTATTTCCGGGTTCCAGTAGGCAAAGGTCATGACACAGCCGGACACGCCGCGATTGCCGTTATTGTCTTCCAGCAGCAGTTGCTCGCCGTTGCTGTTACCGCGCACGAACAGCTCTTTGCCGTTGTCATCGGTACTGGCATCGATCCGCTGCAGACAGTCCTGTTGCCACAACTCGAGGTTTTGATGGCTGTAATCGTATACGGTAAATCCCAGCAGCTTGACGCTGAAGCGAGCCTCGCCGCGCAGCTCGCGTGTGTCACCGGCGGTATTGAGGCGGAATTGGTGATAGCCGATCGGCTTCTCATCGAGAAACACCTGGAAACGCCACTCATTGCTGGTCGAGGCGCTGACCAGCAGTGGCAGCCATGCCGTGCATAGCCACAGCAACGCCAGTCTGCGGGCTGTTACTTTGTTCATGCCTTGACTCCTGAACGGCTTGCCATCTGCAAGCGCTTGCGCGGACCGGGAATGAAGGCATTGGTCTGTTGCACGTACTCGCGGTAGGCCGAGCGGCGCTCGCTGATGTCGCGCTCCAGTAGACTCACGCCGGACACGCGCAGCAGCAGGAAAGTCATCAGCAGTGGCGCAGGAAAGGTCCACCAGCCGCCGGCGGCGACTGCCAGCAGGTAAAACCCCCACCAGAGAGTACACTCACCGAAGTAGTTGGGGTGACGACTGTAGCGCCACAGGCCGCTGTCCAGTACCTTGTCATGATTTTCCGGCCTTGCCCTGAAGGCTGCAAGCTGGGCGTCGGCCACTGTTTCGTAGCCAAAGCCGATGAGCCAGACCAGTACCGCGATCACGTCGAGTGCGCCGATTGGCGCGCTGCCGGTGGCAGCGGCCAGCAGCGGCAGGGAAATAAACCATGCCAGCAGTGCCTGCAGGCCAAACACCAGGTACAGGCTTTTGTAGGCGAAGCCGGGTTCATGCTTGCGGCGTATCGCCTGGTAACGTCGATCCTCGCCCTCGCCGCGGTTGCGCCAGCTGATGTAAATCGACAGGCGCAATGCCCAGGCACTGACCATTAGCAGCAGCAGCGTGGCGCGCGCACTCAACTCACCGTTCAGCCAGGCAGGGCTGGTGTAGGTGAACGCCATCGCCAGCAGCATCAGCGACCAGGTGCTGTCGACGATGCTGACGTCGCGTTTCAGTACACTCGCGATCCAGGTAGGCAGGATGAGGACCAGGAGCACGGGTAAGGCGGCTATATAAAGTGTGGCATCAAACATGGCGTCAGGCTCCGGCTGTAATGGGGAGGGTGCTCATGCCGTCTGTTCTACGGGTGCGGCAGGCGGTTTTTCGAACAGGTAGTGGCTCACCCACCACTGCTGCCCCTCGTCATATCCAAACAGTTCGGCGCAGGCCATGAAGAACATGCGCCAGCGCATCCACCACTGCTGCGTGTGTGCTTCGCCGTAAACGCCAGCCAGCAATGGCCATACCTGGTTCCGGCGACGGTCCATGTTGTCGAGCCAGGCATTGGCAGTGTCGCGGTAGTGCTGTCCGTTCCAGCGCCAGTGTTGCAGCAGTTGCATGTGCGACTGGAAATAGAGTGGCAGATCGTCACTTGGCATCATGCCGCCGGTGAAGAAATGGCGGCTCATCCAGTCGCCCGGACCCTGGTCAACAAAGGCATACGGCACCGAGCGGTGGCAGAAGATATGCATGAAAAAACGTCCGCCGGGTTTCAGCCAGTCGGCGACGCTTGCAAACAGCGTCTGGTAGTTGCGCATGTGCTCGAACATTTCCACGGACACGACGCGGTCAAATTGCTTTGTAATGGCGAAGTCATTCATGTCACAGGTGATTACTTCAATGTTGTCTAATCCGTTGCGTTGCGCCTGCGCCTCTATGTAGTGGCGTTGTGGCTGTGAATTGGAAACCGCGACAATGCGGCTGGCGGGATACTGCTCGGCCATCCACAACGTCAATGAGCCCCAGCCACAACCCAGTTCCAGAATATCCATGCCGTCCGTGAGTCCGGCGCGTTCACAGCTGACGCTTAATGCTGCCTGTTCGGCGCTGTCAAGGTCATTGACGCCCTCCGGCCAGTAGCAACAGCTGTACTTGAGGTGGCGGCCAAGTACCGCGGTGAAGAACGCATCGGGTATTTCATAGTGCTGCTCGTTTGCCTTGTGCGGCAGCGGCGCGATGTCCTGCTGCTGCATGTCGTCAATGAAGTCGGCCCTGGCGTTGGCCTGCGCCTCCACGTCGGTGGGCAATGACTGCAGGCGTGCCTTGAGCATGCGACGAATGCCGTGGCGGATAACGCTATCTGGTACCAGGCCTTGTTCGGTCCAGTCTATGGTTTTACGGGTGGCGTTCACGCATGTTCTCCCTGTGTTGGAGTGTTCTTTAATAATGTACAAATGCTATACAATTTGCCGTACACTTGTCAATAATATTTTAAGACTATTCGAATACAACGCCTCTTCGGGGCGCGATAAGTATCTTATAATATTGACAAATTACTGAATATAGTAGCTAATAACAAATGGTTTCTAGGTTATTCGCGACCAGCGGCCTGGTACGAAAAACAGTGCAAAAGCTGTACATTTTGTGTATAAGTATTCTATGTGAAGTAACAAACAGGTATGTGGAGGTTGAGATGAAAGTATGGTTGGCAAGTATCGCTGTGGTGACCCTGTTGGCTAGTTCTGCAGCAGCAGCGGCAGGATCGGCAGATTGCCCGGCCGCGCTGGATTTCCACCAGCGACCGCTGATGGGTGACAAACCGGTGCATCTCTGCGAGGAATTCCGCGGGCAGGTGGTGCTGGTCGTCAATACGGCCAGCAAATGTGCATACACCCCTCAATACGAAGGGCTGGAGGACATGTACGCACGCTACCGCGAGCGTGGCCTGGTGGTGGCTGGATTTCCATCCAACGATTTCGGTTCGCAGGAGCCCGGTAGTGAAAAGCAGGTGCAGGATTTCTGCAGGCTGACCTATGGCGTGCAGTTCCCGATGTTCGCCAAGACGCGGGTGCTGGGTCCCGATGCAGAACCTTTTTACCAGTACCTGGCCGCCGTCACCGGCGATACGCCACGCTGGAATTTTCACAAGTACCTGCTTGACAGGGAGGGGCGCGTGGTTGCGAGTTTTCCCAGCCAGGTCGGTCCGCATGATGAACGCCTGATCACGGCCATCGAGACATTGCTCTAGGTGCTGCCGCAGGCGTGATGCTGGTTAATCTTTCGCTATAAAACTAAGGAGATTGATGATGTTGAATCACTCACAGAACACGTTTGAGTCCGGGCTGGGGCAGGTGCGACTTGGTGTCAGTGCCTGCCTGCTTGGCGCCAAAGTGCGCTTTGACGGTGGCCACAAAAGAAACCGCTTCCTCATCGAGGAGCTCGGTAGTCACTTCGAGTTTGTGCCGTTCTGTCCGGAGGTGGCGATTGGCATGGGTACGCCGCGTCCGTCGATACGGCTGGTCGGCGATGTCGAGGCGCCACGTGCGCTTGGCAGCCGGGACGATGGCCTGGATGTGACCGATGCCCTGCAGGCGTACAGTGTTAACAGGGCGCGGCGGCTGGAGGGTTTGTCAGGATTTGTCTTCAAAAAGGACTCCCCGAGCTGTGGCATGGCACGGGTCAAGGTCTACAGCGACAAGGGTATGCCGCAGCGCGACGGTGTCGGCATTTTCGCGCGCGCGGTGCAGCAGGCGAATCCGTTATTGCCAGTCGAGGAAGAGGGCAGGCTGAATGATTCGACCTTGCGCGAAAACTTTGTCTCGCGGGTGTTTGTCTACGCGCGCTGGCAGGCGCTGGGTCAACAGGGATTGAGTAACAAGGGGCTGCTGGACTTTCACACCCGCCACAAGCTGTTATTGATGGCCCACAGCCCCGGTGCCTACCGGGAACTCGGTCGTCTGCTGGCGCAGCTTGACAATGCAAGCCTGGAGGAGCTGGCTGGTCGCTATATTGAGCGTGTTATGCAGGTGCTGAAAGCGCCGGCCAGCCGCAAACGTCATGTCAATGTCCTGCAGCATGTGCTGGGTTATCTGCGCAAGCATGTGGACGCGACCAGTCGCGCCGACCTGGTCGATGTTATTGACGACTACCGGCGCGGCATGGTGCCACTGGTGGTGCCTGTGACGCTGTTGCAGCATCATTTCCGCAGTAACCCGCATCCGTGGATCGGTCGACAGGTATACATGAATCCGCATCCGCGTGAACTGATGTTGCGCAACGCGCTGTAGAGGGTCGATTGTGAATACGCAGTTCGGGGTGCTGGTGGTCGGTGACGAGATCCTCTCCGGTAAACGTGAGGACAAGCACTTTCCGCACGTCATCGACACACTGAGCGCGCGTGGTCAGTCGGTCATCTGGTATCGCGTTGTCGCTGATGACCGCAAGGCACTGAACAAAAGTTTGCGTCAGAGCCAGCAGGACTGTGTGCCGGTGCTGTGCTTCGGTGGTATCGGCGCCACGCCGGACGATAATACCCGCCAGGCGGCGGCCCAGGCATTTGGCTGCCGCTTGCAAGTCCACGCAGAAGCGCTGGCGCTGATCGAGTCCCGCTTTGGTGCAGCGGCACGTCCCAACCGTGTGCGTATGGCGGAGTTGCCGGAAGGCTGTTTGCTGATTCCCAATCCGCGCAACCGTGTTGCCGGGTTCACGCTCTACGAGCACCATTTTTTCCCCGGCTTTCCGGACATGGCATGGCCAATGCTGGACTGGGTGCTGGAACGGTATTATCCGCGCAGCCATGGCAGCACACTGTACGAGTCATCACTGCGCGTGTTTGGTGTATCGGAGTCTGAATTGCTCGATCTGATGGAGAAGATGACACTGGAATTTCCCAAGGCACGTCTATTTAGTTTGCCGCGCCTGGGTGCCCCAGTCAGTATTGAACTCGGTTTTAGTGGTGAGCGGCGAGTCGTGGATGAGGCTTTCGCCTGTCTGCAGTCGGAGCTGAAGCAACGCTGCCTGTTGTTTGAGCGGGAAGACGCCGCATGAACTCAATCATTGCTAGACGGGGGTTGTTATGGACTTGACGCGCGTGCAACAGCGACTGCTGGTATACGTCTCGAAAAACCCTGGCAACGGCTGCTGGGAATGGACCGGGCAAATAGCCAACAGTGGCTACGGCCGTCTCAAGGTCAAGGATCACTATGGTGAGCTTCGTATGCAGAGTGCGCAGCATGTTAGTTACGAGGCGTTTATCGGGCCGCTGCCTGAAGGTCTGCTGGTCAAGCAGACCTGCAACAACCGGTTGTGCATTAACCCTGAACACCTTGAGCTGTTCGATCCGGTTAAGTGCCAGCCTGCTTGATGACTTCGTCACTTCGTCATTGCCGCGAAGGCATGAATCCGGTAACAGACCTACTATCAAACCCTGGATTCCGGGTCTTCACTGCGTTCCTCTAGGGATGGCGAAGGAGACGGATTGATTTGGTTTTTTGTCATTGCCGCGAAGGCGAGAATCCAGAAACTTATTCAATATCAACCTCTGGATTTCGGGGTTTCGATATGCTGTGCCCGGAAAGACGATATTACTGGTTACGTTGCCGTTGCCTGACTTGATCCCAGGCGCTGAGTGCCTGTCTGCGACTCTCCTGCAAGTCCACCATTGGTTCCGGGTAATCCCCACCAAGAATAATATCAGCGTCTGCCAGGATGGCCGGGTCGGCTGCCCAGGGTTTGTGTATATATTTGTTGTCGAGTCCGGTCAGTTCGGGTACCCAGCGACGAATGTAGAGTCCAGCCTTATCGAATTTCTCGCCCTGTAATACCGGGTTGAAGATGCGGAAGTAGGGGGCGGCATCGGCGCCGCAGCCGGCGCACCATTGCCAGCCCATGGTATTGTTGGCGAGGTCGGCGTCGACCAGTGTGTTCCAGAACCAGCGTGCACCTTCCTGCCAGGGGATTAGCAGGTTCTTGATCAGGAACGAGGCAGCGATCATGCGCACGCGGTTATGCATGTAACCGGTCGTCCATAGTTCGCGCATGCCGGCATCGACCAGCGGGATCCCTGTCTGACCACGTTGCCAGCGCCGCAGGTCTCTTTTGTAGTGCTTTCTCCAGGGAAATCCGTTAAAGCGTTTGTCCATGGATTGCAGTGGTGAGGAGGGATAGTGGTACAGCAGCTGATAGCTGAATTCCCGCCAGGCTATCTCGCGTAGATATGACTCGGTCGCAGGGATAATGCCGCGCGTCGTTGTGGTTGCTGTGTGGTTGGTGAGTGTCTTCCAGATTTGCAGCGGGCTGATTTCTCCAAAGTGCAGATGGGGTGAAAGGTGTGAAGTGCCGGCAAGGGCGGGCCTGTCGCGATGGGCTGTGTAGTCGAGCAGGTTCTGGTCACTAAAGTGTTGCAGCGCCTTCCATGCAGCGTCTTCACCGGGCGTCCAGTGCGTGTAGAAGGCCTTGTCCCATTTGACAGTCGGCAACAGTTTGAGTGAATCGACCGTGACTGTGTCCGTTATGCGCCTTGTGTCAAAGCCCGGTAAGGTTTCAATGACACTAATGGTATCGCGGGCTGGCCCGAGGCGGTGCAACTTCTTCCAGAAAGGTGTGAATACGCGGTAGGGGCTGCCGTCGTTTTTCAGATTTTCCCAGGGTTCGCGTATCAGGGCTGCATTATGGCTGCTGACGTGGCAGCCTTGTTGCTCAAGGATCTGCTTGATATGTTTGTCGCGTTTTATACAGGCCGGTTCATAACGGCGGTTCCACGCCAGTCTGTCTGCACCGGTTTGTTGCAGCAGTCTTGATAGGATGTCTTCCGGGTTGCCCTGAAAGACCAGCAGGTCACTGCCGTGTTTTTGCAGCGACTGCTGCAGTGCAATCAGGCTGTGATGCAGCCACCAACTGCTGGCTGCCCCCGTTTCCCAGTGAGCATCAGGTTCGTCGTGAATATAGACGGGCAGGGGAGTGTGGCCTGTATCAATGAGTGTCTGTAACGCGGGATTGTCGGCCAGGCGCAGGTCACGACGAAACCACAGCAAAGCCGGCGACATGTCAACGTGGCTGGTTAGTTTTCAAGGCTTTGTTGATCAGTTGCAGGCCTTGCATAATGTTCTTGCCCAGACAGGTGGCGCCGCCCTGTTCGAGTTTTTCCTGGTGTGAAACGGCGGTGTCTCCACCGACAAAGACCGGTGTTTTGACGCGGTTGATGAGCTCCGGCAGTTCTGTGTCGATTACGCCTCGAGCAGGCTTTGACGAGCCTGATAGAATGACCGCCGCGCAGGGTCTTTTATCGAGTACAGCGGGGATTTGTTGCAGGGGTGTATTGGCACCCAGTATCAGTACGTGGTAGCCGGCGTCAACGGCGGCGAGTGCAAAAAACAGCAAACCGGTTTCGTGCAATTCGCCTGGCAGGCAGGCGAGTAATAACAGCGGTCCGTTGCCGCGCTGGTTCATGTGGTGTATGCGTGCGCCAAGTTTGTTGCGCAGGTAAAGCGAGAAAAAATGTTCCTCGGCAATGCCCGTCTCGCGTTTTTTCCAGCGTTCGCCAAGCAGTCGTAGCAACGGTGCGGTGAGTCGCTGGTTGACGATATCAAGCGGGTAGAGTGACAGGGCATCGTTATAGCTTCTGTCCAGTGCCTGCTCATTAAATTCTTCTATGGCGCTGAGCATCCTGTCCTGCTGGTCATTCCAGGTGTTGCCCTTGTCTATTGGGGGTGGTGCAACAACATCACCGGGTGCCTGGTCAAGCAGGGGTTTGACGTGGCCGACTGAAATACCCTGGTCGAGTAGTTCGACAATACGTTTAATCCGCCCTACATCCTGTTGTGTATAGAGCCGGTGGCCTTTCGGTGTCCGTTGTGGTACGACCAGGCCATAACGACGTTCCCAGGCGCGCAGTGTGATGGCGTTGACGCCGGTGAGAATGGATACGGTGCGGATCGGTAGCAGTCCATCTGCGGGTGGTGCCAGTGTTTTCCTGTTTGTGTCGTCCATGCAAGCCCCGCCAAAGGTTGTACATTTAATTATTCAGTATTGTACAAGAAATTGTAGGCAGGGGTATGGTACTCACAGTGTTGTTGGTGAAGGCTGTGAATCTGTTCACAACCGGGATGGCGCGGCTGCCATCCCGGTTCTCTGCTCAATAGTCGTTGCCTGATGCCGGCAGGAAAGCTAGGTGCGTGTTCAGGGCTGACGTGTCAGCCCTCGTCAATACCGCTGTCGATCGGGTTGTTGATGATCTCGTGCAGGCGGCTGCCTGGTACGAAAGAGTGTAGTATTTCGACGCTTTCACGTTCAGCGACACGGATAGCTTCGTCGTAATACTGTTCGGTTTTGCGTATTTGCAGTTCATAGTTGCTCATGGTCTTTCTCCTTTGTGGTTAGGCGCAATTGCCCGTTAAATGCTCTAGTTGCTACTGGTGAGAGTCATGTTCCTGTCGGTCTCCATGGTGTTCAGCGTTATTGCAGGTCAAGGAAGATTTTTTCAATGAGCCTGATGGAGGTGCGTATATCTGTCCCGATAGGCAGCGCACCGGCGCTTTCAATCGCGTGACTGCAGCGCACCGAGCTCTGTCCACCGATGAATACCGGGCAATCGGCCTGCTTCACCAGTTTCGGTAAATCACTGGTCAGTACTATTTTTGATGGACTCAGTGAGCCGGAGAGCACGATGCCGTCACAGTCGGCGTGCTTTGCCGTCAGTGCCAGTTCCCCAAGCGGCATGTTGGTCCCGAGGTAGACCAGGCGGAAACCATGGTCATGGGCTGCCAGTGAAAACAGCATAACGCCTATCTCGTGGTGTTCATCCGGCAGGCAGCACACCAGCAGTTTGGTGCCGGTGGTGCTCTTGTGGCGATGGTGGAAGCGGGCACCGAGCTTGTTACGCATGAAGGCGCCGAAGAAATGCTCTTCGGAGATGCTGCCCTCGGTGTTCACCCAGCGTTCACCGAGGCTAACCAGAACAGGAATCAGCAGGCGCTCGGTGACTATGTTGATCGGGTAGAGTGCCAGTGCCTGATTGTACAGGTTGTCGAGTTGATTCTCATCGAAACGCACGATCGCGTCAATCGCGTGGTCCCGGTATGCTATCCACGGGTCTATTGACTGCTGTGGTGCTTCTGCGGGATTGACGTTGTCCGCCCTGAGGCTGTTGCTTACCTGGCTGATGGAGATGCCGCGGTCCAGCAGACGCACGATGCGATTGACAAGCTCGATGTCCTTGTGAGAGTAAAGGCGATGTCCCTTGGCGGTTCGTGCCGGTTTGATCAGACCGTAGCGCCGTTCCCATGCCCTCAGTGTAACCGGGTTCACGCCGGTAATTGACGAAACCGTACGCATCGGGAAATTTTCTTCCGCTGTGGGTAGGGGTTCAATTGCTAACATAGGACAAGGTTCTCTTTCAGTTAAAAATGGTCGCCCGGTTTATAGTGGGGGAGGGGTCCGGGCGACCAATCGCCAAAGTGTTACATGTTTTGCCGCAGGGTCGTGTTTGGCAGTGTGTTACCGGTTGTATGCGGCTGTTTGTTCATTTCAATTCTCCATGAGTCTGGTCGTTTCTCTTCGCTGGTGCCCATGTTGTACGCACATGATCAATCTGTTTGTGTGTTGCTTAAGAATAATAATACAAAATTTATACATGTCAAGATAAAATTTGAAGTATATGTTGATAGCGTGCGTATTTCGCATATATATCATTGGCTTGCATGTATACAACATGTGTACATTAAAAAGTATGGTTGATATCGTCCGGTGTCACCATTGTTGGCCGGTGGGTTGTCATTTGCTTCGTGAAGTAATGGCGGGGGTGGTCTTGCCGGAGTGGTTGTGACACAACTACTCTGGGCAAGTGAGTTCATGCACTCCGTCTGGCGGTTTTATCTGTAGTGAATTTGTGTCATATTCCTCCGCCACTGGAATGCGGTACGTTTAGGGAAATACAGCTTTTTCGCCATGTTCGTGGAGTTGGAGTCAGCTGACCCGATCAAGACATCCTTGAATTTACTAATCCGACTAACGTGGTGTGCAGTTACATCACTTTCTCTACCACCTTTAATACAAAAGCAGCAGGTACCTGATGAACCATCTGAGTTTTTCCCTGCCCCGGATCCTTGAAACGGAATTGGCGCGGGCACTGGATGACTGGCAGCAACATGACAAGGTGTCGCGCCTGTGGAAACGCGATGCGTCACTCTGGAGCAATACTGACGAGGCGGACTGGCTGGGTTGGTTGACTATTGTGGAGCAGTCAGTGGCGCAACTCGATGAGGTGCGGTCATCGGTGCGCGGCCTGCTCGACAGTGGTGTCAGGCAGGTGGTGTTGCTGGGTATGGGGGGGTCCAGCATGGCGCCGGAAGTCTTGCGTGAGACCTTCGGTCAGCAGTCCGGCTTTCCAAGGTTACTTGTGCTGGACAGTACCGACCCGGCACAGATCGGTACGGTCGAGGCGGCGCTGGATCTTGAGCATGCTGCCTTTATTGTTGCCAGTAAGTCAGGTAGTACCCTGGAACCGAATATTCTCAAGGCCTATTTCTACCAGCGCATGGTCGATGCTGTTGGCGCTGAACAGGCAGCCGCGCACTTCATTGCGATTACCGATCCGGATTCCGCAGTGGAACAAGCGGCCAGAAAGGACGGCTACAGACACATTTTTCATGGTGTGCCTGAAATCGGCGGGCGGTTTTCCGCCTTGTCGAATTTCGGCATGGTGCCTGCTGCCGTCATCGGTATGGACTGTCGCCGCTTTCTGGAAAATACACAGCAGATGGTGTCTGCCTGTACGGTGACGTCCGCCGCAGACAACCCGGGTGTGTTACTGGGTTGCATCATTGGTGTGGCAACGCTCAGCGGTCGTGACAAGCTGACGTTTATTGCCTCTCCGCAGGTCGCCTCGATGGGCGCCTGGCTGGAGCAGTTGATCGCCGAGTCCACCGGCAAGCAGGGCAAGGGTGTGTTGCCGCTGGACGGCGAGCCGGCAGGTTCGCCGGATGTGTACGGCGATGACCGTGTGTTTGTCTACCTGCGCCATGATGGGACGGCGGATACGGACCAGGATTATGCCGTTGAGCAGCTGGAACAGGCGGGCCAACCGGTTATCCGTATCGACATGACGGATGTCTACAACGTTGGCCAGGAAATGTTTCGCTGGGAAATCGCAACTGCGGTGATCGGTTCCCTGATCAATGTGAATCCCTTTGATCAGCCGGACGTGGAAGCCAGCAAGATCGAGACCCGCAAGTTAATGGGCGCATTTGAGACCGATCGCAATCTGCCCGGGGAGGTGCCGCTTGCCGAAGACGGACAACTGACCCTGTATGCTGATGCCCGCAATGCCGCTGAGCTTGGTGACATATGCGGGGAGGACGCAAGCGTGGCGGGGTACTTGCAGGCGCACATTGGTCGTATCAAGGCCGGTGACTATATGGCATTCCTCGCCTATCTGGAGCGCAATGACTCCCATACGCAATTGATTCAGGTCATGCGCACACAGCTGCGTGATGCCAGCAAGGTGGCGACCTGCCTCGGTTTCGGACCCCGCTTCCTGCACTCGACCGGTCAGTACTACAAGGGTGGACCTAATAACGGTGTCTTCCTGCAGTTAAGTTGTGATGCAGTGCATGACCTGCCGGTACCCTTCGAGCATTATAGTTTCGGCATGGCCGAGGCCGCACAGGGGCGCGGTGACTTCGAGGTGCTGGCCGAGCGTGGTCGGCGGGCGCTGCGTGTCCATCTCGGTGGTGACATTGAGGCGGGCCTGAAGCGGCTGGCGCAGTTGCTGGCCTGATGAGTGCATTGACGTCATTCCGGCATTCCACTGCATTGCAGCCGGAATGACGAAGTACTCAGAAGTCTGTTTCGTTCGCCGATACAGTCCCTGGTACTTAATTTATGTGTTTAAACAGACGGGTATATTCTCTTTGATAGGCTGCTGCCTGCATTTCCCCACACTGGAAAAATCTCTATGGATCACCTGATCGCGCCGCATGGCGGTACGCTTTGTAACCTGCTGGTCGATGAACTCCTGGCTGAAAAACTCAAGCAGGAGTCGGGAAAATTTCTTAATGTCACCCTGAGTCAGCGTCATATTTGTGACCTGGAGCTGATGCTGTGCGGTGGACTGTCGCCGTTACGTGGCTTCATGGATCAGGTGAGCTACGAGTCTGTTATCACCAATATGCGGCTGCCTGACGGCAGCCTGTGGTCGATACCGATTACCTTTGATGTCCCTGCCGGTCTGGCGGAGAAGATCGAACCCGGACAACGGCTGGCGCTGTGCGATGGTGAAGGCTTCATGGTGGCTGCGCTGACGGTTAGCGACAAATGGCAGCCAGACAAGCAGCGCGAGGCACAGGAAATCTATGGTACCACCTCGACAGCTCACCCCGGTGTGCGTTACCTGATGGAGCAGGTGCACGACACCTATGTCGGCGGTGAGGTCACGGGCGTACAGCTGCCGATTCATAATGATTTCGAAACGCTGCGTGATACCCCGGAAGAACTGCGGCACATGTTTGACAAATTGGGCTGGCAGAACGTGGTCGGTTTCCACACCTGCAAGCCCATGCATCGACTGCATCGAGAGATAACACTGCGGGCGGCAAAAGAGGCACAGGCGAATATCCTGTTGCACCCGTCTGTCGGTATGACCAAGCCGGGCGACCTGCATTATTACGCGCGCGTGCACTGCTACCAGGCGATCCGGCGTCATTACCCGCTCCACATGGCGGTGCTGTCATTACTGCCCTCTGCGGTGCGCATGGCCGGGCCACGGGAAGTGTTGCTAAATGCCATTATGCGCCAGAACTACGGCTGTTCGCACATGATCGTGGGACCCGAGCATGCGGCGCCCCCGGGTGTGCGTGATGAGGCGAAGCGTTTCTATCCGCGCTACGCGGCTCAGGAGATGATGGAACAGCACCAGCATGATCTGGCCATCAGGATGGTTCCGGTAAAGGAGCTGTGTTACGCCTCGGATACCGAGGCCTTTGTGGCGTCGGACCCGGAGAACAAGCATTGCATCCGTTTCACCGACAAGGACCTGAAACACCACCTGGAACACAACCAGGAAATCCCCGCGTGGTATTCCTACCCTGAGGTCATCGCGACCTTGCGCAAGGTCTACCCGCCGCGTAATAAAAAGGGCATCACCCTGTTTTTCACCGGGCTGTCGGGTTCGGGCAAGTCAACGCTTGCCAAGATACTGTATGCCAAGTTCATCGAGGAGGGTGGCCGACCGGTGACCTTGCTGGACGGGGACGTGGTGCGCCTGAACCTCTCCAGTGAACTGGGTTTCTCGCGGGAGCACCGCAATATCAATGTGCATCGCATCGCCTATGTCGCCAGTGAAATCACCAAGAATGGCGGCATCGCCATCTGTGCACCGATTGCCCCCTATACCGCCATGCGTCGTGATGCCCGCGAGACAGTGGAACAATACGGCTCCTTCATCGAGATCCATGTCGCGACCTCGCTGGAGGTGTGCGAAAGTCGTGACCGCAAGGGCCTGTATGCCAAGGCGCGCGAGGGGATAATCCCGGAGTTCACCGGCATCAGTGATCCCTACGATCTGCCCGAACACCCGGAAATCCGTATCGATACCGCCGGCAAGAGCCCCATGCAGGCGATACAGGAGATCATGCTGTACCTGTTGCGCGAGGGATATATAGATACCCACGATGACTTCTGTGCACAAGGCAATTCTTAAGAGCGCCTTCCCCGGTGCGAATTGCGGGGAGACACTGCAAACAGCCTGATAAGACGCCGACACCGGGGCTCATATATTTATCCACAGATGTCATACCTGTTATTCTTTTTCATGACGGCAGGTTACCCTGTCTTCGTCGGATTCCCTGAACATTGAATGATTTCGTATTCCACATCAAATGACTTTTAACTCTAATCTGGTATTCACAATATGAACGTAGTAATGATCGGTTCCGGCTATGTCGGCCTCGTTTCCGGCGCCTGCTTCGCAGAGTTTGGAGCCAACGTCACCTGTATCGATGTCGACCTGAAAAAGATAGCTGCCCTGAATGCCGGCAAGATTCCCATCTATGAACCCGGCCTCGATGATCTGGTGGCCCGCAATGTCGCTGCCAGCCGTCTGCAATTCACGACTGATTATCACCCCGCAGTCGAAGAAGCTGACCTGGTCTTTATTGCTGTAGGTACCCCCACACGTCGTGGTGACGGACATGCGGACCTGGTGTATGTCTACGAAGCCGCGAGGCAGATTGCCAAACATCTCTCCGGTTACACGGTGATCGTTGATAAATCGACCGTTCCCGTCGGGACTGCAAGACAGGTTGCACGAATAGTCAGGGAAGAAAATCCGCACGCCGATTTCGATGTAGCCTCCAATCCCGAGTTCCTGCGCGAGGGTGCAGCGATTGGCGATTTCATGCGCCCGGACCGTGTCGTGCTTGGTGTGGAAAGTGAGCGGGCCGAAAAGCTGCTTCGTGAACTCTATCGTCCAATCAACCTCATTGAGGCCCCCATACAGGTAACCAATCTGGAAAGTGCCGAGCTGGTCAAGTATGCCTCCAATGCCTTTCTGGCGACCAAGATCAGCTTTATTAACGAGATTGCGAATCTGTGCGAACAGGTTGGTGCAGATGTGCATGCTGTAGCAAAAGGCATGGGGCTGGATGGCCGTATCGGCCGGAAGTTTCTGCATGCCGGTCCCGGTTATGGCGGTTCCTGCTTTCCCAAGGATACAACCGCACTTATCCGTATCGCACAGGAGTATGGCGCATCTTGCAGGATAGTCGAAGCGACCGTAGAGGTGAATGCTGCACAAAAGGCGCGCATGGTGAAGAAAATCCGCGGGGCGCTGGGTGGCAATGAGTCCGGTAAAACAATCGCCGTACTCGGGCTTACCTTCAAGCCTGAAACCGATGATATGCGGGATTCTCCTTCCCTTGCGATTATTCCTAACCTGATTGACAAGGGCGCGATTATTCGTGCGCATGATCCGCAGGGCGTCGCAGAAGCAAAGCAACTGCTACCGGGTCAAGTCAACTACTTTGACGATGTGTACCAGACGGTTGAGGGAGCAGATGTCATGGTACTGATGACTGAATGGAATGAGTACCGGGGGCTGCAGCTGAAACGGGTCAAGGAACTCATGGCCGGAAATGCCATTGTTGACCTGCGAAATATCTATGAGCCAGCCATGATCAAGGAGCACGGGTTTGAGTACGAGTGTGTTGGGCGCAGCTCAGATATTTAGCACTGAATAGCAGTGAATGCAGTTAACAGGTTCACGATTAACGATAGCCTGTCACATAAATCCCGAGATTGATATTACCAAAAAATCCTTAATGCCTTAAAACCTTGCGCCCTGCCACAGTTTCAGACTGTGCTGCTCAATAGAGTCCTCGCTGATGTCGTTATGTACCCACACGGATCGCGGAGGACTCCATACATGGGTCGCCATTATGCCTGGTTGGCAATCTCAATAATTTTGATGTTCATCCTCGACGGCTGTGGTGGCGGGGGTGGTTCTGATGCTGATTCTGGTTCGGAGCCGACAGCTTCTACTGCACAAGCTTTCCAGACCCTGGGCCTGCTGACAATCAGTGACGAGGCGTGGGATGACACGGCCGTGCGCAAGGTGCTGCACACCTTCGCTTATGGTGGCCATGCCACCGATCAGCAGATAGCCTCATGGGCAGCTATGCCGCCAGAGCGGGCAATTGTCGAGATGCTCACCTTTGACGAACACAACCTGAAACTGTCACCGGTAACGGCTTCCAATTACGATGGACTGGACAAGCGTGATGGCACGCTTCGCGGACTTGGCGAATTCTGGTCGTCGAATGATCCGCAGAACGGGGTTCCCGAGGAAGAACGCGACTGGTACCACACGGACATGTGGTTGACTGACAGGGTCTGGGTGCTGGCGGCTACAAGCCGTGGATTGAATCCGTTCCGGCAGAAAATCGGCCTGTGGGAAACCAACTATCACATGGTTGCCAATCTTGATGCCACAGTGACGCCGAAGCAGCTGATTGGCTACTACGACAGCATCATGGAAGCCATGGAAGAAGGTGAACCCTACCAGGACGTGATGACTATTGCGGCAACCTCGTCTGCTATCGCAACCCAGTATGGTCATGTCAATAACCGTTTTCTGAATGGTGAATGCTTCTGTAATGAGGATTTTGCGCGGGAGTATTACCAGCTGTTTTTCGGTGTTCTTGGCAACTTCGATCCGGTCTACCATGAAACGGTTACCATCAAATCTACCGCGAGAGCCTTTACCGATATGTCGATAGAGCGAGATCTGGATGATCTGCTAACTGACAATATCAGCTTCGGTACAGCGTTTCATTACCCGGGTATTCTCGACATGCTGGGTACCCAGTACTGGGGACACAATATGCCAGAGCGAGTTAACCAGTTATCACAGGATGTGATCAACCACCAGGAAAGCCTGGATAACCTGCCCGTCAAGATTATTGGTGATCTTGCAGATGACAACCTGACGGATGCCAAGATTGCCCGCATTCGCAGTGCCTGGTCGAGCATGCAATCCAAAAGTCTGCTTTCATTTCTCAGGGCGTATGCCATATCCACACTCTTTCACAGCGAGGATCGCATCAAGTACCTGACCAGTATTGACCGGCATATGCTGTTGGCCAACAAGATCTCTCTAAGCAACGATGATGGATATCTGAATCTTCTCGGTGCTATGGAATATACCAAGGAAGATGTCCGTGTATTTCATCCTGTTCATAACGTCTTTGGAGGTCAAACAGGCATTGAGGCAGCGAGCAGTTCGGGTGTGTTTCGGAATAACTACAATCGCGTTACACAAGGCTATTACAGGTATCGCCAGACCAGCGGCTCCAGGTATGTACATTCATGGGCGCGAGACTGGGGAAGCATGGTTCCAGCGGACGCGTCTGGCCAATATAACGTCCGGCATGTGGCAGAATGGTTGTGGAATCGATTAATCGCTGATGGGCTGAAAAACTTTGGTTCCCTGGAGAGGGCGCATGTATATGCCTTCCTTGCTAATGATCAGGACCTTGTCTCCTTGGCGAGACCGGAAGACCTCGACAGGATAATTACATCCACGGAGATCGAAACAGAGCCCGCGTTCATGAAACTGGTCGATGACCTTGCAAGCCAAAGTCTGGCACTAAACAGTTCGGATACAAACGAACGTCGCGGCACCAACGAGCGTATCGGGCAGGCGATAAACTTCATTTCCGGGACGCCCTATATATTCGTCCAGGAGGGTAAATAGCAAAATGAAGCGCAGAGACTTCATCAGGGCAGTTCTTGCAACGGGTGCGCTTTATGGCACCGGCGGGCTGCCAGTACTTGGCCGTGCAGCATCCGCAAATAGTATTCCAGCGCTGGGAAACCGCGTGCTTGTCAATATTATGCTGTCTGGAGCGCCCGATTTTCGGCATCTGTTTACACCGCCTTTTGATCCGGTACCGGGTAGTTACGGTCATGAGTACTGGGCAGCCCGGGCAGGATCGCATTCAATTGCCCGGTCATCTTCAGCCTATGCGGCTCGCTGGAACAATGACTATTCCCATGTGAGTGACGGAACGACTGAATTTGGAATACTGGGTAAATGTGCCTGGCTGAAACGCATGTGGGATGCGGGAAATGTCGCCATCATTTCAAATTCGGTGGGTGGGCTTACGCGCAATCACAGTCATTGCAAATTGATCATGGAACAGGGGAATCTGAGCTCGGGTCCGAATGATTTTGAACGCTCGGGCTGGGGTGGCCGACTGGCGTCCTATGCAGGAGGTAATGTGCTGTCGCTGAGTAAAATACCGACTCCATTTACGTATGGTCCTCATCCTATCGATCCGGACAGCCATGATAATCGAAATTTAATCAGTGCCAGAAACACAAGAGAGCTTACCCTTTACAGGCCTGGTGACGAGGTTGGTTCGAACTGGGCAGTACGGGATATTACCCGCGGCTTAGGCAACTACTATGCGGCATTGGGGCAGGAGATGGGCGCTGATTCAATTTATCGCGGGTTTGTAGAACACGAACGATTGTTACGTGAGTTTGGCGAACCTATTGAAGAGCGGTTGTCTACTGTTGATCTTCCAGGCGCAATTGCTTCCCTGATGTCGGGAAGTTTGTCAGACCCGTATCTCGGTGAGCAGATCCGTAATCTGTACGACAGCTTTGTTTGCAGTGATATTCTCTCTCAGCGAGTGGTTTCCATGGAGTTTGGGGATTGGGATACACACCGTACCCAGCGTGAGGTGATTGAACCGAAGCTGGAAGATCTTTTTGGTGACGGAAAGGCGCTGGATGTGCTTTACCAGGAATTACCGCTCAGTGTCCTGCATAGCACTGTGTTCGTGCTGGGAGGCGAGTTCGGGCGGCAGCTGCTGGCCAATGGTGATAACGGGACGGATCATGGCACAGGGACATCAATCCTTGTTATCGGGAGCGGTGTGCAGGGTGGCGTATATGGAGAAATGTTTCCGCAGGAAGAGCTGGAGCGCTTAAGTGATCCAAGTCCTGACATCAATGGACTAACGACAATAGACAGTATTTACTCCGAGGTTTGTGATTGGGTGCAGCCAGGAACAGGAGGGCTGGTCTTTACGGATCGCAGCTTGTCCGCAATCGAAGAGGGTGTAGCCCTTGACACCTTGTTTCTATAGCAAGAGCCGTCGGGGGGTGACCATTACCAACCACTCAGGTTGAGTGGCAGATTATCGACAGGCCATTTCAATTCGCCTATACGTACCGCCTTTCTGGGTAAGGTGAAGGGGCGTCCGGTTGTCAGGTACAGGGTCAGCTGTGCACCGGGAGCGGCCTGGAAATCGATGCCGTCTTCCCACTGGTTCCCCATACCCAGGTCGAAGACGATACGCATGGGGTCCGTGGTGTCCAGCACATCATTTGCTTCGAGACTGAATGCGGATGCCGTGGTAAAGGGCTGGTCCGAGACAATCTCACCGCTGTAACGGCCACCGCCACCACCCGCGGCACCCCGCAGGTGCCAGGCACCGGTGGCTTTATCCTGCCAGAGATACAGGCCTGCTTCCGTGCCCGGATCATAGACCGGTTTTCCGTACGGCTCTGCCCTGGGTAGCCAATAGGCATTGGGTTTGCCGAGGTCGTGCGTCGTCGGATTCACCCAGTCGATCTGAATCAGACCATCCTGGGTATACGCAAGCCCCATATGTGTTGCAGGCGGCAGGTCGATGTTTACACCATCCCACCAGGTCCCCACGTAGCTGTCGATGGACACCGAATTGGCCGCTGCCACCAGGACGTCATTAAACTCCAGACCAACAGGCGTGATGGCGTCTGGTGATTGGGAAAACAGCAGTTCGATACCGGCGCGATGGTTTTGTCCATCGCCATTCCAGCGTACATGGACCTCGCCACTGGCCGCATCACGCCCGATAAACAGCCCCAGATCCTGTCCACCCTGGAACGGGGGTGGTGCAGGCAAGCTATCCGCTGCGACAATCCAGCCGCTCGGTGACAGTGGCAGGCCTGACGCCCCGACATGAAGCTGGCTCGGACTCGGGGTACCGTCCTGTTCGACCGCAATCATGGCGCGGGTACCCGGTGGCAGCTGGAAATCCAGTCCGTCAATCCAGTTGCTGACCCAGCCAGTGAAGGCCAGATGATGGCCGCTCCACGCCAGGGTGTCATTTGCCTCCAGTTGTCTGGGTATGACACTGTCAATCGGCTGGTCCGCGATGAGTTCAAACGAAAACTGTGAGAGCGGGCCGCTGCCACTTATTTCCATGTGATATGGCCCATCGAAGCTCTCCCTCCAGAGATACAGGCCCTCTTCAGCACCGGGTTGGTAAGCTGGTTCTCCAAGAATGTCAGGTTCCTTAAAGGCGAGCTCGTAGATTGTTCCGGTTCCATTGCTGAATTCGGTAACGTACAGACTGCGCCCTTCACCGTTACTTGCTGGCCCGAAATCCAGATCTCTCAATACACTAAACCCGGTTGCAAAGAGACTGGCCGTGCTGCCATCAGCTGCGACTCGTATGATCGATATTGGAATGGTGGCAGGTGCTGCAGCACCATGAGAATAGAAAATGTCGCCTGACACCGGATCAACCGTTGCTCGGCTACCCCAGACATTATCGTTGAGGCCCCAGCCAGGTACCTCGCCTGGGCTGAAAAAGGCATCGAGGTCGGCGAGTAAGGTGACGGATCCCGGACCGCCCGTGACATCCCATAAATCATGCGATTTGTCTCCTGCGAGAATGGTACGGCCATCAAGCGTAACGACATGATCATCTGTTCCGCGTGGTATGCCATCCGGCAGTTCTCCCGGGTTGATTAGCTTGGTTACGACACCATTGGTCGTAATCCGGTAGAGGCCATTTGAGGAGGTCGATGACGATCCATCGGTGGAGATAAAGGCAATGGTGTTCGTCTCATCAAAGGTTAGTCCCGAGGTCGCCCAGGTGGGTGTTCCTGTTACAAAGGCATAAACGGATGATTCACCACCTGGATCGAATCCGTATATGCCGCCAACATCTGACAGTGCGCCAGCTACGTAGTAACGTCCGTCAGTGCCTCGCGTCAGGTCGTATGCCCAGGGGATCAAACTAATCGGTTCCGGCATCCCTATCGTGGTTGCGGTATCCATTCCCGTCGAATGGATGAACTGTAATGATGAAGTGATCTCGAAGATATTTGAGTTCCCGGCAATAACAAACACACCATTGCCCAGTGGGTCCGCCTCAACCCCCCCCAGAGTAAAACCACCATTATTTCCCAGGTCCAAAGCACCTCCAGTATCGAACACCGACAGGGTGACAGCGGGTTCAACGGCGACTGGCTGTGAGTAAGCTACTGTATGCCATCCCGTAATGACTACGAGAGTCAGGTATAACAGGGAAAAAAGTTTTTGTATCAACTTGCCCGTGTACATGGCATCCGTCTGATTCGGGTGTTCGCATTATTCATATCGCTAATGCCACCGGGGATTGATCATTACCAGCCACCGAGGTCAAGCGGCAGGTTGTCGACCGGCCATTTGGACTCGCCGATACGCAGTGCCTTGCCGGGAATCGAGAAGGGGCGCCCGGATGTCAGGTTCAGGGTCAGCTGTGCACCGGGTGCGGTCTGGAAATCAATGCCATCCTCCCACTGTTTTCCCATGCTCAGGTCAAAGACGATGCGCAGCGGGTCAGTGGTATCCAGCACGTCGTTGGCTTCAATGCTGACCGCAGATACCGTGGTAAAGGGCTGGTTCGAGACGATCTCGCCGCTGTAACGGCCACCGCCGCCACCGGCGGCACCCCGCAGGTGCCAGGCACCGGTCGCTTTATCCTGCCAGAGATACAGGCCGGCTTCGGAGCCCGGATCATAGACCGGTTTTCCGTACGGCTCTGCCCTTGGCAGCCGGTAGGCATTGGGCAGGCCCAGGCTGCGCGTTGCCGGATTTACCCGGTGTGGCTGAACCAGCCCATCCTGGGTATAGGCCAGTCCCATGCGCGTGCCGGGTGGCACACTGATGTTGGCACCATCCCACCAGCTGCCCACAAAGCTGTCGATCGAGACGGCATTGGCCGTGGTGGTAAAGGTATCGTTTGCCTCAATACCGACGGGGGTCACAACGTTCGGTACCTGGGAAAACAGCAGTTCGATCGCGGCGCGATGGTTTGGACCGTCGCCGTTCCAGCGAGCACGCACTTCGCCACTGGCCGCATCACGTCCGATAAACAGCCCCAGGTCCTGTCCGCCCTGGAACGGGGGTGGGGGCGGCAAGGTATTATCGGCTGCGACGATCCAGCCGCTCGGTGTCAGCGGTTGGCCTGTCGTCCCGATATGAAGCTGACGCGGATTGGGGCTACCGTCCTGTTCGACCGCCATCATGGCGCGGGTAGCCGGTGGCAACTGGATTTCCAGTCCGTCAAACCAGGTGCCGACCCGGCCCTCGAAGGTCAAATGGCGGCCACTCCACGCCAGGCTGTCGTTGCTCTCAAGTGATCGTGGTGTCACGGATGCGATGGGCTGGTCCGTAATGAGTTCAAACGAAAAGACGGATGATGGGCCACTGCCGTTTGCCTCGACATGATAGGGGCCATCAAAGGTGTCTTTCCAGAGATAGAGGCCCTCGTCGAGGCCGGGTTGATAGTCCGGTTTGCCGGCAGGGGAGGGGTAACTGGGCTCGAGGACGTGGACGATTTCATCGGCCGGCAGGTTGTTGATGGTTTGGGTGATACCGCTGGGCCAGTTGACGGTGACAGAATCTACCGCCGTGTTACCCGCCAGCCCGAAGTGGATGCGCTGGTGATTCTGGGTGCGGAAGTGCATTCCACCGCCCTGCTCTCGCAGCTGGGTAATCCCCCCGGCTGTGGCCAGAATGCGTGTGCCAATCCCGTCGCGGTTTGATTGTACGCCCTCGAGATCCAGCTCAATCCAGTGGTTGCTGTTCCCTGCATTGCGGAATAATTGAACAGGACCATCCTTGTCAAATGGTGGATGTGATTTTCCATTGGTGACAAAAAGGTCTAGAAAGCCATTAAGATCGTAATCAGCGACACTGACCGTATCCCCACGTCCTAACCGCGTACCTGCAGCCCCGCCGGCATCGGGGACACGTGCAAAAAAGCCATCCCCCAGGTTCTCGTATAGAACATTGAACTCATTCTCCACAGGACCTGTTGCGACAATGTATAAATCCTGATCCATATCGTTGTCGAAGTCACCCACTGCGATATTTCGTCCGGAACTTCCAGCCTCGATTCCTGCCAGAGGCGCAATGTTTTGATATACACCGGTGTCTCGGGAGAGCAGAGAATCCTCTGGTAACCGGGCAGCAGGATTGAATCCAATAGCGGCCAAGCTGGAAATGGGGTTGTCAGCGCGGACGACCACGTAGCGATTGTCGGCACTGGAAGGACTTGAATAGAAAATACTCCAGGTTCCAGTGGTTCTCTCGAAACCAATATAGAAGCCATTGTCGACACCGGGTGTGTGCACGAGAATGCCGTCGACTTCGGGGTCATCACTACTGAGCACAAAATTATGTGCAACCGGATGAACACCGGCTGCGCCTATGTAAACTCTGGATGTTAAAACCAGCCAGGGGTGATATAACTCAATCGATATCGTTCCAGTCGTTTGAAAACTGAATCCTTTCTCGTCCCTGTTTGCGGTGAGTGATGCTTCAATAGTCAATGTATCCGCCTGCACGACTCCATTGCCTGTTGGACCACCCAGAATGAATATGTCCGATGCAGCCCCCCCCGCAAGGTCAGCTGACACTGCATCTACTGCACTACCGATTCCCTGAAGTCCCAATGCGAGTGTTTCATCCGTAAATACAGAATTTGTAGTGCTGAATGTATAGAGTGAGTCGCCCGGCGCAGTGACTGCAATGTCAAGTTGCTCGTTGCCGGTAAGATCAGACAGTAACGAAAAATTAGTGCGGGTAGTGATTCCGGGCCATGCAATGTTATTTACATTCAAGAACCGGCCATCAACCTGCTGAAATAGCGTGGCAGGCGAGGTGCTCCCTCCTTCCCGGAAATATGAAGTGGTAAGCAAATCCAGCAGGCCGTCCTTGTTCCAGTCGAGCCATAAAGGTGTGCGAGAATTCGCGTTAGGGAGGTTCAGTCCCAGTGCTACTGCCTGCTCCTGAGCTTCAAATTGTGCATCACCGGAATTAACATACAGATGATTTGGCTGTTGTCTGTTGCCGCCGTCGGCGAGTTGTATGAGATCCTGGTCACCGTCATTATCAAAATCGGCCCATGCCGCGCCATGTGAATCATAGCCGCCGTAGGCTGTTTTTATGTTATTCCAGATTTCTGTTGATAACGCATCTGCTGCAGCATCAATGAAAGTTCCATCTTTCATGTTTAAATACAGAGATGGCATACGGGCGTGATTGCTGGCCCAGATGTCTGGCCAGCCATCACCATTGAAATCACCCCATGAGGAACCCCAGCTTTGTCCAACATTCGTGATTCCCGCACTGTTCGCTACTTCCTGGAACACTATCTCCGCAGCATGAATGTTTGCAGCCGACCAGGTGACGGTAACGACCTGTAATCCTGCGGCAAGTATCCATGCGCCATGATTCCTGCGTCCGTTCAAATCACTACTCCATAGTCTGTCAGTTATGACTGCAAGGTGAGGAAAGAAACGCTGGTAATAGACGTCAGTTTTCTTCTGACATTACCAGCCACCGAGGTCAAGCGGCAGGTTATCGACCGGCCATTTCGATTCGCCGATGCGTAGCGCTTTGCCGGGAATCGAGAAGGGGCGCCCGGATGTCAGGTTCAGGGTCAGCTGTGCACCGGGTGCGGTCTGGAAATCAATGCCATCCTCCCACTGTTTTCCCATGCCCAGGTCGAAGACGATGCGCAGCGGGTCAGTGGTATCCAGCACGTCGTTGGCTTCAATGCTGACCGCAGATACCGTGGTAAAGGGCTGGTCCGAGACAAGCTCACCGGTGTAACGGCCACCGCCGCCGCCGGCGGCACCCCGCAGGTGCCAGGCACCGGTGGCTTTATCCTGCCAGAGATACAGGCCGGCTTCCGTGCCCGGGTCATAGACCGGTTTTCCGTACGGCTCTGCCCTTGGCAGCCGGTAGGCATTGGGCAGGCCCAGGCTGCGCGTTGCCGGATTCACCCGGTGTGGCTGAACCAGCCCATCCTGGGTATAGGCCAGTCCCATGCGCGTGCCGGGTGACACACTGACGTTGGCACCATCCCACCAGCTGCCCACAAAGCTGTCGATCGAGACGGCATTGTCCGTGACGTTAAAGATATCGTTTGCCTCAATACCGACGGGGGTCACAACGTTCGGTACCTGGGAAAACAGCAGTTCGATCGCGGCGCGATGGTTCGGACCATCACCGTTCCAGCGTGCACGCACTTCGCCACTGGCTGTATCACGTCCGATAAATAGCCCCAGGTCCTGTCCGCCCTGAAACGGGGGTGGGGGCGGCAAGGTATTATCGGCTGCGACGATCCAGCCGCTCGGTGTCAGCGGTTGGCCTGAAGCACCGATATGGAGTTGACGCGGATTGGGGCTGCCGTCCTGTTCGACCGCCATCATGGCGCGGGTACCCGGTGGTAGCTGGAAATCCAGTGCATCAATCCACGAGCTGACCCAGCCCTTGAAGTTCAGGTGGTGGCCGCTCCACACCAGGGTATCATTTGCCTCCAGTTGTTTTGGTGTGACACTGTCAATCGGTTTGTCAGCAATGAGTTCAAAGGAAAACTGCGAGACCGGGCCGCTGCCATTCACCTCGATATGGTAGGGGCCATCAAAGGTGTCTTTCCAGAGGAAGAGGCCTTCATCGAGGCCGGGTTGATAGTCCGGTTTGCCGGCGGGGGAGGGGTAACTGGGCTCGAGGACGTGGATGATTTCATCGGCCGGCAGGTTGTTGATGGTTTGGGTGATACCGCTGGGCCAGTTGACGGTGACAGAATCTACCGCCGTGTTACCCGCCAGCCCGAAGTGGATGCGCTGGTGATTCTGTGCGTAGCGGTGCATGCCACCTGCCTGTAGGCGTGACTGTGTGGTCCCGTTTGCAGTGACCCGTACTTCGGCACCAATGGCATCTCTGTTTGAGATGACACCCTCGAGATCGATCTCGAGCCAGTGATTAGCGTTGCCGACGTTATGGAAGAGCTGTGAAGGTCCCTCGTTGAACGGTGCGTCCCCGCGGCCATTGGTAATAAACAGATCAATAAAGCCATCATTATCGTAATCCGCTGCGGCGACGCTATCGCCGCGCCCTGCCAGACTTCCCTGTGCACCGCCCGCATTCGCAACGGGCTGGAATACGCCGTTTCCGAGATTCTCGTATAAAATATTGGGGCGATTTGATGTGGGCCCACGGCAAACCAGATACAGGTCCGGGTCCATGTCGTTGTCGAAATCTGCGGTGACCACTGACTCACAGGCCGATGGCACGGTCACACCCGATGCCAGAGATACATCCTCGAACCCGGCCCCGTTCTGGCGGTATAGCTGGTCAGCCAGTGCGCCGTCGGAGTTTACGAACCCGATCGGCTGAAGGTCTGTCATCGCGGTGTCCGAGGTGACAATCAAACTGAGGCCGATCCATGTGTTCTTGCTGACAAGAAATTGCCACTGGCCTGACGTCGTGTCGAACCCGATAAACACGCCGGAGTCGACACCGGGTGTATGGGGCATCATTCCAGTTGTGGTTGAATCCGCGGAGGAAAGGCTAAATGTAAGCGTGGCGGGATGAAGACCCTGGGACCCGATGAAGACATCTGATGCAGCAAGTCGGTATGGCGGTGCGAGCTGTACCTCTATCGTTGTCGCACCGGAAAATGAAAACCCCTTTTCGCTGGCCGTCAGCTGAATCCATGCGGTTGCAGTATTTGCGTCCGGTTGTGCGACTTCGGATTCATCTTTTGTTCGCGCAATGAACAGATCGGACAGCAAATCGCCATCGAAATCCGCTATGGCTGAATCTCTTGCGCTCCATATGACGGCCGGGAACAAACTGGACGTCGCGTCTAAATCCACGAAGGGGGTGCTCCCATAGTCATATACCCTGTCAGGAAAGGGAACGCCGCCGATGATCAATCCATTAATCTGTTCGGTGCCCAATGTCATTAACTGGGCATAGTTAATATCCGCGGCAGAGGTGGAAAGGCCTGTTTGGTTAAAACTATCAACAAACACGCCATCTGCCTGGGAAAACAGGGCCGAGGGGGCGGCGCCATCTGGTCGCGCGAGGTTGGCTAGAAAAACATCGAGTTCACCGTCGTTGTTCCAGTCGAACCATAGCGGTGTGCGACCGCGCCCGAGCGGGTAATCCAGACCGAAACCCGGTGCTTGTTCTTGTAATAAGCCACCCGAATTAATGAAAAACTGATTGGCTCCGCTCCCGGTTCCTGATCCGGCGCCCACCAGCATTAGCAGATCCTGATCGCCATCATTATCGAAGTCTGCCCAGGACGATCCGTGAGTATCAGCTATTGTATATGGCTCTTGAGGCCAGATTTGTGAGAAAGTTCCGTCCTGATTGTTCTCGAAAAGACCAGGTGGATTCGCAGCATGATTTACAACCCAGAGATCTGGCCATCCATCTCCATTGACATCCCCCCAGGAGGCCCCAAAGCTTGGACCCGTGTAGGTGACACCGGCAACCGATGTGGTTTCTTCAAACCATGCTCCTGTGGCTGTACCCACAAGCAGTAACTGAAAAAGTGCTGCGGCTATTAAGCCTGGTAGGATTCCCGGAACCTGGAGTACTCTATGTGCAGTTGCTGTTGTCATAATGTTTTACTCTCTGACAGTGCCTCTAGTGGGTAGCAATAAGCCGGATAGTGCTACATGCTGGATACATAGCACCCACGACAGCGCCTGTGTCTTGATGAAAATATCTTCCTTTTTATCTGAAGGCAGTGGTTATGGACGTCGGCAGGATTTTATGGCCTGACCGCCATCAATAGTAACATGCAATTTTCGTGCAAAATAAATAATACTAATGAAAACATATGGTAAGTCATTGCGGTGATTCGAGGGATATAGAAAGCGTAAGAATTACCGACATCTCATGCTCATAAACCGACCAGCAAGTGTCCATATCGACGCCGACAAGATGGTAATCACATACCCCCCTTGATCTCGGCGCAGTACCATGGTTTGAGAATAACCTGTAAGCATCGGTTGTCGGCCCGTGTTGCAGATCGGCCAGGTATGCCTCCGCATACTGTGCGCGGCACTGTTCAAGGTTCGCGATTTCCAGCTCCGGTGAACCCCTTCGTTCAGGTTCTCCACAAGTTATCTAGCCAGGTCGAAGCTGCTGTGGATGCCCTGCGGAAGGAGCAGAAACCGGGATGGGGTAAGCGAATCGTGTTATAGGTACCCCAGGGAAGAATGGGTTACCAGCCACCGAGGTCAAGCGGCAGGTTGTCGACCGGCCATTTGGACTCGCCGATACGCAGTGCCTTGCCGGGAATCGAGAAGGGGCGCCCGGATGTCAGGTTCAGGGTCAGCTGTGCACCGGGTGCGGTCTGGAAATCAATGCCATCCTCCCACTGTTTCCCCATGCTCAGGTCAAAGACGATACGGGTAGGGTTCGAAGTATCCAGTACGTCATTCGCTTCAATGCTGACCGCAGATACCGTGGTAAAGGGCTGGTTCGAGACGATCTCGCCGCTGTAACGGCCACCGCCGCCACCGGCGGCACCCCGCAGGTGCCAGGCACCGGTCGCTTTATCCTGCCAGAGATACAGGCCGGCTTCGGAGCCCGGATCATAGACCGGTTTTCCGTACGGCTCTGCCCTTGGCAGCCGGTAGGCATTGGGCAGGCCCAGGCTGCGCGTTGCCGGATTTACCCGGTGTGGCTGAACCAGCCCATCCTGGGTATAGGCCAGTCCCATGCGCGTGCCGGGTGGCACACTGATGTTGGCACCATCCCACCAGCTGCCCACAAAGCTGTCGATCGAGACGGCATTGGCCGTGGTGGTAAAGGTATCGTTTGCCTCAATACCGACGGGGGTCACAACGTTCGGTACCTGGGAAAACAGCAGTTCGATCGCGGCGCGATGGTTTGGACCGTCGCCGTTCCAGCGAGCACGCACTTCGCCACTGGCCGCATCACGTCCGATAAACAGCCCCAGGTCCTGTCCGCCCTGGAACGGGGGTGGGGGCGGCAAGGTATTATCGGCTGCGACGATCCAGCCGCTCGGTGTCAGCGGTTGGCCTGTCGTCCCGATATGAAGCTGACGCGGATTGGGGCTACCGTCCTGTTCGACCGCCATCATGGCGCGGGTAGCCGGTGGCAACTGGATTTCCAGTCCGTCAAACCAGGTGCCGACCCGGCCCTCGAAGGTCAAATGGCGGCCACTCCACGCCAGGCTGTCGTTGCTCTCAAGTGATCGTGGTGTCACGGATGCGATGGGCTGGTCCGTAATGAGTTCAAACGAAAAGACGGATGATGGGCCACTGCCGTTTGCCTCGACATGATAGGGGCCATCAAAGGTGTCTTTCCAGAGATAGAGGCCCTCGTCGAGGCCGGGTTGATAGTCCGGTTTGCCGGCAGGGGAGGGGTAACTGGGCTCGAGGACGTGGACGATTTCATCGGCCGGCAGGTTGTTGATGGTTTGGGTGATACCGCTGGGCCAGTTGACGGTGACAGAATCTACCGCCGTGTTACCCGCCAGCCCGAAGTGGATGCGCTGGTGATTCTGTGCGTAGCGGTGCATGCCACCTGCCTGTAGGCGTGACTGTGTGGTCCCGTTTGCAGTGACCCGTACTTCGGCACCAATGGCATCTCTGTTTGAGATGACACCCTCGAGATCGATCTCGAGCCAGTGATTAGCATTCCCGACGTTATGGAAGAGCTGTGAAGGTCCCTCGTTGAATGGTGCATTCCCGAGGCCATTGGTAATAAACAGATCAATAAAGCCATCATTATCGTAATCCGCTGCAGCGACGCTATCGCCGCGCCCTGCCAGACTTCCCTGTGCACCGCCCGCATTCGCAACGGGCTGGAATACGCCGTTTCCGAGATTCTCGTATAAAATATTGGGGCGATTTGATGTGGGCCCACGGCAAACCAGATACAGGTCCGGGTCCATGTCGTTGTCGAAATCTGCGGTGACCACTGACTCACAGGCCGATGGCACGGTCACACCCGATGCCAGAGATACATCCTCGAACCCGGCCCCGTTCTGGCGGTATAGCTGGTCAGCCAGTGCGCCGTCGGAGTTTACGAATCCGATTGGCTGAAGGTCTGTTATCGCGGTGTCCGAGGTGACAATCAAACTGAGGCCGATGCGTGCGTCCTTACTGACAAGAAATTGCCACTGGCTTGACGTCGTGTCGAACCCGATAAACACGCCGGAGTCGACACCGGGTGTATGGGGCATCATTCCAGTTGTGGTTGAATCCGCGGAGGAAAGGCTAAATGTAAGCGTGGCGGGATGAAGACCCTGGGACCCGATAAAGACATCCGAGGTTGTGAGTCGGTACGGCGGTCCGGGTTGTACCTCTATCGTTGTCGCGCCGGAAAACGAAACCCCCTGTTCGTCGGCGGCAATCAGCTGAATCCATGCGGTTGCAGTATTTGCGTCCGGTTGTGTGACTTCGGATTCATCCCTTGCTCGCGCTATGAATAGATCGGGCAGCAGATCGCCATCGAAATCCGCTATGGCGGTATCTACTGCGTTCCAGATGAACGGCGGGAACAAACTGGACGTCGCGTCTAAATCCACGAAGGGGGTACTCCCGTAGTCATATACCCGGTCAGGATACGGTGCACCGCCGATTATCAATCCGCTGATGTGTTCAGTGCCCAATGTCATCAATTGGGCAAAACTACTATCCGCGGCAGAGGTGGTAAGGCCTGTTTGGTTAAAACTATCAGCAAATACTCCATTCACCTGGGTAAAAAGAGCCGAGGGGGCAGCGCCGTCTGGTCGTACCTGGTTGGCTAGGAAAACATCGAGTTTCCCGTCGTTGTTCCAGTCGAACCATAGCGGAGTGCGGCCACGACCAGGCGGGTAATCCAGTCCGTATTGCTGCGCCTGGTTTTTCAACAAGCCATCCGAATTAATGAAAAACTGATTGGCCCCGATTCCCACGCCTGATCCGGCGCCAACCAGCATTAACAGGTCCTGATCGCCATCATTATCAAAGTCTGCCCAGGCAGATCCGTGAGCATCCGGTCTATAGGGGTCATGGGAGGGCACTTGAGAGAATGTTCCGTCTCGATTGTTTTCGAATAGATCACGTGGATGTGCGGTATGATTCCCAACCCACAGGTCTGGCCATCCGTCTCCATTGACATCCCCCCAGGAGGCCCCAAAACTTGGTCCCGTAAAGGTGACACCGGCGACCGATGTGGTCTCTTCAAACCATGCCCCTGCGACTGTATCCACAAGTAGCAACTGAAAAAATGCGGCGGCTATAAAGCCTGGCAGGGTTCCCGGTACCCGGAGTACTCTCTGTGCAGTTACTTTTGGCATTATGTAGAGTCTCTTGTAGGTAGTAATGCGCTGGATACATGTGCCCACAGCGCACTGTTTTGATGAAAGTATCTTCGTAGTTATCTGAAGACAGCGGTTATGGAAATCGGTGAGATCTTATAGTCTGATTGCCATCATTATTTCAAGCAAGATCCATGCAACAACAATAAAAATAAGAAAATACAACCAGGTACTGACTGTCGAAATTCGTGGGATAGATAAAAGTGTAAAAACTGCCGACGACGCGATCGTGATCGATATACCATCAAGCGTCAATCTTCATGGCTAACTCGATGGTAACCATGGCGTGGCAATGGCGAGTTAGTGCTGTCGGAAGGAGCAGAAACCGGGATGGGGTAAGCGAATCGTGTTATAGGTACCCTAGGGAAGAATGGGTTACCAGCCACCGAGGTCAAGCGGCAGGTTGTCGACCGGCCATTTGGACTCGCCGATACGCAGTGCCTTGCCGGGAATCGAGAAGGGGCGCCCGGATGTCAGGTTCAGGGTCAGCTGTGCACCGGGTGCGGTCTGGAAATCAATGCCATCCTCCCACTGTTTTCCCATGCTCAGGTCAAAGACGATGCGCAGCGGGTCAGTGGTATCCAGCACGTCGTTGGCTTCAATGCTGACCGCAGATACCGTGGTAAAGGGCTGGTTCGAGACGATCTCGCCGCTGTAACGGCCACCGCCGCCACCGGCGGCACCCCGCAGGTGCCAGGCACCGGTCGCTTTATCCTGCCAGAGATACAGGCCGGCTTCGGAGCCCGGATCATAGACCGGTTTTCCGTACGGCTCTGCCCTTGGCAGCCGGTAGGCATTGGGCAGGCCCAGGCTGCGCGTTGCCGGATTTACCCGGTGTGGCTGAACCAGCCCATCCTGGGTATAGGCCAGTCCCATGCGCGTGCCGGGTGGCACACTGATGTTGGCACCATCCCACCAGCTGCCCACAAAGCTGTCGATCGAGACGGCATTGGCCGTGGTGGTAAAGGTATCGTTTGCCTCAATACCGACGGGGGTCACAACGTTCGGTACCTGGGAAAACAGCAGTTCGATCGCGGCGCGATGGTTTGGACCGTCGCCGTTCCAGCGAGCACGCACTTCGCCACTGGCCGCATCACGTCCGATAAACAGCCCCAGGTCCTGTCCGCCCTGGAACGGGGGTGGGGGCGGCAAGGTATTATCGGCTGCGACGATCCAGCCGCTCGGTGTCAGCGGTTGGCCTGTCGTCCCGATATGAAGCTGACGCGGATTGGGGCTACCGTCCTGTTCGACCGCCATCATGGCGCGGGTAGCCGGTGGCAACTGGATTTCCAGTCCGTCAAACCAGGTGCCGACCCGGCCCTCGAAGGTCAAATGGCGGCCACTCCACGCCAGGCTGTCGTTGCTCTCAAGTGATCGTGGTGTCACGGATGCGATGGGCTGGTCCGTAATGAGTTCAAACGAAAAGACGGATGATGGGCCACTGCCGTTTGCCTCGACATGATAGGGGCCATCAAAGGTGTCTTTCCAGAGATAGAGGCCCTCGTCGAGGCCGGGTTGATAGTCCGGTTTGCCGGCAGGGGAGGGGTAACTGGGCTCGAGGACGTGGACGATTTCATCGGCCGGCAGGTTGTTGATGGTTTGGGTGATACCGCTGGGCCAGTTGACGGTGACAGAATCTACCGCCGTGTTACCCGCCAGCCCGAAGTGGATGCGCTGGTGATTCTGGGTGCGGAAGTGCATTCCACCGCCCTGCTCTCGCAGCTGGGTAATCCCCCCGGCTGTGGCCAGAATGCGTGTGCCAATCCCGTCGCGGTTTGATTGTACGCCCTCGAGATCCAGCTCAATCCAGTGGTTGCTGTTCCCTGCATTGCGGAATAATTGAACAGGACCATCAATATTAAAGGGTTCCGGTGCGATAGCGTTTGTAACGAAAAGATCCAGAAATCCATCCCGGTTGTAATCGCTTACGCTCACTGTCCCACCTTTTCCCAGTGAAGTACCGGCCGCGCCACCTGCGCCAGGAACAGCGGTAAACTGGCCGTTGCCCGTATTCTCATAGAGGATATTCGGGAGGTTCTGAACCGGTCCAGTGGCAACGATATAGAGGTCTGTATCCATGTCGTTGTCGAAATCACCGGCAACAATACTATGACCGGATGACGGTTCCTCTATGCCGGATAGTAGTGTGCGGTCCTGAAAAATACCATTGTTGTTTACCAGTAGATTACCGCTCGGGGGGAATTCCTGGCTGGGATCGAAATTAATGGCGCTGACATTCTGAAGCGGCACATTGGCCTCGGCAATGACATTTAAGGTGGCCCAGCTGCTTGCTGAGAACAGCAGTTGCCAGGTTTGGGTTGTTGCGTCGTAACCTATATATATGCCGAAATTGATGCCGGCAGCATGGCTGGCGATACCCTCGGCCTCCGGGTCGTTTATCGAAAGGCTGAATTTTGAGTCAGCAGGATGGATTCCGTTTGAACCGATGAATATGCTGGCTGGGTTCATCCGCCACTTTGGGTACAGATCGAATGTTACAGTTCCGGGTGCCTGGAAACTAAATCCAAGCTCCTGTCCGGATACGCCAATGCTTGCCTCGAGCGTTGTCGCGTCTACCTGAACGATGTTCGATCTCTTCGGGCCTCGCACCATATGAAGGTCCGGGGTCAGGTCTCCATTCAGATCGGCACTGACAATATCCGTGATTTCAGCGTTGGGGAGTGAATCCAGTCCAATAGCCGGATCTAACACAGTAAATGGTATGCTCTCAAGGTCGAGTGCCGGTGAACCTTTGGGGCCAACCACCATGAGATCCATCTTTCCAGATATATCCAGGTTGGATAAGAATGCAAAATTACTGTAAGTGACGTTGAGGCCAACTGTATCGGTAACCTCCTGAAATCCGCTTGCTGCCTGCTGCTCATATAAAACGGTTGGATCTTCCAGGTTGATGACATGAGGCAGATGAGAAAGCACGATGTCGAGCAAACCGTCATTATTCCAATCCAGCCACAGGGGAGTGCGTCCACGTTGCAGTGGCAGATCCAGATTGTTGATGGCTGCTGATTCTACAAACTGTTGCCCGGCCACATTGACATAAAGATGGTTTGGTATTGGTGGTGTGCCACCATCTGCCTGCTGGATTAGATCCTGATCGCCATCGTTGTCAAAGTCAGCCCACGCGGCTCCGTGCGTGTCATATGAATTCAGTGTTGCCCAAATCTCAGGCGCTATTGTCTGGGAGGCGATGTCCAGAAATGTTCCGTCTCTCATATTCAGGAAAAGCGACGGTACCCTCTGGTGGTTGCTGGTCCATACATCAGGCCAGCCATCTGTGTTGAAATCCCCCCACGCAGACCCCCAACTCCTTCCAATATTGTCGATGCCTGCCGGGGCGGTGGCTTCCTCAAACAGTATTTGGGCATGGGGCCTGCTCGAGTGGGTAACCAGGATCAGGCTGGTTATCAGTAACAGGGAATACAATATAAGGGATGCTGGCCTCAAAAAAGTATGAGGCGGTTGTGAAGGAATATCCATGGATTTATGAATGTCACGGACATAACCGCGCGCGCGCTTATGTTGCCGTGCATTTGGTATAGAAAACAATATGATAGGTTTGTTATATTGTGGCATTATTGCCACCTGTCTGATTGAGTGATTTATTATCTTATGGGCCACTTTAGCAGCACTACAAGTATTTTAACACTGCCGTTGGTAAATGTTGACGTTAACCCGGCGTCTACTTGGCCGATGCTGTTATGTGTAAAACATTATCGTTTACTAATAAACTGACAGTGGTGCAGGAACTGACGGTTCGCATTCTATTGTTCTGCGAGATGCTTGCGTTTGGATAGTTATGGAAAACGAGGAAAGCAAGAATAAATCATGTGCAAGTTTTTAGTGACTGGTGGACTCCAGAGAAAAGATGCCTGTTTGCGGGGCGAGGGCCATCGATTTGAAAAAGCGCGACTCCTGGCAGTTGACTACGATGCTGGAGAGACAAGGATTCTAATCGACTATGAGGGAGTCCCCGAGTTTTACCCGGAAGAAACGCCAAATATCCTGTTTACTGCAGCTACTTTGTCAGGTGACAAGCTTTATTTATGCAGTGAAACGGAAATATTCGTATATTCCTATCCATCCATGACGTTGCAGAAAAAAACCAGCCACCCATTTTTTCAGAATGTCCATCACGTGACGCCGGTACTGGGTTACATCGCCGTTGCCTCAACGGGTTTGGATCTGGTCGTGCTTCTTGATCAAGCTACACTTGAGCCGGTTAAATTTATTAACCCGCTGGGAAAGGATCCATGGCACAGGTTTTCGTCAGAGGTGGATTATCGAAAGGTGAACTCCACCAAGCCCCACGATGTGCACCCTAACTTTGTATTTGAGAATGATGATCAAATATGGGTGACAAGATTCAACCAGAGAGATGCGGTTTGTATTGATGATCCAAGTAAAAGAATCGACATAGGCATAGAGCGTATTCATGATGGGCATGTCATTGACGACTATGTTTATTTCACCTCTGTGAATGGTTGTATTGTGGTGGCAAATCGATTTACCTATAAAGTCGAGGAAATAATCGATCTTAATCTGATCGAAAAGAAGGACATTCCACTGGGTTGGTGCAGGGGGATGGCTTTAATTGATGGTATTGCCTATGTGGGTTTTTCCCGATTGAGGAAAACAGCAATCAAGGAAAATATTAATTGGGCGTTGAAGTATCTTGGCGTGGGGAGAATGCTGGATACGCGTATAAGTGCGTATGATTTAACCGATAAAAAGAAAGTTGGTGAAATGGTGCTTCCTGATGATGCCAGTAATGCAATCTATAGCATCTTGCCTTGCTGATATGGGCAACGAATTCTGTTTCCTGGAGCTGTAAATTGTTTGCCACAGGGTTTCTTGTTAGTCGAGAACAGTGTGGTCGAAGTCGTGTGCATGTGTTACTCGTGCCCTTAACTATGAGAGGTTTATATGTTGCGATATGTGTTTGCTGCTTCAGCACTCAAGGTGTTTTCGACAAACTCATGGACAAAAGGGCTGTATCGCCAGATTGGTGACCGTTTTGGAGGGCCGCTGGCACGGCGTGAGTCTTATATCAAGTCACATGTCAGGCGGGGTGATCTTTTTCGTGATTTGTGTGAAAAATATGATGTCCTGCAAACCGGTGACAGGTTGCTGGAGATCGGCACGGGCTGGATACATTGGCACTCGTTGTATCATCGACTTTTTTACGATGTAAATATTTCAATGCTGGATATATGGGACTGTCGGCAGTTCAATGCACTACACGAACTATTTGGCGAGCTTAAGGAGCAGATGGAGGACAAGTTTGCATCAGACCCGGATGTGATCAAGCGACTGGATACGATCATGTCAGCACGCAATTTCGATGAGTTGTATCAGGAATTTGGCCTCGACTACATTGTCAATGAGCAGGGCTCAATCGAACAGTTTGCGGATAGTTCTATGGATTGCGTCTTCAGTTTTCATGTGCTCGAACATGTTCCCAGGGAAAATACAGCCGAACTGATCAGGAATATGGAACGCGTGCTGAAGCCGGGTGCTTATTCAATTCATCAGATTGGAATCGACGATCACCTGACACATTATGACAGTAAGGCGTCGCCGAAGAATTATCTGCGCTATTCTGATAAAACCTGGAAACAGTTCTTTGAAAATGACCTGCAGTATGTCAACCGGTTGCAAATGTCAGAATGGTTGAAACTCTTCGAAGAGCGTGGTTTGGATTCGGTGGAAACGACCCCTGTCTACTGTAATATCGATGGGCTCAAGGTGCATCCCAGATTCAGGGATTATTCTCGCGAAGACCTTGAGTGCACTATTTTGACTCTTGTTCATCGTAAGCCTCTGTCCTGATCTAGAATAAATTGTGCGTTCAAATGCCAGTGTTCGATGCATGCGGTGGAGCAGTAATACTGTCTGGTAGGCATGATTTTCGGTTTCGTGCTGGAAGTATATAAGTCCCATGACCTTGCATGTTGTGCCAGAGTTATTCAACAAGAGTGAAATGAAATGAGTCTAGGTCCAGACTTCATATGTATAGGTGCACCGAAATCAGGAACGACATGGCTCTATCAGAACCTGAATAAACATCCTTCAATCTGGTTGCCGCCTGTCAAGGAACTCCACTATTTTGATGTCTTGTTCCCTCTGCCTCGTTACGCGGAGAGAAAATACAATCCCAAAGGGCTATGTGGGCTGTTTACGCGATACAGGAGACAAAAAATTATCGGTGTGCTGAACCAGGTTGTGCACCGGGGATCTATGAAGGAATTGATGTGGGCATATCGCTATTTTTCCGGAGATCCTGACAATGACTGGTATCTGTCTCTATTTAAAGGAACTGATGGCGTCCTTACCGGTGATCTGACAACGGACTATTGCGCCCTGTCGGATGAGGCGGTATCGAATGTGAAGGACTTGTTGCCCGATGCAAAGATCATATTCTTGATGAGAAACCCGGTTGAGCGTGCCTGGTCTCATGCAAAGATGTTGTTGCCGGGCTTGCTGGGCAAGCGCTTCGATGAAATATCGAATGATGAGTTGGTTGATTATCTTTCTCACCCGGCTCCGCAGTTGCGAGGAGACTATCCGCGCACGCTTGGGACGTGGGAAAAAATATACGATCAGCAGCAAATCTTTACAGGGTTTTTCGAGGAAGTGGCTGAGTCTCCCAGGCAGCTCTATATACGTCTGCTTAACTTTCTTGATGTCAGTGCCGACGAGAAATTCATTCCTGAAAGTCTGGAACAAAAGGTAAATGTAGGCAAGGCTGCAACAGCACAAAGCATCCCGGATCCTGTGCGAGTCTGTTTGAGAGAACTATATCAGCAAGATCTGGTCTGGCTGGCAGATCGGTATGGCGGTTATGCTTCAAAATGGCTTGATGAAGAAGGTGAATAGCCTGGCCAATAGATTGATGTCGGTGCTGGTTTCAAATTCCGATTGTCAGGGAGGTAAATTACGTTGTCTGGCTAGATTCTGCCGGAAATATACATAAAGATACTGTTGCCGGGTGATGCCACAACGCTCAACAAGAAAACAAATACTTTCTCTGGGGGCAGCAAATGCTATCTCTGCGGGATTGCAGTTTGTGTTGCCCGTTGTCTTGGTACGTCTCATAGACCAGGATTCCTTTGGTCTGTATAAGCTTTTCTGGTTACTGGTCAACTCGGTTATGTTGTTTGCACCTCTGGGCATGACGCGTAGCCTGCATTTCTTTCTGCCACGGTCCAGCGTTGAGCAGCGTAATCTGTTCGTCAACCAGACCATAGTGTTCCTGTGTGGTACCGGGTCTGATCGGGGCATTGCTTGTGAGTCCGTACAATATTCTGTTGCCGCAGAATATTAGTGCAATGATAAACGGACAATTCATCTTTTCGGTATTTATATACCTCTGGATAGTGTCGTCTGTCATCGAGGTTTTACCAGCCGCGGATCGCCGGGTAAGGTGGCAGTCTGGTGTGATCGTTGCGCTGGCCATGGTACGGTTTCTTGTGGTTTCATTCGTGGCCTGGTCAAGCAGGGATGTGAATGCAATCTTCCATGCGTTGCTGGGCTTCGCGATATTGAAGTCTATGCTGCTTCTTTACTACTATTTCAAATACGCTGAAAATATGCATTTCAGACTGTCCGTAAAAGAGTCTCGAAGACAGCTTAAGCATGCTATCCCCTTTGGTATCTCTGGTGTTTTCAATAGACTGCGAATAGTGTCAGAGCAATGGGTTGTAGCCACATTGTTTTCATCTGCGGCCTTTGGAATTTATTCGGTCGCAGTCGCTGTAATGCCGTTGCTGAATACGATCAAACAGTCTGTTGGTTTTGTTACGCTTCCAAAGATGAGTAAACTGCATCTTGAAGGTGATATCAAAGCGGTTCTTGAGCTGAACAATAACGGGAATCTTGTTGTTACTTTCGTGATGTTTCCGATTGCAGCATTTCTGTTTGCATTTGCCAATGAAATTGTAGTGGCCCTTTACACCGATAGTTTTTCACCTGCAGCGGCTGTGCTGAGGATGTATTCGGTTGTGGCACTGGTATTGTCTGTGGATATAGCCACTGTTCTTATAGTGCTGGGACAGGGGCAATATGTCATGAGAGTGAGTGTCCTGCTTGTAATCGTGACTATCATATCAAGCTATGCAGGTGCTCGTACGCTTGGTCTTCCGGGTGGCGCGCTGGGTAGTGTCATTGCGGTGTCGGTTGCATCGCTATTGTACTTTCGTCGCGTGTCACGGTTAACATCGGTACCCTTGAAGTCAATTCAGCGGTGGGTGGTGATAGGGAAAATATTCCTTGCTGCGATGCTGGCCAGTATTATTGCATATTCAGTTGTTCCTGACGTTGGCGAATATCTTGTGCTTCTGCTGGGTATGTTGATAGGTGCAATATTGTATTTTGTGTTCCTTTCCCTTGCGGGTGAAGGATGGCTCTTGCGGGCATGTATCGGAAAAGGGAGCTGGAAAAAAAATATTTAGCCTGATAGTTCGGATTCTGGCGGGTGGGAATTGTTGCAGGCAGTAAATGCTGTCAATAAGTGTCTGATTCATGGAGCTGTTAGTAGGTAAAAAATCTGTCTACGAGATTCGTAGAATATATAAGGGCGTAATAGATGGGCGGATACATTCCAGTTATCGCAGGTTCAGGGCGCAGTGGAACAACCTGGGTGCAGGATGCGCTGGCCCAGACAAATCATTGTTCAACAGCGTTTGAACCACTGCATCCAGAAGCCGTACCAGAGGCTGCTCGATATGCTGGACTGTATCTTCCGGCAGATGAATCATGCCCGGAATTACACGATATGCTGGCTGTGGTGTTTGCCGGTGACGCGAAAAATGACTGGATAAACTTCCGGGTGCGCCCGGACCGGCTGAGGCTAAACATTGGGGTTGTGAAAAGCCCGAGAAAGTTGTACGAGTGGTTAAGACGAAGGCGGAAGCTGGCAAGAAATGTACGAACATACAGCAAGTATCGAGGTGCCAGGGTGCTGACAAAATTCATCAGGGCCAACCTTTTGTTGCCGTGGATGAATAATCAGTTCAAGGCGCGCATCGCCTTTATAGTGCGGCATCCGGGTGCTGTCATTGAATCAAAAATCAGACTTGGCGGCGATGACTGGGATCCGGATACTGCTAATAGAAAGATATTATGGGCAGCAAAATCTCGTTGATGATTTATTCGGTCGGGCTGGATCAATACAGTGGAGAAAATTGTCGCCAGTGGGCAAACATGCGCTTATCTGGTGTATTGAAAATGCAAAGATTCTGGCTGACTGGGAGAGTGAAGGATTACACCGTTGCTACTTTGAGGATCTTGTTTACAAACCGGATATACCTGGGCGGATCTTTGCCGGTTCCTCGAATTCGATTTGGTTCCGGAAACTGCAGTTCGTGTGAGAGCCTCCCAGCAGGCGCGCCCGGAACAGCAGAATGGCCAATATAATAGTTCTCAGTTAATGCGCTGGCAGCAGTATTATTCTGCTGCGGAACAGGAAGAAATACAGCAATTACTGGATCTGTTTCAGATTAGGGACTACAGCATGTCAAGTGGACTACCGATAATCAGGGAAGCACAATAGGAATCTGTAGAGTATGGATTTGACAACGGCTCATTATATTCAGCTGACCCTGGCGATTGGCTTTGTTGTCATAGGTTTTGTGCTTGCCTATGCCGCACCGGAAAGGCCAATAGTTCAGTTACTGGTATTGCTGATTCCGTTTCAGCTGGTGATGTCCAAGTACGGTAGTATTAATACCGGCCTGGCGCTGATTGTCTTTGTGGCATTTTTACTGAATGGGCGCATCAGTAAGGTCCCTATGTTGCCCTGGGTCTCTCTGTTGTTATTTGCCTATCTGGTTTCACTAACCTCGGCACCCAGGGCGACCTATCCGGATCATGTGTTCTACCTGATCGCAGTGTTTGCCAATATCGCGATCTTTTACATACTTTTCAATTCTGTCCACCGAAGCGGAAATGTTCGGGTGTTTTTTAATATGCTGCTATGGTTGAACATTGTTGTTGACTTGTATTGCTATGTCCAGATGCTGGTGGGTTTTGAATCGCTGGCATTTTTTGGTGTGAGTGAATTATCACTTCAGCAAAACAGGTGGGATGCGAGGCTTTCCGGACCATTCAGCGCAGTGGGTATTACAGCAGAATATCTTGTGCTCCAGACGTATATTCTGCTGTATATGATGTTTCATGAAGTGAAACGGAACAAGCAGATTATTATCCTCGCCGTCATTGTGGCTAATTTTGCATTTTTGATAGCAACAGGAAACAGGGGTGGTTTGCTGGTGCTTATAATCGGGGCGGTGCTGTTCTATCTCTTCTTTCGTTCCGATTTTGGCGCTGCAAAGATATTCCGGCGCGGGGTAGTGGGCGCCGTTCTGTTTGCGACGGTAGCCGTCGTTATTGTCAGCTTTACACAGTTCAATGTTCTGTTTGAACGCCTGGCTGGAAGTGAAGTAAAAGAGGGGCTGCCGGATACGCGAGCAGTCATATGGCCGCTGGCCTGGGAGCGTATACAGGAAAAACCGTTTCTCGGGCACGGTCCCCGGATTAGATTGATTGAAGAGGAGCAGCGAATCATACCGGGATACAGCTTTATGCCATATCCGCATAGTACTTATCTGTTTATCTGGTATACATTGGGGGTGTTGGGGCTGGTGTTGTTTGGTGTGGTATTTATGGTGCTCTTTTTAAGGTATGTCCGCGGACGGCATAACAGGTGTGAGGATGCATTCCTTAGAGGGGTGCCGAAGCTTGCGGTACTGTTACTGATTCTTATTGCGATCGATCAGTTAAAAGTTTCCATGCTTCGTTTCAATCTGGCAGATTACCAGCAATATATTGCAGCGCTGCTGGGTGGGTTATTGGCGGCTACCATGCTGGCGGAGAAGGGCGAACCCGGTCTTTCACCGCGTGCTGAAAAAAATGACACCAGACGAATCCTGCGCAGGGTGAGCGGCGGGAGCAACTGATTACCTTGCGAAAAACAATCTGTTTTGTTGGGAGTGATAACTATCCGGTACTCAACCCCCTGTATGGAACGAGTTATATTGGTGGAGAGTCTGTTCAGCAAACGCTTCTTGCCAGAGCATTCGCTGAAAGGGGATTCAATGTCAGTATGGCTGTTAAAGACATGGGTCAGATGGATGGTGAAGTAATTGAAGGTATACAGGTCTGGAAAACATTTCGACAGGATGCTGGGCTGCCGATCGTCCGCTTTATACATCCAAGATCAACTGGCTTGTGGGGTGCGCTAAAAAGGGCGGATGCAGAAATCTACTATCAGTCATGTGCGGGTGTCGCTACAGGTATTGTGGCGCACTTTTGCAGGAAATATCGTAGAAAATTCATCTTCCGCATAGCCCATGATACAGATTGCGTGCCGGGTGAGGAGTTGATTCCATATTGGCGCGACAGAAAAATCTATCAATATGGGTTGAAAAATGCGGATCTCGTGGTCGCGCAAAGCGAGCAACAGCAAATTCTTCTTAAGAGGAATTACGCTATAGATAGCCCGCTTGTTAACATGGTCGTCCAGCTACCTTTAGCCGATAATCATGACCGCGACATCGATATTCTGTGGGTGAACAATATAAGGTCTTTCAAGCGTCCTGAACTGCTTCCCGAACTGGCCAGACTTCTGCCGCAACTGAAGTTTGTAATGATCGGTGGCCCCTGTCACGGGCATGAGGAGCTGTTTTCCAGGGTGCGTGACGAGGCAGACGTTCTCGCTAATCTGGAGTTCATGGGGTTCGTGCCTTACGAGGATGTCAATACGTATTATGCCAGGGCGCGGATTTTTGTGAACACATCAGATTCAGAAGGATTTCCAAATTCATTTCTACAGGCATGGGTTCGCGGTACACCGGTGTTTTCCTTTTTTGATCCGGACAACATCATAAAACGAGAGGGGCTGGGGCGTGCTCCAGCCGGGCTTGCAGAGATGGCCAGCAGTATCTCGTCCATGATAAATGATGAAGAAATGTTGCGATCTTTATCAGCTCACGTTACGAAATTTGCGCGAGACAGGCACAGTGCAGGTTCGGTGTGCGATCGCTACCAGGAACTGTTTGATAGTGCTGCTATGACGGTACAGAGGAGCGCAGTTTGATCAGGGTACTGTTTATCGTTCCGTCATTGAAACGTGCAGGAGCAGAAACCCAGATTATTGACATGGTCAATGCGCTGCAAGATGCTGGCATTGAGAGGCATCTACTGTCATTTGGTCAGGAGCTTGACCAGCTGGAGAGAGTTAAATGTGACGAGGTATCCTTTCATCATGCATTGAGGCGATCAAAATACGATACGAAATATATACGTGATATAGCAAAGATAATAGATGAGAAACAAATAGACGTTGTTCATTGCACGCTGCAATTTTCTCTATTGGTAGCATGGCTGGCCAGGGCTCGTTCCAGGCGCAAGCCGAAAATGGTGGCCGCCATTCATACTACACAGAACCTGGGTATGAAAGAGGAGTTGCAGGATCGGTTGATATACCAATGGTTGCTCAGGCGTTGTGATGCCATTATCTTCGTTTGTAAGCAGCAGGCCGGCTATTGGTACAGGCGTTATCCGATGCTAAGGGCGAAATCGGCGGTTGTGTACAATGGTGTTGATGTTGGTAGTTATGACCCCGGCCACTATACGGAAAAGGGAATAAGCCTGAGAAGGGCGCACAGCATTCCTGAAAATGCCTTTGTTGTCTCCTGTATTGCAGGGTTTCGGCCGGAGAAGGGTCATATCAATCTGATCAAGGCATTTTCGTATCTGCCGGATAATTCGTATTTAATGCTGGCTGGGGATGGCAAGACACGGTCTGAGGCAGAAAGTATCGTGGCTGCGATGGGGCTTTCTGACAGGGTCTTCTTCCTTGGAAATCTTTCAGATGTTCGTCCCTTGCTGGCAGCAAGTAGCATTACAGTGCTTGCATCAACGGCTGTCGAAACTTTCTCAATTGCCATGCTGGAGTCTATGGCAATGAAAGTCCCCATGCTGGCTTCAGATATCGGTGGCCTGTCGGAAGCAATAAGGCCGGGTAAAACAGGATACCTGGTTGCACCAGGAAATATATCTGAGCTGGCAGCATCCCTTGAGAAAATGTCCGGAGACCCGCAAGCTGTTGTGGACATGGGAGAGAGTGCCAGGAAACTTGTCGAGAGCGAATTCAGTACACAAGCAATGGCTCGCGAAACCCAGAAAGTTCTGATCAATACCCTCCACGGTAGAGGAGTGGCGCACGCGTGAATGAAGGTGGCTCGATCGAGAGACCAGTATTCTTTATTGGTATGCCGAGGAGCGGAACCACTGTGTTGTTCGAAGCCTTTGCTCGTCATCCTGATCTCGGCTGGCTGTCAAACTATTCTGAAATGTGGCCGCAATGGCCGGTAGCTAATATGTTATGCAGATTTTTTGATAATCGTGTACTCAGCTTGCGGGGACATAAAAAGCAGTATGGTCGGGTGATAATCGGGAACCGGTATTTACCTCAACCGGTGGAAGCATATCCATTCTGGGATTTATACACACAGCGGGATTTCTCGCTGGATTACCTGCTCGGTGAAGAAGCCAGTACCCGAACCACGGTCCGGGTCAGGCGCGCGGTTGGTGCTGTTCTCAAGTATCAGCATAAAAACAGATTAGCCACGAAATTAACTGGACCTGGTCGTATCGGATACATCAACAGTATTTTCCCTGATGCTGTATATATACATGTAATCCGTGATGGTCGATCGGTCGTAAATTCACTGCTTAATGTCAGGTTCTGGAAGGAAAAAGGAGGGTTCAAGGGACCATTCTGGAAAAATGGTCTGCGACCGCAGGATCTCCGGCAATGGAATGATTATCAGCAAGAACCTGCTGTTCTCGCAGCGATTCAATGGATTAGAGTGATTGAAACTACGCGCGAGGAGGCAAGCGCATTGGGAGCCGGGCAATATCAAGAAGTAAAGTACGAGGATTTTGTTTCGGAGCCGGTTCAGGTTCTGTCCGGGTTGTTTGATTCGATTGGCCTGGATTCTGCCAATGCAGAAGACTACGTGTCGAGTATCGGGGCAGACTTGCGGAATATGAATAAGAAAAAAACGGGCGTATCTGATGCCAGGGTCCTGGATCAGATAAGCGGCATTATGGGGCCGATGTTGCAAGATCTTGGCTATCAATGTTAACCAAGGTGATTTCACAAACCTGGGTTTGTTGTATTAAACCGGTGTTTATTGCCAGCTTCGCACTGTTTTGTGCGCAGGCAGTTGCTGCGACCCGGGATCTGGTAAATGCAAGCCTGTTGCAGGATGGCGGGTTCGAAGCAGGTATCACTGACTTTGAAATTTATAGATACCCTCGATTCCAGAAATCGATTGCTGAATATGAGCCTGTATCTCGTACCGATGAGGCACCACTGGCTGGACGTTACTCCTTGCTCCTTCCGGGTACACAGGAGGGAGGATACCGGCTGGATTTTCCGGTTATGTCTGGTTTTGGCAGTGGCAAGTACTATTTTAATGGCAGGTTTTCGGGGCAGGCGGCTACCCGTGTATCGGTAGAAGTCTTCGTTAAAGGCAGAATGGTTTTCTCGGATGCCTGGAAGCATTTTGCAGGCGCGCATTCATTTGCATTCAGCTTTGGCGGCAGCGATGGAAAGAACGCGTTGACTCCCTATCGGCTTGTCATGAGAGTTAATTCGACTGCTGATGTGCGGCTGGATGAGTTCAAACTCTTCACCAGGGGCAACTCTGCTCGTGAATTGACTAATGTGATTCTGGAGCCAGATCAGGTGATGGGGGTATATGGTATAGGTGAGCCCGGTAAGATGCGTGTGGTTTTGGAAAAGCGTGGTGGTGAAGAGTACAGATATAAACTACGCGATGCTATCGATGCAAATATTGTTAGCGAAGGTGAGATCAGGCCGGTAAATGAACTGTATATCCCGTTGAGTACTACCCGTCGTGGGGCATACTGGGTGGAGGTTTACGCGAGAGGTAATAGCAAGGAGGTGTTGCTGGGTCGCAGGTCATATGTCGTCATCAACAAGGCAAGCGGAACAAGTGGTAATCGTTCACCGTACGGCATTGCCATGGAAGAGCATGGTATGCGTTCGCATATCGACGCAAGAATACGGCCAGAGGCATTGTATAGCCTGGCCGAGGAAATCGGCGCGGGGAATGTCAGGTTATTTACAGCGGGTATGCCGGATATGCTGTCCCGGGATGGTGTTCACTACGATTTTTCCGCACTGGACCAGTCGCTGCAGCTATGCAGTGAACATGCCCTGACACCATTGCTGGAATTGGGATCAAATCTTCCAAACAGGATACCGGCATGGCTCAGGACGTCGGTACCGGGCAGGGATAGCATTGACCTTCGGGCAGGTCTTCGCTCAGCAAAACTGAAGAACAAGCTGGCGACAACGAAAGGCGGTGTCTATTTTGATCTGGATGCCTATGAATCCTACCTGACGGCACTATTTCGCTATCTGGCCGGGCGGGTCAAGTATCTTGAAATCTGGAATGAGCCCGGGCACAAATTCAAACCTGAAGATTTCTACAAGGTGGCCTCAATAACGCGTGCGATTCAGAGGAAACTGGCACCGGAAGCGAGACTTCTCGGTTTTTCCAGCACCAAGGGAGCTGGTATCGGCATGGGTAGTGATGCGCAGCGTAATCCACAGTTCTTGCAGGCAATGCTTGAGCTGGGAGGTAACAAGGATATCGATATTTTATCCTACCATAGCGAACACGCTTTCATGTTCATGGGACAGTTTTATGACCGTCGTGACGAGGAAACCGGGTATGTTGCACGTATGCGCCGGCTATTGAAGCAATCTGGCAATGATGCAGTGATTCCAGTATGGGACACAGAGCGGGGTATTGCCTGGAAATCACCGGCTACGAATAGAGTCGATCATATCTATACCCTGGAGCCGGAACTGGATAATACAGAATTTAGTGATGTTCTGGACGTGGCCAGAAGGTTGCCAGCCATACATGCGGCTGCATTTGCTTCCGGCGTGGAGAAGGTATTCTGGTTTTATATGGACAGTAGTACACAAACTATTGCGAAAACTGCATCGCGTTACGGGTTCTTCGATGCGCAGCTGGAGCCTATGCCACACCTGGCTGTTTATGATGCTCTGACTGAAACATTGGGTGCTGCGACATTTGAGCTGTTGTATGAAAGACCTGATGGTGTCCGGGGCTATATTTTTAAAAAAGAGTCTGACACCGTCATCCTGGCCTTTAACTGGAAAGAGACAGTCAGCACACTGTCCATTCGGGATCATGGTGCCGAAATGGACATCCTTGATGTGATGGGAAATCCAGTGGCAGGCGGTATGTCCAGGTTACCATCCAGCGACGCTGCAACGATTGCCCTGGATGGCTGGCCTCGTTATCTCGTCGTAAAGGACAGGAAGCCGGGGCAAATAGTGCTGCAATGAATAAGGACAACACAAAGGTATGTATCATTTATCCCGCTGATCCGGTTGGGGTAATCCCGGGAGGGATTGATACCTTCATAAGAGGTATTCTGGGTTGGGCACCGGATGATATCTCGGTATCTTTAATCGGAGTGACAACCGATCAATCAGCGCGACCGGTTGGCGACTGGACAGAATGTGATCTCGGGCGGAGAACGTTCAACTTCTTCGCTGCAGCGTCGTTGACCAATCCGGAGGGGAGGAGTTATATCCCCCTTTCACTGCGCTTTACGCTGGGTCTGATTCGAAACAGACCAAAAATTACAGCAGATATACTAGAGTTTCACCGCATTGAGCCCAGTCTTCTGTACTTGCATGATTCAAGGCCAAAGAATGCATTTGTGCATCAGAATATGCAGGTGCTAAATAATCCGGGTTCTGACATTCTCTGGAGCAGGATGCCAGGAATGTATTTTTGGCTGCAAGACAAGCTGATAAGACAGTATAGTAGTGTTTACGCTGTTCGGGAGGATGCGGTTGAATGGTACAAAGATCGTTACCCACTGATCAGCGATCGATTCAGGTTCGTTCCTACCTGGTACGATCCAGAAATATTTTACCCTGTAGATTTTGATGAGCGTGGTGCTCTGCGAAGAGAATTCGGGTTTGAGCCTGGGTCCGGGGTGCTGGTATCGGTTGGCAGGCTTGATAAACAAAAAGATCCACTACTGCTTGCGTGTGCATTTCATGAACTGCTGGGTCAGTATCCTGATGCGCAGTTGATTTATATTGGTGATGGTGTCCTGCATGAGAAGCTGGAGAGCTTTTTTGAACAGGCGGGCATCTCCTCCCGGGTGACGCTTGCGGGTTTGCTGCCAGCCGCGGATATCGCAAGGATGTTGCGAGCAGCGGATTTGTTTGTGCTGTCTTCGGCTTATGAAGGTATGCCGATGTGTGTTCTTGAAGCACTGGGTTCCGGCTTGCCCGTTGTTACAACGGATGTTGGAGAGGTAAGGCGGGTTGTTATACCGGGTGTTAATGGCGAGATCGTAACAGAGCGAACATGTTCTGCCATTGCGGAAGCGATTAAACGGACACTTGATGCACGGGATAGCTTTTCCGGCAAGCCCTGCACAGATGCAGTACAGAACTATACACCAGGGTGTGTTCTGGAGCCGATTTATCAAAATTATCGTCACTTGGCAGGTGGATCGCGACAGGCATGATAAGGAGATTTAATGTCATTGGCTGCAAGATTACAGCACTAACCTTCAAGGAGGCAGTAGAGGCAGCGATCGTTCGTCTGCAACAGGGTGATGGTGGGTACGTATGTTTTACCAATGTGCATGCCTCAGTCATGGCGCATGAGAACGATGAATTTAGAGACGTTGTCAACAGCTCGTTTATGAGTCTGCCTGATGGAAAGCCGGTATATTGGGTGGGAAAGCTTCTCCGGGTCCCTGGCATAGAGCATATCCCGGGGCCGGATTTCTTCCCGGAACTACTGTCGGTCAAACGTTCTCCCGCTTTGAGGCATTATTTTTACGGGGGCAAGCAGGATACGCTGGAGAAACTGGTGGCAGCAATTGAGAAAAAGTATCCTGATGCCGAAATTGTAGGTGCGGAGTCCCCGCCTTTCCGACCTCTCACCTTGCAGGAGCAACGGACAACACTCGATAGAATCAGGTCTGCGCAGCCGGATTTTTTATGGGTAGGGTTAGGTGCACCCAAGCAAGAATTCTGGATGGCCCGGAATTGGGAGGCATTGAGACCAGCCGTGTTGCTCGGTGTTGGTGCAGCCTTCGATTTTCACGCTGAAGTAAATCAGCGCGCACCTGAATGGATGCAGAAAGTCGGTTTGGAGTGGATTCATCGTCTTGGTAAGGAGCCTGGCCGTCTTTGGAAACGTTATTTTTATACAAATTCAATGTATTTTTTGTATTTATTTAAACAATTCCTAGGCGTTAACAAGTAACGATGAAAGAAATAACCGGAGAACCAAAGTAATTGGAGAATTTTGAATGAGTCAGATAGCGGACCTGCTTGCTTTTGTGCATGTTGAAAAAGCAGCGGGGACAACATTTATACATATATTGCGTCATAATTATTTTTTACGCTATTTGGACGTCAGGCCTTTCAGCGCCAGGTCGCAGGGGGTTTTTACGGCTGATGATCTCAGGTCGTCCCATAAACTGCTTCCGGGGCTTTCTTGTATTGCGGGACATTCGGTTAAACCATTTTCTGACTTAAACGAACAAGCGCCAAATATTCGCTATATCACGATACTTAGAGACCCGGTTAAACGCTATTTGTCCCAATATCAATATTGGGTGGAGCGCATGGGCAAGTCGTTAAGTTTCGAAGAATTCCTCGATACAGAGGAAGTAAGAAACTTTCAAACGAGAAAGATCGCCCGCAGCGGAGAAGTGGATGAAGCAAAACAGATCTTGTCTGAAAAATTCTTTTTAGTTGGGTTTGTAGAGGAGTTTGACGAGTTTCTTGTCCTGCTGCGAAAAAAAATGTTACCGACCCAGTTTGAAATCCGCTATAAACAGCAAAATCTGGGCAGAAACAGAGTGCCAACCTCCGACCTGGCAGAGCGTTATGCGGACCGTATCCTGGAAAACAACCGGCTTGATATGGATTTGTACACTTTTGTGAGAAAGGAACTATTTCCTGTCTATATTAGTCAATATGGTGAGGAATTTCATAGAGATGTGGAAGAGTTTAGGCGTATTAACAGCCTGGGAGGCGTACCAATGGCCAGGCGTTATCTGGACTATCTGGTCAGGAGACTTTATATCGGGCCGATAACAGGGATTATTCGGGTCATGAATGGAATGCCTGCGAGGGGGTCATACTAATTTCATCATTTAACAGCCTGTATGGATTCATCAGGGTCAGATATGTACATGGGCATGCATGCTGCAACTACATGGAATTTACAGCCCTGACTGAGCGTCTTTTGCCGTTACATTCTCCTTGATAACAAACGCCACTTGGTTGAGGTGAATAGGCCAGTCTAGATTGCAGAATAAGTCTAATCGGTGCCGTTTTCAGGATTAACCGGTTATGTGATCACTGCAAAGCCGGTTATTTCGCTGCATGGCACTATTGTTCAGATGGATACGAGAAAAGGCAGTTCTTCAGCGCCATTACCTTATGTCTGTGTCCGCAAGAGTGATGTAGTAGTATCTGGCGGATTAGAACCTCTTCCTCTTGGATGGGCGGGAAGAACGTGCCAAGATTGTAATCGCTTGGGCGACGACAGGGTTGAGAGCTGATCTTAAATGGACATCAGGAGCCAAAACTGCTTGCCACCTGCATGGTCCTGTTCAAAGTTATAATCTGTAAATACATTATGAGCACCTTATGACCGAAAATACTCCACCTTATGTCTGGAAGAGTCCAGCAATCTTTTGGATTCTGGTCGGTGTAATTGTACTGCTGGTTGGTTATGCCTACCTGGATACCATTCAGGACATGATGCATCGCTGGGATACGAAGGAGGAGTATGGATATGGCTATATCATACCTTTCATTACGCTGTTCCTGATCTGGCAGCGCAAGGACCAGCTTGTTGTGACAGAGTTCAGGCCTTCGCTGGTGGGTCTTGTTCTGATTGTTTTTGGAGGGCTATTGCTCTTCCTGGGGTCTCTTGCCACGACACATACACTTTCCCAGTATGGTCTTGTAATTACGATATTGGGTGTTGCGCTGTCTATGCTTGGATGGAAGGCATTCAAGATTGTCATGGTTCCACTTGCGGTGCTGTTCTTTATGGTGCCGCTTCCTCCATTTATTTATAACACGCTGTCTACGAAACTTCAGCTCATCTCATCCGAAATTGGTGTCGGTGTTATACGTCTCTTTGGCATCAGTGTTTATCTGGAAGGTAATGTAATCGATCTGGGTAGTTACAAGCTTCAGGTGGTAGAGGCTTGCAGCGGCCTGCGCTACTTGTTCCCGCTGGTATCGCTATCTTTTATAGCGGCATATATCTATAAGGGCGCTCTGTGGAAAAAGGCCATTATTTTTCTTTCCAGTATACCCATTACGGTATTAATGAATAGCTTCCGAATTGGCATGATTGGTGTGCTGGTAGAATATGGTGGGCCTGGGCAGGCAGAAGGTTTTCTGCATGATTTCGAAGGCTGGATTATTTTTATGGCCTGTATGGCGATACTGGTTCTTGAAATGGCGCTGTTGGCCAAGGTTGGTTCAGACAAACGATCACTTGCTGACGCATTCTCCATAGTTCTGCCGGAGCCCGTCTCTGAGAATATTGAGCGGCGACCGAGGAAAATTCATGCGTTGTCATGGTTCATACCTGTATTGCTGGCCGGACTCGTGGTTTCGAGTATTTATGTACAAGGGAAAGAGAACGTTATTCCCGAACGGCGTATCTTTGCCGAATTTCCTCTGAAAATGGATCTTTGGAAAGGTACAACCGGCAAGCTGGAAGAGAATATTCTCAATTCATTAAAGACTGAAGACTATATAATTTCAGACTATGTGAATGAGGCCGGCGATATGGTTAATTTCTATGTGGCCTATTATGCCGATCAGGCGGCTGGCTCTGCTGCGCATTCGCCACGTGCCTGTATCCCGGGGGGCGGCTGGTTGATCAAGGAACTGACCGTTCGGGAAGTTGATGGTGTTCAGGTGAATGGCAAGCCATTGATGGTGAATCGCCTGCTCATCAAGAAGGGGAATTATACGCAGGTAGTCTATTACTGGTTTCAGCAACGCGGTCGGAATATTACCAATGAATGGATGGTGAAGTGGTATCTGTTCCAGGATTCCTTGACTCGAAATCGTACCGATGGTGCTCTGGTACGGCTCACGGCTTTTGTTGTTCCGGGGCAGGATGTGATGGTTGCCGATGAACGTTTGACTGAGTTTGCCAAGACGGTACTTCCTTATCTCCCGGAATATATCCCGGATTAGTGGTTTGTTGAATTATTAGTAATGTAAACATACGTCGTGCATCTGATAGCTGTTTCCGGATTATGCACTGTGCTCCTTAGCCCGATTGCCCACTGAAATTACTGTGTACGATATTCTTCACGATCCTATCATTAACCTTCAATTGGATACGGCTGGCGTAACTGATGGGGCAACGGTAAATCCCCTGACATTTATTCTGCCGCTGATTGTCGCTTTGGTACTAAGTATGGTCTTCATTCCGATTATGGTGCGACTCGCACCACGGCTTGGAATGCTGGACCAGCCCGATCCGCGCAAGGTGCATGCGACACCAATCCCCCGTATCGGTGGCGTTGGAATCTTTTTCGGTGCAATGATTCCCATCGTACTATTGTTGCCGCTAGACCAGATGCAGATGGCCTACATTTTTGGCGCACTGGTTTTGTTTGTTTTTGGCATCATGGATGACTGCAGGGAACTGGGACACTATGTGAAGTTTATTGGTCAGTTCATCGCTGTCATTACAGTAGTTTACTTCGGCGATGTATTTGTTACCTGGTTGCCCTTCATGGGGGGAGAGCCTGTATCCGGAGCAATAGGAAGGCCATTTACGGTGATCGCAATGGTAGGAATGATCAACGCGATCAATCATTCCGATGGACTGGATGGTCTGGCGGGTGGGGTATCCTTGCTGAGTCTGGGCGGTATTGTATACCTTGCGTACCTGGCGGGTGGCACGACTGTTACCATTATTGCTCTGGCAATGATTGGCGGCCTGCTTGGTTTTATGCGATTCAATACTCATCCGGCCAGAATCTTTATGGGGGATGGTGGTAGTCAGTTCATAGGTTACACGCTTGGCTTTTTGACCGTGGTGCTGACCCAGGAAGTTAATCAGGCATTAAGTCCGGCATTGCCGCTGCTCCTGCTTGGTCTGCCCATTGCGGATATTCTCGCTGTTTTTGCACAGCGTATTTATCACAGAATGAATTGGTTCAGGGCCAGCAGGAACCATATCCATCATCGCTTGCTGGATCTTGGCCTGCATCATTATGAATCTGTGGTAGTGATCTATTCAGTACAGGCCTTGCTGGTGTTATGTGCGGTGCTGATGCTTTATGAATCAGATGTGATAATTCTGGTGACTTACCTGGGCGTGGTGTCGGCAGTGTTCGTATTCCTTTATATAGCTGAGCGCAGTGGATGGCGTCTGCGAGAGGAGAGTGAAGGGGTTCTTCTGGATCAGGTAATAAAATCAGCTGCCTATAGTTCAAGGCTGCTGGCAATTCCATTTGCAGTGCTTTTTTATGGCATCTCCGCTTTTCTGGTAGCGGGCGCGCTATTCAGTACTACCATTCCTATCGATTTCACACTGGCCGCCATATGTCTGCTTGTGTTGCTGGTGCTACGCCTGGTGATGGGGGCTCGTGTATGGTACTTGCCGCTCAGGCTGCTCGCCTATGTCACGGTCGTGTTCGTCGTGTATTTACTCAATACCTATCAGCCTGCCCAGTTGTCAGGCTTTGACCCGATTACCTATATTTTCTTTGGAATGCTTGTTGTGGCCATAGCCCTGTCGATTCGACTCAAGGAGGTTGGCGATTTCACTGTTACACCAATGGATTTTCTGGTGACCATGGTGGTTATTGGTATTGCCGTACTCGTAAAGCAAGGGGCTGTTAATACAGGGACGATGGCAATAGCATTGAAAACCATCATTATGTTCTATGGTTGTGAAGTGATATTGACCAGGATGGAAACACGCTGGAATATATTCACGGTATCGGTGCTGGCTTCTTTGTTAATCATCAGTGTACGCGGGGCGACCCTGAATTTTCTCTAGGGGCTTGATAATGCGTGATTTTGAAAAGCATCATTGTCGCAACAGAGGCGTGCTGGAAAAACAAATAATATTCATCAAATCATAGTGTTATAGTTAACGGGGACAGGGGTATGAGTAATAATCAGGAAACCGGAAAAGTCGCGCTTATTACCGGTGTTACCGGACAGGATGGCGCCTACCTGGCGGAACTACTGCTCAGTAAAGGCTACATCGTGCATGGTATCAAGCGCAGGGCGTCGTCGTTTAACACTGATCGTATTGATCATCTATACCATGACCTGCATGAAAGTGATGTGAGGTTTATTCTGCACTATGGTGATCTTACCGATTCAACCAATCTGATTCGCATCATTCAGGAAGTGCAGCCGGACGAACTCTATAACCTTGCTGCCCAGAGTCATGTGGCCGTGTCATTTGAAACCCCCGAGTACACGGCAAACTGTGATGCCCTGGGGACTTTGCGTTTGCTGGAGGCCATCAGGATTCTGGGGCTGGAAAAGAAGACGAGATTCTACCAGGCTTCCACCAGTGAATTGTTTGGCAAGGTACAGGAAATTCCGCAAAAGGAAACGACACCTTTCTATCCGCGCAGCCCCTATGCTGTTGCAAAGATGTACTCCTACTGGATATGTGTCAATTACCGTGAGGCGTACGGGATCTATGCCTGTAATGGCATTCTTTTTAACCATGAATCACCGGTTCGTGGTGAGACCTTTGTGACGCGCAAGATTACCCGTGCGGTGGCACGTATCAAGCTGGGTTTGCAGGAGAAACTGTTCCTTGGCAACCTGGATTCCAAGCGTGACTGGGGACATGCCAGGGACTACGTCAAGATGCAGTGGATGATGTTGCAGCAGGACGAGCCCGAGGATTTTTGTATCTCAACCGGTGTGCAGTACTCGGTGCGTGATTTTGTCAATGCGGCCTGCAAGGAAGTAGGAATCAGCTTGCGATGGGAAGGTAAGGGGGTAGATGAGAAGGGCATCGAGGCAGAGAGTGGCAAGGTCATGGTAGAGGTTGATCCACGCTACTTTCGCCCGACCGAGGTGGAGACTCTTCTGGGTGATTCGAGCAAGGCGCGCGAGAAACTGGGCTGGGTGCCGGAGATTACCCTGGATGAGATGGTGGCGGAGATGGTTCGGGAAGATCTCAAGATTGCCGAGCGGGATGAGTTATGCAGGCGTGAAGGGTTTCGGACGTTTGACTATAACGAGTAAATCGCAGCTTAGGCAGTCAAAATACCAAAAAAATGTTTGCCACGGAAGCACACGGAAATACACGGAAGAAAAGAAAATAAAAGTTCCACGTATCAGTATTTATCCAGGGAGGGATGAATATGTTAAAGGAAGAACAGCTGAGTTATGTTATTCGTGGTTGTGTATATGAGGTATTCAAGTATTTGGGCTGTGGCTTTCTTGAGAAGGTTTACGAGAATGCACTGTTAGAAGAGCTTAAGGAACAAGGTTTGTCAGCCAGATCCCAAGTGCCGATAAAGGTATATTACAAGAAAGGAGTAGTTGGTGAATTTGTTGCTGATATTGTTGTCGAGGACAGTGTGATTCTGGAACTAAAGGCTCAACAGCAACTTTTAAAGATCCACGAGGCCCAGTTGTTGAACTACCTAAAGGCAACAGGTACAAGTGTTGGAATGCTGGTAAATTTTACGCACCCAAAGGCAATGATAAAGCGCCTTGTATTATAGAGAAAAAGCATGAAGTATTTATGTTTCCGTGTGTTTCCGTGTGTTTCCGTGGCAATTTAAGTCTATGGAAAAGAATTCGAAGGTATACGTCGCAGGGCACCGGGGGTTGGTGGGTTCTGCCATTGTCAGGAAGTTGAAGCAGGATGGCTATGAAAACCTGGTGACGGCAACCAGCAGGGAACTGGATCTCAGGGAGCAGGCGGCTACCCGGGATTTCTTTGCACAACAACGTCCCGATTATGTGTTTCTGGCGGCAGCCAGGGTAGGCGGGATTCTTGCCAATAACAGTTACCCGGCCGATTTTATCTATCAGAACCTGATGATTGAGGCGAATGTCATCGAGAGTGCCCGCTTGTCGGGTGTGACCAAGTTGTTGTGTCTCGGTAGTACCTGTATTTATCCGAAGATGGCACCGCAGCCCTTGAAAGAAGAATATCTTCTTACAGGTCCGCTTGAGCCGACCAATGAATGGTATGCCGTGGCGAAAATTGCCGGGATAAAAATGTGCCAGGCCTACCGGCGGCAGTATGGCAGTGAATTCATCTCCGCCATGCCGACCAATCTCTACGGGCCCGAGGATAACTTCGACCTGCAGTCCTCGCATGTCATGCCGGCATTGATCCGTAAATTTCATGAGGCAAAGGTTGCGAATGCACCGACTGCCACTGTGTGGGGGTCTGGCAAACCCATGCGGGAGTTTCTGCACGTCGATGATTGTGCCGCAGCCTGTTTATACCTAATGGAACATTATGATGCTGAGGAGATTGTCAATATCGGTGTAGGTGAAGATGTTTCAATCGCTGATCTCGCCGGGCTGGTCAGGGAAGCTGTTGGTTATCAAGGGGAAATTGTTTACGATTCCAGCAAGCCGGACGGTACACCACGTAAACTGGTGGATACCGAAAGGATTAACGGACTGGGCTGGCGGGCCGGGATTCCGCTGCTGGAGG
>CAVWDM010000008.1:0-30179 GCA_963753755.1 uncultured Gammaproteobacteria bacterium
CGGCAGTGTCCAGCTTCTGGTTTGAACGTACCTGCGATATTGTCCCCAATCACCTCTCCGGGCTGACACTGGCCGATGTGCTGCCTGATGCCGGCGAGCGTGCACAGGTCGAGGGTCGCGCTATCGTTGTCAAAAAGCTCAAGGCATTACCGGTGGAGGCGATCGTGCGTGGCTACCTGATTGGCTCTGGCTGGAAGGACTACCAGCAGAGTGGCAAGATCAGCGGTATCCCGCTGCCGGCTGGCTTGCGGCTGGCGGATAAATTACCGGCCCCCATCTTTACGCCTTCAACCAAGGCCGAGATGGGGGCGCACGACGAGAATATCGATTTTGACAAGACCTGTGACATTCTGGGAGCTGAATGTGCCGCGCAGGTGCGTGATATCAGCCTGGCGATCTACACAAGCTGTGCCGAATATGCCCTCGAACGCGGCATTATCATTGCAGATACCAAGTTTGAATTCGGGCTGGATGCAGACGGCCGGGTCGTGTTGATCGATGAAGTACTGACGCCGGATTCGTCACGTTTCTGGCCGGCAGACAGTTATGTGCCGGGTAGCAGTCCGGCCAGTTTCGACAAGCAGTTTGTGCGTGACTACCTGGAGACACTGGATTGGGACAAGACGCCGCCCGGACCGTTGTTACCAGCCGCGGTGATCGCGCAGACCGCTGAAAAATATCGTGAGGCACAGAAACGCCTGACGCAATAACAGGAGACAGGACAATGTATGGATTCAGTACCACGGTAAGCGGCAGCATGGACGAGGTCAGAAGCAGGGTTGAAGCAGCGTTGCAGGCAGAAGGCTTTGGCGTACTGACTGTAATCGATGTGGCGGCCACACTGAAGAAAAAAATCGATGTTGATCGCAAACCCTATTTGATTCTGGGTGCCTGTAACCCGGCGCTGGCAAACCAGGCATTGAATGCCGACCCGGATATCGGTCTGCTGCTACCCTGTAATGTGGTTGTGCGTGAAGAGGATGATGGTGCTGTCACAGTTGCATTTATGGATCCGGCCGCAGTGCTGTCGCTCGTTGAAAAAGAAGGGGTTGCGACACTGGCCGCTGAAGTACGCGAGCGCCTGGAGCGCGTGCGGCAAGCGCTGCAATCCTGACAGACTGCCGGTGTAACGACTTGCCGCAGGAGCGGACCGCGTCGGCGACCTTTTTGATAACCGGATCGCGGATACGGTTTCTGGCCATTGTTTACCAAGTGATTTATTCTTTGTGCGGTGTTCGAATGTGGTGATTGTAATAATCCGCTATTATCAACGAAAGCCAGCCACAGGGTAACAAGAATGACTCTGCCAAGACTTTCCGTGCACTTCGATACCCGTGCAGAACCGTTGCGCAAGCGTGTACCGTCACACGATGAAACCGGCAAGCCGCTGAGTGACTTCATGATGCTGGTACCCGGTTTGCGCGACAAGCCAAAACATCTTGTCGACAGTGCTATTCAGGATATGCATATTGTGCTGACACACTTCAGCGATGCGGTCGTGTTTGCTGAATTCAATCTGAAACTGAACCTGCTGTGGGTTTCGATACGACCCATCAATGGCATCCGCTTTGAAATCGCCAGCGCCATTCAGCAACATGTGCCTGAAGCAAAACTGGTCTCGCATATCTAGATGCTGGTACCCCATGCCGGTGTATTGATCCTGCAGGGTTTGTCCGGGGCGCTGTTTGGCGTGGGTCTGTTCTACCTGCTGGGTTCTCTGCTGTCACGGCAATGGATACGCATTGATGCCTACCAGCTGGCACTTTCCATGGCGATTGCCTTCCTGGTTGCAGTTGTCTGCGAGGTCTGCCTGGGAAAACTGTATTTCCTGGTGGTGGGTGAACCCCTGTGGCAGTACCGGGTATGGCCCGTCCATGACGGCTATACCTCAATGCTGAATTTTATTATCTGGCCGGTGTACGGCTACTATGTATATTTCTTTCACCAGGTGCTCGCGCAAAATGCGATCACCATCCGTCCGCAATGGCTGAAAGGATTGCTATCCGGTGTTGATGGTCCGTTGCTGGAAATTCTCGCGAACGGCTTTTTTCTGCTGTTCTACGGAACCTTTTATTTCTACTACCTGCCGAATGACATGCGTCATTTTACCTCGGTGCAGGTTGTCCCCCTGTACATGGTGATGGGTGTCATCCTGACGTTGTTGCTGGAAGCCCTGCTCAGGAAACCTCCGTGCTGGCAGTACCCGGCCGGTTTTTATCTCGCCGGTGTTGGCTTCGTGCTGGCGGGGTAATGTAATGCTCCCGGTGGATTGATGCGCGCCTGCGACTATCCGCGGTGTGACCTATAGCCTCTGTGCGAAGTAGTTCTTCAGGTAATCATCGAAGGATTCATGGTTGGCGTCTTCCAGTGCACGTTGCTGTTGCAGTGATTGCCTGACGGTTTCGGTGAAGATCTTGAATTGCGGTGCGTTCTCCTCAAGGGTGAGAAAATACTGCTGGTGCTGTTTTGACATGCGCTGTGCAAAGTGGAAATAACCCTCGTCATGCTCGTGCATGGCAGCAAGTACCTGTGCCGACAGTGTCTTCCCCGGGTCGTCAACAGCGGCCTGTTGTACTCGCAGGGCCTGCAGGTATGGCGTGCCGTCCTCGTTCTCGTCGAGGACCTCGGCAAATGCCTGCATTGCCGCGCACAGCTCGCCGGCCCACTGTTGCAGGGACAGTGTGTCGCCATTGTGCTGCAGCATCAAACCGGGTTCACGGCCCCGGTATGCAACGGCATCGAGGTTGTAATCAATCTCCTTGCGCTCCTGGTCGCTGATCACCGGGCTGTCCTGCAACAGGCAGAAGGCCATGAAGGTTTCCATGAAGCGGCATTGTGTCTCGTTGATACCGCGTGGATCGAAGACATTAATATCCAGTGAGCGCAGCTCGACATAACGCACCCCGCGCCGTTGCAGTGCCAGGCTTGGCTTCTCGTTACTCTCCGGTACCTGTTTGGGCCGCACGGAACTGTAGTACTCGTTTTCAATTTGCAGCATGTTGGCATTGAGCTGCCGGTAGCTGCCATCGACCTTTACCCCGATCTTCTCGAAGCGTGGCGAAGGGGTTCCGATCGCCCTGGTCAGGCTTGCGACATAGGTGTCGAGGCTGTCGTAGTTGGCCTTGAAGCCAACCTCGTTTTCCAGGCTGTTCTGGTAACCGATATCACACATGCGCAACGAAGTGGCATGCGGGCTGTAATAGGTGTTTTCATTGAATTCCTGCAGCGTGGTCTGCTTGCCGGCGAGGAACGACTTGCATACTGCCGGCGAGGTACCGAACAGGTAGGGAATCAGCCAGCCAAAGCGTTGCAGGTTACGTATCAGCGCGAAGTACTGTTCGGACATAAACGCCTGTGCTGGTGATTTATCATCCTCAAGTTGCTGGTAAGCCGACCAGAAATCGGCAGAGAAGGAGTAGTTATAATGCACACCGGCAATGACCTGCATGACGCGCCCGTAACGGTAGCCGAGTCCGCGCCGGTAGACAGTCTTCATCAGACCGCTGTTGGAGGTGCCATACTGGGCAATGGGGATGCTGGCACCGCCGGCGACCACGCAGGGCATGCTTGAGGACCACAGCAGTTCCCGGTCAAGCTGCAGGTAGACGAAATGCTGCAAATCACGCAGGTAGTCCAGTGCGGTTGCCGCAGATTTCAGTGGTGGAGTAATAAACTCCAGCAGCGCCTCGGAGTAGTCGGTCGTGATCCAGGGATGTGTCAGTGCCGAACCGAGGGCCGCGGGATGTGGCGTTTGCGCAATGCCGCCATCCGTTGCAACACGCAGGCTTTCTTTCTCCAGTCCGGTGAGGCCACCCCAGAATAATGCTGCCGGGCCATTGTCGAGCAGCGCGGTGAGTCTATGTTTTGCTAGTGAATACAACAGGATATCCTGATGGCTTGTGGTCATTGGGTACGGAATGATACTGTGTCCGGCCGCTGCAAGGTGTATTAGTTTATAACTTGTTGTAATGTTGTAGAAAATTATTACAAAATTCGTTGCCAACCACGGTTGTCCAGAATGCCGGCCAAAAGCGGAACGCTGAAAATCGCTGATATCAAGGTTTCCTGCAGTAACTGCAGCTTGACCGAACTGTGCCTGCCGCACGGCATGAGTGATGATGATATCGATGCACTCGACAAGATCGTCAAACGCCAGCATCCGTACCAGCCCAGGCAGCACATCTTTCGTGCCGGTGACCAGAGCCGCTCCCTGTTTGCGGTTCGCTCAGGCGCCCTGAAATCCTACTGTACGACGGAAAATGGTGATGAGCAGGTGCTTGGGTTTACACTTCCAGGTGAACTGGTCGGTCTGGATGGCATGCATAACGGCACCTATGCAAGCAGTTCAATCGTGCTGGAGACGGCGAGTGTCTGCGAATTGCCCTACGATCGACTCGAGGAGCTGTGTACTTCACTGGCCGGTCTCAATCGCCAGTTGATGCGCGTGGTCAGCAAGGAGATCAGTACTGACCAGGGAATGTTGCTGTTACTGGGCAAGCGCACAGCGGAAGAGCGCCTGGCGGCTTTTTTACTCAGCCTCTCATCCCGCTACACGTCCCGGGGTCTGTCAGCCACGGCATTCAATCTGCCGATGTCGCGTCAGGACATTGGCAACTATCTCGGCCTCGCCATCGAGACAGTGAGCCGCCTGTTTGCACACTTCCAGAAGGACAAGCTGCTGTCGGTCAATCGCCGCCAGGTTGAGCTGGTGGATGTTGCACGGCTGCGTGCCATGGTGGAAGGCTGTGTGAGAGACGGTAGCTGACCATCGCGGAGGTGGCGGCTCAATCGCCGAGCATGAATTCCAGCCCTGCTTAACAACCTTCGCCAATCCTCAGGCCTGCAGGTGCATCACCACCCTCGAGCCCGAGTCCGAGACCGCCATCAGCATCGCTGCCTGTATCGATTTCGATATCGATTCCAAGCCCCAGGCCCAGGGGGTCTTCAACAACGGTTTCCTCGACAGCTTGCAGCGGTGGAGTAAAACCGGCAGTTGCCGGTTGCCTGACCACCAGCCCAGCCTCGGCAACGTAATCACCCTCGAGAAAGCATCTTATGGCATCGTACCTTGCCCGTTGTCGGGCATCATGTTCGGCAATACCGGCTGCGGCAGGATCGGCCATATACGCAGCCCAGTAATTATAACCACCGATGAGTGAATAGGCGGGAATCCCGGACAGGCGCAGGATCACCGCCGCCTGGGCTGCATTGGTCGTGCTGCTGGAATAAACGATCACCGCCTTGTCCCTGGGTAATCCGGCGAGAACCCCGGGCTTCACCACTTCTGTCAGAGGGATATGACGTGCGCTGTCGATGTGGCGCTCTTGATACTGCTCTGTGGGCCGGAGATCAATCAACACGTAATCATCGTGTGCCCTGATAATCCGCTCGGAAAGTTCTTCCACGGTTACATGATCTTCCCCGCGGACGATTTGCTGGGCCAGCATATCGATATCTGCTTCGCTCAGACGAAGCTCTGTGGGATGGGACATGACAAATATTAAGGAGGCGATCACCAGCGAGACCGCGACGAGGATGATGGTCAGAAAGATTGTTTTGTTCATGGTAGCGTTATCTCAACAAGTCCAGCAGCGCAGGGTCAGTTGTGAATGGCAGGTAATCAATTCAGTTATCTAACAACCAGGGGGTGGAGTATGGAAACACAGCAAATTACCGAAGAGATGATTTTTCAGTGCTTTGCCGCGGCTCAACAGGCCGAACAAGCAGATAAAACCGCGGAATCATTTGTTGATGTCGAAGAATACGAAAACCAGATCATGTATCCGGAATTTGCCCGTTGGGCCCAGCAGGCGGGCTATCCACAGCTGGCCACACTGTTCCGCAAGGTTGCCGGTGAGGAAAAGCTGCATGCCGTTTGGCTACGCGCCCTTTATGACGACATCGGTGTACCCCAGCGTGGGGAGGATACCCAGCGTGCGATCGATGCACTCAATACCATTCGCAGCAACTGCGATGATCTGATCGCGATGAATCCTGACGGCGTGGTCGAAAAGGCATTGAGAGTCGCCATACGGGTTGAGGAGCGCGAATACCTCGACATCTACCCGCGTTTCCGTGACCAGGCGTTGAACGATGGGAATACCCCGGCGGCAGCGGTTTACCAGAAGGTGATCGATTCCGAGCATGAGCATGCGAACTGGTTCAATGCCGCGCTAAGTGATTTCCACTCTGGCGCAATGGCCTCTGCATCCGCTTGAACAAGTAATCCCTTCTTCGCTTGCAGGGGTTCGCTTCAGCGCAACAGCAAGCCGGGTGGCGGGGGGCGCTTAATCCCCCCATCTACCTGGTATCGGTGCTGCCCGGTCTCGGAGTATTGCTGATCGCAGGCGATTCGTCACTCTGGTTGACGGGGCTGATGCTGGGTACGCTTGCTGTTGTCATGCTGCTGCATGCGATCAACCTCCTCAATGACGTCAGCGACTGGCACCTGGGTGCGGATGTCGAAAAGTTCGATTCCTGGGTCAGGGTGCATGGCGAAGACACCCGCCTTGCCTCCCTGCATGGGCTGATCAGTGCACTGGCCGGAACGTTGCTGGGCGCAGGGTTGTTGCTCTGGTCCGACCGACTCTGGATGCTGGCCATCGCGTCACCCATGGTTGTGCTGGGCTATCTTTACAACGCAGGACCGCGGCCGTTTTCGTACACCTTTCTGGGGGAATGGGTCACCGGCCTGTGTTATGGCCCCGGTGTGTTCGGTTGCCTGTGGTTGCTGGCGGGCCTCACGATACAACCAGCGACCGGTTTCGGGGCGCTGGCCTTTGCCGCGCTGGCGATGGCGCTGCTGTTATCTCATCAACCTCCGCAGATCGAAACCGACCGGACTGCCGGGAAACAATCCTTTGCAGTGCGTTATGGCGCAGTTCGCACCTATCAAACTGCACGCTGGCTTGCCGTTCTGTTCCTCGTCAGTACCGGCATTGGTATCAGTTTGGGGAACCCTCGTTTCACGACGGAAATCGTCTTTGCGATGGTCGGTCTTGCCGCGATTGTGCTTCTCTGGATGGCGCAGCCCAACCCCATGCGCATCCTATTGCCATCGACCGCGGTGATTGTCGCAAGCCTCATAGTGAATGTGATGTGAGGTATATTACTCTGTGCTCACGGGCCTTTGCACTTGAGTTAGTCCACGGACTGATACTATGCTCCGTGGTACGGAACTGGCGTCCGCCGGTTTCCGTCTATCAGGGAGTAGAATCGTGAAAAAACTGGCTCAATTATTGTTTTGGTTCGGCATCCTCTCTATCCCCCTCTCCTGGATGGCGTGGTTCATTGCGCCGGAGGTCGGGAGAGAAGTCATGGCAGGCATCTCCGACCCCGCGATGCGGGCGGCCATGGAGGAGGCGCATCGCGAGCGCTGGGGGATTTACGTTGGCCACTGGCCAGCGACGCTGCTTATCCTCAGCTATATCCTGGACAAAAAGGCCAGTTGATTGCCTCGCGGCTGATCAGCCGGGAAGTCTGCAGCATCAGTATGGCGTGTCGGCATGCAGTCCGCCTGCAGGCGTTATCCAGCTGTGCGACATCCTCTCTCAGTCCTGCGCATACAGCATATGGGCGCGCCGTTCGAACGATGGCAGTAACTCGCTGCTGCCTGTTCCAAGCAATATTTGCAGTGCGCCGTTCACGAGTCCCGGTTTCATGGCCAGCTGGAGTTCGAGCGCAAGCCTGCAGTGGTCTGCGACGTTTGGGGTAAAGCACCAGTCGATATGCAGGTTCTGGAAAGGACCATCGTTTGCGGTGATATGAATTCCGGAACAGGGTACCAGCAGTGCCGTCGAGTGAAAGCGCAATACGGCCGGGCCTGTCTGCAGCTGCTGTTCGACAAAGAGGCGGTTGTCGTTCCTCTCCAGTATACGTGCCTGTTTCCAGCCGGGTAGAAACTCCGGATAGCACTCGATGTTGGCGACCAGGTCGAATATCTGTCGGCAGGGGTAGGGCAGTAGTGTCGAATCAGAATAGTGCACGGGTCGCTTTAGTCTGGAGATTAAACTAATCTGGAGTGTAGATGCTGACTGAAAGCTTGGGAAGGCTGCTGTCGGGAGCAATACTGGCTAAGTGTCAGTATTATCGAGATAACCTTTACTTCAGCAGGGACGGTTAGTATTTCGCGGGAACAGGAAGGTAGCGCACTATGACAATCGAACAGGATGTGACAAGCGGTCAGGAGATAACCGCCGGACAGACGGATCTCCCCAAGGGGAATACAGCGAAGGCCAATCAGGATCATATCGCTATTCTCGAATTGGGTAGCGGTGTCTGGAGCGAATGGCGGAAAAATAATCCGGACGTGATACCGGAATTTTACGGCGCGGAGCTGGATAAGATGGACCTCAGTGGTATGGATCTGCACGATGCCGATCTTCGAGAGGCGAGCCTGAAACTCGCCAATATCCGCGAAGCGAATCTTCGTAACGCCAACCTTGCGGGGGTTGACCTCCGCGAGGCGGATGTGCGCGCCGCGGACCTTACCGATGCCGTTTTGTCTAAGGCGGATCTCCGCTCGACGGATTTCCGCAAGGCGGTTCTGGAAACGGCAAATCTTTGCGCTGCGAATCTTGATGGTGCCTACCTTGACGAAGCAGACTTGAGTGATGCCGATCTCACCTGGGCCCGGCTTGTGAATGCGGGACTGAAAAATGCCGACTTATGCGGGGCGATACTGGCCAAGTCGAATCTGCGCAAGGCCGACCTGCGCAAGGCAAAGTTACGCAAGGCCAATCTTCACGGCGTTGATTTGCGCAAGGCCAATCTTCACGGCGTTGATTTGCGCAAGGCCAATCTTCACGGAGCCGATCTGCGCAAGGCGAATGTACGCGGTACCGATCTGAATGGTGAAATTCGATATATAGAAACCCCAGGAAACCTGGTTGCTCATATTGGTGACAACAAGGCCGTTACTGAGCTGTCCGATATAACTCCATCCACCCAGGGCAATAATCGTCCACAGTAATACTATCCACGCCCAATAAAGAAGCGAGCCTCTGAACAACTCCCTGAAGGCGTCACGGAAAAACAGTAGCAAGGCCATACGCTAGTACTCCTTCACGGTGATACTGACGGGGTCAGCGGTCACTGAAATACCAGAACTTCGGTTCCGTACCCAGGTCCTCTTTCAAACGATATACCGCCTTGTTTTCCAGTACGTAACGGATTTCGCTGTGTGGGTCCAGCAGGTTGCCGAAGATGCGCGCGCCCGTTGGACAGACCTCCTGACAGGCCGGTTGTCGTCCCATGCGAGTACGCTGGGTACAGAAGTGGCATTTCTCCACAACACCGACGGGTCGCGGGCGGTTTCCCAGATAGTTGGTATTCTTGTTGATTCTTCCGGACACGAGTTTTGGTCGGGTCCAGTTGAAAAAGCGTGCCGCGTAGGGACAGGCCGACATACAGTAACGACAACCGATACACCAGTCGTAGTCAACGACGACAATGCCATCTGAGTCCATCCAGGTGGCTTCAACCGGACATGCCCTGACGCAGGGCGGGTTGTCGCATTGCATGCATTGCACAGGCAGGTAGTACTTCCCCTCTACAGGAACCATTTCATGTTCGTAGTAGCGGTCAGCCAATTCCAGGTTGGTACTGCCTTCATCCATTTCCAGTACATGAATATAGCGAATATCGGCGGGCAGGTTGTTTTCTATTGCGCAGGCCTCGACGCAGTCACGATAGCCTTTGCATTTGGAGACATTGATGGCGTATCCGAAAACCACGCCTTCCAGTGGCGGTGTATCGGTACAGTGGATTTCGACACCGTACTGCTGCTGCGCCTGTCGAGGTCATTGAAAAACAGTTTGCAGTGAAACGCCTGCGGGAGTGCCATTTCCCGTGCACAAGCCGTAACTGCGAGATGCGCGCCGGGGACGGCGCTCCCGCAATGACTGTTCAGAGATATAGTTAAATAACCTTGGAAAAACGCGACTGATCACCACCTTTACGCAGGTAGCGGTCAAATACCATGCAGATGTTGCGCACCAGCAGCCGACCGGCCGGTAATACCCGCAGTCTTTCATCCTCTATCAGCAACAGGCCATCCACCTGCATCTTCTGCAGATCTTCCAGTTCAGGGGCAAAATGGGTGTCGAAATCGAAGTGCCACTTTTTCTCTACCGCCTTCTTGTCGAGCATGAAATCGCACATCAGGCGAGTGATGATTTCGCTGCGCAGCAGGTCATCAGGTTCCAGTTCGGTGCCGCGGTCAAGAGGCAGCTTGCCGGCATCCAGCAGTTCATAGTAGCGCTCCATGTCACGCACATTCTGGCTGAAATTGTCACAGACATGTCCGATGGACGACATGCCCATACTGATCAGGTCGCAATCCATATGGGTGGAGTAGCCCTGGAAGTTTCGCTGCAGGGTGCCATTTTCCTGCGCGATGGCGAGTTCGTCATCCGGCTTGGCGAAGTGGTCCATGCCAATGTAGACATAGCCGGCGCCGGTCAGGTGTTCGATGGTGTGTTGCAATAACGCGAGTTTTTCATCGGGTGAGGGCAGGTTGGCTTCATCGATGCGGCGCTGCGGCTTGAAACGTGTTGGCAGGTGCGCGTAGTTATAGACGGCGATGCGGTTCGGATCCATCGCGATCACGGCGTCCAGGGTCTGTTCAAAACTGGCCACTGACTGAAACGGCAAGCCATACATCAGGTCCATGTTGATGGACTTGAAGCCCAGTGCACGCGCCTGCTCGGCCACGCCGCGGGTCAGTTCTTCGCTCTGGATGCGGTTGACGGCCTTCTGCACCTCCGGGTTAACATCCTGGACACCGAGGCTGACACGGTTGAAGCCCACATCGCGCAGCACGCGCAGCTTTTCGGTATTGACCGAGCGCGGATCGATTTCGATGGAATATTCGCCGCTGTCGTCGGATAGCAGGGAAAAATGCTGACGCGTTGTATCCATCAATTGACGGATCTGATGATTATCGAGAAAGGTGGGTGTACCACCCCCCCAGTGCAGTTGCTCGACGCTGCGATCCCTGTCGAACAGTTTGCCCTGCAGGGCTATCTCACGGCACAGGTATCCGAGATAAGTGTTGGCGCGGTCGTGATTTTTGGTGACCACCTTGGTGCAGGCACAGTAAAAGCACACCGTATCGCAGAAAGGGATGTGGAAATACAACGACAGTTGCCGCGGGATCGGATCCTCGTTGCTATGTTGCGCCCACTTCAGGTAATCGGTTTCCGTAATGCCCTCATGAAACTGGGCGGCGGTTGGATAGGAGGTATAGCGCGGCCCTGTCTGGTCATAACGCCTGATCAGATCAGCATCAAAAACAATGTGTTGGGCCATTACGTCACTACGATTGAACTAGCTGTTGTCAGCGTTCAATTCTGTATCGGATTGCAACAATATGATTTGATGTGGATCAACTCATGCCGGGTTTGCCGCAAATTATGACGATCCGGCAGCAGTAAATCGCCCCCGGGACGATGATCTCGCGGGTTTGAGGCTTGCCACCAGGCAACGCTTGCTCAGTAATAATAGGCAATCAGGTAGATTCCGAGCAGGATGACCACCCACAGAACCATGCTACCGGTGGCCCAGGTGCGGGCCAGGATACCCTGGGGACCGTGATACAGAAACAGGGTGCCAAACAGGTGTCCCAGATGCCTTAGAAAACCGATACGCGTGGTCACATGCCAGCGGCTGAAGACATGTGTCAATCGCGCGAGGGCGCGCGGTCCCAGCCAGCGGTAGAGCCATTCCGCATCGATATTGAGCGCGCGCATCTCGGGCGGGTACAGGCCGCTGAGTTTAAGCCAGCTAAAGGCCAGTGCTGAAAAGAACAGCAATTGCAACTGCGCCAGAACATGGGTGACGGTATAGGGGGAATACGCCACCGGGTAAGGCAGCAGGCTGTACAACAGTGCAGGCCAGGTGCCGATGGACACGCACAGTACTGCCGCCAGCGTCATCGCCAGCAGCATGTTCAGCGGTGGCTCACCGGTGCGAATACCGGCATCCTGTGCAAAGAAGGCGAAGAACGGGATCTTGATGCCGGCATGATGAAACACACCGGCGGAGGCAAACAGCAGTGCCAGCCAGATCCAGTCATGACCTTCCTCAAGTGCAGCGGCCATCACCATGGCCTTGCTGACAAAACCGCTGAACAGCGGAAACGCCGATATCGAGCAGGCACCGACGATACACAGACCGGTGGTAACCGGCATGCTCTTGTAAAGTCCGCCAAGGTCAGTGGCCTTGCTTTTGCCGGTCATGTGCAGCACGGCCCCCATCGACATGAACAGCAGGCCCTTGAAGATAACATCGTTGAAGGCATGTGCAATGGCACCGTTGATGGCCAGCGAGGTACCGATACCGATGCCGCAGACCATGAACCCGAGCTGGTTGATCATGCTGTAGGCGAGTACCCGGCGCAGGTCATTTTCGATAACGGCATAGAAGATCGGGAAGCAGGTCATGATGGCACCGATGTAAATCAGCAGTTCGGTGCCGGGAAAACCGCGCGCCAGCATGTAGATGGCCGCCTTGGTCGTTAAGGCACTGAGGAAAATGGTCGCGGTCGGGGTGGCCTCGGGATAGGCATCGGTGAGCCAGTTATGCAGCAGTGGAAAGGCACACTTGATACCGACGGCGGTGAACAGCAGCCAGCCGGATACACTGTCGAGGCCGATGTAGTCAAAGGCCAGCGAGCCGGTTTCATGGAACCGCATGAGGATGCCGGCCAGCAGCAGCAGGCCGGATAGAAACTGGACGATCAGGTAGCGCCAGCCGGCCGCCATGGCGCGGGGCGTACGACGTGCCCAGATCAGGAACACCGAGGAAATTGCCGCCAGTTCCCAGTAGACGAACACGGATATCAGGTCACCTGCCAGCACCGCGCCAAGGGCGCTGCCGGAGTAGATCAGTGCGGCAACATGCTGCAGTCGGTCATGCAGATGCAGGGAGAAGACAATGCCGATAAACGCCGCCAGGTTGAAGACGTAAGCGAATAACAGGCTCAGGCGGTCGGTCCGGTAAGGCGTGAGTTCATAACCCATCAGCTGCACCTTGACGACCAGGCCTTCTGGCACACCAAGCAGCAGGGCTGCGCTGAGCAGCGGGATCAGCAGTAGCAGACCTTGCTGCAACCGGCCGCGCAGCAGCATGACCAGTGGCGCACCGGCAAAGAAGACTGCAAAGGGCGGCAGCTCAGCGATCATAATAATCTTCAGGGCGTTTCAGCAGCTTGCGCAGCTGCTTGGCCAGCAGCACCAGCAACACACAGGCCGCGAATCCGTAAATGGCGTAGAAGCCCCACAGTGATTGCCAACCATGCGCCACGTGACGGTGAACGAACAGGTCGGCTGCCAGCAGCAGTGCGCAGACCAGATACAGCAGCCTTAGCAGGCGCCTGACATTTTCCGGCTTGTCAAAGAGATGTTGTCGATCCTGTTGCATGCATTTACCCCTGTTGGGTCACCAGCAGTTGCAGCAGACGGTAAACGGGCTCCGGGAAAAAAAACAGTAGCACGCAGGCCGTCGCGGTCAGCAGCAGTGCCGCCAGACAGGGCCGTGGTGCCTCCGGTGTCGTGCTTGTCGTGTCTACCGCTTCACGGCCGAAAAAGGCTCGCATGGTAACGGGTAACAGGTAGACAACGTTAAGAATGGAGCCGACCAACAGCACGACGAACATGATCTGCTGCCGGGCATCCAGAGTGCCAAGGGCTAGAAACCACTTGCTCCAGAATCCCCCCAGCGGTGGTAGTCCGATGATGCTGAGGCTGGCAACAAGAAAGGCCGCCATGGTCAACGGCATGCGCCGCCCAAGGCCATCCATTTCACTGATACGTGTCTTGTGCGTGGCAACCAGGATGGCGCCGGCGCAGAAGAACAGGGTGATCTTGGCAAAGGCATGCATGACGATGTGCATGCCGCCACCGACGATGCCCAGCGGTGTCGCCAGCAGCGCACCCAGCACCACGTAGGACAGGTGGCTGATGGTCGACCAGGCCAGCCGCAGTTTCAGGTTGTCCTGCCGCAGGGCAACAATCGCGGCCAGCAGGATGGTTGCGGCGGCCACGTACATCAGCCATTGGGTGGCCGGGATCTCCGCCAGGTAATCGAGGCCGAAGATGTAGATGGCGACCTTGAGTAGCGTAAACACACCGGCCTTGACCACGGCGACAGCGTGTAGCAGGGCGCTCACCGGTGTCGGTGCCACCATCGCTGCGGGCAGCCACAGGTGAAATGGCATGAGCGCGGTCTTGCCGATGCCGAAAACGAACAGTATCAGCAGGATGCTGGCGATGCCGGGCGTGACCGCACCCTCGAGTATGCCGCCACTGCGAAAATCCAGGGTCCCGGTGAGAGACCAGGTCCAGATCAATGCCAGCAACAGCAGCATGACGGAGGTGCCCAGCAGGTAACCGAGGTACATGCGGCCACCTTCGCGGGCGGCATCGTCGCCGGCGTGGGTTACCAGCGGATAGGTCGACAGGGTCAGCAGTTCATAGAAAATGAACAGTGTGAACAGGTTGCCGGCGAACGCGATACCCATAACGCTGCCCAGTGCCACGGCAAAGTAACTGTAGAATGATGTCTGGCGCCATTCATGGTGGCTGCGCAGATAGCCGATGGAATAGACCGACGTCACCAGCCACAGGAAACTCGCCAGCAGGGCAAACAGCATGCCCAGCGGTTCGACCTCGAAGCCGATCGTCAGTCCGGGTACAGGTTCAAGCAGATCGATGGCAGGCCGCTCCCCCTGCAGGACGTCATCGTGCAGTGAGTACACCAGCAGCAACAGACACGTGGATGTCAGCAGGGTGACGACTTCGCGTGGATTGGGCCAGCGGCTCAATGCCGTGATCAGGGCAGGCGCCAGCAGCGGCAGGGCCACGCAGGCCAGTACTGTCGTTTCCGGGCTCATGCCTGTGTGGCACCCTGGTGGATGCGCTGCTTGTTTATTCTATTGTCATCCCGGCAAAGGCCGGGATCTAGTGCACTGAAGACCCTGGCTGACTCACTTCGCCCGCCCTTCGGGTTGCCCCTGCAGGCGTACAACGCGCAAGCGCTTTTGTCCGGCATTCGCCGGGATGACGGATTAGTCAGAATTTCCCGGGCATTCATTGCAGCGCCTGCCCGATCAAGCTGGCGGCGCCCTGTTGCGCTATCGCGGTAATCAGGCCGGCATCAATACCCACGTAGAGGTTAACGCCGATCAACAGCCAGGTGGGTATCAGCATGCCCGCAGGCGCTTCCTTGATCTGCTGCATGTCAGTTCCGGGTACCTTAAAATAGGCGGCTTCCACGACGCGCCAGATATAAATCAGTGCGAGTAACGAACTCACCAGGATAAGGACAGCCAGCGGCCAGTAACCGTCCGACAACGCCGCGCTGACCAGATACCATTTACTGATGAACCCGGCCGTCAGCGGCAAGCCGATCAGGCTCAGTCCGCCTGCCACGAAGGCCGCCATGGTCCACGGCATCTGTCTTGCAAGTCCGTGCATGTTATGAATTTCAACAGAGCCGAGGCGCAGAAAAATACAGCCCATGGCCATCAACAGTGCCCCCTTGATCAGGGCGTGGTTGAAGAGATGAAGCATGCCGGCACTGACACCTGCCGTGGTCGCCAGGCTGATGCCCAGAATGATATAGCCGATCTGGGCCACACTGGAGTAGGCCAGCATGCGCTTGACATTGTCCTGAAAAATGGCGACCAGCGAGGCGATCAGAATGGCGGCGACCGCCAGCAGCATGAGGATCTCACCGACATGCATGGCGTTAAACGAAAACTGCAGTCCGAACAGGGTGAAGAAAAACCGCAGCAGTACGTATACTCCGACCTTGGTTGCGGTGGCGGCCAGGAAAGCCGACACCACCGAAGGGGCAAAGGTGTAGGCGTTCGGTAGCCAGATGTGCAGCGGGAACAATGCCAGCTTGATGCTGACGCCAACCGTGACAAAGGCAAACGCCACCCGGATGGTGCGTGTATCCGCCAAGTCAGGCAGTCGCTGTGAAATATCCAGCATGTTGAGCGTGCCGGTCATCATATACAGCAGACCGATGCCAATCAGAATGAAGGTGGCGCCGATGGTGCCCATCACCAGGTACTGGTAGGCTGCGGTCAGGGCGCGGCGTGTGGGCCCAAGGCTGATCAATACATAGGACGACAGCGACGATATCTCCAGAAACACGAACAGGTTGAAGGCATCACCCGTGACCACGATACCCAGCAGGCCGGTCAGGCATAACAGGTAGCAGGTGTAGTAAACCCCCGTGTGTTTTCTGTGTAATTCATGCTGAATGCTGCGCCAGGCATACGGCATCATCACCGCGCCGACGATGGCAATGATAAGGATCATGAAGGCGCTGGCCATGTCGATCCGGTATTCGATCCCCCAGGGTGTGGCCCAGGCGCCGATGGCATAGGAAATCGGACCCAGGGTATACACTTGCTGCAGCAACAGCAGCGCCATCACGAGTACCAGCCAGCTGACGATCAGTGCACAGGCCCAGGCATGTCGGGGATTGCGCAGCAGCAGGCAGACCGGGGCGGAGGCCAGCGGGATGACGACCTGCAGTGCGGGAAGGTTGGATAGCAGCACGTGACCGGCCTCAGTCTGATTCGTCCTGCACGTGGATATCGTCTTCGTTGCTGGTACCGTAGGCTTCATGGATGCGAACCACCAGCGCAAGCCCGAGGGCCGTGGTCGCGAGACTGACCACGATTGCGGTGAGAATCAGTACGTGCGGCAGCGGGTTTGAGTACAAACTGATGCCTTCCGCGATAATCGGCGCTGTGCCGCCCTCTATCTTTGCCATACTAATGAAAAGAATGAAGACTGAAGTCTGGAAGATGAATAGCCCGATGACCTTCTTGACCAGGTTGGGGCGGGCGATGACAATGTAGAAACCGGTCATCATCAGGACAATGACAATCCAGTAATTGTAGTGCCCCAGTAGTTCTGACATTCGATGACGCCTATTGCTGGCGGCTGACAAAGCCGTAATAGATGATGAGCATCACGGCGGTAACGGTAATGCCGACGCCTAGCTCGATGAGCATGATGCCGAGGTGCTGTCCGGTAACCGGATCGCCCGCAAGTACGCGGTATTCAAGGAAGTGACCACCGAGCAGCATGCTCTCGATGCCGACACCTGCAAAAATCAGCACACCCACCGTCATCATGATCTGCAGTAGCCGGTGTGTTATGACCCGTTGTGCATTGCCTAGCCCAAAAGCCAGTGCATAGAGTATAAAGCCGGTCGCGAAGATTACCCCTGCCTGGAAACCGCCGCCCGGGCCGTAATCGCCGTGAAACTGCACATACAGTGCAAACAGCAGTATCAGCGGAAAGAACAGCTTGGCAATAACGCGCAGTACAATCAGGTGTTGCATTTCATCGCGTACGATATTGCGCCGGCGTATGCGGTAGCCAAGCAGGGCCATCACACCGACACCCGCGGTGAAAATCACCGTGACCTCGCCAAGGGTGTCGTAGCCGCGGTAACTGGCGAGCACCGAGGTCACGACATTTGGCACGCCGGTTTCAGCGGTGGCATCCTGCAGATAGGTGGATGCCACATGCTGGTGAACGGGGGATGACGGGTCACCGTAGTGTGGCATATCCAGGGTGCCGTAGATCAATGCGGCCCCGGTTGCAATCACCACCAGCAGCGGCAGCAGTGGTGTGTGCCGCGGTTCCTTTTCCCGGTCACTGGTCAGTGCAACCGTCGCCAGCATCAGGATGGTCGAAATACCGGCACCGATTGCCGCTTCGGTCAGGGCAACGTCCACTGCATCCAGTACCACGAACAACGCAGCCGACAGCAGGCTGTAGATGCTGGTCAGCATCGCCACCGCGAGCAGGCTTTTCATGCGCACAATGGCAAATCCGGTAGTCATCAGCAGTGCCAGCACTATGATGTCTATCAGGTCTTGCATGACTATGTCTCGGGATCATCGACCAGTGCTTGCTGCTTTGCCTGCCAGGCGGCCTGTGCCAGGGCATGCACGGCTGTCGGGCCGGTGAACATCATGAAGTAGAACATCAGCAGCAGTTTTACTGTCACCAGGCTCAGGCCGCCCTGCAGCATCAGGCCAACCAGCACCAGTCCTGCGCCGAGGGTGTCACAGATGCTGACGGCATGCAGGCGTGTATAAAAGTCCGGAAAGCGCAATGCACCGATGGCACCGATCAGCAGGAAGGCGGCGCCACCCGACAGGCAGATCCAGCTCAATGCATCGATGACACTGTCCATTAGCGCTTTCCGGCCCCCGTCAAAGGGTTGTCTTTTTTCGCGCAGCGGATGGTGTACACCCTGAGAACGGCCAGCGTGCTGACGAAAGAGATCAGCACGTATACCAGGGCAATATCCAGGAACTCGGGACGCCCGGTCATGAAACCGAGGACCGCAACCATCAGCACCGTCAGGGTGCCGATCATATTGGCCGCCATGACGCGGTCATAGAGGGTCGGTCCGCGAAAGGCGCGCACCAGACCCAGCGCAATGGCAACCAGTATTACTAACGAGACTGTGATGAACATGGAAATATACCCTCCACATCGCATACGCGGCGGTTCATTTCATCTCGCTTGAGTTCTGCCGCCGCTTCCTGTGTCAAGGCATGTACCGTGATGATGTCTCCGTCGATGTCCATGGCGACGGTGCCGGGCACCAGGGTAATCGAGTTTGCAAAGGTAACGCGTCCCAGGTCGGTTTTCTGAAAGGCGCGGATTGTAAAAATATTCGGACTGATCGGCAGGCCGGGACTGAGAATACGACGCGAGACGTCAATGTTTGATTTGATGATTTCCCGTCCCAGCCAGAACCAGTAGAGCAACATCGAGGGTTTCAGAAGAACCGGATGGGTTTCCCGGTCGATCAGGTCGGCACGGGTTGCCAGCAATACCACCAGCAGCGTCGACAGTAGCCCGAAAACCAACAGTAACGGAGTGTAGTGGCCGGATAATAGCAGCCAGGTGGCAAACAGGAACATCCCCAGGTTGAGTACATGCCTGAACCTGCTCATGTAAGCTCCTTGTCACTTGATGGCATCAGCATATCCCTGATATCTCCACTTCTCATATCGCCCGGTTACAAAAGATTATCACATGCAGCGGCTCTTCCATGAACCGTGCACGGTTCTGCGTCAGGAATCTGTGCTGTTTTGCAGGCGGGCTTTCAACAGCGGCGGTGCCAGCAGCGTGGTCAGGATAACCATCAGCACGATGGCCGAGAATAACGCATCATCGATCACGCCAAGGCTCTTGCCGATCGCGGCAAAGATCAGGCCAACCTCGCCGCGCGGCAACATGCCGATACCGATTGCCCAGCGATTGTTATCGCGGGAGGCGCCGAGTCCGGCCAGCAGTTTTCCGGCGATGGCTGCGATCAGCAATCCGGTCGATAGGGTAATGACCTGCCAGTTCAAAAATGATTCCAGTTTGACCTGGATGCCCATCAACACAAAGAAGATCGGTACCAGGATGACCTCCAGTGGCATGATCAGGTCCCTGATGCAGACGGTGTGCTCGCGCTCGTGGCCCCAGTGCCTGAAGTAGGCATCCTGCATGATCAGTCCGGCGGTAAATGCCCCGACGATGGTGGCCAGCCCCGCCAGGTTTGCCATCCATGCGAGCACCATGACAAACAGAAACGAGATGAACATCTTCGCTTCCATGAGATCGAGATGGCGCACCAGGTGGATGATGAATTTCAGCAACCAGGGCCCCAGGTAGATCGCGCCGGCGAGGAACATTGACGTCAATACGATCACGACCAGTATCTGATCGATCGCGATGCCGCCGGTGACGACAATGCCGCTGACGATGGACAGCAGCAGCAGGCCAAGAATGTCATCGATGACCGCGGCCCCGAGGATGATGCGTGCCACCCGGGTATTCTCCATGTGTAATTCCTGTAACACCATGACGCTGATGCCGACACTGGTGGCGCCGAGCGCAGCACCGAGGAACAGGCTGGTATGCAGGGCGATATCGGGTATCAGCAGGCGCGAGGAGGCAAACCCGAGTGCGAACGGCAGCAGTACGCCGATCACTGCCACGCGCAGCGAGTCCGGGCCGACCTGGCGCATTTCATCAACGCTGGTGCGCAGGCCGACCATGAACAGCAGGAAGATGATGCCATAGCGGGAGAAGACATCCAGAGTTTGTGCGACCTGGATCAGTTCACCGCCATGCGGTCCGTGCAGCAGCGCCAGCATGTGATCTGCCTTTTCCGGGCCAAGTGCATGGATACAGCCGAGTTCCACTGTTTCGCAATGCAGCAGCTCCTTCACCGCGTCAAAAAATGCCGGGCCCTCGCGGAGCACCATGACCAGGTCAAAGCCCATCAGGTAGGCGAGGTTGCCAATGAGGATGCCCATGCCGAGTTCACCAAGTACCGAGGGCAGGCCCAGCTTGCGCGCACCGAAGCGCCCCAGCAGCGCCACAAACAGGATACCGGTCACGCTCAGCAGGACCGGTGCAATCGGATCGCTGTGCGAGGTATGGAACTGCCATGCAGATACTGTGGACGGTATGGCCAGCAGTGCCGGCAGGCACAACAGGGACAGCGGGTAGCGAGACACTGTCATGCGACTGGCAATGGAGCGCGGCACCACTCAGCAGATCCTTGGCAGCGGGTCATCCTCAAGTTCTTCCAGGATGCGTTCGCCACCGAGTTCGGTGCGCAACAGCACATGACTACCTGCACCGTTGACGTTGCCGATAATGGCGGCAGATTCGCCTTCCGGTAACGCCTGCCAGTGCGGTAACAACTCTTTGGCCGCGTCGGGGTCGATGACGGCAACAACACGGCCTTCACAGGCCAGGTACATCGGGTCATAGCCCAGCATGTCGCAGACCGACTGTACCGGGTCGCGCACCGGGATGGCCTGCTGCGACAGGGTGATGCCCATGCCGGTAGCACGCTGCAGTTCATGGGCAACGGTTGCCAGCCCGCCGCGCGTCGGGTCGCGCATGAAATGCAACCCGGGTACCCTGAGTGCTGCCCGAGTCAATGGCAGTACGCTGGCCGCATCGGAGCGCAGATCACCGTGCAGGCCGAACGCCTCACGCGCCAGCAGCACGGCAATACCATGATCGCCCACCGGTCCACTGACGAGGATGGCATCTCCCTCGCGGATGCGGTCCAGTCCGAGTGTATGACTGCCGCGGATCCCCACACCGGTGGTGGCGAGATAAAGACCGCCCCCTTCGCCGCGGCGCAGTACCTTGGTGTCGCCGGCCACCACCTGCACGTCGATGGCGCGTGCACTGTCGGCGAGGGTCTTGATAATGCGCTCCAGGACGGCTATTTCCAGGCCTTCCTCGATAAAGGCATTCAGACTCAGGTACTTCGGGGTAGCCCCCGCGACCGCCAGGTCATTGGTGGTGCCGTGCACCGCGAGTGAGCCGATGTTGCCACCCGGAAATTCCAGCGGCTGCACGGTGAAGCCGTCGGTGGTGAACATGATGTCGCTGCCCTGCAGTGCCAGCGGCACGGCATCGGCCTGCACGTCAAGATCCGGGTTATGCAGGTGCCGGGCAAAGATGTCTTCAATCAGCTCGCGCATGAAGCGACCGCCGTTGCCATGCGCGAGCGAGATGTGGGTATCTTCCATGTCGACAGCCCTGTCGCTACTCGAACACTCAGCTCATCTTGCCAATGGCGCAGCTGACAAAGGATTTGGCCTTGGCCTTTGCGGCCTTGATGCCTTCAGCGGTGCCTTTTTCCGGGTAGCCGCTTTGCAGCAGCGTCTCCACCAGTTGTTCGCGGCTGTCATCAGTGGCTTCAACGCTGACACGGCCCGCTTCGATATCAACACTGACCTGCTCAACGCCATCGAGCTTGTTCAGCTTGTTCATAATAGTATTGGCACAGCCGCCGCACTTGATGTTTTCTACCTCGATAATATGTTGCATGCCTTCTCCATTAAACGTTCATTACAAGACAGGTCCATTATGAATGAAAACCATGCATAAACAGACCATCCCTTCTCATTCCGGGTGCAGGACAGGAAGAGACGCCGGAAGCCCGGGCAGACGTCGTTTATCTCCGGCTCCCCGCTTCGTTCTCCCCTGCTCTCTCGGCATGTGCTCCATGCCTGGCGCCACCACCTGCATCCATTCAGGTGTCCCGGCGGGAGAGGGGGTTATTTGAAACATCCTGCAGTCATGGGTTGTCTTTGTGTGTCCGCATGGCGTATTCGAGTACCTGCCCAAAGCTGAGGCCGGCGTCGTTGACGGGGATGTCCTCGGGCAGGTGTACCCGGAAGCCATCATTCTGCAACCACGTACAGGCCTGCTCGGTCAGTACCCGGTTCTGAAATACGCCGCCGCACAGGCCGATATGGTTCACGCCATGATGGGCGCGTGCCTGCCTGGCCTGGCGTAGCAGGGTGTCGGCGAGCGTTGCGTGAAAGATTGCGGCGCGCTCGCTCGCCGTGCGTCTTGTATCCAGCAATAGCGGCAATAGCGGTGCCCAGTCCGACTGTTTCAGGCCATCTGCCGTTGTATTGACAGGGAGTGTCACAGGGGCGCTGCTGTCGCTGCAGGCGGCCTCCAGCAACATGGGTCCCTGTCCCTCGAAACTGGCATGGGTGCACAACCCGGTTAGTGCCGCAGCGGCATCGAACAACCGCCCGGCGGCGCTGGTCTGCGGTGCATTGAGTCGTTTTTTCCAGGCCTCGTGTAACAGTTCGGTCGACTCGGGCAGTCCTGGCCAGTCGTGTCCCGTTTCCCAGCAGAGCGCGGCCGCGCTGCGCCAGGGTTCACGCCCGGCCTGATCGCCGCCTGGCAAGTGGAAAGGTCGCAGGGTGGCGAAGCGTTGCCAGTGTCCCGGGCGTCCCAGTAGCGCCTCTCCGCCCCAGAGGGTGCCGTCCTCGCCGTAACCGACCCCGTCCCAGGTAAACACCAGGCTGTCGCTGGCGACACGATCGATCTCGGTGGCCGCCGCGGCGTGGGCGTGATGATGAAAGATGCTATGCACTGGCAGGCCACAGCGTTGTGCCCAGCGGCTGGTGGCATAACCGGGGTGGGCATCGCAGATGACCGCGGCTGCGCTGACGCCATAGAGTGCCTGCAGGTCCTGCACGGTCTGTTCAAAGACCGCCAGGCTGCGTGCTGTACCCATATCGCCGATGTGTGGCGAGACCACGACACGGTTCTGCCAGGCCAGTGCAATGGTGTTCTTCATATGACCACCGACGGCCAGTACGGGTGCCTCGAGGGTCACAGGCAGGGTGAGTTCCAGCGGTGCATTGCCGCGCCCCGTGCGCAATGGGCGTAGCCGGTCATGGATGACACGGACCAGCGGATCATCGGCAGGTCGTTCAATGGGACGATTATGGTGCAGGAAGGCGCTGGCGACATGCCCGAGGCGTTCCTCCACGACCGCGTTTTCGGTCAGTACCGGTTCACCGCTGATATTTGCCGAGGTGGCGATCAGGGGTGCTGCAAAGTCCGACAGGATCAGATGGTGCAGGGGACTGTAAGGCAGCATTACCCCGATCTCGTCGAGACCGGGTGCAATCAGTTCGGACAGGTCGAAGCCGGGCCGTTTACGCGCCAGTACGATGGGCCGACCCGGTGACAGCAGCCGATCGGCCTGGTCGCGTGACAGCCACACCTTGTAGTTGACACATTTCAACGGGCTGCCCGGCGGGGCCGGAAACATCACCGCCAGGGGTTTGTCGGGCCGTGGCTTGCGCTGGCGCAGTTGTGCGATGGCCGTGTCGTTGCCGGCATCACACATCAGGTGATAGCCGCCGATGCCCTTCACGGCGACGATTTTGCCGGCCTGCAGGGTGGCCACACAGGCTGCCAGTGCCGCCTCGTTGCCATGGATCGTGTCGTGATCCGGGGCTGTGAAGTACAGAGCCGGGCCGCAAGCGGGACAGGCAACCGGCTCGGCATGAAAGCGCCGGTTGAGCGGGTCGCTGTATTCCCGTTGGCACGCGTCGCAGAGTTCAAAGGCGGCCATGGTCGTGGATGCTCGATCATAGGGCATGCCGCGAATCAGGGTGTAGCGCGGGCCGCACTGGGTGCAGTTGATAAACGGGTAACGATAGCGCCGGTCCTGTGGGTTGTGCAATTCCGCGAGGCAGTCATCACAGGTAAACAGGTCGGGCGGTAGGTGAATGTTACAGCTGTCGGCAGCGGTACTCTTGCGGATAGTGAAACGATCAAACGCGTCAAGCGGGGCCGGCTCGCAGCTTTCCAGTTGTGGCTGCGACAGGGGCGGGGCGTGCTGAAACAGCCGTTGCGTGAAGGCGTAGAGTGCCTGGTTTTCTCCCTGAATATGTATTTCCACCTGTCCGGTGCAGTTGCGCACCCAGCCGGTCAGGTGATGTGACTGTGCCAGACGGTAGATAAAAGGACGAAAGCCGACCCCTTGCACGCGACCGGACACGATCAGGCGCAGTGCCTCGACCTCTTCGGTAAGGGGGTTGGCGGCATTCACGTCCATCACAATCAGTGCACCGGGTATTTATGCCGAAAGGGCAAACTGCTGTGTGTCTGTCATGCGCTTGCCCGTGAACGTTTTGCTTTAGCCACTGGCTCGCGCATGCCTGCAGACCACCAGATACGGCAGGCGCCTTCATCGGATACCATGCAGGGACCAATCGGGTGGCGTGGTTTGCAGGCAGCCCCGAACAGACGGCACTCGTTGGGGTAGATCTTGCCCAGCACCACACTGGCGCAGTCACAGCCCGGAGGCATTTCGCCGGCACGCTTGCGTGCATCATCGGCATAGCTGGGGAAGGCCTGGCGCGCATCATGGGCACTGAATTTTTCGTTAATGGCAAATCCGGAGGCGGGAATGATGCCGACACCGCGCCAGTTGGCATCCGTGATATCCATCGCTTGCTGCAGTTGCCGCTGTGCGGCATGGTTACCCCCGGGCCTGACCACTTCGGGGTAACAGTTATCGAGAAAGTGCCGTCCCTCGATCAGCTGTCGCAGTGTCGAATACATCGCGGCCAGCAGGCTTTCCGCGGTGAATCCTGCCACCGCCGCCGGAATGTCATGGCGCGTCACGACGAACTGCCACTCTTCCGGGCCCATGATGGTGGCGACATGTCCCGGGGCGACCAGCGCATCAAACCCAGGGGAGCCCGATTCCAGCAGCATCGCAACGGCGGGCCAGGTCAGGCGCCCGGACAGCAGTATGAACAGGTTGTCCGGTACCCCCTCGACCAGTAACGCGGCCGCGGGTGCCGTGGTGGTTTCGAAACCGGCAGCAAAAAAGATGACGGGCTTGCCGGCATTGTCGCGGGCGATGCGCGCGGCTTCCTGTGGTGATGATACAGGTCGCACATCGCCGCCCTTGGCCCGGGCCTGTTCCAGGGTGCGTGCTTGACAACGCGGCACGTTGACGGGTACGCGCAGCATGTCGCCATAGGCCACCAGGATGATGTCCTCGTGCAGTGACAGTTCAATGGCCTCGAAGATATCCTCTTCCGGACAGATACACACCGGGCAGCCGGGTCCGGGTACCAGTTCGATGTTATCAGGCAGGGCGCCGCGCAGCCCGGCCATGGTGATGGAACGCTCGTGGCCACCACAGACATTCATGATTTTTACGCGTGTCGGCAACGGCAACGCATGGATGCGCTGCAGCCAGTCGCGGGCAGTAGCTGCCGTCACGCCGGCTCCGCGGTGTGTGTTTCGTCGTGTTGCGCCAGCGTGGCCCGTTCGGCAAGCAGCCAGTCGATCCAGTCATCCATGCCGGCCGCATTTTTTGCCGATATTTCAAACACCGGCGCGCTACTGGCCAGAGCCTGTAAATGGCGGCGGGCGTTGTCCGGGCTGAAGTCATCCAGTACCGGCAGCAGGTCACTCTTGCTGAGCAGCACCAGGTCTGCCGCGCGAAACATCACCGGATACTTGGCCGGCTTGTCGTCACCTTCCGGGACGGACAACAGCGTGATGTTGCGGTGCTGGCCAAGATCAAAACTGGCGGGGCAGACGAGGTTGCCAACATTTTCGATGAACACGATATCCAGCTCGCGCAGGTCCAGTTGGTGCAGTGCATCATGCACCATGTGCGCGTCCAGGTGGCAGGCACTGCCGGTGGTGATCTGGATGGCCGTGGCGCCATGCTTGCGGATGCGGTTGGCGTCATTTTCCGTCTCCAGGTCGCCCTCGATGACCGCGATGGCGAGTTTGTCCCGCAGCGCATCGATGGTTGCCTCGAGCAGGCTGGTCTTGCCGGCGCCCGGTGACGACATTAAATTGACGGCCAGTACGCCATGCCGTTCAAAGTGCTGGCGATTGTGCGTGGCTGTGTGGTCATTGGCAGCGAGCAGTCCGTGCAAGACGCTGACAGCTTCGTGGCCATTCTCTGTTATTGACAGACGTCCGCCTGGCTTCAGCAGGTGGGCATTGCCCTGTGTCACATTACAACCGCAGGTATCACACATGTCTCTCTCCTGGTCATTCAGTCCTTCAAAACGCCTTTCCTGGATGCCATCCGCTGCTGCAGGTGCATCTTGTTAATGCAGAAGCGCATCGCAACTGCGAGCAGCTTTTGTACCTCAGTTACATTGCTGATGACTGGCAGGCTCAGCCCCATCTTCGTGCTTGTGCCTGATCAGCTCCAGATGCTGCAGTTGCAGTTCATCGCCTTGCACCAGGCTGGTGCGCCAGTTGCCGCAATGTCCGCACAGCAGGCGGTTAGGCAGGGCTGCCGTCGTCTGGCCGCATTGCTTGCAGCTGACCTGTACTGCCATGCTTTCTATCACCAGCTCCGCGCTGTCCGCAACCGTGCCCGCCCGTGCGACATAGAACGCCTGCTCAAGCAGCCTGGGTTCGACACCGGAGAGTGGCCCGATACCGAGGTGAATGCTGACCACCTGCTGCGCGTGTTCCCTGGCGGCAATGCCTTCGACCTGCTCCATCAAGGCCTGGCAGACGGCCAGCTCATGCATGTGCGTCACCCTCGCCGGGTTCTCCGGACAGCATCAGGTCATACATCTCCCAGGCGGTACGTGCTTCCGCGGGTGTGATCTTCTGAATGGCATAACCCACATGGACAACAACGTAATCGTCAACCTGGAATTCCTCATCCTGCAACATGAACAGGCTGACCTCGCGACGTACACCCTTGGCTTCGCAGTCGGCGCTAAAGCCATCTATGGATTTGATTTGCATGGGGATACCGAGACACATAGAGCGTTACCAGCGTTTGCCACCGGCGACAGGCCGGCTGATTTGTCAGCCCTTACTTAAACACGGTCTAACTGAATGGGAGTTGATGTAGATCAATAAATCAAGCCATACACTGCTGTACAAATCGACCTTGAATAACACGGACTCACTTGATGGCGACTAATACACTGATCCTGGGCATTGGCAATACCCTGTTGGCAGACGAGGGTACCGGCGTTCGTATGCTCGATTATCTGGACAGGCATCATCCCGAGCTGCGCCATTTCACATACCTCGATGGGGGCACGCTGAGCTTCACCCTTGCACCCTACATCGAGGAGGCGGATAACCTCATTGTTATTGATGCCGCAGAGCTGGGGGCTTCACCCGGCACGGTCGCGGTTTTTTGCGGTGAGGATATGGACCGTTTTGCCGGCAAGACCAAGCGCAGCGTGCACGAGGTCAGTCTCGGCGACCTGCTGGCCATCGCCCACCTCACCGATACCCTGCCGGAAAATCGCGCCCTGATTGCCGTGCAGCCGCATGATGTCGACTGGGGTGAGTGTCTCAGTAACCCGGTGAAACAGGCATTGCCAGAGGCCGCCGGTCGCATTATCGATCTGCTGCAGAACTGGATACCGTTGCAAGATGCGCAGGCTGCCGTAGCACGGGGAGCTGAACATGCGCACTGACATGCCCGGGAAACATGCACCACGGCGAGAGCCGGCCCGGGTGTGCACGGGTGAATACCCGACCGGTGATGTACAACCGCTGTTGCATCAAATCCGCTTTACACTGGTGCATCTGTCGGACCTGGGTGAAGACACCGTTATAGATTTGCGCAATCTTTCACAGTCGTACAACCCGACTATGCAAACAACAAGGGGGCATATCTGATGTTTGCCGAAATCATGGGCATTGGTTACACCCTGCTGGCGGTATACGGCTAGATACACACCTAGTAAGAGAGGACCGGGGCAATGCAAAACAAAATACTACTACCGCTGGATGGCTCGGAGTCTGTGGAGGAGGTTCTCCTCTATGTCACCGCGATAACGCCATGCGAGGTGACCACCATCACCCTGCTTACTGTGATAACTGACAAGGATGCTGTGGCAAGCGGCGACGCGCATGCCGGTGAAATATATGAGGCACTGGACAAGGCCGGCTGGAGCGTCAACCGTGAAACCCGCATGGGTGATCCTGTTGATGAGATCGTCAAATTTACCATCCTGTCAGCTGCCACGCTGCTGGTGATGTCAACACACGGCCGTTCCGGGCTTGAGCGTGTTCGCGAAGGCAGTGTCACGGAGCAGGTGCTGAAACAGTCGCCCTGTCCGGTGTTTATCCTGCACAGTAGCCTGGCAGAACCTAACGACCGGCGTACGGAAAAACTGTTCAAGCGCATCCTGGTGCCTCTCGATGGCACCAAGATGTCCGCTTCCATCCTGATTTGTGTGGAACGCTTTGCCAAGATGCATGATTCCGAGGTCATCCTCTTTCATGATGAAATGGATCACCCTGGATACGACCAGGCAGCCGTCAAGGAAGCGCTGCAGGATCAAAGTGTCGAGCTTGCGAACCGTGATTTGAAGGTGTCGCTGGATATGACCACCTACAAGCGGCCGATACGTGAAATTCTCAGCAGGATCGATGATATGAAGATCGACCTGGTGTCCATGGCGACGCACGGCGAATCGGGCGCACGGCGTGCCCTGGATGAGTCGGTGACCGCCGAGGTGATCCGGCATGCCAAATGCCCGTTACTGGTCTGGTCTGCGGATCCGCAGTGCCCGCCCGGGGTCTTGACTGCGGATCCGCAGCCTTCCCCCGTGGATGAATGATTCCATGGCCTGCATCACTGGCACAGAAACACTCAAGGTCGGGGCCGGTGAAGGCCTGACCCATAACGTGCCGCCGTTGTTGCATGAGATCCGGCATGCGCTGGCCAGGCTGCTCGATGATGGCGGACACACGGTCATCGACTTGCGCAGCCTGCCGCTGGCACCGGGTGAAGAGCAGCAGCTGCTTGACGAGTTGGGACAGGGCGAGGTGTATGCACGATTGCATGCACTGGGTCCTACCGAGATTGTCGAAACGCGCTATCCCGGCGTCTGGGTGGTGGTGCATTTCAACAATGATAATGAAGTGATTGGCAAGACTATCGAGATCTGCGACATACCGGAGCTGCTGCGTTCGCAGCAGCAAGATATCCGGCATGGCCTTGAAGAGCTGCAATCACAACTTGCTTGAGGCGAGTAACATCGCACACAGGAGATAACGATGTCGAAAGACGAGACTTTGGGCGAAGCCCTGCGGCGGCAGGGGATTACACGACGCGGGTTCCTGAAATTCTGCGCGGCAACCGCATCCATGATGGCGTTGCCACCGAGCATGGTGCCGGCGATTGCGGCGGCACTGGAAAAGGCCAGACGGCCGTCGGTGATCTGGCTGTCATTCCAGGAATGCACCGGTTGTATCGAATCGTTAACCCGTTCGCATTCACCGACCGTGGAAGGCCTGATCTTCGACGCCATCTCGCTGGATTACCAGCATACGCTGCAGGCTGCTGCCGGCAGCGCCGCGGAGGCCGCGCGGGAAACCGCCATGGAAGAGAACTATGGCAAGTACATCCTGATTGTTGACGGGTCGATTCCGCTGGCCAATCCAGGTTACTCCACCATCGCCGGTATCAGCAACCTTGCCATGCTGGAGGAGACAGCAAAAGGTGCTGCCGCTATTGTTTCGATGGGTAGCTGTGCCGCCTTTGGCGGCATCCCGAAGGCCAAGCCGAATCCGACCGGTGCTGTTTCGGTTGGCGATATTGTCAAGGATAAACCCATCATCAATGTGCCCGGTTGTCCACCCATCCCGGTCGTGATTACCGGTGTACTGGCACATTATCTGGTCTTTGGCACCCTTCCGGAGCTGGATGCACTTGGTCGCCCCATGGCCTATTACGGCCAGAGTATTCACGATCGCTGTTATCGCCGCCCCTTCTATGACAAGGGCCTGTTTGCCAATACCTTCGACGATGAGGGCGCAAAGAAG
>CAVWDM010000009.1:0-90894 GCA_963753755.1 uncultured Gammaproteobacteria bacterium
GATGGCACAGACTTCCAGGTCGATTGTAAGTGGTGAAGACACAGCCGGACAGGAAAGCCACCAGCAGTACCGGATCTTGTCTGAATTTCTGGATTCCTAAAGAGACTACACCTTATGAGTGAGCGTATTGTTGTTGACCCAATCACCCGCATCGAGGGCCACTTGCGCATCGAGGCGCAGATGGATGGCGATCGTATTGCACAGGCCTATTCGGCTGGCACCATGGTGCGCGGTATCGAGATTATCCTGCGTGGCCGCGATCCACGCGATGCCTGGGGCTTTGCGCAGCGCATCTGTGGCGTGTGCACACTGGTACACGGACTGGCATCCATTCGTTCGGTCGAGAATGCACTGAATTACCCGATTCCGCCGAATGCACAGCTGATTCGCAACCTCATGAGTGGTGCACAGTACGTGCATGATCATGTGATGCATTTCTATCACCTGCATGCGCTGGACTGGGTTGATGTGGTATCGGCGCTGAGTGCTGATCCCGCGGCTACCTCGACGCTGGCGCAGTCCATCAGCAGTTATCCGAAGTCTTCTCCCGGTTACTTTGCTGATACACAGAAGAAGCTGAAGACCTTTGTCGAGGGCGGCCAGCTGGGCATCTTTGCCAACGGTTACTGGGGACACCCGGCCTACAAGCTGCCGCCGGAGGCCAACCTGATGGCCGTGGCGCATTACCTGGAGGCACTGAGCTGGCAACGTGATGTGGCCAAGCTGCATGCCATCTTCGGTGGCAAGAACCCGCACCCGAATTTCCTGGTCGGTGGCGTGGCCTGTCCGATTGACCTGAATTCCGATTCCGCCATCAATGCCAAGAAGCTGGCACAGGTGCAGGAAATCATCAACAAGATGCAGGTGTTTGTCGACCAGGTCTACATCCCTGACCTACTGGCCATTGCAGGCTTCTACAAGGACTGGGGCTCGCGCGGTGAAGGGCTGGGCAATTTCCTCACCTACGGTGACTTCCCGGAGCATGGCATGGACGACCCGTCCAGTTTTCTGATTCCGTCCGGTGCTATCCTGAATCGTGACCTGTCAACCATCCACGATGTCGACATGAATGCGGCCGATGAAATCCAGGAATACGTGGCGCGCTCCTGGTATGACTACGAGGGCGGCAAGGACGAGGGGCTGCATCCCTATGATGGCGAGACAAGTCTCAACTACAGCGGACCCACTCCGCCGTACGAGCAGCTGGACGTCGAACAGTCCTATTCGTGGCTGAAGTCCCCGCGCTGGAAGGGCCATGCCATGGAGGTCGGACCGCTGGCGCGCGTGCTGATGCTGTACGCGACAGGTAACGAGCAGGCGAAGGAGCTGGTCAACATGACACTGAGTACACTGGATGTCCCGGTGGATGCACTGTTTTCAACCCTGGGTCGCACCGCGGCCCGAGGTCTCGAGACCAAGATCATCGGTGACATGATGCAGACCTGGAACAACAACCTGGTCGCCAATATCAAGGCCGGTGATACCAAGACACATAATGACGGACTCTGGGATCCATCAACGTGGCCACAGCAGGCGAAGGGTGTGGGGTTCATGGAGGCACCGCGTGGCGCTCTGGCGCACTGGATCGTGATCGAGGACGGTATCATCAAGAACTACCAGGCGGTGGTACCCAGTACCTGGAATGCCGGGCCGCGTGACCAGAATGGTCAGCCGGGCGCCTACGAGGCGGCCTTGCAGGACAACCATACGCTGGTTGATCCACAGCAGCCGATCGAAATCCTGCGCACCATCCACAGTTTCGATCCCTGCATTGCCTGTGCGGTACACGTCACTGACCCGGATGGTGAGGAGTTGATCAAGGTCAAGGTGCGTTGATTGCGGCTTGAATATTGTTTTTGCACATTGATGAATAGACTGGAGTACATGTTATGCAACTGAGATCTCTGTCGGCGATACTGCTGGCCCCCGTTTTACTGATGCTTTCTCCGTTTGCCCTTGCGCATACTGGTGCCGGCCATACGGCAGGACTGGCCGATGGCTTCATGCACCCGGTGACCGGTCTGGACCATCTGCTGATTGCCATCGCTGCCGGGTTCTGGGCAGGGCGCCGCGGTGATCACGGGGTCACGGGCATGGTGTATTTTCTGTCGTTATTGCTCGGCGGCGTTCTGCTGGGCAGCTGCTGCGTGCTGTTTCCGCAGCTGCAACTGTCGACCATCGTCGTGGTATTGCTGACGGCGGTGTTTATTGCGGCAAGCATTGCGGCACCGCAGTATTTTGCCTATATCTTCTTTGGCGGTTTCGCGGTTTATCATGGTATTGTCCACATGCTGGAGATGCCGGCACCGGTCGCGGCCATGAGTTATGTCACTGGTTTGTTGTTTTCGACATGGCTGTTACTGATGTTCGGTCTCATCCTGCGGCAGGTGGTGGTAACCCGCAAGACACATACAGAGACAACATGATAGCCGGTATTGACGGCAAGGGAGCCCAACATGAACGACAATACATGTAGCGATTTGACTGTCAGTACGGATGCCATCAAGGCATCGCCCCTGGGTGATGAGCTTAGTGATGCGCAGTGTGAGCTACTGGCGAGTGTCATGACCGCCTGCGGTATCAGGGACCGTGATTTCCTCATTGAGGAGGGCCACAAGGATGATTCCCTGCATATTCTTACCAAAGGTAACATGGAAGCCGTGACGCAAACCGGATCCGGTGACCTGGTTGGCCTGCAGGTGCTGCGCGCCGGTGATATTCTTGGCGAACTTGGGTTTCTCGACGGTGTGGAACATTCTGCCGGTCTGCGCGCCATGGGTAACTGTGAATTGCTGCGTCTGGACCGGGACAGCTTCGAGAGCCTGCTGGAAAAGGACCCGGACCTTGTCTACAAGGTGATGCGGGCGATTGTCCGTACGGTGCATCGTATCCTGCGCAACATGAATGTTCAGCAGGTTGAACTGACCAATTATATTGCCAAGCAGAACGGGCGTTACTAGGCGTTCGCCGGTTCAGGTTCCCGGCTCCCGAAAAACAGAAGACCACGCCCTCCATCCCGAAGGGCGTGGTTGTTAACTGCACGGCCATCTCTCCTCATGCCTGATCCCGAACGGCCGGCAGCACACGCCGGCATTGCCATTCTGAATCTCGGCTTTCGGCCGTTCTTTGCAGGCGCCGCGATGTTGTCGCTCATGTCAATTCTGGCCTGGATGGGCGTGTACGTATTTCACTGGCAATGGCAACCAGTATTGCCTGACATGACCTGGCATGCCCATGAAATGCTCTACGGCTATGCGCTGGCTGTCATTGCCGGTTTTCTGTTGACGGCTGTGCGCAACTGGACCGGGGTGCAAACATTGCATGGTATGCCGCTGTTGCTGCTGTTTCTGCTCTGGCTCATAGCACGTCTGCTGCTGGCAGCGGGTAGCGGAATGCTGGCATGGGCCGCCCTGGCTGATGGTTTGTTCAACCTGTTGTTGCTGATCGCACTGGCCTGGCCTGTCTTCAAGGTGCGGCAGTACAAACAGATTGGCATCCTTTCGAAGGTCATGTTACTGATGTCTGCCAACCTGCTGTTTTATGCCGGCGCGCTGGAGATCTACCCCTGGGGTGTGCAGGCCGGTCTGTATTCCGGGGTGTACCTCGTCCTGGCACTGATCTTTGTCATGTCCCGCCGGGTGTTGCCGTTCTTTATCGAACGCGGACTCGATGAGCCTGGCACGCTGACCAACCGCGGCTGGCTGGACGGGGCCAGCCTGTTGCTGTTTATCGCCTTCTGGCTGGCTGACATCATCGAGCCGGATTCCCTGCTGGTAGCCTGGCTGGCCGGGCTGTTGTGTGTGTTGCATGCCGTTCGGCTTGCAGGCTGGTATGCCTCAGGTATCTGGGCGCGGCCGCTGTTGTGGGTGTTGTATCTTGCCTATGTGGCCGTAATCTTCGGCTTTGCCCTCAAGGTGGCGGTGTACGTATTATCTATACCTCCGTCCTTGCCCTTGCATGCCTTTACCTACGGTGGCATTGGCCTGTTTACCCTTGGCATGATGGCGCGCGTGACGCTCGGGCATACCGGCAGGAATATCCTCGAACCACCGGCTGGCGTGTCATGGATGTTCGCTCTGCTGGTGATCGGTAGTGTCATCCGGGTCGCGTTGCCGCTGCTTGATGCGGCTCGCTACATCCTGTGGATGGGCGTGTCACAGGTGTTGTGGATGCTGGCATTTTTTCTGTTCCTGGTGATCTTTCTGCCCATGTTGCACCAGCCGCGTATAGACGGTCAGCCTGGCTGACGGCAAGGGTCCTGTCACCACGGTCTGGCGCGGTGGTTTCATCCTCTGCCGCGGCCTCATCCCCGGTGTTTCCGTCATCTTCCTCTTCCCAGCTGTATTTCTTCTCCGGTGGACGCGGATCACGGTCCCGAAACAGAAAGGCAGCCAGTACACCACAAGCTGCGCCAAAAAAATGACTTTCGTAGGAGATCCCCGGTTCCTGAGGGAAGATGGTCCACACCATGCCGCCATAGAGAAAAAACACGATCATGGACAGCGCAACAGACAACCTGTCACCGCGCAGGATGCCGGTGGTAAAGATAAAAAACATCATGCCATGGGTGAGGCCACTGGCACCGAAATGATAGCTGTGGCGTGCAAACAGCCAGACACCGGTACCGGACCCGATATAGATCAGCCCCAGCACCGCTCTGGAGGCGTTCGGGTAACCGTACAGCAGGGCGACGCCAAGCAGCAGCAGGGCAAAACTGTTGGATGCCAGGTGACTCCAGGAACCGTGGATCAGGGGTGCGAAGAGGATGCCCCACAAGCCATGTTGTTCGCCCGGGTAGACTCCAAGGCGGAACAGGCCGAGTCCAAGCCCACGATCTGCTATTTCAATGACCCACAACAGGGCAATAAACGCGACGACGATGAGTAGTGAATATTTCAGCCGGTTGTTCACTCAGGTATTGTTACACAGCATTATGGCGACTGCCGCTCTGTGCTGAATCGACATTCCCGTGTTAAACAGTCCGAAACTGGTCTATATTTGGCAAATGATTTGCAGGAAAGCATACTTATGATGCCAGCATCCATTCAATTTGCGCAGAGCAGGAAACAGGCACGCTACCTGTTGTTGCTTAGTGTCTCGCTGGCAGTTGCAGCTATCAGCGGTTGTGCCAGTCAGCCCAAGCAACCGCTGCTGTACCCCAATGATCACCTCGAACAGGTGGGTGAGCAGACTGCGCAGCAAGATATCTCTGCCTGTATAGAAATGGCCCGTGCCTCCAGCGTCAATGAAACAAAGGACGGGGAGGTCGGTCGCAAGGCGGCCGGTGGTGCGGCCGTGGGCGGTGCCTCTGCCGCGGCCTGGGGGCTGGTACGTGGGGGTGGTGTCGGTAATCGCGCCCTGGCCGGTGCAGCAGCCGGCGCGACGGCCGGAGCGGTGCACGGCGGGCTGCAGTCGACGGAGACCTCGCCACTGTTCAAGAATTTCGTAAACAAATGCCTGTCTGACAAGGGCTACAGTGTGGTTGGCTGGCAGTAATCAGGGAATAGAGCGACTGTGTGAGGTCGTGCCTGTGCTGTCTTCACCGACCTGAGGTTTCTGTGCTTGCAGCCAGTTAATGCAGAATTATGCTGGTCTGCATGTCCAGCAACCTACCCACTTTGCTGATTGGTTTGCCCGGCGTCGGTAGTCGGTCCATGATCGGTGATGTGGTCTAAGGTGATGTGAGTTATCCACAAGAACTGTGGATAACTCTGTGGATGAATTGTTGTAAAGCTTCCCAAGGCCTTATGCCCCCTGAGTCCATGTTACATTGCCCAAATGTTATCCATACCTGTATAGATATATATTTCAGCATGTTAAGTCTATCAGGGTATTGTTATTTACCTCGTTTCCGGATTTTTTCAATGCGGGAATATCACCAAAACCGGGCTGTGCATAAGCATCACTGGTATACGGGAAACTACGTATCAATCTGTCTCTCTTCGCGTCTGTAACGACGCATGAAACAAGTTTCGTTACCGGGTTCGGGACGCCTTCCTTCCTGTTGCAAAGCTTGAATACGACAATAATGCGTGCGTTATGCGGTCCTCGGGATGAAAAGTAAAAATTGCGGCTTCAAAGCTGTTTTATTGCCAGGGCACCAATTCAACCGTCATGCACAGGCGCACCGTTTCGCTAACGAAGTAGCGATAGCTGTTAATGTTGAAATCCATGCGATTCACCTGACTCCTGCCCTGCAGCAGAATGCGCCCGGGCCGTTCGTTCACGTCGCTAACCTGTTGATGAACAGACAGTTCAAAGATAACTGGTTGCGTTACTCCGCGCAGGGTGAGGTCACCGTGGATATGACCCTGGCTGTGAGTTTGCCAGTGTGCGGTATGCCCCACAAACAGGATATCGGGATAGTGGCTGGTATCCATGAAATCGTGTCCCGTCACCAGCGGCATGAGGGAGGTATTATCTGACTCCAGGCTGGCGGTGTGGATGAGCAGCAGTGCCTCTCCATGCTGAGGCGAGCGCGGGGGAAACACCAGACCGCCAACGATGTTGGTGAACTCACCGCGAAATTCCTGGCCTGGGAAATGGCGCACACAGAATCCGACCTTTGATTTGCCGGGGTCAACCCGGTAGAGGCGCCCTTCCTCGGCAGCATCGCGCATGATTTGCAGTAGTTCCGCATCAACCCGTCCTCCTTCAAACGGGCTGCAGGGCTGTACCGCCTGGACCGTTGTCGTTACCAGAGCGGTTGCCACAACCAGGGTGGCGTACAGCATGCTGGCTGTAGTGCAGCACCGGGAGACACTGTAGAGCAGGCGGCGACAAGGAGCCAGTCTGCTCGCTTGCCACCAGCCTGGTTGATTGGTGTCTGGCTGATTACTCCCTGAGGCTTCGGACCAGCGGATAGAGGTGCTCGGTTTCATCGAGTATACGTTGCAGTACGATTTCGAACAATTCATCGGTATCTTTCAGAAACTGCTCATGCTCTTTAATATGCAGGGTGTCCTTTTTCTTTGTCGGGCACCAGCGCTTGGTAAAGTCCTTCAGGATTCTCTTGATTTCAACCGAGCCTGACATGAAGTTTTTGGCAATATGGTTGATTTTCTCATCGGGACTTTTGAGCAGATCGCTGTACATTTCCCGGTCAACGACATCGATGTGTTCCTTGACCAGATCCACATAACGATAGAACAGTTCACAACAGGAGCCCGTGTCACACATCAACCTGTCCTTGAACAGGTAGCTCAGTACATTTGTGAGTTCAGTAATACGATGATTCTGTTCGTTTAGTTCAGTGTAGGTAATCACCCAATCCTCCAGTGTAGTTAGTATTTGTCCAGGCGTCTGGTTTGATGCCGGGGATAGAACGGTTTGGGGAAAATGGTAATCGCTACCACTTGTTACCGCCCCCGGCTATTGTTGTTGACCGCAATGCCTGTTGCAATGATTGTTTTATTACGGCGGGTGATGACACGTTCTTGCGGCACGAGGGACCGCAGCCACTCAATCTCTGTGCTGCACAGCGATTTTCTGCAGTGCCGCTTCATTATTGCAGTAGCTGATACTGTTGGCATCTACCGGCCCATCGGCCAGCACGGTGTCGCACTCATCAGTATTGGTGCAGCTATTGCAACGTTCCATTTGTTCGCGGATGTCGACCACGCGTTCACTGGACAGGTAGCTATCCGTGTCAATGCCCAATGCCGTGATCATCTTGCCGAGCCGCAGGCGCTGTAACTGCTCGGCGATACACTGCCGGTACTTGATGCCGGCACGGGTGTTGAACACAATCGACACTGGCAGTAGCACGGTAAAGATGACCAGCAACAGTCCGAGTAACAGGATCGAGATGATGGAAACTACATTCATTAGGCTCATGTGAAGTCCTCGTGGCAGCCGCTCTGCTGCCAGGCAGTATTAGCTTTATACCTGCATTTTATAGGCGCTACAGGACTGCCTGTCGTTGATCCATGTCAATTTAACGCTTGCAGGGCGGAGTTATGGTGGTTGCAGGGCGGCCTTGTATCTCGCCAAGGGTACTTATGTCCTTGATATGAATCAGATTTCCTTCAGCAGAGATATGGCCCTCGCGTTGCAGGTTACGCAGGATGCGCGAGAAGGATTCGGGCTGAATGGACAGGCGTGAGGCAATGACATGCTTGGGCGCGCCGAGCTTGATGGTTACCTCGTTCTCCGTGCCGGCCGGCACATGGTGGAGCAGATAGTTGGTGAAGCGCAGCGTGGCGTTTTGCAGTGTCAGCGCGTCGATGTCAGCAATCTGCCGCTTCAGCCAGGTGCTCATGTCAGCCATCAGCCTGAAACAGGTATCGGTTGAGTCCCGCAAGATGGCACGGAAGGTCTGGTTGGAAAAGGCCAGTACCTCGCAGGCATCAAGGGCGCTGGCATTGACGGGATAGAACTGGCCTTCCATGAAGGTGATGGCCTCGGCAAAGGTTTCACCGGCAGTGACCAGGTGAATCACTTTTTCTGCACCATCCGGAGCCGACAGGTACAAACGGATAGTGCCGCTGCGCACCATGAAAAACTGGCTGGCCTGTTGCTGGCACTGGAACAGGTGCTGCCCCTCGTCGAGGCGAAGGATACGAGTGCTTTCCATTAATTGTGCAAGCTGATCATCATCGAGTCCACCGAAGAGGGGATGACGGCGTAACTCTCCCGGAAGAATCCTGTTCGTATCCATGACGTCAGCTTACTCAATCCGGCAGCAAACTGCATCAGACATGTGTTTAACACAGGTCAAGGTGATCATCTCGTGGATTTGCCAGAGTGCGCCTGCAAAGGGGGGGTGAAAACAGATGTGTGCTGAACGGATCCTGGATGTGCGTTACCTGGAACAGCCAGAGCCGCTGTTGCGTGCACTGGCAGCGCTGGGTGAACTGGCGGTTGGTGAATACCTGCGCCTGTTGAGCCATCGCGACCCGGTGCTGTTATACCCGCTGCTGGCACAACAGGGCTTTGCCTATGAAAACCCGGTTGTGCAGGAGGGAACGGTCGAGGTCCTGATATGGCGTGCGGGGGACGAGATAGCGGAACAGGGCGCGCGTGATCGCGCTATTTAACATAGGTCAAGGTTAAACATGATTTCCGGCCATTAGGATGTGTTCCAGTCCCGGTGTCGGAAGAGGAGTCGACTATGAGTGGTAGCTTTACAAAATCTGTGGCGCGCAACATCTTTTACGGTGGCAGCGTGTTTTTCTTTTTACTGTTCCTGGTGCTGACCTTTGATACCACCAGGACCTTGCCCGAACGCGATAATCGCGACGCGATCACGCCGCAGGTTGCCATGGGCAAGGCGCTCTGGGAGGAGAATGACTGTATCGGCTGTCACACCCTGCTGGGTGAGGGCGCCTACTTCGCACCGGAACTGGGTAATGTCTATACCCGCTACGGCAACAGCAAGGAAGCCATAATGGGCTTCATCAAGAGCCGCCCCGTGGAGGGTATCCCCGGTCGGCGCAGCATGCCGCAGTTCAACTTCAGCGATGAAGAGCTGAACGCACTGGCGGAATTCCTGAAGTACGCGTCAGAAATCAACACGGCGGACTGGCCGCCCAACGTCCAGGGTTAAGGGAGACAGTCTTATGCAATATAAATCGCAAGCGGTAGCCAAGCCTTATTTCATTGCTGCCATTATCCTCTTCGTGGCGCAGATACTGTTTGGTCTGATCATCGGGCTGCAATATGTGATCGGCGATTTCCTGTTTCCGGAAATACCCTTCAACGTGGCGCGCATGGTGCATACCAATACGCTGATCGTGTGGTTGTTGTTCGGCTTCATGGGAGCGACCTACTATCTGGTTCCGGAAGAGTCGGAGACAGAATTGTTCGCGCCGTGGCTGGCTATCGTGATGTTCTGGATCTTCCTGGCGGCGGCCGGCGCGACCGTGGCCGGCTACCTGCTGGTGCCGTATGCCACGCTGGCCGAGATCACCATGAACGATCTGCTGCCGACCATGGGCCGGGAGTTCCTGGAACAGCCAACAATCACCAAGATCGGCATCGTGGTCGTGGCACTGGCGTTCCTGTTCAATGTTGGCATGACTGTGCTGAAGGGCCGCAAGACCGTGGTGAACCTGGTGTTGCTGCTGGGACTGGTTGGACTGGCGGTATTCTTCCTGTTCTCGTTTTATGTACCCGATAATCTGGTGCTGGACAAGTTCTACTGGTGGTGGGTGGTGCACCTCTGGGTAGAGGGTGTCTGGGAGCTGATTCTCGGCGCTATCCTCGCCTTCGTGCTGATCAAGATCACCGGCGTGGACCGCGAGGTGATCGAGAAGTGGCTGTATGTGATTATCGCGCTGGCCCTGATTACCGGCATCATTGGTACCGGCCACCACTTCTACTGGATCGGCACCCCGGAATACTGGCAATGGTGGGGGTCTATCTTCTCTGCACTGGAGCCGTTGCCGTTCTTCATGATGACGGTGTTTGCCTTCAACATGGTCAATCGGCGCCGGCGCAATCACCCCAACAAGGTGGCGACCCTGTGGGCACTGGGTACCGCAGTGATGGCCTTCCTGGGTGCGGGCGTGTGGGGCTTCATGCACACCCTGGCACCGGTCAACTACTACACCCACGGCACCCAGATCACCGCGGCACATGGCCACATGGCCTTCTACGGCGCCTACGTGATGATCGTGCTGACCATTATCTCCTATGCCATGCCGATGCTGCGCGGCCGCACGGCGGCCAACAGCAACAAGTCGCAGGTGCTGGAGATGTGGTCATTCTGGCTGATGACGGTTTCCATGGTGTTCATTACCCTGTTCCTGACCGGTGCCGGAATCCTGCAGACTTACCTGCAGCGAGTTTCGGAATCCCCGGAGTCCTTCATGGTGGTACAGGAGAAGGTCGCCCTGTTTTACTGGATGCGTGAACTCGCGGGCGTGGTGTTCCTGATCGGCCTGGTGTTGTACATACTCAGCTTCTTTGTGGGCAACCGCGAGCCGGAGGCCGCGCTGGAACCGGCTGGCTGATAAGACTTCCCGGGGGGGGGCGGTGTCCCCACTCTTGCAGCGGGTTGATGCAGCGTTGTATCGACCCGCTTTTTAACGGGTAAGCCGCCATGTCCATCAGCATACCGGCAATGCACCCTGAAACAGTGGAGCGTTACCCGCCGGGTGATCTTGCAGTGTGGATCTTTATCCTGGCCGAGTTGCTGGTGTTTGCACTGTTCTTTACCGCCTATGCCTTTGCGCGGCTGCAAGACGTGGCACTGTTCAATGAATTTCAGCAGCACCTTGATCGCCGCTCGGCGTTTATCAATACGCTGGCCCTGATCACCGGCAGTTATTTCGTGGTGCGCGCTGTTGCCGCCATCCGCGATGATGACCGTCATGCCTGCGTGCGCTGGCTGCTGGCATCGCTGGTGATGGGCGGACTTTTCCTGGTTATCAAATCGCTGGAGTATGCACACCATTATGAGCAGGGCGTAACACTGAGTACCAACACCTTCTATATGTTCTACCTGTCGTTGACCTTTTTTCATTTCATGCATGTCATCATGGGCATGGTGATTCTTGCGGCTGTTGCCTGGAAGGCGCGGCAGGGCCGTTACAGTGCGCAGCAGCATGCGGGCGTGGAGAGCGGCGCCTCGTACTGGCACATGGTGGACCTGGTGTGGCTGATCCTGTTTCCACTCGTCTACGTGATGCACTGACGACCATGGAAAAAAGGATTGTTTTCGGTCTGCGGGTCTGTACCTGGGTGTGGCTGCTGATGCTGCTGTTGACAACACTGACCTATGCGCTTGGCGAGCGCGGCTTCAGCGGACTGGCTATCTCGCTCGGGGTACTGGGGATAGCGCTGTTGAAGGGCCACCTGGTCGGGGCGTGGTTTATGGGGCTGAATCAGGTGCGTGGACTCTGGCGCTGGCCGGTGACGCTGTGGTTGCTTATCCCGGGTGGCCTGATTGGTACGGCCTTCATTCTGGCGAGTTAACATGCATCATGGCAAACCGGGAAGGCAGGACTAGAATAGGCTACCGGGGGGCGGCTATTTGAGGCGATCCCGCACAGTCGTGTGAATTACCGCAGGGGCGCTTTGCAAGCGCGATGACCGAGGAAAATTATATGGATGCAGTGGTGGAGAAACCGGCGGATATCGTGACATTGCCGTTCTACAAGCCGCAGGGTAACGAGGTGCCACTGTTCGAATATGCCTGGCGCCACCGCCTGCCAATGCTGATCAAGGGCCCGACAGGGTGCGGCAAGACGCGTTTTATCCAGTACATGGCCGCCAGCCTGGGGCGGCCGCTGTATACCGTCGCCTGTCATGATGACCTGACGGCGGCCGATCTTGTCGGGCGGCATTTGATCGGTGATCACGGCACTTACTGGAGCGACGGCCCGCTGACCCGCGCCGTGCGTGAAGGTGCCATCTGTTACCTCGATGAGGTCGTGGAAGCCCGTAAGGACACTACCGTGGTGCTGCACCCGCTGACCGATGATCGCCGGATACTGCCGATCGAACGCACCGGTGAAACCCTGCAGGCCCCGCCGGAGTTCATGCTGGTGGTGTCCTACAACCCGGGTTACCAGAATCTGCTCAAGGGCATGAAGCCGAGTACCCGACAGCGCTTTGTCGCAAAGCGCTTCGATTTTCCGGAAGCGTCACTGGAAGCAGAAGTCCTGCAAGGCGAGACCGGAATTGATGCAGCACTGGCGAGCAGGTTGGTGTCACTGGCCACGGCCTTGCGTGCCCTCAAGGACCATGACCTGGAGGAGGCGGCATCGACACGTCTGCTGGTGTATGCGGCGACACTGATCCGGGGTGGCTTCGACCCGCTGGAGGCCTGCCGTTCGGCGCTGGTGGAGCCGCTCACCGATGACGAGGAGACTGCCGATGCCTTGATGGAGGTGGTACATGCCACGTTCGGAACATGATTCAGCGCTACCCGAGGCGTTAGCACCCGGGCAGAATATCGCCGTGGCAGCCGAGGCCCTTTATCTCGCCAACCTGCTGCTGTTGCCGGGCCTGGCCTTCATCGGGTTGCTGGTTGTATATGAACGCTACATCCGCACGGCCCCGGCACTTGCCGTCTGTCACCTGCGCCAGACGCTGTCCGCCAGCCTGTGGGCGGGTGCGCTGCTGCTGGCGGCCAATATTATTATCCTGCTGCTGGGCGGTTACCGCAGTCCAAACACCTGGATGGTGGTCATCATCTACTTCACCACCTGCCATGCCACAATGGTGTTGCTGGGCGTAATGGGACTGGCGAAGGCGATGGCCGGGCAGACTTACCGCTATCCACTGGTAGGGCGGCCGTGTTGATATGGCCATGCGGCAACATCCCCCGAGACGTTACCGCAGCTGGCTGCAGGCCGGTTTTTTTATCCTGTTTGTCGTGGCACCGCCGCTGGATATCTTTCGCTATGACCTGACCCTGGGCCATTTCATCGTCCTCGGCATGCCGTGGACGCTGGGGCTGGATGCGCTTATCAACGGGGACATTGGCGCCACCCGGGCCGTGGTGAATGTCATGGTGCGCGGTTTCCTGCCAGTGCTACTGGTGGGCGCTGTGCTCATCTGGACGGCATGGCGCTATGGCCGCCTCTATTGCGGCTGGTTGTGTCCGCATTTTTCCGTGGTGGAAACCGTCAACAGCTTGATGCAGCGCGCCACTGGCAAGCCGAGTATCTGGGAGTCACGGCCATTGCCGGCGCGACGCCCGGATGGCCGGGTGGTGATGCCGGATGCGCGTTACTGGACCGTGACGGTCCTGGTGGCGTTAAGTTTTGCCTTTCTCTGGTCGCTGAGCCTGCTGACCTACCTGCTGCCGCCGTTCGAGATCTATCACAACCTGCTCAATGCCAGCCTGACCGGCAACCAGGCACGATTCCTCGGCATTGGTACACTGCTGTTCTTAATTGACTTCATGTTTGCCCGCCACCTGTTCTGCCGTTTCGGCTGTGCGGTCGGCTTGTTTCAAAGCCTCGCCTGGATGGCGAATCCGCGTGCCCTGGTGGTGGGCTTTGATGGCACGCGGGCACGCGGCTGCCAGGCCTGCAACAACGCCTGTGACAATGCCTGCCCGATGCGATTGCGGCCGCGAACGATCAAGCGCCACATGTTTACCTGTACCGAATGCACACAGTGCATTGTGGCCTGTGAGCAGGTACAGGCCGGCGATACAGCGGGCGGACTGCTGCACTGGGTGGATGGTGTGCAGGCGATTCCGGTCGTCACCGGCCGGCCCGTCCTGCCACGTGCCGGGAAGCGCTGATGGAAGAGCAGGTCGGGCAACTCTGGGACCGTCTCATCACTCGTGCCGCGACACGGCGTTATCCTGCGGCCGCGGTAACACTGCAGCAGGTCAGCCGCACGGTTGGCATCCTGTTTCGTGCCCTTGGCGGTGACGGTGGCCTGCGGGTCGAGGCAGCGACGGCCAGCGCACACGGGGCAAGGCGGTCATGGCTGCAGCGAATTGCCGGCAGCCACACGGATGTGGAGCTGTCGTGGCGTGATGAGCAGGCACTGCGCTTGCCAACCTGCATTGACTGTTTTGCAGACACTGGCCTCAACCGTGACCTGTACCTGTGGCTGGCGGCACTGGCTGCACGGGCCGGCAGTGATCAGGACAGGGACTGGTTTTTGCGCAGTCAGCACATGACGCAGGCGCTACTGCACGACTGCCCGGGTATGCGTGCGCGTTACGAACGGCTGATGACGGCACACCTGGCGCAACGTCCGCAACCCGGGCAGTTGCGTGCCGATGAAGCGGCACAGGAGCGTGCCATCCGTGGCGCCCTGCAGGAGCCCGGGAGTTGTGAGTATTTACCTGCTGCAAAACGTGCATCGCAGCCGGTACTGCTGTGGCTGCACCCGGTACCGCCGTTACCGGCAGACTGTGCCGCAGGTGGCAGCGGGGAGGATGCCGGGTCGGGCGGGCGTGGTGACCAGACCAGGGAACTCGAGGACCAGCGTCGCCGGCAGGCCGAACGTGTCGACATGCCGGAACAGGACCGTGGCCTGATCACGGTGCGCATGGAGAACATCTTTACCTGGGGCGAGTTCGCCAGGGTGGACCGTGGGGCAGAGGAAAATGAGGACCTCGACGAGTCCGCGGATGCCGCGGAGTCCATCGACCGTTTCAGCGTGACACGCGATGGCAAGAGTGTCGCCTCGCGCCTGCGCTTTGATCTCGACCTGCCCTCGGAGAGCTGTGATGATCAGTCAATCGGTGCCGGCATCCGGGTGCCCGAGTGGGATTACAAGGCACAACGGCTGCAGCCGGATTACTGCCGTATCCAGCCGATGGTCGCGGCAGATGCCGAGGCTGTTGAATTACCGCAACGCTTGCGTCGTACCGCTCGACAGTTGCGTGCACAGTTCCAGGAGCTGGCGCCGGCTCGCGTCTGGTACCACGAGCAGCAGGACGGTGCGGAGATTGACCTGGATGCCTACCTGCGCTTCAGTGGCGAACGTGCTGCCGGGCAAGCGGCAGCCGGAGACCGTCTCTACCGTGACATGCGCAACGGTGCCCGTGACCTGGCCTGTCTGCTGCTGGCCGACCTGTCGATGTCCACCGATGCCTTTGTCAACGACCATGCACGGGTTATCGATGTCATCCGCGACAGCCTGTTCCTGTTTGCCGAGTCACTGGCGGCTACCGGCGACCGCTTTGCCATGTACGGATTTTCATCACGGCGCCGTGACCCGGTGCGCGTGCACCAGTTCAAGACCTTTGCCGAATCCTATAACGCCCGCGTGCGTGGTCGCATCGATGTCATCAAGCCCGGTTACTACACCCGCATGGGTGCGGCGGTACGGCATGCGACACAATTGCTGGCAGGGGAGGCGGCCAGCCGCCGCCTGTTGCTGTTGCTTACCGATGGCAAACCGAATGACCTCGATAAATATGAAGGCCGCTACGGAATCGAGGATACCCGGCATGCCCTCAGGCAGGCGCGTGAGCAGGGATTGCAACCCTTCTGTGTCACTGTCGACAAGCGCGCCGGGGAGTATCTACCGCACTTGTTTGGCAGTGGTGGTTATGTACTGATCCACCGGCCGTCGCAGCTGCCACGCGAGCTGCCACTGTTGTATGCGCGGCTCACGGCCTAGCAAGCCACGGGTTGTCAAAGAATGTCGTAGCAGCACAGTCGCATGGGCGACTGCACCGATGGTAACTGCTCTCGCCGACGCAGTCCGCTACCACGGTATTCAACAGGGTGATGCTATCCTGAGTGCGCCCTGCGAGAGCTAACTTGATACAGGTCAAGGCGGTGCATGGGCGACACCGATAGTTTCTCCGCTATCTCCCTGTTTCTGGACCCCGCATGCCGACACCGCTACGTGACAGTCTTTCCTGGTGTGGCTGGCTGACTCTCTGTCTGCTGGTCATGACAGGCCTCACCCGCACGGCCACTGCTGCTCCCGTTGACGGGTTGGCGCAACAGTACTTCCCGCTGGCGACGCATGTCGGTGAGTTTGCAGGTGAGCCACTGGCCGCGCCGGTGTACCAGGACCAGGGGCTACTGGGTTACCTGATGCGCACTACCGATATTGCGCCGATCCCGGCCTACTCCGGTAAACCGATTACGCTGCTGGTTGGTCTTGACCTGGAGGGGCAGATCACCGGTCTGAAAATCACCGAACATTCCGAGCCCATCCTGGTCGTGGGTATCTCCGATCAGGACCTTGAGCACTATGTCGAGCAGTATCGGGGAGTCACGGCTGACCAGAAGGTGAAACTGGGCGGGTCGGAGCGTGAAGGTTACGTCACCATCGATGGCATTACCGGGGCCACCATCACCGCCATGGTGATGAATGCCACGGTCATGAAATCCGTGCAGAAGGTGGCTGCCACACGCGGCATTCCGTCGCCGGACGAGGGGTCAGCAACGACAGCAGACAGTGCAGAGAGTGGTTCAGCAGCGACCGGGCAGTTTGGTGAAGCAACAGTCAGGCCGCCACCCGCGTGGTGGCTCGGTGAATCCTCCGAGCCTTTCTGGGTCTCGGTATGGCGTGACCGGCTTTGGCAGGTCACGGTACTGCTGATTGCGCTGGTGATGCTTTCACTTATCCTGCTGTTTCAGGACTGGTTGACCCGTCGGCCCGTGTTGCTGAAGCGTGTGCGCATCGCTTTCCTGCTGTTTACACTGTTCTTTATTGGCTGGTACACGCTTGCCCAGCTGTCGATTATCCATGTGCTGACGTTTATCAATGCCATCCTGCACCAGTTTAGCTGGGAATCGTTCCTCGTTGATCCGCTGATCTTCATACTCTGGGGGTACGTGGCCTTGACGCTGCTGTTGTGGGGACGCGGTGTGTATTGTGGGTGGCTGTGCCCCTTCGGCGCCTTGCAGGAACTGTTGCATCAACTCGCGCAGCGGCTGAAGATCCCCGAATACAAGTTCCCGGATGTGGTGCACGAACGGCTCACTGCCATCAAGTACATCATCTTTGTGGCACTGTTTGGCCTGTCGCTGCAATCCATCGGCCATGCTGCGCGGGCCGCCGAGGTTGAACCGTTCAAGACGGCCATCGTGATGCATTTCGAGCGTGGTGGCCTCTTTCTGCTATACACGCTGGGGCTGTTGGCCATTGCCGTGTTCAACCGCAAGTTTTTCTGCAAGTACCTGTGCCCGCTGGGTGCGGCCCTGGCGATCCCCGCACCGTTGCGCATCTTCGATTGGTTGCGGCGGCGCAAGGAGTGTGGCCGACCCTGCCAGATCTGTGCCCGGCAGTGCGAGGTACAGGCAATCCGTCCGACCGGTGAAATCAACCCGAACGAATGCCACTACTGCCTCGATTGCCAGCTGACCTACTGGGATGACCACCAGTGCCCGCCGCTGTCCGAGAAGCGCGTGCGGCGCGAAAAAAGCCAGGCGGCACTGGCGCTGGCCCGGGCGGCCGGGACGCTCCCGCCTGAATAACTATCTTCCGTAAATTGTCCGAAAACATCGACCAGTTAACCTAGGTCAAGGAGCGTCTGCCGGCCAGCGGTAGGATGCACTCAGATATCACCATCAGGAGGAGAGAAGATGAAGAATTCAGTCGTATCACGATGGGCGCGCCTCGCCGCTGTCGCCGTGCTTGGATGTACCGCCGTCGGTGCCCATGCAAAATCAGCTGATCACCCGGGGACAACGCCGGGCGAGATGAGCTACAAGGGGGCTCCTGTACCCATGCAGGAATCTAAAGATGTGATAACCCCCGGTGCCCCGGCACTGACCGAGGCCGAGTTTGCCAAGGCCAAGCAGATCTATTTCGAACGCTGTGCCGGTTGTCACGGTGTGTTGCGCAAGGGTGCGACCGGTAAACCGTTGACCCCGGATATTACTCTTGGCAAGGGGACCGAGTTCCTGAAGGTATTCATCGACTATGGCTCCCCGGCAGGCATGCCCAACTGGGGCACGTCAGGAGACCTGAGCGCGGATGAAGTGATCCTGATGGCAAAGTACCTGCAGCACGAGCCACCGATTCCGCCGGAATTCGGCATGGAAGAAATGAAGGCGACCTGGAAGCTGCTGGTGCCGCCGGAGAAGCGTCCCACCAGTAAGCAGAACAAGTACAATATCGAGAATATCTTCTCCGTGACGCTGCGCGATTCCGGACAGGTTGCCCTGATTGATGGTGACACCAAAGAGATTATCAATATCGTCAAGACCGGTTATGCGGTGCACATTTCGCGTTTCTCTACCTCGGGTCGCTACCTGTTCGTGATCGGGCGTGATGCCAGGATCAACATGATCGATCTGTGGATGAAGAAGCCCGATAACGTCGCCGAGATCAAGGTCGGTCTCGAGGCGCGTTCCGTGGAGACCTCCAAGTACCCCGGTTACGAGGACAAGTTTGCCATCGCAGGTGCCTACTGGCCGCCACAGTACGTCATCATGGATGGTGCCACGCTGGAACCGAAGAAGATCGTATCCACACGGGGTTATACCGTGGATACCCAGGAGTATCATCCGGAACCGCGTGTGGCGGCCATCGTCGCCTCGCATGAACACCCGGAATTTATCGTCAACATCAAGGAAACCGGCAAGGTCCTGATGGTCAACTACGAGGATATCGAGAACCTCAAGGTGACCACCATCGGTGCTGCCCGCTTCCTGCATGATGGTGGCTGGGATTCCACGCACCGCTATTTTCTGACGGCGGCGAACAAGTCCAACAAGATCGCGGTAATCGATTCCAAGGAAGACACCCTGACGGCACTGGTCGATGTCACCGAGATCCCGCATCCCGGTCGTGGCGCCAATATCCAAGACCCGAAATACGGCCCGGTCTGGATTACCAGTGCGCTGGGCAACGAAAACGTCACGGCCATTGGTACCGACCCGGCAGAAAATCCTGATCATGCCTGGAAGGTGGTGCGTACCCTGAAGGGCCAGGGTGGCGGTTCGCTGTTCGTGAAGACTCATCCCGAGTCCAGGAATCTGTGGGTGGATTCACCACTGAACCCGGATACCAGGATCAGCCAGAGCGTTGCCGTCTATGATGTCAACAACATCGACAAGGGTTTTGAAGTGCTGCCGATTGCCGACTGGGCCGGTATCAAGGGTGAAGGACCCAAGCGTGTGGTGCAGCCAGAGTATAACAAGGCCGGTGATGAGGTCTGGTTCTCGGTGTGGAGCGGCAAGGACGAGGAATCTGCGATCGTGATCGTCGATGACAAGACCCGCAAGCTGAAGAAGGTGATCAAGGACAAGCGCCTGATAACCCCGACCGGCAAGTTCAACGCCTTTAACACCACGCACGATATTTACTGAGTTGTTGTGAAGTGAGTTCGGGAAGGGGATTACACCCCTTCCCGGTTTTGTTGAGGCACAACCTATATATACATAAGCAAGCAGGCGCCCAAGTGAAACAAAGCCGATACAAACCGTATGTTTTCTGCCTGCTGGCTGGCATGGGCGCCACTGTCGTTGCGGCACCGGATACAGACCGCCAGGCCGAACTGCTCTATCTCCTCAAGCATGACTGTGGTTCCTGTCATGGCATGACCCGCAAGGGTGGTCTGGGACCGCCATTGCTCCCCGAAACACTGAATGAAAAGCCGCAGCTGATGCTGGTGAACACGGTGCTGTATGGACGCCCGGGTACACCGATGCCGCCATGGGGCGGTGAACTGTCCGAGCAGGAAGCGCAATGGCTGGTTGAGGTCATGATCAGGGGGGAGGGGTTGTGAGTATTCTAAAAGGGGACGGACCCCTTTTTCGGGAAATGGGGAAAATGGGGTCCGTCCCTTTACTTTTATCTCTGTCTTTTTTTCTTCCTGGGTGCCTGTCAAGTCGCTAGCGCAGAGTGCCTGACACGTGGCACCGGTGATCTGGGCATCGTGATCGAGCGTGCCAGTGGCAGCGTGCAAATCCTCGATACCACAGGGAAAGTCAGTCTCTTCACGGTCGAGGGCCTGGGTGATCTTTCGCATGCCTCGGCGGTGTTTTCCCGTGACGGGCGTTATGCCTACGTTTTCGGGCGCGACGGTGGACTCTCCAGGATTGACCTGTTATGTGGCAAGCTCGACAAGCGGGTGGTACAGGCGGGTAACAGTATCGGCGGCGCCATTTCGCAGGATGGTTCGCTGGTGGCGGTTTCCAACTACACACCGGGCGGGGTGAAGGTGTTCGCTGCTGATTCACTGGAATTACTCGCTGATCTGCCCGCTCTGGATGCATCAGGCAAGCCGTCGAAGGTTGTTGGTCTGGTGGATGCGCCGGGTCAGCGATTTGTCTACACACTCTATGATGCCGGTGAGATACGTATTGCCGATCTCTCCACTCCGGCTATGCCGCAGGTGCAAAAGTTTCCTGATATCGGCCGGTTTCCCTATGACGCCCTGATTACACCGGATGGTCGTTATTATATTGCCGGCCTGTTCGGTGAAGATGGCCTGGCACTGCTGGACCTGTGGAAACCACAGCAGGGTGTGCAGCGCATCCTGAACAATTACGGCCGTGGCAAGGAGACGCTGCCGGTCTACAAGATGCCGCACCTGGAAGGCTGGGCGGTGGCGGGGCGCCATGTCTTTTTACCGGCAGTGGGCCAGCACGAGGTGCTGGTCGTGGACAGCGGGACCTGGAGGGAAGTCGGGCGCATTGCCGTGCACGGGCAGCCGATCTTTGTCGTGGCGCAGCCGGACGGCCGCCAGGTCTGGGTCAATTTTGCGCACCCGCTGAATGACACCGTGCAGGTGATCGATACGCAGTCCTTGCAGGTCATCCATTCCATGCAGCCCGGCAAGGGCGTGCTGCACATGGAATTTGCACCGCGTGGTGAAAATGTCTGGCTGTCGGTACGTGATGCCGACCAGGTGCAGGTCTACGACACGCAGAGTTTTCAGCGTCTGGCACAGCTGGCTGTGGAAAAACCCAGTGGCATCTTCTTTACCGCCAGGGCACACAGGACAGGGTTGTAACAATGACAGCGAAACCCATTCCGGTGGTTGGTGAATCAGCACCGGCAAGCAACCTTGCCATCCTGGATACCCGGTTGCCGCTGACGGCACTGGAAAAGTGCTTGCTGAACGAGTACCAGCGCGGTTTTCCCCTGTGTACATCTCCGTTCGCACTGATTGCCGAGCAACAGGGTGTGACAGAAGAGGTCGTCATCGAGACACTGGAAGCGCTGCAGCAACGTGGCCTGATCAGTCGTGTCGGGCCGGTGTTCGCGCCGCAGCGTGCCGGTGCCAGTACACTCGCGGCGCTGTCGGTGCCGGACGCGGAGCTGGCACAGGTGGCGGAGTTTGTCAGTCGCTTCGAGGCAGTCAACCACAATTACGAACGTGAACACCACTACAATCTGTGGTTCGTGGTCACGGCAGCGGACGAGACACAGGTACAGCGGGTGCTGCACAGCATCGAGCAGCAGACCGGCCTGCCGGTGCTCGTTCTGCCGCTGGAAAAATCCTTTTATATCGACCTGGGATTCCCGTTATGGTGTTGAACGAGCAGGACCGTGAACTGATTGCGGCAATCCAGGGTGGGCTGCCTCTGGTGGCAAAACCGTATGTCGCCATTGCCGCGCAGCTTGGGTTGACAGAGAAGGAAGTAATTACGCGGCTGCAGCAGTTACAGGAAGCCGGATTGATCAAGCGCATGGGCGTGGTGGTCAGGCACCGGGCGCTGGGCTACCGCGCCAATGCCATGGTGGTCTGGGATGTCCCGAATGCCGAGGTGGAACTCATCGGTGCGTTGCTGGCGGACGAGACCTGTGTCACTCTGTGTTACCAGCGTCCGCGGCGCCTCCCCGAGTGGCGCTATAACCTGTTTTGCATGATCCATGGTCGCGAGCGCGACAGTGTGCTGCAGCGTCTTGAACAGATTGTTGCATTCCACAGACTAGAAATGATCCCGCATGCGGTGCTTTTCAGCGGCCGCAGTTTCAAACAACGTGGCGCACATTACATGGAAAGCAACCTTTCTCCCGGTCAGCTGCACGGGTCACGTGGTCAGAAACGATCGCATGGATAGTATCGACGCAAGTATCGTCAATCGCTTGCAGGAAGGACTGCCTGTCTGCGCGCGTCCGTTTGATGCTGTTGCAGAAACACTAGGGTTATCTGTGGATGAATTGCTGTCGCGGTTGCAGCGCCTGCTGGATGACAACGTGCTGACGCGTTTCGGGCCGATGTTCAATGCAGAGAGTATGGGGGGGGCACTGAGTCTCTGTGCCATGCAGGTGCCCGCTGCGCACTATGATGAAATCGCCGGACTGGTCAATGCGTTTCCTGAGGTGGCGCATAACTACGAGCGCGATCATCTGCTCAATATGTGGTTTGTGATTGCCACGGAACGACCTGAAGAGGCCGGAGCTGTGATCAGGGATATCGAGCAGGTGACCGGTTGCCCGGTCTATAATATGCCGAAGCAGCAGGAGTTTTATATCGGTCTGAAGCTGGCCGTGTAGGGTCTTTTCATGACGGCTTACCCGCAGGCAATGGACAAGGTACAGCAGCATGGCCGGTTGCTGGATGCCATTGACCGGCAAATCATTGTGGCCACGCAGGCTGGCTTGCCGCTGGTTGCCGAGCCGTTTGCGGCGCTGGCACTGCAGTTGGAGCTGGATGTCGACGAGGTACTGCAACGGGTAGCCGATATGCAGGCTTGCGGCATCATCCGCCGAATTGCTGCGGTGCCCAATCATTACGCCCTCGGCTACACGGTCAATGGCATGTCGGTGTGGAATGTCAGCGATGAACGCATCGCTGAACTCGGCAGCCTGGTCGGTGGACAGGATTATGTGAGTCACTGTTACCAGCGGCCACGACACTTGCCACAGTGGCCCTATAACCTGTTTGCCATGGTACACGGCCGCAGCAGCGGCGATGTGGTGACAAAGGTAACGGCTATCAAGACCTTGCTGGGTGAGCACTGTCGTGGTCATGAGGTGCTGTACAGCAAGCGCATACTGAAGAAAACGGGATTGAGGATAAAGGGGTAATCGCATGTTTCGAATTTCGCAATTCATGCACGAACTGGTACATCCCACCGCGCTTGCCGAGAGGCGTGCGCCACCCGGACCGGTTGTCATCTGGAATCTGATTCGGCGCTGTAACCTGACCTGCAAGCACTGCTACTCGATCTCGGCCGACATTGACTTCAAGGGCGAGCTGTCAACCCCCGAGGTGTTCGCGGTAATGGATGACTTGAAGTCTTTTGGTGTTCCCGTGCTGATACTGTCCGGCGGCGAGCCGCTGTTGCGACCGGATATTTTCGATATCTCCCGTCGTGCAAAAGCGATGGGTTTCTATGTCGGCCTGTCAAGCAACGGTACCCTGATCGATGAACACAACATCGATGCCATTGCGGCTATCGGTTATGATTACGTCGGTATCAGCATCGACGGCGTTCGGAAAACACATGACCGCTTTCGTCGCAAGAACGGTGCCTTCGATGCTTCCATGCAGGGCATCCGGCTGTGCCTGGATCGCGATATCAAGGTGGGGTTACGCTTCACCATGACCGAGGACAATGCCACCGAGCTGCCTGACATGTTGCAACTGATGGTAGACGAGGGCGTCAACAAATTTTATCTGTCCCACCTCAACTACGCCGGGCGCGGTAACCGTAACCGTGACAGTGATGTGCGCCACACTAACACCCGCTCTGCCATGGACCTGTTGTTCGAGACGGCGTTCGGGCATGCACAGTACGGCGATGACCTGGAGTACGTCACCGGCAACAATGATGCCGACGGTGTCTACCTGTTGCAGTGGGTGATCCGCCATTATCCTGAAAAGGCCGGGCATATTGCCGCGAAGCTGCGGCAATGGGGTGGCAACAGCTCCGGCGTCAATATTGCCAATATCGACAACCTCGGTGAGGTTCATCCGGATACTTTCTGGTGGCATTATGGTCTTGGAAACGTCCGTCAGCGGTCGTTCCCGGAGATCTGGCAGGATACCTCGGACCCGATCATGAAGGGTCTGAAAGCCAGGCCCCGCCTGATTAAAGGTCGTTGCGGCAGGTGTCGCTACTTTAATATCTGCGGTGGCAATACCCGGGTTCGGGCATTGCAGTTGACCGGGGATCCCTGGGCCGAGGATCCGGCCTGTTATTTGACTGATGATGAAATAAGGCATAATAATGTAGCCGATTTGAATGAATTGCCTGTTTCCATGACAAATGTAGGTTAATAAGCGAAATTCCTGGTGGTGGTCGTTGTATGAATGACAAAATAATAACGATGGATAAAGACGCACCTGCAAACAAAGCCTCTTCAGATCTCTTTGCTGAAGGGGAATCAATGGATCGTTTTGTACGCGTTTTCGAGACCAGCGCACGCCGCTGGGAACTGATCGTCTACCCGGCCATGCTGGCCTTCGTGGTGCTGGCTGCCTACGGCTTCTTTCTTATCTACACCCTGAGCAAAGATATCCATACAGTTGCAAAGGGTATGGACCCGCAGATGGGCGAGCATCTCAGCCATATCTCGGAAAGCGTTATTTATCTCTCTGAAAACGTACGTACCATGACGCGCCGTGTTTACCATATGTCCGAGTCGGTCGAGACTATGGCAGATAGAATGATTGCGCTGGAACATCTCGAACCGATGCTGGCCAATATGCACGGCATGAATCTGTCCATGGAAGGCATGAACCAGAATATGCGTATCATGAATCTGACCGGAGAAGCGATCCGCTATGAAATGGGCGACATGACCAACAGCATGCGGCCCATGGGACGCATGAATGACTTTATGCCGTGGTAAGCCAGCCTGTCAGTGCCTGGTCTCTTGTTCTATTCATCTGTTGTACGCTACTGACAAATACCGTTTTTGCACTTGGTGATACCAGTGCAGCGCATTACTACGACGAGTTTAATTCTGCCCTGAAGCCCTGGGTACCCGCGCAAGAAAGAAATCTAGAGGAAGTCTTCAAACGCTACGAGTACTACAGCATCGTGTATTCGACTGATGGCGCACGGCTGACGGTTACACATTACATCAAGGGAGCCGTTGCCGATGTCAGCCTCTGGCACCTCCAGCCGGATGGTGCATTGCTGCAGGAACAAACGCCGAACACGGCAGCCGCGACTGTCACCAATAGCCTGTACCTGCACCTGTGTGCATCGTGCCATGGTGCAGACCGCCTGGGGGGTGCAGGCCCCGCACTCTTGCCGTCAAACCTGGGTCGCCTGCGCAAGGCGGATGCGGCCACTGTCATCAAGAACGGCCGACCCGCGACGCAGATGCCGCCTTTCGGCAAGCAACTGGATGAAAAGGATGTACAGCAACTGGTTGATTTCATTTACTCATCACCCGATAGCGACCTGACTTGGGACAGTGAAGCCATCAATGCCTCGCGTATACGACTGGACCACACTGACACCTCCTCGGACAAGCCGGTCTTTTCTGCCGACCCGCTGAATATGTTCATGGTGGTCGAGGCGGGCGATCACCATGTGACGGTGCTGGATGGCGATCGATTTGAACCTGTATATCGATTTGCATCACGCTATGCGCTGCATGGCGGTATTAAATACTCGCCGGATGGTCGCTACGCCTACCTTGCCTCGCGTGATGGCTGGATTAGCAAGTTTGATCTGTATAAGCTGACGATAGTGGCAGAGGTCCGCGCAGGTATCAACACACGCAATGTCGCGGTGTCCGGGGATGGCAAGACCTTGCTGGTCGGTAACTATTTGCCAAATTCGCTGGTGCTGCTGAATGCGGCTGATCTTGGCCTGATACAGGTTATTCCCGTGGTTGATGTCGAGGGAATTTCCTCACGTGTCAGCGCCGTTTACCAGGCAGAACCCCGGGGCAGTTTTGTCGCAGCACTCAAGGATGTGCCGGAAGTATGGGAGATACGCTATGACACCGGGGATTTTCCGGTCAGGAAAATTCGCCTGCAGCAGGTGCTGGATGATTTCTTCTTTGACCAGGATTATCGCCTGCTGATCGGCGCTGATCGTGTTGAGCACAGTGGCCAGGTGGTGGACCTTGATAGCGGCAAGCGGGTTGCGGTGCTGCCCCTGGAGGGTATGCCGCATCTGGGTTCCGGTATTACCTGGGAATACCGGGGGCGGCCGGTGATGGCAACGCCCAACCTTAAGGACAGTAAAGTCACGGTCATCGATATGCAGGACTGGGAGGTAATCCGGGAGATTCCGACGCTGGGTCCGGGATTTTTCATGCGCAGTCATGAGAATACCCCTTATGCCTGGACGGACGTGTTTTTCGGACCGGACAAGGATGCCATGCATGTATTTGATAAAAAGACGCTTGAAATAGTGAAAACCCTGCGTCCCGACCCGGGCAAGACATCAGCGCATGTCGAGTTTACCCGTGACGGCCGCTATGTGCTGGTCAGTATTTGGGAAACAGACGGTGCTCTGCTGGTCTACGATGCGTCGACGCTTGCCGAGATCAAGCGTATTCCCATGAACAAGCCATCGGGAAAATATAATGTTTATAATAAAATTCACCGCTCTGCTGGAACCAGTCATTAAGTCGGCTGCCAACGGCGGAGGTGTGTTGAGGGTGTGACAGGCAGTGGGGCATAATCACCTGCTTGAATAACTGACTGATGAGGTCGTATGGAAGGCCATCAAGGCAGTACTTGGGTGCCAAGTAGGCTATAATTTTCGAGTTTTCAGAAGAAAACCACAACAATTTGAACAGGAGAACGGTTATGTCATTAAAACCAGTCTTTTGCGGTATCACTGCCGCAATAATGTTGCTACCTGCTGCTTATGCTGAAGAAAGCCCGGCAGCAGCTACACCAGCTGCTGAGCAACCGAACCCGATGGAAGAGCGAATCCGTTCCTATCGTCAACAATTTGACCAGCATGTTCAGGAAGCCGATGCGAAGCATGAGCAGCAACTGGCGGAGATGCAAGAACAGCGAGCTGCACACCAGTCAGAGATGGAGAGCATGCGCGCGCAGCATCCGGTAAACAATGCGGAGATGGAAGAACAGCGGGCTGCACGTGAGGCAGAAATTGAAGAGCTGCGTGCTGCACATCAGGCGGAAATGGAAGAACTGCGTGCTGCACGTGAGGCGGAGATGGAAGAACTGCGTGCTGCACGTGAGGCGGAGATGGAGGAACTGCGTGCTGCACGTGAGGCGGAGATGGAAGAATGGCGAGCTGCGCACGATGCGGAGATGGAGAATATGCGCGGACAAAGGCCCGGGCAGCGTCCCATGACTGAGCGTGAACAGGCGATGCAGAATTTCCGCGCACAGCAGCAGGCCTATTACGAAAAGCAGCAGCAACAACGCGAGGCGCAGGTAGCCCAGCGGCGTGAGGAAAGACAGAAGTACCTGGATGCGCGAATGGATGCCTTGCTGCAACAACGCGAGGAACGCCTGGAAAAATTGATCAAACAACAGGAGGAAATGCGAAACCAGGCTCAAGAGCGCCACAATTACCTGGTTGAAAATAAGGACGAAATTCTCGACACCATGCTGGATCAGCAAGTTGATACCGCAAGTCGTCACGAGGAACTGCGCAAACAGGCGGAAGAGCGCCGCAACAAAATGGCGGCCATGCGCGCCACGATGATGAATATGGCACCTGAAGAACGCATGGCGTATATGGAACAGCACCGCGGGGATATATTTGACGACGAGAGCATGCCGCCTGTACCCGCAGGACGGCCCGTTCCACCACCGAGGATGTCAAACCCTCCCATGCATCCATCGTACCCACCGGCACCCTGGGTACGCTAATTGCAAGCCTTGCATGAAAAGGCTGGCAGCAGTTTAAAGCTGCCAGCCCGGTTTGACTGCCACGCTAGTCAGCGCGCACGATAGCCCTTTACCGGGCGCTACAAGTACATCCCTGTGTTACTCGACTTTAACCGTTTTGCGGTGGGCCTTTTCCAGTTTGGGTAATGTCAGCTCAAGAACCCCGTCAGTAAATGTTGCCTGAGCCTTTTCCTCATCGACAGTGGCAGGCAGTGCCAGGGTTCGCTGGTATTCGCCACTGCTCATTTCACGCCGGTAGTACTCGCCTTCCTCCTTTTCTTCCTCATGTCTTGTCGCTGCCTTGATAGTGACGCTGTATTCATCGACAGTGACGTCCACATCATCCTTGTTGACGCCGGGGAGTTCAGCCCTGACAACGACCTCATGCTCGCGGTCAATCAGGTTGACCTTTGGCAGTTTGCCTGCAAACGCTGTAAATCCTTCCCGCTGCTGTGGCCACTCCCGGTTGAACGGGTGCAACCAACCGCGTCGTCCGAATTCATTGAACCAGCGTTCCATTTCATCCCATGGACCCAACCTGTCTTCAGGAGAATGGCGTTGCAGTGCTTTCTCCCGTTTACGGGTGTCTTCTCTAGTTGCCATGTGACTATCCTCCTGATGTGTCTAATCACATCTCATACTGTATATATAGCATATTTACCACTCGACGCATTGATGGCGTTCGACAGGCAAGGCATTCATCGGTAAGGAAAATTTTCTCATCTGTCTGTCGCTCGTGGCTGCAGTCAGTGAGTATTTCAGCAGGATGGTTATGCCATAATGCCGACATGGCAGGCACACCGGATGCTGCAGAAAAGCAACAACCCGCACTGAAGCGTTCGCTGACGCTGACGCTGGTGATCTTCTATGGACTGGGTAATATCATCGGGGCGGGCATCTATGTACTGCTGGGTGAGGTGGTGTCTCATGCCGGTGTGTTTGCGCCGCTTTCCTTCCTGCTGGCTTCGTTACTGGCCTGCCTGACCGCGTTTTCCTACGCAGAACTGGTTGCCCGTTACCCGGTTAGCGCCGGTGAGGCCGTTTATGTGCAGGAGGGCATTGGTTTGACTGCACTGTCAAGACTGGTCGGACTGCTAATCATCATGGCGGGTATTGTCTCTGCAGCGACCATTGTCCGCGGCTTTGCCGGTTACCTGCAGGTGCTGGTGTCGTTACCTGACGTGCTGGTAATGCCTCTGCTGGTGTTGCTGCTGGGCGGACTCTCGGTATGGGGTATCGCCGAGTCTGTTACCGTTGCCGCGGTGATAACGGCGATCGAGATAGCAGGCTTGCTGCTCATTATCCTGGTGGCGGCCCCCGGCCTGTTGCAGGTGCAGCCGGAGATGGCAGATTTCAGGCCATTACTGCAGGGCGGCGTGTGGTACGGGGTATTCGCCGGCGGTTTCCTCGCCTTTTATGCCTTCATCGGATTTGAAGACATGGTGAATGTGGCCGAGGAGGTGCGCCAGCCGGAGGTCAATCTGCCGCGTGCCATCCTTGCCGCCTTGCTGCTGTCGACGCTGCTGTATTTCATGGTCGCGCTGGTGGCAGTGGCCAGTGTGCCGGTTGAGACGCTGGCAGGGGAGGCCCCGCTTGCCTACCTGTATCAGGCCGTGACCGGACGAGAACCGATACTGATTACCCTGATTAGCCTGTTTGCTGTCGTCAATGGTGCACTGATCCAGATTATTATGGCGAGCCGTGTCTGCTACGGCATGGGTTGCAAGCGCTGGTTGCCGCTGATATTTGCCAGAGTGCATGCAGTGACGCGCACCCCGGTCGTGGCCACGGTCAGTGTGTCGACTGCGGTGCTGGTGATGGCGTTGTACTTGCCAATAGAAACGCTGGCGAAATCCACCAGCTATTTTCTGTTGCTGGTATTCTGTCTCGTGAACCTGTCACTCTGGCGCCTGAAAACCAGGGGCGAGCAGCCCGTCGGTATTGTGTGTGTGCCGCGCTGGATTCCGGTAGCCGGTTTTACCGCCTCCCTTGCCTTTGTGTTGTTGCAGGGACTGCTGGATCTGCGGGCCTGATGCCGTTGTTCGTCATCAGGCAACGGGGCGGCCGCGCTTCTTGATCTCCTGCTCGACCTCGCGGGTCGACACCTTGACCAGCAGCGAGAGCTCCTCGCCCAGCAGTGCCAGGATATCATCCTGCGCCAGCACGCCGACCAGTTCACACTGGTTTGAAACAACCGGTACCCGGCGTACGCCGCGGGCACGCATACGTTGTGCGACTTCGAAAATACTGTCGTGTTCACAGACCTTGAGCACCGCAGTGGTCATGACATCGCCGACGGTAACAGCCTTCGGATCAACATCTTCTGCAAGTATTTCGATGACGATGTCGCGGTCGGTCAGTATGCCGACCGGTTCCAGTCGATTGTCACGGTTTTCGACAACGATAAGGCTGCCGACATGCTTGTCACGCATCAATTGTGCCGCCCCGGAGATGGTTGTTTCACGGCTTGCGGTAATGACATGTCGGTTGCAGCGTTCTCCTGCATTCATAGCTTTCTCCCCCTCTATGCTGTAACAAACTATACTGGCGATGGCTGATAACATCACTATGAACGTCTAGTATAGGCTGCGTTTTTTACCGTGGTGTTGATCCACGTCAAGCTGAACCGGGGCCGCAGCGTGGGCGTGACGTCTGCGGCGTTCATGCGGGCACGTGTCGCGGGTATTCGATAACGACGAAAAGGCAGGTCGCATGGTACATGGCGCTCAGGATGGTAATCCGGTTGCAGCACAGCTGCCGCTGATCAGTGCGTTGCAGAATCCGGCTGTTTATGAGCATGCAGTGACGGAACTACAGCTGCTGGAGACGCATATCTCGTGGGTCATTCTCACCGGAAAGTATGTTTACAAGATCAAGAAAGCGCTGGATTTCGGATTCCTTGATTACTCGACGCTGGAGAAACGCCGCTTTTATTGTCATGAAGAATTACGACTGAACATGCGTTTTGCGCCGCAGTTGTACATTGATGTTGTGACCATCAGCGGCACTGTTGACCGGCCGTCGCTGCAGGCAGGAGCGGAATCAATCGAGTATGCCGTGAGGATGAAGCAGTTCCCGCAATCAGGCCTGCTCAGCGCGCTGGCGGCCAGTAACGCGCTCACGACGGAAACCATTGATGCGCTTGCCCTGCTGGTATCCACCATGCATGCGGCAGTCGATCGCGCAGACCGGCACACAGAGTGGGGCATGCCGGACGATATACATCATTGGGTAATGGAAAACTTCGAGCATATTCGTCCGGCATTGCATGAGGCACAGCAGCTGCAACAACTGCAGGCGATTGAATCCTGGTGTAGACGTGAATTTGCTGACAAGCAGGCCGTGCTTGAACGACGTCGCTGCGACGGCTTTGTGCGCGAATGCCATGGTGATCTGCACCTTGGTAATCTCACGCTCATCGATGGTCGTATTTCCCCGTTTGACGGTATTGAGTTCAATCCGCACTTGCGCTGGATCGACGTCATCAGCGAGATTGCGTTTCTGGTCATGGATATTCGTGATCGCGGCTTCCCGCGCCTGGCGGCGCGCCTGCTGAATACCTACCTGCAGCATACAGGTGATTACTCCGGTCTGGGCATATTGCGCTATTATCTCGTTTACCGGGCGCTGGTGCGCGCCAAGGTTGCCGTTCTGCGCTTGTCGCAGTCGAACTCCACAAGTGATACAGACAATGTCTGGTACGAGTACCGCACCTACATGGAGTTGGCTGCACGCTACGTGCGGCCGCCGATAGCGGCGCTGATCATTACGCACGGTGTGTCGGGTTCGGGCAAGTCATATTATGCCGCCCACCTTGCCGAGCGCCTGGGCGCTATTCAGGTGCGTTCCGATGTTGAGCGCAAACGTCTGCACGGTTACGCTGCAGCGGCAGATACACACTCGGCTGTCAAGGCAGGCATTTATTCCGCGAATGCCAGCGCGCGTACCTACCAGCAGCTTGCCGCGCTTGCTGGGATGGTGATCGAGGCTGGCTACCCGGTTATTGTCGATGCCACGTTCCTGCAATTCGCCTGGCGTGAGCGATTTCGCCAGTTGTCGGTTTCATTGGCCGTGCCGTTTGTGCTGCTGCATTTTGAGGCGGACAGGGATACGCTGTGTAGCCGTATACGCGCGCGCCAGATGGCCGGTGGCGACCCGTCAGAAGCGGGTATCGAGGTGCTGGATGCGCAGTTCGCTTCACGACAGCCATTAATGCCGGAGGAGATGGCTGATGTACTCAGCGTGGATTCAGGTATGGATATTCCGTTAAATGATCTACAAGGACAGGTTGTTGAGAGAATACGGGCCATGACGGCAGGTGAGTAGCGGCTCAGGTGGATGTTGTTGATTGGTATGTGATCACCACGGTCATTTCAAATACGCTTCCGATGGCCGATATAACTGCATTAATAGGGATATATTGAAATATCGGAAACATGTACTGGCTCTCATTCAAAAAGAAAAAAGAAAAACCGGTCACGGGTCTAATTTTGCCGGGTGGGGGGGCACGAAATGCCTACCAGGCAGGCGTGCTCAAGGCGATTGGCGATATGTTGCCGGAAGATGTCGAAAACCCTTTCCCGGTGATTTGCGGGACATCCTCGGGGGCGCTCAATGCAGTATTGCTCGCCAGCAGTGCGACCCGCTTCCGTGAAGGCGTAGACCGGCTCTACGGTATCTGGGCGAATTTTCACGTCGGCAAGGTTTTCAAGACCGATTCCTGGACAGCGATAAAGAGTGGCTTCCGCTGGATTGTCGCCTTTTTGGGGCTCGGGCTGGTGAAGCAACAACCAGAATCGGTACTGGATAATTCACCGCTGCGTCATCTGCTGGAAAGTCACATCCGCTTCGCGCGCATCCAGCAGGGAATCGATACTGGTGCCCTGGATGCTGTATCCATAACCTCTTCGGGTTATACCAGCGGCCTGTCTGTCACGTTTTACCAGGGCAAAGAGGGGCTGAAGCCATGGAAACGAACACGCCGCATCGGGCAGCCGACCGAGTTGACACTGAACCATCTGATGGCCTCATCGGCAATACCGGTACTGTTTCCCGCGGTGAAGTTGCGTAATGAATATTTCGGTGATGGCTCCATGCGACAAACGGCACCGCTCAGCCCGGCACTGCACCTGGGGGCAAATCGACTGTTAATCATCGGCGGCAGAAATCCCCGTCCCGACAGGCCGCCGGATGACGCCAGAAGTGTTCCATCTCCGACATTCGGTCAGATTACCGGCTACATCTTCGATACCCTGTTCATGGACAGCCTGGATGCCGATATCGAACGGTTGCGGCGGATCAATCACACCATTACCGAGACCCGTGACAAGCGTGTGACCTACCACGATACCTCATTACGCCAGATTGATTACCTCGTGATTTCACCAAGCATGGATATTCGCGATATCGTGGAACGCTATGTGGACAATTTTCCGCGCTCCGTGCGCATCCTGTTGAAGGGCATCGGTGCACTGGCGCGCGAGGGTCGCCCGCTGATGAGTTACCTGATGTTTGATGCGCCCTATTGCAAGGAACTCATGGAACTTGGCTATGAGGATGGCATGGCAGCCCGCAAACAGGTATTGCATCTGCTCGGATATGAAGAACTTGCGGAAGAAACACCAGGGGAACAAGCGGACGTCGCAAGCTAGTTTCTCTCTCTGGCGTAGCCGGTAAGGTGGGCGCGGTTGCTTCGCAATCAGCTTGCCGTCGTTACTGGTGAACAGCCAGTGACTGCCAGGGTCTTTGTTGCTGCGCAGGGGCGTGCCTGGAATAGTGCTGTGGCATAATAACCGTTTCCTGAGACTTGCCAGCCCGGATTCGACGTGCCAACCGAGACCCGCAAAGATACCTTGCGTAATGCCAGCCTGTTTGTCATGTCTGCCATCCTGCTGCTGTTTGGTGGTCTTGGCGCACGCAGCCTGTGGGGCTCCGAGGACCGCTGGGCCGAGATCAGCCGCAATATCCTGAAGAGCGGGGACTGGTTTCATCCGGCCATCAACGGCCAGGTTTACTTTGACAAGCCGCTATTTTCCTACTGGTGGATCGTCGCCAGCGAGTGGATTACCGGTACACTGGATGAGTTCACCATCCGCCTGCCAAGCCTCATGGCCGGTGTCATCGTATTGTGGGCGACCTTCAATCTCGCCCGCCGCCTGTGGGATTTGCAGGTTGCCTGGCTGTCACTGTGGCTGCTGCTGGGCAGTTACGGGTTCCTGTTCTGGACACACACGGCGGCCGCGGAAATGGGCAACGTGGCCTTTATCATGCTCGCCGTTGCCTGGTTCTTCCGTTATCGCGACTCCACCGCCTTTCGCCATTATCTGGTGTTCTGGCTGATCTGCGGGACAGGGGCACAGCTCAAGGGCTTGACGGCTTTTATCGTCCCTGCGCTGCTGCTGTTTCCCTGGCTGGTGCGGGAGCGCCGCCTGTTGATGCATTTGAATATCGGGCACGCACTGGCGGCCATGATCGGCATCGGCCTGTTCCTGCTTCCCTATCTCGGTGCCGCGCTGTTGCCCCTGCCGGCGGGCTACACACTGCCATACCACGACCTGAGCGGACTGGAATTGGTGATCCGCGAGAACGTGGTGCGTTTCTTTCAACCCTTCGATCATCGCGACCCGTTCTACAGCTATCTCTACCACGTGCCGCGCCTGTTGCTGCCGTGGGTGTTCGTGTTTATTGCGGCACTGATCGTTGCGTTGCGCAACTACCGCTCGGCAAGCTGGCAGAACCGCTGGCTGCTGGAAGCCATCCTGCTGGTGTTCCTGTTCTTTACCCTGTCCGGTTCGCGGCGCTGGTACTACATTCTCCCCATCGTGCCGTTCTGTTCGCTGCTGATGGCCGTCTACCTGCTTCATGGACCGTCCGGCTCCCTGCGTTCGGCGGCGCTTGTTGCAACGCAAGGATTACTGGGATTGCTTGGACTGGGGCTGGTGGTCAGTCCGTTGCTGTTGCTGTGGCGCGATATGCCGGTTACAGCCGCCATGTGGTTCATGAGCGTGGCTCTGCTGTTGCTGTTGCCGCTGATCTGGGTCAAGCGTATGCGTATTGCCGCTTTCAGTGGCAACAGCCATGTCGGGGGACAGGTCTTCGGGCTGGTGGTGCTTAGCCTGTTGTTGATGTGGGCCGTGTTCACCGTGGTGATGCCGTATACCGACGGCTTCCGGCATGACAAGTCATTCGCGCTGGCACTGCAGCAGCAATTGGGTGAGCAGGATCGCGTAGCGTTTTACCAGCATGAACGCCCCGACGTGGTGTTTTACCTGGAGCAGGATTACATCGTCCGGCGGCTTGAGATGCTGTCGCCGCAGGTGCTCGACGGGACCACGGTACTGATCGTCGAACGGCAATATGTCAAAGACATCGTGGATGCTTATCCCGGGCTGCTGGCCGATGTGCCCCTGCTCAAGCAGACCGGCTATGAATGGCAAGGCAAACGCCGCAAGTCCAATCTCAGTGCCTGGCGCCTGTCGGACAGTGCGACAACGGGTGTACCGCGCCAGTTACCGCTAGATGCTCCGGATGGCTATTAGGTGTGAGCACGCGATTCCTCGCACTGGTGGCAGTTGTAGCCGCAATCATTTGGTTTACCCAGCTTGGCTACCGCGATCTGATCGAGCCTGACGAGGGGCGCTATGCAGAGATACCGCGCGAGATGGTCGCGACGGGCGACTGGGTCACGCCGCGGTTAAACGGCTTCAAGTACTTCGAAAAGCCGGTGTTGCAGTACTGGGCAACGGCAGCGGCCTACAGGCTGTTCGGGGATACCACCACCACGGCACGCCTGTGGCCGGCGCTGACCGGGTTTCTTGGTGCACTGTGGGCGGGCTTTCTGGGCTTGCGTCTATACGGACGTGCCGCCGGATTTTATGCCTTTCTGATTAGCATCAGCAGTTTACTGTACATCATCGACGGGCATTACCTGGTACTGGACATGTCACTCGCGGTGTTTCTTTTCGTGGGTGTCGGCTGCCTGGTACTGGCACAGCGCTCACGGGATGATGCCGCGATCCGGTGTAACTGGATGCTGACTGGCTGGATCGCGCTGGCACTGGCGACCCTGTCCAAGGGACTGATCGGCGTGGTGTTGCCGGCGGTGACGGTGGTCGTCTACAGCCTGTGGGCACGTGACTGGGTGCTGTGGCGCCAGCTGCACATCGTCAAGGGACTGGCCGCCTTTCTGCTGGTTGCCGCGCCCTGGTTTGTCGCTGTCAGCCTGGCAAACCCCGAATTTCCGCAGTTTTTCTTCATCCACGAGCATTTGCATCGTTATACCTCAACGGTGCACGAGCGTGAGGGGGGCTACTGGTATTTCGTACCGGTGTTTTTACTGGGCGTCTTCCCGTGGGTGGCGGTGGCGTTGGCAAGCCTGATACGTCCGGGGTTTAGCAGCCGTTCTCAGGGCGTGGCGGGGTTCGATACCGAGCGTTTCCTGTGGTCCTTCGCACTGGTGGTGTTCGTGTTTTTTTCTGCCGGGCAGTCCAAGCTGCCGTCCTATATTCTACCCATGATGCCGGTGGTGGCGGTTATGGCCGGGCACAGGCTGGCCACGCAAGGCTATCACCGTGTTGATGCCTGGCTGCTGGCGATCATGGCCGTGGCACTGGTGCTCACCGGGTGGCAGATAACCTCCCTGGCAAGCGACGTCATCACTGCGGATATGTACCTCGACTACCGCCCCTGGATCTTCGCCGCGGCGGGCCTTTATGCCGGCGCTGCGCTGCTGGCCAATCTCTTGCACAGGCTGCGTGCCACTCACATCGCCGTCATTGGCCTGCTGGCATTACTGGCGGCACAGCTCCTGCTGCTGGGGTTCCAGTCCCTGGCTGCTTCCCGCTCCAGCCAGGAACTGGCCCGCGCGATTCGTGCCAATGTACCGGAGGGCACCGAGATCTTTGCACTCGCCAGCTACCCGCAGTCGCTGGCGTTCTACATGAAGCAGACACTGACACTGGTGATTGTGACCGACGAAATGAAGATGGGCATCCAGCAGGAACCGGATCGCTGGATCGGCAGCGAGGAGGAGTTCCTGGCCCGCTGGGCAGCAGCCGATCAGGCGGTGGCGGTATTCCGTGATCATGACCTGGAGAAGTATATGCCGCTGCTGGAGCCGGCCCATATTATCTACTCCGGTCCGCGTCGAGCGGCCGTGATAAAACCCTGATAGTCATGGCGGATAACTGAATAATTACCGTTCGTTACACCCTCGGGCATTCCTTGCTGGCGTCCTATATAATGCCGCGATGACTCTAGTCGCCTTTACTCTCATCATGATCGGTGTATTACTGAACGCCGTTGCGCAACTGGCATTGAAGGCCAGCGTGCAAGATACCGGTGCGATTGAACTGAGCGCAGGTAACGCACTGCCGGTCGCAGGACAGCTGATGGCCGAACCCTGGTTATGGGTTGGCCTGTCTTGTTATGGCATCAGTGTCATTGTATGGATACTGGCGCTGTCCCGGGTGGATGTCAGTATCGCCTATCCGATGTTGTCTGTCGGCTATGTCGTCAATGCGTTTGCGGCCTATGCCCTGTTCGGCGAGGCACTCACACCGGGTCGGTTGGTGGGGATCGGCATTATCATCCTTGGCGTGACGGTGCTGGCGCGTTCATGACGACGTTACCGTTCACGCGTCCGACTATCGGGGCGGAAGAGCTGCAGGCCGTCAGCGAGGTGCTGGAATCCGGCTGGATTACCACCGGCCCCAAGGCGCTGGCGCTGGAGCAGGCGCTGGCCGACTACATTGGCGGCGGTGTGCAGGTGCGCGTCTTTAACTCGGCAACCAGCGGGCTGGAGGCCGCACTGCTGGTGGCCGGTATCGGTCCCGGTGATGAGGTTATTGTTCCTGCGCTCAGTTTTGTTGCAACCGCCAATGTCGTGTTGCGAGTCGGCGCGCGCCCCGTGTTTGTCGATGTCGACCTGCACAGTCGAAATCTGGATGCCCTTGCCGTCGCAGCGGCAGTGACGCCGAATACGCGTGCAGTCATCCCGGTGCACTTTGCCGGCCTCGCCGTGGACATGGAGCCGCTTTACGCGCTGGCCACGAAACATGATCTGCTGCTGCTCGAGGATGCGGCACAGGCCATCGGTACTGAATACCAGGGCAGAAAAATCGGTGCCAGTGGCAACCCGGTGTGTTTCAGTTTTCATCCGAACAAGAACATGACCACCATCGAGGGCGGTGCGGTCGCCAGTAATGATGCAGCATTCCTCGGACGTCTGGAACAGGTGCGCTTTCACGGCATTGAGAAAGACAGCGACGGTAATATTGATGTCACCGGCTGGGGAGGAAAAATGAACCTGCCGGATGTCAATGCGGCCGTCGGACTGGCACAGTTATCCCGGCTCGACAGTTTTAACCGGCGACGAGGCGAACTGGCAGAGCATTATTTCCGTCACTTGCCGGCATCTGACCTGCTGGTGTTGCCGGCCGCTGCAGCCGGTCACAGCTGGCACATGTTCTGTGTCTGTATCGATCACGTGGCGCTCGGTAAAACCCGGGCCGAGATGCTGTCGCTATTCAGCGAGCACGCTATCGCCGTGGGCACTCACTATCCTGCCATGCATCTGTTTTCCCTGTACCGACGCTTTGGCTACAGTGAAGGAGATTTCCCTGTCGCTGAAAAGATCGGCGAGCAGACCCTGACACTGCCACTGTTCCCGGCAATGACCGAGGCAGATGTTGAACATGTGTGTGCAACAGTGGCTGCCGTCGTATCCGGCCAGATATAAACCCGGCGGTAAACAAGGAACACGCAGCTTAAACCAATGCAGCAACCCGAACTGTCCATCATTATTCCGGTATATAACGAGCAGGATGTATTGCCACTGCTGTTTGCACGCCTGTACCCGGTGCTCGATAAGCTGGGTCGCAGTTATGAAGTTGTGTTGGTCGATGATGGCAGTCATGACCGCTCGCCCGGGTTGCTGCGCAAGCAATACCATGAACGGCCGGATGTGACACGCATCGTGCTGTTGCGCGCCAACGCAGGGCAGCATGCGGCACTCACGGCCGGCTTTGAATATTCGCAGGGCAAGGTTGTCATAACCCTGGACGCCGATTTACAGAATCCGCCGGAAGACATCCACAAGTTGCTGGTGGAAATCGACAAGGGGCACGACTACGTGGGTTCCATTCGCAACATGCGTCGTGACAGCCGCTGGCGGCACTGGGCCTCGCGTGCCATGAACTGGCTGCGAGAGAAAATCACCAGTATCCGGATGACAGACCAGGGCTGCATGTTCAGGGCCTATGACCGCGAGATTATCCAGGCCATTCTCGATTCGCGTGAGTCGCAGACGTTTATTCCCGCACTTGCCTATACCTTTGCCGGCAACCCGGTCGAGGTGGTTGTGGGACACGAGGAGCGCGCGGCCGGTGAATCGAAGTACTCACTGTTCAAGCTGATCCATTTGAACTTCGACCTGATGACCAGCTTCTCGATTGTGCCGCTGCAGATATTTTCGCTGGTTGGTATGGGTATCGCGGTGATTTCCTTCCTGTTCGTTATTTACCTGGGTATACGCCGCCTGATGATCGGGCCGGAAGTGGAAGGGCTGTTTACGTTATTCGCCATCGCCTTTTTCCTCATCGGTATCCTGCTATTCAGTATCGGTATGCTCGGTGAATACATCGGCAGGATTTATGTGCAGGTGCGCCAGCGACCGCGGTTTCTGGTTGGTACAGTTCTGCAGCCGGTCAGTGAGTCCCGGGACAGCAGCGAAACATGAGTGACTTGCCAAAGCGTAGCGTGGTGTTCGCCTATCATGACGTCGGCGTACGTGGCCTGTCCGTGTTGCTTGCGCTCGGTGTTGATGTTCGACTGGTCGTCACGCATGTTGACGATCCGGGTGAAACAATCTGGTTTTCCAGTGTCGCGGAACTGGCGGCACTGAATGATATCCCGGTGATTACACCGTCAGATCCCAATACGGCAGAGGTGCTTGAGCAGGTGCGTGCCTGTCAGCCGGAGGTGCTGTTTTCATTTTATTATCGTCATATGCTCGGCGCGGAACTGCTGGCGGTTCCCGCGATCGGTGCCTATAACCTGCACGGCTCGTTGTTGCCGAAGTATCGTGGCCGGGTACCGGTTAACTGGGCCGTGCTGCACGGTGAATCGGAAACCGGGGTCAGTCTGCACCGCATGGAGATCAAGCCGGATGCAGGTGCACTGGTGGAGCAGCAGGCGGTGGCCATTTTGCCAAACGATACTGCGCATACGGTGTTCCGCAAGTTGACGTGTGCGGCAGAGCAGCTGTTGCTACGTTGCGTGCCGTTGCTGCTGCAAGGCCAGGCGCGGGAGACCGCACTGGATTTATCCGCCGGCAGCTATTTTGGCGGGCGCCGGCCGGATGACGGCCGCATCGACTGGCACAAGACCGCAGCGGCGATACATAACCTGATTCGTGCCGTGGCGCCCCCCTATCCGGGTGCATATTTTGATGCAGCTGGAACCAGGTTGCAGGTGCTGGGCAGTTATTACCATGCCCGGCCGGCGGTCGGGCATGCGCCACGAATTTACTGGCAGGATGGCCGTTGCCGGGCAGACTGCATCGACGGGCGACAACTTGAGCTGACCACACTCGCCATTGATGGCGAACCGCTGGATGAACCGGGTTTTCGCGCGCGGTTCGGCAATGCGGAACTGGACCTTACTTGACAGAAATCCTTACAGGAGCGCGTACATGAATATTCTCATCCTCGGGGTGAACGGCTTTATCGGTCACCATTTGTCGAAACTGATTCTCGAAACTACACCATGGCATGTCTATGGCATGGACATGCAATCGATGCGGGTTGCCGACCTGATGGACAACGAGCGCTTCCATTTTTTTGAAGGTGACATCACCATCAATCATGAATGGGTTGAATACCACATCAAGAAATGCGACGTGGTGTTGCCGCTGGTGGCGATTGCCACGCCGGCAACCTATGTGCAGGACCCGCTGGCAGTTTTCGAACTGGACTTCGAGGCGAATCTGCCCATTGTCCGCAATTGCGTCAGGTACAAAAAGCGGGTGTTGTTCCCCTCAACCTCCGAAGTTTACGGCATGTGCACCGACAGTGAATTTCATCCGTACGAATCGACGTTGATGCTGGGGCCACTGACCAAGCCCCGCTGGATCTATTCCTGTTCCAAGCAGTTGATGGATCGCGTTATTGCCGCCTACGGCCAGCAGCAGGGGTTCGACTATACCCTGTTCCGTCCCTTCAACTGGATTGGCCCCGGACTCGACAGCCTGCATACCCCCAAGGAAGGCAGTTCGCGGGTGGTCACCCAGTTCCTCGGGCACATTGCCCGTGGAGAACCCATCAAGCTGGTGGATGGCGGTCAGCAGCGCCGCAGCTTTACCAACTACAGTGACGGTGTAGCGGCGCTGGTGAAGATTATCGAGAACAAGAACGGTGCGGCGACCGGCAAGATCTATAACATCGGTAACCCGAAGAATGATCTGTCGGTGCGCGAACTGGCGGAGATGATGCTGGAGATCGCCATGGAGTTTCCGGAATACAGTCCGGGGGCGAAACAGGTGACGCTGGTGGATGTGAGTTCCTCAAAATACTACGGCGAGGGCTACCAGGACATCCAGACACGAGTACCATGGATAGAAAACACGCGACAGGAACTGGACTGGGAGCCGCAGGTGGGTGTGCGCGATGCCCTCAGGGGTATTTTCGAGGCATACCGGGACGAAGTCGCCGAAGCGCGTGCCTTGCTGGATTAGTGCGTGCAGATTGCATTGAAGGTTGATGTTGATACCTTGCGGGGCACGCTGGAAGGGGTGCCTGCACTGCTACGCTTGTTCGACAAGCAACAGGTTCGGGCAACCTTTTTGTTCAGTCTTGGTCCGGATCATACCGGTCGGGCGTTGCGGCGGGTGTTTCGCCCGGGATTTCTCAGCAAGGTCCGGCGTACCTCGGTAGCCAGCCACTATGGCCTGAGGACCCTGATGTACGGCACATTATTGCCCGGGCCGCATATTGGCCGACGTGCGGGACACGTGATGCGCGATGTGGCTGCTGCCGGTCATGAGGTAGGTATCCACTGTTATGACCACATACGCTGGCAGGATTTTGTGGCCAGAAGGAATGCCGACTGGACGCGGCACGAAATGCAACATGCGGTGGATGCGTTTCAGGAAGTATTTGGCCGCAAGGCCGATGTGATCGGCGCGGCAGGCTGGCAGATCAACGCCCATGCACTGGCGCTGGAAGAAGCGTTTGGCTTCAGCTATGCCAGCGATGTGCGCGGTGAGTCGGCTTTTTACCCGCGGATGGAAGGTGTCACCTCGACTTGTCTGCAGATGCCGACCACGCTGCCGACGCTCGATGAGTTAATTGGCACAGATGATGTTATGGCTGACAACGTACATGAGGTGGTGTTGGAGGCCAGTCGCAAGGTGTTGCCGGATGGTCACGTCTACACCCTGCATGCCGAGTTGGAAGGCATGGCGCTGTTGCCTGTCATGCAACGCCTGCTGGGCGGCTGGCAGGAGGCGGGTGCTACGCCGGGGACATTACAACAGACCTGCGCATCCCTGGACCGGACTGCATTGCCGATACAGCCGGTCGTGTGGGGTGAGGTACCGGGACGATCAGGTGTGCTGGCCGTACAGGGCACCGCCTAGCGGTGCATGCGATCCTGGCGGCGCCAGCGGTTGACAATATCGTCGATATCGAGGTCCTTGGGCCCGGTAACCCAGTGACGGAAGAAGTCGACACTGGCACTGTTTGGTGGGGGATCAGGTTTGTAGAGCTGTACCCGCGTGGGCAGTGGTACTGCCAGCCCCATGATCATGGCTTCACCCTGCCCCAGTGATGACAACACATCAATAAAATCACTTTCCGCCTCCGGTACCAGGTCGCGGACATAGTCCTGGTCATCCGGGTTGGTGAGGCGCAGACAGACGAAGGTACTGCACTGTGCCAGCACCGTTTCAGATAATTCATGGGGCCGCTGCGTAACCACGGCGAGTCCCACGCCGTATTTACGGCCTTCCTTGGCAATGCGTTGCATGGAACGGCGTGTACCCTCGTACTGCGAACCACCTGTACGCGGGATGTAGGCATGTGCTTCCTCGCAAACCAGCAGCAAGGGGAATTCCTTGAACCTTGGATTCCAGTAATTGAATTCAAAGGCAAGACGACCAACCTGTGCGGTCACTACGGGCCTTACGTCGAACGGCACAGAGCTCAGGTCGATAATCGTGATCTGTGCCCTGGGGTCGCCGAGACCGACAAAATCGCGCAGCAAACCCGACATGGTCTCGGAAGAGTTACGGCGCTTTGGTCGCAGCAGAAAATCGTAGCGCGAATCATTCATGCGGCTCTGCAGGCGCATCAGGAACTGGTCAAACAGGCCGGCGAGAGCGCCCTTTTCCTTGCCAAAGTTGGTGGTCATCTTGTTGGCTTCTTCGAAGTAGGCGTACAGCTCTTCCAGAGAGAAGTAGACCGGTGAATCAATCGAGATATCACCAAGCTCGAGGTGCTTGTTGGACTTATTGCGCAGGTCATGCACACTGTCGCGCAGGAAGGCAATTTGCGAAGAAGCAGAATCATCGCTGCGATCGATCAGCAGGTCCACCAGTTCGGCGAAGGTCATTAACCAGTAGGGGATCTCCAGTTCACGTGCATCGATATAACGGGTGACCTTGTCATCAAACGCATGCTGGCGCTTGCCTTGATTATCTTCCCAGCTGTACTCACCATGCAGGTCAAGAAGAATAATGTGTGCCTTGGGCATCGACTTGACGGCGCGTTGCAACAGGTTGGCCACGGTCCACGACTTGCCGGCGCCGGACTGGCCGAGTATGGCGAAGTGGCGCCCGAACAGGGCGGCAGGATCCAGGCAGACATCAATGGAATGGTCCGCCGAGGCAACGCCGACGGCGTACCCCTGGGCGCGGAACTTGACGAAGATGGATTCGACCTCTTGCTTGTTCACCGCATGGATTTCAGCCCCGGTGACCGGAAACTTTTTAATGCCGTTCTGGAAAACACCTTTGGTTGAGACTTCACCCAGCGGGATCAGCTTGATCGATTTACGGATACCGGTGCCACTTGTCGCGGGAATCTCCTGGATGGATTTGACGATGGCAAGCAGCTTGATGTCACCCTGTGTGATCGCCACGAAGGAGCCAGGTTGACCGCTCATGTCGCTGTCGCCCTGGATGGCTATGCGTGGCAGCCGGCCTTCATTGGCTTCTAGCAGTGTGGCTTCGAGTGCGCCGGTTTCTACTTTGGTAACGTGCCCTATCAACGTTTTCGTATACGGTGTCATTGCCGGGTTTCCCTTGGAGTAATCGATATTTTGCAGCCCAGGCAGGATCCATGGGCAACTCTATCGATTTAACGGCAGCTATACAGGTATGTTTAAACCTGCAGACAGCGCACCCGGCAACCCGTGACTCAGTAGCGAGGTTGTATTCCGGGTCGGTACAGGCTCCTGAACTGGTTTCGATAGTAGACTACTGCACTGTTGCCGTCCGCTTTTACATCGAAGATCTTCCAGCCATCCTTGCCTTTGTAGAAACGAAATTCCAGTTTGGTGGGAATGCCGCTCGGTTGCATGATCCAGGCGCTCACCCGGACATCATCGCTGCCCTGTCCGCGCGGTGTGAAATAACGAATAGGCTGGTTGGTGTAGCTGGTCAGTTTCTGCGACAGTGTCGTCATGAAGGCCCGGGTAATCTGTTCCTGCATGTTGGCACGTTGTTCGGGCGTCATGGTCCGCCATGCGGGCCCGGCTGCCCAGCGGGTCATATAGTTAAAGTCAAAATAGGGCGCGACTTCTGATTCCAGGAAGGTTCTGGCCTGCTCGGGATTCTGTGCACCGCCATTGCGGATGAATGTGGTCAGTTTGTTAATGCCCGTCTTGACGATGGTGGCCGGCGCAGAAGGTGCTGTCTGCGGTGCCTGATAGTAAGCTGGGGGATAGGGTGCGTAAGGTGCAGCGTTGACGGTGTGTGCGAGTGTCGTGGAAACAAGTATGAATAAAACAGCCAGTAGATTAGCTTTCATTGAGGCCTCTGCAGTTGCGCTGGTTGTCAGTAAGTAAAACAGGCCAGCGTTTGCTGGCCTGCCACTCCCGTCTTATACACCAGACGGCAACCTGTTTCCAGCGCATGCGAAATAAAACGCACGCGCTGGTACAGGATTACAGATTACTGGCTTGCAGCCGGTGCAGCTGGTGCTGCCGGTGCTGCCGGTGCCGGCGCGTAGCCATAGGGCGCATAGCCATAACCCGGGTAGCCACCATAGCCATAACCCGGATAGCCACCATAGCCATAACCACGGTAGTAGTCGCCGTAGTAATCACCATAGCCACGGCCATAGCCACGGCCATAGCCGCGGCCGCTGCCCCTGCCGCTGCCATGCATGTTGAAGCCAAAATCGCCATCACCGAAGAAATCGCCAAGGCCGTCGCCCCAGCCATCGCCCCAGCCATCATTGTAGCCGCGGTTACCCCAGGGACCCCAGCCACCCCATGCGTGGGCGGATGTGACCGGAAGGGCGACCAGTGCACCGACTGCTGCGGCTGCTAGTGTAAGTTTCAGTGTTTTCATCAAAATACCTCCTCTATGCTAATTTTGTCATTTGATGACGGCATCAATTCTGTGAGGAATAAAATTAAAATGAATTGACCTGCGTCAAGATAGCGACAGATTCGTGAGGCTATTCTTCACACGGGTTGAATATCAGCCGTTTGCGTCAGAAACACTACAAAACACCTGTTTATTATAGAAGAGATGAAGCAAATGGATAAAGCTGCCTACTGGATAATTGGCGTTTTGTTGCTGGGAATAACCACTGTAGTTACAGGTGAACCCAGGGGGAACGAGTTATATGCAGCCCATTGCTCGGCTTGTCATGGCGATACCGGTAACGGTGGTGTCGGTGTGCCACTGTCACTGCCGTCCTTTCTGGACAGTGTTGATGACCGGTTTTTACGTTTGACCATTCGCCATGGCCGGCCCGGTCGGGTGATGCCCGCCTTCAGCTATCTCAGTGATGCCCAGGTCAACGCCATTGTGGGTTATATCCGCGGCTGGTCCAAAAAGCCGGCGCCTGAATTTTCAGACAAACCGATTTCGGGTGATGTGCAGCATGGCAAGCAACTATTTGCCGTTGAGTGTGCCGACTGTCACGGTGAAAATGGTGAGGGCGGCAGGGGCACCGGGGTGACCTTCTCACGCAAGCGGGAGCTTCCGATTACCCCTCCGGCGCTGAACAATCCCGGTTTCCTGGTGGCAGCATCGGACGAGATGATCCGGCATACCCTGAAATCCGGGCGTCTTGGCACCCCCATGGACTCCTTTCTGGAAGAAGGGCTTTCGGAGCAGGACATTGATGATCTGGTCAGTTACGTACGCTCCTGGGACAAGCAGCCGCCGCAGACCGGGAGGCGGGCGGCGACGGTTGCCGAAACCACCATCTCGGCCGAGTCACCCTATACGCTGGAGGAAACCGTCGAAAATCTGAAGGATGCGATTGTCAGCCAGAACTTTATCATTATCCGTCAGGACACACTGGAGCACGGGCTCGTCAGCGAGGGTGAGGAGGATCCGTCGGAAGTGGTTCTGCACTTTTGCAATTTCAAATTTCTTTATGATGCGCTCGCTGTTGATCCGCGTGTCGGTATGTTCCTGCCATGCCAGGTTACGGTGACCGAGAACGCCGGCAAGGTCCTGGTGGCAACCATTAATCCCCTGTATCTGAGTCGCCTGTTCAATAACGACGATCTGAGCGAGTACTGCGAAAGGATGTACGAGGTGTATGCCGCAATCCTGGAGGACGCGACGCTGTGAAACGACTGACTGGCATTATTCTGTGTGTTCTCATGCTGATGCGGTTGCCGCAACCCGCCCTTGCAGAGGACATGATCATGACGCGGTCTGTGCTGGCTTTCCCGGAAGCCATGCTCGCGTTGCAAGCGTCCATCACCGCTCATGGCTATACTGTGTCAAGGGTGCAGCGTATTGATATCGGGCTGACCGGCATGGGGTACAAGACCGACAAGTACCGTATTGTTTTCGCCGGAAAAATTGACGAGATCCGTGAGCTTACCGAAAAGGCGCCACAACTGACGCCGTACCTGCCACCGAAGATATCGATCTTCGCCGAAGGCGATCAGACCATACTGGTGACCATAAATCCGAAACTGTATGCCGACATTGCCGGAGGAGCGATAGAACCGGTCTTTTTTGACCGCTGGGAAAGTGATTTGCGCTCGATATTTTACGACGTCAATACGGCGCGCTAACCAGGTTTACGGGCTGCAGCCGGGATAGGTGTGGCCAGTGTGCGGGACTGGCGTTCTTGGTCAATTACTACGGGCCTTACGGGTCCCCCAGTATTAGCGCTATGGCGTTGAACACCGGATACCACGCTGTCGCTCACTTCCATTTTGTCACCGCCCTGTTACAACCCTGATTGTCTGTTAAAGAAAATAAAAAAGTGTTTGATTACAATCAATGATTGGGGTTTTATTGGTGGGCATGTTTTTATGAGTGGGATATATTTCCCAAATATTGAAATCGGTGCTATCATGAAAATTATCGTGGCCGCTGAACGTGTTAGTAGTGCTGTGACGAGTTTCTCGATGTCGCCGGTTTGCGGGATAACAGATTGGCGCGTTTACATGCGGTCACCTCTAACCACACAGGTACAATTGGTCTTGGAATGAGCACAAATCAGCAGGATGCACTGTTCGCTGCGATTCGGCTGCTGTTGCGCCCGTTGGTACGTATTCTGATCCGCAACGGTGTTGCACACGGGGCATTTACAGAGCTGACGAAGAAAGTATTTGTTGATGTGGCTTTTGAAGAATTTTCACCGGATGGCAAGAAGCAGACGGTATCACGCGTTTCCGCGCAGACAGGGTTAACGCGCAAGGAGGTCAAGCGATTGCACGAGTTGCAGCAGACAGACGATTCCTCCAGTCAGGCGCGTTATAACCGCGCAGTGCGTGTCATCAGTGGCTGGACCAATGATGCCCGCTTTCTTGATGGCTTGGGAAAACCCGCCGATCTGCCAGTCAGCGGGGAAGGCATTTCATTTGAAACACTGGTCAGGCAATACAGCGGTGACATCCCCACCAGGGCCATGCTTTCCATGCTGGTCGAGTCAGGAAGTGTGCAGCAGCTCAACGGCAATGTGCGTTTGATACGGTATGCATATGTAGCGGGCAGTGACCCGGTCGATAAACTGGAGATACTCGGGAATGACGTGTTCGAGCTGATTTCGACGATCGATCACAACATAACAGCCGACACCGGGGATCTGCACTTTCAGCGCAAGGTTTCGTACGACAACATAGCCCCTGATTCATTGGACAAACTCAAGAAACTGTCAGCCAGGAAGGCGCAGATGCTTCTGGAACAACTGAACAGACAGTATGCAGAACATGAGCTGGAGAACAGCAGTGGTGAGGGGAAAACGATCAGCTTGGGTATTTATTATTACGAACGGGATTCATCAGAGGGGCCATCGCCATGATGCAGCACATGCCTAGCGGACTTATTGTCTCAGCCGCGCTCATATTCAGCGTATTCATCGTTGCATGTGGAGGCGGGGGGGGTGGTGGCGGTTCACTGGCCGGTGGCGGTATTGGTGGTACCGGTATCACCTCGGGATCTATAACCGGTTTTGGCAGTGTCTTCGTCAATGGCATCGAATTTGAAACCGATGGTGCCATCCGCACGGTCGATGATGAGACCGATATCAGTAATGGTTTTGATGACGACACGGTACTGGGTCTTGGCATGGTGGTCACCATTAGCGGTAGCGTGAATGCTGATGGAGTAACCGGTACAGCAGATAGTATTGACTACGATAATAATGTCGCGGGTCCGGTGGTGCACGAGGCGAACTGGGAAGATCCGGACGGGCTCACAAAAACCTTTGCAATTTTCGATGTCACTGTTGTGGTTGAGCGGAATTCCACGGTGTTTGCAAACACCAGCTATGACAGCCTTGCACAAGATGATTTGCTGGAAGTCAGTGGTTATTTTGATGTCGACGGCAGGCTGCTCGCGAGCCGTGTCGAGAAACGGGGTGTGCTGGATCTGGGCAACAGTGAAGTAGAAATCAGGGGTGTGGTCAGTGGTTTTGACGGTGTTAGCACCTTTATGCTTGATGGCATCTTGATAACCTTTGGCGGTACCACCGAGTTTGAGGGTTTGCCGGGTACGGTAGCCAATGGCCAGTATGTCGAGGTTGAGGGCACACTGGAAACGGTGACCAGCATTCTTGCCAGGCGCATCGAGCGCGAGGAAGAAGGCTTTGGTGATGATGTCGACGAGATCAGCCTTGAAGGCATCGTCACGGACTTCAATGGTATCAGTGACTTCAGGGTTGCCGGTCAGCTTGTGAATGCCGCAAACGCAACATTTGAACCGACCGCACTGGAGGGAACGATTTCCGACGGTGATCAAGTCGAGGTTGAGGGTTCCATTCAGGATGGCATCCTTATGGCAGAAGTGATTGAGCAACGCGATGGTGATATCCGGGTGAGCGCGATCGTTGTCAGCAGGAACAGCACGGCAGGCACTGTAACACTGCAGGTTGTGGCGGGGCAGCAGTCCTTGACGGTCACCGCCAATAGTCAGACCCAGGTCGAGGATAAACGCGACGAGGTGGAACCATTTTCAATCAGTAATATTGATGCGGGTGATTACCTCAATGTCGAGGGTTACGTGGATGGCAATGGCAACATCGTTGCCGCGCAGATCGAGCGTGAAGAACCCGACAGTACCGAGTTGCGTGGTCCGGCAGATGTGCCGCCTACCCTCGGTAATAATCTGGCAGGCACCGTCTCCATATTCGGTATCGAGATTCCAACGGATGATAATACCGTGTTTAATGATGACAGCGAGGATTCCATCGATGCAGATACTTTCTTTGGTAATGTCAGGGATGGTGACCTGATCGGGTTTACAGACAAACTGCCGGTCGATGGTGTTGCCGACAAGGTTGAGTTCGAGGATTAAGCCACTACTTTTAACTTCCCCCCTTAGGCGCCCCCAGGGCGCCGTTTTTTTTGTGTGTATGTGCTGGCTGTGGCCATTATTCACGGTTCTACAGAAGTCTGTTTGCTTCTCAGGTGGTAGGTCAGCTCGGTCAGTTGCGTCACCCCTTTTTCCCTGAACTTCTGATTTTCATCGAGCGCGTCGAATTGAAACAGCTGTTTCAGGGTAAAAGTGGTATCAAACAGACTGCAGACCTCTTCACGGGGGACAGAAAAGGGTGGGCCATCCATCTCGGCCTGGTTGTACTCCAGCGTGACCAGCAGTCCGGAGATGTTGTGACCCAGCAGTTTTTTCAGCTGTGCGCAATAGCCGGGTCTTTGTGCCGGCGGTAGTGCGATCAGTGCGGCACGGTCATAGAACGCGTTGACTGCCCCGATATCCACCGGCTCAAGACTGAAGAAATCTGCGCACAGCAGTTCTAGCTGATCAACAACATAGCGGCGGCCGTAGCGTTCCTCATGGACCGCGGGCGACAGCCTGTTTTCCTCAAAAAAGGATTCTACGGCGACCTGGCTGACCTCGACGCCGACGACCGGGTGACCCTGTTCAAGAAGCCACAGCATGTCGAGGCTCTTGCCGCACAATGGCACTAGAATTCGGCTGCCTTCTTCCAGTTGCAGTTGCGGCCAGCAACCCAGCAGGTGATTGTTAACGGTTTTCTGGTGAAAGCCAATCAGGTTGGCTTGCCAGCGCTGGTGCCAGAAGTCCAGGTCCATGGTTGTGATGAGTGGGGTTAGTTGTCAGCCGGTAGTATAATGACAATCGTCAAGCTGTGTGCTGCAGCGAGGTGTTTATGATTGAACTGCCAGCAGATTCTTTCAGGTCGGCCTTCAGGGGCCGCTTTGAGAACGTGTTGCGCTGGGAACAACTGGATGCCTTGTGGGCGGTGCTGCGTGCTGATGCTGATGGTGACTGGTACATTTATGCAGTGGGTGAACCACCCCCGCTACAAACAGCCGATGCGACCTTGTTGAAAAACTTTCTGATGGAAATCAATCAGCTGTTACGCCGGGAACATGATGAAGACTATTGTGGTGTGGTCTTTACGGATTCGATGCTGGCGCCGCGGTTTGTGAAAATATTTGACCCCAATCACCTCGGCGTATCCTGCGGTTACAGTGACCATCCCCCCTTGCCTGGCTGGATACTCTCGAAACTTCCACCGACGGACCTGAAAACAGGCTTATCACCGTCAGGAAACCGCCGTCGTTGGTGGCAGCGCCTCTTGGGAACGTAGTTGTGGTTTTATAAGTAATTGTTATTGAAGACATATAAATTTATCGGTTGAAGTGTATTAGTGGGCTTAAATATACTGCATGTCAGGATTTTGTGTCAGATTAGCGCGGGATCCCCCGGATTTTCAAATTACTTCGTGGAGAAGACATAATGAAAAAAGTTACCAGTACGTTAATTGCAGGTGTTTTATTGGCTGTCAGCGGCACAGTGTTTGCCGATGGCCAGGAAACCTACCAGGCCAGCTGTCAGGCATGTCATGCCACGGGCGCTGCCGGTGCCCCTAAATTGGGTGACAAGGAAGCCTGGGCGCCGCGTATCGCGACCGGTATCGATGCTATGCTGGCGGTTGCAATCAGCGGCAAGGGTGCCATGCCGCCAAAAGGCGCCTGCATGGCCTGTACCGATGATGAACTGAAGGCAGCGATCGAGTACATGGTCAGTCAGAGCCAGTAGATCCAGCTGGCAACCCTGAGGGCAGGTGCTTTCTGGCCTGCGCCAGGATGTAGTAGCAACGAATGGCGTGTCATTGACACGCCATTTTTTATTCGGAGATGCGACAATGAAACCGCTTTTCTACGTTATGTTCCTCGGAATGCTTCTTGTTCCTGGTGGCAACACACTGGCGGGTGATGTGGCAGCAGGCAAGGCGAAGTCCGCTACCTGTGCAGGATGTCATGGCACGGCAGGTATCAGTAATAACCCACTGTGGCCAAATCTCGCCGGACAGCAGCCCGGTTATCTGGTGAAGCAGCTGCAGGCCTTTCGCGAGGGCCGCCGTACCGATCCCTTGATGGGCCCCATGGCAAAGCCGCTGAGTGATGAGGATATTAGCAATCTTGCCGCGTGGTACAGCAGTCTTTAGGAATCGCCTGTGGTATAGGTCATCCGGTAGTGGGTGTAGAGCACCATGGTTAATAACAACAGGGCGCCTGCCTGGTGTGTTGCTGCGAGTGGCACGGGCACGTGCAGCAGCAGTGTCGATATGCCAAGACTCACTTGCAGCACAATGGCCGCAAGCATCAATAGCAGGCCGGTACTCACTGCGGCCGGCAGCGTGGTACGACGTGCTACAAGCCATAACAAAATGACGCCGAGAAATGCCAGTGTCGCAAGCAGCCGGTGCTGAAACTGGACGGTGGCAATGTTCTCGAAGAAATTACGCCACAGCGGCTCCTGCATGAAGATCACTTCGGGTATCCAGCGGCCGTCCATGAGAGGAAAGGTGTTATAGGCATAGCCTGCCTTGAGACCGGCAACAAAACCGCCTGATAGAATGGTAATGAAAATCAGGCCCATCAATAACGTGGTGGCACGCCGCAGCCTGAGCGGTGTATTTCCTGAATGCCGCCCGCCCAGCCACAGACCCAGCGCGACATAAAACATGTAGGCATAAATCAGGATGGCCAGTCCGAGGTGGGCAGTTAGCCGATACTGACTGACGTGCGGATTATCGACCAGGCCGCTCTTGACCATGTACCAGCCAAGCACTCCCTGCAGGCCACCGAGTACAAACATTGCCAGCAGTTTGGGAATCAGCGGGCGCTGTATCCAGCCCTTGACCAGAAAGAACAGGAACGGCAACAGAAACACGGTACCGATGGTACGCCCCAGTACGCGGTGTGAATATTCAAACCAGTAAATCTGCTTGAAGCCCTGCAGATCCATGCCAATGTTGATCTTCTGGTATTCCGGCGATTGCTGGTAGAGCCTGAAGGTCTCATCCCACTCTGTCTGGTCGAGCGGCGGCAGGAGGCCGAAGATCGGGTCCCATTCAACCATAGACAAACCGGACCCGGTCAGTCGTGTGACGCCACCGAGAATGACCATGGCATATACCATGAGGCAGCAAACAAACAGCCAGGCGGCAATGCGCCGCTGGTGAATAGTGTCCGCGGTTGCTGTGTGATCTCGCTTCATGAGAACGGCATTCTACCTTAATTAAAGCGCGAAACTACTGTTACCCTTGCGACGGATGCGGGTTAGAATGCCCTGAATACTGTATAGGCAGGAAAAATCGAAGGTAGTATCTTCATGAAACAGGTGTTCGTATTTGCACTGGCGGCAGGTCTGCTTCTATTGCTGGTCTATTCTTATTTCCAACCTGTTGAAGTGCAGGAATACGGTGCCGTTGTTGATGACACTGCAGCGTTGCTCGACTCACCTGCGGGTGAAGACGATGCGCCGCTCAGGGCTGTACTGGATATCAGTGTTCATACACTCGAAGGGCTCAAGGTATTGTTTGATCGGGCTGAACAACTGGCAATGCGGCCACAGGCTCAGGGCGGGGAGTCCAGTGTGGTACTGGTGCTGCATGGCCCTGAAGTGGAATTTTTTTCCATCCGCAATTATGAAAAATACAAGGATATAGTCGACCAGGCTGCACGACTTGATGCCTTTGATGTCGTTGACGTGAAGATTTGTCAAACCATGCTGGACATACAGGGGATTGAACGTGATGACATCCCGTCATTTATCGAGCAGGTGCCGTTGGGGCCCGATGAAATCGAGCGCCTCAGGCGCCAGGGTTATGTGACATTCTGAGTCTGTGCCGTATCAAATGGTGAGGCTCGGTTCGGGGCAGAAGGGACCTGCCCCGACAGATGCCGAGAAAAATCAGCTATTGCGATTCTCGAGGATGTTCTCGATGATCGGGGCGAGGATGATTTCCATCGCAAAGCCCATTTTACCAGCCGGAACAACCAGGGTGTTTCGCCGTGACATAAAGGAATCATCCAGCATGTTCAGCAGGTAGGGGAAATCGACATCCAGTTTTTTGGGATCCTTGAAACGAATCACCACGAAGCTCTCGTCCGCTGTCGGAATGTCACGGGCGATGAACGGATTGGAGGTATCAACGGTTGGTACGCGCTGGAAATTAATGTCGGTACGAGAGAACTGTGGCGTGATGAAGTGAACGTAGTCGGGCATGCGTCGAAGGATCGTGTCAGTGACAGCCTCCGTAGAGTAGCCGCGTTGTTCGCAATCACGGAAGATCTTCTGAATCCACTCCAGATTGACGATCGGTACAACGCCAATCAGCAGATCAACATACCTGGCCACATCCACCGTGTCGGTTGTGACGCCGCCGTGCAGACCCTCGTAAAACAACAGATCGGTCCCGGCCTCGATGTTTTCCCAATCGGTGAATTCACCCGGTTGCTGGCCATAGGGTTCTGCTTCCTCAACACTGTGCAGATAGTAACGGCGTTTACACGATCCGGTCTCTCCGTAGGTCTTGAAGGTCTCTTCGAGCTTGTCAAACACATTGGCCTCGGGGCCGAAATGGCTGAAGCTATGAACACCGGCGGCTTCGGCCTCTGCCATGGCCACTTTCATGGCGGCGCGGTCAAATTTGTGGTAGCTGTCACCTTCAATAACAACGGGATTTACACCCTCGCGCAGGAAGATATGCTCGAATGCCAGCTTAACAGTGGTGGTGCCGGCGCCGGACGAACCGGTAACGGCTATTATTGGATGTTTTTTGGACATGAAAAGCTCCTCGACCGTAAGGTGTAAATCGGGTTAGTTAAGATTCGTGACTGGTCAACTGACCGGGTTTTGTTCAGGGGTGCACCTGCCTTGCCAGGGTGTCAGGCTGGATCAGCGTCGCGTATTGAACCATTTTTACATTGCCGGACTCAAGTAGCGCTGTCCGTCTGACTGCCATGTATTCATTAACTCAACTATATTCAGATAGTTAATAGTTTTCTGTTATGTGCCGTCTTTCCCGCTAAGGGTTACTCGTGCGTCTCGAACACATGGCGGTTGACCCGTTGCTGCGGAAGGCACGACTCCAGTAGAGCAAGCTCGGTAAAGGACAGGCCCGGTAGATCTGTCGTATGACATTACCGCCATTCATGAGATCGTCAAGTCTTACAGTCCTCCAGGACATTAGTATATAATTATAGGCTTTCTGATTACATTGTGCAGTCAATTTTATTTAATTAAATACTAACCGGGTATCGCCATGAATGCTGATTGTCAGGACTGGAAAGGTCGTTTGTTCCCATACCTCTGCTGGATCGGCGAATTAAAGAAACAAGAAGTACTGCAAGCTGACCTGATTGCCGGTATCACTGTTGCGCTGGTGCTGGTGCCACAGTCCATGGCGTATGCGCAGCTGGCCGGTCTGCCGCCCTACTATGGTTTATACGCGTCATTCCTTCCCGGCATCGTTGCTGCGCTGTTTGGCTCTTCGCGGCAGCTGGCTACCGGTCCGGTGGCGGTGGTCTCCCTGATGACGGCGTCTGCGCTGGAACCGATTGCCGGCGCCAACCCGGAGCTCTATCTTGCCTATGCCATCATGCTTGCGTTGATGGTGGGTATCTTTCAAATTGCACTTGGACTGCTGCGCCTGGGCGTACTGGTGAACTTCCTGTCACACCCGGTGGTGGTCGGTTTTACCAATGCCGCGGCCATCATTATCGGTACCTCGCAGCTGGGCAAGCTGTTCGGTGTCAGCGTGGAGAAGGCAGAACATACCTACGAGACTGTATTCAATACGGTACTCGAGGCATTCAACAGTACCCATCTGGAAACCATGCTGATGGCGATTGGTGCGCTCAGCATCATGATTGTCATGAAGCGCTGGTTGCCACGGGCACCCAACGTACTGACTGCAGTGGTGATTACCACGCTGGTTTCCTGGCTGGTTGGATTCGAGCAACTCGGTGGCGCGGTGGTTGGCACCATACCGGAAGGTTTACCTGCCATAGTCGTGCCGGAACTGGATTTCCAGACCATGGGACAGCTGTTGAGCGTTACGGTAGCTATCGCGATTATCGGTTTCATGGAGGCAATCTCCATCGCCAAGGCCATGGCTGCCAGGACACGCCAGCGTCTTGATGCCAACCAGGAACTGGTGGGTCAGGGGCTGGGTAATATTATGTCCAGCTTTTCCCAGAGCTATGCAGTGTCCGGGTCCTTTTCTCGTTCCGCTGTCAACATTAGCGCCGGCGCCAGGACCGGATTCTCTGCAGTGGTCACGGGTGTCGTGGTGGGCATTACCCTGTTGTGGCTGACGCCTCTGCTGTATCACCTGCCGCAGGCAACACTGGCAGCCGTCATCATCATGGCGGTCATCAACCTCGTCAAGGTCGAACCCATCATGCATGCCTGGAAGGTGCAGCGCCATGATGCCACGGTGTCTGTCGTGACCTTCGTGCTCACCATTATCTGGGCACCGCACCTGGATAAAGGCATCATGGTCGGTGTATTGCTGTCACTGATGTTGTTCCTCTATCGTTCGATGGCGCCACGTGTTGCCGTACTGTCACGCGACCCGGATGGCACGTTGCGTGATGCGGAGGTACGCAAGCTGGAGACCTGCCGCAATATCTCACTGATCCGTTTCGACGGATCCCTGTATTTTGCCAATACCGGTTATTTTGAAGACAAGATACTGGAACGCGTGGCGCTCAAACCAGATCTGAAATTTGTCATTATCGACGCCGAGGGTATCAATGAAATTGACGCCACTGGTGAAGAGATGTTGTGTCAGCTGATAGAGCGTCTCAAGGAGGCCGGTGTTGAACTGCTGGTGGCGCGCGCCAAGAAGCAGTTGTGGGATACCTTTACGCGTACCGGCCTGATGGAGATATTGGGACGCGAGCACATGTTTGCGCTGCGTACCCAGGCCTTCAAATATGCCTGGGACAAACTTGGTGACAATCATGCCGAGACCTGCCCGCTGCGTGTCGCAAAGCCGGCTGAAGCCTAAGCCTGAGTAAACAGAAACGCGCTGGTGTTGCGCTCCTGCATGAATCTTGAAACCTGCAGGAGCGGATTGCATCCGCGACAATTTCTATGCAGAGGGTCAAACCCGCTCAAACAGCAGATCCCACAGCCCGTGCCCGAGACGCTGGCCGCGCTGTTCAAATTTGGTGATCGGGCGGTAGTCCGGCCGTGCTGAGAAATTGCCGGTGCCGGCGCAGTTGTGAAAGGCCGGCAATTGTTCCATGACCGCCAGCATATGCATGGCATAGTCTTCCCAGTCGGTTGCCATGTGTAGACAGCCACGAGGCTTGATTTTTTTTGCCAGCAGTTCGATAAAGTCAGCTTGCACAATACGGCGCTTGTGATGGCGCTTCTTGTGCCACGGGTCCGGGAAAAAAAGCAGTACCCGATCAAGACTGTTATTCGGGATGCAGGTCTTCAGCACCTGAACCGCGTCCTCGCGCATGACACGAACATTGTCCAGATTGCGCTCCTCCAGTTGCTGTAACAATCGACCCACACCGGGTCGATGCACCTCGATGCCAATGAAATCACATTCCGGTTGTTGCTCAGCCAAGGTGACCAGCGCGTCGCCATTGCCAAAGCCGATCTCGAGAGTGCACGGCGCATGGCGACCGAAGATGTTTGCCACATCCAGCGCGACATTGGCTTCCAGTCCGTAGCGTGGCCACAAGTCCTGCAGTGCGCGTTGCTGGCCGGCGGTTATGCGCCCCTCGCGTCGCACGAAGGAACGGATAATCCTGGGCGGGCGGTTATCGATTGGCGACGTCATCGCGTCTGGCCGCTGAAGCAAGCTGGTGGATTGCTTTTCATTCTGGGTATGATGGCTGTCATCTTGGTGTCGGAGTCAGGGCGGATTATGCAATGGAACTATTCGGGACAACAGTAGCGAAAATTATTCAGGAACTCAGTGACCGGGATGCAACGGTCATCATGCTGGAGGCTGCGCTGCTGCTAGCTGTCGGGCTGGTCGCATTATTCGTGCAACGTGTATTTACGAAATCGATCGAGGCGCGATTGCAACACGAGCATCTCAGTGAACTGCATCGCACCTTGCTGCATGCCGGACAGCGGCTGGTGCTGCCGTTAGGCGCGCTGGCTGCGGTCGTGCTGGTACACCTGGTGGTTATCCAGTTTGGTTACGGGACGCCCCTGCTGAACCTGTTTGCCAAGTTATTGCTGGCGCTGGCAAGCGTGCGCCTGTTTGTGTATATGCTGCGCGTTGGTATTGCGCCGGGGCCTGCGCTGAAGGCATGGGAGAAGATTATCAGTACCACCATCTGGGGGCTGGTTGTACTGTATATGCTTGACTGGCTGGCGCCCGTGGAAGCCTTCCTCGACCACATTGCCCTGACCGTGGGCGAGAGCCGTTTTTCCCTGCTGATGGCGCTGAAGCTGGTAGTGTTGTGTGCATTCTATGTGCTGCTGGCCCTGTGGATCTCGGGTGTCATCGAGCAACGACTGAAGAATGCAAAAACCATCAGCATCAGCTTGAGGGTTGGTATCACCAAGGTCATCAAGGTTGGCCTGCTGACGGTGGCGTTTTTGCTGGCGATGACCGAGGCCGGACTGAATATCGCCTCCCTGACCATCTTTGGTGGGGCACTGGGTGTTGGTATTGGTTTTGGCCTGCAGAAGATTGTCAGCAACTTCATCAGTGGTTTTATCCTGCTGGGCGACCGTTCCATCCGGCCGGGGGATGTGATCAGTGTTGGTAACACCTATGGCTGGGTCAAGGAGCTGCGGGCGCGCTATATCGTGGTACTTAACCGTGACGGTGTCGAGACCCTGATTCCGAACGAGAACCTGGTGACCACGGATGTAATTAACTGGAGTTACAGCGACAAGCCGTGCGCGTGCGTATCCCGGTACAGATCAGTTATGACGATGATCCGGAGCAGGCGATGGCGATTATGGAAAAGGCGGCCAGCGTCAACAGCCGGGTACTCGCTTATCCGGAACCTGCGGTGCGCCTGATGGAGTTTGCCGACAGTGGTATTGCACTGGAGCTGCGTGTCTGGCTCACCGATCCGCAGGAAGGCGTCGGCAATGTCCGTTCGGATATCAATCTGGCGATCTGGCGCGGTTTTAAGGAAGCGGGCATCACCATTCCCTATCCGCAGCGGGATGTGCACATAATATCCCCTCTCCCTAACCTCTGAGGGGGAGGGAATCGGCAGTTGCTAGAAAAACGTACCATCGATCGGTGACGAGGCGCTGGCAAAGCGCTTGCGCGGGATGCGCCCGGCACGGAAGGCCTCGCGGCCGGCCTCGATGCCCTTCTTCATGGCCGAGGCCATCAGTACCGGGTCCCGTGCGCCGGCAATGGCGGTATTCATCAGCACACCGTCACAGCCCAGTTCCATGGCCAGTGCGGCATCCGAGGCCGTGCCGACGCCGGCATCGACGAGGATCGGTACCGTGGCATTCTCGACGATCGTCATGATGTTGTAGGGATTGCGGATGCCGAGGCCGGAGCCAATCGGGGCGGCCAGCGGCATCACCGCGACACAGCCGAGTTCCTCGAAACGTTTTGCCACGATGGGGTCGTCATTGGTGTACACCATGATCTTGAAGCCGTCCTTGACCAGTACCTCGGTGGCCTGCAGGGTCTGCATGATGTCGGGGAACAGGGTCTTTTCATCCCCCAGCACCTCGAGCTTTACCAGCTCATGGCCATCCAGCAGTTCGCGTGCCAGCCGGCAGGTACGGATGGCGTCCTCGGCAGTGTAACACCCTGCCGTATTGGGCAGCAGGGTATACTGTTCCGGGGATATGACGTCCAGCAGGTTGGGCTCGTTGGCGTTCTGGCCGATATTGGTGCGGCGAATGGCAACGGTGACAATCTCGGCACCGCTGGCCTCGGTCGCGGCACGGGTCTCGTCCATGTCCTTGTATTTGCCGGTACCAACCAGCAGGCGCGAGTGATATTCAACACCGGCAATGATTAGCGGGTCGCTGCTGACGGCAGCAGGGGAATGCATGACAGTAGACATAGACAGTAAGCTCTTTAATACTTGGTTATGGTCAGGTGTGGGGGCAGACGGCTAGCCACCGCCAATGGCGTGGACAATTTCTATCCGGTCGCCAGGTTGAATGATGTGGCTGTCAAAGGTGCTGCGCGGCACGATTTCCCGGTTGATTTCCAGGGCCAGTCGTTTCCCTGTCAGGCCGAGGTCCTGCAGCAGCTGGCTGGCGCTCAGACTGTCCGGGTATTCGCGCTGGTCACCGTTCAGGATGATATGCATGGTTTTTCGTAACGGGGCAACATAATGCAGAGTATTTTACCGTAAACACGGAGTCTTCGGTATTTCTCGGAGAATAACAAATATGGATGAATTGACTGAAGATATCATTTCCACCGAAATTGCAGGGACACTCGATGGCCTGATGGTGCAGCGCATCAAGCGCACACCCGGCAACATCGCCTATCGCAGCTTCGACGCCGACAGCAAGTCCTGGCGTGATACCCGCTGGAGCGAGGTCGGCGAGCAAATCGCGCGCTGGCAGGCGGCCCTGGCGGCGGAGGATCTGTTACCGGGGGAGCGGGTGGCCGTGCACCTGCGCAACAGCAAGGAGTGGGTATTCTTTGACCAGGCGGCGCTCGCCTGCGGCCTGGTGATCGTGCCGCTGTACACTGATGACCGGCCCGACAATATCGCCTATATCATGAGTGACTCCGCCGTGAAGGTGTTGCTGGTGCAGGATGCCGCCGTCTGGAAACGGCTGGGTCCTGCACTGGCCGGGCAGGATGACCTGCAGCGGGTGTTGATACTGGATGGCTCCAGGTCCGGGACCACGGAGGTATTGCAGGACACGCGAGTGCGACTGGTATCCGACTGGTTGCCGGCTACGGCCGCGCCGTTGCATCAGCGCAATGGTGATCCACATGCGCTGGCATCGATTGTCTATACCTCCGGTACCACCGGTCGTCCCAAGGGCGTCATGCTGACCCATCACAACATGCTGTCGATAGCACATTCCGCGCTGACCATGATCGATGTTTACCAGGAGGACCTGTTCCTGTCCTTCCTGCCACTGTCACACACGCTGGAACGCACCGCCGGGTATTACCTGCCGGTGATGTCCGGTTCTGCGGTCGCCTATGCACGTTCCATTCTGCAACTGGCGGAAGACCTGCAGCATATCCGGCCGACGGTCATGATTGCCGTGCCGCGTATCTTCGAGCGTGTTTTTTCGCGTATCCAGGGACAAATGGACAAGCAGTCCGGCTTCAAGCGGGCGCTGTTTAACCTCACGACCGAGGTTGGCTGGCACCGTTTTGAATACCAGCAAAGGCGTGCCGGCTGGCGTCCGCGCCTGCTGTTATGGCCATTGCTGAACAGGCTGGTGGCATCAAAGGTTACTGCAAAGCTTGGTGGCCGCCTGCGCCTGTCGGTGAGTGGTGGCGCGGCCCTGTCGAAGCCGGTGGCGCAAATATTTATTGGTCTGGGGGTGCCGATCCTGCAGGGTTATGGACTGACCGAGACCAGTCCGGTCATCAGTGTCAACGTGCCGGAAGATAATGAGCCGGGCAGCGTGGGTATACCGTTGAACGGTGTGCAGGCGCGTATCGGCGACGATGAGGAATTACTCGTCAAGACGCCGGGCATGATGCGCGGTTACTGGAATAACCACGCTGCCACGGCGGAGATTATCGATTCCGATGGCTGGCTGCATACCGGTGACCAGGCGCGCATCGACAAGGGCCATATCTATATCACCGGCCGCATCAAGGACATTCTGGTGCTGTCCAATGGCGAGAAGGTTCCACCGATGGACATGGAGCTTGCCATCAGCCTGGTGCCGGCCATTGAGCAGGTGCTGGTGATCGGGGAGGGCGAGTCTTTTCTTGCCGCGATCGTGGTGTTGAGCGCGGAAGAATGGCAGCAACTGGCGGAACGTTTGAAGCTCGATGCCGATGCTGTTGATGCATTGAACAGTGAAAAGCTGCAAACGTTGCTGCTGAAGGAAATCAAGGGCCACCTAAAAGATTTTCCCGGTTATGCCAAGGTGCGGCGTGTTATCCCGACGCTGGATCCGTGGACGGTTGATAACGGTTTGCTGACACCGACGCTGAAGGTGAAACGTGCGCGCGTGCTGAAGAAGTTTGCCGACGAGATAAAGGCGCTCTACGAGAATGGGCCGGTTAGACGCTAGTCCAGCCTGTCATTCCGGCCTCCGCGTGCATGTCGCTGGTCTTTACCAGCTGAAATACGCAAACCCCTTTTCCTGCAACTGCATAATGTCGTCGACGCCGATCGGGACGATTTTTGCAAACGGCTGCAAGTCTTTCTCTGTCCATCCCAGGGCCTTCATGGTATTGCCACAGGCATGAAAGGCTACGCCGTATTCAGCCAGCGAACTGGCACTCTGTCGCAATTCCAGTGGGAGCGGGCGTTGCGGGTGCTTGGCGATAATGTGCAGGCCGGGACCGAATGCAGCCACCACAATCTCGATATCGTCACCGTATTTGCGCAGCATCTCACCGACCGAGAACAGCACATGTTGCAGGTACTCGGGATCGGCATAATTACACTGGTAGACGATGCGGTGCACCGCCGCGTCCTCGAAGTGTGTATCGGTATGGTGTGCCTGGAGCTGTCGAGCAGCGACCAGTCCTCCGAGTAAACCAATGGACTGCAGGGCGATGCGGCGGGTTCGGCTAAACAGTTGACGGCGAGGCATGGTGATTCTCCGGATATATTTACGATTGCGTTATAATTAGTGTCGTTGCCAGTGTAGCGCAGTGGCGTGAATATTTCCCCGTTGACTCTGGAGGCGTATGTATATGAACCTTTTATCTGTTAACAAACTGCGTGCACTAGCCGTCGGTGTGGGTGCTATCCTGGCAGTATCACTTGCAGCCTGTAACCCCATGGCCGCGTCGCGCGACATCAATTCACCGTATTACTCGATACAAGCCAATTCCAGGCTGATCCTGCACCAGGACCTGAATGTTCCTGCCGGGAAGGCGCATATCAATATCCAGCATGGCAAGGTGGCTGCGGGGCTGGATAATTGGGACGTCGGTTGCCAGCTGGAGGTCCGCAAACTGGGACCGGGGGTTGTGACGGCGGATACCTTCACCATCAGGCGTGCAGAAGCGACCCGGGAATGGATCAACCGACCCAGTACCATGCGCTTCTATCGCATCCTGTATCTGAAATCGGACACACAACCGGATGTCATGCAGATGAAATGCTATTACTGGTCATACCCGTTGGAGGGGCGTGAAATTCCGGTTGCCGAGATGCGCGAGGCGCTAGGGTCTGTCGCCAGCTTGAATTCGCACAGTAAAGCAGCTGATTACGAAATTTGCCACGGAATCCAGGAAAACCGAATCATAAATTCCTTCGAGCTTATTGCGTCCGGGACTGTCAAAATACGATTAACTTCTAAGTCTACCTGCAGCCGCTTCTTCTACAGCCTCGGGTTGTGTGCGTTTCATAAACCAGTTGAAACTTTCCTGCTTATCTTCATCCGGCGCATAGTCGGCCTCGTTGGCCACGCTTTCAGCTTGCTCCACCCAGCCGCCACCCATGGCCTTGTAAATACTGATCATGGCAGCATGGACGTCATTCTCACTCTGGGTGTATGTCAACTCGGCATCGAACAGGCGGCGCTGAGAGTCCAGCACCTCGATATAACTGACCTGTCCCTCGTCATAGCGTATTTGCGCATAGCGTGCATAGTCCTCCAGCGCAGCTACCTGCCGGCCCTGCGCCATAAGCTCTTCACGGCGTTTGATGTTTGATATCAGCGCGTCATCCACTTCACGGAAGGCTACCTGCACGGTTTGTGCATAACCGACCAGCGCCTGTCGCTGTACAGCCTCCGTGGCGCGTACCTGGCTGCTGATACGGCCACCGGTGAAAATTGGTCCCAGCGCATCAGCGCCAATGCCCCAGATTTCCGATGAGCTTTGCAACAGGTCGGAGAGCTCGTTGCTGGCATAACCAAACAGGCCGGACAGGGAGATAGTCGGGAAGTACTGCGAACGTGCCACACCGATCTGGGCATTGGCGGCAATCAGGTCCTGTTCCGCACGCTGTATGTCCGGGCGACGTGCCAGTAATTCCGAGGGTAGCCCCTCGGGTACCTGTGGCAGCATGAGTTCGTCAATGGACTTGCCGCGCGGGATAGCACCTGGGTTGTGGCCCAGTAGAATGGACAGCGCGTTCTCCTGCAGGGCGATCTGGCGCTCCAGCGCGGGAATACGTACCGCGGCCTGTTCGTACTCGGAGCGTACCTGGGCAACCTCGAGCGCAGACACCACGCCGCCCTCGTATTTGGTCTGGAACAGGTCAACTGATTCACCGCGCGACTGCAATGTGCGGATGGCGATCTCCAGCTGGCGGTCAAGACTGCGCAGGTTGATATAACTGCCGGCAACGGATGATACCAGCGTCAGGATGACGGTGCGCCTGACTTCTTCTTCTGCCAGCAGCTGCGCACGTGCCGCCTCGGTCGCGCGACGAATGCGGCCCCATACATCCAGTTCCCAGCCGACATTCAGTGCGGCAAGGTAACTGTCATTGATACGCGAACCCCCGTCAGCAGTTTCCAGTGGGCTGCGATTGCGACCCGCGGCGCCGTCATAGCCAACCTGCGGGTAGAATCCAGAGCGGGTGATATCCACCCGTGCAGCAAATTCCTCGACCCGGGCTGCCGCGATGCGCACATCCTTGTTGTTTATCAGCGCTTCGTTTATCAAGGCATCCAGCACCGGGTCATTGAATTGTTCCCACCACCGGGTGTTGACCGTGCCGCTGGCGTCCTCGATGTTGTAACGCCACTCGTCCGGGACATCGACAACCGGTTTGACATAGTCCGGTCCGACGGTGCACGCGCTGACCGTGGCCAGCATGATAATCAGGGCTGCAGTTTTCGACATACTAGACATCCTCGCGACCGGCTTCGCTTGCAGGCATTTCAGCGGTATTGGCTGCCACCCGGCCGCCGGCCATTTTTTCCTTCATGGTTATGATCAGGTAATAAAACAGCGGCACAAAGAACAGCGCCAGTGAGGTAGCGCCAATCATGCCGCCAATAATACCGGTACCGATGGAGTGGCGTGAGGCAGCACCCGCGCCGCTGGCCAGCACCAGCGGCATGGAGCCAAGAATGAACGACAGTGACGTCATCAGGATCGGGCGCAGTCGCAGCCGCGCGGCTTCCAGCGCTGCATCAAAGGCCGACAGCCCCTCGTGGTATTTCAGTTCGGCGAACTCGACAATCAGGATGGCGTTCTTGGCCGACAGGCCGATGAGCGTCACCAGGCCGATCTGGAAATAGACATCGTTTTCCATGCCGCGCAGCCACACGGACACCAGTGCGCCGAAGATGCCAAACGGCACGGCCGTGATGACGGCGAGTGGCAGCGACCACTGCTCGTACTGGGCGGACAGGATCAGAAACACCATGACAATAGCAAAGACGAAGATGATGGCCGAGGAACCACTGGCCTTCTTTTCCTCGTAGGCCTGTCCCGCCCAGGAGTAGGTAAAGCCTTCCGGCAGGATCTCGTCGGCAACTGCCTCCATGGTTGCAAGCGACTGGCCGGAACTGTAACCGGTGTCGGCATCGCCGGTGATCTTCGCCGCCATGAAGCCGTTAAAGCGCGGCAGCAGGTCGGGCCCGGTGACAAAACGGGACGTCACCACGGACGACAGCGGTACCATCTCACCTTCACGTTGCCGTACAAATATATTCTGGATGTCCTCGGGTTTCTCGCGGAACTCCGGTTCTGCCTGCAGAATGACCTGCCAGACACGCCCGTACTTGTTGTACTGGCTAACGTACAACGAGCCAAACAGGGTCTGCAGGGCGGCATACACATCCGGTACCGAGACACCCAGGGTTTCCGCCTTGGAGCGATCGACGGTTGACATCAGTTGTCGTGATGCGGCATTGAGGGTTGTGTTGAGGCGTGTCACTTCCGGCCGTTCATTGGCCTTGGCGATCAGATCCCTGGCGACTTCCTCAAGCAGCTTGGCGCCGCCCTGGCCACGGTTTTGCAACCAGAATTCGAATCCGCCCTGGGTACCCAGCCCCGGGATCGAGGGCGGATTGATGGGGATAGCGATGCCTTCCTGCAGTGCCTGCATCTTGGGGGCCGCGTAGGCAATCACGTCAGCCGCTGTCATGCCCGCGTCGGCGCGCTTGTCAAAGTCCTTCAACGCGATGAACACGGTGCCGGAGTTGGTCTTGAACTGGCCGTCGATGAGACTGTAGCCGGTGAGTGCAGAGTAATCTTCCACGGCCGGGTGTTCGGCAAATATCTCGGCGACTTGTTGTGTCAAGGCCTGGCTGCGGTCAAGGCTGGCGCCATCCGGCAGGATGATGGCGGCAAACAGATAGCCCTGGTCCTCGGGGGGTACGAAGCTGCCTGGAATGGTTCCGAACAGGGTGACGATGCCGAACATCATGGCACCCAGCGCGATCATGGCGAGCGTGACGCGCTTCATGGTCAGGTTGACGCCCCTGGCATAGTACTTGGTCATGCCGTCCATGCCGTTATTGAACCACTTGAAGAAACCGCCGGGTTCCCCCTTGGCCGGCTTGATCAGGATGGCCGACAGTGCCGGTGTCAGGGTCAGCGCCACGAAGCTCGAGATGGCCACCGAAATCGCAATGGTGATGGCGAATTGTTTATAGAGTACGCCGGTGGTCCCCGGCATGAAGGCCACCGGCACAAACACGGCAATCAGTACCAGCGTGGTGGCGATCACCGGCCCGGTGACTTCCTCCATCGCCTTGAAGGTCGCGTCTTTCGGCGACAGACCAAGATCCTCGATATTGCGTTCCACGTTTTCCACTACCACGATGGCGTCATCGCAGACGATACCGATCGCCAGTACCAGGCCGAACAGGGTCAGCAGGTTGATGGAAAATCCCAGCGCGGACATGCCGATGAAGGTGCCGATCACCGAGACCACGATGGCGATGGTCGGGATCAGGGTGGTGTTGACCTTCTGCAGGAACAGGTAGGTCACCAGTACCACCAGGATGATGGCGATGATCAGGGTTTCGAAGACTTCATCAATGGAGGCCGCGATGACCTTGGTGGTGTCAAACGAGACCTTGTAACTGATGCCTTCCGGAAAGCTCTGTTTCAGCTTTTCCATTTCTGCACGCACGTTTTCTGCGACTTCCAGGGCATTCGATCCCGGCTGCTGGTAGACCGCCACGAAGGTGGACGGACTGCCGTTCAGGGTTGAACGCAGGTTGTAGCTCTTCTGTCCTTCCTCAGCGAATCCGACGTCCCTGAAGCGCACGATGGCGGTGCCGTTGGGGTCAGCCCGCAGGATGATGTTGTCGAATTCCTCGGGCTCCGAGAAACGTCCCTCGGTAACCACCGGGTAGGTCATCTCGACAGGTTCGTTGGTGGGCGACTGGCCGAGTCGCCCGGCACCAAACTGCTGGTTTTGCTGGCTAACGGACTTCTGGATATCTGACGGCGTTATCGACAGACTGGCCATGCGGTCAGGTTGCAGCCACAGGCGCATGGCGAGATCCGGCAGGCCCATGATCGAGGCCTGGTTGGCGCCCGGTACGCGCTTTAGTGCATCCAGAACATACAGATTGGCGTAGTTGCCGATGAATTTTTCGTCATAACGTCCGTCGGGTGAATTGATACCAATCAGCAGCAGTATGTTGGAGGAACGTTTCTCCACCTTGACACCGGTGCTACGTACCGTGTCCGGCAACTCCGGCAGCGCCAGGCTGACGCGGTTGTTGACCTGTACCTCGGCGGTGTCCGGGTCGGTATCGATGTCGAAGTACACGGTGAGTGTCATTTCGCCGGTGGCCGAACTGGTCGACTGCATGTAGAGCATGTTGTCGACGCCGTTGATCTGTGTCTCGATGGGTGCGGCAACCGTGTTGGCCACGGTCTCGGCGTCCGCGCCCGGATAGCTGGCGCTGACGGTGACCTGCACCGGGGTGATCGCCGGGTACTGGTTGACCGGAAGGCTGACCATGGCGACGAGCCCGGCGATGACCACGATGATGGAGAGTACCGACGAAAGGATCGGCCGCTTGATGAAGGTCGCTGATATCATGGCGGTGCGCCTAGTTTGCGTCTGGGCTGCTGTCGGCCGGCATCTGCCCGGCCGGTTCGGTAATTCTCACCGGGACGCCTGCGCGTAACTTCAATGCACCATTGACGACCACGGTGTCACCCGCTGCAAGCCCCGCATCGATGAACCATTCCTTGTCATGCAGGGGGCCCACCGTGACCGGGCGGAATTCCGCCTTGCCTGCGGCGTCTACCACCCACACGAAGCTGCCCTTGGCGCCTTGCTGCACGGCCTGTTGCGGAACCAGTATGGCATTGGGCCGGATTGAGCCCTTGAGGAACGCGCGCACGAACTGGCCAGGGCGTAATTGCTGATCCGTGTTGGCAACCTCCGCACGGATCAGGAAGGTCCCCGTGGCCTCGCTCAGGGAGGCATCGGCAAAAGTGATCTTGCCGGTGTGCGGATAGATCGAACCATCCGCCAGTACAATTTCAACGGTAAAATTATGGTCATCAGGATCGATAATTATTCCACGCTGCACACTATCTTTGCGCTTGAGCATCTGGTTCTCGGAGATGCTGAACTCGACCCACATGGGGTCGAGTTGCGCCACGTAGGTCAGCAGGCTGTCACCCATGCCGATGTAGGCACCTTCCCGCATGACGGCATAACTCGACAGCCCGGTGACCGGTGTCGTGATAGTGCAATAGCCCAGGTCCAGCTCAGCCTGTATAACCTTGGCCCTGGCTTGTTCCACTGCCGCGGCGGCCTCGCGATACATGCCATCTGCATCATCCAGTTCCTTTTGCGCCACGGCATTTTTCTTCGCCAGTGGCCGGATACGATTCAGGTTGATGAGCGCTGTTTTCTTGCGCGCCTGCTGCTGGTCCAGTTCGGCTTGCGCAGCCTGCAATTGTGCCTCGAAAGGTTTGGTGTCCATGATGAACAGCACATCGCCGGCCTCGACCATGGAGCCTTCGACGTACATGCGCTTGTCGAGAAAACCTTCTACCCGGGAACGGATCTCTACGCGGCGGGAGCTGGCGGTCTTGCCGACAAACTCGATAGAGACCGGTGTGTCCCTGGGCTCTATCTTGATGACGGTAACTTCGGGCGCGCCTGCTTTTGCATCATCGGCTTGTTCGCTGCAGCCACCAAGGGTGAGCAACAGGAAAATGAACGAAAGCAGGGCGTTGGCGACCTTGCGATGCCGTGCCGGTGTCATGCAGTGGCTAATACTAGTAATAGTGTCCACGAGATACCCTTTATTGTTTATTGAGGCAAGACCGATCACGTTGCCGGCAGAAGTACTGAATGGTCGGCTTTTGACTGCGACTAGTCAAGATGATGCCTGTTACGATGGACAGGACAGCGAAGTAATCCGCTGCTTAGCGGTCCTCGTTGCCTGTTTCTGACAACACCGCCCCGTTCTGACCGGCCTTTGCCACGCCGGTTTCCAGTCTCTCGCTCTCTGCTTCCTCCAATTCCATGTCTTTTTCCGTGGAGTAGAGATTGGCAAACAGGATCTCGGCGGCATTGATCAGGTTGTTCTGGATATCATAGGAAAAAGCGGAATCATTCATCAGCGAGGTCGCCATGTCCGGCGTGATGCGTTGCTCGCGGATCAGCCCGTCCAGCTTGCCGTTGGCGATGATGTCTTCTTCTTCCATCCTCGTGCGGAAGGTCCTGACCTGTTCCATCTTTTGCACCGGGTGCAACTCCTCGGCCGAAATGAACAGCGCACGCAGCAGGATCGCCAGGTTCAGGCGGATACTATTGTATTGCTGCCGTATGTCGGTGTTCTCCGCGCACATGTAGCGATCGATATTCTTCTGTAATTCCTTCATGGCCTTGATGGCAGTGACGATCTGCCAGTTGGCCCGGCGCAGGTGAATCAGGCGCTCAAGCTGGTCCGGATTCATGGCCTGCTCGGCATGCGTGGAGAATTCCATAATGGCGCTGTAGAGCGGTTTCACCTTGCGTTCGTAGTGGTCACTGATATCCACCTCCACCACATCAGTGCACTCCGCAATCACGGCATTGATGTCTGCACTCGAGGTGATATCTGTACGATGCAGGTTCAGGCCATGCGCCAGTATTTCGAAGGCATTATGGGCAAGGTGCACCGTCTCTTTGGCAATGACCTCCAGGGCGGTATCCGGAAACTCCAGTGCTGATTTGCTTAGATACCTGACCCGCGTGGTTTCGACCGGTTCGGCCTTCTCGCGCAGCAGTGTCTGCAGCAACGCGACCATGGGATTGATGAGCGGTACCATCAGCACCACGCCAACCAGGTTGAACATCGTGTGGAAGACCGCGAACTTGAGGGTGTAGTTATCTGCTCCGATCCCGACCAGGTTGCTGGCCCAGTCCACGGCCACGACAAACTGCTGGATGAACACGATGGCAAGGGCACCGGTAACCAGGTTGAAGAACAGATGGGCCAGCGCCAGCTGCCGGCCGGACACGCTGGCACTGATCGCACCGATAATGGCGGTTATCGTGGTACCGACATTGGAACCAATCGCCAGTGCCAGTGCATTTTCATAACTCACCTGGCCGGCTGCCAGGGCCGTGATGGTCAGGATCAGGGTGGCATGGCTGGACTGCATGACCACCGTCATGGCGATGCCGATGGCGGCATAGATCAGTAGCCCGCGAAATCCGGGTACCGCGTACTGTGACAGGTCGACCCCACCGCTGACGGCCTCGAAGCCCTCCTTCATATAGGCTATTCCGAGGAACAGGAAACCCAGTCCAATCAGTGCCCAGCCGGCTGCCGTGAAGCGTTGGTGGTTCTTCTGGAAGATCATGATGACGCCGAACACCAGCATCGGCAGGGCATAGGCGGCGATGTCGACCTTGAGTCCCAGACCAGCCACCAGCCAGGCACCGGTGGTAGTGCCGAGGTTGGCGCCGAAAATGATGCCGATACCCTGCGCCAGTGGAATGAGCCCGGCGCTGAGAAAGGAAATGGTCAGCACCGAGACCAGTGAACTGGACTGCATGATTGTCGTGGCAACTATGCCAAACGACAGGCTCTTCCAGGTGGCGTCGGTGGTGCGTTGCAGGAAGCTTGCCAGCACGCCGCCACTGAAGGATTTGAATCCCTTCTCCAGGGACAACATGCCGAGGAGAAAAATCGCCACACCGGCGGTGATGGTCTTGAAATCAGGACTGATCCAGAAGCCATAGCCCAGGATCGCGAAGATAGAGAGTAAGAGCAGGTTTCTGGTCATTGCGTCATAGATGTTTCGTTCATTGTGAAGCCGGGTACTGGCTGGCAGCTGCAGTTGCCAAACGGTTGTTTGAGGGAGTTTACCTGTACGGCGCTGCAGGCGTTAGCAGTCGATGGTAAAGCATTCACAGTGACATAATGTCTGCATCAATGCACTGTTTGTGTGCGCACTGCATCAAATCGGGTCTCTGGCGATCCGCCACTCAAACATCGGCCCCTGAAAATATGCCCGGTTTCCGGGCATTTCGAGATAAACGCGCGAGTCACTGGCGCGGATATTCTTTATCCAGATGGTGGCATGTATTTTGCTAAAGCATGGGTCATAGGGCGATGCTGTTCCGGGTAATTTACAGCCCTGCTCGAAAGAAATGGCTTCCTGCCATGTTTTACCTGGTTCGCAGAGCCCCGTCCAACAGGCCTGATGATTCCATGTTTATCAAGCATCCTAAACAATGAGGAAATGGAAATGAGTGGAAATATATCCCGCCTTCAGGCGTCAAGCCAGATTTCAGACCGTACGCCAATGCCCGTAGAAAGACCCAAGTCACTGGACAAAATATGGGCATGTGATGTCTTTAATCTCGCGAAAATGGAAGAGTCGCTTTCCAAGAATGCCTTTAAGGCCATGAAGAAAACGGTACAAACCGGAGCCCCCCTTGATGCAGCAACCGCTGACATTGTTGCAGCAGCGATGAAAGAATGGGCGTCATCAAAGGGCGTCAAGTTTTTCTCCCATATTTTCTACCCGATGACCAATATCACGGCTGAAAAACACGATGGTTTTATTATTACCAACGCTGATGGCGGCGCGATTACCGAATTTACCGGCAGCCTGCTGATCAAGGGTGAACCTGATGGTTCTTCATTCCCCAATGGCAGCATCCGTATGACCAGCGCTGCGCGTGGTTATACCGCATGGGACCCCACCAGCCCGGTCTTTATCATGCAAACGGACAATGGCGCAACACTGATGATTCCCAGTGTCTTTATGTCCTGGACCGGTGAAGCGCTGGATAAAAAGATTCCGTTGTTACGCTCGAATGACGCCATGAACAGGGCCGCACAAAAAGTGCTTTCTTTAATGGGTGAAACGGATATTGCACCCCTGAACTCAAGCTGTGGTGCGGAGCAGGAATACTTCCTTGTGGACATCAAGTATGCCAACAGTCGTCCTGACCTGTTGCTGGCCGGACGCACACTGTTTGGTGCGGCACCTGCCAAAGGGCAGGAGTTCGATGATCATTACTTCGGCGCTATCCCGGCACGCGTGCAGGTCTTCATGCAGGACTTTGAAGACCAGTTGTACCGGCTGGGCATCCCGGCGAAAACACACCACAATGAAGTTGCGCCGGCACAGTTTGAAATTGCGCCTTACTTCGAGTCCGCTAATGTGGCGGCTGATCATCAGCAGCTGATGATGACCCTGATGAAAAACACCGCAAAGAAACACGGTTTTCTGTGCTTGCTCCATGAAAAGCCCTTCGCCGGCATCAATGGCTCCGGAAAACATGTCAACTGGTCAGTCGGGAACTCCACGCAGGGCAACCTGCTCGATCCGGGTAGTACGCCGCATGACAACCTTAACTTCCTGCTGTTCTGTGGCGCGGTTATTCGTGGCGTGCATCTCTTCGGGCCGCTACTGCGTGCTGCCATTGCCTCCGCAGGGAATGATCACCGCCTCGGCGCTAACGAGGCGCCCCCCGCGATCCTGTCAGTCTATCTTGGAGACCAGCTGGAAAAAGTCTTCATGGACATCAAGGACGGCAAGCTTGCCAAGAGTGTATCGGGTGGTGTGATGGACCTTGGACTTTCCCAGATCCTGCACTTCGAACGCGACCCTGGTGACCGTAACCGTACTTCACCCTTTGCGTTTACCGGCAATCGCTTTGAGTTCCGTGCTGTCGGCTCGGCCCAGTCAGTATCAGGACCGCTGGTTGCGATGAACACCATGCTGGCAGATTCGCTTGACTGGATTGCCGGAAAACTGGAAGGCGAACTGAACAAAGGTTCGGGTCAGGCAGAGGCCGTTATCAAGGTGCTTAAAGAACTCATGGAAGAGCATGGAAATGTTGTATTTGGCGGGGATGGCTACTCCGCTGAATGGCACGAGATGGCGGTAACAGAGCGCGGTTTAAAGAACATCCCGACCACGGCAGATGCATTACCCGCGCTGCGGGAAGCGTCCGTGAAGAAACTTTTCGAGAGTACCGGTGTGCTGTCGCCGGTAGAACTGGAAAGTCGCTTTGAGGTCTACGCAGAGCAATATATCCTGTCTATCGATGTCGAAGCAAAGCTGGTTGTCGATATAGCCAAAACAAGAATTTACCCGGCTGCAATTCACTATCTCTCCGATCTTGCGAAGACAAGTGAAAGCCTTGCGGCGATGGGGATTGAACTTGACAGCTCAACGGCCACGGTTGTTGCCAATGAAGTCAATGCCATGATGTCAGCGGTTGCTGAACTCATTGATGCCATGGGAAAACATGATTTCACTTCTACAGAAGAACACATGCATTTCTGTGCAAACGAGATTCGCAGCCTGATGGACAAAGTCCGTTTACATGCGGATATACTTGAAACAGAGGTTGCTGATGAGCTGTGGCCTTTGCCGAAGTACCAGGAGATGCTGTTTATTCGATAAACCCGATCACGGGTACTGGCAACGACACGGAAAGGCCGCTATTCAATAGCGGCCTTTTTTCGAGTGTGTGTGGTTTTCACTCTACATCCAGATCATCAATTGGTGACGCGCACCGGCCAGGTTCTGTAAACTACCAGATCACTGCCATCCGGCGGGTGTAGTTCAATGGTAGAACTGGAGCTTCCCAAGCTTCAAACGTGGGTTCGATTCCCATCACCCGCTCCAATCCAGCCGTCCTTAATTAATTCATAACCATATAAAAATATTTTAATTGATTTATAAGAAATCGTTAATATACTTATCGAGTGTCTGAGGGAACAGTTTCCTGAAAATAAATTATTAAACAACGCTTATTCAAATACTTGGAGATATCTACCATGAAGAAATTTACTACAGTACTGTTTGCTGCCTCGATTGCAGTGGCTTCTACGGCCGCTTCTGCCTGGGGCTGGGGTGACAACGGTTACAACGACTACTATAACGATGGCTGGGGTGACGGCTACGGCGACGGCGCTTTCGACGGTGATTTCGGCTTCAACATGCACATGAGCGGTCGTGGTCATGGTCGTGGCTATGGTCGCGGCTATAACGGCTACCGTGGGTACGACGGTTATGGCTATGGTCCATATTACGGTTATGCCCCGTATGGTGTTGCCCCGGTTCAGCCGGCTGTTGAAATGACTGAAGAGCAGCAGAAGGCAATGGCTGAGCAGCAGGCCCGGTACATCGAAAACATGCAGAAGGCCCAGCAGCAGGCACAAAAGCAGGCTGCAGAGTTCTATGCAAACCAGCGCGCACCGATCACCGACATTCGTGCTCAGCGGATGGAGCAGCGTGAAGCACGCATGGCAGAAATGGACGCCCTGATGAATGAGCGCATGAAGGAGTTTGATAGCCGTTCATCGATGGATGAAACGTTCAGCCAGATGCAGGAACAGCATGAGGCCCGCATCGCCGAGATGGACGCCCTGATGGAAGAGCGCATGAAGGCGGCTGATGCCCGTGCACCGATATCTGGTATGCGCAGTGACCGGATGGAACAGCGTGAGGCCCGTATCGCTGAAATGGACGCCCGTATGGAAGCGTTTATCAAGGAATCCGATGCCCGTCGTGCCGAATTCGAAGCGGCTCGTAAAACACGTCTGCAGGAACCGGCCCCGAAGGTTGAGGCTGACAAGGGTGCGTAACTGCGCCTGATTGTTTCAACCGGCACTGAACGGTGCCGGTGAGTTCTGCTCCGAAAGGGGTGTGTGGTTAAACCACGCACCCCTTTTCTTATGGATGCCTGTACGTCACTATATACGCCGGGTAAGCTGTAGCAGGGTCTCTCGCGATTCGCGCCGGGGACGGTGCTCCCGAAGGTCTACAGTGTCAGTATAAAGGGACTACTTATGGGCAAGTTTCTGAAATTCATTCTCTGGCTGGTCGTAGTGCTGACCGCATTGGTTGCCATTGCCGCGGTGGTGCTGCCAATGGTGATTGATCCTAACGATTACAAGGCGGAAATTGCCACGGCTGTTGAAAAGCAGACGGGGCGCACGCTGACGATCGAGGGTGATATCACGCTGTCCGTGTTCCCCTGGCTGGGACTCGATATCGGTCCGACACAATTCAGTAACGCGACCGGTTTTGACGAGCCGTCGATGGCGCGCATGGAAGCCGTGCAGGTCAGGGTCAAGTTGTTGCCGCTGCTGCACAAGCAACTGGAAGTCGACAAGATACGCTTGTCCGGATTGCAGTTGTATCTCGCAAAGGACAAGCAGGGTCTGACAAACTGGGCAGACCTCACTGCGCCTGCAAAGACCGGGGAGCGAACGGATAAAGCCGCGACTGAAACTGCTGAGGATGCGGCAGCCGGTGGACTCGAACGCCTGGCAATCGGCGGGATTGAGGTCACCGGGGCGTCGTTGCACTGGGATGACCAGTCCACCGACAGCCACTATGTTGTCAATGAACTGTCATTGACCACCGGTGCCATCGAACCGGGGGAGGCCTTTGACCTGGACCTGCAGATGCAGTTGGCGTCAAGGAAGCCGGTCATCAACACCGGCCTGTCGCTGCGTGGTGAACTGTTGATTGCCACCGATCTCGACGCCATTACCATCAAAGGTGCCGAGTTACTGGTGGATGCGCAAGGCGACAGTCTGCCAGCGGGCCAGATGAAGGCGGCACTGACGACCGATATTTCACTGGGACTTGAAGCGCAGACCCTGTTGTTACCCAATATCGTGCTGGAGACACTGGGACTGCAGATCACGGCGTCCGTGACCGGCGCTGATATCAGTAGTGATGCCCCGCGCTTCAATGGCAGCCTCGCTATTGCCGAATTTGAACCACGCAAGTTGTTGCAGGCACTTGGCGAAGCCATGCCCGTGACCACTGATGACAGTGTCCTGCGCAAGGCGGATGCGAACCTGGCCTGGGATGCCACATTGCAGCACTTTGCCGCCAGCGCACTGACTGCGCACCTGGACGAGACGACGCTCAACGGTGAACTCAAGGTGCAGTCTTTTGATGCACCGGCCATCAGCTTTGCGTTGTTGCTGGATCAGATCGATATTGACCGCTATTTACCTCCGGCGAGCTCCGGGGAAAATGTTGCCACAAACGGTTCAGGGGAGGCGGCGGCAAGCTCCGCCGGTGGCAAGGGTACAGGGAATAAATCGCAACCCTCCGGGACGCTGCCGCTGGAGCCGTTGCGCAACCTGAACCTGAACGGTGAGCTACGCATGGCCCAGCTAAAGGCCTTCAACCTGCGTTCCCGTGATGTACTGATCCAGATCAGGGCTAAGGACGGAGTCCTAGACATCAGTCCGTTGACGGCGAAGTTGTACGAGGGTGCCATTGATGTCGATCTGAAGCTTGATGCCCGCAAGGACACGCCGCGGTTTACCGTGAACGAGACGCTCACCGGCGTGCAGGCCGGTCCGCTGCTCAAGGACCTGACCGGTGATGCCCCGTTGCTGGGTACCGCTAACGTCAAGGCGAATCTGAACGGTGCGGGCAACGACGTCGACGCGATTCTCAATACCCTGAAGGGCAGCGCTGAATTTTCCTTCAAGGACGGGGCAATCAACGGCGTGAACATTGCCGCATTGATTCGCGAGGCACAGGCCACGCTCAAGGGTCAGCCGGCCCCAAAGCAGCAACAGCCCAATCAAACCGACTTCGCCTTGATGCAGGGTACGGCGACGGTGACCAATGGCCTGGTTACAAATGACGACCTGGTACTGCAATCTCCGTTGCTGCGCATAACCGGTACCGGGGAGGTCAACCTGCCGAAGGAAACCATTGACTATACACTGGCCACCAAGTTCGTCGGCTCACTCGAGGGGCAGGGTGGCAAGGGGTATCAAGAACTCGAAGGCTTGTCTGTACCGGTACATGTTGGTGGGACATTCAGCAAGCTGACCTACACGCCGGATCTGGGTGCGGTCGCCAAGGATGCGGCCAAGGCAGAGGTCGAAAAGCGAGTGCAGCAAGAGAAGCAGAAACTGGAGAAAAAACTCGGTACCGATATTCCTGATTCCTTGCTGAAAGGCCTGTTTGACAAGTAGCGAGAGCGGTTGCGCGGCTTATGTGGCTGTATCTGCGTCGTCTGTCCACGTTGCTGTTGCTGCTGCCGGTTGACTTGCAGGCCGGCGATATCCTGGCCTCCAGTGTGAGCCGTGAAGGGGCTGCCTATACTCTGTCAGTCACGGCGCGCATTGATGCGCCAATCGACACGGTGTACCGCTCCATTACCGATTTCGGCAATCTGGCCGCGATCAATCCCGCCATTGAAGAGAGTCAGTTGCTGGCCGTGCCGACAGTCGATACGCGACGTGTTCGCAGTGTGATCAGGGTGTGCATATTGATGTTCTGCAAGCGCGTGAAGCTGGTACAGGATGTGACGTTGCTGCAGGACTATGCCATCGTGGCCGTGACCCTGCCACAGGAGGGTGATTTTCGCAGCGGCGTAGCGTACTGGCAACTGATAGCCAGCGGTGGCGCCACGGAAATGTTGTTCACCAATACCTTTGAGCCGGATTTCTGGGTGCCACCCGTGATTGGTCCGTGGCTGATCAAGCGCAAGCTGATGCGGGAGGTCGCCGATACGGCAATGTACATCGAGGTGGGTGCCAATGGTCCGCAACTGTAAGTCCAAGCAGTGCTTCAGCGATCGTGTGCTGGACTGGTATGCACAGCATGGACGCAGGGATCTGCCGTGGCAGGTGCAGCCGACGCCTTACCGCGTATGGGTGTCTGAAATCATGCTGCAGCAAACCCAGGTTGCAGCCGTGATTCCCTATTTCGAGCGTTTCATGCAGAGTTTTCCGGATGTGGAAACACTGGCGAGTGCCGGACAGGACCAGGTGCTGCATCACTGGTCGGGTCTGGGCTATTATGCGCGTGCGCGTCACCTGCATGCAGCAGCGAAGCAGGTGCTTGAGCATCACCATGGTCGTTTCCCGGAGACGTTTGACGAAGTGGTCGCGCTGCCGGGAGTCGGACGCTCAACGGCTGGTGCTATTCTTGCACTTGCATGCGGGCAATCGCACCCGATCCTGGATGGCAATGTGAAACGGGTGCTGGCTCGTTATCATGCAGTGTCGGGATGGCCCGGGCAGGTACCGGTGCAGCGACGCTTATGGATGCTTGCCGAAGAGCATACGCCGGCACAGGAAACTGCCGCCTACACACAGGCCATTATGGATATGGGCGCCACCGTCTGCACGCGCACTCGTCCGCGTTGCGCGGATTGTCCGCTACAGGCCGGATGCGCGGCGAGGGCGGCGGGGCGGCAAGCCGAGTACCCGTCTCCACGGCCAAAAAAGGCCATCCCGGTGCGTTCGGTGTGTATGCTGTTACTATGTAACGAGGCGGCCGAGGTGCTGTTGGAAAAGCGGCCACCGGCCGGTATCTGGGGTGGACTCTGGAGTTTTCCGGAGATGAGCACGAAGGATCGACCTGTTGACTGGTGCCGGGACAAGCTGGGTATCTCGGCAACAGATATTGAGCGCTGGCCCGTCATACGGCACACCTTCAGCCATTTCCACCTCGATATCACACCGTTGCTGGTGCGGACGAAACACGCATCGAACGGTGTAAAGGAAGACAAGGGGCTGCTTTGGTTTGACCCGACAGGGACTGGGCAGCGTGGACTGGCAGCGCCGGTGGATGCGCTGCTGCAGCAATTGGCAAGGCATTTTCAACAGTGAGAATAACATGACACGAATGGTATACTGCGTAAAACTGGACAAGGATGCCGAGGGCCTGGATGCGCCAACCTATCCCGGCGAACTGGGGCAACGCATCTTCGAGGGCGTCTCCAAAGAGGCCTGGCAGTTATGGCTGAAGCACCAGACCATCCTGATTAATGAACACCGCCTTTCGCCCATCGATCCGGAATCGCGCAAGTTTCTCGAGACGGAAATGGAAAAATTCTTTTTCGGTGGCGGTGCCAGCATGCCGGGCGGATTTGTATCGCCGGATCAGCTCAAATAAGTCTGTAAGCAATCCAGGGTCACTGATATGAAAGGCATCATCCTTGCCGGAGGTAGTGGCACACGGCTGTATCCGCTGACACGCACGGTCAGCAAACAGCTAATGCCGGTGTACGACAAGCCGCTGGTCTACTATCCATTGTCGACCCTGATGCTGGCAGGCATTCGCGAGATCCTGCTGATCTCCACCCCGCAGGACCTGCCGAATTTCAGGCAGCTGCTGGGTGATGGCAGCCAGCTGGGGCTGGAAATCCGCTACGCGGAACAGCCCACACCGGGTGGCCTCGCCGAGGCGTTCCTGATTGGTCGTGATTTTCTCGGTGGACTGCCGGCCTGTCTTATTCTGGGGGACAACATTTTTTACGGTCATGGCATGGCGGCCAATTTGCAGCAGGCGGCAACCCTGACAAAGGGGGCGACCGTGTTTGCCTACCGGGTACGCGACCCGCAACGCTACGGCGTGGTGGAATTCAATGCGCAGGGCCAGGCAGTGAGTATTGAAGAGAAACCGTCACAGCCGAGATCCCGCTACGCAGTGACCGGTTTGTACTTTTATGATGCCGAGGTGGTGGATATCGCAGCCAGCCTGTCACCGTCGGCGCGCGGGGAACTGGAAATCACCGACCTGAACACGGTATACCTGCAACGGCAGGCGCTCAACGTAGAACTGCTGGGCCGCGGCACGGCGTGGCTGGATACCGGTACCCATGAAGCGTTGTTGCAGGCGGCGACGTTTATCGAGGCGATCGAGCAACGTCAGGGGCTGAAGGTGGCCTGCATCGAGGAGATTGCCTACCGTATGCACTACATCGATGCGCAGCAACTGGAACAGCTGGCGCATCCGATGTCCAATAACAGTTACGGCAGCTACCTGCTGGATATCCTGAAAGAAGGTAACATGCAGCTATGAATGTTCTGCCAACGGAACATCCGGACGTGCTGCTGATCGAGCCAAAGGTGTTTGGCGATACGCGCGGTTTCTTCATGGAGACCTTTCATGCCGAGAAGTTCGCGCAGGCGGGTTTGCCCACGGCATTCCTGCAGGACAACCATTCGCACTCGGTCCGTGGTGTGTTGCGTGGCCTGCATTACCAGCTGCAACACCCGCAGGGAAAGCTGGTGCGCGTGGTCAACGGGGAAGTGCTGGATGTGGCAGTAGATATACGCAAGGGTTCGCCCCGCTTCGGCCAATGGGTGTCGGTCCTGTTGTCAGCAGAAAACCGGCTCCAGCTCTATGTGCCACCAGGGTTCGCTCATGGCTACTGTACCCTGAGCGAACAGGCGGATTTCCTCTATAAATGTACTGATGTCTATGCCCCGGCAGATGAATACGGTATTGCCTGGGATGACCCGGCACTCGACATTGACTGGCCGCCGGTCGATTACCTGTTGTCTGACAAGGACCTGGCCAACCCGGTACTCGGCGACGCAGGCAACCTGCCGTCTTACGAGGCAGGGTGATGCGGCTGCTGGTAACGGGGGCCACCGGACAGCTCGGCAGCGAACTTGCGCGCGAACTCGGGCAGCTGGGACACACTGTGTATGCACCGGATCTTGATGAGCTGGATTTGCTGGAGCCCGCAGCAGTTGCTGCGGCCGTCCGTGCCCGGCAATGCGACTGGGTGATCAATTGCGCCGCCTATACCGCAGTGGACCAGGCGGAAAGCGAAGCCGAACAGGCCTTTATTATCAACCGTGACAGCCCCGGGGAAATGGCACGTGCCGTTGCCGACTATGGCGGGCGCATGCTGCAGGTGTCGACCGATTTTATCTTCGATGGCGCAAGTACACGACCATATACCGAGACGGCTACGCCCAATCCCCTGGGTGTTTACGGCCGTAGCAAGCTGGAAGGTGAGCAGGCGGTGCAACGCGAGTTGCCGGCGGCCGTGATATTGCGTACTGCCTGGGTCTATGGTGTCCATGGCCACAATTTTGTGAAGACCATGTTGCGCCTGGCAACCGCGGGCAAGCCGTTAAGGGTTGTCAGTGACCAACGCGGCACGCCGACCTGGACGAGCGATATTGTGGCAGCGATTGTGGCACTGGTCGATCAGCAAGCTGGTGGCGTGTATCATTTTACCGCGTCCGGTGAGACCAGCTGGCATGGCTTTGCCAGCGCCATCCTCGAAGAGGCGGCCAAGGCCGGATTCAAGATCAGGACAGCGAAGGTTGAACCGATTGCCACGACAGAATATCCGACGCCTGCCAGGCGGCCGGCGTACTCGGTATTAAATACAGACAAAATCAGTGCCTGCCTGCCGTTTACCATCCCGGCATGGCGTGACAGCCTGAAGAACATGCTACAGGAGTACGCAATATGCGCAGACTGCTGGTAACCGGCGGTGCAGGATTTATCGGTTCCAACTTTATTCGCTACTGGATCCAGCGACACCCCGAAGACCGCGTCGTCAACCTCGATGTGCTGACCTATGCCGGCAACCTCGAGAACCTGTCGGAGATCGAGGCCGCACCCGCCTATCGTTTCGTGCGCGGTGATATTACCGACCGGTTGTTTGTGAAGCAGTTGATGGAAGACGAGCAGATCGACACGGTAGTGAATTTTGCCGCCGAGTCACATGTCGACCGTTCCATCCTCGGGCCTGATGCCTTTATCACCACCAATATACTCGGCACGTTTGCATTGCTGGAGGCCGCCCGTGCACTGTGGGGTGAGGTCAACGATACGCGACGTTTTCTGCATGTGTCGACTGATGAAGTGTACGGCAGCCTCAGCAAGGACGAGCCGGCATTTGATGAACGGCACGCTTACGCGCCCAACAGTCCGTACTCGGCCTCCAAGGCCTCGTCCGATCACTTGGTGCGCGCCTACCACAAGACCTACGGCCTGCCGGTGCTGACCACCAATTGCTCCAACAACTACGGCCCCTACCAGTTTCCCGAAAAACTGATCCCGCTGACCATCCTCAATGCGCTGGAGGGGAAACCGATCCCGGTCTATGGCGATGGCAGGAATATCCGCGACTGGCTGTTTGTCGATGATCACTGCAGCGGTATTGAGGCTGTGCTGCAGGGCGGGACACCTGGCGAGGTGTATAACATCGGCGGTATCAACGAGTGGTACAACATTGATATTGTCAAGCTGATTTGTAAACGCCTCGATGTCTTGCAACCGGGTGCGTCGTCGTACAAGGAGCAAATCAGCTTCGTCACCGACCGGCCAGGCCACGACCGGCGTTATGCCATTGATGCCGGTCGCATGCAGTCCGAACTGGGCTGGTCGCCGCAGCACGATTTCGAATCCGGTATCGAGAACACCATCCAGTGGTATTTAGTACATCGTGACTGGTGCGACCGGGTGCGCAGCGGTGAATACCGCGATTACTATCTCCAGCAATACGGCGAAGCTGCAAATTCCTGATTTTTCTACCCGTATAACCTTAAATTGCTGCCAGCAGCTTGACTCATCGCCAGGCAGTCGCTTTAATACACCGCTCGCCTCAAACGGCCAGGTAGCTCAGTCGGTAGAGCAGGGGACTGAAAATCCCCGTGTCGGCAGTTCGATTCTGTCCCTGGCCACCATATTTATCAACAAGATAAAAGTTTTCTTCTGTTAATCCCTGTGTCACTCGGTACACTTTCGGTACACCTGTACGGAAGACGATGTGGCAGCGATCACCAAAACACCCTCGAACACCTGGAAGGCGATCATCCGCAAGCGCGGCTGGCCGACGACCGTCAAGACGTTCCGCACCAAGCGCGACGCCGAGGACTGGGCGCGCAGCACCGAGGATGAAATGGTGCGCGGTGTCTACATCAACCGGGCCGGTGCAGAGAAGCTGCTGCTGGAGAAAGCGCTCGATCGGTACCTCAGTGAGGTGTCCGCCAGCAAGCGGGAAAGCACGGCCTACGCCGAGAGCCACAAGGCCAAGGCGCTGAAGAAGAAGTTCGGCGCCTACAGCCTGGCCGCCATTACGCCGGACCTGGTGGCCGAATACCGCGATGAGCGGCTGGACGCCGGCAAGTCCGCCAGCACCGTGCGGCTGGAACTCTCCCTGCTCTCGCACTTGTTCACCATCGCCATCAAGGAATGGCGCGTGGGGCTGTTCTACAACCCGGTCGGCCAACATCCGCAAACCGGCGCCTGCCAAGGGCCGCGACCGCCGCCTGAGCGCGGATGAGGAGAAGGCCCTGTTCAAGGCCTGCGACAAGCATTCCAATCCCATGCTCGGCTGGATCGCTCGCATTGCGCTCTACACCGGCATGCGTGCCGGCGAGATCAAGTCACTGACGCGCCGGCAGGTGAACCTGGAAAAACGCACCGTGTACCTGAGTGAAACCAAGAACGGGTCCCCCAGAACCGTCCCTTTGACCAAAAAAGCAGAAAATATTTTTCGCATGGCGCTAAGCAATCCGGTGCGCCCCTTCGATACCGACCTGATCTTCTTCGGCGAACCCGGCCGCGACAAAATACGCCGGCCGTATGAATTCCGCCCCGCCTGGCACCGCACCCTGAGAGACGCCGGCATCAAGGGCCTGCGCTTCCACGACCTGCGCCACGAGGCGGTCTCTCGCCTGGTCGAGGCCGGCCTCGGCGACCAGGAAGTCGCCGCCATCTCTGGCCACAAGTCCATGCAGATGCTGAAGCGCTATACGCACCTGCGGGCGGAGGATCTGGTGGCACGGCTGGATCAGGTGATGGGTTGAAAATGTGATGCAGGAGCGGGCTTGCCCGCGAAGCATTCCCGGCCTACAATACACATAAATACGCAATATGTGTGTATACTATTTGCTGGGTAAACTGCCATGAAATCCGATACCGTACGAACCAATATCGTGCTGGACGGCAAGCTGGTTGAGGCCGGCCTCAAGGCTACCGGACTCAAGACACGCCGCGAGCTGGTTGACTTCGCCTTGCGTGAACTCCTGCGCCACAAGCAGCAAAAGAAATTGCTCTCGCTCAAAGGTAAGGTGAACTGGGAAGGCAATCTTGAGGAGATGCGTACCGGACGTGGTCAGTGATCCTGGTTGACACCAGCGTCTGGATCGACTTCTTCGCAGGTCGTAACCTGCCTCATGTCGACGTACTGGAGCAATGCATCCTCGATAACGAGGACCTGGCCCTGTGCGGTATCATCCTCACCGAGATTCTCCAGGGGATTGCCGATGACACCACCCACCGGCGCGTTCGGCGCTATCTCAGCCCATTGATTATGTTGCCTATGCCAGAGACGGTATTTGTGCGGGCAGCGGATATCTACCGCAAACTGCGCAAGAAAGGCATTACCATCCGCAAGTCCAACGATTGCATCATTGCTGCCACGGCGCTGGAGCATCACTGCCAGTTGCTGCATAACGACAAGGACTTTTCGCCGGTAGCTGAACACTTCCCACTCAAGATCATCAGCACTTGAGCACAAGTACACACGCCTCCAGCTAACCTACACCACGCAAGACTCTGATCATTATTCGAATTACCGAAATGGCAGTACGACTGCTTCTGAACTTTAGCTACGTATTCATTTGGTGCTGTAAAACAAGGGGTTTTATAGCACGTTGCTAACAGTTTAGTTCTGGTAATCGCGTGACAGATTATGCAATCTCGTGTCTCCGAATCATGCACAAGGAGACCACGGATTATGCAAGACGCAGAAAACCACGATGTTGTAACGCTGGAGAATCAAATCACCGAACGTTATGGCCTGTTGATATCGCAGACGCAGTTGGCCGAGCTGCTCGGCCGCACCACCGGCGGCCTGCGTTACAGCCTGAGTTACCCGAGTGATCAAAGTACACGCGCCCTGAAGGCCTCCGGCCGCAAGATCGGCCGACGGGTGTACTACCCGGCCACGGAGGTGGCCCGGATCATCATCGGTACCCGTGACGACTGATCTTTCCTGTAGCGCTGTACTGAAGCAGTGAGTATCGCGGCAAGGGACTGGGCCTTGCGCCAGGACCTCAAGCCGGTGCCCAAGTTCGTCCTGGTGGTATTGGCCGATGCTGCAAATGATCAGTGCGTCTGCTGGCCACGTATCTCAACCATTGCACAGCAAGGTGGGTGTCTCGTAACGCACCGTGCAGCGTGCGATCCAACTCCTGATCCGCCGTGAATTGATAACGGCCGAACAACGCTATCGCAGCGATGGTTCCTGTTCATCGAACCTGTATCGGCTGTCGCTGGAGGGGGGTGACAATTTGTCACCGGCCCCTGACCGTGGCGACACCACCCCCGGACACGTGAGTCAGGGTCCCCCTGACACCCGTGTCATACCAGGAACCACCATAGGAACCATAAGAGAACCACCACAACCACATGCACCGGAAACTGACTCGGCGGATTGTGGTAGTGGGGATAACTCGGATCTGGTCTACCCGAAAGCCCTGCTGCCTGCAGAGCGCTCTCGGGCAGGGGTCATGATTGCCACGCTGGCCGCACCACTCAACCAGCAGGTGCTGGATGAATGGGCCGGTATCATTACGGCTGGCGACATACGCTCCTCATCACTCGGCTGCCTGCGTGCGCTGATCAAACGCGCGCAGGCAGGCACATTCACACCGGAGCGTGCCTTGCATGTCGCGCAGTCGCGCGCGACAAGCATGCGAGCGAGCGGCACAAGCGCAAGTCGATCTGCCACCACCGGGTCCGATCGATGAAGACAACCCGCTTGTGCGAGCAACTCATGTCCATCGCGCGGCGGAAATGTGTCCGCTAACTGGTAGCTTCATGAAACCATGTACTACATACCAGTATCAAAAGTTGCCCGATGCAAGCTGATACAGCCTGTGTGACAGGCGCAAGCCTGGTGCACGGGTTGCCACTGTCCGAACGGCCGCGTCACTACCAGCGCAGCGCAGTAGTGACACGATCGCAATCAGGATTGCTCGGCCGGCGGGTGTATTACCCGGCCTCCGAGGTGGCCAGAATCATCATTGGTAAGAACGAGGCATGAGTACCACCATCATCCGCGCTACACACCGCGACCGTCCTTTCATCATCGATCAGCGTACCGTCGAGAATGACCACTTGTCCTGGGCAGCCAGGGGACTGCTCATCCTACTTGCTGTCCAGGACGGACGGCTGGACGTTACGGATCGAGGAACTGTGCGACTGTGGTGACCTGGGGCGCGATGGAATCTACAGCTTGCTACATGAACTCCGCGAGGCGGGCTACGTAACATTTGAGCATGAACGTGATGAATACGGGCGTATCCGCGATGGCACTTACACGATCTACGAAACTCCCGAATTGCCGGATCCGGATGTGCCGGATACGGCTCGGGCAGGACCCTGCTGATCCAGATTCGGCAGACAGTGCCGTGGAGATTGTCGGCTGGATCCCGGAACTGGTAAGGGACAGGGCGCTGGATGCGGTAGCCCATCTCAGTCCGGAAGACGCCCAGGTCGTGATCGACGAGTGGGCAGGCCGTGTTGGGTGCGACATTGTCGACGTACCGCCACTTGAAGAACTGCATACGCTGGTAGAACAGTACATGGAAGGCCATTGTGGGTTAGCATTTGCCGAAACTACCAAGTATATACGTGAAAAGCCGTCTCCTGAGGGAGGATACATAATCCCGGATTATGATTGGGAAGCTGGCGGTGATTAGTGCTGCTTCATTCTGTATCACGCTGATTCAGCCTGACTTCGACTCTGGATGCGAGGGTATGAGCTAGGCCATGACCGAAACTTATTGCGCATACCGAAGATGGCCAGATTTATCCTGATGCAACCGGTGTGACAGGCAATGCCTGGCGCACCGGTTGCCATGGTCGAAGCGGCTGCGTCACTACTGAGCGCAGCGCGGTAGTGACGCAGCCGGGAAATCCTGTTGTCGTAAGGATCTTCGGACGATTTTTCAGTGCCAGGCGGATTATGTGTTCTTGATTGCGTCCGATTCGAGGGAGAATGCATCGTTATCACTTGCTAAATGTTTTTGCAGTGACAGTCCGAAAGTGCATTTGTATACTTGCACCAGAACATCGGTTTTATCCGTGGCCACTACGGCAAAGTGGCAAGCAAGGCACCTCTCGGACGGTGTAACAGGTGCATCGGCGCAAGCTGCGGTCCATCTTCCACATCTCACATATTGCGTGAACACGCCAGCGCCCGATCAGGGCATGGCTTCAAACCTCGTGAACTGAAGACGAACGGGCAGGCGTTCCCGGTCGTTGCCAATTCACATTTCTCAAACCCGCGGAAATGTTCCGCATAATTCAAAGGAGGTCTTATTGACATACTTTAATGCAGCCCCGTTAAGGGCAGGTTGGATAAGGCGGGCAGATTCCCCATAGGGATAACCCGCGTTGCCTGAGATCAGGCACATTCAGGCTGTAGGGATTGGTGTCCCACGGCAATTACCGCGCAAGCGGACCGTTATGGTTACTGCCATACGGTTGCCATAAACACTTACCAGCGTGATCAACACCGGAAACGCCTGAACCACAACCTTCAACAAAATGGCATGAGTGACTCATATGGGGTGTTCATGCGTGTCACCGCCCACTACCATCAGGGCCAGGATCTGATTAGCGATGAGCAAGATGAGTAAATGAAACTCCATATCCTCAATGACCTGCACATCGAATTCGAGGACTTCGATCCGCCGGCGACCGATGCCGATGTTGTGATTCTGGCGGGCGATATCGGTGTGGGCCTGGAAGGTCTGCGCTGGGCGCAAGTCCGGCTTCCGGACCGTCCGGTCATCTATGTGCCGGGCAACCACGAGTTCTATCATCACGACCTGTCTCTGATCGAGGAGTTGAAGGCGCAGGCGCCTGCGCATATCCACGTCCTGAATGATGATCAGGTAATCATCGACGGCGTGCGCTTCCTGGGCACTATCCTGTGGACCGATTTCGCCCTGTTTGGCGAAGGCGAGCGGTTCTACGCCATGAAGACGGCCCGGAAGTGGATGACGGATTTCTCTATCATCAGGAATGTTGGGCGGAAATTTACCCCACAGGATGCCGCCCGGCTGCACACGGCCAGCCGGGGCTGGCTGGCATCGAAGCTGGCTGAGCCCTTCGACGGCAGGACTGTGGTGGTCACCCATCACGCCCCGTCCTCGCGCTCGGTGCATCCCCGCTATGCCCGCGACCTGCTGACCCCGGCCTTCGCCAGCAACCTGGAGAATCTCATGGACGGTGACCGGCCAACCCTCTGGGTCCACGGGCATATGCATGAGTCCTATGACTACGATATCTACGGCACCCGAGTGATTTGCAACCCGCGCGGCTATGCGCCAGATGCCCTGAACCCGGATTTTAGGCCGGATTGGCTTATTGTGATCTGAACTCTACGAGATGCCAGGGCGAGTTTTGAGTGAGCGGGCTTACGGGTGCTGTACAAAGTATTTTTCGATGTTGGATCCAAATGTATTGCGTTAATCGACAATAATGAATGTTTTTCGACGAATTGAATCCACAGTATGTACCAGAGTTTTAATCAAAAACTCTGAACATCCAGGTTGAGGCCGACACCGGCTATCCGAGTGAATCACTGGGGTATTTGTCAGTGAAGGGCAGAAAAGCGCCCAGAACTTGCCGTTCCCCAACCTTCATGTGTAGGTCACGAATGCAGCAAAACCAGTCATCCAGCAAACATGAAAACAGTCACCGGATGCCGCCGTAATCAGTGTTGCTGTTGTTTATCGACTTCCGCATAGCCAGCGCGAACCAGCGCGTAGTCGTTGTGCTGGAGTTCTTTGATCATTTCCCCGACGTCGTCCTCGGACACCCCGAGATCTTTCAGAAGCATGCCCCCTCGAACCAGCGTGCTCTCGATGTAACCCGTGCCCGCGTGCTTGATACCCTTATCGACTAGTTGGTCCTGTTCCCCGAGTGTGCGCACGCGCACGTAGACGTCCAGGTGCGGATATAGTCGATGCAAGGTGATGGCCAGAGCCTTGGCATGTTCCATGTCCCTCGATGTCACATAAGCAGCGGCGGCCTTGGCAAGTCCAGCGGCCTCTTGCGTGGCCGTGCTGTACATGTCACCGAAGTGAACATTGCGACCCGATCGCTTGCCCTGACGGACAACGTTGATATCCCGATCGAAGGCCAGATGGGGTATGTTTGCCTTCTCTAGCATCAGGTCGATGAGCTGACCCACCTCATCGTAACCAACGACGACCACATGCCGATCCAGGTCAGCTGCTGGATCGGCTTCGGCATTTACGGGCATGGCCCGAAGGCGACTGGCCAGTTGATCGCCCGCTTTCACCAGCAGCGGCGTCAAAATCATGCTGACGGCAACCACCAGCATAGCCAAGGTGTGCCCCTCGGCGCTCAGCAAACCGGCAACGGCCGCCGCACCCAGGAGGACAAACGCGAACTCGCCCACCTGCGATAAATAGAACCCCGTTCGGATGGCAGCCGAGCGGCTGGTGCCGAAAGCGAGGACGAGCCCTATCAACACCACGCCTTTGAGGAGCAACACGACGGGGACATGGACAAGCAGCGCCGCCCAGTCACGCTGAAGGGCGCACACGTCGATGGACATGCCCACCGCGATGAAAAACAGGCCCATCAAGGTCTGCTTAAACGGGGCGACGGTCGCTTCGATCTGATACCTGAAATCCGAGGCCGAGAGCAGCATCCCGAGGAGAAAGGCGCCGAGCGTCATGGAGATGCCGACGTGGTCCACCGCCCAAGCGGCGGCAATGACCGCGAGAAACAGGACGACCCCGAAGGCGTCCATTTGACGCCGGCTCGCACAATAGCCCAGCACGGCTGGCAACAGGTAACGCCCGATGACGAAGATACCCGCGATCACCCCCACAACCAGCACGATTTTCTCCCACAGGGGGATCGTGGCCGTCTGCGCCGTCTGGTGGGCGAGGATGGGAACCAGGGCCATGACCGGAACGATCCAGAGGTCCTGTGCCATGAGAACGGCAAAGGTGGTGCGCCCGTGCTCGGTGGCCAGCTCCCCCCGTTCTCCTAGCGTCGCCATGACGATGGCCGTGGAAGACATGCCAAACGCGAGGCCGACAATGGTCGCGGTTTCCCAAGGCACCTGAACAAAGAAGATCAGATACGCGGCCAACAGGGTCGCAGTCACCAACATCTGCGCCGATCCCAATCCGAAGATCTGGCGGCGCATGGACCAGACTCTCTCGGGGCGCATTTCCAGGCCGACGGTGAACATAAACAGCACCACGCCGAGCTCCGCGACGCTCTGCAACTCTTCCACCGCCTGGACGGGAACGGGTCCCGGGGTGTGAGGCCCGATAATAATGCCGGCGACGATGAAGCCTAGTATCGCCCCAAAGCCGAGCCTCTCGAACAGGATGACGCAAGTGGCCGTTGCCGCCAGAATGACGACGACAGCGAGAAGAATTGATGAAATGTCCATGGGCGAAAGATTCAGACGCCTAAGGCAGTGTACAAACAGCATAGTATAAGGGGGAC
>CAVWDM010000010.1:0-27898 GCA_963753755.1 uncultured Gammaproteobacteria bacterium
GCTGAACGAGCTGGCACTGGTCAAGGCGGATGTCATTGATCTGGATGCACTGAAGGCAGCCAACCTGATCTCGCGTGAAGTACGCAGTGTCAAGGTGTTCATGTCCGGCTCGATTGACAGGGCCGTGAACCTCAAGGGCATACGGGTCACCAAGGGCGCACGCGCTGCAATTGAAGCGGCCGGCGGCAAGATCGAGGAATAAATGGCAACAGGAAATTCACTTGCAGGTGCTGCCTCGAATATCGGGCAGATGAAAGAGCTGCGTCAGCGGCTCTTTTTCGTCATTGGCGCCATCGTCGTTTTCCGCATCGGTTCGTTCATTCCGTTGCCGGGGATCGATCCGGTGGTGCTCGCTGCACTGGTTGACCAGCAGCGCGGCACGATCCTCGAAATGTTCAACATGTTTTCCGGTGGCGCACTGGAGCGACTATCGCTGTTTGCGCTCGGCATCATGCCCTACATCTCCGCCTCGATCATCATGAACCTGCTGACCGTGACGGTACCGTCACTGGAGGCCCTGAAGAAGGAAGGTGGTGAAGCCGGCCGCCACAAGATTACGCAGTACACGCGTTACGGCACAGTGGGCCTGGCCACCATGCAGGCCTTCGGTATTTCAAGCGCGTTGCAAACCCAGCAGGTTGCCGGCAGTGCGCTGGTGATCAACCCGGGACCCGGTTTTGTGCTGACAGCCATCGTCACCCTGGTGACCGGAACGGTATTCCTGATGTGGCTCGGTGAGCAGGTCACGGAACGCGGTGTCGGTAACGGTATCTCGATCATTATCTTTTCAGGTATCGTCTCCGGTCTGCCGTCCGCGATCGGTGGTACGCTGGAGCTTGCACGAACCGGCGAAATGAATGTACTGACCATTCTGGTACTGTTTGCGCTGGCACTGGCAGTGACCGGTTTTGTGGTCTTTGTAGAACGTGGCCAGCGTCGCATCACGGTGAATTATGCGAAACGGCAACAGGGCCGCAAGGTGTATGCCGCACAGAGTACGCACCTGCCGCTGAAACTGAACATGGCCGGTGTGATACCGCCGATCTTTGCATCCAGTATCATCCTGTTTCCGGCAACCATGGGTAGCTGGGTCGGTCAGGGTGAAGGCATGGGCTGGCTGAAGGATATTTCCGCGACGCTGTCGCCGGGGCAGCCGCTGTATGTGATTTTCTATGCACTGGCAATCGTGTTCTTCTGCTTTTTCTACACGGCACTGGTATTCAATGCCAAGGAAACAGCGGATAACCTGAAGAAGTCCGGTGCCTTTATCCCGGGTATCCGCCCGGGTGAGCAGACCGCCAAATATATCGACGGCGTCATGACGCGGCTGACAACAGCGGGTGCGGTGTACATCACCCTGGTCTGCCTGATGCCTGAATTTCTGATTCTTTACTGGAATGTACCCTTCTATTTTGGTGGTACTTCCCTGTTGATTATTGTCGTGGTGACCATGGACTTCATGGCACAGGTTCAGACGCACCTGGTGTCACACCAGTACAGCGGCTTGATGAAGAAAGCGAACCTGAAAGGTCACGGCGGAACCGGCATGCTGCGCTAGCGGCTGCTTATTTAGAGGTGTAGGGACATGAAAGTACGTGCTTCAGTCAAGCGTATCTGCCGCAACTGCAAGATAATCCGTCGCAACGGCGTGGTGCGCGTCATCTGTAAAGATGGGCGTCACAAGCAGCGACAGGGTTAGGCAGCCGCACAAAGCATGCAAGACATTGAAAAACAAGAAAATACAAGCCTGCTCGCGCAGCCATGGTGTGGCTGATAGGTATTTGTTTGTATTTGATTTATTGGCGGTCAGCGGCTATCCTACCCTGCTTTTCGCGCCGCACTCAATACAATAGCGTTGGAGATTATTTAGATGGCACGTATTGCCGGGATTAACATTGCACCGCACAAGCATGCGGAGATCGCCCTCACGGGTATCTATGGTATCGGTCGTATTACTGCGCGCAAGATTTGTGCAGACAGTGGCGTCAAGCCGGACACCAAGATCAAGGATCTTACCGAGGCCGAGGTCGAGTCCATCCGTAACGAGGTGGGCAAGTACACCATCGAAGGCGACCTGCGTCGTACCATTTCAATGAACATCAAGCGACTCATGGATCTGGGCAGCTATCGCGGTATACGCCATCGTCGTGGTTTGCCGCTGCGTGGTCAGCAAACCCAGACCAATGCACGTACCCGCAAGGGTCCACGGCGCCCGATTCGCAAGTAATTTACATCAACCAGTAATCACAGTTAACACCGGAACCCACGTATGGCACAGGCACCCACTCGAAAGAAAGTGAAGAAGGACGTTGCAGACGGCATCGCCCATATTCATGCATCATTCAACAACACCATCATCATGATTACCGACCGCCAGGGTAATGCCCTTGCCTGGGCGACCGCAGGTGGTTCAGGGTTCCGCGGCTCGCGCAAGAGCACCCCGTTTGCAGCGCAGGTTGCAGCTGAAAAGGCGGGTGACAAGGTCAAGGAATACGGCATGAAGAACCTTGAAGTTGAAGTCAAGGGGCCGGGACCCGGTCGCGAATCCGCGGTACGTGCCCTGAACAATGCCGGTTTTCAGATTACCAATATCACTGACGTGACACCGATACCGCATAACGGTTGTCGGCCACCGAAAAAACGTCGCGTTTAGGAAGGAAAAGATCATGGCAAAGTACACTGGATCCAAATGCCGCCAATGCCGCCGTGAGGGTGGCAAGCTGTTTCTGAAAGGCGAGAAATGCTTCACCTCGAAGTGCCCGGTGGAGAACCGTCCGTTCCCGCCCGGCCAGCACGGCCAGCGCCGTACGCGGCTGTCGGACTATGCTACCCAGTTACGTGAAAAGCAGAAGGTGCGCCGTATCTACGGGGTGCTGGAGAAGCAGTTCCGCAACTACTACAAGAAGGCAGCCGGCACCAAAGGGGCGACCGGTGAAAACCTGTTGCAGTTGCTCGAAGGACGCCTTGATAATGTGGTCTACCGCATGGGGTTCGCTTCTTCGCGCAGCGAGTCACGTCAGCTGGTGCGTCACAACGGCATCAGTGTCAATGGTTCGCGGGTCAATATACCGTCCTACCAGGTACAGCCGAGCGATGTTGTCGGCATTACCGACAAGGGGCGTTCTCAGCTGCGCATCAAGTCAGCCATTGAGCTGGCGCAACAGCGCGGCTTTTCAGACTGGATTGACGTCGATACCAAAAAGATTGAGGGCGTGTACAAGTCACGACCGGAGCGCAGTGAATTGCCTGCTGATATCAACGAACATCTGATCGTCGAATTGTATTCTAAGTAATTTCTGAGGAATTTATACATGCTTGGTAAAGTCAACGAATTCCTGAAGCCGCGTATCGTCGATGTCAATGCAATCAACGACAAGCATGCGAAGGTAACACTGGAACCACTGGAACGCGGTTTCGGTCATACACTCGGTAATGCCCTGCGACGCATCCTGCTTTCATCGATGCCGGGCACCGCAATCATCAATGCTGAAATTGATGGTGTGTTGCATGAGTATTCAACCATTGAAGGCGTTCAGGAAGATGTGATCGACATCCTGCTGAACCTGAAGAAGGTCGCGCTGCGCATGCACGAGCGCAATGAAGCCACACTGACGCTGAACAAGAAGGGTCCGGGACCTGTCACTGCCGGTGATATCAAGCTGGATCATGATGTGGAGGTGGTCAATCCGGATCATGTCATCGCCAACCTGACCAAGGCCGGCGAACTGTCCATGACGCTGAGAATCGCCAAGGGACGCGGTTACCAGCCGGCAACCCGTCGTGAAACGGAAGAGGGTGAGGGCAGGGCAATCGGCAGTCTGCAACTGGATGCCTCGTTCAGCCCGGTCAGCCGCATCTCCTATAACGTCGACCGTGCACGTGTCGAGCAGCGCACCGATCTGGACAAGCTGATCATCGATATCGAAACCAACGGCACGGTTGATCCTGAAGAAGCGATTCGCCATGCGGCGACCATTCTGCAGGATCAGCTGTCTGCGTTTGTCGATTTACAGGCCACCAAGGTAGAAGACAAGGATACCCAGGACCCGGAAATTGATCCGATCCTGCTGCGCCCGGTTGATGACCTGGAGTTGACGGTTCGTTCTGCCAATTGTCTCAAGGCCGAGAGTATCTATTTTATCGGTGACCTGATACAGCGCACCGAAGTGGAACTGCTGAAGACACCGAATCTGGGCAAGAAGTCGCTGACCGAGATCAAGGATGTACTCGCCACCAAGGGGCTGTCTCTGGGTATGCGTCTTGAGAACTGGCCGCCGGCAAGCCTTTCCGCAAGAGAGCAGGAATCATCTGCCTTAATCAGTAACGGGATTTAATCATGCGTCATCGTAAGACAGGGCGGCAACTAAACCGCAACAGCTCACACCGCAGTGCCATGTTCCAGAACATGACTGTGTCATTACTGCGCCATGAAATCATCAAGACGACCTTGCCAAAGGCCAAGGAATTACGTCGCATCACCGAGCCGTTTATCACCATGGCGAAGACGGACTCCGTGCACAAGCGCCGCGTGGCCTTCAGTCGTTTACGTGACCGTGACATGGTGACCAAGCTGTTCAATGATCTGGGGCCGCGTTACAGGGAACGCCCCGGTGGTTATCTGCGCATCCTCAAGGCCGGCTTCCGTACCGGTGACAAGGCGCCCATGGCCTATATCGAAATGGTCGATCGTCCCCAGGCTGAAGCCAGCGAGGATCTCGCGTCCTGATGTGACACTGTTTCCGCAACTGCGCGGATGCACAGGAAACCGGGCATTGCCCGGTTTTTTTATGCCGCGCTGTTCGTGATTGATTCGTGATAATCATTCGAGGATTGTCGCCGCCGTTCTTCAGAACAACATGCATTGGGAAACCCTCGGGTTTTTCGCTGCAGAGGCACATTGCGTCGATACTTGCGCAGGGTATGACTACAGTCGTTTCCCGGCCAGGGTGGGCTCCTTGTCGGTACGCGTTTCCAGTTTCAGGTAGCTGAGCAGACGCACGCTGCCGCTGGCATGCAGTTGCTCGTGGATCTGTGCGACCACTGCAAGGATGACTTCCAGTTCACCTTCAATGTTGGTCCCCGAGGCATGTGTTTCGAGAATGAAATCCTGGCCCTGTAACAGCTCGACAACGTGCTTGACTTGCTCACGAACGGAAACGCCTGTGCCTATCGGTACCACCTGTAATTCAGCGGTTGCTTTCATTTTTGAACTCATCTGCAATGAATAGGGTCCCAGAAGTGTCTCATATTTCCCCGCATGAACCCAGCGTATGCCCATTCATCGCAGTCATATCAAGCCCAGGCCTGCACACTGTACCAGGCATGTCCCGGGAACATTGTTGCTGGTACTGACCCTGCTGTATGCTGGCAATGTAGCGGCTGGCAAGCTCAAATTCAGCAGCGGTAACCGTCAGGTCACATTGCTGGAACTCTATACCTCGCAGGGCTGCAGCAGTTGCCCGCCGGCCGAGCGCTGGCTGAATGAGTATGTCGATGCTGCAGAACTGTGGACAGGCATTGTGCCGCTTGCCTTTCATGTCGATTACTGGGATTACATCGGCTGGAAGGATGTCTATGCCAGTGGTGAGTACGGTGAGCGCCAGCGCAATTATGCCCGTGCCGGCAAGGCACGCAGCGTCTATACGCCGGGCCTGTTTGCCAATGGTCGCGAGTGGCGCGGCTGGACACTGCGGGTGACTCCGCGAGCCAGCAACAGGGAACCGGGTGATCTGTCTGTCAGCGTTGAAACGGGCCGGGTAACCGCGACATTCGATGCAGCAACCGCGCCGTATGAATTACACCTTGCCCTGCTGGGCTTTGATATCAATACTCGGATTGAACGCGGTGAAAATCGCGGTGCTACCCTGCAGCAGCAGTTCGTGGTGCTGGCGCACGCGTCGCATGTCTCCGGCAACGGCCGCTGGAACGTGCCGTTACCGCAGGGAGGATTAACGGCGCCTCGCTACGCGATCGCCGCCTGGGTCAGCGCGCCGGATAATCCGGCACCGCTACAGGCAACTGGTGGCTGGCTAGCTGCCATGTCGGAGCGGTAGCAACTATAGTACCGCTGCAGGCATGGTCCATGCGCTAATCTTGCAGGCCCACTCATCCTGAACGCAACCCGACAAGGACATCATTGACATGAAAAAGATTGCCATAAAGAAATGGAGTGAACTCGGGGATCGAGCCCCGGTACATGCCCTCGTGGCGGAGGTCGACCTGGTGATCGTGCGTTATGATGACACGGTGACGGTATTGTATGGCCGTTGTGCGCACCGCGGTGCCCTCATGGCCGACGGATATGTCGATGGCGATAACCTGATTTGCGGTGTGCATGACTGGGACTATCGCCTCGATACCGGCGTCAGCGAATACAATAACAGCGAGAAACTGCCACGATTCAATGCCTGGGTGGAGGATGACCAGGTCTGGGTCGACGAGGACGAGATTGTTGCATGGGCAGAACATCACCCGCAGCCCTACAAACGTGACAGCTATCAAGGTGTTTACCAGGACCCCAGCGGTACCCGGGACGAACCCTACGTAAAGTACATTCGCAAGCTGGCTGACGAGGGCTTGTCCAAGGTCGGCCACCACGGGCCCGCTGCCGCCATGGGTGTGCCACGTGATCAGCTGCCCGTCTGGGATGATCTGCAATTTGTCGTGGCGCAATTGCACAGGTTGCCGCTGCTGGACGAGGAGGCCGTCGGGACCGAACTCATTATCGGTCCACGTGCGAAAAAGCCGCTGCATCTGGATATTCCCCTGTTCGTTTCCGACATGAGTTTTGGCGCGCTGTCTGAAGAAGCCAAGCTCGCGCTCGCCAAAGGTGCAGAGCTGGCGGGAACCGGTATTTGTTCGGGCGAGGGCGGCATGCTACCCGCGGAACAGGCCGCAAATTCACGCTACTTCTACGAGCTTGCCTCGGCACGCTTTGGCTTTTCCTGGGACAAGCTGGAAAAGGTCCAGGCGTTTCATTTCAAGGGCGGGCAGGGCGCAAAAACCGGCACCGGTGGTCACCTGCCCGGTGACAAGGTGACAGGCAGGATTGCCGAGGTGCGTGGTTTACGCGAAGGCGAACCCGCGGTTTCTCCGGCCCGCTTTCCCGAGTGGACCCGCCTGGATCAATACCGTGAGTTTGCGGCAGAAGTACGCGAGCGAACCGGTGGCATACCGGTGGGTTTCAAGCTCTCCGCCCAGCACATTGAAAAGGACATCGATGCGGCACTGGAGATCGGGGTCGACTACATCATCCTCGATGGTCGCGGCGGCGGTACGGGGGCTGCGCCACTGATCTTCCGGGACAACATATCCGTCCCCACCATTCCTGCGCTGGCACGCGCGCGACGACACCTGGATAACAGTGATGCCCCGGATGTGACGCTGATTATCACCGGCGGCCTCAGGCATCCGGCCGATTTTTGCAAGGCACTGGCCCTGGGGGCTGATGGTGTGGCCGTGTCCAATGCGGCCCTGCAGGCCATCGGTTGCCTGGGCATGCGCGCCTGCCATACCAATAATTGCCCCGTCGGTATCGCCACCCAGAAACCGCAGCTGCGTGCGCGTTTGCCCGAGGGCATCGCGGCGCAACGATTGGCGCGCTTTTTCTCGGCCGCGGTGGAATTGATGACCGTGCTGGCGCGGGCCGCTGGGCATAGACATTTGCACGACTTTTCCAGCGATGACCTGACCACATTCAAGACCGAGATGGCGCGCTTGACCGGTGTCGCCTACGGCGGTGTCAGCGCACCTTGACTGTTATAACCGAATCGAGATCCGGTGAGGGGGGGCCGGGTGCAGACCGGGGGCTGCCAGACAGGTGACCTGGCCGCAGTCAATCAGCGTAATTTGAGTTGTGCGTAATCACCCAGTGCAGCCTGCATCTCCTGCAGGTCGGGATAACGGATATAAAATGCGAAATTGTAGGCGCCACCACAAATCAGGGTTGGCGCATCTGCATGCTCATCTGATTGAAGTCTCATACGGTAGGTATTCATGTACCATTGGGAATCGCCTCCGTCAGAGGCCAGTTGCAGAACCCCGGCCGCGGCCAGCAGGATTTTTTCATCGGGATGGAGCGTATAACGATCCTGACCGCGCACCGAGTCTATCCTGTAGGTACCGGGGTGGATGGTTTGTGGTTCTTCACTGAAGTGTCTGAGTTCAAGCTCGCAGCGCGGCTCGAATTCGCTGGCACCGTATGACAGTTTTCCACCCTGAAAGCTGACTCGCAACCGACCGGGTGGAATAACGATACCCTTGTGCAGAATAAATTCACTACCGGGAAGTGCACGAAACAAGTTCTGTCGCTCTCCCACCTGCGGGCCAGTCATGCAGGCTGCCAGTGACAGCGTCGCTATGATTACCAGGAAAATAAATCGCAAGTCCATACACTCCCGTCTGGCAAGTAGATTCCGTTCTCCCGGGCCGGTCTTCCCTGTGACTACGACCGGGAGCCCATCTGCAAGGAACCCGTCGTGAAAGTGTCTCACACTTTATGCTGCAGGCCTATTCAGATGATGCGCCACGGGCTCTCCACTGCGCTGGCGTGATGCCGGACCACTGCTTGAATGCACGGATGAATGAGCTTGAGTCCGCGTAGCCGAGTGATGCCGCGATCTCCGCCAGGGTCGCGGTGGTCCCCGCGAGTAACTGCTGGCCAACGGTTTGCCGAACCCGGTCGAGTTCCTGTTGAAAGCTGGTGCCTTCCTGCTGCAGCCGCCGATACAGCGTTCGTTCGTGCATGCCGAGTTGAGCGGCGATGTCTGCGGCGGTGCGTTGCCTTGACATCAGGCGCTGGCGCAGCACACGGTGCACATGGCCGGTCAGGTCAGCCCCCTGCCCGGCATGAAGCGCGTCAGCCTCCATTACAAGATGGTGTTGCAGCAGCGGATCAGCAGTGGGCAGCTGATGGCTTAACCACCGGGTCGGGAATGCAATGGCGCTTTCGTCCGCGTTAAAGCGCAGGGGGGTGCGGAAGAAACGCTTGTAGGGGGTCACGTCGCGCGGTGGGCGCCGTGCCAGCAGCACCTCGTTGGCTTTCCAGTTCGTACCACAGAGGGTGCGCATGATGTTGCAGGCAATGGTAATCGACAGGTCGTAGATTGTGTCGGCGGCTGCCACCCCGGGCAGGTGGATGGCATAACCGAGCAGTGTACGGTTACCGCTGGTGGCCAGTGCAGGCACGCCGCCCTGATCATGCAGATCAAGGTATTTGACGAGACTGCGAAGCGCTGCACCCACATCCGGTGCGCTACCGACCAGGTACCCCGCAATGCCGAGATGGGAAGGAACAGCACGCTCGCCTACCAGCAATCCGAAGTGCTCGCATCCCGTTGCAGCGACGCAGCGCGCCAGCAGGTTGCTCGCGGCAAGATAGGAAATCCTGATGTCTGGATCCTCAAAGTGGGCCTGGTTGAAGCCGCTGCTCGAAAGGACGGGGCCTGGCTCGCAGCCGAGCGAGCGCAGGGTTGCAGGGATGCTCACCATGGGGCCGATCCTGACAGTGTGGACGCCAGGCGCTGCTGGCGTCACCTTAGGGTGTGCTGGCCTGTTATTTTCCGTCATTAGCAATCCCTGGAAGCGCGTGTCTGAAATTGTCAACCTTCTGGCAGTAAATGGCAATGTGATTGGTGATAATCGTGTTATAAGTAACGCCAATAACAAACTCAGCAGGTACAGTGTGGCAAACGCCTGCTCAGGCCGGGCGAGTGCCGAACCCACAGCTCATCTTATTAACCCAGGGGCTGTAAAAAATGACGACAGGACGCAAATTCATGGCGTGTTTGACGCTGATCGTGGCGGCGGCGATCACCCTGCCGCAGATGGTCCGGGCCGAGGAAGAAAAGGTGCAGCTGATGTTTGTGCAGACTGCCGAAGACATGAAGGCCGACGACAACACCCTGCGGCTGGTCAATGTCGGCCAGCAGACGCTGTATTTCTCGGATCGGCCGGTGCGCATCGCCGGGCATATGACCATGCCTGCCTATATGGATGAATGGAAAGCGGGCGCAGGTGCGAACGATTTCGCAAGCGACCCGCCCAATGCCACGCTGTCGGTCTACGAGCCGGGGAAGAAGGAGAACACGCTGACCGTGGTCGAGATCAGCCATCCGGTCATTGACGGCAACGACCTGGTCTACAGCTACCAGCTGATCGAGGGCCCCGTGCCCAAGACTGGCGGGGCAACCGCCTTGTTTATCGACTGGGTCGGTGTCGGTGGTGGCGTGGGCCCTGGTTTTCATGGTGTTGGCGTCGGACGTCGCGGGGTTGGCGTTCGGTAAATGATTCCGTCATTCCAATAAAATAGTCCTGCAATGCAAATAGCAAACCCGATGACAGTGGTACCCCGGTGCAGTTGCAGCAATTTGAGTAACAGGAGATGAAGATGGCAACAGGAAATTTCAGGATGGCATCAGTAGTGTTCGCGCTCTCGGTGCTCGCACTCTCGGTGAGCGTTCCCCTGCAGGTTAATGCACAGGCGGCGGTGGATCCGGCCGCCACGCAGCTGCTCAAGCGGATGACCGACTACCTCGACAGCCTGAAGCAGTTCAGCGTGCATACGCAGGTTACCCTCGAGGATCTGCTCGATTCGGGACAGCGGATCGATACCGATGTTTCGGCGGACGTCATTATCAGTCGGCCGAACAAGCTGCACGCCGAGCGCAAGGGCGGTTTGCTCGACCAGGTGTTTTACTACGATGGCAAGACCCTGACCCTCTACAACCGGACCGACAATGTTTACGGGACGGAGCCCGCGCCCGCAACGATTGAGGAGATGCTCCGCTACGCGAGTGATTCGCTGGGCCTCATCATTCCGGCCGCCGACCTGGTGTACCATGATGCCTACCCGCTGCTGATGCAGGGCGTGACCTCTGCGACAGTGATCGGCAAGACGATCATCGACGGGGTAACGTGCAATCAGCTGGCCTTCAGTCGCCCGGATGTCGATTTCCAGGTCTGGGTTGCAGACGGCAAACAGCCGTTGCCGTGCAAGTATGTTGTTACCGATACCAGCACACCCGCGCTGATCAGTATCTCAACGGTCATGAGCGACTGGAACGTCGCGCCGGCTGCGGCCGATGCCAGTTTTAACTTTGTAGCGCCTGAAGGGGCCATGGCAATCAGTTTCCTGCCGCTCGACGCAACAAGCAGCGGCCCCGCCGCTCAAGAATCAGGAGCAAGCCAATGAAGACGATTCTCAAGACTGCAGTGCTCAGCGTGTGTACGGGGCTCCTGTTCCTGGTCGATGTGCCACCTCAATTTCCGTTACACGTCGAGTTCGTTCCGGAAGCGCATGCGATTCTCGGTGTTCGACGCCGCGCCTTTCGCCGGGGTGCGGTCGTCGGGGCCAGTGTCGCGGCGACGGATATGGCAGTCGTGGGTGCGACGAATGCCGCAGCCAGTCAGCCGGCAGCCGCACCGGCACCAGCTGCTCCTGCGCCGGCGGCCGATGGCAAGCCCCTGCCGCTGGGTACTGTCGTAAACAGCCTGCCGGCAGGCTGCACCTCCACGCCGGTGGGTGGGGTGGACTATTATTACTGCGGCGGGAACTTCTATAAGGCGGCGTTTCAGGGTAATAACCTGGTCTATGTGACGACCAAACCCTGAGCGCTATGGCGGTGAGCATTTACACTGCCAGAGTTTACCTGCACCGGTGAAGTGCTGACCGAGCGCTGTAGGAGCGCCGCCCCGGCGCGAATCGCGGCTGGCAGCCGCTCCTACAGTAAAGCTTTTGCAATGAATGTGTGAATTTAATACAGGGAGAATGTATATGAAGTTAAGAATACTACTAATCAGTTTGCTGGGGACATGCACCGTGCTTGCTTCAGGCCTTGCCGGTGCCGCACAGCAGGTCACCGGGGAACTGGGCTCGCCCAGCGCAACGACCACCATCAGCGGCAAGCAGCTGCCTGCACCCGAGCCGAAATTCGGCGGCGTGATAAAGGATGGTGCCTTGCAATCCACACCCTGGTGGGCGCCGCGCATTGTGCCGCCCAAACAGGCGCCCAATGTGCTGCTGATCATCACCGATGATGCAGGCTTCGGCGTGCCGAGCACCTTTGGCGGCGTGATACCAACGCCGACGATGGACCGCATTGCAAACGAGGGTCTGCGCTACAACCGTGTATTCTCCACAGCGTTGTGCTCGCCGACGCGGGCAGCGCTCATCACCGGGCGCAATCACCACTCGGCTGGTTTCGGTGTGATCTCCGAGCAGTCCACGGGTTTTCCCGGCTACAACAGCATTATTGCCGAGGACAAGGCAACCATCGGGCGGATTCTGCTCGATAATGGCTACGCGACCTCATGGTTCGGCAAGGATCACAACACCCCGGCCTTCGCGGCCAGCCAGGTTGGTCCGTTCGACCAGTGGCCGACTGGCCTTGGATTCGAGTATTTCTACGGCTTCGTCGGCGGCGATGCAAACCAGTGGCAACCGAACCTGTTCCGCAACACCACGCAGATCTATCCCTTCGAGGGAAAGCCGGACTGGAACCTGATCACCGGCATGGCTGACGACGCGATTGACTACATCTACCGCATGCATCAAACAGACCCCTCCAAGCCCCTCTTTATCAAGTACGCGCCCGGCGCCACGCATGCACCGCATCACCCGACCAAGGAATGGGTGGAGAAGATCCACGCAATGCATCTGTTCGACGATGGCTATAACAAGTTGCGCGAGCAGATCTTCGAGAACCAGAAGAAGCTTGGCGTGATCGACAAGGATGCGCAGCTGACGTCCTGGCCCAATGAAGTCCTGAAGCCGTGGGATCAGCTCAGCGCAGAGGAGCAGAAGCTCTTCATCCGCCAGGTGGAGGTCTTCGCCGCCTACGCGGCCTACAATGACCACGAGATCGGCCGCGTAATCCAGGCCTTCGAGGATCTGGGCAGGCTCGACAATACGCTGGTTATCTACATCAACGGCGATAACGGTACCAGCGCCGAGGGCGGGCCGCTGGGCACGCCCAACGAGGTCGCGTTCTTCAATGGCATCAACATGATGCCGGTGGAAACGCAGATGAAGTGGTACGATGTCTGGGGCACCGAGGAGACCTACAACCACATGTCGGCGGGCTGGTCCTGGGCCTTCGACACGCCGTTCGACTGGTTCAAGCAAAACGCCTCGCGGCTCGGCGGCATCAACCAGAATATGGTGGTGTCGTGGCCAGCGCACATCAAGGATAAGGGTGCCCTGCGCGAACAGTTCATCCACGTGATTGACGTCGTGCCCACTATCCTCGAGGCAGCCGGCATTTCCGCGCCCAAGGAGGTCGACGGCATCAAGCAGGCCCCGATCGAGGGCACCAGCTTCCTCTATACCTTTGACGCTGAAAACGCTGATGCAGCATCACGGCACAAGACGCAGTACTTCGAGATGATGGGCCAGTGGGCACTCTACGACGACGGCTGGCTCTTGAGCACCAAGGTGAACCGCGCGCCCTGGCAGGCTTTTGGTGCGGCAAACCCCGACCCGCTGAACAACCAGGTGTTCCAGCTTTACGATCTGAGCAAGGACTTCAGTCAGGCCAACGACATCGCTGCACAGCATCCGGAGAAGGTGGCGGAACTGCGCAAGAAATTTGTCGCGGAGGCGAAGAAGTACCAGGTCTTGCCGCTGGATGCCTCGGTGGCTGCGCGCATCGTGGCTCCACGGCCGAACATCACCGCCGGCCGCACGGAGTTCGTTTACACGCACCCGATGGTCGGTCTGCCACAGGGTGATTCGCCGTTCCTGCTCAACAGTTCCTATACCATTACAGCAGATATTGTTGTCCCCGAGGGCGGTGCCGAGGGCATGATTCTGACCTCCGGCGGACGCTTCGCCGGCTACGGCTTCTACCTACTCAAGGGCAAGCCGGTGTTCCTGTGGAACATGATCGACCTGGAACGCCTCAAGTGGGAAGGCCCGGACGCGCTGTCGCCCGGCAGGCACACCGTCGAATTCGACTTCAAATACGAGGGGCTCGGTGTCGGTACGCTTGCCTTCAATAACATGAGCGGCCTCGGCCGACCCGGCACCGGCACGCTGAAGGTGGACGGCAAGGTCGTTGCTACCAGGAAGATGGAGAAAACGTTGCCCATGATCCTGCAGTGGGACGAAAGCTTCGACATTGGCTCCGACACGCTGACCGGTGTGAACGATGCCGACTACAAGCCACCGTTCCCTCTAACCGCCAAGCTCGACAAGCTGACGATCAAGGTAGATCGCCCGCAGTTGTCGCCCGAGGACATCAAGAAGCTCGAGGCAGCCATGCGCAACAACAAGTCGAGCGAGTAATTTCCGGGGCAGGGTAGTGTAGAATTGACAGGCACTGGTACAGCAACCTGCGTAAATGGCTGGTTGCTGTACCAGTAGTATTTTATCCAGACCTGTTCGTACCCAATACATACAGTATCAAGGAGGGGAGTAATGCGTAAAACACCGCAGAACAGAAAGCATGGCGCATGGCTGGCTGCCGGCGTCATGTTGCTGGCTTCAGCACTGCCGGCCACGGCCAGTGCCGCCAGTGACAGTGACCAGTGGGAGTATGAGGCCATGATCTACCTGTGGGCGGCCGGCATCGATGCCACCACCCCCACCGGGGGTGATATCGATATTTCATTCAACGATATTCTCGATGATCTTGATATGACCTTTATGGGCAGCTTCGGTGCGCGCAAGGGCAAGTGGTCACTGTTGGCTGACGCTGTTTACATGGATTTGTCGCAGAGTGACGGCGGCAGTGAAACAATACCGATTCTGGGCGGGGCTGCTGATATCACCAGGACCGTCAAAACCGATGTCGGCATGAAGGCATGGATCGTCACGTTAGGTGCTGGCTACAATGTCGTCGACAATGAAAAGACGACGCTTGATCTTATTGGTGGTGCGCGCTATTTCGATCTTGATGTCGATATCAAGCTGAATCTCGAACGTGACGGACCGCTGATTCAGACCTCGCGCAAGGTCAAGGAATCTGACTCGGACCATGTCTGGGACGGTATTGTAGGCCTCAAGGGCAATTACAAAATAAACGACAAGTGGTATCTGCCTTACTACGCGGATATTGGAACAGGTGGCTCCGACCTCACCTGGCAGGCCATGGCCGGTGTCGGCTACCAGTTCAAGTGGGGCGATGTGCTGCTGGCATACCGCTACCTTGACTATAACTTCAAGTCAGACTTTTTGCTGAAAGACATGAATGTCAGCGGTCCGGCGCTGGGCGCAAAATTCCGCTTCTGAGGTGGCGACAAGATATCCTGACCACCGAATCAACCTAACCGCATTAACGCGAGACGATTTGCGTTTCAGGAAGTTGCACACATTGAAACCAACGCGGCTTTTCTTAACCGATGGCACAATGTAGCCAGGCGAAGTTCGCATTGGACTCGGCAGACCGGCCGGTTTCCAAATAGAGAATCACACTTCAAGGAGATGAATCTGGATGAATACGACAGCAGAAAAAATCGTGAGGCATTCCATGCACAAGCTGTTCGCCGTGGTGCTGTCCTCAATCGTTATGTTGGGGATGTCCACGACAGTCAGCGCCGATGAGGCAGACGCCAAGCGCCTGCTCAAGGCCATGTCTGACTACCTGGCGGCACAAAAGGCGATTTCCCTGGACTATGATGCCAGCCTGGAAGTCGTCACCAGGGACGAACAGAAACTCGCGCTGGTCAGTTCAGGCACCGTCACGCTCAAACGGCCTGATATGATCCGCGTTACACGCGCCGGCGGATTTGCGGATGTCGAGATGAACTTTGACGGCAAGACACTGACGATACTGGGCAAGAACCTGAACATCTATGCGCAGGAAGCGATGCCCGGCACGCTTGCTCACCTGGTCGATGAATTGAGGTTCAAGCATAACAGGCCACTCCCTGCGGCAGATTTGCTGCTGCCTGATGCCTACGAGGCGCTGATGCATGATGTCGTCGATGTAAAGGACCTGGGCAGCGGTGTGGTCGGCGGGGTTGAATGCGATTTCCTCGCTTTTCGGGCGAAGGAAGTCGATTGGCAGATCTGGATCGCGCAGGGGGAACGCCCCTATCCTTGCCGGTATACCATCACCACCAAGGACCTTCCCGGCTCACCGCAATACACCATTCAGATCAGGGACTGGAAGGCTGGCGACGAGGTTGCAGCCACTGACTTCAGCTTCAAAAACACCACGGATGCCAAAAAGGTCGATCTGAACAATCTACAGGGTACGGGTGACTTACCGGAGCATTTCAAGACAGGAGAATCCAAATGAGCCTATCGAAACGAATGGGTATCTTTCTGATTGCCGGCGTCATCGTGGTTGCCGGATCTGAATTTGGACAGCGGCTTTCAATTCCCGGGTTTCACAGTGTGATCCCGAGTGCCGAGGCCAGAGTCGGGCGTCCTCTCACGCCCGTCAGTGTTGCCGGGGTAGGGCGACGCACGGTGCGACGTTGCGCAGTCGGTGTATATGACTGCTAGCCTTGCCGTTGTCATCAAGACCCGGAACCAGCAGCCTGTTTTCATGAAGAAATGAATCGTTCGTGATTCTCGCATAGCCGGCAGGAGGATTTATGATGAAACAGTTAACAGTTGGCCTTGGATTGTTGCTGCTTTCCGGCTGTGCCTCCTACGGGGTGATCGATAACGCTGAACTAGGCAACGCCCCACCTGCCGAATCTTACTCGGTCAAGGCACTCGCCGGCAGAAAAGGCTCCGGGGATATTGCATTGACGCTCGCCTTCTCGGGTGGGGGAACACGGGCCGCGGCGCTGTCCTATGGTGTGCTGGAGGAGTTGCGCGACACCACTGTGATGATCGACGGGCAACCCCGCAGGCTGCTCGACGAGATCGATAACATCAGTTCCGTCTCCGGCGGGAGTTTCACCTCCGCCTACTACGGTCTGTACGGGGAGCAGATCTTTGAGGATTACAAAGACGTTTTCCTGATGCGTAATGTCGAAGGCGAACTGCTCCACGGGCTGTTCAATCCGCTGCGGTGGTTCAGTAACAAGGGGCGCACCGAGATGGCGGTGGAGCTCTACGAAAAGCAGGTGTTCCACGGTGCAACCTTTGCCGACATGCAGAAGGCGGGCGGCCCGCTGATTGTCATCAACGCATCGGATCTGGGCTACGGGGTGCGTTTCTCCTTTGTGCAGGAGTATTTCGACCTGCTCTGTTCGGACCTCTCCTCGTTCCCGGTGGCACGGGCTGTCGCTGCCTCATCGGCGGTTCCCATTTTGTTCAACCCCGTGGTGGTCAAGGACTACCACAACTGCAATAAAATGGGAGAGACCGGGTGGGCCGCACTGTACAACAACCGCGAGACCAGTAACCCGGCGCTGGCCGAGATCATCAACGGGCTGAAAACTTACGCCGACAAGGACAATCGCCAGTATGCCCACTTTGTAGATGGCGGTATCACCGACAATCTGGGATTGCGTGCAATCTATGCTGTGAACCAACTCTCGGGTGGCCCACAGGCCTATGTCAGGAGCATGGGCATCAAGATGCCGCGCTACGTAGCCGTGATCTCCGTCAACGCCTCCACGGACCCGGAGCCGGAGATGGACAAGACCAACAAGCAGCCGTCGCTAGCGGAGACCATCAATTCGATGAGCAATGTGCAGATCCACCTCTACAACAACGCGACCATAGACCTGATACAGAAGAGCCTGACGCAGTGGTCGCAACTGGTGTCAACACCGGAGTGGCCTGTCAAGCCGTATTTTGCAAAGCTCGGTTTTGTCGATTTCGAGCAGCCCGAGCAGCGGCACTTCTTCAATGCGATACCGACCAGCTTTTCCCTGAGCGAAGAACAGGTGGACAAATTGATCGAGGCCGGCCACGAACTGCTGCGCAACAATCCGGACTACCAGCGCCTGCTGGCTGATCTCGGCGGCGCGGTCGCACCAGGCGTGGCCGCTCATTGACTTCAATTTCTGCTTCGGTTTAATGACTTCCGAAAGCCTCATGCATCAACAATTGTCTTGCGCCTGGCGGCGCGGGTTTCGACGTCAAGTCCAATTGACACCTAGCGGCTGACAGGGATTGTGAGAACGGGGGCAGCAGTGTTGGCGGTGCTTTCGGCGATCTCGACAGACCACAGGGTCGTGAGCAATCGGAAGTATCGCTTGGTGGCCTGATCCTTTTCGTCGATATAGAACCACCCCCCACGATACGCCACGTCTACTGCTGCATTATTCGGCCGGGTCCTGACATAGCGGATGCGCAATTTTTCCCCCACTGGACCCAATGGCGGGTAGTCTGCAATGACGCCGCTGTCCTGGTCTTGCGCCGGAGCTTCGACAGCCGCGGACAGGATTTCCACCAGACGGTAGACCGAGCGCGTGGTCAAACCGATTCCTCCTGAATCGCGTCCATCCAGTGCCAAAGAGACGGGCAGAACCACCGCGGATGAATGATCTTTCGGCGCGGGCAGCCCCAGCAGTTGCAGCAGTTCGTTGATCTCGGACGTGTAGGTCGGCGCGTAATGGTTGATAGCGACCGAGAAGTTGCCAGAACGTGGTGGTGCCTCGATCCAGTGCAGACGATTCATCCGGGTGAGCTCTGCCATGAGGGCAACGAAGCGGTTGAAGCGTGGATCGGGCGCGACGGCGGAATACAGAAAATCCGGGTTATAGATACCGTTTACGCTCGACAGCAGAACGGTGTAAACAGCGGCCGGGTCAGTAGCCGTACCGGCAAGCCGCGCCAGTGCCGACACGGGTAGCGGCGACATGACCTGACGAATATATTTTTCCCCCGCAACGGGTGTGTAGGAAATGGTTGGGTTCTCTTCATAGACGCTGCTGGCACTGAGGGGGACCAGGTTTCCGGTGTAATTGTCAACATCGCCAAGACCGAACTGAACCTCGGCGCCAGTCTTGACGCTGACATTGGCGGTAATGCTGGCCACGGCGAGCAGGCTGCCTTGCTCCTCATAGCGGTTGTGTATGACGGCCATCAGTATCTGCTGGCTGTTGGTCTCACTGATGGCCTTGTTGTAATCAAGACGTCCGCTGCGGATGGCGGAGGGTCCCAGCGTATTACAGGCGGTCAGCAGACTGCCAAGTACGCAGGCTGTCATCAGATTGCGACCGAAGCGGGCCAGTAGGTGGCTCGATTTAATATGTACATCTCCATGTGTGCTGTTACTGCGTTGTGGTTTTTTTTACGCTCGTGTTTGCAGTCGAACTGCAGTTTAACAGTGCACAGGCCAGGCTTGCCAGATACTGGCTTATGTATCGCAAGATGCCTGGAGAATATATGTGCTGACAAGGTATTATGCTCTGGAGGTTTCGCGAAATGCTGAACACCAGCTGGAGCCTAAGGGCAGGGGAAAATATGTGCACGGAACGTTCGATTATTTGCTTTCTCGCAGCTTGCATAAGTTGACCTGGTGAGGAAAACAGAACGATGAAAGTCCAGGCTGCACTATTTTCCAGAGAACCCTAGATGGCATACAGGAATCCGTTAGAGCGTTTTGTTATGGCTGTCGGCAGCCCTTACGCAACGCTGTTGCTGGTGCTCACGGCCTTGCTCCTCGTGTACCCGTTTCTTGGTGCCCACGTGGCAGCCAGCTGGGTCTTCGATCTCATCACGCTCGGTCTTGTTGCAACGTCGTTGCGCATCATCCATGGCAGGGGAGTCACCTTTTACCTGAGTTTGCTGCTCGGGGCATCCGCCTTCATAACCAGCATGCTTGGCCGCTCGCTGGGCATCGCATCGGCGTATCCAGTCGGGACAGGGCTGCAAGCAGTGTTTATGGCTTACCTGATTATCGTGATCTTCAGTGACATTATGCGCCGCAGGCATATCACCAGTGATGCCGTACTGGGGGCATGCAGTGTGTTCGTATTGCTGGGTCTCTCCTTCGGCGCGGCCTATACCATGCTCGAATGGCTGGTACCCGGATCGTTCTCTATCCCCGCGGCACCCCTGTCAATAGAGAATGTCTTCGGCCCGATGTCGACCGAATTCAGTTTGCTGTATTTCAGTCTGGTGGCAATGACCACGGTCGGGTTTGGCGATATCGTGCCTGTCGCGGCGCCGGCTCGTAGCATGGCGGCGATTGAAGGTCTGCTGGGGCAGCTTTACCTGGCCATCATCATCGCGCGGCTGGTCGGTCTGGAAATCGCGAGTCGCATGTAGGATTTCAGGTCTCGCGATGGGAACTGATATAATCACTGACGTTCTGTCGGATGTGATACAAAACGCTGCCAGGGTTGTTCTTGAATACAGTAGCGGTGTTTCCTCAAAAGGTTGCCTGAATGAAACTTGAAATTATTTCGCTGGGTCTCATCTTCTTCGCAGTGATCGTCATCATCCTGGGGATCATCAAGATCCATACCTATCCGGGCAAGATCGCCAGGGCGCGCAATCACCCCCAGTTCGAGGCGATCGAGGTCACTTCGCTGCTTGGCCTGCTAATCTTTCCGCTGTGGATGGCGGCCCTTGTGTGGGCGTATTCCGGTGCGGTGGTGGGCAATCTTTATGTCAAGGAAACAGGGGAGAGTGAGGGCGGCGAGTCAGTGCGCAAGCCGTCGCTACCGGTCGCGGCAGACGACACATCCGACGAAACGACTACCTAGCAGAGAGACTCATGGAACTTCTGATTACCATCGCCTATATCTTTCTGGTTCGCCTGATTTTCTTCGACTACAAGCTGCTCAAGTACACCCTGTTCTGGAAGTTCGTCACCTTCGGTTTGTGGGTCGCGGCCGCCATGACCGAGATCATTTTTCTGGGCCAGTACGCACCCTACAGCAAGGCGATGTTCGTACAGTCCTACGTTGTGCAGATGGCGCCGGAGTTCGGAGGGCTGGTGACAGAGGTCTATGTGACCCAGAACGAGCCGGTGAAGAAGGGCGAGCCGCTGTTCCAGATGGACCCGTCGCCATGGCAGCACAAGGTGGACGGGCTGGAAGCACAGCTGGCAGCAGCCGACACCGAGGTGGCCGAGCTCAACCAGCAACTCGTCGAGGCCCGGGCGGCGGTGAAGCGCGCGGTGGCGAACCTGGCGGTTGCCCGGGAAAAGTACGGACAGATTGCAGCCGCGGCGAAAAAGAATGCTGTGTCGCGGCTGCAGCTGGAGGAAGCCCGGAAGGATATGCAGGTGCAGGAGGCCGGCCTGGAAAGCGCACAGGCTGCCGAGCGGGCCGCCGAGATTGCACTCGATTCCAGTGTCGGTGACCAGTATACGGGCGTGGCAGAAGTGCTGGCCAGGTTGGCCGAGGCGAAGTACAACCTCGAACACACGACGGTTCGGGCGCCGTCTGACGGTTACGTTTCCAACCTGCAACTCTATCCCGGCGCCTTCACGCGCCTGAAGCAGCCCATTATGTCGTTTATCAACTCGGAATATCACTGGTTGGTGGCGACCGTGCCGCAGCGCGGAGTCCAGCGGCTGCGACCGGGTGACAAGGCGCAGGTGGCGTTCGATATGTATCCGGGCAAGCTCTTCGACGCGGAAGTGGAAAACGTGGTGTGGGCGGTCGGAGATGCCCAGGGAACACCCAGCGGTGTGCTGCCTCACACGGGGCAAATGAAAGGGTCGGAGTTGTTCGCGGTCCGGCTGCGGATGAAGGAGCCGGACCCTGATTACCCGCTGCGTTTCGGCGCCAGCGGTCTGGTCGCCATGTACTCCAGCGAGGCGGCCGATTTCCTGGTGTTGTTGAGGAAGATTGAACTGCAGTCGGAGAGCTTTCTCAACTACCTGTACAACCCGTTCAAGTGAGCTGATGCGACGGACCCGGTAGAGACAGGAAAGGCGATGAACCCACCAATTCGTAACGCGTTTCTGGGCGCGATGGCCGCCGCAGTAGTGGCATTGCTCACGCTGCAGGGCTGTACCGCGGTCGGTCCCGACTACAAGGAACCGGTCATCGAGATGCCGGACGCCTGGAGCGAAAAGATCGCCCGGCAGGTCGCTCTGGGTTCAGGTGCGTCGCTGCAGAACTGGTGGACGGTGTTCGGGGATCCGCAACTCAACGAGTTGATCGAGCGTGCCGCAAAGAGAATCTCGACCTCAAGGTTGCCGTGTCCAGGGTCAGGGAATCGCGGGCGATCCTGGCCATCACGCGGGGCGAGAAGCTGCCACTGGTGAATGCGGGTGCCAATGCCTCGCGTACCAAACTGAGCGACGATGGGCCGCTGCAGCAGGTGGCGCCAACGGGCGGTTTCGACAGCCAGAGCCTGTTCCAGCTGGGAGTTGACGCGGTGTGGGAGATCGATGTCTTTGGTCAGGTACGCCGTACGATCGAGGCGGCCGGCGATAGTTACCAGGCCTCGGTCGAGGACTACCGGGATGTCATGGTGACGCTGTTCGCCGAGGTTGCCCTGGCGTATGTCGATGTCAGGGCGACGCAGCAACGGATCCTCTATGCCCGCGAGAATATCGAGGCGCAGAGCGAGTCGCTGGCGCTGGCCCGCGCGCGCTACGATTCCGGCTTGAGCTCAAGGCTGGATGTGGCGCAGGCGGCGGCCAATCTGGCGGTGACCCAGGCGACGCTGCCGTCGCTGGAGCTGTCGCTTAACCAGTCACTCAACCGGCTCGCCGTGTTGTTGGGTGAGAATGCCGGGAGTTTGCAGGCGGAGTTCAGCAAAACCGGGATGATTCCAGCGCCTAAAGAGGCTATTGGCATCGGTGTACCAGCAGATGTGTTGCGCCAGCGACCGGATATCCGGCGCAGCGAGCGCTTGCTGGCCGCGCAGACCGCCCGCATCGGTGTAGCCACGGCCGATCTTTATCCCCGCTTTGCCCTCAGCGGTATGTTCGGTCTGCAATCACGCTCCCTTTCCAATCTGTTAGACAGCTCGAGTGTGGCCTGGGGACTGGGCGCACCGGTTCAATGGAACATCTTCAGCGGCGGCAGGTGCGCGGCAACATCGAGGTCCAGGATGAAAAGACCAGCAGCTGCTGTTTCTGTACGAGCACAAGGTGCTGGCAGCGGTCGAAGAGGTTGAAAATGCCATCACGGCATTCGACCTGAACCAGGTCCGCGTTCAGTACCTGCAGGCGGCGACCTCGGCGACCCAAGAGGCGGTCGAGCTGGTGCTGGTGCAGTACAACACCGGCCTGACCGACTTCAACAATGTGCTGGTCACCCAGCGCGACCTGTTTTCCAGCAGGATCAACTGGCGGCCACCGAGGCCGAGGTTGTTGCAACCTGATCGCCCTGTACAAGGCGCTGGGTGGTGGCTGGGATCTGAACGACACGCTGGACTTTTCTGGCAGCGTGAAGCCGCTGCAGGCAAGCCCTTCCTGAACCCGGTGGATGACAACAACAGGCGTTACGGGCAGACGTACTGACCACGAGACCGTCCTGCCTCAGCTGCTGTCACACACCACGAGAAAATGACAAGCAATTTCCACTATTGGCACCTCTCTGTCCCTGCCTGGTTGATCACCAAGGTTAAAACGGTTCACTGAGATGCAGCAGTGAAAAACCGGACGAACCTCGGCGTTAACTGAAAAGGGGTTGCTTCAGACTCGGATTGATATCTGCTCTAACGCTATGCGCACCCTCATTCAGAGAGGCCCGTACTACACATCTCTGTGCAGGGTCGTGGCCTCCGGGATTTGGGTTGGGAAGACGCTGCTCCTCATTTCGGCAGTCGAGACCAGAACGGGTTCTGTATGGCGAGAGAGATATTCCGCAGGATAGCCTTCATTCTCTACACTCTCCGCGCAGTAATAACATCTATTTTTCGGAGAGCGTGATGCAGATGAAACTACAAACCTGGATAATTGTTGCCTGTTTCACCGCCATGATGTTCTCTGCAGCCCCGGCGCTTGCCGCGATGAACGCCACGGAGTTGGCGAAGCTGGCGCAGAACCCGGTCGGCAACCTGATCAGCGTGCCGTTTCAGAACAACACCAACCTCAATTTCGGGCCGGAGGAGGGTACGCAGAACGTGCTCAACATCCAGCCGGTGATTCCGATCTCGGTGAACAGTGACTGGAACATCATCACCCGCACCATTGTGCCGGTCATCTCCATGCCGGCGCTCAGCCCGGATGACAGCCGCACCAATGGCATCGGCGATACGCAGTTCTCGGCATTCCTCTCACCGGCCAACCCGGGCCACTGGATCTGGGGCGTCGGGGGCATCGTGCAGATTCCAACAAACAGCAACGCGGTACTGGGTAACGACAACTGGGGGCGGGTCCCTCGGCCGTGATGCTGCGCCTGGAGAAGGGCAACCCGTGGGTGTATGGTGCACTGGTCAATAATGTGTGGTCGGTTGGCAGCCGTGATTCAGAGTCCTACAACAACGGTCTGATCCAGCCGTTCCTCAACTACAACTTCAAGGGAGGGCTGTATCTAACCAGCGCCCCCATCCTCACCGTTAACTGGAAGGCTGATAGCGGTGAGCAGTGGACCGTGCCCCTGGGCGGTGGTGTCGGCAAGATCTTTCATTTCGGCAGGCTGCCGGTGAACTCGCAGTTGTCGGCCTACTACAATGTGGTCGCGCCGGAATACGGTGCCAACTGGCAAATCCGTGCGCAGCTGCAGTTGATGTTTCCCAAATAGTGTTTGATCTACCTGATATACGAGATATCCTGCAATATTATTCACCGCTGGTGAGGTGCTGACACATCCTGTAGGAGGAGCGCCGTTCCCGGCGCGAATCGCGGCCAGGAGGCCGCTCCTGCAGGAAGAGTTATGCAATGATCGGGTTAAGCTATGCCTGCACGGCTGTGTTTCCCGACCAGGGCGGAAACACAGCCGAGGCGACACCCCGCACACTATTGCCCAGACTAACTGCCGAGTTTGATGATGAGTAAATCGCAACTGCAAACGTTTCGCTACCCGGTCATCGCCGCTTTGACCCTGCTTGTCGTGGGCTGCATGCAACCGGCGGCGGTCGAGGAAAGTGGCCCCGGACCCACGGTATCCACCACCCAGACCTATTCCTACACCCGGGATATCAAACCTGTCCTGGACCAGAAATGCATTGCCTGTCACGCCTGCTATGACGCCCCCTGCCAGTTGAAGTTGTCATCCGCCCAGGGGCTGCTGCGGGGTTCGACCAGAAAACAGGTTTACGACAGCGGACGTCTGCAAGACATGGCGCCAACACGGTTGTTCGTCGATGCCGCGACCCCTGCCGGGTGGCGCGAGAAAGGTTTTTATTCGGTACTTAATCAGCAGGGCGGTCCGCCGGACAACAACCTTGAACTGTCATTGCTCTACAGCATGATCGAGTTGGGCAGGGGACATTCGCTGGCTGCGAACACTGCGGTGCCGGAACATATCCAGCTCGGGTTGCAGCGCAAGAATCCGATCTGCCCGCTGCCGGCAGAATTCGAACGCTATGCCGAAAAGAAACCGCTGCAAGGCATGCCGCTGGCAATCACCGGGCTGGACGAGAACGAATTCCAGACCTTGCGGCAATGGATCCTTGAAGGTGCTGTCATCGATGCAACGCCCGCTGTTCCCGACCCGCGGAACAGCAGCAGATCGATCGATGGGAGGGCTTCTTCAACCGCCCGGCGTTGAAGAACCAGCTGGTTTCTCGCTACCTGTATGAACATCTGTATCTGGCTCATTTGTACTTCGAGGATTCGAATAACGGGTATTTCTATGAGCTGGTGCGCTCCAGCACACCTGCAGGCGAGCCCGTGCGGATTATTCCGACGGTGCGTCCGAATGATGATCCCGGCCAGCCGTTTTATTACCGCTTGAGAAAGATCGAGAACACCATTGTACACAAGACCCATATCACCTATCCGCTGAGTGATAATAAAATGGCGCGCCTCGATGCACTGTTTCTCGCCCCGGACTGGGAGGTTGCGCAGCTGCCAGGCTATTCAGTCCGGGATGGGCTCAATCCCTTTACAACCTTTAGCGCCATTCCGGCGCGCGCGCGCTACCAGTTCATGCTCGATTCGGCCCAGTACATCGTCATGACCTTCATCCGTGGCCCGGTGTGCCGCGGACAGGTGGCCACCGATGTCATCGATGACCAGTTCTATGTCCTGTTCCAGGACCCGGATGCGGACCTGTCCGTGATCGATCCGGCCTACCTGGTCAGCGTCCAGTCCAAGCTGGCGTTGACCGAGGAGAACGAAAGGCTGCTGGCAATGGCCCCGGACTGGGACAAGCGTAAACATGCAAGGGATGAATACATACGGCTGCGAGGCAAGGCCTATCGCGACGTGCAACCTGCAGGCCCGTCACTGCAGGCCATCTGGGACGGCGATGGCACGAATGACAATGCCGTATTGACGGTGTTCAGGAACTTCGATAATGCCACGGTGACGAAGGGCTTCGTCGGTGCCATCCCCAAGACCCTGTGGGTGATGGACTATCCCATGCTGGAGCGCACATACTACGAACTCGTGGTGAACTTCAATGTATTCGGGTCGGCGGCCAGCCAGGCCGAAACCCGCCTTTACTTCGATCTGATTCGCTCCGGCGGGGAGAACAACTTCCTGCATTTCATGCCGCCCGATGTGCGTACCGCCATGCGTGACTCCTGGTACCAGGGCAGGCGGGCGGAAAAGAAGCTCAGTGACGACTATGTGATCGTTAATGAGGGCCTGCCTGTGCAAATCGATTATCGGGGCACAGACCCGAAGGCCGAGTTCGTCGCGCTTGTCAGTGATCGCCTCAAGTCGCTGGTCGGGCCGCCAGACGTGCTTAACCGCTGTGCGCAACCACCCTGTTACCGTGCAGGTGCAACGACCGCGGAACGGCAGGCAGATGCGAGCCTGCAGACATTGACCTCGAAACCGGCCGCGCACGCGGGCATGCAATTCGTCGACTTCATGCCGGATGTCAGCTTTGTGCGTGTCAGCAGCGGCGATCCTGACGCGGATCTGGCGTATACCCTGGTGCGCAACAAGGCGCACACCAATGTCGCCTTTTTGCTGGGAGAGGAAAAACGCCGCGAGCCGGAAAAGGATACGCTCACCGCCTACCGCGGACTGCTGGGCAGTTACCCCAATTTCATGTTCAACGTACCACTGCACAGCGTCGAGTCATTTGCCGCCGACCTGCATGCCGTGCGTACCCGTGAGCAATTCATCGAACTGGTCGGTCACTATGGCCTGCCCAGAACGCATCCGGAGATCTGGACGAACTTTCAATGGTTTGTCGATTACATGCGCCGGACCCGCCCGGTTGAAGCGGGGGTCTATGACCTGAACCGCTATAAAAAGGTGGCCGATCTGATGGCGGATGAAAACGGCTAGACCCGCTGTTTTCTGCCGTCCGAGAATGACAAATAGTTACCCGGCGTTACGCATAGAGGTTTAGAATTACCGCCAGTCAAACTTAATGAGGTTCAGGAGAATAAATGTTATGTCAATGAAATCAGTTACTCTGTTGTTAACCACGGCCCTGTTGGTCGCTGGACTCGGTGCCTGCAGCAGCATGACAAAATCAAAGGATTCCGGAACAGAATCCAGGGCGGCGCAAAAGGCCGCGTCGGCGGACAGTGACCTCAGCGAGGCCCAGAAAGAGGCAAAGCGACAGGCGTTGCTGAAGATGGCAGACGAGACGCTGAAAGAGGTCTATGCCATGGATCCAAAGGCCAAAGACAAGGTGGAGAAGGCCTATGCTTACGCGGTATTCGACGATTATATCTATAACGCCGTGCTTTATGTCGCGGGCAAGGGCGACGGTGTCGCCTTCAGGAACAGCACGAAAGCGCCTGAGTATATGCTCATGTTAAGGGCCGGTACCGGCCCCGGTGTGGGCTATACAAAATTCCGCCAGCTGCTGATCATCAAGAATGAGACAACCTATAAAGAAATGACGACCGTCGGACTGGATGTCGAAGCCTCTGCAAATGCGACCTTCAAGGTGGATGACTTCGGTGGCAGCAAGCTGTATGCAGGGTCTTTCAATCCCTATGTCGACGTCTATACCATCACCGATGCCGGCATTGATCTCCAGGCAAACTGGGGCGGGGTGG
>CAVWDM010000011.1:0-8661 GCA_963753755.1 uncultured Gammaproteobacteria bacterium
GGCAGGGTCACGCCCTTCTGCCCCTGATACTTGCCGCCACGGTCCTTGTAGGACGTTTCGCAGACTTCATCGGATTCCAGGAACAGCACCTGCGCGACGCCTTCATTGGCGTAGATCTTGGCGGGCAGCGGCGTGGTATTGGAAAATTCCAGCGTTACGTGCCCTTCCCATTCCGGTTCAAACGGCGTGACATTGACGATGATACCGCAGCGCGCATAGGTGGATTTGCCGAGACAGATGGTGAGCACATTGCGTGGTATGCGGAAGTATTCGACTGTGCGCGCCAGCGCAAACGAGTTTGGCGGAATGATGCAGACATCCGACTTCACGTCGACAAAACTGTTGGCATCAAAATTCTTCGGGTCGACGATGGCTGAATTGATATTCGTGAATATCTTGAACTCGTCGGAACAACGAATATCGTAACCGTAGCTTGAAGTGCCGTAGGAAACAATGCGACCGGCACTGTTCTCGCGCACCTGGCCCGACTCGAACGGCTCGATCATGCCGTGCTCAACAGCCATCCGTCGTATCCACTTGTCTGACTTAATAGACATGAATGCGTTTCCTGATCTCAGCCTGCCAGGCTACCGAGCGCCGCTCCTGTGAGTGAAAGACAAGGCAAAATCCCACGGGAAAGCGGAGCGTACAATAAGGTACGTGAGCATTTCCCGTGGGATTTTAACGCAGTATTTCGCCACAGGAGAGGGGCTCAGTCGTTCTGGATCACGATCTGCGGGAAACGCGCCGCATAATCCTTGGTCTTCAGTGACAGCTTGGCCGCGGTACGGCGGGCAATCTCGCGATAGATTTGGGAGATGCGCGAATCGGGGTCCGCCACGACCGTGGGCTTCCCGGAGTCGGTTTCCTCGCGGATACGCTTGTCCAGCGGCAGTGCGCCAAGGAAGTCGGCATTGTTCTCTTCCGACATGCGCTCACCACCGCCCTGGCCGAAGATGTATTCTTCATGACCGCATTCGCTGCAGATGTGAATACTCATGTTCTCGATCACGCCCAGAACCGGCACTTCCACCTTTTCGAACATCTTCAGCCCCTTGCGCGCATCCAGCAAGGCGATGTCCTGCGGCGTCGTGACGATGACGGCGCCACTGACCGGCACCTGCTGCGCCAGTGTCAGCTGGATATCGCCGGTACCCGGCGGCAGGTCAATCACCAGGTAGTCGAGGTCCTTCCAGTTGGTGTCATTCAGCAACTGCTGCAGTGCCTGTGTGACCATCGGGCCACGCCAGATCATCGGTGTTTCCTCGTCTACGAGGAAGCCGATGGACATGGCCTGCAGGTGGTAGCTGTTCATGGGTTCCAGCGTCTTGCCGTCGATGGATTCCGGCTTGCCAGCCACACCCAGCATGCGTGGCTGACTGGGGCCGTAGATATCGGCATCCAGAATGCCGACATTGGCGCCTTCAGCCGACAGTGCCAGCGCCAGGTTCACGGCGGTGGTGGATTTACCCACCCCACCCTTGCCGGAAGCCACGGCGATGATATTCTTGATGGCCTCGATGTGCTTGACGCCTTTCTGTGCAGCATGCGCGGCGATCTTGGTAGACACATTGACGGTAGCACTGTTGATATCCTCGATCGACTCGAGCAGCGTTTTCAGCTTGTCTGCCAGTTCCTCGTGATAGCCACTCGCGGGAAAGCCCAATACCACGCTGACTTCAACCTTGTCACCATCAACCTTGATATCCTTGACGCTCTTGGTGGATACCAGATCGCGTTCCAGGTACGGGTCTATATAGGTTGCCAGCTGCTCTTCTATCCGGGCTTGGGTTACTTCGGCCATTGCTACACTCCTTGGGTATTCAAATTCCGGCCGTATGGCCGGTAAAATTGACCGCGAATTGTACACGAAGTTGCAGGCACCGTCCCAGCACCAGACAAACAGCGCCACATCCGTATTTCCGCACCCGCGAGAGGTCTATGGCATAATTGGCGCCCGAATATTCATACATGTTTCAGGGTTTTAAACCCGGCGTCCGCTAATGAGCAAAGAAAACCGCACAATCCTGGTCACCAGCGCCCTGCCGTATGCCAACGGTCCTATCCACATTGGCCACCTCGTTGAATACATCCAGACAGACATCTGGGTCCGCTTTCAGAAATTACACGGGCACGACTGCCGCTATGTGTGTGCGGATGACGCGCACGGCACGCCCATCATGCTGCGTGCCCGCCAGCAGGGCATTACCCCGGAGGCACTGATTGCTGCCTCGTCAGAGGAACACCAGGCGGACTTTGCCGATTTCCACGTCGACTTTGATAATTATCACTCCACCCATTCGGTCGAAAACCGGCTGTTTTCCGAGCTAATATTCGAACGCAACCAGGCCGCCGGCCACATTGCCACGCGCACCATCACGCAGGCCTATGACGCACAGGAAAACATGTTCCTGCCGGACCGCTTCATCAAGGGGGAATGTCCGAAATGCGGCGCAGCCGACCAGTACGGTGACAACTGCGAAGTCTGTGGATCCACCTACTCGCCCATCGAGCTGAAAAACGCGGTGTCCGCCATCTCCGGTACCACACCTGTGGAAAAGGAAACCGAGCACCTGTTCTTCAAGCTGACCGACTTCGAGGACATGCTGAAGCAGTGGATCAAGGCGGGGCACCTGCAAGCGGAAGTCGCCAACAAGGTGGAAGAATGGTTCAATGACGGCCTGCAGGAATGGGGTATTTCCAGGGATGCACCCTACTTCGGCTTCGAGATCCCCGGACATCCGGGCAAGTATTTCTATGTCTGGATGGATGCCCCGATCGGCTACATGGCCAGCTTCCAGAACCTCTGCGAACGAACCGAAGGCCTGGACTTCGAACGCTACTGGAGCCGTGATGCGAGCACCGAGCTATATCATTTCATTGGCAAGGACATTATCAACTTTCACGCCCTGTTCTGGCCGGCGATGCTCAACGGTGCGGATTTCCGTACACCCACGGCCATCTACGCGCACGGCTTTTTGACCGTTGATGGCCAGAAAATGTCCAAGTCTCGTGGCACCTTTATCAAGGCACGCACCTACCTGGACCATCTGAACCCGGAGTACCTGCGCTACTACTTCGCGGCCAAGCTCGGCAGCGGCGTCGATGATATTGACCTGAATCTAGAAGACTTCGTGGCACGGGTTAACAGTGACCTGGTCGGCAAGGTGGTCAACATAGCCAGCCGCTGCGCCGGCTTTATCAACAAGCGTTTCGCGGGACGCCTCGCCGACGAATGCAGCGAGCCCGGGCTGTACCAGGACTTCGTCAGTGCAGGTACCGAGATCGCCACGGATTACGAGAACCGCGACTTCGGGCACGCCATCCGCAAGATCATGGCGCTGGCCGACAGGGCCAACCAGTACATCGATGCCAACAAGCCATGGGTAATGGCCAAACAGGACGGTGAGGAACAGACAGTGCAGGCGGTCTGCAGCGTCGGGTTGAACCTTTTCAGGGTACTGATGACCTACCTGCAGCCGGTGTTGCCCGCGATGGCCGCCGAGGTGGAAAGCTTTCTGAATATTCCGAGCATGACGTGGCACGCCATCGAGACACCCCTGACCGGCCACGGCATCAACAGATTCAAACCACTGATGACACGTGTTGAAGAGGAGAAGATCGTCGCCATGCTGGAAGATTCGAAAGACAGCCTCGGCAGCAGTGCAGATGCCACGGAGTCGGCGGCCACTGCACCGCAAACCGAGCCGATTGCAGAAACCATCAGCTTCGAGGACTTTGCAAAACTGGATCTGCGCATAGCGCGCATCACCCGTGCGGCGCATGTCGAGGGCGCCGACAAGCTGCTGCAACTCACGCTCGACATCGGCGGCGAGAGCCGCAATGTGTTTGCCGGCATCAAGTCCGCCTATACGCCAGAGTCACTGGAGGGTAAATTAACCGTGATGGTCGCCAACCTTGCGCCACGCAAGATGCGTTTCGGACTCTCCGAGGGCATGGTGCTGGCAGCCGGCCCGGGCGGCAGCGACCTGTTTGTATTGCACCCCGATGACGGCGCGCAACCTGGAATGCGCGTCAAATAAAAACCGCAAATCATTGTCTTTAAATGTATTTTTAATAGCCACAGGAGCACTTCACCCGCGTAACAAGGCAGACAGCAGTCCCCAACGCGGATGCGCTCCGTTCCTACAGATTACAGATGCCCCTATGACCGAACTTGCCCTGATCCTCGTCAGCACCGTACTGGTGAATAACTTCGTGCTGGTGAAGTTTCTCGGCCTGTGCCCGTTCATGGGTGTATCACGCAGTGTCGACACGGCCACCGGCATGGCATTGGCCACCACCTTCGTACTGACACTTTCATCCATCTGCAGTTACCTCGCCAACGAATATTTACTGGAACCACTTGGACTGGAATACCTGCGCACCATCACCTTCATCCTGGTGATTGCCGCCGTGGTCCAGTTCACGGAAATGGTGGTGCACAAGACCAGCCCGCTGCTCTACAAGGTACTGGGTATCTTTCTGCCCCTCATTACGACCAACTGCGCGGTGCTTGGTGTGGCGTTACTGAACGTACAGCAACACTTCAATTTTATTGAATCCGCTGTCTACGGATTTGGTGCCGCGGTCGGCTTTTCCCTGGTGCTAATCCTGTTTTCCTCGATTCGTGAACGGGTAGCCGCCGCCGATGTCCCGGTACCGTTTCGCGGTCCCGCCATTGCTCTGCTAACCGCCGGTCTCATGTCACTGGCCTTCATGGGTTTTTCCGGGCTCATCAAGGGCTGAGCACCATTCATCGATGCCCGTTTAACTTTGATGCCATGCTGACCGCATTAATCGCACTGGGGGTTCTTGCTGCACTGATTGGCCTGGTACTGGGTTACGCGGCAATTCGTTTTCATGTCGACAGTGATCCGGTGGTTGACCAGATCGATGCCCTGTTACCGCAAACTCAATGTGGTCAGTGTACCTATGCGGGTTGTCGTCCCTATGCAGAAGCGATCGCGGCCGGTGAAGCCGACATCAACCAGTGCCCCCCGGGTGGCGATGCCACCATCCAAGGGCTTGCGGACCTGCTGGGCAAGGACCCCAAGCCGCTGAACCCGGAACATGGCGAACATAAGGAAAAAACAGTGGTGGTCATTGACGAACAGGTCTGCATTGGCTGCACCCTGTGCATACAGGCCTGTCCGGTCGATGCCATCGTCGGCGCTGCCAAGCAAATGCATACCGTGATCCGCGCTGAATGTACCGGCTGCAACCTGTGCATTCCACCCTGCCCGGTTGAATGCATCCACATCGTTGCGCTGCAGCCCACCATCCGCAACTGGGTGTGGCCAATGCCGGCCGACACGACAGCGGAAGACCTTCAGCATGGCTGATTCTGCCGCCAGCTTCAGTCGCCCGGCCGTTGCGTCATTTGACCACGTGTATACCTTCCATGGTGGCCTGAAATTGCCCGGGCACCGGGAAGCCACTGCCACGCGACCAATCCAGTCAGCCGGCGTGCCGGCGGTGCTGGTACTGCCACTGCAGCAGCACATCGGTGAGCCGGCCGAGAGCCTGGTACAGCCGGGTGACACGGTTTACAAGGGACAGTTGATCGCACGGCAGGTGGGCGCCATCAGTGCCAACCTGCATGCCTCCAGCTCCGGTACGGTGATTGCTATTGAAGAGCGCCCGGTCGCCCACCCCTCCGGCCTGCAGGCACCCTGTATTATCATCGAGACCGATGGACTGGACCGTTACCGCGACGAACCTGCAGCGGCGCTCGATTACTACCGCCTGCAACCGGGCGAACTCTGCGATCACATCCGCGAGGCCGGGATTGTCGGACTCGGCGGTGCAGGATTCCCCACGCAGGTCAAACTGGCCTGCAGCGAACGCAGCCGCATCGAGTTGCTGCTGATCAACGCCGTCGAGTGCGAACCCTACATCGCCTGCGACAACCGGCTGATGCAGGAGCACGCAGCCGAGGTCATCGAGGGCGTCAGGATTCTGCAACGGGCGGTGCAACCGGACAGCTGTATCATTGCCGTCGAAGACGGAATGGCGGCCGCCGAAGAGGCCCTGCGCAGCGCGCTCGCGACAGGCAATAACACCGGCATCAGGGTGACACGGGTACCGGAAATCTACCCGAGTGGCGGAGAGCGCCAGCTGATCAAGGTACTGACCGGGCGCGAGGTACCGAGCCAGGGATTTCCGGCGGATATCGGCATCATCTGCCAAAACGTCGGCACCGCCGTAGCGGTCTATAACGCTGTTATCAAACGGCAGCCGCTGCTATCGCGCATTGTCACGGTGACCGGTGACGGCATTGCAGAGCCACAGAATTTCGCAACACCGATCGGCACACCGGTCAGTCACCTGGTGGCCTGTGCGGGCGGCTATACACAGGACGTGAAGCGCCTGCTCATCGGCGGCCCGATGATGGGTTATGCGGTTAGCCACGACGACATACCCGTGACCAAGACCATCAACTGCATACTGGCGGTCAGCCATGAGGAAATGCCTGCGCCGCCCCCTGCCCAACCCTGTATCCGTTGCGGCAAATGCACTGCGGTATGCCCCGCCGACCTGCTGCCGCAACAACTATACTGGTATGCACACAGCAGCAATCTTGACGCCGCACAGGACTACAACCTGTTTGACTGTATTGAATGCGGCTGTTGCGCCTATGTCTGTCCGAGCCATATTCCGCTGGTACAGTATTATCGCCATGCCAAGACAGAGATCTGGGCACGGGAAAAGCAGACAATGGCCTCTGATCATGCCCGGCAGCGGCACGAGGCACGTCTCAGTCGACTTGACCGCATCAAGCAGGAACGCGAGGCGCGCATGGCGAGGAAAAAACAGGCACTGTCCAGTGACGGCGGCGGCAGCGACATGAAGAAGGCAGCCATCCAGGCGGCACTGGAACGTGTCAAACGCAAGAAGCAGCAGGCCGACGTGACACCGAAAAACGTGGACAATCTGACACCCGAGCAACAACAGTTGATTGCGGCGGCTGACAAACGGCGCCAGCACAAAGACGATACCGAGTAATGGAATTCAAGACCTACAGCTCACCCCACCTGCCGGTAGCCGGCAGTGTCGCCAAGATGATGCAGCGCGTGCTGATTGCACTGCTGCCCGGCATCGCCAGCGTTATCTGGCTGTTCGGCTGGGGCATCGTGATCAACATTTTGCTGGCCAGCCTGACCGCGCTGCTGGCCGAGGCTGCCATGCTGGCATTGCGCAAGCGTCCCCTGACGACGCTGCGGGATGGCAGTGCGCTGCTTACCGGGGTACTGCTGGCGCTGGCACTGCCGCCGCTGGCACCGTGGTGGATCCCGGTCATCGGCTGCCTGTTTGCCATCGTGATTGCCAAGCAACTCTATGGCGGACTGGGTTACAACCCGTTCAACCCGGCCATGGCCGGCTACGTGGTGCTGCTGATTTCATTCCCGCTGGAACTGACGCTGTGGTCTGCCCCCGGCATACAGCCGGGGTTTACCGACACGCTGGTATATGTGTTCAGCGGCAGCCTGCCGGATGAACAGACACTGGATACACTGACCATGGCGACCCCAATGGACAGCATCAAGACGCGCCTGGGCCTGAGCGAGACACTCAGCGAAATGCACGGCAGCCCGGTGTTTGGCAGCTTTGCAGGCGCCGGGTGGGAGTGGATCAACCTGTGGTTTCTGGTTGGCGGGTTATGGCTACTGCAAATGCGAGTCATCCAGTGGCAGATTCCGGTCGGCATGCTGACCGGGCTGGCGCTCATCGCTTTCGTGTTTTATGCCGTTAATCCGGATATCTATAGCACACCGTTATTTCAGCTGTTCAGCGGTGCCGCCATGCTGGGTGCCTTTTTTATCGCCACCGACCCGGTGTCCGCCTGCACCACTCCCCGCGGACGCCTCTATTACGGTCTCGGTATCGGCCTGCTGACGTACATTATTCGTACCTGGGGGGGGTACCCCGATGGCGTTGCCTTCGCGGTGCTGCTGATGAACATGGCGGCACCGACCATAGATCACTACACGCGGCCACGTGTGTTTGGCCATGACAGGTAGAGCGCTGCCGTGCAGTATCGCCAGATAATCATTACCACCATCATCCTGCTGCTGTTTGCCGTTGCCGGGACGACGCTGGTGGCCTATACCTTCGAAAAGACCCGCGACCAGATTGCCGCCAATGAACGTGCCACACTGTTACGCAAACTGCATCGCCTGATCCCGGCGGACCAGCACGACAACGTGCTGCTTGAAGACACCATCACGGCACGCGATGAAGCCTTGCTCGGCAGCGAGGAGCCGGTCATGGTGTACCGCGCCCGCCACAACGGTGAACCGGTCGCACTGGTGATCGCGGCCATTGCGCCGGATGGCTACAATGGCTCCATCAAATTACTGGTCGGTATCAATGTCGATGGCACCCTGAGTGGCGTTCGCGTAATCGCTCATCGCGAGACACCCGGTCTCGGTGATGCCATCGATGAGACCCGCTCTGACTGGATATATTCTTTTGACGGCAAATCACTGCAGGCACCCGACGTGGGCCGCTGGGCTGTGAAGAAAGACGGTGGCGACTTTGATCAGCTGACCGGTGCCACCATCACCCCGCGTGCCGTGGTGAAGGCGGCCCGCAACGCCCTGCTATACTACCGGGATCATCAGGAAGCATTGTTTGCCCCGGCCGCACAAGAGTAAA
>CAVWDM010000012.1:0-147834 GCA_963753755.1 uncultured Gammaproteobacteria bacterium
CCGTGCACTGCGCCCTTCATGGGTGCGGCCCTCGGTTTCGCCATCACCCGCACGGGTTGGGAGGCACTGGCCGTGTTTCTCACCCTCGGTGCCAGCTTTACCCTGCCCGTGTTGTTATTGAGCCTGTTTCCGGCCTGGCTACGGTTCATACCCAGGCCGGGGCGCTGGATGAAACCGTTCCAGCAGGTCCTCGCCTTCCCCATGTTTGCTACTGCGGCGTGGCTGTGATGGTACTCAGCCAGCAGACGGATGCACGCGCCTATGCTGGCGCACTGGCGGGACTGGTGGCGGTTGCCTTCGCTGCGTGGTTATACGGCCAGTGGCGACCGGGTCGCTGGCGACTCGGGCTGCTGGCTGCCGGCCTGGCAGCCTTCCTGGCGCTGGCCATTGGCCCAATGGTTGCCTCCGACGCACCCGCGCCTTCCCGCGCCCCCGCAGGATGAAACACCCTGGTCAGAGCAACGGGTACAGGAACTCAGTGCGGCAGGGCCGGGTCGTCAACTTCACCGCGGCCTGGTGCATCACCTGCAAGGTCAATGAACAGCTCGCCCTGTCCACGGACAATACCCGGGCGCTGTTCGAGGCGCGCTCCGTGGCCTACCTCGTGGCCGACTGGACCCGGCGCGATCCCGTGATAAGCCAGCAGCTGGAACGCTATGGTCGCAGCGGCGTGCCCCTCTATCTGTTGTATTCACCGGCAGCCGAACAGCCGCTGGTGTTGCCCCAGCTGCTCACTGAAGGCATTGTCGCCGCAGCCATCGACACACTTTGAAAACAGGAGAACAATCATGTGCAAACAGTTTTTCCAGATGACCCTCATTATCCTTGCCCTGACTGCCTGCGGGTCAAGCGCCGCGCCGCGCGTCGGTGAACCGGCGCCCGATTTCGAGGGCGTTGACAGCCGCGGGGAGTTCCATCGGCTGGCCGATTACCGTGGCAAAATCGTGGTTCTGGAATGGACCAATCATGACTGCCCCTTTGTCCGCAAGCACTATGGCGCCGGCAATATGCAGGACCAGCAGCGTGAGGCAGCCGCACAGGGCGTTGTCTGGCTGTCCGTCATTTCCTCTGCCCCCGGCAAGCAGGGCCATGTGAGTCCCCAAGAGGCAGACGAGCTCACCCGCAAACGCGATGCACACCCCGATGCGGTCATCCTCGACCCCGAGGGCAAGATCGGCCGCAGCTATGCAGCCAAAACCACGCCGCATATGTTCATCATCGATGCAGCCGGCACGCTGGTTTACATGGGTGGCATCGACAGTATCAGCAGCGCCAACCCGGATGACATTCCCCGGGCCACGCAATATGTACGTGTGACCCTGCAGGAAATGGCAGCCGGCAAGCCCGTCAGCAGCGCGGTAACGAAACCCTACGGCTGTTCTGTCAAGTACTAGCATCCACATGCAAACAGCCCTGCAGCGGCGGGGGCATTGCAGGGTATGTAGCAGTGTATGATGTCAGCATAATTGTTTGGCGACGCGGGCAGTACACAGGTGAGCATGGTAGCGGTCGACAATCTGGCCAAGGTGTACTGCTCCGGCAGCACACGCCAAGTGGTGTTCGACAGGCTGACGTTCAGCGTCAGCAAGGGCGAGACGGTCGCCCTGCTGGGCGCCAGTGGCAGTGGCAAGACGACCCTGCTCAACCTGATCAGCGGGATTGACAGCCCGGACAGCGGTAAGGTGTCGCTGCAGGGTATCGATGTACACGCACTGGCGGAACCCGAACGCACGCTGTTGCGGCGCCGGCATATCGGTTTCGTGTTTCAGTTTTTCAACCTCATCCAGACGCTGACGGTGGCTGAAAATATTGCCCTGCCGCTGGAACTGCTGGGAGATGACCAGCACGCGGCGCAACAACGTGCCAACGAGCTGATGGCCGCTGTCGGACTTGGCGGTCTGCAGCAGCGTTTTCCGGAGACACTCTCGGGCGGTGAACAGCAACGTGCCGCCATCGCCCGCGCACTGGCACACCGGCCCGCCCTGTTGCTGGCCGACGAGCCCACCGGCAACCTTGATGAGGATAGCGCAGGCCGGATCATTGCGTTGCTCACCGGCCTTGCCAGGCAGCAGGGCACGACCATGCTGCTGGTCACGCATAGCACCGCGGTTGCAGAGGCGGCCGACCGCGTGCTGCGTCTGCGCCACGGGCAGATTGCGACAGACTGACTGCCGTGAAGTTCTTCTCGCCGTTGTTGTTGCGTGCCGGACTGCGCTACATGATGCGCCATCGCTGGCAGGGCCTGCTGGCCCTGTCCGGCATTGCACTGGGCGTAGCCGTTGTGCTGGCGGTGGACCTGGCCAACAGCGGTGCGCGCGCAGCCTTTGAGCTGTCCGCACAACAGTTGCAGGGCAAGGCCACGCATCGCCTTGCAGTCCCCGGGGCCGCGCTACCTGATGAGGTCTATGTCAACCTGAAACGCACGCCCGGTGCACCCCCCATGGCACCGGTGGTGAATGGCTGGGTCGGGGTCGAAGGCGGCGCGGGTCGTTACCAGCTGGTGGGATTTGACCTGTTTGCCGAGGCGCCCTTCCGCAGCCAGCTTGCCGGGGTAGAGACTGACGCCGGCTTCATCGGCGACTGGCTGACACAGGCGGGTTCGCTGGTGCTGGGCGCCGCCACGGCGCGCACACTCGATGTGGCTGCCGGTGACAGGCTCGACATTGTCTACCGCGGCAGGCCCGCCACCCTCAATGTGCTGCGTATTGATGAGCAGCAAAGCCGTGTCAGTGACGACCTGCTGCTGGTCGATATCGCCAGCGCCCAATCCATTCTGGAACTGCACGGCCATCTCAGCTATGTGGACCTGATACTGGATGCCGCCGGCGAAGCCTGGGTCAGACAGCGCATCCCCGCCGGTGTGCAGTTGCAGACAGTCGCCGAACAGGCGCAGGGCGTGAAACGTCTGTCAGCGGCGTTCGAGCTCAACCTCACCGCCATGAGCCTGCTGGCGATGCTGGTCGGCATGTTTCTGATTTTCAACGCCATGACCTTTTCCATGGTGCAGCGGCGCAACCTCTTCGGGCGTTTGCGCACCCTCGGTGTAACGCCACGGGAACTGTTCGGCCTGATCCTGCTGGAAGCCGTGATCGTTGCCGCGCTCGGTACGTTACTCGGGCTGTTGCTTGGTGTGTGGCTGGGGCGGGGCCTGACACGTCTGGTGGCGGCTACCGTCAGCGAGCTTTATTACAACGTCAGCGTGACTGCCCTGCAGCTGGACTGGAGGGCCTTGATTATCGCCGCCGGCCTGGGCGTGGTGGCGACCCTGCTGGCGACACTGGTGCCCGCCTGGCGCGCGGCGCGCACGCCGCCACTGACGACCTTGTCGCGGGCGGCGCTGGAGCAGGCCGCGTACCGCGGGGTTTACCTGTGGGGACTGCTGGGACTGCTGTTGCTGGCTGCCGGCCTGCTGCTGGCACTGGCGTTGCCCGGTGGCGTGATTATGAGCTTTGCAGGCCTGTTTGCACTGGTGCTGGGCGCGGCCATGATGACACCGCTGGTGATTCGCATACTGCACCGGCTACTGGCGCATGCTGGCCTGCCCGTACTCTGGCGTATGGGCGTGCGCGATCTTGACCGGCATTTGTCGCGCCTGGGGATTGCGGTTGCGGCATTGATGGTGGCGTTATCCGCCAGTATCGGTGTCGGTGTGATGGTGGAAAGTATGCGCGCCTCGGTCAACACCTGGCTGGGCGACCTGTTGAGCGCTGACCTGTACGTCGCCGCGCAAGGCTTCGACGCAGGCGCGACGCTGCCGGCTGACGTCGTGCAGGCCGTGTCGCGCCTGGATAGCGTGACCACCGTCAGCCGTTACCGCGAGCGCACGCTGCCGCTGGCCGGGCGACGTGTGGAACTCATCGGTGCACACCTGGCCGCACCCTCGCGCCAAGGTTTTGAGTTGCTCAGTGGCGCGGCGTCGGCGTGGAAGGATTTTGCCGAAGGGGCGGTGCTGGTGTCCGAACCGCTGGCATATCACCTCGACCTGGCGCCCGGATCGACACTGATACTGCCGACGCCTGCAGGGCCACAGGTTGTGCAGGTGGCCGCCGTGTTCCGCGACTATGCCAGCGAGCACGGGCGCCTGTTTATGGACGAGGCCGTGTATCGCAACTACTGGCCCGATCAGCAGGTGCACACGCTGGCACTGTTCGCGCGTAACGGTGATGTCGAGTCAATGCGTCGCGAGGTCAGTGAACTCGCCGCGCGCACTGACATCCTGCTGACCCCCGCGGTAGCCATCCTGGAAGAATCCATGGCAGTCTTCGACCGCACGTTTCGCGTCACCGAGGTGTTGCGTGCAGTGTCGCTGCTGGTGGCGTTTATCGGTGTATTGAGCGCCCTGATGGCGCTGCAACTGGAACGCGCCAAGGAGTATGCCGTGTTGCGCGCGCTCGGCCTGACACGCGGCCAGATCGCCGGGCTGATCAGTGGCGAGTCGTTGCTGATGGGATTGCTGGCCGGCTGTGTGGCAATCCCCACCGGCATGCTCATGGCGTGGGTGCTGATCCAGTCGGTACAGCGGCGTGCGTTCGGCTGGACCATGCCGTTCAGTGTCGACGGCACTCTGCTGCTGCAGACGCTGCTGGTCGGGTTGCTGGCTGCAGGCCTGGCCGCGATCTACCCGGCGTGGCGTTCGGCGCACCGTCACCCGGCACCGCAACTGAGGGAGGACTGAGCGTGCGTTACCTGCTGTTGCTGCTGGCGCTGGCGCTGTCGGCCTGCGAGATGCAGCAGCCTGCGAATGCGCCGGCGCTGCGCGTCGACCAGGTGCTGGGAGCGGAACCCGCGGCCGGTTTTGCGCGCGCCTTTGAACCACGCAGCTTCCAGTTCCCCGAGGATCATGGCGCGCATCGCGACTATGCCACCGAGTGGTGGTACCTGACGGGTAATCTGCAGACGGCAAGCGGGCGCCGCTTCGGTTACCAGTTCACGCTGTTTCGTGTCGCACTGCGTCCCGGGGAAGCGCTGCAGGACTCGACATGGCGCACGCAGCAGATCTATATGGGGCACATGGCGATCAGCGACATCGCCGCAGCGAGGCATTATTCAGCCGAACGCTTTGCACGCGCGGCGGCGGGCCTTGCCGGTGCCCGTGTAGCACCGTTTGCCGTGTGGCTGGGACCCTGGTCGATGCGTGCGGATAATGAATTGTTTCCATTGAGCGTGACGGCACAGGACGAGGACATCGGTCTGGCGCTGCAATTGCAGTCAGGTGACAAGCCACTGGTGCTGCAGGGTGAGCGTGGTCTGTCGCGCAAGAGTGCAACGCCCGGCAATGCCTCTTACTACTATTCCTTCACGCGTCTGCCGACACGCGGCGAGTTGCGCATTGGCGATACGGTTTACATGGTGCAGGGTGCCTCGTGGATGGATCGCGAGTGGTCAAGCTCCGCGCTGGACAGCGATCAGGCCGGATGGGACTGGTTTTCCCTGCAACTGGATGATGGCCGCGACTTGATGTACTACCAGCTGCGCACCCGGCAGGGTGAGACACATGCGTTCAGTCGTGGCACCCTGGTGGGAACAGACGGTGAGGTTCAAACATTGCTACCCGGGCAGGTCTCGCTTACACCCCTGCATCACTGGCAGGCCGAGGATGGTACGCGCTATCCAACCCGCTGGCGCTTGCAGGTGGCCGAGCTGCAGCTGGATCTTGAAGTGCAGGCCTTGTTCGATGACCAGCTGATGGATCACAGTGTGCGTTACTGGGAGGGCGCGGTCGAGGTGTCGGGCAGTCACCACGGCAGCGGTTACCTGGAACTCAGCGGTTATGCCGGAAATCCCGTAAACTGATCGATATATATTCAGTTGGCCACAGAGACACAGAGGCGAAAGGCATTTATTTGAACATTCAGCCACGGAATCCACGGAAGAACAGTAAGAACACGGAAATATGACTTCTAAGGCTTTTACTTTTTTCGTGTTCTTCCGTGGATTCCGTGGCTAATGGGATTTTTAGTGATGACATCCTCTGGATAGGTGTCATTTACCTCTGAGGTGAATAGTTGCAATATTTTTTTACAAACGTCTCTGTATTCTCCGTGCCTCCGTGGTGAATAGTCACTAACCGGGAACATAATAATGCACGCCTGCACCAGAAATGCTGCGATATGCCTAGAAGCAAACAAAAGACCCTGACCGAACAGCGTCCACCCAGCCGCGATCTGCGCGTACTGAAACAGCTGTTCACCTTTCTGCGACCCTACCGCAGTGCGGTGCTGGGTGCGGTGGTCGCGTTGCTGATCGCGGCGGGCGCCGTGCTCGGTTTCGGCGTGGTGCTGCAACGGGTTGTCGATCACGGCCTGAGCAGCGGCTCGGGTGCGGCACTGAACCAGGCACTGTTGCTGTTCCTGGTGGTGGTCACGGTGATGTCGGCCTCGGTGGCGGCCCGCGTCTACCTGGTCACCTGGATCGGTGAACGGGTGGTGGCCGATATCCGCAAGGCCGTGTTCGCCAGGGTACTCAAACTGGAACCGGCATTTTTCGAAGTGACGCGCACCGGCGAAGTCATCTCGCGCCTGACCACGGATACCTCGCTGTTGCAGGTAGTGGTCGGTTCGACGCTGGCGATCGCCGTGCGCAACGTCCTGCTGATCAGCGGCGGTCTGGTCATGCTGACCCTCACCAGCGGCAAGCTGGCGTTGCTGGTGTTGCTTGGCGTTCCCTTGGCGGTGATACCGTTGTGGCTGCTCGGACACCGGGTGCGCAGCCTGTCGCGCAACAGCCAGGACCGGATTGCCGATATCGGCGCCATGGTCGATGAGGTGTTGTACGGTATCCGCACCGTGCAGGCGTTCTGTCATGAACGCATCGACCGGCAGCGTTACGGCGCGCAGGTAGAGGCCGCTTTCGGTGCCGCCATCCAGCGCACCCGCGTCAGTGCGCTGCTCACGGCCACGGTGATGTTGTTCACGTTTATCGCTGTCAGTCTCGTCTTGTGGGTGGGTGGCCATGATGTGCTGGCCGGGCGCATCAGTGGCGGGCAGCTCTCGGCCTTTGTGTTTTATGCCCTGCTGGTCGCCGGTTCGGTGAGTGCGTTAAGCGAGGTCGCCGGTGACCTGCTGCGCGCCGCCGGCGCCACCGAACGTTTGCTGGAACTGCTCAACACCGAACCCGCCATCACCACGCCGGCCGCACCCGTTGCACTACCCGAACCGGCGCGTGGCGAGGTGCAGCTGAACGATGTCACCTTCCGTTACCCGTCGCGGCCCGACAGCCCTGCGCTCAGCGAACTGTCACTGACGCTGCAACCCGGACAGAAGGTGGCACTGGTCGGCCCGTCGGGTGCCGGCAAGTCAACCGTGTTGCAACTGCTGCTGCGCTTCTATGATCCGGACAGCGGCTTGATTCGTTTCGATGGTGTCGATATCCGCCAGGCCGATCCGCAGCAGCTGCGTCAGCGCATGGCGCTGGTGCCACAGGACCCGGTCATCTTCGGCGCCGATGCCTGGGAAAACATCGGCTACGGTTTTCCCGCGGTGACCGATGCCGACGTACGGCGTGCCGCAGAAGCCGCGCACGCGGCGGAATTTCTCGACCAGTTACCGCAGGGTTTCAACACCTTCCTCGGTGAACGCGGCGTGCGTCTGTCCGGTGGACAACGCCAGCGCATCGCCATCGCCCGCGCCATTCTGCGTGACCCGGCCGTGCTGTTGCTCGATGAAGCCACCAGCTCCCTCGATGCCGAAAGCGAACGCCTGGTTCAGGATGCACTGGAACAACTCATGCAAGCGCGCACCACGCTCATTATCGCGCATCGTCTGGCGACGGTCCGCAAGGTAGACCAGATCCTGGTGATGGACCACGGCCGCATCGTCGCCAGCGGCCGCCATGACGAACTGGTCGCAGCAGACGGTCTCTATGCGCGGCTGGCGGCACTGCAGTTCCGCGATACAGCCGAACCCGCGGTGCAGCCTGCCGCCACACTAAAGCACTAAAGGGTATAGGTATAAAGATAAAGGGGACGGAGGGAATTACTTAATCCCCTCCGTCCCCTTTACGGCCCTTTACGCTTTATGCCCCTCATGCGAAAGAGGGTCAGACTCGACTGGAATAACGTAACAGTGCGGTAATTCTATCCATGGGCAGTTCTGCCACCTCACGCGAATAGATATGTGTATTCAGATAGAGCATTTCACTCTCCAGCTGGTCTTCCTGCAAGTCCTTGTACCAGGCCTTGCGCTTGCCCTTCTCGCCCGAACTCCAGCGGTAACCACGCTTCTTCAGGTCATCTTTCTTCTCAAACGGTGCACCTTCCGCCCATAAGCGCACCTCCGTAAGACGCGCATGTTCGAGTAAACGTTTTAACACCCGTTCACCTGACAGCGGCAAGAGCCGAGAAAGTATCTCGATGCCGGCCTGACAGTCAATCGTGGCACGGTGGCCCTCAAAGAAGAAACCGAACTTGTAGGCCAGAAATTCAAGCTTCACCCCTTCTAAACCCTCCTCCTGCCAGTTCACGTCGGCAATCGAGCAGGCCCAGGAGATATCCTTGAACTCATCCAGTAGAGCCTCACAAAACGGCCGGTCAAAGCGTGCATTGTGGGCAATCACAAGCGCCGCACTGGATAACAGCTTCTTTACTGCAGCAACGTCAATCGATTGGCCCTGCACCATCTCATCGGTAATGCCGGTGATCTGCCGGGCGATCTCGGGAATCGGCATATCGGGATCATTAAAGCCGTTGTACCCGGGCAGCAAGCGATAGATATTCCCGGATGCATCAAACTCAAAGGGTACATGGCCAGTTCGATGATCTTGTCGGTGTCGACATCCAGGCCGGTGGTCTCGGTATCAAGAAAGATTCCGATCCGTTTGGTCGCCTCACCAGGCGCACAATAAGACACCACCGGTGTGAATCGCCTGATAATGCGGTAGTCGCCTGTGGCTTCAAGTTGTTTAATGCAGTCGTTCACAAAGCCTAACCTGTTTTCTCAAAATCGGGAACAGCCACGAATGGTGCTTACTCAAGCAGTTTCGCTAAAATATAAAGTAGAATTGGCCACGGAATAACACGGAAAAATAGATCAACTTACAGAAAATAGTTACGTGTGTTTCCGTGGCAAGGTTCTTAAGTAAGTGCCATTCGGGTCAGATCCAATAATCCACTGCTCCCCTACTGCGAAGCAAGCACTACGACAACTTCCGCCAGCCCGCCGGTCACCCGTGCCAGCCCGGTGTAATCAAGCTGCGCCGGCGTATCGTTTGCCGTGTGATAATGAGGATAACGAAATGGCGCCGTATCCGTGACCATGATGGCCGGGTAACCCGCCTGCCAGAAAGACCAGTGGTCAGACCAGTGAATGCCCTCTATGCCGCTCGGCGCCGCCACACCTTCCGAGGGAAATGCTGTCGATGCGCGGAATGCACGGACTGCCTGGCGAACCAGGGGCCGGGAGGAAAGATTGCCGACGAAGCCGATAAAATTACCGCTATCCGGGTAAAACCAGCTAAACGGAAAGGGATACTTTTGCGTGCCCGGCTGGTCAGTGTAATAACCCAGCGTCTCCAGTGAGAGCATCGCCTCAATGTGCTCGCCCTGCACTTGTGCACGGGCGGCATACAGGTTACTGCCCATCTCATCACCGTAGAAGAACGGTGCCTCCTCATTGGCAAAGGCCACGAAGCGCACGCTACGCGACAGCATCGAGCCGGCAAGCAAGCGAGCAAGCTCCAGCAAGGCGGCCACACCCGAGGCATTATCATCGGCCCCCGGGCAATCGACCACTGAATCGTAATGCGCCCCGATGACAATGATTTCCTCCGCCGCACCGTGACCCGGCAGCACGGCTTCAATATTGTTCACGAGCAGGCCGCGGCTGGTAAAGGGTTGAAGATTGACGTTGTAACCCGCATCTTCAAAACGCTTCTGGATATACGCGGCCGCATCGGCCATTGCCTCGGGACGCCAGACATTGCGCTCGCCGATGCGGCCAGCCAGCGCAGTGACATGGTCCTTGAGATGGTCATGGATCAACTGTTCCCTGTCCGTCAGCGGCGGCAGCGACCCCGACCAGGAACTGCCGGGCATGCCGGTGACGAACCAGATCCCCGCCAGGATAACAAGCGGAACGACAGCGAGGCGGAGGGTCCACGCGAGACGTTTGCTGTTGCAGCCAGGTTTTGCGGGTTGTTTGCTTTCGTCAATCATAGAAGCTGTAAACATAGACGGGGAAATCAGGAACAGAGCATCATTACCGTCATCCAATATTAACTGCTCTATCAGGGGACAGGGTCTGTCCAGAAGACACTTATTTCGATGACGCTACGCTAATTCGACCGAGGATAAAACCAGTACTCGCGATTCGCGGCTTGGTTTAGCGTAGCGTAACCCTACCATGAGCGTCTCCTCAAGTAAGTGCTAGTACCAGTCTGTCCCTTATTATTGCAAACTTATCGATTGTTTTGCGCGTGCATCCCTGTCCCCTTCGCCGGGCTTCCAGGCTGGATAACAAACAGACGGCGAACCGGATGAACTAGGGCGTGTTAACACTAATGCTGATAAAATTCACGGATGAAAATCACCGCAAATGAATTCAAAGCCGTTGAAAAGTTACTGCCGAAACAACGGGGTAACGTCACCATAACTAATTTACAGGTACTCAACGCCATTTTGTATGTCGCGGAACATGGCTGCAAGTGGCGAGGGTTGCCGAGAAAATTTGGTAATTGGCACACGATTTATACGCGCGCTAACCGTTGGGCCAAACGGGGTGTCCTGGAGCAAGTCTTCGCCGGACTGCAGGAAAACGACACCATTAACATTCAGGTCGATCATGTTTCGCTCGATAGTACCGCTGTCAAAGTCCATCCCGATGGGACCGGTGCGTTAAAAAAAACGGTCCACAATCTATTGGTAAATCGCGAGCGGGATGGACAACGAAAATTCATATGGTTGCAGCCAACGCAAAAACAGCCGTGACATTCTCGCTTTCCCCGGGCCAGGCAGGTGATGCGCCGGAGGGGAGAAAGTTGCTGAATACGCTTAAAAATAGCGGGTGGGAAGGGGCGCATGTCATTATGGATAAAGCCTATGAAGGTGATGAAACGCGCCAGTTGGTATTGGAACTTGAAATGCTTCCGGTTGTGCCGCCCAAAAGCAATCGCCTGACACCTTGGGAATATGACAAAGAAATGTACAAGAGGCGCAACGAGGTAGAACGGTTATTTCGTCGGTTGAAGGGCTTCCGTCGCATCTTCTCTCGATTCGATAAACTGGATGTCGTTTTTATGTTCTTCATTCATTTCGCGCTAATCACTGATGCCATCATTAGTGTTAACACGCCCTAGCAAAAATACAAATATTACTGAAGCACTGAAACGCCATTAATTTAATGCCTCCGTCCCCTTTTTACTCTGAAACGCCATTAATTTAATGCCTCCGTCCCCTTTTTATCTCAGATTCTTGATGAAGCGTTGAAATTCCGCGTTGTTTACCAGTAACTCGCGGCCAGCTGCGATCAAATCATTCACCTGCTCATCGGTTAAAGAGTAATTTGTTGGAATCTGGTTGAAATACAGCCTGCGCTCCGCTTCCGGAAGACGGTTGAAATCAATCTCTACGAAATACGAATCCACGGCTTGTTCGCGAGTGGACAGTTCGCTCGCCCAGCGCCTGATGCTTGCATGCATCAACTCCATCGTCGCCATGTTAGTGCGATGAATTTGAGCGTCTGTCACCAGATTAATCGTGTCTTCCACCGAAGGATTCTCGTTTGTCAGTTCGATATCGTATTGCGGTGTTGTCGAGGCATTCACCGATATCATGAGAAGACGCGGCGCGGGCACCCCCCCTATAGAGTCAAGAAAGCTTTTTGCGCCACCTGCAATCTCGACCATTTCATAGATAGCCAGCAACCCCAAGTTATCGGTAATGCCACCATCAACAAGATGTATGTACTGGCGCTGATCTTTCAGCGCATAACTGTTGAGTCCGGCCACCACATGCGACAATTGTGTTGCGTTGTTCGCAGGAGATTTCGTCCCTTCAACTACGGTTTGCATATGGGTAGTACAACCTGTGTGATTTTTCAGTACCACCGGATGAAACAGTAACGGTACAGCGGATGAAGCGGCAACGGCACGGGCAATCTGAAAAGAAGACAGATCCGAACACAGCAGATCGAAATAGTCCTGCAAAAAAGAAAACCGCACGCCCCGACCCAGGTCGGTGGCATTGATTACCAGTAAAGGTCCTTCCCTGCGTTGCAGGTCTGCGAAGGTCGCCCCCCTGAACACTTTTTCCTCATAATAATCGACAGCCATTTCTGTGCGGCCACCCGTTGAGACCCACATTTCCGGGTCGAACAAACCGTACATCAGTTCCCCTGAAACATCACTACGCAGAAATTTATTTTCAAATTCAGTGAACGTCTTGTCTCCATGCAAGCCGTAATAGGCTGCCGTGAAGCTGCCACCGGAAACCGAGCTGATGACATCGATTTCGTCCAGCAAACGTTGTGACCGGCCATCAAGGTTGACGGTGGTATCGCGCATGGCTTCCAGAACACCGTAAGCCAGGGCAGCTGCACGTGTTCCGCCCCCGGACAATGCCAACACCATGGTGACTTCGTTGGAGCGGTTGGAATTCACCGCATGACTGATCGCATACCTTGTAGAAGGCTCAACATCGGTAATGGGTTGGTTACTAATTGTCCCGTAAGAGGCACAGGCAGAAAGCAGCTGCAGGGAAAGCACAGGCAAGACTATAAAACGGAGGTTACGAAACAAGGGGTTTTCCAAATGATACCGCTTCGGCTCTACAGTGTAGCAAAAAATGGAGCGGATCTACTTTATCAACAATGAGAGATAAAGGGGACGATAAAGGGGACGGAGGTGTTGATTTAATGCCTCCGTCCCCTTTTGTGCGTCCCCTTTTGTGATTTAATGCCTCCGTCCCCTTTTGTTGACGTCCCCTTTTGTTGACTCCTCAAAGCCCCCTGACATTCTCCAGCATCTCCCGCGCATGACCTTCCGCGGTAACACCATAAATCGCGTCGACCAACTCACCCTCTTTATTGATAACAAAGGTTGAACGGACTATACCCATTTTCTTCACGCCGTTTTTTTCCTTTTCCTGCCATACACCGTAGGCATCGCAGAGTTCCCCCGAAGAATCGGCTAGCAGGTCCACCTCGAGCCCGAATTTGTTAATAAAGGCGAGGTGGCTTTCACACGAGTCCTTGCTCACGCCAAGCACCACAGTATCCGCTTTGGCAAACTCACTGGCCAGCTCCGTAAACTGGTTCGCCTCGATAGTGCAGCCCGGCGTGTCATCTTTCGGGTAAAAATACAAAACAACATTCTTGCTGCCCTTGTAATCAGACAGACTGATCGTCTCGTTATGCTGGTTTGGTGTACTGAATGCAGGTGCAGTCTGGTTTTTCTCGAGCATGGTCTTCTCCTTCCTGGTGTTCAAATAAGGTCAATATTATGAGCTTAAAAAGGGGCCGGATACATTTTTCTGGAATACCAGAATAATTCATGTATTTGGACACTTTTCAGTGAAACTCACCCGTCACGTCCCATCCTTGTCATTCCATTACGCTGCGTGACAGCGTATAAAGCGACCATGAAAGTACCTGAACGATTGAAACCACTGGTCGAGGACGGTCTGATCGACGAGATTCTCTCCCAGTTGATGAGTGGTAAAGAAGCACAGGTCTATGTGGTTCGCTGTGGCACAGAGATACGTTGCGCCAAGGTTTATAAAGCCGCCAACCAGCGCAGCTTCAAGCAAGCGGTGCAATATCAGGAAGGGCGCAAGGTTAAAAACAGCCGCCAGGCCCGCGCCATGGGGAAACGCAGCCGTTACGGACAAAGAGAATCTGAACAAGCCTGGGTCAGCGCGGAAATCGATGCGCTCTATTGTTTGGCCGCTGCCGGTGTGCGCGTACCCATGCCCTATGGCTTTGTTGATGGCGTACTGTTGATGGAACTGGTCACCGACGGTGATGGCATCGCCGCGCCAAGACTCAATGACCTGACCCTGAGCAGCACGCAGGCACGTGAGTATCACGCGCGAATAATTGCAGAAATAGTGCGCATGCTCTGCTCGGGTCTTGTCCATGGCGACTTATCGCCGTTCAACGTGTTAGTTGACAAGGAAGGGCCCGTCATTATCGATCTTCCACAAGCAGTCAATGCCGCAAGTAATAACAGCGCGGGCACGATGCTGGAGCGGGATATTGACAATATGGCAATTTATTTCGGCCGTTTTGCACCGGAGTTACTCAAAAGCGACTACGGCAAGGAAATCTGGGGACTGTATGAAAGCGGCAATCTCCAGCACGATACGCCACTTAGCGGGCACTTTGCGCGCAGTACGGTGGATGCCAATGTAGCAGAAGTCATGCAGGTGATTGACGACGCCCGCGAACAGGAAACCGAACGGCGCCAACGGGAACTGGCTGCACGAGAAGACCATTAAAGTAGATAAAGGGGACGGAGGCGTTTATGGGTTTATTCCGTCCCCTTTTGACAGGACTCGTTTGATCCTGTTTAAATTTATTCATTTCCTGAACCACTGCTCCAACTCGTCCTGCAATGCATCTTTGGTAGCATCAGCCTCAGCCGAAGACCCCGAAGAGGCATCCCCGAAGAGTGTTTCCAGCTCCCGGTGAGACGCATCAGCCTGATCCGGAGGCGTTGTAAAGGCATGCGGATTGACATTGAAATAGCCACAGAAATTGGCGCGCGACTTGTCAGACACGTGGTCGGCAACCGGTTCCCGGCATTGCTGCGGTGCAACAGCATCGAAAAACTCGCACATCCGGCATACGTGCAGCTGAACCCGGCAGTGCGGACACTCTTCATGTCGCGGCAGCGGCAACAACAGGTCCGGCAAAGGACCTCCACATTTCCAGCATGTATATGTTTCTGACATTAGAATCTTACGAATACCATTTTCTGGTGCGAAAACCGGGGTCAGAGCACAATTGTTACTAATATTAGGGGAAACTGTGCTCTAACACCATTTTACCTCTTGATTTTATTGATGACTGATCGGCGGCATATAACTTACGTTTCCACTCTCTATCACGACGTACTGTTGCTGGCGCAATTGTTCAATCAGGCTCATTAACTCACTTTCCCCAAGGGTTTTCATAAACAGTGAATTGATCGTATTGGCCAGAGTTTTAACCTTGCGTGGCCGAGCGTGTCCTCGTGCGGAAAGGCTCTTTACTATGGTAGCTATCTTCTCTGCGGATGAAGTGGCGTTCGCGATTCCTGGCAATGGTATATTGGATAAGTCTTTTACTCGACGGGAAACTATCTTCCTTTCTTTCAGATGTTTGATGAGCGGATCGAAGCCGGTATCTTTCGAGACGATGTGGAAGCAGGCATCTGGATCACGTTCTGCCAGCTGACCGATATAGAACGCGATGTGGAAATCCAGGGCATTGGAACCATTGCCGCCTATTTTTACATACTCGGCATTGCTTCCTAATGCTTGTAACGATGAGGCAAGATCAAACGACACCTTCACTTGATTGGCACCGATGAAGACAATCACCTGGACGGGATGTCCATTGAGAATAGCCAGATTCTTAGGCTGTACGTTCTCGAAATCAATCAAAACGTAGTTGTTCTTCAAGCGACATCCCCTTTAATTATCCCTAACAACAAATTGTGGCCAGAAATGGCTTCGGCAGATGAAAGTAACTTTGTAGAGCAGGATAAAGAGGACGGAGGAAATAAACTCATATCAAACTTCTGCCAGCATGCGCACAAAATCTGATTCCTTGTGACAAGTCAGCAACAACTTATCTGTGGACCGAGTCATTGCGACGTAGAGCAACTTTGCCTCTGAAGCGAGGTCATCATGCTTGCCCGGCATATAGCCGAGTCCGGTAATGGACACCAATGGAAACTCAAGACCTTTGCTACTATGCATAGTCATCAACTTGACACTGTCTTCACCGGGATTGAAAGTTTTCTTAGCCCATTGCGAGCCTAGCCATTGCGTTGGAATACCCTCTGCCTGAAATGCATCTTGCAGCTTTTTGCCCATCCAGCGATGCGGATAAAGCACGCACATGTCGAGCCATCGTAAGCCGCCATCATGTATTCGTTTTAAATTTACGGCGACGTAGCTTGCTTCTTCCTCGAATGTGGATAGCTGCTTCATAAACGGCTTGTAACCATGGCGGCCCGCAGACTGTGGCTCCAGCAGCGGAATGTGATCTTCATCAGAATCAGCTGGCACCAGGTAATGCTTGGAAAAGCGGTAAGCGTAATTCAGGATTTCATCTGTATTGCGGTAATTTACCCTGAGTATGGTGGTCCGCCCTCTTGCCTGGACACCGACGCTCGACAAACTGAAGTCCAGTGCCTTTTTCTTCTTGTAGATTGACTGTGCATCATCATAAAGCAGCAATAAGGAACTGGTTTCCGAATCCACCATCTGGACAATCAACTGCAACCACTCAGCCTCAAAATCATGCCCCTCGTCTATCATTAGTGCACCATACTGGCCCTTGGGAATATGACCATCGTCTACCGCCCTAATAACCTGGTTGACCAGTCTATCAATATAACCGTTTCCTGATTCCGGTTTTGGTATGTGATAACGCTTGAGCATCTCTCCACACCAGTCATGGAAGTGATACACGTGCACACGATCATTGATCTCCTTGTCTTCCATTATCGATCGCAAACGTGCCGCCAGTGTGATATTGAAACACAGCACCAGGATAGGTTTGTGCAATACCTTTGCGAGATACAGGCACCGGTATCCCAGGATAAGTGTCTTGCCTGAACCCGCCACACCATGAATAACGCGGTGACCCTCTCCCAGGCTTCGTGCCAACTGTTCCTGCTGCATATCCATAACCTTCAGCAGGTCGGGGACCAGGGCGCTCTTTTCACTTTCAGTAAACATGCCCAGCTGTCCGTCACCAATACGCACTTCAGGGAAGATATGCCACCTTACCCGGTCGATTTGCGGCAATGTCAATTGACAACTGAATCCGACATTAAACATGTCCCAGAGGCGTTTCTGGAATTCCTCCACATCGGTGGATTTCGTCATCTCATCGCTACAGATGACTTGATGCGCCGGCAGCACATCCCCGAGATCTGAGGAATCGAACTGGTTACGGGTGATATGTGAAAGGACCAGACCATACCCATAGGGGAATGACAGCCGTCCCTGGTATTGCCCGCTTTGCCTGACAAGCTGCGGATCTTTTTCCAGTTGGTTGACTAATTGATACGTACATTGCCGCGCCTGCTCAAGCGGATTACTTTTTGTAACAAGGCCATTATTCGTAAGTAAAGAAACCGTGACCCGATTGATGTCACGGATGTTGTCAGGTTTCCAATCCTTAACCTCGAGTAACAGCAGACCTCGACCGGGATGTAAAATAATGAAATCTGTATACCGCTGCCGCTTACCGACGGGTAACTCATACCAACAGAGGTAATCATCTTCCAGCAAGGCTTCCAGACAACGTGCAAGACGTCTTTCACCCGATTGCATTTTTCCAAGACAACTATTGAGCGATGGGACAAATATAGCCATATTGATCCGAGACCTCGTTCCTTGAGGGACTAGCCACCTTAGGAAGAGTAATGGCCCAGAATCCCTACATTGTCTTTGTATATCGGATCGTTATTTGTTTTATTGAATACAGGAGCTTACGAGAGTATTTGGCAAGGAGATACTGCGATACATTCTATTTCCGGCAACTCAGCACATCCTAAAACCCAGCTAATTCATTGTCTGAAAACTACAGATTACTAGCATAAGCATGTATTGCACTTTGGGTTAATAAATTGTTTATCCTAGATTTTTGCTTCTAGAAACAAATTCTCACGATGAAATTCTAGGTAACTTTTCTGCCCCTCAGAGAAACGTCCAACATTCCTTACTTCATCCACAGGCACGCCCATACGCCGCAGTAATTCTTTGTGTACAACGGCAGACACCAACAGCCGGCCATCATTCTCGAATGTAATAAATCCTCTTGACCGTACCCCCGTAATTCGAGCCATGTGGTATGTGGGATTTCCCTATAATTCTGACCGAGGGAGGTCCCGATATGAAGCGCAAGCGTTATACCGAAGAACAGATCATTTCGATCCTGAAGAAATAAAGGAAATAAAGGGGACGGAGGCGTTTATGGCCTCCGTCTCCCCTTTATGTAACGGGCAGATAGAAAAACACAAAGCGACCCTGCTCGATATCCACCTTGAGGGTGGCGCCGTGGTAGACGCCGTAATCCACATACCCGGGCACCGCACCGTCAAGATGGCACTCGCTGGCATGCTGCGGGGACTCGAAATCCCTATCGCGGTCATACCAGGACAACAGCATGTTATCACCGAGCCGCTTTTCCGCCTCGGTGTTCGCAAGGCTCATGGCCGCCATGTAGTCCGGCAGACGTTCCGCCGGCGCAAGCTCAATAACTATCAGTTTCGACAAGTCCGGTCCGGTGGGGAACGAACAGGAAACTGGATACTCGTCTTCGCCAGACACTTAGCACTCCTGGTCGTTGTTTAGGTAGATGTAGTCGTAATATTAGACGAGTAGCAGGTAACTGGTATCCGCCATAGCATAAAGGGGACGGGGGTGTTTATGAAGGGGAACATACTTTAAACCCCTCCGTCTCCTTTTGCGCGGAAACTTTCTATTACTGCGTTTCTTTAGGTGCAACCAGGCATATAGAAGCGCAATTTCCAATATCATCGGTACTATTAATAGCAAGGTCGGCGTCCATGACGTCATATGTCTTGTCCTTGTGATGAAAATTGAGTCAGAGAAGATGCGTTACTATATACAGCAAGAAATCTGCTCTTGGTTCTTTGTCTTGCTTCTTTTAAAGCTTTGCTTCCAGGAACAAATTCTCACGATGGAATACCAAGTAACTTTTCTGCCCCTCAGAGAAACTTCCGACATTCCGCACTTCACCCACTGCTACGCCCATATGTCGCAGTGATTCTTTGTGTGCTACAGATATCAAAGTATAAAGGGGACGGAGGCGTTTATGGGTTTAATGCCTCCGTCCCCTTTTGCCGTGGGTTTAATGCCTCCGTCCCCTTTTGCGTCCCCTTTTGACGAGGACAACAGCATGTTCTCACCAAGCCGCTTTTCCGCCTCAGAGATAAAGGGGACGGAGGCGTTTATGAAGTACTTTAAATCCCTCCGTCCCCTTTTGTTCCCCCCCTTTTGTCCTACCAATTGGACCGCCGGCCTGTGGATCCATTCGCCGGATCCCGGGAAGTCTCTCTGGATTCCGGGTCTCCGCTACGCTTCGCCCGGAATGACGGATTTAAGTAGCTGATCGCGGATGCAATCCGCTCCTACAACGCGATAGACACGAACGTAGAAACACAGGTCTCCTGCGCAACTGTTTGCGTTCCTTAGCGAAAGCATTGTCATAACCCCTCACCGCCAGTATCCTGCCTCGCCATGCTGACACGCATCTACCACTGGTTTGACCGCACGATACTGGAACTCGGTCGCGAGTTCCGTCTCTCCTATCTGCCGCCCCTGATGGTCTACGTCGCTTATGGCGTTTCGGGCCTGACGGCCATCGTCGGCACCTTTTTCGTCAAGGACTATCTCGGGCTCTCGGCGGAGTTTCTTGCCGCGCTCGGGTTCTGGGCAGGCATCCCCTGGGCGCTGAAGATGCCGCTCGGGCATCTGGTCGATCTGATCTGGCGGCACAAGGCCGGGCTGGTCTATCTGGGTGCGTGCCTGACCGCGGCCAGCCTGCTGATCATGGTCGGCCTGCTCGGCAACCCCGATGCCATGGGCGCGATGATGCCGGTAGAGGCGTGGTTCGTGTTGAGCACGCTGCTGGCGCCGGTCGGCTTCGTGGTCCAGGACGTGGTCGCCGACGCGATGACCGTGGAGGCGGTGCCGCTGCTGGACCAGGAGGGGAATCCCTTCCCTGCCGGCACCAAGCGCCTGATGCACACGACCATGCAGACCCTGGGGCGTGTCGCGATTATCGGCGGCACCGTGTTCGTTGCCCTGCTGAATGTCTTTATGTTCGCGGGTGTCGAGAACCTGGATGAACAGGCGAAGCTTGAGATCTATATCCGCATCTACGAGATCGCGCTGATCATTCCCGTGGTCTCGGTGGCCGGCGTGCTGCTCAGCGGCATCCTGAAGCGGCGCGAACTCCGGCGGTTACTGAGTCATGGCATCGACGCGGTCAAGGCCGGCGATATGGTTCACGGCCAGGTCGAGCGCACCTCGCCTAACTGGTGGATCCTCGGCGGCAGCCTGGTGTTCGTGATCTTCACCATTACCATGGGCCTGACCGAGGCGCCATACAACCAGGAAATCATCTTTGCGGGCTCAATGCTCATCGTGCTGTTTCTCATCAGCCGCCTGTTGAAGGTACTCGAACCCGCGGCCCGCAACGTGTTGCTGGGTACGGCCATCATTATCTTCGTCTACCGCGCCATGCCCACCCCGGGTGCGGGACAGACCTGGTGGATGATCGACGAGCTCGGCTTCGACCAGCAGTTCCTGTCCGTGCTGTCCCTGATCAGCAGCGGGCTGGCGCTGTTCGGCATGTTCATCTTCCGCCGCTTCATGGCGGAAAAATCCATCGCCTACATCGTCGTGTTCCTTACCCTCATCAGTACTCTGCTGACCTTCCCGATCATCGGCATGTACTACGGACTGCACGAATGGACGGCAGCACTCACGGGCGGCATTGTCGACGCACACTTCATCGCGCTGGTGGACACGGCGATCGAGTCGCCGCTTGGCCAGGTGGCGATGATCCCCATGCTCGCCTGGATCGCGAATTCGGCGCCTGCCAAACTCAAGGCAACCTTCTTCGCGGTCATGGCCTCATTCACCAACCTGGCGCTCTCGGCCAGCACGCTGGGCACCAAGTACGTCAACCAGTTCTATACCGTTACCCGCGAGGTCAGCGAGCGGGACACCGCCGTCGTGTCGGTACCGGCCGACTATTCGGAACTCGGGTGGCTGATGATCACGGTAGCGACACTCACCTTCATCCTGCCACTGACAGCGATCCTGCTGGTCAAGATGACACGCCTGCGCAGCGCCTGAGCCAGATCGCGGCTGTACGCTGCACCCGTAAAAACGTTAGCCGCGAGCGCCCTCAGCCGCCATCATCCCCCTCGTCATACTCGTAGTACTTCGCTGCCTTGCCACGCACCTTATCCACCGGGTACTTGCTCTCATTGAGTTTGATCTTGGTGTTCACGGCCTTTTCTATATCGACGCCAAGTTTGTCAGCGAGACGGATAAGGTAGATCTGGATGTCGGCGATCTCCTGCTCTACCTCGGCGATTTTGTCGGGCTGCAGTGTCTGGCTTTGTTCTTCCGTCAGCCACTGGAAATGTTCGACCAGTTCGGCGGCCTCGACAATGAGAGCCATGGCGAGGTTCTTCGGGGAGTGAAACTGCTCCCAGTCGCGCTCGTCGGCAAAGCGACGTAGCCGTAATTTTATTTTATCCAGTTTGCTCATGAGCGAATCTGGACAGAGTTAATTGATTCCATTTTGGGTATCAAACCTCCGAACTCCGGATCTCCGCTACGTTCCGCCCGGAATGACGATTGAATCAGGATGTCCCTGGATAGAGTCCTGTTTGCGGGATGATCGTATCACATGTATTGTGACTCCCCTGCAACTCAACAAGCAGTTCTTCCCTGGATTTCAAACCCATACCTGATCTTGCATAATCGCCTGCCCTGGCGCTCTTGCCAAGGAAAAGAAAACGAATACGAGACCTTGAGACGATGAAATCATCTGTACCGCATCCGGATTGCATATGACGATCAACAAAAAGGGACATCCGAAGCCGGTATTACGACGCCGGCTTTTCACCGTCGTGGCCCTGTGCATTCCGGTAGTGTTCTTCGCCCTGGTCGAGGCAGGCTTGCGTCTGGCCGGCTACGGACACAGCTATCCGCTGTTCATTCCCGTTGCCGAAGCACCGGGTTTCCTGCAAGCCAACCCGGATAGTGTGAAGCGCTTCGTGGTTGACGAGTTCGCGACGCCCGATGTCAGGATTCACCCGACACGCTTTCCCGAACAAAAGGCGCCTGGCACCTTTCGTATCGTCGTCCAGGGGGGCTCCACGGCTGCAGGCTTTCCTTATGGTTACGGCGCTTCCCTTGCAGGGATGCTGCAGCAACGATTGCAGGCGACCTTTGCCAATGTCAATTTCGAGATCATCACCACGGCCATGCCGGCGGTGAATTCCTACACCTTGCTGGATTTTGCCGATGAGATCATCCTCCTGCAACCGGATGCGGTGCTGATCTACGCCGGTCACAATGAGTACCTCGGAATCCTCGGTGTCGGCTCGGCGCTATCAGCGGGACGCAGTCGACCAGTCATCCTCGCCTTCCTGGCGCTTCGAGAGTCTCGCATCCTGCAACTGCTCATGCACAGCTATCATGTGGCCACCAGCCGACAGCCGGTGGATGTGGAAACAATCACAAACAGCAGTGGTACCTTGATGCGCCGCATCGTCGGCAAGCGCCATATCCCACTCAATTCAGCGTTATACCGCGAGGGAGAGCAGCAGTTCCGCAGCAATCTGGCCGGTCTGCTGGGCCGTTACCAGGATGCTGGCGTCCCGGTGTTTATTGGCACCCTTGCCAGTAACGAGAAAGGCATGCAGCCCTTTATCAGCGACCTTGCAGCGGATACGGATGCGGCGGTCTGGCAGGCAAAATATGCGGCGGGCTCGGAAGCACTGCAACAGGGTAACCTGGAGACCGCGCAGGATGCTCTGACGGAGGTGGTGGCACTGGACGATAGCGCTGCCTCCGGTTATTACGCCCTCGGCCAGCTGATGGAACGTATGGGCAATTATCCTTCAGCACGTGGATCCTACCTTGCAGCCAAGGACCGGGACCAGTTGCGCTTTCGTGCACCGGAAGCCTTCAACACTATCATCAGGGAACTTGCTGCCGACCATGACGCGCATGTGGTCGAGGTTCAGAACGGCCTTCTGGAAGCCGCCGGGCACGGCATTATCGGCAACGACCTCATGCTGGAACACCTGCACCCCAATCTCCTCGGCTACTTTCTGCTCGCAGATGCCTATTTTGAAGCCCTGCGCGAGCAGGGTGTGATTGATGCCCGGGAACAGGCCGTGGACAGGGAACTGGCCTGGAAGGAGATCCCGATTACCGATGTTGACCGGTTGAACGGACACTACCAGATCCTTCACCTGAAAGGCGACTGGCCCTTCCCCGAGGGTTCTGTGGCCAAACCCAGCCCCCGCATTCCCGGCCAGCCAACTCGTGAAGAGCAGATTGCCCACGATCTCTACCGGAAAAAGATCACCTGGACGACGGCGCTGCGCAAACTGCTGGCCCATTACGAGAACGCGCGGGACAGTGCCCGTGCCGCACAGGTCGCCGTGTTGCTCGCAGACACCCATCAGTATGAAGCAGCCCCGCAGGTCAGGGCGGGCACACTCGCACTGGAGGCTCATCAGTACCAGGATGCCGTACGCCTGTTCCGGCGTGCGTTGCAGCATTCCCCTGACCACGTCGAGCATCTCGTCGCCCTGGCAAGGGCCTGCCATGCGAGTGCTGACGAGGTGTGCGTAAGGCAAACGCTGGATCAGTTGCGCACGCTCGATTCCGGTTCCCCGCAGCTGCGAGCATTGTTCAGAGAGCTCGATAGTGTGGTGAATCCGTAAGTGTTCGCGAATACAATCCGTTCCTGCAGGTTTATTTAGCAGTGTGCGAAGTCCCGGGTTGATCTACACTGTCAGCCATGAATCGTCTGAAAGATCGGGTATTGCTGGTATTACTCGGACTGCTTGGCCTTACGGTGACGGCCTTCTTACTGAATGTCCTGCCCTACCCCTTTGGTATTCTGATTTTACTGGTGTTAATCGTGTCACGTTTGCTCTATAAACAATGAGACCGGGAGGTGGTCATTTGTTTTTTCGTTACTGGGTGTTGCTGTTTTTTCTCGTTGGTACCTCTGTTATGGCTGATGACTTGTTGATGATCGATGACCGGCGTAGCGGTAACCTTGATTCCGCACTGGGCACCTCCTGGCGCATGGTCACCGACGGTGTGATGGGTGGTGTATCCAGCGGTACGCTGACACTGGCTTCAATCGATAATCGTGACTGCCTGCGGCTGCAGGGTGATGTCCGGCTGGAAAACAATGGCGGATTTGTGCAGGCGGCGCTGGATATAGAAAAGACGGCTGCGGCGGACGCATCGGCCTATACCGGTATCATGATGGACGTCTATGGCAATGACGAGGCGTATAATCTGCACCTGCGCAGCGATGATTTATGGATGCCGTGGCAGTCCTATCGTGCGACGTTTCAGGCACCAGCCAGCTGGCAGACGGTGCAACTGCCGTTTGCGGAATTTTCTCCCTATAAAACAAGCAAGACACTGAATCTGTCCGAGCTTGAACGCATCGGGATACTGGCGATTGGCCGGGCGTTTAGCGCGGATTTGTGTATCGGTCGGGTTGCGTTTTATTAGGGATGATTTGATACAGTAGCGCCATCTCCGGCGGATGATCAATACAAAATAAACGGGTTCAGCGCCTTATCCTGTGGTCACGTATTTTAATACTTCAACAACCTGTTCAGGCGTTTGCGCCCAGGCCATGGCCGCGGCGTCGACCTCCTTCAGCGGGTGGATAATAGCTTCATCATGCAATGTAATGTACGGCGTGCCCAGCGCTGCACAACAACCCGCATCGAACGCGGCATTCCATTGCTTGTATTGATCACCAAAACGTATGATCGCGATATCACAATTATCAATCAGGGTCCTGGTACGGATTGCATTCACTTTCGCTGACTTGTGGTCGCGCCAGTAGCTATCGTTCTCGGCACCCAGTCCATCACCTGCGGCATCGCTTGCGGCATGATCGGTTACGGCGGAGGTGAAAATGACAGGCAGCTTGTCCCGTTCCGCGCCCTGCATTATTTGCTCGCGCCAGTCGGTGTGTATCTCGCCGGCTAAATAGACTGTCCAGTTCATGTCTGTCACCTCTTCATTTGCGTGTTGTTTCCATGTCATGAAAACAGCTTTGTGCCTGCAAGGCTATCCAGGGTCAGCGGGCGCGTGAATGCTAATCCGCCGATGAGGCTCTTTTTCATTGATGACGCAGGAAGCACCCCGTACACCCTGTTTCTCATCAATGGTAACTGCGCAGTAAACCTTTCAGCACACCCTGTATGCTAACTGCATCCGGTGTACAGGTCATTGCCGTCATGCTGGCATTGGCCGGGTGCAGTATCACCTGTCCGGGCTGTTGCTCGATGCGCTTCAGGGTCGCTTCCTCGTTGTTGACCAGCGCAACGACAATCTCGCCGTTACGGGCACTGTCGCGTTGTTCGATGACGACATAGTCGCCATCCAGTATGCCCTCCTCGATCATCGAATCACCGCACACCTGCAGCACATAGCAGGGCCCGTTGCCGAGCAGTTCATCGGGCACCTGCATGAACTCGGGTTGTGTGACGGCTTCGATGGGGCGGCCGGCGGCGATGCGACCGAGAAACGGGATGCCCGCCTCCGGCTCTCCCTGATCGACAAGACGAATGCCGCGGTGGCTGCGGTCCATGGGTTCGACCAGGCCGGCCTCGATGAGTGCCTGGATGTGTTTGTGCAGCGAGCCGCGCGAACTCAGGCCAAGTGCCTGGCAGAGTTCGTCATGACTGGGAGGGTGATCGAAATGGTCTGCGTTGTCGAGTAGGTAGCGGTAGATTTCTGCCTGGCGTTTTGTTAGTTGCATGATCGGCTTCCTGTCTTTGCGGGGACGCCGCTGCTGCAAATCCTGTTCATTGCTGGTCTGCCTGCAAGTCTGGTTGATTGTTCTCTACTTGTTCTCTATTCTACCCCAGGAGAACATGGGGAGAACATAGCATGAGCATGCCGGCTGAGAAACTTGTTCCCGGGGAGGCTCGGCCCGCGGTCGACCCCGTCGAGGCGCTGGCGGCGCGATTACGCACGCAGTACGCGGCGCGCATTACCGGCGAGCTGCTGGTGCCGGCGAAGCGCGGGCAATACCTGCCCCTGCCACAGGAGCTGGATGCCCGGCTGGTCACGGCACTGGCGGGGCGCGGGGTCGAGCGGTTGTACACCCACCAGGCGGCAGCCTGGGATTCTGTGCAGGCCGGCAGGCACACGGTGATCGTGACGCCGACGGCATCGGGTAAAACGCTGTGCTACAACCTGCCGGTGCTACAGGCGGCGCTGCGCGAGCAGGCCAGGGCGCTGTACCTGTTCCCCACCAAGGCACTGGCGCAGGACCAGGTGGCGGAACTCATGGCGCTGAACGAGGCCGGCGCACTCGGCGTGCGCGCCTTCACCTTTGACGGCGATACGCCGGGTGACGCGCGCAAGGCGGTGCGCACCCGCGGCGATATCGTGGTCACCAATCCCGACATGCTGCACCAGGGCATCCTGCCGCATCACACCAAGTGGGCGCAGTTCTTCGAGAGCCTGCGCTACGTGGTGATCGACGAGATGCACAGCTACCGTGGCGTGTTCGGCTCGCACGTCGCCAATGTGCTGCGGCGCCTGCAGCGCATCTGCCGCTTCTACGGCTCCGAGCCGCGGTTCATTCTGTGTTCGGCCACCATTGCCAACCCGGCGGAACTGGCCGGCGAACTGATCAACGCCGGGGTGCACGCGATTACCGACAGCGGCGCACCGCAGGGAGCGAAACAGCTGTTGTTGTGGAACCCGCCGGTGATCAATCCGGACCTCGGCATTCGCGCCTCGGCGCGTTCGCAGACGACGCGCGTCGCGAAGCAGGCGGTGCAGCGCGGCCTGAAGAGTATCGTGTTTGCGCAGTCGCGGCTGATGGTCGAGGTGCTGACAAAGTACCTGAAGGATGCCTTCGACAGGGACCCGCGCAACCCGGCGCGGGTGGCGGCCTACCGCGGCGGTTACCTGCCGACCGAGCGCCGCGCCATGGAGAAGAAGCTGCGCGAGGGTGAGCTGGATTGTGTGGTGTCGACCTCGGCACTGGAACTGGGCGTCGATATCGGTGCGCTGGATGTATGCGTACTCAACGGTTACCCCGGTACCATCGCCGGCACCTGGCAGCGCCTCGGCCGGGCCGGGCGGCGGCAGCGCACGGCGCTGGGTGTGCTGGTGGCAAGCAGCCTGCCGCTGGACCAGTACATTATCCGCAACCCGGAATTTTTCCTCGGTGCCTCGCCGGAGCAGGCGCGCATCGACCCCGACCAGTTACTGATCCTGCTGGATCATATCCGCTGCGCGGCGTTTGAACTGCCGTTCCGTGACGGCGAGGTGTTCGGCAAGGAAGACCTGGGCGAGATGCTCGGCTATCTGCAGGACCACGGTGTGCTGCACCATGAGGGCAGTCAGTGGCACTGGATGGACGACAGTTACCCGGCCAACAGTGTCAGCCTGCGCTCGGTGGCGGAAGGCAACTTCGTGGTCATCGATACCAGCGGCGGCGCACAGACGGTGATTGCCGAGGTCGACTACAGTTCCACGCCGGAGACGATTTATAAGGGCGCCATCTACATGGTGCAGTCCGCTCCCTACCAGGTGGAACGGCTCGACTGGGAGGGGCGCAAGGCGTTTGTGACGCGCACGCGTGCGGACTATTACACCGATGCGATCGACTACACGCGGCTGAAGATCCTGGAGGAGCAACAATCGGAGCCAGCGGCAAAGTACCATCGCGGCGTGGGCGCCGCTCCTGCAGGGCATGGTGATTCAACTGCAGGAGCGGCGTCCACGCCGCGATCAGGTGATATCACACCTGCCGCGGGAACTGCCCTGGTCTCGCGGGGGGAGGTGCACCTGGTACGACGCATCGTTGGTTACAAGAAGATCCGTTATTACACCCACGAGAATGTCGGTTATGGCCATATCGACCTGCCCGACCAGGAGATGCACACAACGGCTGTGTGGTGGCAGGTCAATCCGGCGGCGCTGGATGCGGCCTTTGCCTCGCGTCAGCAGGCACTGGACGGTTTTCTCGGTGCCGGTTATGCACTGCACATTGTCGCCGCCATGCGTATGTTGTCGGAGCCGCGGGACATCGGCCGCGCGGTCGGTGATGGCAATGCGCAATGGTTCGCCACCGTCGGCGCCAACGGTCGTGGACAGATGCGTAACAATGACGGCGAGGCGGTCGACCCGCTGGCCCTGCAGCGTTTTACACCGACCCTGTTCCTGTATGACAACTACCCGGGCGGCATCGGCATCTCGGCACCGCTGTTCGAACTCCGGGCGGCCGTGGTCACGGATGCACAGGCGCTGGTCGACGCCTGTGAATGCGCGCACGGATGTCCGGGTTGCATCGGGCCGATCCTCGCGAGTGACGAGCTACGCGGTTATTCACCGAAGGCACTGGCGCTGCAGGTGCTGGGACTGCTGGCACGCCATGAGCCTTGAAACGCGGCTTTGCCGCCTGCGCGCACAGGTCGGCGCACCTGCCGCAGCGGACAAAGCGTCACGGTCGCCGCTGCGAGCACGGCTTGCACAGTTGCAATCTCGCGGCCGCACGACCGGCCTGAATAGCGCAACGTCGTCAGCTGCGATGCCTATTGAAGCACTGGCCGACCGGCTTGAAGGCGAATGCATCGCCGAGGGTGTGATTTGTATCCGCCGGCGCGTGCCACTGGCCGGAAGGCTGGGTGACGTGGCGTTGTGTGCGTTGCACGACATACCCCGTCTGCCCGGTGAGACCGGTAACCAGCGGCGCAATGTCTATATCGATACCGAGACCACCGGTCTGTCCGGCGGCAGCGGTACCCTCGCCTTCCTGCTCGGTGTGGCCGCTGTTGATGGTGACGCGATCAAGGTGACGCAATGGCTGATGACCCGCTTCGCGGCCGAGGCCGCTGCACTGTCGGCCTTTGCGGAGACACTGACTGACACTGACCGGTTGGTAAGTTACAACGGCAAGAGCTACGACCTGCCCTTGCTGCTCAGTCGCTTTCGCATGCAGGGACTGCAACCCGCCTTTGAGACGCTTGCACACCTCGACCTGCTGCACCCGGTACGGCGTCTGTTTGGAAAACGCTGGAACGATTGCCGCCTGCTGAGTGTTGAGGAACAGCTGCTCGGTTTTCGGCGTGTCGATGACCTGCCCGGCAGCGAGGCACCCGCCGCCTGGTTCCGCTATCTCCGCGACGGCCAGGCGGAAGCGCTCATCAAGGTGGTCGACCACAACAGGCAGGACATCCTCTCGCTGGCCGTTGCACACAGTGTGCTGGCACAGGCAACTACACAACCCGGGAGCGTTGACCTCGACCTGCATGCCCTCGCCCGCTGGCTGTGTGATTGTAATAACGAGGACCAGGCGCGTGCACTGCTGCAACAGCATGCAACGGCATTGTGCGCTGACGGCAAGCGCCTGATGGCACGATTGCTGCGCCGCGCCGGGCACTGGCCACAGGCCGTGGCCATCTGGGAGACACTCGCCGCCGGTGGCTGCCTTGAATCCATCGAGCGGCTTGCCAAGTACCACGAGCACATCAGCAAGGATCTCGGTGCCGCCCGACGCTGCTGCGACCGGCTGCCGCCCACCCCGGCCATCCAGCACCGCCGCCAGCGTATCGACAGGAAGCTAAACGCCACGCAGCACCCGCTACGCATACGTCTAATGATGTAGGAACGCTTTGCAAGCGCGATCAGAACAACAGCTAAAATCGCGGATGTGATCCGCTCCTGCTCCTGCAGGTGCATCGATTGGCGTAGAGCGTTTCGCGGGCACGAGGTCCGCGCAACCCGCAGGGCTTGCTTGCTTACAGGCTGTCGATGACGGCATTCAGCGTGCCACTGGGGCGCATCACCTTTGTGGTCAGCGCCTTGTCCGGCCGGTAGTAGCCACCGAGGTCCGCCGGTTGTCCCTGCACGCCATTGAGTTCGGCAACGATGCTTTGCTCATTGTCGCTGAGCTGCTTTGCGATCGGTGTAAACAGTGTCTGCAGCTCACTGTCAGTTGCCTGCTCCGCCAGTGCCTGTGCCCAGTACATCGCCAGGTAGAAGTGGCTGCCGCGGGTATCCAGCTCGCCGACCTTGCGCGAAGGGGATTTGTTGGCATTCAGGAACTGGCTGTTGGCCTTGTCGAGCGCATCGGCAAGCACCTGTATCTTGCGGCTGGCGTTCTTTTGCGCCAGGTCTTCCAGCGACACCGCCAGTGCCAGGAATTCACCCAGCGAGTCCCAGCGCAGATGATTTTCTGCCTGCAACTGCTGCACGTGCTTCGGTGCGGAACCACCCGCGCCGGTTTCGTACAGGCCACCACCTGACAGCAGCGGCACGATGGACAGCATCTTGGCACTGGTACCGAGCTCCAGGATCGGGAACAAATCCGTCAGGTAGTCACGCAACACGTTGCCGGTGACCGAGATCGTGTCCTCACCGGTCCGGATGCGCTGCAGGGTGTACTCGATGGCCTCCACCGGCGACTTTATGAGTATCTCCAGCCCACTGGTGTCGTGGTCTTTCAGGCAGGCCTCGACCTTGCTGATCAGGTTCGCATCGTGCGCACGCTTGCGATCCAGCCAGAACACGGCTGACTGACCGGTCAGGCGGGCACGCTTGACAGCAAGCTTGACCCAGTCCTGTATCGGTAAATCCTTTGTCTGGCACATGCGCCAGATGTCGCCCTGCTCCACCGTGTGTTCCAGCAGGGTATTGCCGGCGCGATCGGTGACACGCACGACACCATTGGCTGGTATTTCGAAGGTCTTGTCGTGTGAGCCGTATTCTTCCGCCTTCTGTGCCATCAGGCCGACATTGCTGACACTGCCCATGGTGGTGACATCGAACGCACCGTGTTGTTTGCAGAAGTCCATCACGACCTGGTAGATGCCGGCGTAATTACGGTCCGGAATCATCGCCACGGTATCGTGCAGCTTGCCATCCGGCCCCCACATCTGGCCGGAGGAACGGATCATCGCCGGCATCGAGGCATCGACAATCACGTCACTGGGTACGTGCAGGTTGGTAATCCCCTTGTCGGAATTCACCATCGCCAGCTCTGGGCGGGTTTCATAGACCGCCTGCAGGTCGGCTTCTATTTCACTGCGCTGCTCATCCGGCAGGCCGGCTATCTTCGCATACACATCACCGAGGCCGTTGCGCGTATCCACGCCCAGCGTTGCAAATGTTGCAGCATGCTTTTCGAACACATCCCGGTAATAGACGCTGACGGCATGGCCAAAGATAATCGGGTCAGACACCTTCATCATCGTGGCCTTCATGTGCAATGACAGCAACACACCCTCTGCCCTGGCCTCCTGCATCGCCGACTCAAAGAAGGCGCGCAGCTTGTTACGGTTCATCACGGTGGCATCGACCACTTCACCTTCCAGCACGGGCACGGATTCTTTCAGCACCTGCATCTCGCCGGCAGTCGTCGTCAGCGTGATCTTCAGGTCACCCGCCGCGGCCACCACGGCTGACTTTTCACTGGAGTAAAAATCACCGTCGGACATCGAGGCAACCCGTGATTTCGACCCTGGCGACCACGCCCCCATCGAGTGGGGATGGGCCCTGGCATATTCCTTGACCGGACCGGCAACACGGCGATCCGAGTTGCCTTCACGCAGCACCGGATTCACAGCACTACCCAGCACCTTCGCATAACGTGACTTGATCGCTTCTTCCCCCGCATTTGCAGGCTCCTGCGGGTAGTCCGGAATGTCATAACCCTGTGCCTGCAACTCCCCGATCGCGGCAATCAGCTGCGGCACCGAGGCACTGATATTCGGCAACTTGATGATGTTCGCAGCGGGTGCCTTCACCCGCTCGCCCAACTCGGCCAGCGCATCACCGATTTTCTGCTGCTCCGTGAGCCTGTCGGGAAAATTTGCAATAATCCGCCCGGACAGGGAAATGTCACGGCTTTCCACCTCCACACCCGCGGCGCGGGCATAGGCCTGCACAATCGGCAAAAAAGAATACGTGGCCAGTGCTGGCGCTTCGTCAGTTTCGGTGTAGATGATGGTTGCAGGCATAGTCTGAATCTCTGGATTTGATTTGGGGCCAACCCCGTGGGGGCGCATATGATATTTCAGAACGGGATTGAATTCACTAGCACGGCAGTTTACGGGCTGTATGCACCTGAACTGTGCAATCAGGCATGGCATCCTTCGCGGCTATAATCCGTTCCTGCAATGACGTCACCCTCGCTATACTCTCGCAACCATGCCGGATACCCGTAACCCGTCACCCCTGGCCCTGTCGCGCCGCGCATTTCTGCAGTTCAGCGTGGCCAGCGCGGTGCTTGCCTGTAACGGCTGCAGCGGCAGGGAAAAACGCATCGGCCTGGCACTGGGTGGTGGCGGCGCGAAGGGTCTGGCGCACATCCTGATGCTGGAGACGCTGGATGAGATGGGTATTCGCCCGCACATCATTGCCGGCACCAGCATCGGCGCCATTATCGGTGCGTTGTATGCCGCCGGTCTGAGTGGCAATGAAATCCGTGCGCAGCTGGAGCAATTCTTCGTCGACCAGCACGAGGCGGAGAAAAATATGTTTGCCATGCCGAAGTCGCTCCGCTGGCTGGACTTTATCGACCCGGCATTCGCAGGCGCTGGCCTGCTCAACAGCGATGATTTCATCGCCTGGATGGGTGAGGTGCTACCTGTGAAAAACTTCAGCGGGCTCAAGATCCCGTTGAAGGTGATCGCGGCGGAGTTATTGACCGGTCGTGAGGTCATCATGCAGTCCGGTGCCCTGCTGCCAGCCCTGCAGGCAAGCATGGCGGTGCCCGGCGTGTTCCCGCCGGTGGAGGTGGAGGGCCACTCACTGGTCGACGGCGGTGTCGCCAATCCGCTGCCCTATGACCGGGTGCAGGACGACTGTGACATTGTCATTGCCATCGATGTCAGTGGCCACCGCAGCATTACGAATGGCGAGTCACTGTCATCGATGGGTGTACTGCTGCAGGGCTTTACCGTGATGAGCAGAAACATTCTGATCGAGAAACTCAAGCGGCAGCGGCCGACGGTCTATATCCAGCCGGATATCCGCGACGTGAAGATACTCGAGTTTTACAAGGCACGAGAGGTCTTTGAGCAGGCTCGGCCGGCACAACAGCAGCTCGCCAGGGAACTGAAATGGGCCATGCGACTGCGTGGCAAAGGGCCGGGATGTACGACAGTATCAGCGGGATGATCCATTGATTTATTTTTCAGAACACGTGGAGACAACAACATGAACGCCGGCACAAAAGAGACAACGAACATTGATTTATTCACACCCATCAGCCTGGGTGACCTGACACTGACAAACCGGATTATCATGGCACCGCTCACGCGTAACCGCGCGACCATGCCCGGCAACGTGCCGCAGGCCATGAATGCGACCTACTATGCGCAACGCGCCAGTGCCGGTCTGATCATCTCCGAGGCAGCACAGGTCTCGCCCCAGGGGATAGGTTATCCAGCAACACCGGGGATTCATAGCGAGGAACAGGTGCGGGGCTGGCGCGCGGTGACTGATGCGGTGCATGCACAGGGAGGGCATTTATTTGCACAGTTATGGTATTGCGGTCGCATCTCCCACCCTGACCTGCTGCCGAATAACCAGCAGCCAGTATCCGCATCAGCCATCAAGCCCGCGGGTGACGCGGTGACCTTTGAGGGGCTGAAACCTTTTGTTGAACCCCGGGCGCTGCGCACAGACGAGCTGCCGAGCATCGTGGACCAGTATCGGCATGCTGCAAAGTGTGCCGTGGAAGCCGGCTTCGATGGCGTGGAGGTCCACACGGCAAACGGCTATTTGCTGGACCAGTTCCTGCGTGACGGCACCAATCGGCGTGAGGACCTCTACGGCGGCTCGCTGGAAAATCGCACGCGACTGCTGCTGGAAGTCCTGTCCGCGGTACTGGAGAGCTGGGAGCCTTCGCGCGTCGGTGTGCGCATTTCACCGGAAAATTCATTCAACGATATTCATGATTCCGATCCGCAGACCACGTTCAACCATGTCGCCACTGCGCTTAGCGACAAGGGGCTGGGCTACCTGCATGTCGTCGAGGGTGAAATGATGGGTGGCGAAAGCCAGGTAAATTATCGACAGATCCGCGATCATTTCGATGGCTATTACATGGCCAACTGCGAGTATGACCAGGCTCGCGCCCAGGCCGCCATTGCCAGTGGCGCTGCCGACATGGTGTCATTTGGCAAGCTGTTCCTGGCCAACCCCGATTTGGTGCAGCGCTTCAGAACGGGTGCCGGGTTGAATACGCCGGACCCGGATACCTTCTACGGTGGCGATGAAAAGGGCTATACCGATTACCCGGCACTGACCTGATTGCAGGGGTAATCGCGGATCTAGTCCGCTCCCGCAGGCATGTCTAATGGCGTTCGAGCACTTTGCCCGCGCGATGCAACACGGACGCGACCAGCTCCTGGACATGCATAAAAGGGTGCAGAGGAGCACAGCCCCCCCGGCGTGAATCGCGGCTGCAAGCCGCTACAGCTTCTCCGCTCCGGCCTGGTGCAATGTCAGCTGGGTAAACGGTATCTCCCAACCGTGCTCGTTGCAGGCCTCTACACACCAGCGCTGCATGGCACGTCGCAGTCGGCCATAAATTTCTGCCAGCGTCCCGTCGAAGTCGGCAATCACAACAAGGTCCAGTGAAGAGGTATTGGCCTTCTCGAACTCGACGCGCAGGTTGTGCAGGTGCTCCGCGTAACCCTCATCAGCGATGCGCTGCTTGATATGGCCGGCCAGTGTATCCGGTATGCTGGCAACACTCTCGCGTTGCAGATTATAGCTGATGCCGATGGTCTCCTTGAGGCGGAAACTCCTGGACAAATTGATCGGTGACAGACCGAGAAAGTCTGCCGTCAGGTAGGTGCGGCGCGCCCCGCCGCGTTCGATCAGCTCCACCAGCTCCTGGGAGATGCCCGCGACCTTGCCGCGCATAGCGTCACTCAACATCACCCAGTCACCCTTCTTGCAGGGGAACCAGGGATCATCCCGCTTGACCGGCCGTGATTTCAGATCGACCAGGTCGTCGATGCGCACGCGCTGGCTGAGCTCGGTCGTCGGGTTTTCCAGCTGGCTGAAGATATTGATCTGCCGCACCCGCCACGGCAGTCCGTCGAGATCAATCCGTTCACCCTCGCGTACCGTGCCAACATTGAGAAACAGCTGTATTTGCTGCCAGTAGCGCGGCAAGGCATTGCGCAGGGTCAGGCCGATGCCCAGCAGCAGCAGGATACCGAGACTGAACAGCACCCAGTCCTCCACCACGTAGAACACCACCATCGGTCCCATGATGGCCAGGATGACCGTGACGAAGCGGTGCACCAGGTCCAGCAGGCGCAGCTGAAAACTGCGGTGTTCCTTGCGGTACCCCGGAATGTACCTTTCCATGGCCTTGTAGCTCAGGCGTGATAACAGCAGGATAACGATCACGGCCAGGATGGCCTGGGTCAGATAGAGACCCCGCTGCTGGAAGAAAGATTTCAGATAGCTCTGGGAGGCATCGGCCAGTGACGCTTCCGAATCCTCCAGCTTTTCCAGCTGTAGCTCGGCGGACTGTAGCTCACTTTGAATGACCGTCAACTGCTTGCGCCACTCCACCAGCATGCCTTCGAGGTATCGTTCCAGGGATTCGTCTTCATTGCTGGCGATCAGCCCTGTGATATTGTTCACAGCCAGTTCGGCAACCGGCAGCTTTTCGCGGTAGGAGGCAATCTTGTCCTTGAGCTCGGACTTCTGGCGGACATGGCTGGTCATGTCCTTCAATTCCTTGAGCGCTGGCTTGAGCAGGGCAAAGAACTCTTGCTGCAGACTGAACTCCGGTTCCTCTGTCGCCCTCAGGCTGGCGATATCCGCGCCGGCCCCGATCTCCCTGAGATTCCGGGTGGTGGTCTGCAGGTCAACTTCAAGTTTATCCAGCTTCGCCTGGATTTCGTTCTTTTCGGACGCGCTTTCGGCCGCCGCCAGCTGTTGACCCAGTTCATGGATGTCACGTTTCAGCTCGACCTGCAACTTGATGAGTGAATGCAGTGTCTTGATGGTTTCCTGCAACTGCAAATCGTCTGCTGAAACAAGCACATACTCCTCTTGAGCCTGTGCGTGCACGGGCAACAGCAGACCAAGCAGGATAAGCAGAATCAGCGGGGAACGGCTGGTTGTGTGCGACATGATTGTTGAACCTGAAACGTGTATCTGACCGCAACTATGGCTGTTTGCGGCAGGTGATAGTATCACTATCCATTCATGGTGGACTATCAGTCGGCCATAATAGAAATTTTAAGCGCCACAGTCACACTCCGCATATGCAGACCGTTACCTGGCCAGTTATTAAGGTTTCAACGCACAAACACACACATATCTTTAAAAAACATAAAGAAATCAACGCAAACACCGATTTGTCAATAATTCCTGGGGAAATGCCTGTTGTGTCTATGCAATACTCTACCCATCAGTCGAATGCCAAATCAGGCCCACAGGGCATGACCAATATGAATTATGGAGATTATTCATGAAGTTATCATTTTTTAGCTTGATCCGGGTCATTCTCTTCGGGTGGGCGTTTATTCCAGCCAGCGCGCTGGCCTGTAACCCGGAGCAGGATGGCTGCCTGGGCTGTAATGATGAAGAGTTACCCGTTTGTCTGCAGGCTTTCGTGCAGGAAGTTTGTCAGGCGTCTGGCAATCCGGCCAACTGCGATGCAGGACGCGCCTACGATGATGCGGAGCGCTATATTCTGATCAGCACCGGTAGTCACATGGCGCGCGTGCGTTCCATGGTTCGGAGTTCACGCAAGTACCAGCTTCACTAGGTTCAGCTAGCCGCCATCTTATTACCGGGGGCCGGTGATTTGCGCCATGGCCTCGCGAGCGAACGCCAGTCGTCATCGTAGGCAGCTGAACCGCGCTGCAGAATTATCGACCAGACCGTGGCGGCAGTCCGCTGTGCTGGGTGAGGATCTTCCTGTCTCTGGTACGTCGTTGATGCGCACTCGCGCTATTCTTGCGTCGTGGTGCCTGGTAGGCTTTTTGTTGTTCGGATTGCTGGGCAGGTATGAGCTGATGTTTGCCGTCGCCGATGAGATCTTCCCTGCCCATCTGTATCAGCACGTTGCGCAGTAGCGGCCAGTTGTTCGGGTCGTGATAGCGCAGGAAGGCCTTGTGCAGTTGACGCTGCCCGGAATCCTTGACACTCTCAACCGGTTCACTTTTGTACGTCACTTTCTTCAGTGGATTTTTATGCGTGTAAAACATGGCCGTCGCGGTGGCCATCGGTGAAGGGTAGAACGCCTGCACCTGGTCGGCGCGAAAGCCGTTCTTTTTCAGCCACAGTGCCAGATTGAGCATATCCAGGTCAGTGGTACCGGGGTGGGCGGCAATGAAGTACGGGATCAGATACTGTTCCTTGCCAGACTCTCTGCTGAACTTCTCGAACAATTGTTTGAATGTGTCGTAGGCGCCGATGCCCGGCTTCATCATCTTTGACAGCGGGCCGCTCTCGGTGTGTTCCGGGGCGATCTTCAGATAACCACCAACATGGTGGGTCACCAGCTCCCTGACATATTCGGGATCTTCGATGGCAAGGTCGTAACGGAGGCCCGAGGCAATCAGCACTTTCTTCACACCCTTGAGGTTCCTGGCTTCGCGATAGAGTTGCGTCAGCGCCGAGTGATCGGTGTTGAGATTCGGGCAGATACCGGGATAGACACAACTGGGTTTGCGACAGGCTGCCTCAATCTCGCGGCTCCTGCAGGCGATGCGATACATGTTTGCGGTCGGCCCACCCAGGTCGGAGATCACGCCGGTAAAACCCGGCACCTTGTCGCGGATTTCCTCGATCTCGTGAAGAATGGATGCCTGCGAGCGGTTCTGGATGATGCGTCCTTCATGCTCGGTAATGGAGCAGAAGGTACAGCCACCAAAGCAGCCGCGCATGATGTTCACCGAGAAGCGGATCATTTCCCAGGCAGGAATGCGCGCACCCTTGTATACGGGATGCGGCACGCGCGCATAGGGTAAACCGAAAACGTAATCCATTTCCTCTGTGGTTAGCGGCAATGGCGGCGGGTTCAGCCAGATATCCTTGCCATCATGCTGTTGCACCAGGGCACGCGCATTACCGGGGTTGGTCTCCAGGTGCAACACGCGATTGGCATGTGCATACAATGCACGGTCGTTACGCACCTTCTCGAACGAAGGCAAACGGATGACGGTTGTGCTGCGGTCAAGTGTATGCGACCGCATGCATTCGACAATCTGCGCACCGTTTTCATCGAGTCCAAACTGTTGCGCATTGCGACGCTGTTTCTCGCAGTCGCTCATTTCCTGCGTGTTGACATAGGGATTGACGATGGTGTCGATTCGACCCGGACGGTCGATGCGTGTGGAGTCAATCTCGCTGTAACCTTGCGGGGTATCGCGGCGAATGAAGGCCGTGCCGCGCACGTCGCTAATAGTGTCGACGCCCTCACCCAGTGACAACCGCTGTGCAATCTCGGCAATGGCGCGCTCGGCGTTACCGTAGAGCAGGATGTCGGCACAGGCGTCCAGCAGGATGGAGCGGCGCACGCTGTCCTGCCAGTAATCGTAATGGGCGATGCGTCGCAGCGAGGCCTCGATGCCACCTAGTACGATAGGCACATCGGGATAGGCCTCCCTGCAACGCTGGCTATAGACAACTGAACAACGGTCGGGGCGTGCCCCGCCCTGCCCGCCCGGCGTATAGGCATCGTCCGAACGCGGTTTGCGATCGGCGGTGTAGCGATTGATCATGGAATCCATGTTGCCGGCGGTGACACCAAAGAACAGGTTCGGTTTACCGAGCGCCGCGAACGGGTCTTTCGCATGCCAGTCGGGTTGCGCAATGATGCCGACGCGAAAACCCTGTGCCTCCAGCAGCCGGCCAATGACCGCCATGCCAAACGATGGCTGATCAACATAGGCATCACCGGTAACGATGATGATGTCGCAGGAATCCCAGCCAAGTGCATCCATCTCCGCTTTTGATACAGGGAGAAATTCAGCGTTGCCGTAACACTCGGCCCAGTACTTCGGGTAGTCGTACAGGGGGGTACCGGCCGTGGGGATGGAGAAAGCGGACATAGAATTCCCGGATTACAGCCGGATTTTACAGGAAAAGGCGTTAACTATCGCCTCTCAACGTTTAAATGACGCGCTGAAATGAATCACGAGCGTCAGTTTGCCCTCAAACAGGGCGTCGATGCGCAGCTCACCGGGTTGTTCGCCGACCGAGAATCCTTCCTGCACGTGCGGGTGAACCGACGCCAGCTGCAACTGGTCTGCGGGCCAGTGGATACGGTAATCGAGCCGCATCGGATAATAACCATCCAGAAAGCGCCGATGAAAGGGGCCGCTCTGTAACACGTAGCCACGCTCTCCGTCTGACTTCAATACCTGCACCTCGGCCTCGATACAAATCTCGCCGCCTTCCTGTACCTGCTCCATCTGCACGCTGTTCTTTTCCACCCAGGCGCGTTCAATGTTGCGTGTCGAGATTACGCGCAGGTCACGCAGCTCATGATAGCGATACACCACTTCCACAGCGGCAACGGGATCGAGATTGCTCTGGCATTGGTACAGCGCCACCCAGCCATTGCGCAAACTCCCGGGGGTGACGGTGAGCCAGTTGCGAGTCTGCAATACACGGCGGTCCTGTGCATCCCGGATAAAGTTCAGAGTGCCCTCGTTGACCCGTTGTACCCTGCTGTCGTCAGCCTGATCCAGCCAGGCTTCGATGTCTTCACTGGCAGCAGCCATCAAACAGGGCATTTCCAGTGTAGCTGCCAGCAGTAAACAAACAAGTATCCGGTGCATCATTACGACAAGTATACCGGCTCCCCCTTCCGGGGATATAACTTCATCCGATTAAATCGAACCAGGAATTAATAGGCATTGTTGCGGGTAAGTTGATCGAGACGGGTCTGCTGTTTTACAAGATCGTGTTCGAGCGCAGCGAGTTCATCTTCGACGCTGTCCATTTCCTGCTGCAGTTCATTGAGCTCGTAGATAATCATCACCCGCTGATCGGCCTCGAGACCATCGGCGATCAGGTCAGACACTTTCTGTGCGCGGTGGTCTTCCAGGCTTTTCAGTGTTCGTTTGCGTTGTTTGAGTTGTGAATGGGTCGTGTTGACAGCGGAGCGTGCCAGGTAGAGTTTTCGGCCGGCCTTGTAAGCATCGCGAAAATCACCCTCCAGTGCCATCGGGCAAACGGCGACAAAGCCACGCCCGGCATTTCCGAGATGATAACCGTTGCTTGCAGTACAGTACTGTTGCAAACCTTCCCGGCGACCGGCACGATAGGCGTCCAGGTCCGGGACCACGGCATGTTTGGCGCAGTCCTCGCGGTAATCGCCAACCACCGCGGCTGACTTGCCGGCGACGCCGTCCTGGTAGCCGATCAGACGCCAGTCGGCAAGCTGGCATTCATCCTTGTCAAGAGTGGCACAGCCTTGCAGCAATGCCAGTACGGCCAACAAGGCCGTGGCAGAGCGTGGCTTGCAGTTGCGTGTCTGGATCATGAGATTTCCCGCCCGGCGGCTCCGTCAGTGCGCCGCAGAGCGGTCGCTGATTCCCTGTATAACGTCAAGCTGCAGGAAATTCTGGAGTTAACAACGGGCAGACCGGATGCTCATGCCCCCGACGGTGATAGTACACATTGCTCAGAGACCTGCATGAGTTTCTCGGGGATATCGTAGCCAGCCTGCCGCATGCTATGGAGTATCAGTTCGATTGCCGACTGCACGTCAAAGCGGTCGGTATTGATGACGAGATCATAGTTGCTGCAGTCATTGATGTCCTTGCCATAGAGTTCGTGCAGGTAGTCGGCCCGCCGACGGTTGACCTTCATGACGCATTCCCTCGCGGCCTTGAGATCGATTTGTTTGCGCTCGGCAATCCGGCGCGCACAGACGTCCATGCTGCCGATAATGCGGATACGAAAGGCCTTGCCGGGCCCCAGTATCAGGTGGGCACCACGGCCCACGATGACACCGCCCTTCTTTGAAATATTCAGAACAACCTTCACCAGGTGGTGCAGGTAACGCTCTTTGGGATAAGACTTGTCCTTGAAAATAGCCTTCCAGGGCCTGCTGTGTACATGTTCGAGATTCTCGTCGAGCCTTTTTACCAGTTTGTCATCCAGGTCGGCACGCTTTGCCACGCCTTCGAGGATTGCGCGGTCACAGCATCTAACCCCGAGACGATCAGCCAGTGCCTGGCCAATCTGATGGCCATGGGAGCCGTAGCTGCGCGATATGGTCACCACGTAGCTTGCCTTGCGGGCCTTCACGGCCTTCTCTTCAGCCGCCTTGCGGGCCTGTGCGAGTTCAATACCGATCAGCGCCTCGATCAGGCGCTCTACACTGCATTTCATAATGTCATCACCTTGTTAAGCTCGCATTTTATAATAGATACGGCATCGTGTGGGCATCACTTCACAACGTTTCCAAGGGTGAGTGCATGCCGGTATGCTTGCAGCCATGCACTGGATCAGCCTGACATTACTCTCGGCCTTTTTCCTGGCCACGGCAGATACCCTGTCGAAGCGTTATCTCAGTCACTACCAACCGGGGAAACTGGTCCTGGTCCGCTTTGGTGTGTCCGGCGCACTGTTGGTGCCGCTGTTACTGTGGCAGCCCTGGCCACAGTTATCAGTGGTTTTCTGGGCCTGGATAGCCGTCTCGCTGCCGCTTGAATTAATCGCCATGTGGCTTTACATGCTGGCTATACGTGACTCGCCGCTGTCCCTGACCCTGCCCTACCTGGCCTTTACTCCCGTATTCAACACACTGACCGGCTACCTGTTACTGGGAGAAACGGTCAGCTGGAGCGGTTTCTCGGGCATTCTGCTGGTAGTGCTTGGAGCCTGGCTGCTGAACCTCGAAACAGCACAGGACGGAAGCGGGCGAAGTCTACTGGCTCCATTTCGTGCCATCACGCGCGAGCGCGGTTCACGCCTGATGCTGATCGTGGCCGCAATCTACAGCCTGACATCCGTGACCAGCAAGGCGGCAATGCTGCAGGTGACACCGGGATTCTTCGGCGCTTTTTACTTTGTATTACTGGGCACAGCCTCAGTGCTACTGTTTGCCTCACGGGATCTATCCAGCTGGCGCGCACTCGGCCGGCATCGCGTGGCACATCTTGGCATTGGCCTGTTCATGGCAGCCATGGTAGTAACACATTTTTATGCCATTGCCCATATCGAGGTGGCCTACATGGTCGCCGTGAAACGCACCAGCCTGCTGTTCGGACTGCTTTACGGTGCCTGGTTGTTTGGCGAAACGGGCCTGCAGAAGAACCTGCTGGCAGGATTTTTGATGGTGCTGGGCGTGTATTTGATTGTCAGTTAATCCGTACAGCAATATTCCGTTATGGTTGCTTCTCACGGCATGGTATCCGGATGTTGATGCCGTGCTGGCGGCTCGATCGCTGTTTTCTCCTGTTCAAGTTGCGCATCAAGGCGTTTGAATTTTTTATAGTCACGCTGAATATAGCGATCATGCGCCCTATTCCTTCCTGCCACAAACCGCAGCAACGCAACAAGAACGATGAACACGAGCGTAATCAGTACAACAACCTTGATCATGGACTCCCTCCAGTTTTAATGCAGGGCTAGTTGGTGGCCAGTTTGCTGTTGAGGCAGGCCTGTGCAAAATCAATACGTACACCGGAATCCACACAGGCGAGCAACGGTGCGAAGACCTTTTTCATCTCATCACGCGCGCGTACCAGGCAACTCGACAACAGCCAGTCGATATCAAGATCCATGCTGCCTATCTCGGCGCTACGCTGATCGGGGTGGCTGACGCAATGCGGTGATGACGAGGCACCCAACAGCAATGACAGGGCAACGTTCATTTCAATGGGAATATCGACACGGCCATGGTCTGTGTCTGCTGCGACAGTGTCACTGTCGAGTGCAACTTTAATCAGCTTGATGGTATTGCTGATGTTGCGGCCACCGGCCTCCTGCTCAAGCAGCCGCTGCTGGTAGCTGCCGACCTGGTTGGCAACACCACGGCCATAGTGCTCTCGAAGCAGTTTCAGATAGGTAACCAGCTGGTAGGCCTTGATGCCGGCAGAAAATACCTCACGGTATTCAGGATCAACGCCCTGCTCTGTAAATGTCTGTTCAAAGGGGTCACCGAGACGCGCAAGGTAATCAATGGGTAGCACTGCGAGGCCATATATACCGACCTTTATTTTACTGTTGAGCACGGGATTCCTGTCTGCTGTGGAAGTCGTCACGACATGTGGCCTTCAGGTTCCCAGACAGTAGTCATAAATTGATGCTATCAGCTAATCAATTGGTGCCAATGACTTGTCAGTGGGTACAAAAGTGGATACTTGATGGCTATTACGCAGGAACTCACCACCCTCAGCAGTGTCGCCGCCCTGCTCGTGCAGACCTTGCGCAGCCTCGGCCATGACCCTGCCCCGTTGCTCATGAAGACCGGTATCGATCCGGCGGATGTCGGTAACCCGACGAAGCGCATACCGACTCTGCGCATGCAGGCCCTGTGGCGGCTTGCGCTGGATCAGACTGGTGACCCGGCGCTGGGCGTGGTCGTTGCCCGGCAGTTTCAGCCGGCGGCATTACCTGGTCTTGGCTTCGCCTGCCTGGCCAGTGACACACTGCATGATGTTCTCGGCCGCCTGGTGCGTTTTTCACGAATACTGATCGATATGCCCGATTTTCAGTTGCAGGAAACCGCAACAACGTCCGATCTGCTGGTGCAGATTCCGGACCTCGGTCCGGATTTCGTACACGCCGCCATGGACATGGGCATGGCGATCTTTCTGCGCATCTGCCAGATTACTGAAGGCGCAGACATCCTGCCTGAGCATACCTGCCTGCAACGCCCGACGCCGATGGACAAGACAGCATATGACAACACTTTCGGCCCGAACATTGAATTCGAGGCCGACACCAACCGTCTGTGTTTTGACAAGACGCTCGTACTCGCCCCACTGTCTACGGCACACCCGGAACTGGCGCGCCTGAATGACCAGACGGTCATCGATTACCTGGCCCGCTACGATCGCAATAACATCACCATGCAGGTGCGTTCACAGAGTATCGAACAACTGCAGGATGGCAGACCCACTCAGGGGGAGATCGCGTTCAATTTAAATACCAGCCTGCGTAGCCTGCAGCGCAGGCTGCACGAGGAGGATACCAGCTTCAAGGAACTGCTGAACGACACCCAGCGTGTACTTGCACTGTCTTACATCCGTGATTCGAATCGCAGTCTTGGCGAGATAACTTACTTGCTCGGATTTTCAGAGCCAAGCAACTTTACCCGCGCATTCAAGCGCTGGACCGGTCAATCACCGGCTGAATACCGTGAGGATCACTAAACGCAACGTTATACACCTTGTAGCCGTTAATCCGATGACTCCTGGCGTTTAACCTTGTCATAGATCTCTTCCCGGTGTACCGGCACATGCCGTGGGGCATTAACGCCAATCCTGACCTGGTTCCCGCTGATACTCAGCACGGTCACGGTCACTTCATCACCCACCATCAGTTTTTCATTTACGCGCCTGGTTAAAATCAACATTGCATCTACTCCATGTGTCATGATTCATCCTGCTGAACTCGTAAATGCAAGTATGCGCATCATTTTGTAGCAAGTCAGTGACTCTTTGCGCCAGTCTGTTATCCGGACATGTCAGATACACGCCGGCTATCTGTGGTTACTGCTCTAACTTTTCTATGAACGCTTCCAGTTGACTGCGAACATTGCCGTTGAGTGTATTGAACTGTATGCCGACGTGATAGAGATCCTGTGCAAGACGTTCTGAGTGAATGATGCTGGCGCCGTTCTTGATCACGGTTGCACTTTTATTGTCTGATGGCAAACTGAACTGGACCTCGACCTCGACATCCATGATCAAGCCAACGGTTCTTTCGCCATCCGGGATGATGTTGTTAACGGTTTCCTGCGAACAGCTGAATTTCAGCCCGCCGACAGAAATATCGAGTATTTTTGCAGCAAACAGTTCGCCACCCGGCTGTCCAACTTCACACGGCAACGCAGGATGAACACGATGGTGTTTTCTATTGCTTCGGAAGTGTTGTTGCGCGTCTGTGTACGAATTCACGTCTTTTTCACCCGCTGATCAGGCATCCCCCATGGCCCTGTCGCCTGCCTATTATGCCTGTTCACTGATTAAAAAAAACGTCAACATAGGCTCCAGCCTTTTAAAGGTCAAGTACACACGCCTGACGGCCCTGGCAGCGACAGAGTTCACCACTCAAAGTGGGCCGTCATAATCGCGCACCTGCCATCTACATGAGCGGCGAAAATATCAAGCCATTGTATATTCGTACAATTATTAACACATATCGTCTTTCGCTGGTAATTTGACGCCAAGAGTATTAGTATATAATTGTTTAATTATAGTCTGTAAACATCATGAACCGACTGGCAACAGAAATAACTTACCTCCTCAACCGTATAATCGTTGGCGGCTTGTTCGTGCCGGGAATACTGTGGTCTGTCAATGAACTGCTTGCGCGCCACCTCACGGGCACGCAAACCCCGCCACTGTTGGATTATTACCAGCAGTTTTACAGCCGCCTGGACAGCCCGGTCACCTGGCTGTGGATCTTGTCCCCGTATTTGCTTTTCCTGCTGACCCGACCCCGTTCGAGAATTGAAAAGCACAGGGAAACCGCCAGGTTGCTGACTGATGAAGGCACCGATAAACAGGCCCTGAATGTTCACGGGCAATCACCACTACACTTTGCCGCCATCATAGATAACGTCAAGGTCGTACGTATGCTCATTGATAGCGGAGCTGACATCGATGCAGCCGAACCCGTGAACAGAATCAGGCCCCTGCACAACGCCGCCAAGAATGGCTGTCTCAATGTGTGCGAGTTTCTGCTCAAGCACGGTGCCGACATGGATGCGCAAACGGCACGCGGTGACACTGCCCTGCACCTCGCTGCAGCAAACGGGCATGCCGACATCGTATCACTGCTGCTGAATTACCACGCCAATCATGCCGCCAGCAACAGTGCCGGCTTCACGGCTGAACAAGTTGCCGCGGACAGGGGACACAACAACATCGTTAAAATGATCCAGCGACACAGCAATAGTGAGTGGCAGTACCCGCGAATGGTCAACAGCAGCAATCGTTAAGCGGCGCATTGTTCTTTCAGCCTGCCCTCCATGAATTGAGCCGCCCGGCACGATTAGGGCGCAGGTCCTTCGATAACGGATGACTTATCCGCAATACGTGCAGACACCATCCCGTGACTGTTGTTTACGCCAAAAACAAGCCTCAACCATATCGACTCTGCTAAAGTTTCGATCTTGAACCCTGAGCGGAGCATCACTGGATGAGTCTTGGCCACAGCAGCACACCCCGCAGCGTTAATATCAGATTCTGGCTACCGTCCCTGCTGGCCTTGCTGTTACTAGCCTCTTGTTCAAGTACGCCACCCTCGATCACCGAGGAGCAGTCAAGAGTCGACTACGGGGTACTGCTGACGATGCCGGAAGAACCCATCCTGTTCGATGAACGCGTAAAACCGGTTCTGGAGAACCGCTGCGTGGTCTGTCACGGTTGTACAGATGCGCCCTGCCAGCTAAAACTTTCCTCATACGAGGGCCTGACCCGGGGTGCCAGCAAGGTCAGGGTCTATAACGGCACCCGCCTTTCAAACATCCCGCCGACACGCCTGTTTATCGATGCGCAGACCACGGAGGAATGGCGCGCAAAAGGATTTCATCCCGTGCTGGCGGAAAACGCCAGCACCCCTGAAGAGACACTGGAACAGTCGCTACTCTACCAGTTGCTGCGCCTGAAACAGCTGCACCCGCAACCGAAGGTTGGCATGCTGCCGGACAACATGGATACCAGCCTGGGCCGTGAGCAGGTCTGTACCACGCGCGAGCAATTCGACCAATACGCCAGGCAACATCCCAACTGGGGCATGCCCTATGCCATGCCGAACCTGAGCGATGACGAATACCGCACGCTGGTGCAGTGGCTGGCACAAGGAGCACCGGTACCGGTGGCACCGGCCCCTTCCGCTGCCGCGCGGGAACAGCTCACCCGCTGGGAGGCCTTCCTGAATGAACCGTCCCTGAAACAGCAACTCACCAGCCGCTACCTGTATAAGCACCTGTTCCAGGCACACATCCATTTTGAAGGCACACCGACGCGGGAATTCTACCGAGTGGTGCGCTCCAGCACGCCACCGGGACAACCCATACAGGAAATCGCCACGGTCCGCCCCTATGACTCACCGGGTAGTGATTCGTTCTACTACCGGCTATGGCTCTACCCCGCAAGCATCGTGGCCAAGACCCACATGGTGTACAAGTTTTCTGATGCGCGCATGGCGCGCTACCGGGAACTGTTTCTGGAGCCGGAATACAGCGTCACGGAACTGCCCTCCTATGATGTCGCCATCGCATCGAACCCGTTCAAGGCCTTCAGGCAAATCCCGGTCACATCACGCTACCGCTTCCTGCTTGATGACGCGCACTTCATTATCGAGGGCTTCATCAAGGGTCCGGTGTGTCGCGGTCAGATTGCACTGAATGTCATCGAGGATCGCTTCTGGGTCGTGTTTGCCGACCCGGATGCGGACATAGGTTCCAATCGCGAGGAATTTCTCGACGAGATGTCCGACTACCTGGAACTGCCATCGAAAAGAGGCAGCACGCTGAGGATTCTGAAGGTGTGGAGAGACTATGCCGAGCGTCAGAATACATATATCAATACGCGGCATAAAGAAATTCTCAGTGCAACGCATGATGCCGGGAACCTGTACGATGAGGGCATGCGCTTTATCTGGGATGGTGACGGCCACAATCCCAACGCCGCACTGACTATCTACCGGCATTTTGACAGTGCCTCGGTCACTAACGGATTCGTCGGCGAGTTTCCGGACAGTGCCTGGATCATTGACTACCCGCTGCTGGAACGCATTCATTATCTACTGGTAACCGGCTTCAACGTCTATGGCAACGCCGGTCACCAGTTGCTGACGCGCCTGTATATGGATTTCCTACGCATGGAAGGCGAAGACAATTTTCTTATCTTTATTCCTGTCAGCGATCGTAAGAAGTTACTGGACTCCTGGTATGTCGGTATTCGCAGTGACATGGAAAAGTCGATGGGCAACATGGGCTGGCTGGAGATCGAGACATTTGGCGGATACAAGACCGAAGATCCGCAGCGCGAGCTATACGAGGCAATTATCGGCCGGCTGGGTTCGCTGGCCGGCGGACCCGGTTACCTGTATCGCTGTGAGGGAGAGGCCTGTAACGACCCGTCAGCCGGTAAGATTTAGCAACAGGCGGACTGGGCGATGCGTACCATTGCCACTATCAAGGGTGAGAGACTCCTCGTGTTTCCCGATGTTGCCCTCGTGCGGGTTAAAACCGGCGACCCTGCTACGGACCCCGCCTATACGATTATCCGCAACAAGGCCTATCTGAATGTGACCTCCATGTTTGCCAGCGAAAGAGACCGCGACATGACAGACATCGAACACGACACCCTGACGGTCGTCGATGGCATTCAAGGCTCCTACCCGAACTTCTTCTTTGTGGTTGAAGCCGATGAGCTGGAAGACTTTACCAGCCGGATTATGGCGGTAGGGACGCGCGATGATTACGAACGCCTCGTGGGCATCTACGGCGTTCGCCGTACCAGCGATGCTTTCTGGGAAACCGCCGACTGGTTCCAGGATTATTATGCACAACAGGGGCCGCTGCTATACGGCATCCTCGATCTCAATCGCTATGCCAACCGCTAGCTCAGGCAACCTGGACCGGAATCGCGTTACGGGACGCTTTAATGTGATTGTTCTCGTCCAGGTAGACCAGGGTTGGTTTGAAGATGCCGGCTTCCTGCTGTGAGAGCACGGCGTAGGTGCAGATGATAATACGATCACCCGGGTTGGCCTTGTGCGCGGCGGCCCCGTTTACCGAGATAATGCCGCTGCTATCCTCCGCACGAATGGCATAGGTGGTAAAACGCTCGCCATTGTTAAGATTGTAGATCTGGATCTGTTCGTATTCACTGATATTGGCGGCTTCCAGCAACGCGCCATCAATGGCACAGGAGCCTTCATACTCCAGTTCCGCATGGGTAACATTGGCGTGGTGCAGCTTGGATTTTAACAAGGTTATTTGCATAAGCCGGATCGAGCCTTCCGCTTCCTTAAATAGGCTGTAATTATGCTGACTCTAGGATTGGACTGCAACAAACAGGCAAAGTTTCTTCCTGAAGTTGACACTCTAAGTGATTGATACCCTAACATTGTCGATCAGGCGCGTCGTCCCCAACATGACAGCAGCCAGCACTACCTGCGCATCATTTACATTCTCGGGGATGCCAAGATCTTCACAGCGCCTGATACTGACGTACTGTGGTTCGAAACCGGCGGCACGCAGTTGCTCCATCGCGCCCTGCTCAATAGCGCCAATATCCAGCTCTCCCTGCAGCAGAAGGTCCCTGACATCCAGCAGAGTCTGGTAGAGCTGCGGGGCAATCGCCCGCTCCGCGGCACCCAGGTAGCCGTTACGCGAGCTCATTGCCAGTCCATCGAGTTCACGTTCCGTCTGAACCGCTTCGATGGCAATCGGCATCCTCAGGTCGCTAACCATGCGCCGGATGATTAATAGCTGCTGAAAGTCCTTCTCACCAAATACGGCAACATCCGGCTGCAACATATTGAATAACCTAGTGACTACCGTGGTAACTCCGTCAAAGTGCGTCGGACGATACTCGCCTTCCAGGATCGCGTTCAGGCCCGGTACAACGACCTGCGTCGTATGACCTGGTTCCTCGCCATAGACTTCGGACACTTCAGGCATGAACAACAGGTCAGCATCTGCCCCCACCAGGGCATTGATGTCGTCCTCGTGAGTGACCGGGTAATTTGTGTAGTCTTCATTTGGACCGAACTGCATGGGATTGACGAAGATACTGACCACCACGCGATCGGCCCTGTCACGAGCATGCCTGACCAGCTTCATATGACCAGCGTGCAAATTGCCCATTGTCGGCACAAAGGCAATACGTCCACCCTGCGTACGCCAACGCCAGACATGGGAACGCAACTCGTCAACGCTAGATACTATCTCCATGGGCTTTGTCAGTACTCGTGTTCAGGTGCCGGGTAACTACCGTCCTTGACCGCCTTGATATAGGTTTCCACGGCCGCCTGGACCGTACCACTGTCACGCAGGAAATCTTTCACGAAACGGGGCTGCGGTTGCGAGGTAATACCAAGCATATCATGCAGCACCAGAACCTGGCCGTCACAACCACGACCGGCACCAATACCGATGGTCGGAATACTGACCGAACGCGTGATTGCGGTTGCCAGTGACGCGGGAATGCATTCTATCACCAACATGCCGGCACCCGCCGCTTCCAGCGCCAGGGCATCTTCCATAATGGCCCTTGCACCGGCCTCGTCACGTCCCTGCACCCTGTAACCACCCAACGCCTCAACAGACTGCGGTAGCAGACCAATGTGGCCGCAAAACGGAATACCATGGCGCACGATATTGTCAACGATAGGCACCATACCAGAGCCACCTTCCAGTTTGACCATGTCCGCGCCACCCTCGTCTACCAGCCGCCGCGCATTGCCGAGCGCCTGTGCAGGCGATTCATAACTCCCGCTGGGCAAATCGACGATGCGGTAGGCATGTCGCCCCGAACGGGCAACATTGGCTGCGTGGTAAATCATGTCATCCATGCTGACCGGCACCGTCGTTTCATACCCCATGAGTACCATACCCAGAGAATCACCGACGATAAACAGTTCAATACCAGCCGATTCCAGCAAGCGTGTAAAACACGCATCATAGCAAGTCAGGCAGGCGATTTTTTCACCCTGCCGTTTCATTTCCTGCAGGTCACCGAGTGTCACGGGTGAACCTTTGATTACAACGGCCATCAGTGATGCAACTCTGGATAATCCGGGAAGAATAAATGTTATACGACCACTGACATCGGATTAAAATATTGCCTGCCTGTCTTGGCCTCGTGAATCTGCTCAAGTAATGCCTCGTAGTCCGCATCATTATCGACCAGGTTGATATGCGCCGCATTGACGATTAACAGCGGTGCCGCATCATAGTTCAGGAACATGCGCGAATAGGCCTCGGATAGTTTGCGCAGATAATCGGCATCGATCTTTCGTTCGTATTTAATACCGCGCCGTGCAATGCGCTTCAGAAGGATATCCTCCGGCGCCTGCAGGTAAATCACCAGGCCCGGCACCGGCGCATCAATCGTGACGTGCTGATAGACCTGGTCATAAAGCTTCAACTCCTCGGCATCCAGTGTCAGCTCGGCAAACAGGCGGTCCTTCTCAAGCAGAAAATCCGCCACTCGAACGGGCTGGAACATATCTGCCTGGCGCAAACTTTCTATCTGGCGGACACGCTGAAACAGGAAAAACAGCTGCGCCGGTAACGCACCCGAACGCGGGTCCTGGTAAAAACGTTCCAGGAACGGATTCTCATCCGCGCCTTCCAGTATCAGGTCGGACTCGAAGCTGTCAGCGAGGCGCCTTGCAAGACTTGTCTTGCCAACCCCGATCGGTCCTTCAACAACGATATAACCTGGTCGTTCTCTACTCATCAAGCGGTTATCAGCTTTTTCAGTGAATGACTCTTGCATTTGTTGATCAGCGAGTACAGAAAACCCCGACCTGGAATCTTGACATTACCGGCAATCTCTTCCAGCGGCACAATAACAAAATCACGCTCGTGCATACCCGGATGTGGTACGGTCAGTGTGGGCGTGTCAATGGTGTTGTTGCCGTACAGTAATAAATCCAGGTCAATAATCCGCGGCCCCCATTTTTCACCATCGCGGGCACGCCCCTGCAGATCCTCAATCCCCACCAGCGCCCGGTGCAACTCATCGGCAGATAACAGGGTATCCAGGGAAACGACCGCATTCACATAATCAGGCTGTTCCTCTGGCCCCATGGGCCGGCCACTGTACAGGCTGGAGCGCGCAACCAGGATGGTATCCGGGATCATCTCCAGTTCTTCAACGGCTTCCAGCACCTGCGCAACCGGATTGTCGAGATTACTGCCGATACCAATATATGCACGTATTGTCATTCTGTCTTTCCCTCTGGTTTGCGACCTGAGCGGTTACGTCGCCGTTTGCGTGGCCGCGACCTGCTGGCCGGCTGCTCGCGTTGCTGTGGATTGGTTTCCTGAAATTCAGTCCACCAGTCGCCCAGCGATTCGGGCACCTCACCGGCTGCTGCGCGCAGTAACAGGAAGTCGTAGGCAGCCCGAAATCGCGGATGACCCAGCACCCGCAAACTGCGCCGCCCCTTGGTCTCGAGCCGCAACTGTAACACCCAGATATCACGCATGGGCAAGGAAAATCGTCGTGGTGTTGCCATCACCGCGGCCTGCTCGGCAATAATCTGTGAACTGGCGTGCTGCATGGCCTGGGCCGGATGCTGCCCTTCAGCCTCGAGTTGCGCCGCCCGCTCGCGAACCGGCTGCCAGAGAAACACCGCAAACAAAAAGGCCGGGGTCACCGGCTTGCCCTGCTCAATGCGGGCATCGGTATTCGCCATGCCCTTGGCTATCAGGGTCAGGGGGAAATTGTTTTCTTCGTGTGTCAGCGAACGCTCCGTAAGCGGGAACAGTTGCCCGAAGAGGTTGTAATGGCGCAGCATTTCAAAATTAGCCAGCGCACTGCCACCCAGAAACAGCTTCAGCATTTCGTCAAACAGGCGCGCCGGCGGGATATCACCCAGCAACGGTGCCAGCGTTTCTATGGGCTGCTCGGTCGCGGGCTCGATACGAAAGCCCAGCTTGGTAGCGAAGCGCACTATCCGCAGCATACGCACCGGGTCTTCCCGGTAACGGGTATCCGGGTCACCAATTAGCCGCAGCACGCCATGTTCCAGGTCGGCCAGGCCGCCGGTGTAATCAATAATCGAGAAATCGGCAATATTGTAGTACAAGGCATTAACAGTGAAATCACGCCGAAAGGCATCACCCTTGATATCACCGAAGACATTGTCACGGACGAGGCGGCCTTCATCGTCAACGTGCTGGTCTCCATTCTCGACACTCTCTTGTTGCAGGGCTCTAAATGTCGCCACCTCGATCACTTCACGGCCAAACATCACGTGTGCCAGGCGGAAACGGCGGCCAATGAGCCGGCAATTCCGAAACAGCTTGCGGATATCTTCGGGATGCGCATCGGTGGCAATATCGAAGTCTTTCGGTTCCCGTCCCAGCAACAGGTCACGCACACCACCGCCGACCAGATGGGCCTGGTAGCCGGCGTCTTTCAAGCGGTATAACACCTTCAGTGCGTTAGGACTGATATTGACCCGTGAAATCGAATGATCCTGTCGGGGAATATGGGTGGCTGCGCTGCGGGTTTCGTTGCGTCCGGTGTCGCTCACGTTTGTTGCTTGTGGATGATTAGGTAGCGCGTATAATACCACCGCTTTCCAGTGCATGTACTGGTCATATGCTCCCTTCGTCTAGTGGTTAGGACACTGGCCTCTCACGCCGGTAACAGGGGTTCGAACCCCCTAGGGAGCGCCATTCTCGACTGCCTTTGGCATATCAAATGAACAAATATCAGCATGCAGACAACCGGTAACATCCAGGATTACAGGCCCTCGGGACTGATTGTACGCTTGCTGGCCATGTTTTATGATGCGCTGCTACTGTTCTCTGCGCTGGTAATTGCCACAGCGCTGGCACTACTGGTGACCAAAGGCACCCTGAGTTACCACAATCCGTTTTTTCGTACGTTTTTATTTCTGGTCTGTTTTTCATTCTACGCATGGTTCTGGCTGCATGGAGGCCAGACACTGGGAATGCGCGCCTGGCGCCTGCGTCTGCAACGACCTGATGGCCACCCCGTCACCATCTGGCAGGCGCTGCTGCGTTTTTTGGCGGCAATCCCCTCTCTGGCGCTTGCCGGTCTGGGACTTTTCTGGATGTTAATCGACAAGGACAAAATGGCCGTGCATGACCGTATCTCGGAGTCAGTGATCGTACGCTTGCCGAAGAACCCTGCGAACCCTGCCTGACAACGTTGTAAAACACTGAACTGCGTGGTATTGACGCCAGGATACTTACAGGCGCCGCACAGCACGAATTCCAATCAGCAGAAAAATGACGCTTGGCATCAGCGTCGCAAGCAATGGGTTGAAGTCATACACCCGTCCCATCTGGCCGGAGATCTGGCTCAAAATATAAAAACCGAATCCCACCATTATCCCGATGAAGAGTCGCTGACCCGTACTCACCGAACGCAGGCCGCCAAACACGAAGGGCACCGATACAAACAGCATCACCAGTGCAGACAGTGGCGTGATGAAGCGACCCAATAGTGCATAACGGTACTGTTGGGTATCCAGCCCGTTATCCTCGAGATAGCCGATGAACTGGCTGATATTACGCGCCGACATATCCTCTGGCTTCAGCACCACAATACCCAGCAACTCGGGTGTCAGCAGAGAATCCCGCGACAGCTGGTCGATATGATTGATCTGTACACTATCCATGCCAAACTTGGACTGCCTTACATTATGCAGGACCCATTGCCCCTCAAGGTAGCGCGCTGTCGCGGCGCGCGTCGCCACTCTCAAAGTGGCATCGTCATTAAACTCGTACACGGTAATATCGGCAAGCGTGTTTTCTGATAGCACCTTTCTGGCATTGATAAACAACTTTTCATCACGCACCCACAAACCACGGTTACCCATAAAGCTGACGCGTGCTTCGGTCGCCGAGGCACGCAATTGCTGGGCAGTCTGCTCTGCCAGCGGTGCAACAAACTCGCCGAGGAGTACGGCCACCAGCAGCATGATCGCACCCGCCCGCATCACCGACAGGACGATACGCCATATCGACAAACCGCTGGCGCGCATTGCGATCAGCTCGCTGTTCGATGCCAGCATCCCCATACCGATCAGGCTGCCCAGCAACGCGGCCACGGGAAACAATTCGTACATGCTATTGGGAATAGTGAGCAGAACGGTCGCCAGCATTTTCAGCAAGGTGTAGCCGCCCTCACCAACATTCTCGATCTCCCCGATGAGGCTGAAAAACACACTCAGACCCACGACCACCAGCAAGGCCGTCAATGTGCCACCGACAACGACACGGGCAATATAGCGATCGATAATTTTCATCGGCCACGCCTGAACAGACTCAGCAGACGGTCACTTCTGAGTAGCATGACCGTCAGCAGGAGCGGCAGGAGCGCCACCCACCACATCCCGATGGCGGGCGGCACCACCCCGTTCTTTAACCAGACCTCGGCCACGCCCATCAGGTTGTAGTAAATGACAAATAAAAGTACCGCGGCGACCAGCCTTCCGTAACGACCGGCTCGAGGTGAGGACCGGCTCAGCGGAACAGCTAGAATCAGCAACACAACGGCAGACACGGGCATCATGATGCGCCACTGCAGTTCCGAAATATCTTTCAGATTGCTTGATTTAATTAGCACTGCCGTCGGCATACTCTCACGTTTATCGACGACTTCACCGGAACCCGGTAATTCAATACGCACGCCGTATTCGGCAAACTTCGCAATGCGGTAGCTGGCAGTACCTGGCCGGCCTTCGTAGCGGTATCCATCGACCAGTACGAGGAAGTTATCACCGCTCCCGGCATCCCGCTTGCGATAAGCCGATTTTGCCGTCAACAACTGCGGCAACTTGCTGTCATTTTTATCCTCTTGCCGTACCGCAATAAACAGGTTCTCCATGCGTTGCCTGTCTGCAGACAATCGCTCGGCATAAAACGTCAGCTGGCCATCCTGAATCTCGTTAAATCGGCCGGCACCCAGCAGCGTCAAATCCGCCTGCTCTTCTGCCATCATTGTCAGCCGGTGGCTGATCCCCTGAATATCTGGACTGACAAACAACGCCAGCCAGGTCAGCGCGATGGCCACCAGCAGGGCGAAACCAAGCAACGGCTTGTAGATGTGCCAGGTACCGACGCCACAGGCCGACATGACGGCCATTTCATTATCCCGGTAGAGGCGGCCCAGACCGAGCACCACACCCAGCGCCAGGGCAAACGGCACAATATGCACCATGTACCAGATCATTTTCAGACCCAGCAGCTTGAAGATAACATTTCCGGAAATGTCGCCGGAGGCCGCGTCAGAGAGAAACTGCACCAGACGGTTACTGATAAGGATCAGGCACAGGACAATGCTCACCGCCAACCAGCCGACGATCACTTCTTTCAGCAAATAGCGATCAAAGATGCGGAACATTAATTGAGCATGGCGGAGGCATGAAAATCATGCCTGCTTCCAGTACACTCCCGGAATTGTTTATTACCCGGACACGCGTCCGGGCGAATGCGGCTACCGTATACCACATATACCGCCATCTGCAATCTCAACACGTACTGAACGAGGACAACGTATGAAATTCACCGTCACCAGCGAAAGGCCGGGCAACGTCAAGACCGGATGTGTCATTCTGGGTGTCCATGAGCACCGCACATTGTCTCCAGCTGCCGCAGAATTTGATAGCACCACAGACGGCCTCCTCAAAAAGGTATTAAAAGACGGCGACATGGATGGCAGTAGTGGTCAAACCTTGATGCTGCACCATCCTGCCGGGGCAAAGTGCGAGCGCGTGCTGCTTGTTGGCTGCGGCAAAACCAGTGAATTTAATCTCCGCAGTTATCAACAAGCCGCCCGGAGCGCAGCCCTGACCGTCAACGCATCAGGTGCGGACGACGCGGTCAGCTATCTCGCCGAACTGGAGGTTCCCGGACGCACCAGCTACCAGAAGGTGCGCACCCTGGTGGAAGAAGCGCACAGCGTCGCCTACACCCCGGACGCACTGAAAAGTAAAAAAGACAAGTCATTGCGACCGATTCGCCGCCTCGTAATCGGCGTAGACGGCGCCGACAAGGCCAGCGCGCGCAAGGCGCTTGCCGATGGCGTAGCCATTGCCAGCGGCGTGGAACTGGCACGCACACTGGGTGACCTGCCAGGCAACATCTGCACCCCATCCTACCTGGCAGACCAGGCGCGAGAACTGGGCAAAAGCAGTGAAAAGCTCAAGGTCAGCGTCATGAGCGAGGCCGGCATGGAAAAACTGGGAATGGGTTCGTTGTTGTCAGTGTCCCGTGGCAGCCGCCAACCGGCAAAGCTGATCACCCTGAAATATGATGGTGGCAAGGCCGGTGTAAAACCCGTCGCACTGGTCGGCAAAGGTGTGACATTTGATTCCGGTGGCATCTCAATCAAACCGGGCGCCGCCATGGATGAAATGAAATACGACATGTGTGGTGCAGCCAGCGTGCTGGGAACACTCAAGGCCTGCATTGCCATGAAACTGCCGATTAATGTGGTGGGTGTTATTCCAGCCACCGAGAACCTGCCGGATGGTGATGCCAGCAAGCCCGGCGATATCGTCACCAGCATGTCGGGCCAGACGATTGAAATTCTCAATACGGATGCCGAAGGTCGCCTGATTCTCTGCGACGCACTGACGTATTGCGATAAATACAAACCTGCCGCGGTGATCGATATCGCCACACTCACCGGTGCCTGCGTAGTTGCCCTGGGAAGCCATGCGGCCGGCCTGTTAAGCAATAATGATGCACTGGCCAATGAATTACTGCGTGCCGGTGAAGCAGCTGATGATCGCGCCTGGCACATGCCACTCTGGGACGAATACCAGCAGCAGTTGAAAAGCAACTTTGCCGACATGGCCAACATCGGGGGACGTGAGGCAGGTACCATCACTGCGGCCTGTTTCCTTTCCCGGTTCACGGAAAAGTACCACTGGGCACACCTCGATATCGCGGGTGTTGCCTGGAAAGGTGGCGATGAAAAAGGCGCGACCGGTCGGCCGGTATCGCTACTGACCCAGTTTCTGATAGATCGCGCTAGCGGCTGATGACCCGGGTCGACTTTTATATCCTGCAGCACAACCGGGCAGGTGCCGGAGAGCAGCTTACCTGCAAACTGGTTGAGAAGGCCTACAAACAGGGCCACCAGGTCTATATTAATGTGGCCTCAGAGCAGCAACTTAAACAGCTGGACGACCTGCTGTGGACTTTTCGTGACGGCAGCTTCCTGCCACATGAACGCTATAATGCTGCAGCCACCGACGAGCACCCAATACTGCTGGGGCATGCCGTTGAGCCGGAGAGCCCCAGTGATGTACTGGTCAATCTGGCGGATGACATCCCTGTTTTTTTCAGCCGTTTCAATCGAGTCGCTGAACTGGTTGCAGGAGATGATGCACAACGCGAAGCTGCCCGTGGGCGCTACCGTTTTTACAAAGACCGTGGCTATACATTGAATACTCACCAACTATGACAGACACAAGCGAAGATCTGGTACTGGACCCTGATGGCATACCTATACTGACGAACCTGATACAAGAGGATGCAACACCCTATTCCGTAGAAGCAGGGCAGGAATTCCCTTACAATAAACTGTCTATTGAAGAGCTTACCGGTCTCATGCTCGGCAGTGAAACCTTCACGCAGCAACTGGATTGGATTGCCGCAGAACTGGTTCGCTCGGTCCGTGAAGAGATAGAACTCGCCCTGAAGCCGGTCATCGAAGAAGCGATATCCCAGGCACTCGACGACAGCGGTACTCCCTATTTTGAGGCCGTGCGCAAGCAACTCAAGGCAACACTGCCCGATTTGCTTGCGCGCACGCTTAAGGACTAGATTACCACCTAACGGGAACTGTCCAGGGCAATTTTACAACCTTCAGGTATAATCTCCCGCCCCGGCCAAATACCGGCCTTCCAGAGCAGAGTTTGACCCCTGATGGACAAAACCTACGATCCACACAGCATAGAACAGCGTTGGTACGAAACCTGGGAACGGGAAGGCTATTTTGCGCCTTCCGGTGAAGGTAAACCCTACTGCATTATGATCCCGCCGCCGAACGTGACGGGCAGCCTGCATATGGGTCATGCCTTTCAGGACACACTAATGGATGCGTTAACACGCTACCACCGCATGCGTGGCGACAACACACTTTGGCAACCGGGTACCGACCACGCCGGTATCGCCACCCAGATGGTTGTTGAGCGGCAGCTCAATAGCGAAGATCTGACCCGACATGACATTGGCCGTGAAAAATTCATCGAACGTATTTGGGAATGGAAACACCAGTCCGGTGGCACCATCACCCGACAGTTACGCCGCATGGGGTCATCTGTGGACTGGAGCCGGGAACGGTTTACCATGGACAAAGGCTTGTCGCGGGCGGTCAATGAGACTTTCGTCAAACTCCATGAAGAAGGGCTGATCTATCGTGGCAAGCGTCTGGTCAACTGGGACCCGGTATTGCACACAGCCGTGTCTGACCTTGAGGTCGTATCTGAAGAAGAATCCGGCCATTTATGGCACATGCGCTACCCGCTCGCTGACGGTAGCGGTCACCTGGTGGTGGCAACGACACGTCCCGAAACAATGCTCGGTGATACCGCGGTCGCCGTACACCCGGATGATGAGCGTTACCAGTCGTTGATTGGGAAAACCATTCACCTGCCTTTGACCGATCGTGAAATCCCTGTGATCGCGGATGACTACGTAGACCGGGAATTCGGTACCGGCTGCGTAAAAATCACGCCGGCACATGATTTCAACGACTATGAAATGGGCAAGCGGCATAATTTACCGATAATCAACATTCTCACAGTCGATGCCTGCATTAACGATGAGGTGGATAGTCAATACAGTGGCATGGATCGCTTCGAGGCACGTAAACGCATCGTCGAGGACCTCGAACAACAGGGTCTACTGGAGAAGATTGAAGACCACAAACTGATGGTTCCCCGCGGTGACCGCTCCGGCGCCGTCGTTGAGCCCTATCTGACAGATCAATGGTTTGTGAAAATCGCGCCACTCGCAGCCCCTGCCATCAAGGCTGTAGAAGACGGGAATATCCGGTTTGTACCGGACAACTGGAAGAACACCTACTTCGAATGGATGAGAAACATCCAGGACTGGTGCATTTCTAGACAGATCTGGTGGGGCCATCGTATCCCGGCCTGGTATGACCAGTCCGGCAACATCTATGTCGGACACTCTGAAAAGGAAGCACGAGAAAAGCACGGCCTGGGTGATGAGCTAGTTTTGAAACAGGATAACGACGTCCTTGACACCTGGTTCTCATCCGCACTGTGGCCATTCAGCACCCTCGGATGGCCTGATGATACAGAGGCACTGAAGACCTTTTACCCGACATCCGTGCTGGTCACCGGATTCGACATCATCTTCTTCTGGGTCGCCCGCATGATCATGATGGGACTCAAGTTTATGGACGGGATACCGTTCCGGGAGATTTACATTCATGGGCTGGTGCGAGACGCACACGGACAGAAAATGTCCAAGTCGAAAGGTAACGTACTCGACCCGATTGACCTGATCGATGGCATAGAACTGGAAACCCTGGTTGCCAAACGACGCGCGGGACTGATGCAGCCACAGATGGCAGACAAGATCGAGAAAGTCACCCGCAAGGACTTCCCCGAAGGTATCCCGGCGTTTGGCACGGATGCGCTGCGCTTTACCTTTGCTGCACTCGCCTCCACCGGCCGGGATATCAATTTTGACCTTGGCCGCATCGAGGGTTACCGGAACTTCTGTAACAAACTGTGGAACGCCGCACGTTACGTATTGATGAATACCGAGGGCAAGGACTGTGGTCAGAATGGCGGTGACCTCCAGTTAAGTGCTGCCGATCGCTGGATAATATCCCTGCTGCAGAAAACAGAGCAGGAGGTCATCAAGGGCATAGAAAATTATCGCTTTGACCTTGCTGCACAGGCAATCTATACCTTCATATGGGATGAATATTGCGACTGGTACCTGGAGTTATCAAAACCGGTACTCACAAACCCGGAAAGCACGGAAGCAGCCTTGCGCGGCACCCGAAGGACCCTGGTGCATGTCATGGAAACGGTTCTACGACTGATTCATCCATTAACTCCCTATATCAGTGAGGAGATCTGGCAACGCATGGCACCACTGGCGGGTGTTGAAGGTGACACAATCATGCGCCAACCCTACCCCGCTGCTGACCCTGACATGATTGACCACGAGGCAATTAGCGAGGTTGAGTGGATCAAAAGTTTTATTGTCGGTGTACGCAAAATACGCAGCGGCATGAACATTGATCCCCGCAAAATGCTGCCGGTATTGCTGCAGGGCGGCGCCACTTCAAATAAAGTGCGGCTCGATAACAATCTGCATTACATTATCAGTGTCGGCCGCGTAGAAAGTGCAACGTGGCTAAATGAAAATGATGAAGCTCCCGAGTCATCAACAGCGCTGGTTGATGACATGAAGATATTAATCCCGCTTGCGGGACTTATCGACAAGGCAGCCGAGGTGGCCCGCCTTGAAAAAGAACTTGAAAGGAAGAACGGCGAACTGGAACGCTGTGAGAACAAACTGTCAAACCCCAGCTTTGTTGACAAGGCACCTGCGGCCGTAGTGGAAAAGGAACAGGAAAAAGCATCGGAGCTCAGAAATATGATTGACAGCCTTGTGCAGCAACAGCGGAAAATACAGTCTTTATGAGTTAAGCATCTGCCAGTTTCATCACCAGACTGACCAACCCCCATATGGTCAGGATAAACACAACCGTCACAAGCAGACCTGTAATTATGTACTGCGATGGTTTGCCGTGTGTAAAGTCCTGCTCTCGCTTGCGGTTACTCTGCACACCAAACATGCTGGCTAGCACGCTGCCAAGCACACTGAAAAGGGATGGTGCCTCAGATCCTTTTTTGTTATCAGATTCCATATAACCCCCGGAAGTAACTCTGGCGGTATTGTACTGACAGCACCCCCAACCGCAAGACCATTCACATTTTCGGCTATTTGATTGCAGCTGATTCCTGATGATGATTCCAGATCATCAACAACGTCATTTTCCCTACAACAGACTTACAGGCAGTTGATTCCTCAGGTTTTTTTACTGGTGGCCGTTAAATTTTAAGTGGAGCAAAGTTGTAAGCTTATCTCCTTGATATTCAATCGCTTATGTGACACCAATCACACATCCTTGAATCTACAGACAGGGTCAGGGAATGACAGGACGGGAATGGCGATGGAAGTTAACGTAGAAGCTGAGAGGACAAATGGCAACTATCCTGATTATCGATGACCAGTTAACCAGTCGGCAAATCCTGCAACAACTGGTTGGTTCCATAGAGGAAAACATCTCTGTCGAGGCATTCGCCAATCCACTGGAAGCACTGCAATGGGCATCAGGCAACGCGACTGACCTGGTTTTGGTCGACTACAAAATGCCTGAAATGAATGGCATCGAATTCATCAAGAGGTTCCGGTCGCACCCATCATCATCACATGTGCCTGTGATCATGGTGACTTCAATCGAGGACCGCGCGGTCCGTTATGAGGCACTTGAAGCTGGTGCAACTGACTTTTTAATGAAGCCTGTCGATCATCACGAATGTCGTGCACGCTGCAATAACCTGCTTACACAATATCAACAATACAAGATTATCAGTGATCGATCTCGTTGGCTTGAACGCCGCGTATCCGAAGCAACCAGTGAAATACGCCTACGTGAACGGGAGACCCTTCTAAGACTGGCACGTGCTGGTGAATATCGCGACGAGGAAACCGGAAATCACGTGATACGCATGGCCAAATACTCCCGCGTTATTGCCGAACAACTTGGTTTCTCCAGGGAAGATGCAGAGGTTATTGAAATGGCTGCACCGATGCATGACATAGGGAAAATCGGCATCCGCGATGACATCTTGCTGAAGCCGGGTAAACTCACGAATGAAGAATTCGAGGTCATGAAAGGTCATACGATTATTGGTTATGACATCCTTAAAGACAGTCCATCAAAATTCCTGCAGATGGGCAGCATCATCGCACTCAACCATCACGAAAAATTCGATGGCACGGGTTATCCATATGGAAGAAAAGGCAGCGAAATCCCCATAGAGGCACGAATTGTTACAGTCGCCGATGTGTATGATGCTCTGGTGTCCGAGCGCCCCTATAAAAACGCCTGGTCAATGGACGCGGCGCTTGACTACATGGAAAGCTATTGTGGCAAACATTTCGACCCGGATGCCTTTTATGCATTCAAAGAGCAAATAGATACAGTGTCTAAAATTCAGGGCATGTTGCCCGATACACCAACGGACAAATTGTTTAATACCAACGGCTAGTAGGCCATGCAATGCATAAGGCAATTGAACTAGTTAAATATATTTTTGAGTTTCCAAACGCTCGATCCAATGGTGAGTTTCAGCAAGCAGTTATACGGTTAGTTATTCTCAGTGCAATAACTGTATATTTTTCGTTACATTACATCATTACGAAACAAGCCAACATACTGGATCAACCAATTGGCTTTCTCACAATCTATGATTTCACTGCAATACTTATTTTATATTCATTTAAGATAATTCCTGGTGTATCACACACACGCCGATCTTTTACACTACTAGCTGACCTTACTTTACTATCATTTACATTACATATCGGAGGCGATGAAGCGACTCTGTGTTTCTCTGTCTATCTGTGGTTGATCATCGGCTACGGTATGAGATTCGGGCAAAAATACTTGCTTGCGGGCACCATAATTGGTGTTATTGAATTTTCTGTAGTAATTATAACCACGGACTATTGGGTTGAACAAAGGACTGCAGGAGTAGGTCTTCTTATTGGATTAATAGTACTACCAATATTTTTCTCTGTACTCCTAAGTAAATTAACAAAAGCAAAAGCAGCAGCGGAAGAAGCCAACAAATCAAAAAGTGAGTTTCTGGCTAACATGAGCCATGAAATCCGCACTCCACTTAATGGAGTCATAGGAATGAGTGATCTCTTAGCGGACACACCACTTACAAATGAGCAAAAAGAGCTTGCTACAACCCTAAAGGCGTCAGCAAACACGTTACTATCACTGATTCAAGACATCCTTGATATATCTAAAATTGAAGCCGGAAGATTTAGCATAGAAGAGACTAATTTTGATCTTCATAGCCTTATAAATAATACGATTTCGATTTTAAAGATCCAGGCCGAGACCAAGGGAATTACTCTTATCTATAATATTTCCCCATCCACACCTTATGAATTGATTGGTGATCCACATCATCTAAGGCAGGTTCTAATTAATCTACTTGGCAATGCCATTAAGTTTACAGAAGCAGGCGGAGTCACTTTAAAAGTGACGACAACTTCAGAAAATACATCTACCGCCAGTATTAGACTCGAAGTCATAGACACTGGCATTGGAATACCAATAGAAGCCCAAGATTCAATTTTTGATAGCTTCACACAAGCAGACAGTTCTACAACTCGTAAGTATGGTGGAACAGGTCTGGGTACAACGATATCAAAGCAGATCATAGAGCTAATGGGTGGTGAGATTGGCGTTCACAGCATACCCACCAAGGGAAGCACTTTTTGGATAGAAGTAGAATTCAAAAAACAGTCGCCTTCCAACCCGCCTAACACCCAAGCAATGTTTCAAAATATACATGTACTTGTAATTGCAACCAATCAGTTACGAGAACTATGCGCTGCACTTTCTTCTTGGAATATCGCCCATACCATAGCGCCTAATCCTTCTTCAATTATCAGCGCAACAGCACAATCCGATGATCCTGAAGGCTTCGATATCATTATTGCTGAATCCACCTGCATTCATGATCAGCTATCTTCCTTCCCCGAAATGGTTCATTCACATCCAGGGACAAAGAACACTCCTATTATACTAATAGATAATCTAGATTCTGTTTCTGTAATCAATAACGAATATCTTAGAAGTTATACTAACGTCATCAAATATCCTCTGAACAACTCCAACCTATTCAACGCGCTACATTCATCTGCAATTGACATCATAGACAGCAACTCGAATAAACATTCCGAAATAAAGCGCCTCTCTACGACAGGATCTAAGATCCTAGTCGCAGAAGATAACAAAACAAATCAACTCGTCATTAAAAAAATACTTGAACGAGGGAACCACAGCCCGCACATTGTGAACAATGGGCAAGAAGCACTGGATGCCCTAGATAAAGATAAATTTGATTTGATAATAATGGACATGCAAATGCCTATCATGGGTGGCATTGAAGCAGCCAAGATCTATAATTTTTCAACCAGCAGCAACGAAAAAGTCCCCATCGTAATTCTAACTGCCAATGTAACAACAGAAGCACTAAGGGAGTGTCAGGAAGCGAGTGTAAGTGCCTACCTAACCAAACCTATTGATGTAAATAAGCTACTTGAAACAATACATACCTTATCCAAAAAATCCTGCAATGATCATGTAGCACCCAAAGAGAATGTGTCTTTTGCACCAGAAGATAATACCGCCGCATCTGAATTACCAATAGTTGATAATCAGATTCTCGAGAGCCTAAGTAATCTCTCAGACGACAAGAGCTTTGTTCCAACATTAATAAGTGGCTATCTGGCTGATTCTAGAGAGCAACTATCAAATATGGAATTAGCCATATCCAACAAACAATATGACCTATTTAGGGAGTTACTGCACGCAATGAAAGGTAGCTCTGGAAGCATAGGTGCATCAAAGCTCCATAGTCAGTGCAAGGATAACCAGAACATCCATGCTGATGATGTCGAGTATATTCAAACTCTGAGAAAAGTATCTGAGACATTCTCTGAAACCGAAAACCGCTTATTGGAATATCTAAATAATTTAGATAAGAAACAGATAACGGGGCAGAATTAATCTAACAAACTGCACCACTTAAGACTAGACTTAAGATATTGAACTTTGTAAGTAACCGCACGGTCATCCCATATTGCGGGATTTCCATTTATGCGGTAGCAGCTGATCGAGCGCTGAGTACTTGATCGTTGGCAACCGCTCCATCACATCCTTCAGATAGGCCTGCGGGTCGAGGCCGTTGATCTTTGCCGACTGGATCAAGCTCATGATATTGGCCGCACGCTGGCCACTGCGCAGTGAACCTGCGAAGAGCCAGTTGGACCTTCCAAGCGCCCACGGTCGGATCTGGTTTTCCACCCAGTTGTTATCGATCGGCACGTGTCCGTCATCGAGATAACGGGTCAAGGCCTGCCAGCGTTTGAGACTGTAATCGATCGCCTTCGCGGTGCTCGTGCCGTTGGTGACCTGCTCGCGCTGGCCGATCAGCCATAACCTGAGCTTGTCGAGAATGGGCTTGGCCTTGTCCTGCCTCAGTTGTTGACGCGCCTGGTGGTCGAGCTTTGCGGCTTCACGCTCGATATCATAGAGTAGCGCGATGGTGCGCAGTGCCTTTTCCGCGATGGGGCTCTGATTGGCGACGTGCAGATCATGGAACTTGCGCCGCGCATGGGCCATGCAGCCGATCTCGGTGATGCCCTGGCTGAAGCTGGCCTTGTAGCCACTGTAATCATCACACACCAGTTTGCCTTGCCAGCCTTCGAGGAAGTCTCTGGCCTCCTTGCCGGCGCGGCTGGGCCGGAAGTCATACACGACGCCCTGGATGTTGGCATACCGCGTCGAGGCATAGGCCCAGACATAAGCGGTGTGGGTGCGTTTCTTGCCCGGGGCGAGCATGGCTACCGGGGTTTCGTCCGCATGTAATACGGTATGCTGCTTGAGCGCCTCGCGTAGCTGTTCCACCAGCGGACTTAGCTCCACACCACAACGACCCACCCAATCGGCCAGTGTCGAACGCGGCAAGTCCACGCCGGCGCGGGCAAAGATTTGCTGCTGACGATACAGCGGCAGATGATCGGCATACTTCGACACCAATACCTGCGACAGCAGGTTGGTCGTTGGAATGCCCTTGTCGATGATGTGCGGTGCCACTGGTTCCTGTATGAGCGTTTCACAGGCCTGACAGGCCCATTTACCTCGGATGTGGCGCTCGACACTGAAGGCCCCGGGCTGATAATCCAGCTTCTCGCTGACATCCTCGCCGATGCGCGTCATCGCACAGCCGCAAGCGCAGGTCGTCGATTCAGGTTCGTGGTGGATCTCCGTGCGCGGCAGTTGCGGCGGCAGGGGCTGGCGTTTGGCTTGTCGCTTATCGGCCTCGGGCTTACGCACCGAGACCTTTTCCAGCTCGACTTCCACGGCGCTGGTATCCTCGTCGATCAGTTCCTGGAGCAGGCTCAGTTGGTGCTTGTCGAGGCCTTCGCTGCTTTTGCCATAGCGATGACGGCGCAGCAGTGCGATCTCATGGCTCATCTGTTCTTCGCGGATCTGGTAACGTTTGATGGCTTCCTCGCGACGGGCAATGACCGTATCGCGATCCGCGATCAGCCGCGCTTGCCGCGTAATCTGTTCATCACGCTCACGGACCTGTGTGCTTAATTGCGCTACCATCGTGCGCAGTTGATCCGCGGTGAGTTGATTCAGATCGGGCGATTTCTCCATGCCCGATACTGTGCCAGAGCAGGCCGCTCATGACGATTTCTCTTTGGTTGTATGGACTGGACTTGAGTGATATGAAAGGCGTTACAGGTGCTTGATCGTATGATTCGATCCGGCGTATTGCCAGGGCAGCCCGACCACCAGGGCCTGAAGTTGTTGGGCATCCAATGCAATGGCATCGCCCTGACGCAACGCACTCCAGATGAACTTGCCCTGGTGCAGACGACGCGCAGCCAGCCAGATGCCATAGCCGTCATGAACCAAAACCTTCATCCGGTTGGCGCGCTTGTTGGCGAATACATAGGCGCAGTGTGGTTTGGCTTCGCCAAACGAACGCACCACCCGGGCCAGCGTGGTATCCGGCCCCGAGCGCATATCCAGCGGTTCGCGCGACAACCAGATTTCATCAAGGCGAATCATGCATTCAACGATTTAAGCCAGATCACTGACGCGGCAATATCACCCAGAGGCCAGTGGACCACGATACCGCCAGGCAGATCGATGCGGATGGTCGAGCCACCAGGCTTTTGGCTCGGCGGGGCGGGTGTCTGTAACCGAATGAAATCGGCCGGAACGCTTACTTTGAGTTGCTTACGCCATTTGTGCAACAGGTTGGCGTTCAAATCATGCTGACGCGCTACTCCCGCGACAGACTCGCCGGGCTCTTCGCAAGCCCTGACCACCCTGGCCTTGAATTCGGCGGAATAGCGTCTGCGACGCTTGGGGTTGGAGGCAGTAGGGGCTAATTGATCCATAACAGGTGTCCACTTGAAAATAGGTGGACACTTAAAATACGGATTTCGCTACAGCTGAAAAGATGAGTTTACCGGACCGTTACCTTTGTAATGAGGTAGCACTAGGGCCAACAAATGCACAACAATTAATAATCACAAGCATCTTTTCTGATAACAGAGATTATGTAACAACTGTCAGGTGAGGTTTTTTCGGCCGGTTAGCTTTCTCAATAGTTCTATCTAGAGCCATATTTGCAACCTTTGCCTGTATTTCCTCCAACTTTCTTAACTCTTCCATGCGATCGGTATTTTCGCCGTAATATTTCTTCTCACGCTCCAATTCGAACAGAATCGCACCCAAGTCCGCGGCATTTTCATATAAAGATTTTTCCTGATCAAAGGCATTCCTTATAATGTCTACTATGTCTGGTGTCTTTTCCATAGGCATTCACTTCATTTTTCAACAACAACATAACTTAGGTGGGATTAGCTCAGATTCATTCCACATGCCTTCCCTCCTCCCTAGTATCAATTTCTGACTCTGACTACAAGCCACGATCCTAGGGTATCCACTCATTCTAGCGCATATTATATGCGCCATGAAAGTGAGCGTTTGATCTGCCCAACGTTTCCTTCTTTATTGATATTGTCGCTGCTACGCGGACATATGCTTGGAACTCATTCTTATTCATGCTACCTATCTCACGTAATCAGGTTAAAACAGACGAATGCACAACCTGATTTACAATCTCGCAGAATATATATCCATGTTACTACCCGATTTTTTCGTAAACTGTTGCGGCTGTTTGCGCTAATGTCTTTGCCATCCTATCTTGAGACTTAATCAGACGTTCCATCACTTTCAGCTCTCTTGATGTAAGTGACATCGCGGCTTCGACCCATATCTCACCTATATCAATCAACTCCTTATAGGTCACCGGATTCACTCTATTTCGTATCTTCAACAATGACTCTCTTGTATTCTTATTTTTCTCATGTTTCTTTACAAACTTATTTACTTCATCAAGTCCTTCGCCGTCATTTGCCAAGACGTCTACCACACCCATCTCATAAAGCTCATCAGCAGAATATATTCTGCCACTTAAAATCATTCTCTCAACTTGTGCAGGTGTTATTCTACGGCTGAGAAAACTATATGCTCCCATACCCGGAAACATATTAAACAGTACTTCAGGGAAACCCAACTGCACGCTCTTTTCAGCCACTAAATAATCACATGCTAACGCACCCTCAAAGCCAGCTCCTAGTGCATTTCCTCTTATTAATGCAATTGTCGTAAGAGGCACATCCATATTAGTATGGGTACCAAATAGAACATCAATACTCAACTTCATATAATCATAAAGCGTTTCTTTATCCCTGTCCTTTATTGATCTAACGAATAGATCCAAATCACCACCAAGACTGAATACTCCAGGTTTATACGAACCAAGTATTAAGTACTTTATTGAAGGCGATATCCCACAGCGAAGATCACTTGTATTTTTATTCTTTATTGCATGCAAAAATTTCATTAAATCTTCAAGTAGCTGCGGGGTAAAACAAGGGCGTGGACTTGGATTCGCATAACACCACATCACACCTGTTTCTTCGTTGTATTCAGTTACGAGCTGATCGTAGAATTGGGTGAGAGGATTGTTATTGTTGTTTCGCATGCTCGATCGTCTCCTCAATGAAATGATGGTTATCATGACCACATAAATACTACATATTTTGTATTGTTTTTATATGGGCGTATTTATACCTCCTTTATCATTTGTTTTCAAGCGGTTATGTACAACAAGCATGAGCAGACACTTGATCTTGAGAGGCTAACTAACTTATAACCCTACATATTGTGCTACATATTTAATCATTAAAATTCACTGATACAGATACACTTGAATTATTATCTGAAGCAATTCCATGACTGCCTAAAAAACACCGCTGACACACAGAGATCACATCAGGGTACTTACCAATCTACAGAAATTCCTGATCCCTATAATTAGCCGTCATGAAAAATAAAGACCATATACGATGGTGACGGATTACAGAGGCAACCCCAGGAAGCTTGTCATACCACTGAAGCACATATAAGAACTTGCTCAGCTATAATCTCTAGGTCTTGGTCTTGGCCCAACAAGTCTATATTCATCCGATACCTGCAGAGACAGTACTACGTTACAGCGAGCTGTAAGAAAACACATGGGCACTGAAACATCAGTATTCTGGAACACCACACCACTCGATGAAATGTCACCTGCTGAGTGGGAATCATTATGTGACGGTTGTGGACGTTGCTGCCTGCATAAACTTGAAGACACCGACACCGGCTTGTATTTTTATACTAATGTTGCATGCCGTTTACTGGACAGCAAAACATGCCATTGCACCAATTACCTGAAACGCAAGGCACTGGTTAAGGAGTGCCTTCAGCTTTCCCCGGCCGACAGAGAGCAGTACAACTGGCTGCCGATCACCTGTGCCTACAGATGCATCTATGAAGGTAGAGATCTTGAGTGGTGGCATCCGCTCATCTCCGGGGATCTTGAGACGGTTCATGAAGCCTGTATCTCGGTGCGGGGACGCTGCGTTAGCGAGAACTCCGTCTCAGCAGATCAACTGGAAGACCATATTATAAGCTGGATTGAATTCTAGTGTTCCCTAGTGGAGTGAAATTCTATATCGGGCCACTTCTCTGTCGCCAGGTTCAGGTTTACCCGAGTCGGTGCAATATAAACGAGTGATCCACTCTGATCTTCACCCAGATTTTCATAGGCCTTCGCACGGAAACGCTCGATCATGGCGTCATCATTACACTCAACCCAGCGCGCCGTGGCAACAGAAACAGACTCGAACTGGCACTCCACACCGTATTCATCCTTAAGCCGGTGTGCCACCACATCAAACTGCAGTATTCCCACCGCGCCAAGAATAAGGTCATTGTTCTTTAACGGCCTGAACAATTGTGTCGCCCCCTCCTCGCACAACTGGTCAAGGCCTTTGTTCAAGGCCTTCATACGCAACGGGTCCTTAAGAATAGCCCGACGAAATATCTCCGGTGCAAAATTCGGGATGCCGGTAAACTTCAGATCCTCACCCTGCGTAAAAGTATCGCCAATACGAATAGTGCCGTGGTTATGCAGGCCGATAATGTCCCCGGAAAAGGCCTCGTCGACATGACCCCGGTCTGACGCCAGAAATGTCACCGCATTGGAAACCTGTACATCCCGACCAATACGAACATGACGCATCTTCATCCCTTTTGTATAACTGCCCGAGCAAATCCTGAGGAATGCAATCCGGTCACGGTGCGCAGGATCCATATTTGCCTGTATCTTGAATACAAATCCCGAAAACTTTTCTTCAGACGGATCCACTTCGCGACTGGTGGTACTGCGCGGCAGTGGTGAAGGCGCCGTTCTGACAAAGTGCTCCAGCAACTCATTAACGCCGAAGTTATTGATCGCAGAACCGAATGACACCGGTGTCAACTCGCCCTTCAAATAAGCCTGCGCATCGAACTCATGGCTCGCACCATGAACCAGCTCAACCTCCTCGCGCAATTCATTTGCCTGGTCACCAAGCATCTGATCCAGCAAAGGGTTGCCGAGACCCTCGATGATATTGATATTCTGACGTTGGCTATTCTTGCCCGGCTCATACAGGTGAACGGCATCATTTAACATATGGTAGATACCCTTGAATCGTTTACCCATGCCAATCGGCCAGGTAATCGGTGCACACCTGATCTTCAGAATTTCTTCTATTTCATCCAGCAACTCAATCGGATCACGCCCTTCCCGGTCAAGTTTATTAATGAATGTAAAGATTGGTGTATCACGCAATCGGCAGACATCCATGAGTTTGATGGTACGCTGCTCTACACCCTTGGCGCTGTCAATTACCATTAATGCAGAATCAACAGCCGTCAGCGTACGGTAGGTATCCTCCGAGAAATCCTCGTGGCCAGGCGTATCCAGCAGATTGATGATGGCATCATTATAGGGAAACTGCATCACCGATGACGTCACCGAAATACCGCGCTGTTTTTCCAGTTCCATCCAGTCGGATGTTGCATGTCGTGCAGCCTTGCGACCTTTCACCGTTCCGGCCAGCTGGATTGCCCCCCGAACAACAACAGCTTTTCTGTCAGTGTGGTCTTGCCCGCATCCGGGTGGGAAATTATGGCAAAGGTGCGACGTCGCGCAGCCTCGTGTCTGATATCACTCATATAAGGCAGGGGTTGTAAAACTGAAAGACGCGTATTCTACCTGATAGCAGGTAAAACGTCGTCAACGTCTAGAGAACTCTTGCAAGAATCAAGGCATCTTCACGGCCATCACCGGCCGGATAATAGTCACGCCGGTTTCCCAGTTCATTGAAGCCCTCGTCCTCGTAGAGTGCGCGTGCCGTGGTATTTGAGAGACGGACTTCCAGAAAAATCACTTCAGCCTGATGCCTTCGTGCAACAGACACCAGGTGGCGTAGCATTTTCCTGCCAATACCCTGCTGACGGGATTCCGGGCGTACACAGATATTCAGCAGATGGGACTCGCCGACGGCAATACTAAGAATGCCATAGGCCTCGATAACTCCACGCCGACCACACACCCAGCAGCTGTAACCCGCTTGCAGGCAATCGCCAAAAATCATCTGTGTCCAGGGATGTGGGTAGCTCTGACGTTCAATTTCAATAACTTGCAGCAGGTCATCCTTCTGCATCGGCCGAATATCAAGGGCGGGTTCTTTTAGTATGGCGCTCATTGCTATAGGTATGCCTGTTTAGCCGGCGAGTTGCTGTTTGTAGACAGCCTTCGCGAACTGCAGATCTTTCCACACTTTGCGCTTTTCCAGTGGCGAGCGCAACAAGTAGGCCGGGTGATAGGTCACAATCAGGGGAATCCCCTGTTCCCCGTATGAATGCACCGTGCCTCTCAGACGTCCTACCTGGGTTGTCGTTTGCAACAGGCCATGCGCCGCAACACGACCCACCGCCAGAATCAACTTCGGTTGGATCAGTTCAATCTGCCGTTGCAGGTATGACTGGCAACAACTGATCTCGTCTGCGGACGGGTCTCGATTTGACGGCGGCCGGCACTTGAGAATATTCGCAATAAAAACGTCAGCACGCTGGTATCCTGCTGCAAACAAGATTTCGTTCAACAGCAGTCCGGCGCGACCAACAAACGGCTCACCCTGTTTATCCTCCTCCGCGCCCGGCGCTTCACCGATTATCATCCAGTCAGCATTTCGATTACCCGTCCCGAACACGGTTTGTGTACGGCACTCGTGTAGTGCACAGCGGGTACACGTTGATACCTGTTGTTCAAGTACCTGCCACGCTGACTGAAAGTCAGCAGGTAACTGTTCAACCGGTGGCTCAACTTCTGCAACCGCTGCATCAGCGTTGCGTGTCACCCATTGCTGCACACCCATCGCCTTCAGATATTCAGAGCGCAATTCATTGTTCATGGTTTATGTCTTCACACATCTCCCATCTGCGGGTGCGCTCGGGACTCAGGCAGAATAATCTTGTTAACTGCATTGACATAAGCCTTTGCAGAGGCAATGACAATATCCGTATCAGCCCCCTGCCCGTTGACAATACGGCCATCCAGTTTCAGTCGTACCGTCACCTCGCCCTGCGAGTCCGTGCCACTGGTAATATTGCTGACGGAATACAGTTCCAGCTCGGTGCCACTGTTCACCAGCGCTTCAATCGCCTTGAAGGAAGCATCAACCGGTCCACTGCCTGAACAGGACACCTGCTTCTCCTCACCATCCAGCCACAGTGTGACATCGGCATGCGGTGTTTCCCCGGTTTCTGAACACACCTTGAGAGAAACCAGCTTGAGCCACTCATTCCCGGATTCCTGCCCGGACTCGGTCAGCAGCGCCTGCAGGTCTTCATCAAAGATCTCGTGCTTCTTGTCAGCCAGATCCTTGAATCGGGAAAAGGCATTATTGAGTTCTTCCTCGGAAGCAAACTCAATTCCCAGATCCTTCAGGCGTGTTCGAAATGCATTACGGCCGGAATGCTTGCCGAGTACTATACGGTTTGCTGCCCAGCCGACATCCTGCGCACGCATGATTTCGTAAGTCTCACGGCTTTTGAGCACACCGTCCTGATGTATTCCCGATTCGTGAGCGAATGCATTAGCACCGACAATAGCCTTGTTTGGTTGTACGGCGAATCCGGTGATACCCGACACCAGGCGGGAACAGGTCATGATCTGGGTGGTATCCAGGTCGGTCGAGCAGGGAAAAATATCCTGGCGAGTCTGCACCGACATCACGACCTCTTCAAGCGCCGCGTTTCCGGCACGCTCTCCCAGTCCATTGATGGTGCATTCAACCTGACGTGCGCCATTCAATACGGCGGACAAGGAATTCCCCACGGCAAGCCCCAGGTCATTGTGACAGTGCACTGAGAAAATTGCCTTGTCTGAATTGGGCACCCGTTCGATCAGGGTGCGAATCAAATCACCGAACTGGTGAGGTAGATTATAGCCCACCGTGTCCGGAATGTTGACCGTATTGGCACCCGCATCAATGACGGCTTCCAGGACACGGCAAAGGAAGTCGGTTTCAGAACGGCCGGCATCCTCAGGGGAAAATTCGACATTATCGGTATACTGCCGTGCCCGTTTGACCGCGCGTACCGCCTGTTCAATGACCTGTTGCGGTTCCATGCGCAACTTCATTTTCATGTGTATGGGCGAGGTTGCAATGAAGGTGTGTATGCGTGCCGACGCAGCTGGCTTCAGTGCCTCACCGGCGCGGTCAATATCCTTGTCCAGTGCGCGTGCAAGTCCGCATACAGTACTGTCAGAAACCGCCCTGGCAACCGCCTGGACTGACTCAAAGTCACCGGGACTGGCTATCGGAAAACCGGCCTCAATCACATCCACGCGCATACGCTCGAGTGCCTTGGCAATACGCACCTTTTCGTCACGCGTCATCGAAGCACCGGGACTCTGCTCACCATCACGCAGGGTAGTATCAAAAATTGTCAATTTTTCATGACTGCTCATGGTTCGACTCCGTCAAGGACAGCGACCTCGATTAACAGGCGGCTGCCACTCAGTATCGTCAGAATCCAGCATAACAAATCTGCCGCCTGGCGGCTGCCGGATCATAAAACTGAAATGCGTTTTACCTCGCCAGGTATGGAGTTATCTGCCCGAGGGCAGCAGTCGCAGAAGGGGCAACAGCAGAAGCAGACCTGCGAAGACAGCGGTCGCTGATGAAACATGAACGGTGTACAAGTGACAATTCATAGTTCTGGACTATAGATCAAATACCGGCTGATTTACAACCCCGGCAACTAGCATGCTAGTCGCCGCGCTTCCTGACACGGCGCCGGTTGCGAATACCCACCAGTGTGTAAACAATCCCGAATATGGCATAGATCAGAAAACCGGAGAACAGCACCTTGGGTGGGTCGATTGACGCAAAGGCATACACCAGCATCACGATCAGGATGGCCACAAAGGGTACCCGGTTCTTGAAGTTTAGCTCCTTGAAGCTGTAATAGCGTATGTTGCTGACCATCAACAACCCCATTGAAACAGTCAACACAAAGGCAACATACACCATACTTTCGCCCGTCAAACCGAAATCGGTTGCGGCCCACACCAGGCCGGCCAGTACCCCGGCGGCAGAGGGACTGGGCAACCCCCTGAAGTAGGCTTTCTCGGCGGTCGCCACCTGGGAATTGAAACGTGCCAGACGCAAGGCTGCACTGGCGGCATAAATAAAGGCGGCAAGCCAGCCAAACTTTGCCCAGCCGACACTGAGCATGAATTTCAGGGACCATTCATAGACAACCAGTGCCGGTGCCAGGCCGAAACTGACCATGTCCGCGAGGCTGTCATACTGAACCCCGAATTCGCTCTGGGTGTTTGTCAGTCGCGCCACACGGCCATCCAGGCCATCCAGCACCATGGCAATGAAGATGGCCACGGCTGCCGCTTCAAAACGCCCGTCCATGGCCGCCACAATCGCATAAAAACCGGAGAACATGCCGGCTGTAGTAATCATGTTCGGCAGCAGGTAAATCCCGCGACGGGACGTCTGCTGACCGGAATCCTGATTATTGTTCTCGGTCTCTTGCATGATCAATCATGCATCAGTTTGGCGATAACATCGGAACCACTCCGCACCGTATCACCTTCTGCAACAACCGGCCGACTGCCTTCCGGCATGTAGACCTCTACCCTGCCCCCGAGATGCACGAAGCCACAGCGTTTACCCTGACCGATTCGATCACCAATGCGGATATAGCAGCGTGGGTCATTTTTCAACGGCCCCCGTGTCATGACCATGACCACATCGTCACCTTCATCCGACTGCAACCAGACGCCATGCGGACTGTTGTTATCTTCAGGGCTGTTCGGCGGCTGGAGCACCTTGCCCTCAATGGGACTGCGCGTTGTAAATACGCCGTAGGGCGACATTTGTATCACAATACGGACACTCTGCCTGGGCAAGTAGGGATCGGACACCGTGCTGATGGAAGCGACCTTGCCGTCCGCCGGACTGACCACCGCCAGTGGCTGCGACGATATATCTCGATCCGGATCACGAAACAGCACCAGTAGCAGCAGTGCGAGCACCCAGAAAACCAGTGACTGTGGCCAGCCGACAAAATGCAAGACCACTACAGCAGCCAGTATCGCCACCGCCAGTGGAAGCAGCCCCTCGCGAGCAATCATGGATTTCGGCTCACGGTCTCACAGTCATTTCTGATAATAGTGTGTTATGAGGAAAGAAAGTCAGTTAACGTTCTTGTCGACGATCTTACCCTCGTTTATCCAGGACATCATGCCACGCAGCTTGGCACCCACCGTTTCAATTGGATGTTCACGTCCGATACGTCGTTTAGCTTTTAGAGTGGCTGCGCCAGCCTGGTTTTCGAGAATAAATTCACGTGCAAATTCACCGTTCTGGATTTCATCGAGAATACGGCGCATTTCCTGTTTGGTTTCATTGTTCACCACGCGCGGTCCACGGGTCAGATCGCCATACTCGGCTGTATTGGAAATGGAATAACGCATGTTCGCGATACCGCCTTCATACATCAGGTCAACGATAAGCTTCAGTTCATGGAGGCACTCAAAATAGGCCATTTCCGGCGCATATCCGGCTTCCACCAGCGTCTCAAACCCGGCCTGAACCAGTGACGTGGCACCGCCACATAATACCGCCTGCTCACCAAACAGATCGGTTTCTGTTTCTTCCTTGAAGGTAGTCTCGATAACCCCGGCACGGCCACCGCCGTTGGCAGAGGCATAGGACAGGGCAATCTCCTTGGAGCGTCCGCTGGCGTCCTGAGAAACGGCAATCAGACTGGGTACTCCGGCACCCTTGGTATAGGTTGAGCGTACCAGGTGACCGGGCCCCTTGGGTGCAATCATGATGACATCGAGGTCGGCACGCGGTTCGATTTGCTGGTAGTGAATATTGAAGCCGTGCGCAAATGCCAGCGCGGCACCCTGTTTGATGTTGGGTGCGATACTTTCATTATAAAGACGTGCCTGGTGCTCATCAGGGGCCAGTACCATCACCACGTCGGCGCCCTTCACGGCATCTTCAATAGATTTCACGGCAAGACCGGATTTCTTTGCCTTGGCCTCGGAAATAGACCCGGGGCGCAGTCCCACGGTCACATCGACGCCGGAGTCTTTCAGGTTATTGGCATGAGCGTGCCCCTGCGAACCATAGCCGATGATGGTGACTTTCAGCCCCTGAATAATGGAGAGATCCGCATCTTTGTCATAGTAAATATTCATGTTCTTTACCTGTATTTTTGCTGTGCTAAACGCCGGCTGTCAGACGTTACATTAATAGGATTCAGTTCAAATTTTCAGCGATCGGCCGCCACGGGAGATACCGGATACACCGGAACGCACCACCTCGATAATGATGCCTCGATCAAGGGCCTGCAGAAAGGCATCCAGTTTGTCACCGGCACCTGTCAGCTCAATCGTGTAGTTCTCGTCGGTGACATCGATAATACGGCCGCGAAAAATGTCGGACAGGCGTTTCAGCTCATTGCGCCGTTCACCCTCGGCCTGAACCTTGACCAGCATCATCTCGCGTTCAATGTGAGGGCCGTCAGTCATGTCCATCAGCTTGACGACATCGATCAGTTTGTTGAGTTGCTTGGTGATCTGCTCGATGATTTCCTCTGTGCCACGGGTGACCAGTGTCATGCGGGACAGGGACGGGTCTTCAGTCGGCGCCACGGTCAGCGACTCAATATTATAGCCGCGCGCGGAAAATAGCCCGGCAACCCGCGACAGGGCGCCCGCCTCATTTTCCATCAAAATCGAAATTATATGTCGCATCTTAAACCAGGATCATCTCGTTCTGACCGCCACCGGCCGGGATCATCGGGTACACATTTTCAGTCTTGTCGGTTATGAAATCCATAAATACCAACCGGTCTTTCAGTTTCAACATTTCAATCAGGGCTCCTTCAACATCACCCGGCCGTGTGATTTGCATGCCGACATGACCATAACTCTCGGCCAGCTTCACGAAATCCGGCAGGGATTCCATGTAAGACATGGCATAGCGTTTCTGATAAAAGAATTCCTGCCACTGGCGCACCATGCCCAGGTAACCGTTATTGAGGTTTATAATCTTAACCGGCAGCGAGTATTGTCTGCAGGTCGACAGTTCCTGGATGCACATCTGGATACTGCCCTCACCGGTCACGCAGGCAACCGTGGCATCAGGATGCGCAAACTGCACACCCATGGCCGCCGGCAGGCCGAAGCCCATCGTGCCCAGGCCACCCGAGTTAATCCAGCGCCGCGGCTTGTCAAACTTGTAGAACTGCGCAGCCCACATCTGATGCTGCCCGACATCGGAGGTAATAAAAGCATCCCCGCCGGTTAATTTATACAGCGTTTCAATAACATACTGTGGCTTGATCGCCTCGCTGTCATGGTCATATTTCAGGCAGTCTTTCGAACGCCATTCATCGATCTGCTGCCACCAGTCTTTCAGGGCAACGGCATCGGAATGCACGTCGTTGTGCTTTATTTCATTCAGCATCGCCTTCAGCACATTTTTTACGCACCCCACAATCGGCACATCCACCTTGACGTTCTTGGAAATACTCGCGGGATCGATATCAACATGCACGATGGTCGCATGCGGGCAGAATTTCTCGATATGGCCGGTGACACGGTCATCAAAACGGGCACCGATGGCAATCAACACATCACAGTGATGCATCGCCATATTGGCTTCATAGGTGCCGTGCATGCCGAGCATACCGAGAAACTGCGGATCGGTCGCCGGAAAAGCGCCCAGCCCCATCAAGGTGTTGGTGACGGGGAAATTCATCACCTTTGCCAGTTCGGTGAGCGACTGCGAAGCATCACCCAGTATCACGCCACCTCCGGTATAAAGAATCGGCCGCCTGGCGGTCTGCATCAATTTCACCGCGCGCTTGATCTGCCCGGTATGTCCGATTTGCACCGGGTTGTAGGAACGCATCTCAACCTTTTCGGGGTAACTGTATTCGGCCTTATCGGCGGTAATGTCCTTCGGAATATCCACGACTACTGGCCCCGGACGCCCGGTGGTCGCGACATAAAACGCCTTTTTGATCGTCATGGCCAGGTCACGGACGTCCTTCACCAGGAAATTGTGCTTTACACAGGGACGTGTAATACCGATGTTATCAGCCTCCTGGAAGGCATCATTGCCAATCAGGTGCGTCGGAACCTGACCGGTGAACACCACCATGGGTATGGAGTCCATGTACGCCGTGGCAATACCGGTCACTGCATTGGTGGCGCCCGGACCTGAGGTCACCAGCACCACACCCGGCTTGTTACAAGACCGGGCATAGCCATCTGCGGCATGCGTGGCTGCCTGCTCGTGACGCACCAGGATATGCTTGATCTTGTCCTGCGTGTACAGGGCGTCGTAAATATGCAAAACAGCGCCACCAGGGTAACCGAATAGTATTTCGACCCCTTCTGCTTCTAACGAGCGCACGAAGATTTCCGCGCCTGTAAGTTCCACCGATCCTTACTCCTGACGTAAAGCGTTGATATTCTGACCGCGTAAAAAAAAGCCCATATACTGGGCGATTCCGTCGCATTCTTGAAATATGGGAAAGTACTGATATTCAAAGTAAAGGTCAAGGGATTCCGGAAATACGCAGCGCACATCGATGGCAGGGCGCAGGTGTAGCCAATGTGTGACGTAATAACTTGTCCTCCCCCACTGACAACCTTACTATTAATGTCGGTTTATGACAGGACAGTCGGCTAAATGAACACAAATTACGCATTCCGTGAGTCTGGCAGGCGATTGCAGACAGCCGCCCTTATCATCGCCACCCTGTTGCTACAATCCCCTGTATTTGCAGCAATTTACAAGTGGACTGACAATAGCGGCGAAGTCCACTATACGCAGACACCGCCACCCAGCGGCATTGATTCACAGGTCATTCAGGGCGCACCACCGCCTGCTGAGTCAGGGCAAACCATTCGTCAGGAGCAACAGAAACTGCAACAGCAGCTTGATGCCATGGAAGAACGTCGCGACGAGCGCAAAAAAGAAGAGACCATCGAGAAACAACACCAGGAGCTTATAAAAATCAACGAGAAGAACTGTATTATCGCAGAAAACAACCTTGCCAAACTGCATCAAGGTGGTATAAAACGCTACCTGACGCCCGAGGGTGAAGTCATACGCCTCACAGAAGAAGATCGCCAGCGACGTATCACCGAGGCAAAAAAACAGGTCGAGAAATTCTGCAATTACTGAGGACGGTAGCCACATGCCCTACCTTAAAATCCAGACCAATAAAGACCTGCCGCTTGAGGGTGCTAGGAACCTCGCTAAAAAGGCGTCGGCACTGGTCGCGAGACAGCTCGGCAAACCGGAAAGCTACGTCATGACCGCGGTCGAGAACAATCCAGCCATGACCTTTGCCGGTACAGAAGAACCACTGGCCTTCCTCGAACTCAAAAGCATCGGACTGCCAGACTCGATCACCACTGACACATCACGGGCACTGTGTGAACTGGTCTCGAGCGAAACCGCCATTGATACAGCACGTATCTATATCGAATTTACCGACGCAGCACGCAAAATGTGGGGCTGGGACAAGGGGACGTTCTAGACCCGTTGCGACATACGGATAGCTCCCACTACCCCTCCAGGCGAGTGACGGTGTACGTATACCCGCCTGACCGCTACAATCTGCGCCTGTTGAAGCCAATCTGACTATAGCCCCATGCGCCTTTCCCAGTACCCGCTCTCTACCCTGAAAGAAACGCCGGCTGATGCCGAAATCATCAGCCACCAGTTAATGATGCGCGCCGGCATGCTGCGCAAGCAGGCGGCTGGCATCTACAGCTGGCTACCGCTTGGCCTGCGGGTACTGCGCAAGGTTGAGGCCATTGTACGGGAAGAGATGGAACGCGCCGGGGCGCTGGAACTGTTGATGCCGGCGGTACAACCTGCCGAATTGTGGGAAGAATCCGGCCGCTGGGAGCAATACGGCCCGGAACTGCTGCGTTTCCACGACCGCCACCAGCGGGCATTCTGCTTCGGCCCGACACACGAGGAAATCATCACCGATATCGTACGCCGCGAGATCCGCAGTTATAAACAACTGCCGGTCAACTACTACCAGATACAGACAAAGTTTCGTGATGAAATCCGGCCACGTTTCGGCGTGATGCGCTCGCGCGAATTTCTGATGAAAGATGCCTACTCCTTCCATATTGACCAGGCGTCGCTGGAACAGACCTACCGGGTCATGTACGACAGCTATAGCCGCATTTTTACCCGTCTGGGGCTCGACTTCCGTGCCGTGCAGGCTGACAGCGGTGCCATCGGCGGCAGCGTTTCACACGAGTTTCATGTACTGGCAGATTCCGGTGAAGATGCCATTGCGTTTTCATCCAGCGGCGAGTATGCCGCCAATGTCGAGCGTGCCGAGGCCATTGCACCGGCAGGCAAACGCGCGGCACCGGCTGCAGACATGACGGTTGTGGACACCCCGGGCCAGCACACGATCGACGAGCTCAGCAGCTTTCTGAACATCCCCGCGGAGCGCTGCCTGAAAACCCTGCTGGTACATGGCCAGGAAGCTGACGTGGTTGCACTGGTGATTCGCGGCGATCATGAACTCAACGTCATCAAGGCTGAACAGCAAGCGGCCGTTGCCACACCCCTGCAGTTTGCGAGTGATGAACAGATCAAGCAGGCAGTCGGCTGTGGAAGCGGATCACTGGGACCGGTCGGACTGACGGTACCCGTTATTGTCGACCATACCGCGGCACATGTAGCTGACTTCGTGTGCGGCGCCAATGAAGAGGGCAAACATCTCACCGGGGTCAACTGGGAACGGGATTTACCATCACCCGTCTGCACCGACCTGCGCAATGTCGTTGACGGCGATCCCAGCCCTGATGGCAACGGCACGCTGAATATCGCGCGTGGTGTCGAGGTTGGACACATTTTCCAGCTCGGTAAAAAATACAGCAAGGCCATGAAGGCCAACGTGCTCGACGAACAGGGCAAGGAGCAGGCCATGATCATGGGTTGCTACGGTATCGGGGTATCGCGCATCGTTGCCGCTGCCATAGAGCAGAATTACGATGACAGGGGCATGATATGGCCTGACGCAATTGCCCCGTACCAGGTTGCCCTGCTGCCGATGAACATGAAGAAGTCACAACGGGTCAGGGAAGCCACGGACGCCCTCTACGAGGAACTGCAGGCAGCCGGCTTTGAAGTGCTGCTGGATGATAGGCTGGTACGCCCCGGCGTTATGTTCTCAGACGTGGAACTGATTGGTATACCGCACCGTGTCGTGGTCGGTGAAAAGAACCTTGACCAGGGCATGCTGGAATACAAGTCACGCCGCGACACCGAAAGCCGGGATATTCCACGCGCTGATATTGTCGCCTTTCTGAATACTCAACTGGACAGTGACTGAACCGATATCTATGGGTATGGCACCACACATCCCGTATATATTGAAAGTCCATCTGTTGGTGACGCTGCTGACCAGCCACGGCGTCCACGCTGCCACCCAGGAACGCCCTGATGAAGATATGCGCGCCAGCCTGATTGAAGCCATCCAGTCGAGCAACAGTTTCATTGACCGGTTCGATGCCGAAGTCTGGCTGACCGACATGTCCTACCGTCTGCAATCCCGTGTGGAAGACCCACAAGAGCGTCTGCTGATCCTCAGGCAGATACACTACGAGGCACGCCGCGCCGGCCTGGAACCGGAACTGGTGCTCGCACTGATCAATGTCGAGAGCAACTTTGATCGTTTCGCCATTTCCAGTGCGGGCGCACGCGGCCTGATGCAGATCATGCCGTTCTGGCTGGATGAGCTTGGCCGTCCCGATGACAACCTGTTTGACATCAATACCAATCTGCGTTTCGGCTGTACCATCCTGAATATTTACCTGGAACGCGAGAACGGCGACATGCGCCGCGCGCTGGCGCGTTACAACGGCAGCGTTGGCCAGAACTGGTATCCACAGCGTGTCTACAAGGCGTTGCGCACGACCTGGTACCGTCAGTAAGCGCACCTACCCTGCTTCAAAAAGGGCGATCGACTCGACGTGTGCGGTATGCGGGAACATGTCCATCACCCCTGCCGACAGCAAGCGATATCCCTTTTCACTCACCAGTGTACCGGCATCCCGGGCCAGTGAGCCGGGGTGACAGGAGACATAGACGATCCGTTGTGGCCGCATCTTTGCCAGCACATCCAGCACCTCCACCGCACCACTGCGGGGTGGATCCAGTAACACCTTGTTGCAGGCAGTATCCGCCCAGACGGCTGCGGCATTTTTATCAGCCAGATTGGCACTATGAAACGTCGTGTTTTCCAACCCGTTCAGGGCCGCATTGTCACTGGCGCGGCTGACCAAACCGGCGTCACCCTCGACACCAATAACCGCACCTGCGTAATGCGCCATCGGCAGGGTGAAATTACCCAGTCCGCAGAACAGATCGAGCACGGTGTCGTTGCTGTTAAGAGCCAGCAGGTCGAGCACACGTGCGACCATTTGTTCATTAATCACGGTATTGATCTGGGTAAAGTCTGTTGGCTTGAACCGGATTTCTATCGATTCTGCAGGCAGTTGGTAAGACAGCACGGACTGCTCTGGCCATAGTGAGTGCACACTGTCCGGTCCGGCTGGCTGCAGGTAAACATGCAGTTCCTGCTCCATTGCGTATTGCCTCAGCCTGTCAAGATCACCCTCACCCAAAGGGTCAAGATGCCTGAACACCAGCGCCGTTGTGGACCCGGCGACAGCCACCTCGATCTGCGGAATACGTGCCCTTGCCTCCAGTTGCCCGATTAACTGCGCAAGTTCCTCAATGCGCTTTCCAATTGATGGATGCAACACCTCGCAAGACACCAGGTCGGCTACATAAGGATTGTGCTTTTCACGGAAACCTACCAGTACCCGGCCTTTTTTGATGACATCCTTTGCACCCAGCCGCCCCTTGGTTCGGTATCCCCAGACCGGCCCTGTGAGCGCCGGCAGCACGTCTTGCGGCACCACCTTGCCGATGTGTTTGAGATTATCGAGTAACGTCTGCTGCTTGGCCCTGATTTGTGCAGCGGGTTGCAAGTGCTGCAGGCTGCAACCACCACAGAGTCCGAAATGCGGACACCTGGGTTGCACACGATCAGGCGAAGCCTGCTCCACCGCGGTGACCCGGCCCTCGTCGAAGCGCCTGCGGGATGCCAGGTATTCAAAACTGACGACCTCGCCCGGCAGGGCTCCATCGATGAAGACTGCCTTGCCATTCAGATGCGCTACACCGCGTCCATCATGAGACAGGGACTCTATGCTGACACCGCTGACGGGTTCCGGGAAGCGTTTCCTGCGGTTACGTTTACTCATTCGGCAGCACGTTTGTGTTACATCACCCTGCCGATATCGTCGTCGAGGTTGTGAATTCCGTACAAACGGCGACCTGCCGCGACATCAGGTAAGGTTTCTATGGCAAAGATCAAAGACAAGCATGCGTGCCTATTTCTGTTTCCAGGCACCCTGCTTGTCCATGTACCACCAGCCGCCCGGTGCATTACTGACCCAGCGTTTTGCAAACGTGTCGCGAATATCGGTTTCCCATTCAGGGTGTCCGTTGGCCTTTGCTATTTCCCTGTACAGTGCAGCGCGGTCCGCATTCTCTTTTGATACCAGGCCCTTGACAGCGTTTCTCTCCTGCAGCGGTACCAGTTTCTGATCACGCAACGCAATCTCACCATCACGTGTCATACCGATGGCGCCGGATTGATAGTACGGTGCCAGTTGTTTATGGCGTTTTTCCATGCTGGCCTGCAACTGCTGAATGGCCGGGGTATTGACGGAAAGGTCCGCCTTGGCATGTGCCGGACTGATAAACCAGTCCAGCAGCACATTGCCTGGAGACAGCGACTCGCTGACCGGCAGTCGTGATTGCGGTTCGACCGCAGCGCCCGGCTGTTCGCCGTAAACATCCTGGATGATGCGGTCAGCGGCTTTTTCCGCAGCTTCCGCCGGAAAATAAACATTAATAGTGACACAGGCTGCAACAAACAGCAGCAGGGTCAGTGCAACAGGAATCCGTATAAGTTTCATCACTCGGCCTCTCTTTTCCATGAAGTTCATTGATCGTTTACGGCGCCGTCATCGTCGAACGTAAAAGGGTAACACGTACCAAGACAGGGTATCACTCCACGACCACCTCCTGCTGGACGGTCACCGCCATAATCTGGGCGATCAGCGTGTCCCAGTCAACACGATCGGCATAGCCGATCACATCCAGCCGTGGCGGGATCAAACGTCCCTTGACAAGATAATAACCGTTTGCAGCCGGGGCAACGCCACCCATGTCACAGATACCGTTCTCCAACCGGCAACGGATGCCAAGGCGGTCGTACGGGAAGTCTTCAAAAAAGCGCAGGAAACTGCGCGACAGCGCGCCACCCACACCACCACCGCCGATACTGGAGATATTATCCACGGCCTTCTGACTAATGCGGTGACGAGAGTGATCGTCTTCGGGGGTCGCAAACTCGGCATCAAAGGCCACCGGCCGCCATGACTGCATATCCAGGCCGTCAACCCTGCCATCGAGGCGGCCTTCAATCCTGCCGAAGGAAAAGGTTCGGGTCAGTGTCTCGAGATCGATATTATCTGCACGTGCGTCAACCTGCAGACGCGGCACCAGGCCAAACGGTTGCTCCAGTGACAGGTTGCGCAGCGTCACCTGCCCTTCAAATACACGTATCAGCAATATACCCCCGACCTTGAGGTTACCATCGTCATAGCGGACATCCGGTATCACCCCCGACAGCTTGCCTCCCATTTCCGGCCATCCCAGCGCGAGGTTCAATTGCGGTAATGAAACGGGCTCCAGCAAACCATTGACCTGCCAGCGCAAGGGCTTGTTCTCGCCAAATTCCAGCTGAAAATCGTCAATTGCGAGCACACCGTCAAGCACCGGTATCTCAACCGCTTGCGGCAACTTGAGACGGTCGCGGCTGGCATCGAGAACAACCCGGGATGCGCCCAGCGCCACCTGGAAAACACTGCCACCTGCCCAGAACAGCTCGGATCGTACCGGTGTGGAGGTATCGTTCCAGCGTATCCGGCCATTCACGGCATCCAGTGCAAAACGGCCCTCACGATCGTCCACAGACAGGTTAAGTGGGTCAAGAGCCAACTGGCTGAGCTTACCTTCGTTCCAGCGCAGGGTGCCGCTGATTTGCCCGGCCGTGTCCAGATCAGCAAGCAGGGAGCCGTACAGCCAGGGTCGCAGGTAGCTGTCATACAGGGATGGAAAATCGGCCTGCAGGACCTCGATTCGCAGCGTCTTGAGCGGTTCATCCGCCGCCAGATTTATATGACCATCAGCCTCCAGCTGCACGCTGCCAGGGTGACTGTAGGTGAGTGACTGCAGTAACAGTTGTTGTTTCGCAGACAACCAGTCAAAACGGGCACTGAGCGTCAGTGGTTTTGACGGCATTTCAATAAACACCGGCTCAACGTACAGTGCGCCCCGTCTACCTTCCAACTCCAGAGCAACTTCCATACCGGTATTGCCCCGCTTCACGACAGCGTGTAACGTGGCATTCAGGTTCTCTGAGGCGATGCTGCCGTCGGCATCGGACAGTTCTTCAGCAGCCAACTGCATTTCGACATCGGCCTCGGTAAACTGTGCTGCCACACCGGTCATGTTCACGCTTACATCCAATTGGCCATTGCCTTCTAGAACCGGCAGTGCTATCCCGGCAGCAGCCAGCTGGCGTGTAACAGCTGGCAGAGACAGGGCTTCACCGCTGGCATTGATCTGCCAGTGCGACCTGGACAGGATTGCTGTCATTGCCAGGGTGCCGTCGAATACCTTCGCCCCCGACAATCCGGCCTCGATGCGGCCCGTATCGAACTGATAACGAAAGCGGATGTGAATATCCTGTCGTCCCAGCTTGCTTGAATGCGCCCTGAGGGTGCCATGATCACAGCTTGCTGCAGACACTGTCAGCAGCGCGCGCGCGCATGACAACGTAACCCCGGACAGTTCACCAAGACCTTCAGGCAGTTCAGCGCGCGGTGTATTTAGCAGCAACGCGGCATAACCATCATCCAGCCAGTTCAGCTGTACCGTCACCTCCTCTGCCGACCAGCCAGCACCATCAAGCGTACCCAGTTGCAGACGGATCAAATCAACTGCAAAGCCCGGCAGCACGGCAATGAGCAGCAGGCCAGACGCCAGCAATAACGCGATAACAACCCGGCGCCGGGGGAGCATCATTCAGGCAGGAAAGACCCCGGTTGACAGGTAACGGTCACCCCGATCGCAGATAATGGCAACGATCACCGCATGCTCGACCTGTTGCGAAAGTGTTAGCGCGGCAGCCACCGCACCGCCGGAGGAAATACCCGCAAAGATGCCTTCCCGGGCAGCCAGCTGAAGGGTAGTGTGTTCGGCATCGGCCTGGTCAATCTCGATGGTACGATCAACGCTTGTGGCATCAAATATCGAAGGCAGATAGGCCGCGGGCCAGCGACGAATCCCCGGTATCGCTGAGCCTTCCGATGGTGTCACACCAACAATTTGCACAGCCGGATTCTGTTCCTTCAGGAACCGCGAGGTGCCCATGATGGTACCGGTGGTTCCCATCGCACTGACGAAATGTGTGATGCTACCGCCAGTATCGCGCCAGATCTCAGGCCCCGTACCCTGGTAATGTGCCAGCGGGTTATCGGGATTGGAAAACTGGTCCAGTACCTTGCCCTCGCCGCGCACTTCCATTTCCTTCGCCAGGTCACGGGCGCCTTCCATGCTCGCCTCCTTGCTGACCAGGATGATCTCTGCACCAAAGGTCTTCATCACTGCACGCCGCTCAACACTCATGTGTTCGGGCATGATCAGCACCATGCGATAGCCCTTCATTGCTGCCGCCATCGCCAGCGCAATACCGGTATTGCCGCTGGTCGCTTCTATCAGCGTATCACCCGGCCTGATTTCGCCACGTCCCTCGGCGCACCTGATCATGGTGAGTGCCGGACGGTCCTTGACCGAACCGGCCGGATTATTGCCTTCCAGCTTTACCAGCAGCGTGTTCGTGGTCTTGCCCGCCATGCGTTGTAAACATACCAGCGGCGTATTGCCAACGGTCGATTCAAGCGTGGGAAACTCCATTGCAGTCCATCCGTCATCATCACAGACGCAGAGTATAACCAAGAACGGGATTTATCAGACAGAATTTGGCGGATTTGGCTGACAGCCGCTACGTAGCGAACCACAGCAGATTACTTTAGCATGGTGGCTGCCCCGGCAACTACAACCATGCCGGACTGACCAGGCGATGCCGGGATATTGAATCAATGCAAGGCACTAAGGGAGCAGTAGAACACCATCGCAGGGGACTCTTCAGGCGGATAGCAGAATCACTGCTGCATTTCTTCATGCGCAGCCAGACATCCGTCAACAGACCACCCACAGAGGTACCTGAAGTACTACCATTGCCGGATAATGACCGGCTCATGAGGGGGCGCAAGCAACAATTCTACGGTGAACTGTTTGCGGAATTATTGATTGAACTGCCACTGCATCGCCGACGACTGGCACGCGCCTGCGAGAGCGGCGACATTGATACTCTCAGGAATGCTGTCCACCAGCTACTGGGTGCCGTTGCCTACTGTGACGCACCAGAGCTTGAGGACGCGCTGCGTGAACTGCAACGGGCAATAAAGACGGGTGATCAATACACCATCGATATCTGCCAGGAGCGTGCCGTCAATGTCATTGACAGTACCCTGAGGTACAGTGGCTACCGAAGTCACGGCTAGTACAGGACGGGAGCTGCCAGCTGCCGACATCCGAGACGCTAGCGCAACCTTGCCTCATGCATCAACCGTTTCATTTCCGTAACAGCCGTTGACAGCCCGCTGAATACCGCCCTGGCGATAATGGCATGACCGATATTCAACTCCCGAATCTCCGTAATGGCCGCGATCGACTTGACGTTGTGGTAGTTCAAACCATGGCCTGCATGGACTGTTAATCCGGCAGCAACCCCCTGACGTACCGCTTCCACGATACGCGTCAGTTCTTCACCCTGTTGCCGGACATCTGCGGCATCGGCATAGTGACCGGTGTGGATTTCGATACAGGGCGCACCTGACTCCGCGGCAGCGGCAATCTGTTCGGGCTCGGCATCAATAAACAGCGAGACGCGGATACCTGCAGCCTGCAGGCGTGTGCAGGCCTCGCGTATCCGGGGTAACTGGCCGACGACATCCAGCCCACCCTCGGTCGTCAATTCTTCACGGCGCTCCGGCACCAGGCAACAATCTTCCGGCTGCAACTGTTCGGCAAAGGCAAGCATGTCTGCAGTCACCGCCATTTCCAGGTTCATACGGGTCTGCAATACATCCTTCAGCAGCAATACGTCCCGCTCCTGGATATGACGGCGGTCCTCACGCAGGTGCAGGGTTATGCTGTCTGCCCCGGACTGCTCCGATTCGATAGCTGCCTGCAGCGGGTCAGGATAGCGCGTACCCCGTGCCTGACGCAGTGTCGCGATATGGTCAATATTTACCCCCAGCAACATGTCGCCATTGTGCCTCACGGTCATCTACCCACCCTTTAGTTAGCAACCGTTGTTGCGGCACCACGCCGCCCGGCCCGTGACATGACCGACAGCTGCCGCAACACTTCCCGGGTACGCAACGGACGCGCCCCCAGGTACAGCGCCAGTGCCGCACGCATCAGGCATTTGACTTCACGACAGGCCCGCGGCTGCCGCAGCTGTTCACGGTTCAACGACAGCAAGCTGCTCCCCTGCAGGAAGATTCCCTGGTGACTTGCCGTTAGTCGTCGCACCGGCCCGCTTTCAAGGTGGTATTCGTATAGCCCGTCTTCCTGCACAGGCATGCCGCTGTCAAACTCGTGATCCAGCAGCAAACCATAACCCAATGACTGTAGCAGGCGCTTCTCAAACACACGCAGTGCCTGCTCCTCGTTGTCGCCCAGCGTTATCAGCGCCTGCTCATAGGCATCAAATATCTCTGGATGTGGATCATGCCGAGTCACCAAGCGCAGCAGCAGTTCATTCAAATAACAGGCGCACAATATCTGGCGCCCCGGAAATACGCCGAGCGCACCGCGACTCTCCACACCCGTCAGGCTACCCAGCTCACCACGCAGGGTCCATGACAGTGCCACTGGCCGCAACATCTGTAACTGGTTCTGCCAGCGCGAACGTGCGGAGCGCGCGCCACGCGCAATCAGCCCGATACGTCCGTATTCCCGGCTGAACACTTCCAGCAGCAGGCTTGTATCACGATACGGGTGCTGATGCAGAATCCAGGCGGGTTCAAGCGTGGCTCTTGTTGTGTGCGTCATGTCAAACAGGACCGGTAAGCTATTCGTCGTGAGTATATCCCAGACTGCGCAGCGCGCGCTCATCATCCGCCCAGCCCTCTTTGACCTTGACCCACAGTTTCAGGTTAACCTTGCCATCGATCAATGCCTCAATATCCTTGCGCGCCTCCATCCCGACCTCCTTGAGCATACGACCCTGCTTGCCAATCACGATGGTCTTCTGGCTGTTGCGTTCGACCCAGATCAGCGCATGAATATGGGAGATACCAGGATCACTCCTGAATGACTCGATCTCCACCGTCAATCCATAGGGTAGTTCCCTGCCCAGCTTGCGGAACAGTTTTTCCCTGACCAGCTCTGCAGCAAGGAAGCGTACCGAACGATCCGTCACCTGGTCTTCCGGAAACATTGCCGGCGCCTGCGGCAGCAGGGTTTCAATGGCAGCTTCCAAGGCCGTGACATTGTCGCCCTTGGCGGCAGAGATTGGAATAACCTGCTCGAAGCTGCGTTTCCCGGACAGCTCCTGCAATCGCGGCAGCAGCACATCGCGGTTGGCCAGCAGGTCAATCTTGTTCACGGCCAGTATCACCGGACAGTTGAGCTTCTCGAGTTTCTGCAGCACCAGGTCGTCGTCCGCGGTCCATTTGCAAGCATCTACCAGGAACACCACCACATCAACGTCCAGCAATGCACTACTGGCTGTTCGGTTCATATGCCGGTTCATGGCGCGTCCGCTGTAATCGTGAATACCGGGTGTATCAACATAGATCAGCTGTGCGCGGTCATGTGTCTTTATCCCCAGCACACGGTGGCGTGTGGTTTGCGGACGACGCGAGGTAATGCTGATCTTCTGCCCAAGTATGCGGTTCAGAAGCGTGGATTTGCCGACATTTGGCCGACCGACCAGCGCAATGTAACCACATTGAAAATCGACAATCATGATCAATCAGTCTGCAGTTGTGCCAGCATGCGTTCAGCGGCTTGCTGCTCCGCCTGGCGACGACTGCCGCCCTCACCGTTGGTAGCTGGCACCTCAACATCGCTGACAGCACACATGACCTTGAAGAACTGCGCATGCGCTTCACCACTGACCATGGTGACTGCATATTCCGGTAGTGCCTTTTGGCGGGACTGCAGGTATTCCTGCAGCCTTGTCTTGGCATCCTTCAAGAAGGCAACCTCCGGGAGCGAGGCCAGCTTGGCTGCAAATAATGCGAGAATACAGGACTTGCAGACGTCAAATCCGCTCTCGAGGTAGATCGCACCCAGCAGTGCCTCGACGGCATCCGAAAGGATGGAATCACGACGGTGGCCGCCACTGCGCCGTTCACCGATCCCGAGTATCAGATATTGTCCAATGTCCAGGGTGCGGGCAATATCAGTCAACGATTCACGCCGCACCAGCCTTGACCGCAGTCGGCTCAGTTTGCCTTCGCTTGCCTCTGGATAACGCCGGTACAATTCTTCGGCAATGACACCCCCGAGGATCGCATCGCCGAGAAATTCCAGACGTTCGTTATTATGGCTACCGGCGCTGCGATGTGTGAGCGCCTGCTGCAGCAATGTCCGGTCAGTAAATTGATGACCGAGCAACTTCTCCAGCAAACCGGTTGACTTACTCAAATCCGTTTAACTTTGACCTGTTTGTTAAAATCCATGACCACAGAAACATTAAAAAACAGGTGTACGCGAGATTCATACTTTGCCGTCACCAGCCAGGACTGTCCGTAGGATTTTATTTTCAGGTCCTTGGGGGTGATAGAGTGGACATAACTGATGTCAAAACGCCGTTCTGCGCTTTTTCTAATTTCAGTAGGGGTCTCGAAACCGGAGTCCTTGGTCATTGTCTCCAGTGTCGAACTGATCTTGTAGTACTCCATATAGGATGGCAGCATCTTGAGTGTTAACAATACAAAAAAACCGATCAGGCCAAGAATGATCAGCCAGCCTATCATCGTGACCCCTTTCTGTTGATGCAAAGAACGCATAGTCTTCCCCTCCATGATTTACCCTATTTAATCTTCATGCCAATGCGGTTCCAGTCCACGCCGCCATTCGCGCCATCCCAGTTCATCCAGACACGAAACGCCTTGCCCACCAGGTTTTCCTCCGGAACAGGTCCCCAGTATCGACTGTCATTACTGTTATCGCGATTATCACCCATGACGAAATATTCGTCCTCCCCCACTACATACTCGCCCTCGAGACCCGGCGTACGCGGCATCACCAGAATATCATGCAACACATCGCCCAGTTGCTCCTGGCGCTCACTGGCACCCGACATCGAGATACCGGAACCGACACCAATATAAACACCGGCCGGAACCTGCCCGACTGGCTCACCATTGATATAGACGATCTTGTTAAAATAGCCGACCTTGTCACCTGGCAACCCGACAACACGCTTGATGTAATCAACGGACGGATCCTTCGGATAGCGGAATACCACCACGTCACCGCGCTCTGCCTCTCCGACTTCCAGAATCTTCTTGTTCAGCACCGGCAACCGTATGCCGTAGGCATATTTATTCACCAGGATGAAGTCACCGGTCAGCAGCGTCGGCATCATGGAGTTTGAAGGGATACGAAACGGTTCTACCAGAAACGAACGCAGCAACAGCACAGCGAGTATCACCGGGAAAAATGACTTGCAATACTCGATAAAGGTGGATTCTTTCAGTGTCGTCCTGACCTGCCTGGAGTCCGCTGCAGTCCCACCCTGAATCAGGGCATCAGCCTTGCGACGCCGCTGCCGCGCCAGCACCAGGGCATCGAATGCCCATGCAAACCCCGTGAAAAAGGTTGCCGCCACCAGTAATGTCGGAAAATCAAGATCCATCGTACCCTCGTTTGCTTACTCTGATAATAGTTTGCAGCGACCCGTGGCGATTATATTCACTGCCATGATTACTCATCCACACGTAACACGGCCAGAAATGCCGCCTGTGGGATTTCCACCTTGCCAAACTGCTTCATGCGCTTCTTGCCCGCTTTCTGTTTTTCCAGCAACTTGCGCTTGCGGGTGATATCGCCACCATAACATTTAGCTGTCACATTTTTGCGTAATGCCTTGACCGTGGTGCGTGCGATGATCTGCGCACCGATCGCGGACTGGATGGCAACATCATACATCTGCCGCGGAATCAGTTCTTTCATCTTGCTTGCCAGCGCCCGGCCACGTGCCTGTGCTGCATCACGATGCACGATCAGCGACAGTGCATCAACCCGTTCGCCGTTAATGAGTACATCCAGCTTGATCAATGGAGCAGACTGGAAACGCAGAAAATGGTAATCGAACGAGGCATAGCCCCGGCTTACCGACTTCAGTCGATCAAAGAAATCCAGCACGATCTCGCTCAACGGAATTTCATAATTCAGCGATACCTGGCTGCCGAGGTACTGCATGTCTTTCTGCACACCACGCTTCTCGATACACAGGGTGATCACACTGCCGAGATAGTCCTGCGGCACCAGGATATTTGCCATGATAATCGGCTCGCGGATCTCTTCAATCCTGTTAACCGGCGGCAGGCTTGCCGGGTTATCGATCTTGATGAGTTCACCGCTGCTATCCAGCACTTCGTAGATAACCGTCGGTGCAGTGGTAATCAGGTCGAGGTCGTACTCGCGTTCCAGCCGTTCCTGCACGATTTCCATGTGCAGCATGCCCAGAAAGCCGCAGCGAAAACCAAAACCAAGTGCCTCCGAGGTCTCCGGCTCGTAATGCAGTGCGGCATCATTGAGCCGCAGTTTCTGCAATGCTTCACGCAGATTTTCGTAGTCATCCGAGCTGACCGGGTAGAGACCGGCGAACACGTTCGGCTGCACCATTTTGAAACCGGGCAACGCCTGCGCAGCCGGGTCATTCGCCAGTGTCAGCGTATCGCCCACCGGTGCGCCATCGATGTCCTTGATACCGGCCACCAGGAAGCCGACGTCACCGGCGACCAGTTCGTTACGATTAACCGGTTTCGGGGTGAAAACCCCGAGTTTCTCAACCTGGAAGTGACGTCCGGTCGACATGACGCGAATCTTGTCACGGCGTGTCAGGCGGCCATCAACGACTCGCACCAGCGACACCACACCGACATAGTTATCAAACCAGGAATCGACAATCAGCACTTTCAGGGGGGCATCCAGATGCCCGCGTGGTGGAGGTATGCGGCGGATAACCTCTTCCAGGATGTCCATAACTCCCTCGCCGGTCTTGGCACTCGCGCGCACGGCATCCTCGGCATCAATGCCGATAATTTCTTCAATTTCCCGTTTCACCCGCTCGGGATCGGCCGCTGGCAGATCGATCTTGTTCAGCACCGGCACCACTTCGAGATCCAGGTCGATCGCGGTATAGCAGTTGGCAACACTCTGTGCCTCTACACCCTGGGCGGCATCGACCACCAGCAACGCCCCTTCGCAGGCCGCCAGCGAACGTGACACCTCGTAGGAAAAATCCACATGCCCCGGTGTATCAATCAGATTGAGGTGATAAACCTTGCCGGATCGCGACGGGTAGTCAAGCGAAACACTCTGCGCCTTGATAGTGATACCGCGTTCACGCTCCAGGTCCATCGAATCGAGTACCTGGTTTTCCATTTCACGGTCGCTGAGCCCGCCACACAGCTGGATAAAACGGTCAGCCAGGGTGGACTTGCCGTGATCGATATGCGCAATAATCGAGAAATTGCGGACGTACTGGCTATCTGTCATTACAATCAGCGCGATGGCCCCGAACGCAGCGTCGGGCAATGCGGGTTACAGTTGGGAATCAAGCGTCTTGAGCACACAGCTTGGGTTATCAGTAAGGTATTGATTATACAGCAAGCCTGCGGCAAGTCACTCATCCGCTGAAAATCGCTTGGCGTGTTGCAGATACGCGCGCAGATGACCTTCTTCAAGGAAGTAATAACAGATTTCTACCTCACCGTCGGCCAGCACCGGTACTCGGGTATCGTAGCGATGCTGCAGTTCAGGGTCGGAATCGATATCCACGTCCAGCAGCTGAAAACCGAGCTCGGGACGCAGGCGCTCCAGCGCCTGCATCATGTCGCTGCACAAATGACAACCGCGGCGGATATAGACCGTCAGCTGCCGGGTCAACCGGATACCGTCCAGGACATCAGGTAATCAGTCCTCTGCCGGCACCTTGATTGCCAGAAATGTCGGGCTGCCATCACGCTGCACCAGCAAGGCCACCGACTTGCCTGCCGTCAATCCCTCGACAATTTTATCGAACTGCTTGAGATCCGCTACCTCCTTGTTATCAATTGTCAGGATGATATCGCCCTTGCGAATACCGGCCTGGGAAGCCGCCCCGGTGACTATGTGACCCACCTGTACCCCACCATCAATCTCGAGTTCTTCCTTTTTCTTGTCGCTGAGGTCAGTGGCACTGAAACCGAGCCGATTGGTTTTTTTCTCCTCAGACCTGGTCTGAGTTTGTGCAACAACCTCATCTTCAGGCAGTTCACCCAGCTTGACGTACAGGGTTTTTTCCCTGCCATTGCGGATAATAGCCACTGGCAGTTTAACCCCGACCTCGGAACTGCCTACGATTGGCGGCAAACTGGAGGAGTTCATGACCTCCTGCGAGTTGAAATCAACGATCACATCACCCACATTGATACCCGCCGCCAGTGCCGGGCTGTCCGGGAGCACCTTCGCCACCAGTGCACCGCGTGGACGTTTCATACCGAATGACTCGGCCAGGTCCAGCGTCACATCCTGGATCAACACACCGAGCCAGCCACGGCTTACTTTGCCACTGGTCTTCAACTGGTCCGCCACATCCATCGCCACCTCAATCGGGATGGCAAAAGACAGGCCCATATAACCGCCAGTACGACTATAAATTTGCGAGTTGACACCCACGACTTCACCCGCCTGGTTAAACAGCGGTCCACCGGAATTACCCGGATTGATAGCAACATCCGTCTGGATGAAGGGCACGTAATTTTCCCGTGGCAGGCTGCGTCCCTTGGCACTGACGATACCGGCCGTCGCAGAATGATCAAAACCGAACGGTGAACCGATCGCCAGTACCCACTCACCGACTTCCAGATCTCCCGACTCACCAATCTTCGCAACCGGCAGGCCGGTGGCATCGATCTTCAGCAGGGCAACATCACTGCGGGGATCGACACCAATGACTTCTGCCTTCAACTCCCGGCGATCACTGAGGCGGACGATGATTTCATCACCATCCTTGACGACATGATAGTTAGTCATCACATAACCATCTTTGGAAATAATAAATCCTGAACCCAGCGACTTTGCATCGTGGTAGTCGGGACCACCATTCTCTTCCTGGTCGAAAAAATACTTGAACAGTTCACCAAACGGACTGCCCTCTGGAAATTCCGGCATCTCAAAACCTTCCGGAAGCTCCGGCATGCCGGACTGCACCTTTTGCGTGGTGCTGATATTAACGACTGCACTGCTGGTCTCCTTCACCAGGTCAACAAAGTTGGGAAGCTCAGCAGCCCGGGCGAGTTGGGTACCCCACAGGGAAATACTCAAACACGCGACATACAGTGCAAACTTGCGAACATTCAACATATACATACTCTCCATTCTCATTTTATCTGTCATGGTGCCACCCAAGGTTTCGTCCCGACAAATCGTGCATTTCCGGGTGTGTTAGCAAACAACTAGCGATTACCAGTCAGCCACTACCAATCCTGAGCTGATGACGGAGTGCCACCGGCTGATAGGCGGCATCCTTTTCTTTGTCGCGACTGAAACGTTTCAGCCAGACCAGTGCAGCAACAAAACCGCTAATGGCACCGGCAATAGCGAAAAAATCTGACGGTGTTGCTGCAAAAAACATATGCCCAAGCAACTGCCCTGCCAGCGCACCGGCAAACAGGCCAAGCAAGGGTGCGGCATAGACTGCCAGTGAACCACGCAGCAGACCGGACTCGTCGATACCGATCACCACATAATCACCGACTCGCGCGCTGATGCAATTCAGGACACGCACGCGTACGCGGCGCTGTCCAAGCACTCTTGCGAGCACCGAGGTGCCGCAGCCCTTGCGCACGGCGCAGCTGCCACAGGTGTTGGTGCGCTCACTCTCAATCCAGGCAAATTCACCCTGAACCTCTACAACCTGTCCCTGTTCCTCTATCATGGTGTGCGCCTGCTTACCAGTTGGGCCATACTCTGCACGGTTGCAGCCGGTACTTCACCGACGACCGTGACCTGGTGCTCGTCAAGCACAGTGCCATAGGCATTCATGGCACCCATGTTAGAAAGGCCGTTAAATGCCTTGCTGTTCGCCGTCAGCTTTTCCACATAAACAGACACTGTTGCCAGACCATCACTGAATACCATGTGCTCTGCCTGTTCACCTCCATGGTGGAGACGTTTGCGCTGATAATCAGTCATTACGAATCCGGCCGGCAACTGCTTCACGATCCAGTCCGGCTGCCCCGGTGAAGCCTCAGGATTTTCGCCGCTGCCTCCCTGCCGGTACCAGTTATAACCTTCACCATTGAGTGATGGCTCCAGGGCCGTAGCGGGTATCTGGTCACCGACACGCAGGCCGGTAAACATCACCTGTTCAATAGGGGTACCGTCGACTGCACTCAACTCGAACTTGAGCAGCATGTAATTCGTGGTATCAATCCAGAAGCGATAGCCGTATCGATACTGGTCGCGGGGTGTGATATCGATGACACGAGTCATCAGGCCAGCCACACGGTCTTCCCCAACGTCCCGCAACTGGTAGTAAGGCGACAGGCTGTCGAGGTCCTCGGGTACCTCGGGGAACGGTTGCCGTGGCCGGCTCTGCCCCACCATGACAGACTTGTTGTCAGGCATGATACAGGTCACCGCCTTGTCGTCCCGCAACACTTCACGCGCACTGCCGGTCAGGGACATCAGGCGTTCCTTTTCTCCAGCCGCGTTCACCTGGTGCACAATGCGCATCGCTTCCAGCTTGCCGTCGTGGTAATAGACGAAGGTACCGTCATAGTCGAGCGACTGCAGCGACCGGGACATATTGTCGAGCCACTGTCGGGCACTGTTCGGGGCAACATCAGCCTGTGCGTGCAGGGAAACCGGTGCAGCAGCGACCAGTAACGCAAACAGTAACGATTTAGCGAACTTACTGCGTGCCATCAACGTTCATTTCATGGCCGACAAGACGCACATAGGGCAACATGCCACGATTCACGGCGTACTCGTTATGATTAACCAGGTAGGCATTGAGGCTTTGCGGAGCATGCTGGGTACCGGCAGGCGGCGTCTTGATTTCCGCACGCAGGTAGTCTTGTACAACAGGTGCACTGGCCACCGCCTGTGTCGATGAAGGGGCTTCAGTACGTACAGATTGCAGCGACAACACCGCAACGACAGCAACCGAGGCAGCAACAGCGAGGCCGGCAACCGGTTTTATCATCCCGGCAAAGCGAGGCTGTTCAACATGTACGGCCGGTTCATCCTGCAGTGCCAGCTGAACGCTGTTGTGGAACCCGACATCAAGCTGTGGGGGTAAATGGTTCTGCAACGCGTCACTGATGAACTGGTAACGTGCCAGACGCTTTCGCAGTAAGTCATCTGCGCCGAGTTGCTTGAGCAGTAACGCCTGTTCGACTGCTTCCAGTTCGTCATCAACCAGTGCAGACAGCTGTTCGTGTAGTTTCTCTTTCATAGTGACAAGCCTTAGTGTTGCTAATCCAACAAGGGTTTCAATCGTGCATCAATGGCATCCCTTGCCCTGAAGATTCTTGAGCGCACCGTGCCGATGGGACACTCCATGGTCTGCGCGATCTCTTCGTAACTCAAACCCTCGAGTTCGCGCAGGATGATCGCTGTTCGCAAATCATCCGGTAACTCGTCAATCGCCCTGGCAATCGCTGCCTGGATCTCATCCTTGAGCAGCAATCGTTCCGGTGTTGCGTACTCCTTCAGACCCATGGCACCGTCAAATTGTTCCGCATCCTGTGCATCAATGTCGCCCTTTGGTGGCCGGCGACTGCTGGCAACCAGGTGGTTCTTAGCCGTATTGATGGCTATCCGGTAAATCCAGGTGTAAAAGGCACTGTCGCCCCGGAATCGGTCAATCGCCTTGTAGGCCTTGATAAAGGCTTCCTGAGCAACATCGCGTGCCTCATCGGGATCATGCACATAGCGATAGATCAACTGGATGATTTTATTCTGATATTTCAGTACCAGGACATCGAATGCCTGCTTATCACCCTGCTGGACCCTTTCAACCAGTGCCTGATCTATGCCTCGTTCGCCCATACGGGCCGTCTCCCTTCAACCCGCAACCGCACAGATGGACCCTGTCCGTAGCGGATAGTTCAGTGATTGTGTATGTATATCAGATGCTTCCATAGAAACATCAGCAGCCCGTTTAGCGCCGGAGACTGTCTTTGCAGCAATCTGGCGGGTACGCTACGCTTAACCCATCCTAAAACAAAACAACGTGTTAGCTTAAGACCGGGTCCGGGCACAGTAAGGACAAGCCCAACGCGCCTGGACAAGGACCCGATTGATAGACACCCCGACCGGAGCCTGCAAACAGCCTATGTTAACTGACAACAGTTTTGATGTCCTGATTTTTGGCAGCGGTGCCGCTGGACTTACCCTGGCACTGCATCTACCCGAACAGTTACAGGTCGCGGTACTCTCCAAGAGTGAACTGCATGAAAGCTCTACCCTTTACGCCCAGGGAGGCATTTCTGCTGTCACACAGGCACCGGATACCTTCGAGTCCCATATCGCCGACACCCTGGATGCCGGTGCCCGTCTCAACAACCCGGACACGGTACGTTTTACAATCGAGAACGCACCGGCCGCGATTCGCTGGCTGGTCGAACTGGGCGTGCCGTTTACCCGTGATGCTGCAACCAGTAACCACGACAACTTTCACCTCACTCGGGAAGGTGGGCACTCCACCCGCCGGGTATTGCATGCAGCCGATGCCACCGGGCGCGCCATGGAAACCACGCTGCTGGATGCTGCCCGCGCACGCCGCAACATCACCCTGCTGGAACACCACATCGCCATTGACCTGATCACCGGCCACAAACTGGGTCTGGCGCACAGCCGCTGTGTCGGTGCCTATGTACTGAACCGCGACCGGCAAACCGTCGAGGCCTTCCGTGCACGCAACGTGGTACTCGCCACCGGCGGCGCCAGCAAGGTGTACCTGTATACCAGCAACCCGGATACCTCCACGGGTGACGGCATCGCCATGGCCTGGCGGGCTGGCTGCCGTGTCGCCAATATGGAATTCAACCAGTTCCACCCGACCTGTCTGTACCACCCCAAGGCAAAATCCTTCCTGGTCACAGAAGCGGTGCGTGGAGAGGGCGGTCGCCTACTGCTGCCTGACGGTACTCCGTTCATGGAGCACTTTGACGATCGTGGTAATCTGGCACCGCGCGACATTGTCGCTCGCGCCATTGACCACGAGATGAAGCGCCTCGGCGCCGAGTACGTGTTACTGGATATCAGTCACAAACCTGCACCATTCATTAAGGAACACTTCCCGACGGTCTACGCGCGCTGCCGCGAACTCGGTTACGACATGACACTGGAGCCGATCCCGGTAGTCCCGGCAGCTCATTACACCTGTGGCGGCGTCATCACCGACCTGCATGGCCAGACCGACCTGCCCGGTTTATATGCCGTGGGTGAAGTCGCCTGTACCGGCATGCACGGCGCCAACCGCATGGCCAGCAACTCACTGCTGGAATGCCTGGTATTCGGCATCGCCGCCAGCGAGCACATCGCTGGCACACTGGATGAGACGCCGCCCCCCCCCGCCGTGCCGCCGTGGGATGAATCGCGGGTACGCGACTCGGATGAGGAGGTAGTCGTCAGCCATAACTGGGACGAACTGCGGCGTTGCATGTGGAACTACGTGGGTATTGTGCGTACCGACAAACGACTGCAGCGCGCATGGCGCCGGGTCGACCTGCTGCAGCAGGAGATCCAGGAGTATTACAGCAACTTCACCGTCTCCAATGACCTGCTGGAACTGCGCAACCTCGCCGAGGTGGCCGCCCTGATCATTCGATCGGCACAATCGCGCAAGGAAAGCCGCGGACTGCATTTCACGCTCGACTACCCGGAGACTGATACCAGCAAGCCGCCCGCCGATACCGTACTGACGCCGGAACAGCCGGCAGACATTGACCTGGCCGTGTAGCCAGAGGCCAGGGGGGACTGAACAAGTCCCGATACGTCATTCCGAAGGCTGGACAAAAGCACGTAGCACGTTGAACACCCGCAGGGTGAGCGAAGTGAATAATCAAGGAAAATACAAATCATATACCCAGGCCTTCGCCGGGGTGACGTCTTTTCCAGAATTTTCTTGGCGCTACAAAAGCCGAGAAGAGAATCCCGAGTAAGATTTTAGTTTTCCTTGGTTTCCGTGGCCAGTTTTCTTTCTTTACTCAGGCAATCTCAAAGCAGCTAAAACCGGTCTCCTCCGGACAGGTCGTGCATGTCACGTCACTCACTACCGCCTGACGCGGGCCTTCCCACAGCCACTGCCGCAACGCATCGAGTTCCGCCTGCGGACCACAGGCCGTGACCGCCACACGGCCGTCAGGAAGATTCCGCACCTTTCCGCTCAGGCCCAGTACCTGTGCCTGATCACGTGTTGAGACACGGAAGAAGACCCCCTGAACACGACCGGACACCAGACAATGGAGACAGGGCATGTAAACGGGCTCAGCGGCTGGAAGGCGCGGGTGTTTCTACCGCAGAGACCGGCGTGGCCACCCTGCCCTGCTGCTCCTTGCGTGCGATATATGCTTCAATCGCTTCCTGCGTAACCGGCCCTTCCTGGCGTGCCATGCGTTCCCCCTGCGGAGATATGATATAAGTGGTTGGCAGCCCGGTAATCTGGCCGAGACGGGTTACCGGTATCGGGTCCATGCGCACCACGGGGTATGTCATCATCTGACTCTCAACAAACTCCTTCAGATAATCGTTGTTCACCTCTTCATAATCTACCCCCAGTACCACCAGCTTGTCGCTGTTATCTTCATGCAGCGCAACCAGCTCTGGTATCTCGTCAAGACAGGGTGGACACCAGGTTGCCCAGTAATTGACAACAACCCATTTGCCACGGTAATCCGACAATGAAACAGGATTGCCCTCCAGGTCCGGCAACATAAAGTCTACAATTTCGGCAACAGTCGGCCCGGCAGCAAACAGCGCCGTGATAAACACCAGAAAATGCATGGGTAACTCCTTGAATTGTGTGAGGGAGATTATACCTCGATCGGCCTTTTCTGCAGTCGCATTACCTCGACTGCAGCGAAACAGTTACAATTATGACTGTCATCAGGTTTACAGGTTCCCCTGGCAAGGTACGCATGAGCACCATCAAGCAGCATGATTTTATCACCAGCATCTGCGATGCACTGCAGTACATATCCTATTATCATCCGCCGGATTTTATCGAGGCGCTGCATGAAGCCTGGCAGCGCGAGCAATCGCCGGCCGCGCGTGATGCCATTGCGCAGATACTGATTAACTCGCGCATGTGTGCCGAGGGCCACCGCCCTATCTGCCAGGACACCGGCATTGTCAACATATTCCTCAAGGTGGGCATGGATGTTCGCTGGGCCACCGATATCAGCATCGACGACATGGTCAACACGGCGGTCCGTCACGCCTACCTGAATACGGGCAACCCGCTGCGTGGTTCCATTGTCAGCGACCCGGCCGGCAAGCGCATCAATACCGGCGATAACACTCCGGCCATCATTCACAAGGACATCGTCCCCGGTGACAAGGTCGAGGTCATTGTTGCGGCCAAGGGCGGCGGCTCCGAGAACAAGTCCCGTTTCGCTGTCCTCAATCCCAGTGATGACATCGTCGAGTGGGTCCTGCAACAGCTACCCTCCATGGGTGCCGGCTGGTGCCCGCCGGGCATCCTCGGCATCGGTATTGGCGGGACTGCCGAGAAGGCCATGCTGCTGGCCAAGGAAGCCATTCTCGAACCCGTCAGCATTCACGAGTTGCAGGCACGCACACCGCAAAACCGGCTCGAGGAACTGCGCCTGGAAATTTTCGAAAAGGTGAACGCCCTCGGTATCGGTGCACAGGGGCTTGGTGGCCTGACTACGGTGCTTGATGTAAAACTCAGGGATTACCCGACCCACGCGGCCTCCAAACCGGTCGCCCTGATACCCAACTGTGCCGCCACCCGGCACGTGCATTTCACGCTCGACGGCAGTGGACCGGTTAATCTGCGGCCGCCACGTCTGGAGGACTGGCCAATTATTACCCGCGAGGCCGGCAGCAACACGCACAGGGTACAACTGGATGACATCGACCCGGCCATTGAACTGGACTGGAAGCCCGGCGATACTCTGCTCATCAGTGGCAAGCTGCTCACCGGGCGCGATACCGCACACAAGCGCATCATCGATTGCCTCAATCGCGACGAACCCCTGCCCAACGGGCTGGATTTCAGGGGGCGTTTTATCTACTACGTGGGCCCGGTGGACCCGGTCGGTGACGAGGTGGTGGGCCCCGCCGGCCCGACCACGGCCACACGCATGGACAAGTTCACCGACGAACTGCTGGAAAAGACCGGCCTGCTCGGCATGATCGGCAAGGCGGAACGCGGCCCGGCGGCCATCAAGTCCATTGCCCGGCACAAGGCCGTGTACCTGATCGCCACGGGCGGTGCAGCCTACCTTGTCTCAAAGGCGATTCGCGCCGCGCGCGTTGTTGCCTTCCCGGAACTCGGTATGGAAGCAGTGTATGAATTTGAAGTCGAGGACATGCCGGTCACCGTAGCGGTCGATACCCGGGGGCAGTCCATCCATGAAATCGGCCCACGGGAATGGAAAATGCGCATCGGTAATATTCCGGTGGTTACACGCTAGCGATTGACCTATCAACGGGAACCAAGCATGACAACTGATGTTACGATTTACTTTAACCCGGCGTGCAGCAAGAGCCGCCAGAGCCTCGAGTTGCTGGAAAAACACGGCGACCGCATCAAGGTCATTGAATACCTCAACACACCACCGGATGCCGGGACACTGGAATCTGTCCTCGACATGCTCGGCATGGAACCGCGCGACCTGATGCGCCGACATGAAAAGGAATACGCCGCGGCCGGGCTGGATAACCCCAAGCTGTCACGCAAACAACTGATCGATGCCATGATCGAACACCCACGGCTGATTGAACGGCCAATTGTCATCAAGAACGGCAAGGCAAGACTTGGCAGACCACCGGAAAAGATACTGGAGATTCTGTGAACGTTATCAGCTCACTGGTGATAATCGCACCGACATTTCCGCAAAAGCGGGAATCCAGCATCAAGCCAGATGAAAACCACTGGATTACCGGTATTCGCCATGCTCCGCCCGGAATAACGGATTAATCACAACATCCCGAACACAAGGTCCCCACCAACCATGAAAGAGATTCTTGTCCTCTATTACAGCCGCTACGGCGCCACTGCAGAAATGGCACAATTCATCGCACGCGGCATCGAGACCCACCCTGACTGCCAGGCGCGTATCCGTACCGTGCCCCCGGTATCCACTGTCTGTGAAGCGACCGAGGATGACATCCCGCTGCAGGGACCACCCTATGCGACACTGAATGACTTGCGTGAATGCGCCAGCCTGGTACTGGGCAGCCCGACCCGTTTCGGCAACATGGCATCGCCGATGAAGTACTTCATCGACTCCAGCAGCAGCCTGTGGCTGGGCGGTGAACTCGCCGGCAAACCAGCGGCGGTCTTCACCTCCACGTCCAGCATGCACGGTGGTCAGGAAACCACGCTGCTTTCAATGATGCTGCCGCTGCTGCATCATGGCATGCTGATCATGGGACTGCCCTACACGGAAAGTGAATTGTTAACGACAACGACGGGAGGCACACCCTACGGTCCCAGCCACACGGCAGGCAGTGACAGCAAGCGACCGCTGAGTGATGAAGAGAAACACCTCTGTACAGCACTCGGCAGGCGCATCGCGGATGTCACCAACCGCCTGGCCTGAGCACCCGGCGAACACTAGCAACCAGGCAGTCAATCCATGCCCATGCCCAGCAGCCGCTTCCTCTATGCACTGACCCTGTTCGGTTACTTCGGCACGCTGACCCTGCTGACGGCATGGTACGGCTGGCTGGCACCCGCCACCCTGTTCCCGGCGGCGCTGGTGTTGCTGGTACTGGTGGCGCCCTTGCTATTCCCGCTGCGCGGCCTGCTGCATGGCCGCAGGTACACCTTCGCGTGGAGCTGCTTCCTCGCCCTGTGGTACTTCACCCATGGTGTCGTGGAGGCCTACAGTGATGACATCACCCGGCCACTGGGTTTACTGGAGGTCCTGTTCAGCTCATTGTGGTTCCTGGCGGCCATGGCCTACATCAGGAGTCACCACCAGGAAAAAACCGAATCAGCGGGCTAGCGTAAAATAATTCTACTACCAAACAAGAATACTGCCATCAAACGAACAGCCGCGGCTAATGTTGTTTTTATGTAATGTCGCCTGATTGAGACGCTTATTTCCTCTTATATTCAGAAAGATAACAATAACCCTGAAATAGGTGTCTCAAAATAGCGACAGATCAAGCATCCTTGATCCCGTCAGCGCACGTATTTCAGTTCCGTCACTTCACCAAACAGTTAAATCAGGATATTGACCGATCGCATAACCCTCAATCCATGTATTAACTATTGATATGTAGTCAGGGTTTGAGAAACTAGCGTCACGTGCACACAGGTAACATCATGAGGCGATTTCGCTCTTGAACTGTGCAGGAGTCAGATGATATTTGTGCAAAAGTTTGTAAAATTCCGTACGGTTGCGTTTTGCGATGCGTGCCGCCTGGCTCACATTACCATTGGTGATTTGCAGTAACTGAGTGAGGTATTCGCGCTCGAAACGTGAACGTGCCTCGGCAAAAGCCGGCATTTCACCATCAGCTTCGTCACGAAGAGCACGCTGCACCAGACTGGCTGGTATCAATGATGTGGTAGTGAAAGCCACTGACTGCTCAACAACATTGAACAGCTGGCGCACATTCCCAGGCCAGGGCGCAGATAACAGGGCTTCCATAGCATCCGGTGAAAAACCTTTGACTGATTTCTTCACTGCATCATCCAGGGTGCCCAGAAAATGATTGGCGAGCAACGGAATATCTTCGCGCCGATCAATTAGCGAGGGTATATCGAGGGTTACGACATTCAGCCTGTAATACAGATCTTCACGGAAAATTCCACTTTTACGCAAGTCGTCCAGATCACGGTGGGTCGCAGAGAGAATACGCACATCAACATCCTGCGGCTGGGTCGCACCCACCGGACGAATGACGCGCTCCTGTATGGCTCGCAGCAATTTCACCTGGAAACTTAACGGCATGTCACCGATTTCGTCCAGGAACAGAGTTCCGCCGTTAGCGGCCTGAAACAAGCCGTTATGATCACGTGTCGCTCCGGTGAACGAGCCTTTGACATGACCAAAAAATTCCGACTCGAACAATGCCTCAGGAATAGCACTACAGTTCACAGCAACAAATTTACCCTTGGCACGCGGGCTGGCCTTGTGAATGGCTCGTGCAAGAACTTCCTTGCCTGATCCACTCTGCCCATGGATAAATATACTGGCGTCGCTGGATGCAACCAACAGCGTTTGTCCCAACAAATCTTCCATTAATGGACTACGTGTCACGATTTCCTGACGCCATTCTGCGACGCCTTCTTCCTCACGACGCTCGTACTGTTCACCGGTAACCCGTAGGCCACGCGTGACCTGCTCCAGAAGATCCTTGCTATCAAATGGTTTGGTCAGATAGCCAAACACACCTCGGCCGGTGGCGTCCACCGCTTCCGGAATAGATCCATGCGCCGTGAGGATGATCACAGGCAGCGCCTGATTGCGCTGGTGAATCTGGTCGAACAGTGTCATGCCGTCCATACCATCCATGCGTAAGTCCGTGATCACCAGGTGCGGTTGGAAAGTGGGTGCCCGGGCAAGCGCCTTTTCGCCACTTTCCACGGCGGCAACCTCATAACCGGCAGCTGACAGACGCATCGACAGCAGGCGTAGTAACGCTGGGTCATCATCCACCACCAAAATACGATAACGACAGGTATTCATCACTACTCCTTCCGACTACTCGGTGATTCACGTTGCTGAATATTTTGCTCTATAGTCGTCAATTCATGCAATTGTCGTTCCAACTGATCAATTTGCGTTTGAGAATCCTTCGATTTTCGGTTCAAATCGGCAACCCTGTTACTTAGCCACCGTTGCTCCTCGATAACCTGTTCCAGCAATACCGCCAATGCCCTGGCACTGTCACTGGCCTGCCTGCCGTCGAGCGCCTTGAGTAATTCTAATGCCCGAGCCTGATTACGCACAGGCTGAGGCCCCTCAGCTAACAATAAAGCCAATCGCAGGCGTGTTTCTGGATTGGGCGATTGTTCAAATTCGGACTCTCGATACTTGAGGATCTGCACCAGTTGATCTTCCGGCAACTCAATGACCCGATACCACTCCTCGAGCCAGTAGCCCTCATTATCAGCCATCACCGCATCCGCCCTCACCCCCGTCGACACGGGGCAGTCCATCTGCCTAACGGTAATCGGCTGGCATGCACTCAAACCAAGAAAAAGCAGAAACCATAGCAAGTTACGCACTGTTAACCCCTGACGTTTTTATTGGCAACACTACTCTCAAACATGCCCCCGGACTGTCACCGTCGATCACTTTGATAGAACCCTCGTGTGCCTGAGCATATTCCCGGGCAATGGACAAACCCAGCCCTGTGCCTCGCACATGACCATTGACCGGTGAAGTCCCTTGATAAAACGCATCGAATATTCGATGTCTCTCCTCCTCCGGAATCCCGGGGCCGGAGTCCGCCACCTCGATGACCGCCTGTTCATTCCGCTGTGCAAGCCGAACGCACAAGCAACCCTGTTCAGGCGAGAACTTGATGGCATTGGAAACAAGATTATCAATCAGCGTCTGCAATTTGGCACGATCACCCTCAATCTCAACCGGCTGCAGGTCTATTTCCAGCTTCAGTTGTCGTGCCAAAGCGGCAACCTTGTGATCTGCCAGTACCAGTTCAATCAATGGCTTTAAGGCAACATGCTCGACATGAAGCTGTGAAGCCCGTGAACTGGCGACATTAAAATCCAGCAGATCCTCAATCAGTTTCTGCAATTGCAGCGTGTTACTCCTTAATATAGCTACGATTTCACCCTGCTGAGGGTTCAGGTAACCGACAACCCCCTCGTTCATGAGTTCCGCCCCTTCCCGAATAGCCGTCAACGGAGTTTTCAGCTCGTGGGAGATATGATGCAGGAAACGATTCTTATCCTGCTCCACATCCAGCAGCCGGGTGCGCATCCAGTCCAGCCGTTCACCCAATTGCTCCAGGTCTCTTGGCCCGACTATATGAGCAGGTCTGGAGAAGTCACCTTCACCCAGACGACGAATCGCCTTGTCCATTTGGCGAATAGGGCGCGTAATCAATATTGTAAAAATACCCGTAAGGATCAACGCACCGGGTACCAGCGCCATCGCCTGCGCTACCAGGCCACGCTGCACCCGCACCCCGTTGGCATCCAGGCGTGCCACTTCCCCTTCCACCAGCTTACGGTTATCGATCAGCATTTTTCGTGCATCGCTGGCAAGACCCGGAAATCCTTCAACCGCCGCAATCGTTTCCGGCGCATCGTAAGGAAAGCTGATCAATGCGTTATTCACCCCGTCTTCAACCTCTATGATCTTGTCCAGCCGCCTGCGCTGCTTGGCCGGCAGATTCAATACCGCCAGTCGCTCGACTGTATCGAGAAATTTCTGATGATTTTCCTGATAAACCTCCAGCAGGGCGATATCACCCAGTACTATATACTGCCTTGCATTGCGCTCCATATCGGTGATGGCATCCGCCAGCTGCTCACTGCTATGGGTCGCACGCACGGTTGCGAACAAGGCACGCTGCCCCTGTATTACCAGATGGTCAACAGAAAGCATCGCGTGGATCAAAGCCATCACCAGCGGCACGACCACCAGCACAAAGCCAACCAGTAGCAAACGACGAATGGATTTGGGACGATAAAAACGCACAGAGATCAACCTTTCATGGATCAGGCACTGTATTGTGGGTGAAACGACTGACTTGTGTCACCAAATAGCGACAAATCTTCTCCAGTCCGGTCAGGCAAATAACACCCGCCATAGATTAACCCTCGGATAACAGCTACAGAACAAGCGATCCAGTCCCTGCTGACAATCGGAACAAGCCTCGTTACGGCGCAAATCACTGGATGCCGCCTGTCTACTATGGCACACATGTTGCGTATGGTCTTTAGTTATGTTGTCGGGGCTATGCATTCCTCATTTATCGTACCCAGCCATGTCAGGTCACAGAAGGTTAATACCAGCTTGATTGGCACGGTATAAGCGTAAATCGTCATAAAACCCGTAAACAGCCCCCCACCAGAATCCCGGGACCTTGCTTTTAACCAGCAACGCTCGACCAGGCTGTCACGCTCTTCGCTGGCGGTGTTATGGCCACCCTGCAGACACCGGCCTCAGCAGACTACCCTTCATTTCTCACATACCCGGTGAAGGATTTGTTACAGAGAAGCCACCAGAGAAGGCATCACGCCTGCAGGGCACCTCTATGACTTTACACTGGCCATGTCACAGCTGCACGATCACAGTCTGCAGAAAAAGCTACGATCTCCGCGCGCGACGCTACAACCGGAATGGCTATTTCATTCCAAACCAGAGACCATTCCAGAGTATAATTGCTAACCAAATCATCAATATCCAGACATACTGAAGAGTCTCGCCCCGTGTACCGACCGTCAATTCTTTCACTCTCCCGAGTCACGCTATTGCCTTTATTACTGGTCCTGCTGCTTGACGGCTGTTCAAGTGTAACCACCAGGACAACCGGCAACTTCTCGGAAAGTCTGTCGCGTGCTGTACTTGAGCAGAATGACCCTGAAACGGTCCGCCAGGGAGCGCCGGCCTTCCTGCTGATGCTGGACGGTCTCATCAGCGGTGATCCGGACAACCAGGCGCTGTTGCTGTCCGGCTCGCGGTTATACGGGGCCTATACATCCGCGTTTGTTGAAGACGAGCAACGTCAACGTCGCCTCGCAGACAAGTCATACAGTTATGCACACCGTGCGATCTGCCTGTCGCATCAGGATTTCTGCGCCGTCATCGACAAGCCGCTGGCACCCTTCAGGGAACAGTTGAGTGATTTCGATACTGACGACGTGCCCTTGTTGTTCGGCTTCGCATCGGCCTGGGCGACCTGGATCCAGGCAAACAGCGATGACTGGAATGCCACCATCCAGCTGCCGAAGGTTGCCGCACTCATGAACCGCGTCATTGAACTCGACGAGACCTACAACCATGGCAATGCCCACGTCTACATGGGTGTGATGGGCACGCAACTGCCAGCGGAATACGGTGGCAAACCGGAGGTTGGCAGACAGCATTTCGAACGTGCCAACGAATTGTCCGCAGGCCGCAACCTGATGGTGAATGTGCTGTTTGCAAAGTGTTATGCGCGGCTGGTATTCGACCAGGAATTACACGACAGCCTGCTGAAATCGGTACTTGCCAGCGATACGGAGGCACAGGACCTGACGCTCAGCAACGCACTGGCACAGCAGCAGGCAAAGGAACTACTGGAGGACAGTAATGATTATTTCTAACCGCGGACGCGGCATATCACGACTGGCCGTCACGCTCTCGGCCACGCTACTGCTGATGGCGCTGTCATCATTCGCTACCGCGACCACGCTGAAGATTGCCACACTGGCACCGGATGGCACCTCGTGGATGAAAATGATGCGCCAGGGGGCCGAGGAAATCAGTCAAAGAACCGATGGCCGGGTGAAACTGAAATTCTACCCGGGCGGGGTCATGGGTAACACCGGCACCGTGCTGCAGAAGATGCGCATCGGCCAGTTGCAGGGTGGCGCATTTACCGGCTCCGACCTGTCCAAGCTGTATCCCGATGCCCAGCTTTACAGCATGCCGCTGGTGTTCCGCTCCTATGAGGAGGTCGATTATGTGCGTCAATACATGGATGCCACCCTGGTAAAGGGGCTGGCGGATAATGGAATGGTGGTACTCGGCATCAGTGACGGCGGTTTTGCCTACATCATGAGCGAGAAGCCGTTGCGCACACTCGGCGACCTGAAAGGGCAAAAGGTGTGGACACCGGAAGGCGACATCCTCACAGAGTCGATGTTTGAATCGGCCGGCATCTCACCGATACCCTTGCCGGTCGCGGACGTGTATACCGGTTTGCAGACCGGACTGCTGGACACGGTGGCCGGCATCCCAACCGGTATCATTGCATTCCAGTGGTACACCAGTGTTACTCACCTGACCGACGTGCCCCTGATGTTCCTGAGCGGCATGCTGACAATTGACAGCAAGGCCTTTGGCCGCATCAAGGCGGGCGACCAGGAGACCGTCAGGGAGGTCATGGGGGCTATCTTCAGCAAGCTCGATGAGGTGAACCGCGCCGACAACGAATCGGCCCGAGCGGCGTTACAAAACCAGGGCATCGAATTTGTACATCCAGACGCGGCCGAACGAGACAACTGGGAATCCATTGCGAAACAGGAGCGCGCGCAACTGATCAGCCGCGCAAAATACACGCCAGCACTGGTTGAAGAAATGCTTAACCACATACAGGAATATCGCGGCCGCCACGGTGGCGGTGACAGTGAGTGAACACGGGAAAAGCGCCTCGCCGCCCGCATCACGATGGCTTCGGTGGCTGCATACTATAGAGGATGGCCTGCTGGCCCTGATACTGTTCGCCATGGTGCTGCTGGCAAGCAGCCAGGTCATCATGCGCAACCTTCTCGACAGCGGTTTCTCCTGGAGCGACCCCCTGTTACGGCTGCTGGTGCTATGGCTGGGCTTGATGGGCGCCATGGTGGCAACCCGGCTGGATAGGCACATTACGGTGGATGCCCTGCTGCGCGTGCTGCCCCCCGGCCTGCAACGTGGTTCCCGGATACTGACAAAACTGACGACCGCCATGGTATGTGCATTACTCGCCTGGCACTCGGCGCGCCTGGTCGCACTCGACTATGAATACCAGGACGTTTTGTTCGCGAATGTGCCTGCCTGGGTCGGCGACCTGATCCTGCCCTTCGCCTTTTCGGTGATGACCCTGCGGCTGGTGTATCAGGCCGTCATGGAATTCAGGGAACGCACATGATTGCCTCCAGTCTCATCTTGATCGGGCTGGCGCTGCTGGGCATGCCGCTGTTTGCCGTGATTGCAGCCGGTGCCTTATACGGCTTCCATACCGAGGAGATCGACCTGGCCGCCGTCGCCATCGAGATCAAGCGACTGGCCTCCATCCCGGTGCTGCTGGCCATCCCGCTGTTTACCTTTGCCGGCTATCTGCTGGGTGAAAGCAATGCACCGCAGCGGCTGGTACGTGTCACGCATGCCTTTCTGGGCTGGTTTCCCGGCGGGCTCGCCGTGGTCGCCATCATGGCATGCGCCCTGTTTACTGCCTTTACCGGCGCCTCCGGGGTGACCATCGTGGCACTGGGTGCGCTGCTCTACCCGGCGTTGGCAGAGGCCCGCTACCCGAACAACTTCAATCTTGGCCTCATTACGAGTTCCGGCAGCCTCGGCATTTTATTTGCGCCCTCCCTGCCACTGATCCTCTACGGTGTCGTCACACAACAGTTATCTCTCGAGCAGCCCATCAGTATTGACGACCTGTTCCTTGCCGGCATCTTCCCCGGACTGTTGATGCTCGCGGTGCTTGCAGTTTATTCATTCGTTGTGCGCAAACGCAGCGAAGGCGCAACAGTGCACGCACCCTTCAGCATCAGGGAATGTGGCCAGGCCGTCAGGGAGGCGATCTGGGAACTGCCCTTCCCGTTCCTGCTGCTGGGCAGCATCTACAGCGGCTTGCTGGCCGTGTCTGAGGCCGCCGCACTGACCGTAGTCTACGTGTTCATCGTTGAGGTATTCGTCTATCGCGAGATCCCGTTGCGCGAACTGGCGCGTGTCACCCGCGAGTCCATGGTCATGGTCGGCGGCATCCTCATCATACTGGGTGTATCACTGGCCTCGACCAACTATATTATCGACATCGAATTGCCCGCACGCCTGTTCGAGGCCATCCGCGAACATATCGACAGCCGCTGGGCGTTCCTCGCCTTGCTGAACCTGTTTCTCCTTGGTGTCGGCATGATGCTGGACATCTTCTCGGCACTGGTCATCCTGGTACCATTGCTGGTACCGGTTGCCATGAGCTACGGCATTCACCCCGTACACCTGGGCATCCTCTTTCTGGCCAACATGCAACTCGGCTATTTCACGCCACCCGTCGGCCTGAACCTGTTTATCGCCAGTTATCGCTTCGAACGCCCGATCCTGGAATTGTACCGGGCGACGTTGCCGTTCTTTTTCCTGCTGCTCGGCGCTGTGCTGATCATCACATACTGGCCGGAACTCAGCCTCTTTCTGATTCATTAAGCTGCCAGCACGTCACGCCTGTTCAGCCTGTATTCAGCGAACATTGCCTATCCTGACGGTGAAACATGGGAAAAGGGCATGTTTTTCCTGCCCGAACAGACAACATCAGCAACAGGAGACAAACAATGAAAAGCATTCTAACGGTATTGACAATCGGTTTTTCGGCATTGGCATTTTCCGGTACGGCTGTGTCAGGTCACGGACATGGATTCATCGGCAAGGCCAGGGTCATCGAAGCACAGCCGCAGTATGAAACCGTCTCGGTGTCACGCCCCGTCACCGAGTGCTGGACAGAAACGGTCAACCGCAGTCACCACCGGCCCGGCGCCTATATTGCACCGATCGCCGGTGGTATTGTCGGTGGCGTGGTTGGCCACCAGTTCGGCGGGGGGCGCGGCAAAACTGCACTGACCGTCGCCGGCACACTGCTGGGCGCCTCGATCGGGCACGGCATCGGCGAGTCGCACTACCGGTCGAGGCCTACGGTTGAGCATGTGCAACGCTGCGAGACCGTTGATCAGTATGAACAACAGCAACAACTGGTTGGCTATCGTGTAAAATACCGCTATGAGGGGCAAACCTATTACACACAGACTACGGAGCATCCGGGTAAATATATACCGGTGCGTGTCAACGTTTACCCCGCTGACGGAATTTGATACCCCTTTACAAACCCACCCATGACTAACGGACGGCTGATAACCGGCTGCTTGATTCTGTTACTGGCCATGCCACCGGTAACGGCCGCTCCGTTCCATCATCACCGTCTGCAGGTCGCGCAGCGCGACAATGCCGGCAACGGGGGCATCAGCCTCGACGAGGCCGTGTTGCGGGCGCGCCAGCAATATCCAGGCAAGGTACTGTCTGCGGACAGCGCCAATGTCAATGGACGCAAGGTCTACAACATCAAGATCCTGACCAAGGACGGGCGTGTCAAACGCACCCGGATTGATGCCCGCAGCGGGCAACCCCAGTCACGCGGACGATGACCCATGCATATCCTTGTTGTGGAGGACGAAACACGCCTGCGAGAGCAACTCAGGGACCAGCTGCGACACCGTGGCCACGTTGTTGATGTGGCAGCAGATGGTGAGGAAGGACTGTATTTCGGTGAGCAGTATCCACTCGACCTGGCGATCATCGATATCGGTCTGCCGAAATTGTCCGGTATCGAACTGATCCGCCGCCTGCGATCAGGCGACCGGCACTTCCCTATCCTGATACTGACGGCCAGGGGCAACTGGCAGGACAAGGTGGAAGGCCTGGAAACCGGTGCTGATGATTACCTGGTGAAACCGTTTCACTTCGAGGAACTCGAGGCACGCCTGAATGCCCTGATGCGACGCGCCTCTGGCTGGTCGAAACCGGTGCTGGATTGCGGACCGATTTCACTGGATACCAAAAGACAGTCCATCACGGTGTCGGGCAACCCGGTGGAACTGACCGCCTTCGAGTACCGCGTGCTGGAGTACCTTATGCTGCATGCCGGCGAGGTCATATCCAAGACCGAGCTGACGGATAATATATACGAACAGGACTACGACCGTGACAGTAACGTACTGGAAGTCTTCATTGGACGTCTGCGTCGCAAACTGGACCCGGACAATACCCTTGGCCCCATAGAAACACTGCGCGGCCGTGGCTACCGGTTCAGGTTGCAAGCGAACGCCGGCTGATGCATTCACTGCACAGCCGCCTGCTACTGACAGCCTCGCTGGTACTGGCCGGTTTTCTCGGTGCGACCGGTCTGGCGCTCGACAAGGCGTTTCGCGTCAGCGCCGAGGCCGCCATGCAGGAACGCCTGCAATCGCATATCTACGCACTGCTTGCTGCTGCAGACGAAGACGCAAACGGTCGTATGACACCACCGCAGCAACTGCCTGAACCACGCTTCTCGAAACCGGATTCGGGGCTCTATGCAGTCATTACCAGTGACAGTGGAGATCCGCTGTGGCACTCCGCATCACTGACCGGGCGTGATTTCGACGTCGCAGAACAGCAACGTCCCGGTGAACGCCGCTTCAGCCGGCTTGCCCATGCAGGTATGCAACTCTATACCCTGGCGTTTGGCGTTGCCTGGGAGGATTATGCCGGTACAGAGTCGCTGTATACTTACACGGTGGCGGAAGATACCTCGGTATTTGAAGCGGAAGTGAACAGTTTCCGGTCCACCCTGTGGCGCTGGCTCGGCGGCATGGCACTGGTATTGCTGATCGCACAGGGCCTTATCCTGCGCTGGGGCCTGCGGCCACTGCGTCGTGTGACCACCGACCTGCAGCAGATCGAGCAGGGCCACACCGACCATCTTGAAGGACCCTACCCGAGGGAACTCGCCGGCCTGACCTCGAGCCTGAATTCCCTGATCGAACACAGCAAGTCGGTACAGCGCCGTTACCGCAACAGCCTTGATGACCTCGCCCACAGCCTGAAAACACCGCTGGCCATCCTGCAATCCGGTCACCCGGACGGCAACGATGCAAATGCCGATCACGCCCTGGTCAGGGAACAGGTGCAACGTATGGATGAAATTATCAGCCATCAATTACAGCGCGCGGCGGTATCCGGCCGCACCACACTTGCCAAACCGGTTGTTGTCAGCAAGGTCGTGGAACGGCTGGTACGCTCTCTCGACAAGGTGTACCGGGAAAAACAGCCGACAGTCACCCTGGAGCTGGACCCGTCAGCCACCTTCACCGGTGACGAGGCCGACCTGATGGAAGTCCTGGGCAACCTGCTGGAGAACGCTTACAAGTACTGCAGCCGCGTCATCCGGGTGTTAGTGCTGGTGGACAAGCATCGCGACGGCATTGAAATCAGTATCGAGGATGACGGGCCCGGCATCGCACCGCAACAGGTCAACGTTGTGTTGCAACGCGGTACACGCATGGACGAGTCGATGCCCGGCCAGGGTATTGGCCTGAGCATGGCCAGTGAGATTATTACACTCTATGGTGGACAACTGGCATTTGCGGCCAGCCCACTGGGCGGTGCCCTGCTGCGTATCAATTTCCACGATTGAGTGGTCATTTCATTGGCGACAGGCTGACATTTACCGGCATGCGTTCGCCGGGGTCGTAAGACAAGCGGGTGGTAGCAGTTTCCCCGCCGTAGCGATAGGTCACCCGGTAACCGACGATGGTCTCGCGAGCGCGTTTTTCCGTGACGTTCCTGCAGCTGTGCTGTTGCTGCCAGAGGCGCACCTGGCGACGGATGTCCTCACCGATGCTTGCTGCCACAGTGTTAAATTCGCGTACCGAGTCATCCGGTTCGGTGCATAGCTCGCGCGTCACCGGTTCATAGCGTGTCTCGATGATCGGTTCCACCTTCAGCACCGGTGCAAAGGCCTGGTATTCCACGGCGTTGGCCAGGTCGCCCATCAGTCCGGTGAGCAACAGGATCCATACATACATTGCGGTAACAGTATAATTGCAGGAGCGCCGTCTCCGGTGCGAATCGCGGCAAGAAGCTTTCGGGTCCCTGCTCATGCCCCTCTCCTGCATCATTGCAGGCGACGCGGCTCCTCCGAGGCTGTTGCTGTATTTCATGACCCAAACCCCAGGTTGCTGAGTAATTGCTGTCCCCTGAGCCGTTCGGACTCACTGGCAAACAGCATCACCACATCAAAGCCGCCGTCGGTTCGCCGGAACCAGTCGAGGCGTAAATCGCCGAAACCGGGCTGCAGCCTGTCAACAAACGCTGCCGCGCGGTAGGGTCGGGAAAAATGAATAATGAACAGGCGCTCATGTCCCGCATAGCGTTTTCGTACGGCACCCGCAGGCGCCTTGTTGCTGCCGTTGAGCACATAATCAAGATGCCGCATGATGTAGGCGCTGTACCAGACAGCCCCGTCAGGCAGGCGCCCCCCGGACACCGGAATCCGTGCAGGTCCATAGTTATAGGCGGCCAGGGTACGATGCAGGTCACCGTGATAGCGTTGCTGTAATTCCTTCAGGTAACGTGCACCCGCATCCACATTGGTACAGGGATCCAGCACCTCGGACATCTGCTCCAGCCCGAGGTGTTTTGCCGTGCCCGGCCAGAGTATCTGCATCAAGCCAATCGCATTGGCCTTTGAGCGTGCCTCTGGTTGGAAATCACTCTCACCACGGGCAACCGCCAGTAACAGGGTTTCCGGCAGATCGTGCTCGCTGGCCGCACGACTGAAGCACTCTGCATAGGGGAATTCCAGCGCAGGCAGTGTCTGCCCTGCGCTGTCCGCATAGGTCTGCCAGCGTGTCTCCAGAGCTCGCACATCGATGCCCGGATCCGTTTTCGCAGGCGCCACTGTAATCCATAACAAGCCGGTAACCATCAGCAGTAAAGAGGATTGCCGTATCATGACTACTCCAGCTCGAGTCCGGTGACGGTTTCAATCTGGCGAACCATGGCCTGGCGCTCGCTGTCATCGCTGTAATTAATGACGACCTGGAAGTTTCCCGTTCCATCATTGAGCACTTCCACGGGTATCTCGGTCGCCAGTGTCAGGCGCCGGGCGAATCCCTGCGCAGCCCACTCACTCTTGAAGGGACTCCACACCGGGTAGCGGGACACCTTGGCGGGATCATTGCGGGAGATTGTTTCATAGGCGTCTCTGGACTGGTTCCATGACTGTGGATCCAGCCCAAGCACACTGTCCCTGTGATCCTGCAGCAGCGCTTCATCAAGTCCGGTGCTGTCAGCCATTTCAAACACCTCGCGGCCTGCGCTATCCTCGACGGGTAGTTCCGTTGCCGGCGGAACAGATTGGTGACTTCCGAGCGCCTTCACCGGTGTGGGGGTATTGCTGGCACTCAGTGCCAACAGGAAGATACCCAGCATCAGCAATGTACCCACCAGAATGCCTGTTGTCCGCATCATGGCAATCGCCTCGCCATCCACACGGCCTGCTCACGATTCGCCGTAACAGCCCCGTCAAGCCGCTGCAGCCATTGTTCGCGACCTGCCTCATCGATCTGCAGGCCTGTGGCATTGCTGCAGGCATCAGGCAACCGCTGCAGCAACTGGCGCAATTGCTGTCCCGGTACGGCACCACTGACAGCAATGGCGTACACCGTTGTCCAGTCGGGCGTCGTGAAACGGGTCTCGGGAAATCGGTACACATACATGCCCGAATGAGCCGCAGCGGTAGCGGTCAGTTCGCAGGCGGCGGACAGATGACTGATACCGTCCCGGGTACCGTGAGCAATCACAAACACCTCATCGGCCTGCTCGACATCGATTTCCAGTACCGGGCAACCGCTTTGTGCATTGCCGCAGGCATCCCGGTAGACACCAGTGTTGCTGTGCCGCACCAGTTCCATGCGCGCGATGGTCGGTTTGCTGTTGCGCGGCTCGCTGACAAGGCGGCGCTTGCCGGGACTGCCGTTGGCAGTCGGAATACGAATGTAGGTTGCCGTGTCCATGCCGGCAAGGTGTACGCCTGAATCAACGGGATGCAAAATGATCCAGACCTGGTGAAGGTCTGCCTGAATCATGTGGGTCTCACCACGCAGCACGAAATTCGCCTGCCGGTTACTATCGGTTACCTGCACCTCGCGGTAACGAGACAGGTTATTGCCAATCAGGCCCAGCAGGGTACGCAACTGTGGCGTGTCGGAGGGGTGTGTTTCCACCCTGATCCTCAAATCGTCCACGTCCCGCTGGCGTAACAGGCAACTGAGGTTGTTCGCCAGGTAGGTTGCGGCAAGATCCGGCTGCCCGGCACTGAAAGGCAACACCCTGAGTCCGCGCAGCGATTCGTCGGTGCGCCGAATCTGCAGGGTGCGCAATTCACTCGCCGTCAGGCTTCCCGACCAGTGATGACTGAAGCCGCTGACCCAGGCACCCGCCTGCACATCGAGAGCCCGCACCGCCACCCGGAACTGTTCGTTCGCCGTACGCACAATCTCGATACCGATATAATAACTGGCATCGCGAAGCCTCCCACACTGCATCTGGTCGAGGCGGCGGTGGTGTTGCGCCTGCTGTTGTTGCGGCTGCCAGGGAACGTGGACACCGGGCGTGGTCAACAGACTGTCCATCACCTGGTCACGAATGCTGCGCGTCAGGCCATCGATATCCGGCTGAATATCATCCCCATCAAGGCGCACGATAATGACGGGCTCGCCCTTGAAGCGCGGATGCTGGCCCAGTTGCTGCGCCACGTAGGGCGCCAGTTCGGTGTCTACCCAGGCTTGCAGTGAAGAGGAACTGCCGTGAGCGGGTCGCAACGGATCGTGACTGCAGCCGGCCGCCAGTAGCAGGGTCATGATCGCGAACAGGGTAAGACGTGCGACAAACATGGCATCAGTCCTCCAGTATTACCTGGCCATCGCCACGGATCAGCAGCGCACCACCCTGCCGTTGCCGCGTCAGAGACGCGATGGCCTGTTTTGCAGTGGCCGGCAGTTGCACGCCCCACACCACGGTTGAGCGCCGCGGTGCCACGTCTACCAGGCTGCGGCTGTAGTGTGCCGGCACGGTCGCCGCTGACATCTCGTGAAACCAGCGCGGAAATGACACCTTCTCAGCAGCAGGTCTGCCCGTCGTCATCGACAGGCGCCAGGCATGCTTATCTGCCATGGCATAGAGGCTGACACTGCCTGCCGCGACCAGCCGGTCGAGCGCCGCGTCGGACTCAAAGCGCAGGGTGAAGCCCTGCCTTGCGGTTGCAGGTTTTGGTTTTGGCGCAGGTACTGGTACGGCTTCTGCTACTGGCGCAGGCGGCGCCTGGCTTTCGATCACGGGTGTGGCTGCCGACGGCTGCGACTGGCGCTGCAGCACCTCGATTTCCGTACGGCTTTGATCGAGCTGCCGCTGTGTGCTCAACAGCCGCTGACGAAGTTCATCCAGATTTTGTTCTTTCTGACGCGTGTCCTGTTCGATGCCAGCCAATGCTCGGCGCTGCTGTTCAAGCTGCCGGCCCAGGTTTTCCAATCGCGACTCCAGCTGGTCGCGTTCCTCGCGAGCCTGTTGTGCCTGCCCGTTAGCCTGCTGCAGATATTCCTTCGCGCTCGTCAGGCGCTGCTGTGTTCTGGCCATGGAGGACTTCAGTGCCTGCAACTCGGCCTGCAGTTTCAGGACCTGTTGCTGCTGCAGCCTGATTTCCTGCCGCAGTCTTGCCGGCGGCGAAGGCTGCGCCGGCTTGCCCGGCTCCTGCAGCGGAATCCCCTGCACCAGTGCAAAGACTGCCATCAGGCACAGGCCGATAATCGACATGAAACGCATGACATCGGTTTGCAAGGCATCGGTATCACTGCCGCCCGCAGCGGAGGCCGAGGGGTATTTTGCATGGCGGCGCCGGCGCATCATGATCTCTCCTGCAACGCATACGCCGTGCGGCCGCGTGCACTGGCCGTGTCGATCGACGTCCGTATATCACAGAGCAACGCCTCGACACGGTTGGCGTGGATTTGCTCCTGTTCCTCGTAAAACCGGCTCAGACGGGTACCCAGCAGGGAACTCTTCACCACGCGCATCACGTAACCACCAATACCACCCACAATGGTGGTCGTCAGCGCCGTCAGGATGCCCCCTTCCACCAGCCGCTGCAGCACGGCAGTGGCGCCGGCCTGCGTCGCCACGCCCGGATCACCAAGGGCATACAACAAGGCACTGCGCATGCCGATGGCCGTCCAGATCACACCGATACCAAAAAACAGGCTGGTCCATACATCGTTCAGGTGTTCAAGCTGGCTGATCTCATCCTGTGGGGCATTGTCTTCAAGTCCCCGCTGCAGGCCACGCAGGCTGCGGATATACAGGGCCAGGGTAATTCCGAAAGGCAATATCGATAACCCCAGGTTGCGCCGGCTCCACTCAAACAGCAGCTGAACCTGGGGCATGTCGAGGATGGCTACAGAAATAATCTCAAGCACTGTCAGCAGGTAAAGCATCACCAGGCCGGTGATGAAGCTAAGCGTCATACCCAGCAACAGGCCGTTGAAGAAACCGCGATTCTGCAGCTGCTTCATCACGGTCTACTCGACCGGCCCACAGGCCTCGCAGGTGGCCTGCAACACCAGTTCGGCCTCCTGGTAGAGATTACTGGCACGCGTATAGTTCAGCCGGTCGGCGCTAATCCTGAGCAGCCCCTGCTCCTTGTCACCGAGTTCCCGGTTCATATCGCGCATTACCGTGGACTGATTCGGGCAGGTCTGCTGGCAGACACTGTAGTCACTGATCAGGGAGACGTATTTGACACCGAAATAACGGTTATAGGTCTCACGCGCCTGGCGCTTGCTCAACAGGCCGGCATCATTGGTCCACAGCAGGAAGTCGCTGAAGCTGGCCTTGTTCTCCTTTTTCGGATCACCCTCTGCGATCGTCAGCAGGCGCTGAAAGTAGGCATCGAACTCATGCTCGCAGCCGGTTTCCAGGTCAAAGCGGGCCGCACTGAGGGCACGTTCCAGGTTTGGTCCCTCCGGCAGGCTACAGGTCGTCGCCTGGGTCGGGTTACTGCTGCAGGCAGCCACTGAGGCGGTCATGGCCGCCACGGTAACGAGGCCGCCGAGTTTGTTTTTCATTGATGGTTTCATGACGATTCTCCAGATCAGTTACTGTCACAGTTGCAAGGCACTTTCATAAGCACTGTCAGCCGGGCCGGCAGGTGGAATAGCCATCGGCATCACATTCTGTTCTTCTCCGAAGAGGATCGCCTTGACGCCGGCGACCACTTCCTGCATCTCCGGAGTAATGGTGCCAAATGACTGGTTCAGCTGTTCCATCAGGGTGGCGCGACTGATCTCTTCGCGGGTGCGCGCGATCAGGCTGGAGGTTTCCTGCATGTCGAGATAGATATCCGATGCGATTACCGCCAGCGAAGAATTTGTTTTGCCGCCGGAACGTGCCACCAACTTGTAGTACTGGCTGAATCGATCGCTGAGGCGCATACCGGATCGCCCGCGCAGCGACGGTTCACTGGTAGTCGCGGCGCTACCGGATTCTTCCCCGATCAACAGCTCCTGCAAGGTCCAGGAGGTCTTTTTCTGGCCGAGCTCCATGCGAATACGTTTCTCAAGGCTGGATGAGGTGGCATTCACTGCGGTTTCCATCTCCGGCAGTTTGTCTGCCATCACATTCAGCATCTCGAGATAACTTTTTCCGAGCTGCCTGGCAATGCGTTCACAACCGGGATCGCCTTCATTCCCTTCACACTTGCTGTCGAGGTATAGCTTCTGCTGTTCATCCAGCTGGCCAATGACGGCCTGCAGACCGGTTTCCATTTCCGCTGCCACATTGCCGGTATGCTTGATCTCCTCCAGTACCGTCGTCGGAAACAACTTGATGGTCGGTGCAGTTGGGCTAGCATGGACGGCTACCGGTAGCAACAGGCACCCGATAAGCAGCTGTCCGAAAAATCGTTGTGTGGCTTTCCAGTCACGGGGCGTTGCAGTCTTCATGGGAACATCCTCCTTGCGATCATTGATTTCATACGTCAACTCGATGCCTTGTGTACGTCTTCGTGAGTCTTAATATAGGCAAGCGTTCCTGAACAGAACCTGAATGGTGATGAAAAAGGCTGCTGATGATTCACGGGAACCCACCACGGTTGGCAGGGTCACAGACTGTGTCACCCCGAGGATCCACACATGCTTCGCCTGACTGTCCTGGTTATTATCAGCGTACTGACACTGCTCGGCTCCGGCTGCAGTCGCACGGAGTTCGCCTACCGCCATGCGGACTGGCTGCTCGAGTATCAGGCCCGGCGGGCCGTTGCCGCCAACGCTGGCCAGCGCGAACTGTGGCAGCCGGTATTGGCTGGTACACTCGCGCACCACCGGGAACAAGAACTGCCCCTTGTCATTGCCTACCTGGATCTGGCCAGCCGTGGCATCGGGCAGGCGGACAGCACAGTCGATGCTGCATGCCTGGTTGATGCTGCCTTGCTCCTCTACCAACAGCACGCGCGCCTTGCCGTCGAGCTCTCGGTGCCATTACTGTCGAGACTGGATGCCGCACAGATCAGACACCTTGCCGGGTTCATGCAGCAGCAACAGGAAAAAGCCGTGAAACAGTACCTTAAACCGGACCCCGGGGACCGCAAGGCGGCGCGCCAGCAGCGCTTTGTCGAGCGCATTGAAAACTGGACCGGAAGCCTGAATGACCCGCAGCGGCAGCAGCTCAGTGACGCCCTTGTAGACATCCCCGATCTCAGCGCGCCATGGCTGGCCTATCGATCCAGGCAAACAGACACACTACTGGAGATGCTGGAGTCAGGCACCAATGCAAAGGCCCTGCGTGAGCACCTCAATAACTGGTGGGTAAAGATGGACGGTCGATCCGCTGAATTCAACCAGCAGTGGCAGCTTGCAAAACAGCATTTCATCCTCATGCTCGACGCACTCAACGTGACGCTCACTGACAAACAGCGCACCAGGGCCGTGCAGCAACTCGCCGGGCTGCGCAGCGACCTGGCCTCGTTCCTCCCCGCCACGCGGCCGCCACTGTATTCACCGCTGGTGTCTGTGTGCGCCGCATCTGTCGCGTAACAGCAACCGCCAGCCACCAACCTGAACATGAGGGAACCATGCAGAACAAAAACCATTATCATCACAGCATGCTAAAAATCGGCCTGCCAGCCATGCTTGCCCTCATCAGCACATGCAGCCATGCTGATTCAACCCTGGGCGATCTCATGGTGGTTAAACACGCCGCAAATGATGCAGTGCCCTCGCTGTCGGTCGAGGCCACCCCGGTACTCGACCTCGGGGCCTTTTCAACCATGGAACAGATCATCCCCGCACTGGCCGACAAGCGCGTGGTGTTCATCGGCGAGCAGCACAGCCGCTACGACCACCACCTCACCCAACTGGACATCATTCGCCGCCTGCATGCGCTGCATCCGCAACTGGCCATCGGCATGGAAATGTTTCAGCAACCCTTCCAGCCATACCTGGATGACTACGTGGCGGGCAATCTTGACGAACAGGCCATGTTGCGCGCCACCGAGTATTACCAGCGCTGGCGCATGGATTACCGGCACTATGCACCGATACTGCGTTACGCGCGCGAGCATGGTCTGCCCGTGATCGCGTTGAATGTCCCCTCGGAGTTGTCACACCAGGTGGCGCACGTCGGCCTAGACGGCCTAGACGATGAGGACCGCCAGCAACTCCCGGCCGAGATTGCCCCGGCCGATGCGGCCTACCGTCAGCGTATTAAAGCCGTGTACGACTATCATCCAAACGATAAAGAACACAGCTTCGAGCATTTCCTCGAGGCGCAACTGCTGTGGGACGAGGCCATGGCAGAACAAGCCGCGGCCTACCTGGAAAAACACCCGGATCATCGTCTGGTGGTCATCGCGGGCAACCAGCATATCGCCTGGAATAGCAGTATCCCGCAACGCCTGCAACGGCGCATACAAGTACCAGCAGCCAGTATCCTCAACAGCTGGGACGGACCCGTAAAGCCGGGACTTGCCGACTACCTGCTATTACCCGAAGAGCGCCTGCTGCCACCCGTCGGTACGCTGGGCATACTGCTGGATAACAATGACGGGCAGGTCACCATTAGCGCCTGCAAGGAAACCGGTGCCTGTGCCGCCGCGGGTCTGAAAGCCGGCGATCGTATCAGCGCCATCGACAACAATACAATCAACACCATCACCGACCTGCGGCTGGCGTTGTGGAACAAGCAAGCCGGTGATACCGTCACTATTGATATTGTGCGCAAGCGTCTGCTACAGCGCGACAAGAGCCTGAGTTACCAGATCACCCTGCAGTAGCATGCCGAAACAGCAAATTCTCATCGTCGGGCTGGTCTGTCTACTGTGGCTGCCGTGGGTAACCGCAGACCCGATACATCATGCGCTCGACGTGACCCTGCACCCCGACACCGCCGGCATAGAGGTGCGGGATACCATCACCCTGCCGGAGGGTTATGCGCACTCAGTGACCTTTGACCTGCACCCCGCGCTGCAGCCACAACTGCAGGGTAACAACGCACGACTGGTCGAGCTGCCGCAACAAACCGCTCGCAGGCTATCGGCAGCGACCCCCTCAGACCATCTGTCACTACGTCGCTATCGCCTCGACCTCGCGGACGGAGAGAACCGTTTTACCCTGCACTACAGTGGCAGCATCGCACACGACCTGCAAAGCCGGGGTGAAGAGTACGCACGCAGCTTTGAGGAAACACAGGGCATCATTTCGCCACAGGGTGTATTCCTCTCCGGCACCAGTGCCTGGTATCCGCTCATCGACGAGACCCTGGTCACGTTTGATCTCGAGGTCCGCCTGCCTGACGCATGGAAGAGCATCAGCCAGGGCAATGCCCTCAACCCGCAGCCAGCCAGTGGACGTTCGCTTGCTGAACGCTGGCATGCCACTACCCCGCAGGAAGAAATCTACCTGATAGCCGGTCCGTTCAAGGCCTATTCCAGTATCGAGCAAGGTATCACCGCGATGGTGCTGCTGCGCGAATCCGATAGCGTACTTGCACAAAAATACCTGGACGCGACTCATGAATACATCGCACTGTACGACGCCCTGATTGGCCCCTACCCGTTTAAAAAGTTTGCCCTGGTCGAGAACTTCTGGGAAACCGGCTATGGCATGCCCTCCTTCACCCTGCTCGGATCACGCGTGATCCGCTTCCCTTTCATCCTGTCTTCGTCCTATCCGCATGAAATCCTTCACAACTGGTGGGGCAACGGTGTGTACGTCGACTACGACAGCGGCAACTGGGCCGAGGGCCTCACCAGTTACCTTGCCGATCACCTTATCAAGGAACAGCACGGTAACGGTAGTGTGTACCGGCGCGATACCCTGCAGAAATACACCGACCATGTCAGTCGCAAGGGTGACTTTCCACTGACTGCCTTCCGCAGCCGGCACAGTGCGCGCACCGAGGCGGTGGGATATGGCAAGACGCTGATGCTGTTTCACATGTTGCGCCGGCAACTGGGTGACGCTGCGTTCCGGCAGGGCCTGCAGACCTTCTACCAGCGCAACCTTTTCAGGGTCGCCGATTTCAACAATGTAGAGGACAGTTTTGCTGCCGTTGCCGGCGAACCGCTGGATGACTTTTTTCAACAATGGGTACAACGCACGGGTGCGCCACAGCTCAGCATCCGCGAGGCGCGTGCCAAACCCGAGAATGGTGGCTTTCGATTATCGGCCGTTATCGAGCAGACACAACCCGGGGCGGTGTATCACCTGAGTCTGCCAGTAGCCGTGCACATGGATGGCATTGAGCAGGCTTACCAGACAGCGGTCAGTATCAGTAACCGACAACAGACATTGTCCCTGACACTGCCGGCGCGGCCGCTACAGCTGGACGTCGATCCCGAGTTCGATGTCTTTCGCCGCCTGCACCGCAACGAGATACCCCCGGCCGTCAGCCAGGCCATGGGCGCGGGGGAGGTGCTGGTGGTAATCGCCGAACAGTCACCCGCAGAGCTGAAACAGGCCTATCGAACACTGGCCGAGCGCTGGCAAAAAGAGAAACCCGGGCAGGTCGACATCGTGCTCGACACCGAATTGCAAGACCTGCCCGATAACCGCGCCGTGTGGCTGTTTGGCTGGCAAAACCGGTTGCGGCCGCAACTAAACACTGCACTTGAAGCCTATGACTTTACAGCCAGCGGCGACCGGGTGCGTATTGCCGGCACCACGCTGTCTGCAGAAACACACTCACTGGTGGTCGTGGGACGGCAACTGCAGGCACCCGACCAGGCGCTCGCCTGGCTCGCTGCCAACTCCGCCGCCGCCCTGCCCGGCCTGGGACGCAAGCTGCCGCACTACGGGCGCTACAGTTACCTCGGCTTTAGCGGCTCGGCACCGGATAACACACTCAAGGGACAATGGCCGGTGGTGGACTCGCCCATGTCGGTACGCGTACTACAGGGCGACGGCGTCACTATCAGCTTCAGCTCGGCCACACTGGACCCGCGTGAAGCGCTGGTACCGCCTGCCGAACCGTTTTCGATGGCGCGCATGCAACAGGATATCGCTTTTCTCGCAGATGCAAGTCTCGCCGGACGTGGCATGGGAACCCCGCAGCTGGCACGCGCGGCGGACTATATCGCACAGCAGTTCAAGACGGCAGGACTGCAACCCGGCGGAGATAACGGCAGCTATTACCAGGCCTGGCAGCAGCAGGTCGATGCTCATGATGACATCGTGGCAATGAAAAATGTCGTTGCTGTACTGCCCGGCAGCGACCCACGCCTTGCCGGTCAAAGCCTGGTAATCGCCGCACACTACGATCACATGGGGCTGGGCGAAGTCAACGGCCGTCATGAGGATCGCGGCATCATCCACCCCGGTGCCGACGATAACGCCAGTGGAGTCGCCGTGATGCTGGAACTGGCCCGCAGCCTGAAGGGGAAAGCCCTGCCGCGCACACTGGTGTTTGCCGCCTTCACCGGTGAGGAAACCGGCCTGCTGGGTTCGCGCCATTATGTCCAGCAGTCGGGTGCCTATCCGGCCGACGGCATCATCGCCATGTTGAACATCGATACCGTCGGGCGACTCGGCGAGCAACCGCTAATCCTGTTTGGTACAGGTACGGCGGATGAATGGGTGCATATATTCCGAGGCGCCAGCTACGTCACCGGTGTCCCGGTCAAGGTCGTGGCAGATGATTTCGGCTCCGGCGACCAGACTGCCTTTATCGAGGCCGCTATCCCCGCGGTGCAGTTTTTCAGCGGCAGTCATGAAGACTTCCACCGGCCGGGGGATACCCCGGAGAAGCTCGACTATGACGGGTTGACCAGCGTTGCCAGGGTGCTTGACGAAACGGTCCGCTACCTGGGAGAACGCCCGGAGCCATTGAACTCAACGACGGGTGAACCACGTAGCGACGTGCCGTCACCCCGGTCATCATCACGACGCGTCAGCTTCGGCACAGTCCCGGACTTCAGCTATAGCGGCAACGGTGTACGAATCGATGACGTCCGTCCCGGCACCCCAGCGGAAGATGCCGGGTTGCGCAAGGGCGATGTCGTCATTAATGTCAACGGGACCGTGGTCTCTGACATGCGCACCTATTCGGAGGCACTGAAGACACTCGACCCCGGTGATGAGATCCGTGTATATTTTCTGCGCGACGGAATTGAAAAGACAGTGAAATCACGGGTAACCGAACGCTGAATCTGCAACCCTACAGGAACCTGCCATGAACAAGCGATATCCCGGAATGCTGCCCGCCACGCTGCTGCTGGCTGTGCTGCAAGGTGCTTATGCACAGGATGCACCTGGTCCCGGTATGAACGTTGCACCATTTGCCGATGAAAAACACTTTAAAAACCTGCGCCAGCTAACCTTCGGCGGCCAGAATGCCGAGGCGTATTTCTCTCACGACGCTACAGAACTGATCTTCCAGTCGACGCGCGATGATCTCGCCTGCGATGCCATTTTCCGTATGAACAGCGACGGTAGTGACGTGCGCCAGCTATCGTCAGGCCAGGGCGTCACTACCTGCGCCTTCATCGCGCCTGACAACAGATCCATTATCTACGCCTCGACGCACCTGCAACAGCAGCAGTGTCCGCCAAAGCCGGATCACTCGAAGGGCTACGTCTGGCCGCTCTATGCAGGGTACGATATCTTCAAGGCAGGACCCGAGGGTGGAAATCCGCAGCGCCTCACCAGCAGTGACAACTACGACGCCGAGGCCGTGTACTCCCCGCAGGGTGACCGTATCGTCTTTACCTCGCTGCGCAGTGGCGACCTCGAACTCTACCTGATGAACCCCGATGGCAGTGATGTGGAACAACTCACCGATCAGCCGGGTTATGACGGCGGTGCATTTTTCTCACTGGATGGTGAATGGATCGTGTGGCGCGCCTCGCGCCCCACAGGCAAGTCACTGCAGGACTACCAGACATTGTTGAAAGACGGCCTGATCCGGCCAGGCAAGCTGGAACTTTACATCATGAACCTGGAGACAGGTATGCCACAGCAGCTGACCGATAACGGTGCCGCCAACTTCGGGCCCTACTGGCACCCTGATGGCCGGCATATTATTTTCTCATCCAACATGCATGACCCTGAAGGCCGTAACTTCGATCTTTACATGATCGACATTGACAGCCGCGACATCGAGCGCATCACCTACTATGGGGGCTTCGACGGCTTTCCCATGTTCTCCCATGACGGCCAGCGGCTGGTGTTTGCCTCGAACCGTCTGGGCAAGGTCGAGGGAGAAACCAATGTGTTTATCGCTGACTTCGTACCCTAGCAGCCGGTTTTAGCTATGATCGCTGCAACGCAGCAGTCATGAAATGGCCGGGTGTGGCTGCCCCGTGTCCCTAAACACTGGCGTACTTACAGCTCACCCAGTGGCCGCATCCAGGCATATTCAAACGGCTCTTTCACCAGTTTGGTACCCGCCTCGCCGACATTACCACCCAGCGCACTGAACGGCAGTGTAACGATAAAAACTGCTGCCCCGATAATAGTGACAGCAGTCATCGGTACCCGCATAAGCACCGCATCAGCCAGCATGGCGCCTCCTGAGGGTCGCTCGGTGGTGCTATCATAATCTTGTGCGTAGACAGTGGAGACAAATGCCATGTTGGATGTGGCCAGCATAACGGCCAGAAAATAGGTGATCAGCTTCCTGTTCAGACTGTGCATGGTGAAAACTCCTGTTGTGTTCCCTGATGGATGAAAAGCGCCTCCCCCTGAACAGCTGAAGGCTCCCGTATTATCGGCCGGATTGTACCAAACGTAATGGATAAACAGATCTTAATCAAACGTAAATCAATGAGCGGGAACAAGATGACAGGCAGGGTTGTGATCTTGTTTGCATTATTCGTACACAAAAGAGTCATCAAACGGAGCACACAAAGTATCCAGGTCATTGTGAATCGCTGGCAATGACTGCAGATAGATTGCCAGTGAAAACAGATCCTGCGCCGTCAGCCGCATGCAACTGGTACCCAGAACCTCGGCCATGAGGCTGTCGGTGAAATTACCATCCGGTTTTGTCCCGGTGCTCAGGAATGTCATCAGCTGCTCGTGCGACCAGCTACCGATGCCTGTCTCTCTGTGCGGTGTAATGTTGGGCACCCGCTTGTCGTCCGGCCCCGTACAGGTACCAGCCAGATAGCGCTCGTAACGGGATGCCCCCAGGTAGTCTCGTGGCGTATGGCACTCACCACAATGCCCAAGGGCATTGGCAAGATAGGCTCCCCGGTTCCACTGCGCTGACTGTTGAGGATTAGCCGAAAACTCTCCCGGTGTAAAGCGGCGCGCCTTCCAATACGACATCATCGAGCGGGAGGAAAATGGCCAGTGGAGATGATGTGGTCTGATATCCCTGGAGGATTCGGGCAGCGTCATCAGATAGGCATACAGTGCCTGCATATCCTCGTGCGTCATCCTTGTGTAAGAGGGGTAGGGAAATGCAGGATAATAATGTTCGCCCTGGGGATTCACACCTTCACGCAAGGCACGCAAAAAATCTTCCTCACTCCATGAGCCGATGCCGTGCTCCCGCTGTGGCGTCGTATTAGGCGGATAGAATGTACCAAACGGTGTTACAACCGGACGTCCTCCGGCCATCAGTTGATCACTGGTATGACACGAAATACAGCCCGCGGCAAAAAAGACATAGCGGCCATGTGCAAGCAAATCATCCCTGGCCTGTGCCTCGCTGGTACTACAAATGCAACATGCCGCACATAGGAACGCCGCAAGAATATTTCGCTGGGACATCCGGGCAATTTGCAGCTTGTTCATCTTTAACACTTCTACAGAGGTAAAAATACTACGCCAGAACGTAGAGAAATACCTTGAGTGAAATCAACAAAAGGGCTGCATGCCTGCAGGACATGATTACCGGGGTAGCAGGTGTGTCGCGTGTTCGGGTTTGCTGTACCTGTGGCTTGCTGTACCTGTCGAAAAAGGAACCGCAGCTGACACCAGGGGCCACGCAAGGTGCTGCGTACGCTAAAACCGCACAAGACCACCAGCAATAGAATGTCATCATGACCTGGACCGCTATCAGTCACCGTGTTTTGATCGTTTCATCCGGCAGCAAACGAATCTGCACGATTATATTTGCTGTGGTATTCCCGAATCCATTGATAGTCTCCAGGCTGTTCAGCACCAGGTTGACCTTTCCCGGCTCAACCTGGTGCTAGAATCAAAGACTGCGTGAGACATCACAGCTAGCCATCTACAAGCAGCAAGACCTGAACTCAACATATATATTTCAATGGGTAAGCGTCTTACCCGTAAAAACTGTGGACAACTCTGTGGATGACTTTTGGCAATGGGCGCTAATGACGTAACCTTTCCAAGCCCAGAATAAGTTGCCCAATTTTTTTACTTATAAATTTTATCTATATTACAAAGGATTAATTGTTTTATTAAACCCTAACCAAGTACACGAACACGCCCGTACTGTAGAGCTACCGTGCCTGACCCAGGTTGTGAGTAAAAATCCATTATTATTTATATGCATATAATATTTATTGATGGGTAATAAAAAATGTGAATCCCTTGATTGCTCTACAAATTCTCTCCGCTGGGTCAAATATGTATCTGACTATTCTTACAAAGGTAGTCCGAAGACCACCAAAATTATTACTAATGATGTAGTATCAGTGCCGCGTGCAGTAACGAGATATGTTGCAAAGAATTCATGTCCATTACCAAAGCAAAACTAATTGCCATTACCGTCCTTGCGTTTTCATTAATTGGTACTGTCCAGTCCAAGCCGACAACCGGAAATGATTTGATGCAGCACTGCATAGCTGAGCCTGACGGTTTTTGTGCTGGCTATATCGGAGGGGTAATAGATACGTCTCATGCACTGTTTTGTTTCCTCCCGGACACCTCAAAAAGACAGATAATCAACATCACCATCATGTACCTGCATGACCACCCAGAGAAGCTGCACCTGTTCGCTCCCAGTCTGGTGATCAAGGCAATGCGAGCCGCATACCCGTGCAAGGATGGCAGGTAGCACAGCTCATTACCTGAAAAAAGCGTCGCTACATGCATTCAATCCGGGTGCAATGAGGCCGTTCCCGCACACAGAAATTCACCCTGGTGCTGTGCAATGATGTTATAGCGGCAGTGCCCGCTTAACTGGCAGTAGCAACCCGCTCGAATCCATCGCATCTTCTGGTAGAGGTATACTGATGATGATTGCAATCCAGATGGACCATATCATGACAACCTTGAGTGTACTTTGCCCAGGCACTACAAGTGAGACTTAACGACAGCCATTTTCCAGATTTTGTAGCGCAGCAGTGTCAACCAGTTGAATATTTTTTCTTGAAAGTGTGACCCAACCATTCTTTTCGAATTCCCTTAGGTGACGGCTGATCACTTCACGTGCCGTGCCCAGTTCGAAGGCAAGTTCACGATGTGATGCTTCAACCAATCCAAAACTTGATCTGTTGGAAAGCAAGCAGTGCGCCAGCCTGACATTGACATTACGCGTTGCTACTGCTTCCAGTAACATGATCAGGTCACGTATACGACCTCCGAAAACCTTGCAGACATAATCACGAAACAATATTGATGCCTCGAACAACATATGAAAGTCTGTTGCCGGGATCAGTACCGCATGACATTCTGTTTCAGTAACCGCATTGGCTGGATAGCAGCCGCCAGCCAGTAAAACCGACGTGGTTAGGCTGCAGGTCTCTCCGGCCTGCACACGGTAAAGCAGTATTTCCCTGCCACTTTCAAAAGCCTTGTAGACACGAGTGGTACCATCAAGAACAAGTATATAGTGCTTACACTCGCCGCCTTCACGAAAGACTTCTTTATCCGGCGGCAGTACGACTTTCGTTGCACGATTGGCCATATCGACCCACGTCGTATCCTCGACGTATTTCAGGTCGGGAAATGCATCCACCCAGTCAGGTAACTCATTCAAGTCAAATCCCCCTTTTACGCATTAATAATTTTAGTGTGTAACTTGCCATTGATGATGGTAACTTGAGCACGCACAATGCGGGTTTATATATTTATAGCATTCTAGCCCTATTTAATCCGGTTACTCTTAGAAGATGCAAGAGACTATCCGCATACAGCCAAGTCAACATCAAGGTTAATCAACGATATAATTCAAGAATTGGTTGCAGCACCGCTGTTTGCGAAGCGTTTTATGTGGTGAGTGTGACTAAGTTACTGAAGAACCATTGCACACCGGCTAGAATACTAGCCGTCGATTAGATTAATCGAACTGCGGTGTCTAACTATTCACCGAGCGGCGGCCCGTAGGAACCCCTCTCCCTTCCGGGCCGTCGTTTTTACTTATGCAAACAGCATTATCAGCCCAATATTGACGGGAATGACTTTATCTGTTTGCGCTATACGCCAATGACATCATCTGAATGATCATTCGCCTCCGGGCTCTCAATCCGGTTTTTTCCATCGCATGCATGTGGCACTTTCCGAAGCGCGAGTACATTAGCGGAACTCTCAATTGCCTGAGATAACCCGACAGGACCAGGGGCAATCCCGAATATTCCAACAGGAAAATACTGATATACCATGGCTGAATACCCGATAGATAACTCCGGCCTTACCCACAGGCAGCATAATAATCGTCAAGTAGAAACAAACATACCTCACGCAAACCTTCATTACCCGGTGATCCTGAATCTTTCCAGACAAGGTGCGGACTGGCAGTAATCGATGAAAAGCCGTCATCAACAACACCGAGACAACATCTAATTTTCTACATATCGTGCTGATTTATATATTTATATCAGCACCCACTGTACTTCCGGACAATTTACCCAGTCAGAATCCGCGCCTATCCTGAACAGCACCAGCACAAGAACCGGGACTAGATGCCAGCGTTACAAGGCACCCGAAGGATGGCCGCCAAATGAATCAAGCGACACATACGCTGTTACATGCAAATCATCATGGAGAAATCCGCAGTGTCGTGTTCAACCCACGGCACGCGGGTCTGCTGGCCCTCCTCGCCATTTTCGTGATTGCCGGCAGCATTCTATACACTGGCTTTCGTGCTGGAACCAACACCGAAGCGCGTCATCAATTATCGGAGGTTGCGGTACTCCGGACTTTGATACAACAGCAACAGAAGGAGATAGCCCGTATTCACAAAGAGGCCCGGAGCAATCTGGATGCCCTGGCGCTACGCCTGGGCCGGATGCAGGCACAGATGCTGCGTCTGGACACACTTGGTGAGCGACTGGTACAGCAGGCCGATATCGATGATGCTGAATTTGATTTCAGCATGCCACCACCGGTGGGTGGGCCGCACAATGCAGCCAGCCACGCTACCATAACCGTTCCGGATTTCCTCGGCATGCTCGAGACGCTGAACATGACAGCGGAAGACCGTGAAACCAAGCTGATGGCACTGGAGCAATTAATCATGAACCGCAACCTGCACGCACGCACCCTGCCATCGGGCCGTGCCGTTGAACATGGCGTGCTGTCATCGCAATACGGCAAGCGCATCGATCCGTTTACCGGCAAGCAGGCGCACCACAAGGGCATTGACATCGCCAGCAAGGAAGGCTCCCGTATCCTGGCTGTCGCCGATGGCGTGGTGACCTGGGCCGGTGCACGCACAGGGTATGGCGAACTGGTTGAAATCAGACACGGTAATGGCTATGTCACGCGCTACGGGCACAACAAACGACATCTTGTGAAGTCAGGCGATACAGTCAGAAAGGGTGAAGCAATCGCATTGATGGGTTCCAGCGGGCGCTCAACCGGCCCGCATGTACACATTGAGGTCCTCCACAACGGCAACCATGTTAATCCTGACAAGTACCTGAACAATTGACAGTAAACCCGGGTATCTCTCGCTACCCCTGTGTTTCGTTGCCGGTCAGGCGTCGGCCTTAATCATGCTCTGCGGTAAAACCAAAGGCTCTGTCGTGAACATAGACGAGCTTGCAGGCATCGATATATTTTGCATCATGAATCCGTCCTGCCCTGATGTAGCCGGTATCTCCCTTGTCAAGAATGACGACCTCCCCTTCTGGCACCAGTCCGTCTGTCGTGCGGGTATAGAACTGGATAGCCATTTTCCCTTCTACCAAAACAGTCATGTCATCACCCGGATGCGAATGCGGCGGCTCTTCGCTACCGGGCTGCCACTGCTCCAGCATCACCTCGACACCATCAGGGTTAGCGGGAACCGTTGTTCTCACGATAAACCCTTCCGGGGTATCCGGCACGGTGACATGGTTCTTCCAGATGGCACTCGTTGACGCTGTCATACCCGCTTCCCGGTTATCCTCGAACATACACACTCTCCTTTGTTGCCGTTTACCCAAAGATCCTGATTTATTCGCGTTACATGTTTCCATGTAACAACAGTTGTCCGGATTATTCACATTCCCTGAATAACAGGGCCTGACAGGTTGCACAGATCGACCGGTCCAGCCGCCGGTAAATACTCGCAATGGCCTTTGTTTTGGAATCAAAAAAGTGATTGTTACCAATATCCCTGACAAAACAGGACTCGGCGGCGAATTCATAGACTGACGATTTCAGGCCAACAAAATACAACCCCCCGTTCTGCTTGAGGAGGCGGTTGTTTTCTTCAACCAGTCCCCTTGCGCCTGCAAGGTCGATAAAATTGATGCCACTGCCTTCTATCAATATGTTGTAGATGCGTTCGTTCTCCACAATCTTGTTGATTCGTTTCTGTATATGATTGATCGAACCAAAGTAAACCGACATGTCAATTCTGATGATCTTCAGCTGCGGACATTGCTTGATCGGCTTTTTCCTTATATTGATAAATTTCCGCTGTTCATTCCCGGACAGGCTATCGATCGACAGCGTTGGGATATTAGGCGTTGATGTCTTCGCCAGGAACAGGATAAGTGACAACAGCACGCCAAGGTAAATGGCGAACTCCAGTTCAAGGAACAAGGTGGCAAAAAACGTCGTCAGTAAAATGGCTGACTCTGATTTACTCAAGCGAACTGTCTGATAGATATCATGAAATTCAATCAGCCGGTAGGCGACCAGCAGGATCACGCCGCCCATTGCGGCAATGGGCAGATAAGCGGTGAGTGGTGCAATCAACAGGACAATAACCATCAAAATAACGGCAGAGAAAATCGCCGACAAGGGAGATTTAGCACCGGCCCCGTAATTCACACCGGATCGGGTAAAAGAGCCCGAGCCCGCATAGCTTGAAAAGAAACTGCCCACAATATTCGACAGACCCTGGCCAATGAATTCCTGGCTGGCATCGATTCTCTGACTGGATTTTGTGGCGACAGCACGACTAATGGACACCGCCTCTATCAACCCGAGCAAGGCAACCGCAAAAGCCTCGGGTGCCAGCATTCTCATGGTGTTGAATGAAAACTCCGGCGATGACAGTGGCGGCAAATGTGCAGGTATCTCACCTACCAGGCTGATATCATCAGTAAAGTTCTTCAGAACAATGGCGAGCACGCTGCCTGCAACCATACCGATAAGCAAACCCGGCAGTTTCGGCGCCAGCTTCATGACAAGGATGGCTGTAAACAGTGTGACCACTGCAATCATGACAAGATAGGGGTTGATGGTGCCTGCCCCGTTATACAGATCGACCCAAGTATGCAGGAATGACTCACCCTTGGGCACAGCAATACCGGTAATATGCTTCATCTGACTGGTCGCAATCAGAATCGCCGCGCCCGCTGTAAAACCGACCACCACGGTATGGGATACAAAATTGACCAGTGCACCCATACGTGCAAGTCCAAACGCCAGTTGATAGACCCCGGCTAGAAAGGTAAGGGTTAATGCCAGCGAAATGAATTCCGGAGAACCCGGTTGTGCATGGTGACTGACTGCTGAAAAAACGACAATGGATATAGCCGTCGTCGGGCCTGACACCAGGTGCAGTGACGAACCAAACAGGGCAGCAATAATCGGCGTGACCATTGCCGTATACAAACCATACTCAGGAGGCAACCCCGCAATCGTTGCAAAAGCCACCCCTTGAGGAAGAACAATGACCGCACCCGTTAAACCCGCAAGAAAATCCGCCTTGATTGAGTCTCTTGAGGTGTACTTAAGCCACGCAAGGAAAGGGAAAATTGATTGTAGTTTCACTGCGTCCCGTACTGCCTGTTGTTGATATTCATGTTACCTGTAACGCCTGTCATCCATATAGAGATTGTAGCGCGGTACCATCCACACCCGGCACAATTAATATGCATCAGCCCTCTAGCGATTGTTATCCAGCACTGACTTGACGAACGGTATTGTCAGGCGACGCTGCTCAATCAAGGAAGCGGTGTCCAGAGTATCGAATAGCGCAAACAGTGTTGCCAGGTCGCGCGGAAAACGCCGTATCAGGTAGTTTGCTGTTTCTTCGGGTAATTGCAACCCGCGTGCCTGTGCCCGGCAACCCAGCGCTGCGATGACATCATCTTCATCCAGCGGCTTCAGCACGTAAGTCACGCCCCAACCCAGTCGCGACACCAGGTCTGGCAACAGGAAACCCGCCTGGTCTGCACGCTTGTCACCGGCAACCAACAACGTGGCACCACTCTGTCTGACACGGTTAAACAGGTCGAACAGGCCGCGTTCCCAGTCGTCATGTCCGGCAATCGCGGCTACGTCATCGATGCAAATCAGATCCAGCTGTTCCAGGTCATCGAACACAGCAGCCGTGAATACCAGCAGTTCCTTCAACGGCAGGTAGCCAGTGCTGCGCCCGCATTGAGCGGCATCGTAGCATGCGGCCTGCAGCAGGTGCGTCTTGCCGCGGCCCGCCGCACCAACCACATAGAAAAACGGTTCACCCTTGCCAATCGCCGACTGCTGCAGCCCGCATAGCGTCTCCCGGTTGTGACCCGGAAAATAACCGTTGAAGCGGGCACCGTCTCTGATGACGAATCCGAGTGGTAACTGGGGATGACTATTCATATGAAGCATGGCGGCATAGTCGTCTGTACGGGAATGACGCAATATTATACAGCTGTGCGGTTGCCCCGTCAGGCCTTGTCGCGCTTGAACCATGCCCGACGGCCCCAGGTCCAGACATAGTCAAACCCACTCCAGAGTGTTGTTACCAGCACACAGATTATCAGGCTGTCCAGCCATGGCGCCGCTAGCGCACGCACCCCCTCGCTGAAGATAACAGCCAGTACCAGCAATATCTGGGCAAAGGTATTCAGCTTGCTGACGATACTCGGGGCGGCTTCAAGATGCTCGACACGAAAATGAAACACGATAGCACCACCAACGATGACCAGATCGCGCAGCACCACCAGCGCCACCAGCCACAGGGGAATCATCCCCAGCCAGCCAAGCATCACGAAGCAGGATACCAGCAACAGCTTGTCGGCCAGCGGATCCATCAAGGCACCCAGTCGACTGGTCCAGTTATTGCGCTTCGCCAGGTAACCATCCAGCGCATCGGAGAAACCGGCAACGCCAAACATAATCAGGGCCATTCCAAAACGTTCATTCAAGAGCAGCCAGACAACCGGCGGCACCAGCAAAAAGCGGAACAGCGTAATCAGATTGGGTATATCGCGCAGCTTCACTGTCGCAGACGGTAACTACCCGGTATCTCGCTGGCTACAGGCTCCAGCACCGTACCAATGGTAACGATACGAGTTAAATCGTCGAGGCTGCCGTTGAGCAGCAGGGCATAGTCAATTTCCGCACCCGCAACGCGTTCGACCTGCATGCCGGATACAGCAGTGAGGCCCTTTAGATACGCACTCAGGCGTGCGTAATCAGAAAGTGAATCAACCCCCGACACGGAAATGCTGACCGTGTTCGAATGTCCGCTGCCCCGGGCCACCGCAAATCGGGACGCCAGCCTGTCAGCAGTGTCATCGATGCCCTGCTGCGACAGCTTGTCAAGTTGCTGGTGACTGTCTGACCACGTAGCAGGCTTGCCGGCGACCTCCAGATACCAGCGTGACGACCAGCCACCGGATGGACTGCGATTCAGGCGTCCAATCAAAACTGCCTGGGAATTGTAGCGTTTCGATGCTGCCATGACGTTTTCGTAAAACCCGCCCCAGATATCTGAAAAACGTACCTGCGACTGGTCTTCGAGATCCATCAATGGAAACACGATGGGTAAGCCCCGCTGTCTTGCTGCCAGCGCAATTTGCCGCTGCACATCACTACCATCAGCAGCGGACACCACGTAACGCTTGCCACGGTCCTCCACCGCCAGCCATACCAGTATATCCGGGCGTTCACTACCCCAGTAAGCCTGGCCCTGCTGCTGTAATGAATTGCGAATCGCATCACCATCAAAACGCACCCACAGCTTCAGCAACGGCGGCTCACTGCCGGGCTCGTAAAAATAACGGTATTGCTGCACCAGCGCGTCGGGCTTCTTCAGCATTTGTTTCGCGGCAGCGGTTTGCAGTACCGCATCCTGACCGGCTACCCGCACCAGCACCTCCTTGAGGGCATCGCCCGTGGCGCCGCTGCGCACCCCCGAGGTCTGATTTGGCACCACCACTTCAGCATCGAACAGGTCCTGTGTGGCGGCACGCGCACTAATCATTGTCAGCGCCATTAGCAGGCACAAAAGCCCCCTCGACCAGAAACTGCTTTGTTGATATTTATCCATGCGTTATCACACCAGGTTAACCGATGGTGTAAAGCATACGGGTATCTGCAGAATTTGGCCATATCGGCACGTTCGCCGGCAAATCTGCAGTTTACAGCGGTTGCAGGCGACCGCTACCATAGCGCTCCTGCAAAATCCTGCATAGACCGGCCAATCGGAGAGTCAGCACGTGAGCCTACAAGACAGTAAAGAGGCATTAAATTACCGGGATGCCGGCGTTAACATCGATGCCGGCAGTGAACTGATCGAACGGATCAAACCTGCGGTCGCGAGAACCCGCCGCCCGGGCGTGCTCGCTGGACTTGGCGGCTTTGGTGCATTGTTTGAATTACCGCTGGACCGCTACCGCGAGCCGGTACTGGTATCGGGCACCGACGGTGTCGGTACCAAGCTGAAATTGGCCGTGGAGGCCGGTCTGCACGACAGCATCGGCATCGACCTGGTGGCGATGTGTGTCAATGATATCGTGGTAACCGGTGCCGAACCGTTATTCTTTCTGGATTACTACGCCACCGGAAAACTCGACCTTGATGTTGCAACCGCTGTCATCACCGGCATTGCGAAAGGTTGTGAACTCTCCGGCGCGGCACTGGTAGGCGGCGAAACAGCGGAAATGCCCGGTATGTATACTGACGGCGATTATGATCTCGCCGGTTTCAGTGTCGGCATCGTCGAGAAATCCGCCATCCTAAATGGCAATGCGATCAGCCCTGGCGACAGCCTCATTGGACTGGCCTCTTCAGGCCCGCATTCAAACGGTTACTCGCTGATACGCAAGATTATCGAGGTCAGCGGCCATTCACTGACCGAGGATCTGGACGGGCGTCCCCTGTCGGAGTGGCTGCTGGAGCCGACGCGCATCTACGTGAAACCACTGTTGTCGCTATTCAGACAAATCAATGTGCACGCCCTCGCCCACATCACCGGCGGCGGTCTGTCAGAGAACCTGCCGCGGGTACTGCCCGAGAATACCTGCGCCGTCATCAATACCGGCACCTGGCAGCAGTCAGCGGTGTTCGACTGGCTGCAGCGCAACGGCAATGTCGAGACCGAAGAAATGTACCGCACCTTTAATTGCGGCATAGGCATGGTCGTGTGTGTCGAAGAGGCGAAGGCCAGCGCGGCGCTGGCACATTTGAACAGTCAGGGCGAGGACGCCCGTATCATCGGCCATGTTGCCCAGGGTGAAGGCGCAGCCGTGGTCAAGTACCAGGACTAGCGACTTGTTGCCGGATTCATGACAGCCTGCAAGGAACCGTGCTTCCATGACTGAACCTGCAAGCGCCCCTCTCCCGGTTGTCATCCTGATCTCCGGACGTGGCAGCAACCTGCAGGCTATCATCGATGCGGTTGCCCGCGGCACTCTGGCAATCGATATACGCGCCGTCATCAGTAACCGTCCAAATGCTGCCGGCCTGCAGCGGGCGACCCGGGCAGGAATAAAAACAGCCGTTGTCGATCACACCCTGCATGTTGACAGGCTGGCTTTCGATCAGGCATTACAGACCTGTATTGATCAGTATCAACCGGAACTGGTCATACTGGCAGGTTTTATGCGCATTCTGAGCGATGACTTCGTGGCGCATTATCGTGGACGAATGCTCAACATTCACCCTTCACTGCTACCGGACTTTCCCGGCCTGAACACTCATCAACGCGCCATCGACGCCGGTTGCAAACTGCATGGTGCCAGCGTTCATTTCGTCACCGCGGATGTTGATGGCGGACCGCTGGTAGTACAAACACGCGTGCCGGTACGCACCGACGACAACGCTGACAGCCTCGCTGCCCGGGTACTGGAACAGGAGCACTATCTTTACCCGCTGGCGATCAGCTGGTTTGCCGAAGGCCGGTTGACACTCAATGATAACGGGCAAGCGCTGCTCGACGGTGCCATACTGACAGCACCACGGCAAAGGCCTGCAACGGGGAGCGAATCTGTCTAGTGAGGACAGTCACCCTGTCACTGCTGCTTGCCGGGATATTTGTGACCACGGCTGCCACGGCTGCGCCGCTGCCTGATTTCAAGGCTCGATACAGACTCGAACAGCACGACCTGCACATCGGCACAGCGACTATCGCTTTACACACAGATAAACAGGGGGGCTACCTGTATGAGTTTCACAGCCAGCCTGTTCGCTGGGTATCCTGGTTCGCAGATAACGAGTTACGCGAGAGCAGCCGCGGGATAATCAATGACAACAGTATTCGCCCGCTGCAATACCACTATGAGCGCAGCGGTGGCAAACCGCGTATCGCAAGGCTGTCGTTTGACTGGCAAACGATGAGTGTCGAAAACGACGTCGCCGGCAGTCACTGGAAAATGGATATCCCGCCCGGAACACATGACAAGCTGGCCACGCAACTGGGCATGATGCTGGCTCTTGGTGAAGGTAAGGATGATGTCACCTTCACGGTTGCCGATGGGGGCACGCTCAAGGAATACCGCTACCGCGTCATCGGCAAGGAGTCACTGGACCTGCCTGCTGGCACCTTCAGGACCATCAAGGTCTCCAAGCTGCGCAAGAATATAGACCAGGAAACCGTTATCTGGTTTGCCCCGGCACTGCACTACCTGCCGGTGCGCATCTGGAGGCGCGACAGCGATGAGGAGGCTTATCAAAGCGAGCTGGAGGACTTCAGCCGCTCGCTGTGGGTAAAGGTAAACTAGGTTTTTGGCAGGGTCACGCCCTTCTGCCCCTGATACTTGCCGCCACGGTCCTTGTAGGACGTTTCGCAGACTTCATCGGATTCCAGGAACAGCACCTGCGCGACGCCTTCATTGGCGTAGATCTTGGCGGGCAGCGGCGTGGTATTGGAAAATTCCAGCGTTACGTGCCCTTCCCATTCCGGTTCAAACGGCGTGACATTGACGATGATACCGCAGCGCGCATAGGTGGATTTGCCGAGACAGATGGTGAGCACATTGCGTGGTATGCGGAAGTATTCGACTGTGCGCGCCAGCGCAAACGAGTTTGGCGGAATGATGCAGACATCCGACTTCACGTCGACAAAACTGTTGGCATCAAAATTCTTCGGGTCGACGATGGCTGAATTGATATTCGTGAATATCTTGAACTCGTCGGAACAACGAATATCGTAACCGTAGCTTGAAGTGCCGTAGGAAACAATGCGACCGGCACTGTTCTCGCGCACCTGGCCCGACTCGAACGGCTCGATCATGCCGTGCTCAACAGCCATCCGTCGTATCCACTTGTCTGACTTAATAGACATGAATGCGTTTCCTGATCTCAGCCTGCCAGGCTACCGAGCGCCGCTCCTGTGAGTGAAAGACAAGGCAAAATCCCACGGGAAAGCGGAGCGTACAATAAGGTACGTGAGCATTTCCCGTGGGATTTTAACGCAGTATTTCGCCACAGGAGAGGGGCTCAGTCGTTCTGGATCACGATCTGCGGGAAACGCGCCGCATAATCCTTGGTCTTCAGTGACAGCTTGGCCGCGGTACGGCGGGCAATCTCGCGATAGATTTGGGAGATGCGCGAATCGGGGTCCGCCACGACCGTGGGCTTCCCGGAGTCGGTTTCCTCGCGGATACGCTTGTCCAGCGGCAGTGCGCCAAGGAAGTCGGCATTGTTCTCTTCCGACATGCGCTCACCACCGCCCTGGCCGAAGATGTATTCTTCATGACCGCATTCGCTGCAGATGTGAATACTCATGTTCTCGATCACGCCCAGAACCGGCACTTCCACCTTTTCGAACATCTTCAGCCCCTTGCGCGCATCCAGCAAGGCGATGTCCTGCGGCGTCGTGACGATGACGGCGCCACTGACCGGCACCTGCTGCGCCAGTGTCAGCTGGATATCGCCGGTACCCGGCGGCAGGTCAATCACCAGGTAGTCGAGGTCCTTCCAGTTGGTGTCATTCAGCAACTGCTGCAGTGCCTGTGTGACCATCGGGCCACGCCAGATCATCGGTGTTTCCTCGTCTACGAGGAAGCCGATGGACATGGCCTGCAGGTGGTAGCTGTTCATGGGTTCCAGCGTCTTGCCGTCGATGGATTCCGGCTTGCCAGCCACACCCAGCATGCGTGGCTGACTGGGGCCGTAGATATCGGCATCCAGAATGCCGACATTGGCGCCTTCAGCCGACAGTGCCAGCGCCAGGTTCACGGCGGTGGTGGATTTACCCACCCCACCCTTGCCGGAAGCCACGGCGATGATATTCTTGATGGCCTCGATGTGCTTGACGCCTTTCTGTGCAGCATGCGCGGCGATCTTGGTAGACACATTGACGGTAGCACTGTTGATATCCTCGATCGACTCGAGCAGCGTTTTCAGCTTGTCTGCCAGTTCCTCGTGATAGCCACTCGCGGGAAAGCCCAATACCACGCTGACTTCAACCTTGTCACCATCAACCTTGATATCCTTGACGCTCTTGGTGGATACCAGATCGCGTTCCAGGTACGGGTCTATATAGGTTGCCAGCTGCTCTTCTATCCGGGCTTGGGTTACTTCGGCCATTGCTACACTCCTTGGGTATTCAAATTCCGGCCGTATGGCCGGTAAAATTGACCGCGAATTGTACACGAAGTTGCAGGCACCGTCCCAGCACCAGACAAACAGCGCCACATCCGTATTTCCGCACCCGCGAGAGGTCTATGGCATAATTGGCGCCCGAATATTCATACATGTTTCAGGGTTTTAAACCCGGCGTCCGCTAATGAGCAAAGAAAACCGCACAATCCTGGTCACCAGCGCCCTGCCGTATGCCAACGGTCCTATCCACATTGGCCACCTCGTTGAATACATCCAGACAGACATCTGGGTCCGCTTTCAGAAATTACACGGGCACGACTGCCGCTATGTGTGTGCGGATGACGCGCACGGCACGCCCATCATGCTGCGTGCCCGCCAGCAGGGCATTACCCCGGAGGCACTGATTGCTGCCTCGTCAGAGGAACACCAGGCGGACTTTGCCGATTTCCACGTCGACTTTGATAATTATCACTCCACCCATTCGGTCGAAAACCGGCTGTTTTCCGAGCTAATATTCGAACGCAACCAGGCCGCCGGCCACATTGCCACGCGCACCATCACGCAGGCCTATGACGCACAGGAAAACATGTTCCTGCCGGACCGCTTCATCAAGGGGGAATGTCCGAAATGCGGCGCAGCCGACCAGTACGGTGACAACTGCGAAGTCTGTGGATCCACCTACTCGCCCATCGAGCTGAAAAACGCGGTGTCCGCCATCTCCGGTACCACACCTGTGGAAAAGGAAACCGAGCACCTGTTCTTCAAGCTGACCGACTTCGAGGACATGCTGAAGCAGTGGATCAAGGCGGGGCACCTGCAAGCGGAAGTCGCCAACAAGGTGGAAGAATGGTTCAATGACGGCCTGCAGGAATGGGGTATTTCCAGGGATGCACCCTACTTCGGCTTCGAGATCCCCGGACATCCGGGCAAGTATTTCTATGTCTGGATGGATGCCCCGATCGGCTACATGGCCAGCTTCCAGAACCTCTGCGAACGAACCGAAGGCCTGGACTTCGAACGCTACTGGAGCCGTGATGCGAGCACCGAGCTATATCATTTCATTGGCAAGGACATTATCAACTTTCACGCCCTGTTCTGGCCGGCGATGCTCAACGGTGCGGATTTCCGTACACCCACGGCCATCTACGCGCACGGCTTTTTGACCGTTGATGGCCAGAAAATGTCCAAGTCTCGTGGCACCTTTATCAAGGCACGCACCTACCTGGACCATCTGAACCCGGAGTACCTGCGCTACTACTTCGCGGCCAAGCTCGGCAGCGGCGTCGATGATATTGACCTGAATCTAGAAGACTTCGTGGCACGGGTTAACAGTGACCTGGTCGGCAAGGTGGTCAACATAGCCAGCCGCTGCGCCGGCTTTATCAACAAGCGTTTCGCGGGACGCCTCGCCGACGAATGCAGCGAGCCCGGGCTGTACCAGGACTTCGTCAGTGCAGGTACCGAGATCGCCACGGATTACGAGAACCGCGACTTCGGGCACGCCATCCGCAAGATCATGGCGCTGGCCGACAGGGCCAACCAGTACATCGATGCCAACAAGCCATGGGTAATGGCCAAACAGGACGGTGAGGAACAGACAGTGCAGGCGGTCTGCAGCGTCGGGTTGAACCTTTTCAGGGTACTGATGACCTACCTGCAGCCGGTGTTGCCCGCGATGGCCGCCGAGGTGGAAAGCTTTCTGAATATTCCGAGCATGACGTGGCACGCCATCGAGACACCCCTGACCGGCCACGGCATCAACAGATTCAAACCACTGATGACACGTGTTGAAGAGGAGAAGATCGTCGCCATGCTGGAAGATTCGAAAGACAGCCTCGGCAGCAGTGCAGATGCCACGGAGTCGGCGGCCACTGCACCGCAAACCGAGCCGATTGCAGAAACCATCAGCTTCGAGGACTTTGCAAAACTGGATCTGCGCATAGCGCGCATCACCCGTGCGGCGCATGTCGAGGGCGCCGACAAGCTGCTGCAACTCACGCTCGACATCGGCGGCGAGAGCCGCAATGTGTTTGCCGGCATCAAGTCCGCCTATACGCCAGAGTCACTGGAGGGTAAATTAACCGTGATGGTCGCCAACCTTGCGCCACGCAAGATGCGTTTCGGACTCTCCGAGGGCATGGTGCTGGCAGCCGGCCCGGGCGGCAGCGACCTGTTTGTATTGCACCCCGATGACGGCGCGCAACCTGGAATGCGCGTCAAATAAAAACCGCAAATCATTGTCTTTAAATGTATTTTTAATAGCCACAGGAGCACTTCACCCGCGTAACAAGGCAGACAGCAGTCCCCAACGCGGATGCGCTCCGTTCCTACAGATTACAGATGCCC
>CAVWDM010000013.1:0-410955 GCA_963753755.1 uncultured Gammaproteobacteria bacterium
CGACCTCTTGCTCGGACTTGGCTTGTTGTGGCTCGCCTGGCGGGCTTTGGCCTGTCCCGATCTGTTCAAGGCCATTGTGCTGTTTGTCGCCTTTGGCTTGTTTATGGCGTTGGCTTGGGTGCGGTTGGCGGCGCCGGATGTCGCACTGGCCGAAGCCGCGATCGGCGCCGGTCTCACCGGCGCATTGCTGATGGCGGCGCTGGCCCGGTTGGGGGAGGACTGACATGAAGTGGCGTCGCTGGCTGTTGTTGCCCCTGATACTGGCGCTTGCCGCGGGTCTCGGTTACACCGTGTTGTCCTTGCCGGACCAGGCGCAAGGTCTGCAGGGTACGGTGGCCGATCAGCTGGAAAAAAGCGGTGTCACCAACCCGGTCACCGCGGTCCTGCTCAACTTTCGTGGTTACGACACCTTGCTGGAAATGGTGGTACTGCTGTTGGCGCTGCTGGGCGTCTGGTCACTCGGCGTGCAACCAGCGGTCCGCACGGAGTCCGATCCCGGCCCCGTACTCGATACCCTGACACGCCTGTTGGTGCCGGTATTGGTTCTGGTGGCGGCCTATTTGCTGTGGGCCGGTGCCAACGCACCGGGTGGTGCGTTTCAGGCCGGGGCTGTCCTGGGGGCAGCCGGGGTGTTATGGATTCTGACCTGCGGGCGACTTCAGCATGGCCTTGCGCGACTCCCCTTGCGCATCGCACTGGTGGCTGGCGTGGCCACATTCATGGCGATTGCCGCTCTGGCACTGCAAACGGGACGACAACTGCTGGAATATCCCCCAGCGCAGGCCGGCAGCCTGATTTTGCTCATCGAGGCCATAGCCACTGTTTCCATCGGGGTGACACTGGCCACGCTATTTCTGGGCGCCGAGCCCACGGACAAGGAATAACGATGAGTGTCCCGTTTCTATACGCTTTGGTGGGTATCGGCCTGTTTTGTCTTGGTCTCCATGCCCTGATCGTGCACGACCATCTGTTGCGCAAGATCCTGGCCATCAATGTGATGGGTAGTGGTGTTTTCCTGGTGTTGGTGGCACTGGCAAGACGCGGCGGGGACTCACCACCGGACCCGGTACCCCATGCCATGGTTATTACCGGTATCGTGGTGGCCATCTCGGCCACGGCGCTGGCGCTCAGTTTGATGCTCAAGGTGAAAGCGGCCACTGGACGAGCGGAGCTGGCTGATAAGGAAGGGGGTTAGTCGCACATGGACGTGCTGTTTTCCGAGATCCCATGGGGACCTGTGCTGATCCTGTTGCCCTTGGCAGGAGGGATCGCCTGTTTCCTGTTCCCGGCCAGCGCGAAACCATTGGGACTGCTTACGGTGGCGCTGGTGGGATTGGCCGTCGTGGGCCTGGGCTGGCAACTTCTGGGCCACGGTGTTTACCACCATGCGGTCGGTGGTTGGGGCGCGCCGCTGGGTATCGATCTGGCTGCCGATGGTCTGAGTCTGTTGATGTTGGCCATGACGGCACTGGTTGGATTCGGGGTCAGCCTGTATGCCACCGGCTATTTCAAGCCTGCGGACTCGGTCCGGTTCTGGCCGTTGTGGTTGTTGCTGCTTGGTGCGCTGAATGCGCTGTTTCTGTCGGGCGATCTTTTCAATCTCTATGTCACTCTCGAGCTGGTCGGCCTGGCGGCGGTGGCGTTAACGGCGTTGCAGGGTGGTCGCGATGCCCTGACGGGCGCCATGCGCTATCTACTGGCGACGCTATTGGGGTCGCTGCTTTATTTGCTGGGTGTGGCACTGCTTTATCACGGCTTTGGAACGGTCGATCTTGCGCTGCTATCCGAACGGGTGATGCCCTCTCCGGTGGCGTGGGCGGCGCTGGGACTGATGAGTGCCGGCCTGATCCTGAAGACCGCGCTGTTCCCGTTGCATTTCTGGCTCCCTCCTGCGCATGCCAGCGCGCCGGCGCCAGTCAGCGCCGTGCTGTCCGCCCTGGTGGTGAAGGCCTCCTTTTATATCCTGCTGCGGCTGTGGCTGGCGATCTTCGCGGACATATCGGAGGGCGTCGCAGCGCTGTTTGGCCTGCTGGGGGCCGGGGCGGTGCTGTGGGGTTCATGGCAGGCCTTGCGCCAGACGCAGGTGAAGTTGCTGGTCGCCTACTCGACCGTGGCGCAGATCGGCTACCTTTTTCTGGCGTACCCGCTGGCGTCCGGCATGGGCGCAACCGCCTGGAGCGCAATGGCCTATCTGGCGTTTTCCCATGCACTGGCCAAAGCGGCGATGTTTCTGGCCGCCGGCAACATGAGGCAGTTTGGTGGCCATGACCGTATTGCTGATCTCGATCGTGTGGTCCAGCGCCTGCCACTCACCGTGGGCGCATTCGCCCTGGCCGGCGTCAGCATCATGGGGCTGCCGCCGAGCGGGGGCTTCAATGGCAAGTGGTTGCTGTTGCAGGCGGCATTGACCCAGGGGCGCTGGGATATTGTCGGCATCATACTCTTGGGCGGGCTGTTGGCGGCCGGGTACATATTTAAGGTATTGGGTAACACCTTCACCCAGGCACCCATAACGCACGAACCGATCAGCGTGTCGGCCCGGATGCAGTGGGCAGCCATGCTGCTGGCGATTGGCGCGATCCTGGTCGGGTTCCTGGCGTCACCGTTTCTGGCATTGGTGGGTGTGGGCGATCCCTTCAATGTTGGCGGGCTCAGGCCATGAACTGGGATTCCTGGATACCGTTGCTGGTCATAGCCAGCTCCCTGTTACCCGGCCTGATCATCTTCGGCCTGGCCGAAGAAAGGGTGCGCCTGCGCACCACCCTCAATTTGCTTGGCGCTGTTTCGAAACTGGCGCTGGTTGGCCTGATGCTGTGGGGTGTCTTCCACGAGCACTGTTACGAAACCCGTCTGGCGGTACTGCCGGGACTGGAACTGGTGTTGCGTACGGGGCCGCTGGCGTTGCTGTTCATTACCTTGTCCGCGGTGTTGTGGCTGCTGACCACTGTCTATGCGATTGGTTATCTGGAAGGATCGCCGCATCGTAGCCGGTTCTTCGGTTTCTTCAGCCTGTGCGTGACGGCCACCGTCGGTGTGGCGCTGGCCGGCAACCTGATCACCTTCGTGCTGTTTTACGAGCTGTTGACCCTGTCCACCTATCCGCTGGTCGTGCATCGCGGCACCGATGTGGCACGGCGGGCCGGCCAGACCTATTTAATCTACACGGTGGTGGGTGGTGCCTTGCTGCTGTTGGGCACTGCATGGCTCTACACGCTCACCGGCAACCTGGAATTTACCCCGCGTGGTTTCGTCGGGCATCTGGGGCCGGAGCACGGGCCGGTTCTGGTGATCATCTTTGCATTGTTGATCGCCGGGCTGGGTGTCAAAGCCGCGCTGGTGCCACTGCACGGCTGGCTGCCCCAGGCCATGGTGGCGCCGGCACCGGTCAGTGCCTTGTTGCATGCGGTGGCCGTGGTGAAGGCCGGTGCCTTCGGCATCGTTCGCGTTGTCTATGACGTCTTCGGCGTGGAGTTCGCTGCCGGGCTAGGTGTCATGCAGCCGCTGGCCTGGCTGGCGGCCTTCACGATCATCTATGGCTCAATTCGCGCCTTGTTTCAGGACGATCTGAAACGCAGACTGGCGTTTTCGACCGTCAGTCAGGTGTCCTATATCGTGCTGGGGGTGGCCATTGCTGGCCCCATCGCTACCATCGGTGGCATCGTGCATCTGGTGCATCAGGGGCTGATGAAGATCACGCTATTCTTCTGCGCCGGCAATCTCGCCGAAACCCTCGGCGTGCACAAGATCAGCGATATGAATGGCGCCGGCCGGCGCATGCCCTGGACCATGGCGGCATTCACCGTCGGCGCCTTCGGTATGATCGGCGCGCCTCCGATCGCCGGGTTTATCAGCAAGTGGTATCTCGGCCAGGGTGCATTGGAGACGGGCCAGGGATGGGTAATCCTGGTGCTGGCTGGCAGCAGTCTGCTCAATGCCGCCTATTTCCTGCCCATAGTGCACCGCGCCTGGTTCCGGGAGCCGCCCGCTGAATGGCCTGATGAGCACGACTTCGGGCGCAAGGAGACCGCCTGGGCGTTGCTGCTGCCACCCGTGGTAACCGCGTTATTGGCGTTGGGCGCGGGCCTGCTGGCATCGACTCCATTCAGTCCACTGGAGTGGGCACGACTGGTCGCGCAACGGGAGTTTTACGGGCCATGAGTGTCGTACTGTCAGAAGGTTTGATGCTTGCCGGTATTGCATGGCCTCTCGTGGTCGTCGGTCTGCTGATACTTCCAGGACTGCGATCGGTGGGATTGGCATTGACGCCCTGGGCCGCGCTACCGGTACTGGTGCTATCGACCTTTCCCAATAGCACGCTGAAACTTCCCGATGTCATGCTGGGAGGGATTCTGGCGTTGGATGCCACCGGGCGCGTATTTCTGCTCCTCATCTCTATCCTCTGGCTGGCAAGTGGCGTGCTGGCGCGCGCCAGACTGCTTGCTGTCGGTTCCAATGTCTTGGCCGTCATGTTGTTGCTTGCGATGACCGGTAGCTTCGGTCTGGTTCTCGCCGGTGATGCCTTGCTGTTTTTCGCGGCGGCTACGGTCGCCGGATATAGCCTGTACGGCGCATTGGCCTATGAAGCTGATACGCAAACCAGGAAGGCGGGCAGGGTGCTGGTCGTTCTGTTGGTTTTCAGTGATCTGCTGGTTTTCGAAGTGCTGCTGATGCTGGGCCAGGCCGCCGGAACGGTCGACTTCGTATCGCTGCGACACGCCTTCGTGAACATCGAGAACAAGAACATGGTGCTCGGCCTGTTGATTGTCGGTTTCGGCACCAAGATCGGTATGTTCGGTGTCCATTTCTGGACGCCTGTTGTTTTCGCCAGGGCTAGTGCGGAACTGCGGCCAGCCGTGGTGGCTTTCATGTTCGGCGCGGGCGTGCTGGGCAGCTGGCGGTTGATTCCGCTCGGTCAGATCGATGCGAAGGAAGTCGCTGCAATTCTGCAGTGGCTGACCTGGGTGACATTGGTTTATGCAGGGTTTGCCGGAATGTCACAGACCTGCCGCCGGGCCATCCTGGGCTATGCGGCGATTGCCCTGAGCAGTGTATGGCTGGTCGTGCTGAGTGCTTGCCTGCAGCAGCCGGGGTTGTGGCAAACCCTGGCACATCCGTCGGCAGCCGTGCTGATTCAGTCTGGGGCGGGTCTGGCGGCAATCCTGTTGATCGACAAGCTCAATGAAGGTGCATCTTCCCGCACGCTTTCCGGTCTGGTCTCGGCGTTGACCTGGTTGGTGGTGTTGCTGCTGGCGATAGCGCCGCTCGGCCTGGTTCGGGTAATGGACGGGCAGGTGTTGGCGATAGCGATCTTGTCGGCTATGGCGGTCATCGCGTTGTTGGCGGGTACCAGTCTTTTTCATGGGGATCTCGACCCGTCGGCTGAACCGGTAGAGCGATACGCACCATCGGCGGCGGTATCGGCTTCGCGTCCTGTTAAGGACCCGTATATTGCACTATGGGTGATTGCTGCACTGATCGTAGTGGCGACGCTTGCGGCAGGTTACCAATTTTTCCACGTAACAATAGGGGAAGCCGCCACGGGCCTCTTGATTGTTGTGGTTGCCATAACGGCGGCAGTACTGAACGCGAGATGGCGCCTGCTTCGACTGCCGGTCCTTGCACCAGGCGATGTATTGCTACCAATCACCCATGGTTTGGTTCTGGCCAGAGACGGGGCTGGCCGGTTGCTTGTCCGCTGTGAGGAACGCTGGGCTGATATCACGCAGGCACTGGACCGGCGTATACGACCCCTCATGACGAGAAGTGATATCGCCGGAATGTTGGAATCGCTGTTTCTTCGCTGGAGCCCGGCGTTGTCGCTGTTGCTGCTGCTGGGGCTATTAGTCGCATGGTTGGCGGCGTCATAATGTGTTCCGGCATGTATTGCAAAAGGTAACATATATGCTACTATATGAGTCATATGACAGAGGTTAGAGAATACCTCGATGCTGAGGGAAACAGTCCTTATGCCAAATGGTTCGATCGTCTGAATGTGGCCGCTGCGGTCAAGGTGACGACAGCCGTCCACCGGATGGAGCAGGGTAACTTCTCTAATGTGAAAGGTGTGGGTGCCGGCGTCTATGAGTACCGAATCGATTTTGGTCCTGGCTATCGAATCTACTTTGGCAAGGATGGGGACCGGTTGGTGATATTGCTCGCGGGTGGTACCAAGAAGCGCCAGGACGCAGACATTGCTGCCGCAAAAGGGCATTGGCGTGACTATAAGCGCCGGAAACGGCAAGAGGTGTAACGATGGCTCTGACAAAAGATTTTAAGGACACCATACTGGCACGCGCCCAGCGGGATCCGGCGTTTCGCAAGGCCCTGCTGCAAGAAGGGGTCGAATGCCTGCTCGCCGGTGATGTCGATACCGGCAAGGCAGTGCTGCGTGACTATATCAATGCGACGATTGGGTTTGAGGAACTCTCTCAGGTTTTCGACAAGTCGAGCAAGAGTCTCATGCGCATGTTCGGGCCGAAAGGGAATCCCCAGGCGAGCAACCTGTTTGCGGTGATCCATTACCTGCAGGAGCAGGAGGGCATACACTTGGAAGTCAAAGCTCGGAAGGTGGCCTAGGGTGCTTTGTGGAAGCGTTCGATAGGCAATTTTTTTCGAGTATTTTGAAGGATTTTCTGAGCATGGTATTTTTCATGGTATTATCGATTTACAGGAATATAAGCTATTGAAAATAAAAGACAAAAAAGGCTTATTTACAATCGAGTGGGAGTGAGCGATATTTTTAAGATATTGATATATAACGATTAAATCAGTCTAATCAACAGTGCATTCTGCATCATCAATGGTATTTTTCATGGTACCGGCCGCGTGATGCAGTGCAATAAGCCCTATACCATGATGAGCAGAGTGTTGCTGTCATGGTATTGAGAGTGTCCAACGGAGCGGACCTATTTGATGACCGCTTGTTGAGCACCAGAGTGAAGAACAGGGGAGCGGCCCGTAGGTTGCTATCCAGAGGCATCGTTTCATCACCGTCGTAAAGAATGACACCAGCCGCGAACTGATCACCGGTCAGGCTGACCAGTTTTTCAGTCCACGTAGATCGCTTTCTTTGACTATCGCAGAGGCTTTAACTTCGACGCCAACCAGTTGTCCTGAACTGTTCTCAATCACGACATCGATCTCTAACTTCTCCGCATCCCGAAGTACAGTAGTCGATAGTAGTCATCACACGTTGTTGTGTGTTTAAGCAGTTCGCTGAATACAAAGCTCTCCAGAACATGGCCGTAGTCTGTTTTGACAACGCGTTTCAAACGATTGCGTGCCCAAACGGGCGCCACTGAAGATGCCTTATAGGAAATTATCATAAATAATTCACAGAAACTTGCATAATATGGAAGTTAGTGTAAATTATCAGCATGACACCTCTAACGGAACAGATCTTCAAAGCCGGTCTGGCGGACCGACTCCTGTCGGCCAGTCAAGTCGACCGCCTGCTGGGTGGCAGTGATGCGCGCCGCTACGGCCAGGTCAATCGCGCCCTCAAGGCGGGGGAGTTGATCAAACCACGCCGGGGGCTGTATGTCTTGAATCCGGTGTACCGTAAGCAGCCCCTGCACCCGTTTGTGCTGGCCCAGCAAATACTGCCCGGCAGTTATGTTTCGGCCGAATCGGCGCTGGGCTTTCATGGTTGGATCCCAGAATCGGTTCATACCGTGTTGAGCATGAACCACGGCGGCAAATCGGTCACCTACGAGCACGCACAACTGGGCAGGTTCGAGTTTCGGCGCATGACGACCAATACCGGTTATTTCTTGCAGTCGGTCGCCAGGCATGAGTTGCAGCAACAGTCGGCGTTGATTGCGCAACCCCTACGAGCATTACTGGATCTGGTGTACTCGCGCAAGTTCGAGTGGCAGGGAATTGAATTTTTGACCAGCGGAATGCGGATCGATGATCAGCAGCTGCGTACCGTCACTGGGCTGGGTATTTCCAAGTTGAGGGCCGTATACAAAGGAAAACGGGAACAGGCATTCCTGGCGGAATTGCAGAAATCTTTGGGCCTATGATCGATTTGATCCAAAAACGGTTAGCAGAATATAACCCCAGCGGTCCGACCGATGAGGAGAATGCGCTCAAGGAGATTGTGCAGGAGATTGTCCTGTTTGGATTGTGGCGCGCCGATTTTTTTGAGGTGGCGGCCTTTCAGGGCGGGACGAGTTTACGGATTTTACATGGCCTGAACCGCTTTTCGGAGGATATCGATTTTATCTTGCTTGAACCAAACCGGGAGTTTCGGTGGCAGCCCTATCTGGAAAATATCTCCGAGACTTGTGAAGAATTTGGAATCGCACCGGAGATTCTGGAAAAGCAGTATATGGATAACAATGTAAAGGCCGCCTTGATTAAGGATACTTCCATTGCGAATCAGTTGAATTTAGGTTTTTACAACCAGCAGCGGGGCAGGAAACTCACGATCAAATTAGAGATTGATACCAATCCCCCGGCAGGTTCAAGTTTTGAATATACCTATTTGAGTTTCCCCGTGGATTATGAGGTTTGTCATCAGGACCTGAGCAGTAATTTTGCCTTGAAGATGCATGCCCTGTTATGCCGCCCCTATCTCAAAGGCCGGGACTGGTATGACTTTAACTGGTACATTGCCCAGGGCGTTTCGCCGAAGATTGAATTGTTAAAGAACGCGCTTGTGCAGTACGGGCCCTGGCAGGGGCGGGATGTGAATGTGGATCGTGCCTGGCTGGTAAATGCCTTGCGGGACAAGATGACATCGATTGACTGGCGAGATGCCGCAGAGGATGTAGTGCGGTTTTTGAAGCCAATTGAACAGAAGAGCCTTGAGCTTTGGAACGAGCGATTTTATTTGCACAAGCTTGAACAATTGCAAGTTCTGCTTGGTGGGAAGTGAAATTCCATTTCCTGTTATGAACATTGATCCACTCAAACAAAAGCTGACTGAAATCGACGCTGCCACCCTGCGGGATTTCATCCTTGATCTCTACCTGCACCATCCGGAATTGAGCAACAAGATCGAAGCCTTGTTGTTGTATAACGATCCCGCTGCACTGGCCAAGGCTCTGGGCAAGCGGATGCAGTCGCTGCGCTGCGGGCGCAGGTTTATCGACTATCGAATATTAGGGGACCACGGTTTTGTTGTGTGATCCTCCTGAAGGAAACGGAAATCGTGGTCCCCTATTGTTTAATTGTTGGAGAATTTTGAAGGGATTTCTGAGCATGGTGTTTTTCATGGTATTATCAATTAGCAGAAATATAAATCATTGAAAATAAAAGATAAAAATGGCTTATTTACAATCGAGTGGGAGTGACCCGAATATTTAACCTATTGAAGTATAATGATAAAATCAACCCAATTGATAATATAATCTGCATCAACAATGGTATTTTTCATGGTATATGTTGTGCGTAACAAGGTAGAAAACATCGATACCATGAGAGGGCAATTGAGTTTGGCATGGTATTAGGGAACTTGAACTGCGTGTGCTCTGGAGCATTCGAGAAACCAGCTATAACAGCCAGGTTTTCCAGTGGGTGGGCGAGCATGTCGAGGTCTTCAAAGGCAGCATGGCGAATGGCGGTCACGTTCATTTTCTGACTCCTGGTGGTGGCACTTCTTCTGGTGTCGCAACAGATCCTGCCTCATTGGGCACGGATTCCATGACGAGCTGAGAAACCTCGGCACCGAGCTGCAGATCCATGACATGACCGAATATATTTGCTGACGTAGTCGCGCACTTCGATCGATCAACAAATAGGTCGGCGTACCCTCCATTCGGTAGGTTTGCGTGGTCTGAGGTATCGGTCCACCGTCATCCGCGGGCATGTCGATACCCACGGGGAAACGGATCTGGTTTCAGCAGAAATGCACGTAGCGAGACCGGAGTCATCGCCTCAGGGTGCTCGAACACCGTGTGCAAACCGACAACCAGCACGCCTTGCGAGGCAAACAGATCATGGATGGCCTTCATTTGTGGAATGGCGCGGGAAACGCACCCGGGACACAGCATCTGGAAGGCGCGAGCGACTACCGCACGGCCGCGCTGCGCCTCCAGGTCAATGGGTTTCGGCGTGTTCAGCCACTCGGTGATGCACCATGTCGGGGCCAGTTCCGGCTGAACCATGCTTGTCTCAATCCCTTAGCCTGCTGAAGGTGTAGTCTTGGGCCTTCTGCGGTGCATGACAAGCGAAGCAGGCCGAGGCCGCTTTCTCGCCCACAACCCGGTTGGTCCGGTCGCCCCCGCTGAAGCCTTCAAAGCCCCAGCCGCCGGTCGCTGCGAACTTCTTTGCATCTTTGTGCATGACGCCGACCACCTTCCGAGCGCCTTCAGTGACTGCGTTTCCATCATGCACGGCGTCGAGCAGGTCGAAGATGATCACCGAGCCATCAGAAAAAGTCTCCATTTGGTAACCTTTCATGGCTTTGTCGTTGGCATAGAGATGATGAATACCCCCGAAAGAGCCGTACAGTGGGTGGCCTTCCTCAATCACCATGCTCTTTACATGATGCCAGTCGCGGTAACCCTCGGGGTAGGGGACCTGGGGATCAGCGGCGAGAGCGGCTGTCGATGTTAATGTGCAAAGCACAGTCAGGATAAGTTGTCTCATTGATGTCTCTCCTTATTTAAGTTCGGCGATGGCTGCGCCGAAGTTGATGTGAAACGGCTGTCCAGCGATGACCAGTGCGGGCATCGACGTCACCCCGACCGATTCGGCTTCACCGATTCGCGATTTGCTCTCGCCAAGATGAACGATCTCGAGGTCAAAACGCGCAGAATCGATGGCCTCGGCAACCTGCTGCTCAGCGGCAACGCAGACGGGACAGCCGGCGTGGTAGAAAATAGCTTGTTGTCACATGGTAGGACACCTAACTAAGTGAGTTGATAAAAAACCCGTTTACTGGGAACGGGGGGTAATTACCGCCGTCAGGCGGCGATTTCGTGCTCTGGGCAATCGACACGCAGATGTCGTTCGGCCATGGGTGCGCCTACGAACGCACAGAAATGTGGTGCGTCTGTGCCTGGCGTGGCGTTCTTGTGGAAGTGTCGGCAGGTCACACAGGTGCGCTGCGGTGCAATCAATTGGCGCTGCTGCAATTGTCGAATCATTTTGATTACCAACGCGAGCAGTATTTCCTGTTCGCTCTCTGGCAGGCCTTCAATAACCGGCCCAAAGCTGGCAGGCCATTCTCGAGCGATCCGTTTACCTTTCGCAGTTGCTTTTAACACAATAGCCCGGCCATCCGTAGTGTCTGCCTGCTTGCGTAATAGTGACTTGGTTTCCAGAGTGGTTACTGCATCGCTAGCCGTGGCTTTCCGGATCCCGGCGTGTGCGGCGGCCGCCGTCAGTCGTATGCCGTCAGGCCGGCTTGCAACGAATCGCAATATGTCGGCCTGAGTGGGTGACAAGCCGGCTGATTCGGCTGCCTGCCAATCCAACTGTCGGGCGACTGCCGCCAAACGGGTCAGACCATCCGCTAGTCGCTGATCAAGTGGTTCTGTTATTTTGTCGAAGGTCATAGTTAGTTATCCTAACTATAAATTTTGTAATGTCAAGCACTGGTTGGATTTACATACTTGGGAGCCAACGTGTCTGTTCTGATCCCGGAGATGGCAATGACGAGCTGGACGAATTCAATCAAGAAATATCACCACCAAATTTCTGGGTAACGTCGGGTGGGTGACAAGTTGTTGATGACTAAAGCGACCATGAGCAGGATGGTGGGACCCACTGTGGCGGGTACCAGCACATAGATAAACCCGGTGGCGTGTATCTGGTCGGAGCCGATGACCGCTATCAAAGCAGTGGCACCGCCAGGTGGATGCAGGGTGCGGGTCAGGTGCATCAGGGCAATGGCGGTAGCAACAGCAAACGCCGATGCCAACCAGGGATCGGCGTGAAAGAGCTTCCAGGCTATCACCCCGGTGATCGCCGACACCACATGCCCGCCCACGAGATTGCGTGGTTGGGCCAGGGGGCTGCGTACGGCACCGTAGGCCAACACGGCCGAAGCGCCAAAGGAGCCGATCAACATGGTGAGATCGCTGCCCTCGAACCACAGGTGATTGATCCACGCAACCGCGAGAATACCGAGAAATCCACCGATCCACGACCAGATAACTTCGCTGGTGCTGACACGAGGTGGACTGCCACGGGTAGTGCCGCGCATCTTTTTAAAGTACTCCCGCAATGTCACAACAGTTCCTCCAGGTGATGGGCCTTGATGAAGTCTTTACGCAGCAACAATCCTTTGAGACACCCTTTGTCATCGACCACCGGCATACTGCGGCATTCATGCCGGTGAAAGGTATGGAGGATTTCGCGGAAGCCGGCCTGCTCCGCGATCGTGATCGCCGGTGCCGTCATGACTTCACCGACCGGTGTCTCATGGCAGCGATGCGTGAACTGGGTTTGGTCTGTAACCAGCTTGAGCAACAGTTCGAGGAATGATTCCACCTGCAGGCGACGCAGATAATCCGTTTCGGTCAACATGCCCGTCACGCGATTGTTCTCATCCACGACGGGCAGACTTTTACGCCCTTGAGCTACCAATTGTTGTGCCGCCACATCCAGTCGTGTGTCGGGGTGTAGCGGTTGAATATCTGGGAGCATCAAATGTACGGCATGAACACGTTGAAACAAGCGATCAAAGGCATTTGCGTGCGCCAAATGGTATATCGCCCGAAAATCCTCGATGCTAATGTCCAGGTAGCCAGGGATATGCCGCATGGCATCGAGGATATCCACGTCGTTCAGTTCAAGTTCGGGTAGTTCGTCACCAGACGCATGCAGCGGATCGCTGTTTTTTGTTGAGTTCATTTCGGTTTTCTCACTTATTTTTTTCTTTTACTTCCACATCTGGCGTTCTCTCACACATCCAGCATCAGCTTTCGTGGTTTACGCATCCCGGCGATCTTACAGGCCTGTTGTCCATAGCCTCGTGGAAACAGTTCGTATAGGTATCGCCGAGAGGCTTTTTCGCTACCCCAGATCTGTTCCATATGTTTAAGCATGACACGTGCTTCCGGCACGCTTTGGTTGGTCACGTAGTACGAACGTATGAACTCGATAACGGCAAGCCGTTCGGCTGTGAGGGGTAATTCGGCCTCTGCCGCCAGTTCGTCCATCAGATCAGGTTTCCAGTCATTAGCATTCAGAAGAAAGCCTTCTTCATCACGTTCCAGATCTTCCAGATGCTTCAGCGGCGCAGTTCGTAAATTTGGGTTAGTCATGGTTGCTCCTGTCTCGCTTCAGTGATCGCATCATAATGGAGCAAATAATGTTTTGAATAGCGAAATATATCGACCTATAATATCGAAAAATACGATATTAAAGATAATTTTTACCAAAATGGATATTGAGCAGGCTCGTACGTTTCTTGCCATTGCTGCCCACGGTAGTTTCCTGGAGGCGTCCAGGCGCCTACATGTCACGCAATCGACGATCAGTGCCCGCATTCAGAAGTTGGAGGAAGAATTCGGCGCGCATTTGTTTGTACGTAACCGATCCGGGGCAAACCTGACCCCTTCGGGGCGTCGATTTATGCAGCATGCCAAGACGATAGTTCTGACGGTTGAGCAAGCGCGTCACGATGTCGGTCTGCCCAGTCGTTTCCGTGCCAGCTTGCGAGTCGGCGGCCGAATCGCTCTATGGGAAGATTTTCTACCTAGTTGGGTAGGGCGTATGCGTCGCGCAGCACCCGATGTGTCAATACGCAGCGAGATCGGTTTCGAGGAAGACCTGATGCGACGCCTGGTGGAAGGCACACTTGATATAGGCCTCATGTATACACCGAGTCATGCGCCAGGTTTGATCGTAGAGCATCTGTTTGATGAAACCCTGGTCATGGTTAGCTCTGATCCCGACACACGCTGGCCGGGAGACGACTATGTGTTTGTTGAATGGGGGCCGGGTTTTTATGCGCGGCATCGAGAGAGCTACCCTGATTTGGAACGGCCGGCGCAGGTTGTAAATATTGGATGGCTGGGAATTCAGATCATACTGTCGAATGGTGGTTCGTGTTTTTTACCAATTCGTATGGCACGTAGTTTCATACAACAAGAGCGTCTATTTCGTGTCGCTGATGCGCCAGAGTTTCCACACCCGGCATTCATGGTGTTTCCCAGGGAAGCAGACAGCGACGCCATTGAGCTCGGACTCGCTCAACTGCGTGCACTTGCAATCGAGGAAGAACAAACGGTTTTGAGTTCGCATGATGATGCAATGGAAAAAAGTTTGTGACAAGAAGCAGTACGTGTGACGATTTAAATGCGACGATCGGGTTAGGGGAACTCTCCCAGGTCTTCAATAAATCGAGCAAGAGTCTCATGCGCATGTTCGGACCGAAAGGAAATCCCCAAGCGAGTAACCTGTTTGCGGTGATCCATTACCTGCAGGAGTAGGAGGGGATACACCTGGACGTCAAAGCCCGGAAGGTAGCCTAGGGTGCTGTGTGGCGGCGCTCAATCGGCAAATTTTTCGAACATTTTGAAGGATTTTCTGAGCATGGTATTTTTCATGGTATTTGCCGCGTATTGAAATTAGAAAATTGCGATACCATGAGAGGCGAATTGGTGCTTTCATGGTATTGACGGCGTTCAGGTTTCTCTTCCGGACGGGTGTGGCAAGATCATGGTCTATATTCACGCCAATAATTGCTTCTATTGTGGCGTGAATAGTGGCTAAAATCACGCCATGAGATGGATGTGGCAACAGCCCAACTGGCCAGATTTTCGCTATGACAATGGCGCGCTCGATGACCGGGAACTTGAATTTCGCATAAACTCGGAGCGTCTGGCCGGTTGCTTTGAGGCACTGCCAATGGCGTCCCAAAAGGATGCCACGATCGATTTGATGCTTTCAGAAGCCATCAAAACCAGCGCCATTGAGGGCGAGGATCTGGATAGAGAATCGGTCAGGTCATTGCTACTCTCTTTAATTACATCGGATACGCTACCAGACAACTCAGACCAGAAAGCGGCGGGGGCCGCGATGCTGCTGGTGGACGTTCGTAAGAACTGGCAAACATCGCTGACGCATGACCTGCTGGGCAAGTGGCAATCCATGGCCGTCCCGGAGCAGCGCTACACGCCTGTTCTGCGAGGGACATACCGCAACGATCCTTCGCCAATGCAAATAGTGTGCGGGCCTTATGGCCGGGAAAAGGTTCACTATGAAGGTCCGCCGGCGACTAGGGTGTACGATGAAATGGCGAGATTCCTCGACTGGTACAACCAGGCCAGTCCTTTGAATATGGATAATAAGCTGCCAGGGATAGCTAGGGCAGGTATTGCACACCTCTGGTTCGAAGTGATTCATCCCTTCGATGATGGGAATGGGCGAGTCGGCAGGGCGATTGCTGACCATGCGCTTTCGCAGTTTCTCGGCTATCCGACCACGGCTTGTCTTGCCACGGCGATAGAGGGAGATAAAAAATCCTATTACCTGCAGCTGGAGAAAGCGAGCCGTGGAAGCCTGGATGTTAATGGCTGGCTTGATTACTTTGCCGACAGGGTCATCAAGGCACAGGAAATTGCCAGGGAAGAAGTGGACTATGTACTGGCCAAGACACGTTTCTACGAAACCTATGGTGACCAGCTGAATGACCGGCAGGCCAGGATGGTATTGCGAGTGTTCTCTGAAGGTCGAAAGGGCTTTGAAGGCGGAATAACGACCAGGAAATATCAAGTCATCACCAAATGCCCCAATCGAACAGCCAGCCGTGATCTGTCAGATCTTGTTACCAAGGGGATCATCACGCCATTACCGGGTGGTGGCAGAACAACCCGTTATGAGTTGACTGTTGTCGAACCGGCCGGGTTTGGTTTAGAGAAGCAGTGATTTACCGTATGAATTTGCGATTTATGTGCCGAGTCACTGGGTGGGCATCGCTGATTGGAGGAAAATAACTTTCCATTTTGACCTATGAATATCGATACACTCAAAGCAAAACTGGCTGATCTCGATGCGGCCATTTTGCAGGATTTTATTCTCGATCTCTATCTGCACTATCCGGATTTGAGCGACAAAATCGAGGCCCTGATGCTGCATAATGATCCCGTTGCCCTGGCCAGGGTCCTGGGAAAGCGAATACAATCGCTGCGCCGTGGGCGGAAGTTTATCGATTATCGGGCGAGTTTTTCATTTTCCCGTGATCTCGAAGCGCTACTCGCCGACATTGAAAGTGGCTTACTGACGACATCACCGGAACATGCGTTTGATCTGGTCGACCGGTTCCTGGTAACGGCGGAATCGGTGTTGAATCGCGTCGATGATTCGGGTGGGGTGGTGGGCGAGGTATATCGTCAGGCGGTATTGCTATGGTTAACAGCGGCCAGGGAATGGCAGGGCGCCAAGGTTGACTGGCTCGAGCGAGTGTATAAATTGTATCAGCAAAATGATTATGGTGTGCTTGATCCGTTATTACCCAATGCCCACGTGTTGTTGACTCAGGATCAACTGGAGCAGCTCGCCTGGCGCTACGAAAACGCCTTGCGCAAGGCGTTAAAACCTCCCGAGCAGGGAGGCAAAGTCAATCTCATGGCCTTGCACAGCGGTGTGGCGTTGGGGCAGATAGCTGATGCCCTGCACGATCCTTCCTTATACGAGCGATCGATATTGATAGTTTCGCCACAGCCAAACAATCTGCAAATGAAGTCGATTTGTGAAAAATATTTGCAGCATGGGCAGGCAGACGAGGCAATGCGATATCTGAGCCAGGCATGGGAGGACCGTTTTGAGCATGATCGTCTGGAATTGCTGGATAAGGTCTGTGTGAAAACAGGCGATCGGCAACAGCTCAAAGTGATTCGTTCCCGGCTGTTTCAGAGCGAACAGAGCCACGCCAGTTTCACGAGGTATCTGGAGGTGTTGAACGAAGATGAGAAAGAGAAAGCGCGTGACTCAGCGATCAAACAAGCCGAACAGAGTGGTGACATCTTACGCAGCGCTGATCTGTTATTGAAGCTGAGCCAGACGGAGAGAGCCCAGGCTCTGGTTTTGGCCCGGCATCAGGAGCTGGCGGAGTGTTTTTATGATAGTCTGCTGAGCTTGGCCAAGGCGTTTGAAAAAGCGGATTGCAATCTGGCGACCACGGCGTGCTACCGCGCCTTGTTGCTGGATATCCTGACGCAGGCGCGCAGTAAGGCTTACGGCCATGGTGCACGGTATTACAAAAAGCTGGAAGCGCTGGCGAAGCGGATCAAGGTATTCAAACCACTGCCAGCACATCACGCCTTCGTGCATCAATTGCAGTCGGCGCATGGGCGGAAAAAAAGTTTCTGGGCGCAACTGGAGTCCTGACGTGACGAAGCCTACAGCACAGCATGGGTTGTGGCTTCCCGAAATTTCCGGTGGGGTCGGCAGCAATTTCTGAACATGGTATTTTTCATGGTATTACCTCCTGCACCAGCAACTAAGCCGTCGATATCAAGACGAAAAAATGGCTCGTTTACAATCGAGTGGGAGTAGCGCAGATCTGGCACTGACTGGCACTCACAGGCACCAATTCACGGTAAGCTAGGGCGTGTTAACACTAATGCTGATAAAATTCACGGATGAAAATCACCGCAAATGAATTCAAAGCCGTTGAAAAGTTACTGCCGAAACAACGGGGTAACGTCACCATAACTAATTTACAGGTACTCAACGCCATTTTGTATGTCGCGGAACATGGCTGCAAGTGGCGAGGGTTGCCGAGAAAATTTGGTAATTGGCACACGATTTATACGCGCGCTAACCGTTGGGCCAAACGGGGTGTCCTGGAGCAAGTCTTCGCCGGACTGCAGGAAAACGACACCATTAACATTCAGGTCGATCATGTTTCGCTCGATAGTACCGCTGTCAAAGTCCATCCCGATGGGACCGGTGCGTTAAAAAAAACGGTCCACAATCTATTGGTAAATCGCGAGCGGGATGGACAACGAAAATTCATATGGTTGCAGCCGGCGCAAAAACAGCCGTGACATTCTCGCTTTCCCCGGGCCAGGCAGGTGATGCGCCGGAGGGGAGAAAGTTGCTGAATACGCTTAAAAATAGCGGGTGGGAAGGGGCGCATGTCATTATGGATAAAGCCTATGAAGGTGATGAAACGCGCCAGTTGGTATTGGAACTTGAAATGCTTCCGGTTGTGCCGCCCAAAAGCAATCGCCTGACACCTTGGGAATATGACAAAGAAATGTACAAGAGGCGCAACGAGGTAGAACGGTTATTTCGTCGGTTGAAGGGCTTCCGTCGCATCTTCTCTCGATTCGATAAACTGGATGTCGTTTTTATGTTCTTCATTCATTTCGCGCTAATCACTGATGCCATCATTAGTGTTAACACGCCCTAGCAGAACCAATCACTTATCCTCATTTCTGTCTGGCAATATCTGGCACTGGCAGGCATCGTCAAGCAGGTATTAGCATTTTTCAATGGTATAGATCGTGGTATCGCCGCACTCAAAATCAGCGTGGCGGACCAATACCATGCCATGCGTGTCGATCCGTTCATGTTATTCGTAATCGAACATTTGCCACACTGGATCATTCCGATACTGGCTTCGTCGGCGATTTCTTTGGGTTCAACAGCGTCCTTGTCTTCTACCATTGGTCAGATTCGTTACGAGTGACAGGAAAGGCTGTGAGGCCCTGATCGTGACCTTCTGGAACAGTTCCGATTATTATTGGCGTTCACACCGTAACGACAGCTTCCAGCTCCTGTTCTGTGCGACAACGGTAACGAAGAGATTTCCTGAGAGATGCTTAGGTCAGGTCAGGGCGACAGTCCCGAAGAAGCCGGCGCAGCCTGGGAGGACAAGGAAAAATTCGCAGCGCAGTTCTATTGAATCGATTCGTGCGGTACAGGATATAAGGCCGGTGAACCTCAAGTTATTGCACGTACCACGGTTCCGTATCATGAAGACCGTTCCGATAAGCGGGCATGATGTTGATAATTATCTCGATCATTGCTCTTTGATTGATGGTAACCTGATGATCTATTTCGATAGGGAAGAACATCGTAAAACATTCAAGGCGATGCCCTTCAATCATCCTGACCTGCGTCTGCTGTTTCCCCGCTTCGAACAATGATGGTCGTGGTGGGTGATGAGCATTGAAAATTTCGACAACGCGAAATGACACAGCAGAATTCCTGCAATAACGCACAGAAATGAGTATAAACCCGGGTTGTCTTAAATGAGCAAAGTGCAGCAGGCTGAGACCGAGATCACACGACTACCGAAGGAGTTCGTCGACCGGTTGACCAAACCATTCGCCAGGTTTTTGAGTATCCAGGCCGGCGGTGGCGTCATTCTTTTGCTGTTCACCGTTGCTGCGCTTGTGCTTTCCAACTCGCCGTGGGCCCATCATTTTGAGAGCGTATGGGAAACTTCAGTCGGTCTGCAACTCGGCTCGTTCGAGTTTGCCCGGTCGCTGAGGGAGTGGATCAACGACGGCCTGATGACGTTGTTTTTCTTCCTCGTCGCACTGGAGCTCAAACGCGAGCTGGTGCTGGGCGAGCTGAACAATCCGCGCATGGCTGCATTGTCCATTGCCGCTGCTCTCGGCGGTATGATCGTCCCGGCAGCGATTTATCTGGCTCTGCAATCGGGGCAGCCAGGCGAAACTGGCTGGGGGACGGTGATGGCGACCGATACCGCATTTGTCATTGGTTGCCTGGCCATTCTGGGATCGCGTATTCCACCAAGCCTGCGAGTCTTCATGCTCTCGCTGGCGATCATTGATGACATCGGCGCCATCCTTGTCGTGGCGATCGGCTACAGCAGCCACATTTCATGGGGGGCACTTGCGTTGGGGCTGCTGGGTATCGCTGTCATCCGCTTCATAGCGATGGCCGGAATCCGCAGTATTTCGATCTACTTCCTGGTTGGCGGTTTCATCTGGTTTGCCGTGGATGCATCCGGTATCCACGCCACGATCACGGGCGTAGTGCTTGGCTTGATGACGCCGGCCAGACGCTGGGTCAGCGATGAACGATTGTATGCCGTATTGTCCCGGGTGATCGCGCATCCGGCCAGTGAAGAGGAGAGTGGTGACACGAAGGACCGAGAGACCCTGCAGGTTGCTGAGATCGCCGCGCGCGAAACATTGTCACCGGTGGAGCGGCTGGAGTTCGCGTTACATCCCTGGGTCGGCTTTGTCATCATGCCGCTGTTTGCGTTTGCGAATGCCGGTTTGCCATTGTCACCAGGTGAGCTAGGCAATGCCGTGACGCTTGCTGTGTTCGTCGGTTTTGTCTTTGGGAAACCCGTCGGGATTCTTGCCTTTAGTTGGCTGGCGGTGCGTTCGGGTATCGCAATACGCCCGCCGGATCTGGATTGGAGGCTGATCACGGGCGGCGGCCTGCTTGCCGGTATCGGCTTCACCATGGCGCTGTTCATCGCCAACATGGCTTTCGACCAGGCACTGCTCGACAGCGCCAAGCTGGGTATCTTCCTTGCCTCAGTCACATCTGCGGCACTGGGTATCGCGCTGTTGAGCCGATTCGCCGCGAAAAAGAAATCACATGGAGGATAACGATATGTTAGTCACTTTTACCACCAAAGCCTATGCCAATATCACCATGTTCGGTGATGTTGCTGTGACATTGCTGAAAATGATGGGGCATAGCGGCACAGTGCCTGGTGCAATCCTGGCGGCGGATGTCCCTGCGGCCCTGAGTCGGTTAACGGCAGCTATCGATGCAGAAAAAATCTGAGCGCCTCTTAAAAAAAAGATGAGGATAAGGATGACGAAGAGCCGGAAGTAAGTATAGCTCATCGGGCTATGCCTCTGATCGAACTTCTCGCTGCCGCAGCAAAGGCAAACGTCAACGTAATGTGGAAATGAATTGTCATGCAAAAGTTTTTCTGGACTGCATCTGTAACAACATGAAGAGGAAGTCATGAGCGAACAAGCAGATATTCATCACCCTAAGCAGCGTCTTATATCCACGGTCGTCGAGGGTTTCGATTCCCTGGCAGAGCTCGCTCTGGATATGCGTTCAACGTGGAATCATGCCACCGACCAGGTGTGGCGGCAGTTGGACCCTGTGCTCTGGGAGCTGACTCAAAATCCTTGGGTCGTGTTACAGACAGTCTCGCGGGAAAAACTCCAGCGTGTGTTAGCCGATCCCACTTTTCGCAAACACATTGACGATTTGGTACAAGCCAGGCGTGATGCGGCGGAGTCACCCGCATGGTTTCAACAAGCCCACCCACAATTACCGTTGAGCTGTGTGGCGTATTTCAGTATGGAATTCATGTTGAGCGAAGCCTTACCCATTTACTCAGGTGGACTGGGTAATGTGGCTGGTGATCAACTCAAGGCTGCCAGCGATTTAGGTGTGCCGGTGATCGGCATTGGGCTGCTCTATCAGCAGGGCTACTTTCGCCAGGTGATCGACAAGGACGGTGCGCAACAGGCCCTGTTTCCCTATAACGATCCGGGACAGTTGCCGATCACACCCTTACGTAAAGCAAACGGTGAATGGTTGCGCCTGGAGATCGCCTTGCCCGGTTACTCGGTCTGGTTACGTGCCTGGCAGGTACAGGTTGGCCGGGTAAAACTCTATCTACTGGACAGTAATGACGCGGCGAACTACCCCGCGCATCGAGGTATTACCAGTGAACTTTATGGCGGTGGACCGGAGCTGCGCCTGAAACAGGAATTGTTACTCGGCATCGGTGGCTGGCGCCTGCTGCGCGCACTCGATATTCAACCAGAAGTTTGCCATCTAAATGAAGGGCATGCAGCCTTTGCCGTACTGGAACGCGCCCGCAGTTTTATGGAGGAAAACAAGTTAACCTTCGCGGCCGCGCTGGCGGTGACACGCGCGGGCAACCTGTTTACCACCCATACCGCGGTGGATGCCGGTTTTGATCGTTTCACGCCAGCACTTATCGAACAATACCTCAGAGGTTATGCTGAACAGAGGCTGGGTATAACACTTCATGATTTGCTGGCTCTGGGGCGACAGAATCCGAATGATGATGCCGAAGCGTTCAATATGGCCTATCTCGCGATTCGTGGCAGCGGGGCGGTGAATGGTGTCAGTGACTTGCATGGCCGAGTGAGTCGACATCTGTTTGAGCCACTGTTTTCGCAGTGGCCGACGGATGAAGTGCCAGTCGGCCACGTCACCAACGGTGTTCATATGTCGACCTGGGACTCGGCAGAGGCTGATGAACTGTGGACGGAGATCTGTGGCAAGGATCGTTGGCTGGGTACAATAGAAACTCTGGAACAGGATTTTCGCTCCATATCCGATACCCGACTCTGGCAATTTCGCACCGCCGCCAGCCGCACCTTCGTAGACTACGTACGTGAACGATTGTCCCTGCAACTGGCCGCTTCTGGCGCATCTATCGAGACGATTGACAGTGCGCAGCATTTCTTCGATTGCAATACCCTGACGCTGGGTTTTGCCCGCCGTTTTGCCAGTTATAAAAGACCGAATTTGTTGCTACACGACCCGGAACGACTGTTACGTTTGCTAACCAATCCGCAACGCCCGGTACAGCTCATCATCGCTGGCAAGGCGCATCCTGCAGATCAGACGGGGCGTGCACTGATTCAACAATGGATGCAGTTTATCCACCGGCCCGAGGTGCGGCCGCATGTAATTTTCATGAGTGACTACGACATGCATCTGACCGCACACATGGTGCAGGGCGTGGATGTCTGGCTCAATATGCCTCGCCGTCCCTGGGAAGCGTGTGGCACCAGCGGTATGAAGGTGCTGGTCAATGGTGGCATCAACCTGTCTGAATTAGATGGCTGGTGGGCGGAGGCCTACACGCCAGAAGTGGGCTGGGTATTGGGTGATGGGCAGGAACATGATCACGATCCCGCCTGGGATGCGGCCGAAGCGGAAGCACTCTATGACCTGCTCGAGAACGAGGTGATCCCCGAATTCTACAGCCGCGATGAGCAAGGTGTGCCCATCGCCTGGGTCGCGCGAATGCGGGAAAGCATGGCGCGATTGACACCCCGTTTTTCTACCAATCGCGCGGTGTACGAATACACCGAGCAACACTATCTTCCCATGGCCTCGTCTTATCTTGCGCGGGCGGCTGATAAAGGTGCCATGGGCGTAGAACTGGTGAACTGGCGCCAACAGTTAGAGCAACAATGGAGCGCGTTACACTTCGGTGAGCTGAAGCAGGAAACTGTCGGCGATCAGCATGTGTTTGAAGTGCAGGTCTATCTAGATGACCTTGACCCGGAGGCCGTTCGGATCGAGCTGTATGCCAACGGTGTTGACGGGTGTGCCGCGGAGCGAGTCGAAATGCAACGTGTGCGTCAACTGGTGGGGGCACTAAACGGCTATGCCTATCACGCCGAGGTGCCGGCAACCCGCCCGGCAACGGACTACACGGCACGACTCATCCCTCAACACGATGCGGTGGTGGTGCCACTGGAAGAAGCGCATATCCTGTGGCAGCGATAAGTCGGTTTTGAAAGGTGCAGAGCGCAACAAGTGATCCGACGCACACGCCTAGGCATCTGTTATTGAAGGTCTATTGTGTAATAGCCGCACCTGCTCGATTCGTGTAAGAAAATTGCGTTTGACTGATAACGGGCTGAGGGATGACATATAGTGGCTGATGTTTTCTATTCTAAAATGAATCAATGGGAAGTGTAATGATGTCAGTTGTTGCGTTGGTTTACAGCCATTCAATAAAACGGAGTTGATTGTGGAGTATAAAGATTATTATAAAATTATGGGTCTGGAGCGTACCGCTACACAGGATGAGGTTAAACGTGCCTACCGCAAGCTAGCGCGAAAATATCATCCGGATGTGAGCAAAGAGCAAGACGCAGAAGCACGTTTTAAAGAAGTCGGAGAGGCCTATGAGGTGCTCAAAGACCCGGAAAAACGTGCTGCCTATGATCACCTCGGTGCCAACTATCAGTCAGGTCAGGAATTCCATCCACCACCGAACTGGGATTCAGGCTTTGAGTTTAGTGGTGGCGGTTTTACGGATGCGGATAGAGCCGGCTTCAGTGACTTCTTTGAAGAGCTGTTTGGCCGGCAGACGCATGGTGCTCACGCCGGCTATCGCACACAGTTTAACGCCCGCGGTGAAGATCATCATGCCAAGGTCGTCGTCGATCTGGATGATGCATTCCATGGTGCAGCGCGCAGTATCAACTTGCAAACACCGGCACTGGATGAGCATGGCCAGATGCGTCTGATCAAGCGTACACTGAACGTGAAGATACCCGAGGGTGTCAAAGAGGGGCAACAAATTCGTCTCGTGGGCCAGGGTTCGCCCGGCATGGGACAAGGGACACAAGGTGATCTCTATCTGGAAATCCATTTCAAACCCCACCCTTTATACCGTGCGGAGGGACGTGATCTGCATATGCAACTGCCAGTGGCGCCCTGGGAGGCAGCCCTGGGCGCAACGGTGAAAACACCAACTCCCAACGGCACGGTAGATCTGAAAATTCCGGCGGGGTCAAATAGCGGTAACAAGCTACGCCTCAAGGGCCGCGGAATCCCTGGTAATCCCCCGGGTGATATCTATGTCACCTTGAGTGTGGTGGTGCCTCCCGCCGATAGCGATCAGGCCAGAGCCGCCTATCAAGATATGGCAAGCAAGTTGGCCTTCAATCCACGCGCGAACATGGGAGTATAAGTGATGACGACACAAACCATACTGACCGGCATCCTGGTTGAAGACACCACCGAGTTTACCCTGGGCGAACTGAGCCGTACCTGTGGCATGCCGGCTGAATGGATATTGGCCCTGGTTGAAGAGGGCGTGATTGAACCTGTTGGTACTGATCAAAGCCATTGGCATTTTCCTGGCCACTGTCTGCGCCGCGTGCGCATTGTGCAAAGACTGCAGTCAGACCTGGGTATCAATCTTGCGGGTGCCGCGCTGGCCCTGGAATTGTTGGAAGAGGTCGAAGAGCTGCGGAGTCGAATTGCGGTATTGGAGAAATAAACTGTCATTTTTCTCGCGTATCATGCTTGACGGATTTCATATCTGTCGTGCTGTCTGCAAATGCCACCACATTGAAGAATAGACTGAGGAACCAACATGAACGCCACACAACAACTAGTCGATTTCGGTCAAAGCCTCTGGCTCGACAACATTACACGCGGGCTATTAACCAGTGGCACACTGCAACACTATATCGACGAGCTTTGTGTTACGGGGTTGACTTCCAATCCCACCATTTTCGAACACGCTATCAGAGATTCTGATGTCTATGACGATGCTATTCATAAGAAAATGCTGGCCGGCAAGACCGGTGAAACACTGTTTTTCGAACTGGCACTGGAAGATTTGACCCAGACCGCAGATCTATTTCGTCCGGTGCATGATGCCACTGATGGCGTTGACGGCTGGGTATCACTGGAGGTGTCTCCCTTGCTGTCGGATGACTCGGCTGGCACGATAGATGCGGCTGTGCAACTGCATGCGCGCGCGCAACGTTCGAATCTCTACATCAAAATACCCGGAACTCGCGCAGGTATCCCTGCTATTGAGGAGATGATTTTCGCTGGCGTCCCGGTGAATGTGACTTTGTTGTTCTCGCGCGAGCACTACATCGCCGCCGCCGAGGCCTATATGCGTGGTATCGAACGGCGTATTGCCGCTGGACTCGATGCCAGGGTAGCTTGCGTCGCATCGCTTTTCGTCAGTCGCTGGGATGTTGCGATTAAGGATGAGGTTCCACAGGCACTACGTAATCGTCTCGGGATTGCCATCGCGATGCGCACCTACAAGGCTTATCATGATCTGTTGAGCACACCGCGTTGGCAAAAACTTGCCAGGGCTGGTGCCAGGCCGCAGCGCCTGTTGTGGGCCAGCACCGGGACCAAGGACCCGGCTGCCGCAGACACACTATATATAAGTGCACTCGCCGCAGCCGATACCATCAATACGCTTCCGGAGAAGACGTTGCTGGCCTATGCCGACCATGGCAAAGCCGATGTCGCCTTGCCGCATGATGGTGGTGATGCTGAAGCAATACTCGCCGAGTTCGCGCAGGCCGGCGTAGACGATGCCGAGCTTGCCACACAACTACAACGCGAGGGTGTTCAGGCTTTTGCCAACTCCTGGCGCGCCCTGTTGGACTGTATTGCCTCAAAAAGCGTTGCAATGAACCCGTCTGTTTAGACAGATGATTGCGCACGCTGGCTCAAACGCATTATTCATTCAAGGAGAACCCTATGCTTGTAACATTTACCACTGAGGCCTATGCCGACATCACCATGTTTGGGGATGTTGCCCTCACGCTGCTGAAAATGATGGGGCACAGCGCCACTGTGCCCGGCGCAATTCTGGCAGCCGATGTGCCTGAAGCTTTGCAAAAGTTAACTCTCGCGGTAGAGGCAGAAGATACGTCGCCGCCTGTTGAAGAAGATGATGAGAACGAACCCCCGGTGAGTCTGTCAAATCGTGCACTGCCTCTTATTGAACTTCTCACTGCCGCGTCAAAGGCGGGCACTAACGTAATGTGGGAATGAAAAAATATGGCATTACGGAAAGAACATTTACAGATGCATCCATCACCCCAATGGTATCTTACGAGCACTTAAGAGACTGGACCGACCGGCTGTGGTGGAGTCAAGCTTTATGTCAACGATGTTGACAGTGCTCTGCAGGGAAAGGAAATAGATAAGGGACAAAATGTGAGCTGGACGAAACAACATGTGTTAACGATCAATGGTGGCTCTTCCAGTATTAAGTTTGCGTTATATGAGATCGGGTCGCCTCTGCAACAAAGACTGACCGGAAAAATTGATCGCATCGGTTTATCCGGGACCATGTTGATATTCAACGACACGACCCGAGATCAACAAGGCAGTCTGAGCATCGATGTTTGTGATTACAACTCGGCAGCAAATTTTTTGCTCGACTGGCTGGAACAACACGTTGATTTTACGCAGGTCAAGGCCGTCGGCCATCGCGTAGTGCATGGCATGCAACACGCTGCCCCCGAATTAGTTAGCCAATCGTTACTGGATGAGTTGCACAACATTACCTCAGTCGACCCGGAGCATCTACCGGGCGAAATTGAACTGTTCGAGGTGTTTCGTCGGCGTTATCCGCAGTTATTACAGGTGGCCTGTTTTGACACTGCTTTTCACTGCAGCATGCCGCGTGTCGCCAGGTTGTTACCGATTCCGCGTCGCTTCGATACCATGGGGATCCAGCGTTACGGGTTTCATGGTTTGTCCTATGCTTATCTTATGCAACAACTCGAACAGGTTGCCGGTCCGCAAGCGGCTCATGGCCGCGTGATTCTTGCGCACCTGGGTAACGGCGCGAGCCTTGCCGCGGTTCGCGATGGCCGGAGCATCGACACCAGTATGGGTTTTACTCCGACTGGCGGCCTGGTGATGGGCACCCGCTCAGGCGATCTGGACCCCGGTGTGAGCTGGTACATGATGCAGAGCGAGCATCTGACGCCGAAGCAATTTAACCATCTTATCAACCATGAATCCGGTTTGCTCGGCATCTCTGAGACCAGTCCCGACATGCGCGATTTGCTTGAACAGGCGTCGGACGATGTGCGCGCGGCGGAAGCGGTCGACGTGTTTTGTTATCAGATCAAAAAATGGATTGGTGCATTCGCGGCGGCCATGAGTGGGCTGGATACGCTGGTGTTCGCGGGCGGCATCGGTGAGCATGCGCCGGTGGTGCGGGCGCGGATTTGCCGCGAACTGGAATTTCTGGGTATTGAGATTGATGAACAGTCAAATGCGCAAAATGCGGATGTAATTTCCACCGCAACCGGCCGGGTTGCTGTTCGTATCATACATACGGATGAAGAAGTGATGATCGCAAAATCGGTGTGCGGGATTCTTGGGTTAACCAATCAAAAGGAAAATGAATATGGTCAGCAAGACAAAAACGCCTGAGCGCACTGTCAAACCGTTGTTGCCTGATGTCATGCGCAAGATGGATGCCTATTGGCGTGCCGCCAACTACCTGTCGGTCGGCCAGATCTATTTATATGATAATCCGCTGCTGAAAAAACCGCTGAGCCTTGAGCATATCAAGCCACGCCTGCTGGGCCACTGGGGCACCACCCCGGGCCTCAATTTTATTTACGTGCATCTTAACCGCATCATCCAGCAATATGACCTGAGTATTGTGAATGTCACCGGCCCTGGCCATGGTGGTCCGGGGCTGGTGGCCAATACTTATCTGGAAGGCACCTATAGCGAGGTGTATCCGAACATTTCTCAGGACGAGGCGGGTATGAAAAAGCTGTTTACCCAGTTTTCTTTTCCCGGTGGCATTCCCAGTCATGTCGCACCGGAGACGCCGGGCTCCATTAATGAAGGTGGCGAACTGGGGTATGCGCTGTCACATGCCTATGGCGCCGCCTTCGATAATCCCGATTTACTGGTGGCCTGCGTGGTCGGTGATGGTGAGGCGGAGACCGGGCCGATGGCCACCAGCTGGCACTCCAACAAATTCCTCAACCCGGTGCATGATGGTGCCGTGTTGCCGATTCTCCATTTGAACGGTTACAAAATTGCCGGCCCCACAGTGCTGGCGCGGATATCTCACGACGAACTGGAAGCGCTGTTTCGTGGCTGTGGCTACACGCCGTATTTTGTCGAGGGTGATGACCCTGAAATTATGCACCAGTTGATGGCGATTACCCTGGATACCGTGGTGGCCGAGATCCAGCATATTCAGCAGGATGCTCGAAGCAACGGCTTCAGTGAACGCCCACGCTGGCCCATGATTATCCTGCGTTCTCCCAAGGGCTGGACCGGACCAGAGTTTGTCGATGACAAACCCGTCGAAGGCACATTCAGAGCGCATCAGGTTCCGGTCACCAATTTCATCAAGGAGCCAGAGCATGTAAAAATCCTTGAGCAGTGGATGAGAAGTTATAAACCCGAAGAATTATTTGATGACGCTGGCAGGCTTATTCCTGAGCTGGCTGAACTGGCGCCAAAAGGTGAAAGGCGCATGGGTGCCAACCCACATACCAATGGTGGTAAGTTGTTACGTGATTTGCGACTGCCGGACTTTCGTGATTATGCGCTAAAGGTGCCAAACCCGGGTGAGGTAAAAGGCGAAGCGACGCGCGCCCAGGGTGAATTCATCCGCGACGTAATGAAACTCAATGCCGACGCACGCAACTTTCGTATTTTCAGTCCGGACGAAACCGCATCGAATCGCTGGGGGGCGCTGTTCGAAGTCACCAAGCGGTGTTCGACAGCAGAAATAGTCCCCGGTGATGAAAACATTGCACCCGATGGTCGAGTGATGGAAATGTTGAGCGAACATCAGTGTCAGGGCTGGCTCGAAGGTTACCTGCTCACCGGACGACACGGTTTTTTCTCCTGCTATGAAGCGTTTATCCATATTGTGGACTCGATGTTTAATCAGCACGCCAAGTGGTTGGATGTGGCGCGTGACATTGCCTGGCGTCGACCCATAGCCTCGTTGAACTATTTGTTGTCTTCGCACGTCTGGCGGCAGGATCACAATGGCTTTAGCCATCAGGACCCGGGGTTTATCGATGTGGTGGTCAACAAGAAGGCAGAGATTATCCGTGTCTATTTCCCGCCCGATGCCAATACCCTGCTGTCAGTAACCAACCACTGCCTGCGTAGCCACAATGATATCAATGTGATCGTTGCGGGCAAGCAGCCAGAACTACAATGGCTGGATATGGATGCGGCGATTAAGCACTGTAGTGCCGGTCTGGGGATCTGGACATGGGCCAGCAACGATGAGGGTGGTGACCCCGATGTGGTCATGGCCTGTTGCGGTGACGTGCCGACACTGGAAACGCTGGCGGCAGTCAAACTCTTGCGCCAGCAGTTCCCCGATCTGAAAATCCGTGTTATCAATGTGGTAGACCTGATGACGCTACAACCAGAAAGCGAACATCCGCACGGCATTTCTGACAAGAACTTTGATGTGTTGTTTACCAAAGACAAGCCCATCATTTTTGCCTATCACGGCTATCCCTGGTTGATTCATCGCCTGACTTATCGACGCACTAATCACAGAAATCTGCATGTGCGCGGTTATAAGGAAAACGGCACCACCACCACGCCCTTTGATATGGCGGTATTGAATGATCTCGACCGCTTCCACCTGGCGGGTGATGTTATCGATCGGGTGCCAAGTTTGGGGTCGCGTGCCGCGTATGCGAAACAGCTGATGCGTGACAAACTGCTCGACCACAAGGCCTACATCGAAAAACACGGTGAAGACATGCCGGAAATTCTCAACTGGAAATGGCCGGATGAATAAGTTAATACAGTTTTGGGGTGATCTGCGATCGAGCTTCTGGTTTATGCCATCGCTGATGGTCGGTGGCAGCATTGCCTTGGCGGTAGTTTTGATCGAAGCCGATTCTGTCGGTAGTGACGTCTGGCTGAGCCTGTGGCCACGCTTGTTTGGGGTCGGGGCGGAAGGCGCGCGCCAGATGTTGTCCACGCTGGCTGGTTCAATGATGACGGTGATGGGTATTACCTTCTCCATGACCTTGCTGGCACTGACACTGGCGTCTAGTCAGTACACCTCCCGCATTCTGCGAAACTTCATGCGTAGCCGCATCACACAATTCACACTGGGGGTTTTCGCCGGCACTTTCACTTATTGCCTGATCGTGTTGCGTACCATTCGCGGCAGTGCTGGTGTTGAAGAGTTCGTGCCGAGCCTGGCGGTATTCTTTGCTTTTGTCCTTTCACTCGGTGGCGTGGGTGTCCTTATCTATTTCATTCATCATATTGCCTTGTCTATCCAGGCATCCAGCATCATCGCCTCGGTTGCTGAGGAGACTAACTCATCTATTGATCGGCTATTACCAAAAGAAATGGATCAGGGGTCCGATGAAGATGAAGGCCAGAACCGGGAGCTCGAATCACTGGATGAGAGGTCCTGGTATCCCGTGCTGGCAGCCGTGAGTGGGTACATTCAAAGCGTCAATAACGCAGCGTTGATGAACCTGGCAGGAGACAACAGAACCATTCTGAGGATGGAGCAAGGTATCGGCGCGTTCGTTGTACAAGATACGGCGCTGGTATCGCTCGCCCTGACGTACCCGCCAGACCAGAAGACAATTGATGCGCTTAATGGCGCTTACAGTATTGACCGCTATCGCACAGTTGAACAGGACCTGGCTTTCGGAATTCGACAGATCGTAGATATGGCCATCAAAGCACTTTCTCCCGGGATCAATGACACCTCAACGGCGGTGATGTGCGTGGACTATCTGGCCTCTATTCTGGCTCGGCTGGTCGGTCGACAATTTCCGCCATCGCACCGTTACGAGGGAGAAACGCTGGGTGTGATAGCGATCGTTCCGAGTTTTGAAGGTCTTTTGTCCGAGGCCTTCGATCAGATTCGAGGTAGCGCCGAAGTGAATGTTGCCATACTGGCGCGCATGCTCGGCGCCCTTGATACCATCGGCAGTCTGACGATAAGGCGCAGCCACATACTAGCACTCGACGAACAGCTGCTGTTGATTGCAGAGCAGGTTGATCGCTGTATCGAATCCAGCCATGATCGCGCGCGGCTCGAACAGCGGCTGTAGGAGGTGCGTGAAACGCTTAAAGCTCAGTCTGCATTGTGCGCAGGGGGAGTAAAGGCATAGCGTTATGGATACGAATCAGACAATAGCTAACGAAAAATCTTTAATGAATACCGGTGTGGTGGTTTCGGTACGCGGTAGTGTGGTGGATATCGTGTTTGATAAACATTTACCCCCCATCAATTCGCTGCTGCATGCGCGTGAGGGGAAAATTGCGATTGAGGTGCTGTCGCAACTTGACGCACATCGGGTGCGCGGGATTGCATTGACCCCGACCCAGGGGCTTGCCCGTGGTATGCCGGTGGAAGACAGTGGCGGTCCATTACAGACGCCGGTGGGCAAGGGGATTATGTCACGCATGTTCGATGTTTTCGGTAATGCGATCGATCGTCAGCCAGCGCCGACAGACATCCAGTGGCGCAGTGTGCATAATGCGCCGCCGGCGTTAGCACGGCGGTCCACCAAATCCGAGATTTTCGAGACCGGTATTAAACTCATCGACGTGCTGATGCCACTGGAACGTGGCGGCAAAGCCGGCATGTTTGGCGGCGCCGGTGTGGGCAAGACGGTGTTACTTACCGAGATGATTCACAACATGGTCGGACAGCACGCCGGCGTGAGTATTTTTTGCGGTATTGGTGAACGCTGTCGCGAAGGCGAAGAACTGTACCGGGAAATGAAACAGGCGGGTGTACTGGACAATATGGTGATGGTGTTCGGTCAGATGAACGAGCCACCTGGCGCGCGTTTTCGGGTGGGCCATGCCGCGTTGACCATGGCCGAGTATTTTCGCGATGATGAAAATCGCGACGTGCTGCTGCTTATCGATAATATTTTTCGGTTTATTCAGGCAGGTATGGAAGTGTCCGGTTTAATGGGACAAATGCCGGCGCGCCTCGGTTATCAGCCGACTATGGGGACCGAGTTGTCACAACTGGAAGAGCGTATCGCCAATACGGATACCGGCGCTATCACTTCGATCCAGGCAGTGTACGTACCGGCGGACGATTTCACTGACCCTGCTGCGGTGCATACATTTTCTCATCTTTCCGCATCCATCGTGTTGTCGCGTAAGCGGGCGAGTGAAGGACTTTATCCGGCCATCGATCCCTTGCAATCCAGTTCCAAAATGGCCGCGCCCGGCATCATTGGCAAGCGGCATTATGCGCTGGCGCAGGAGATTCGTCGCACCTTCGCACAATACGCCGAACTCAGGGATATTATCGCCATGCTCGGTATGGAACAGTTGTCAGTTGAAGATCATAAAGTGGTGGGACGTGCGCGGCGACTGGAACGGTTTCTTACGCAACCATTTTTTACCACTGAACAATTTACTGGTAAGAAGGGTAAGCTGGTTAGTCTCAGCGATGCGCTCGATGGTTGTGAACGTATCCTGCGCGATGAATTTAAAGACTATCCGGAAAGTGCGCTTTATATGATCGGCGCAATTGACGAGGCCAAGAAGAATGTTGACGATGACGTCAAACAGGCCTCCGCAGTAGAAGAAGCACAAGCAGCGAGTAGTGCCAGTGAATCTTAAGGTTCTTTTGCCCTTTAAGGTGTTCGCTGAGAAGTCTGATGTGCTGCGTATTGTTGCGGTAACAGACGAAGGTTCGTTTGGGCTGCTGCCACGCCGGCTTGACTGCGTGGCAGCACTGTCGGCGGGAGTACTGGTTTATGAAACCGCCGCAGAAGGTGAAGTTTACATCGCGGTCGATGAAGGTATTCTGGTTAAAACCGCTAGCGATGTGCGAGTCTCTGTGCGTAATGCGATCGGAGGCATGAGTCTGGATAAATTACGCGCCGCAGTGGAAGAAGAATTTGCGCATCTGGATGAGCAGGAACAGAAGGTGCGTTCGGTACTGACGAAAATGGAGAGTGGGTTTATTCGTCGGCTAGCGGAGTTTCATCATGAGTGAAAAACCGGGCATGAATCAGCGGCCGGGCAAAACTGAATTCAGCCAGCAGGTGGGTGATATGGCAAAACGCAAACTGAAGGCGCAACGTCATGTGGCTCAAACTGTGTGGTCCGGCCTGGGTATGATGGGGCTTATTGGCTGGTCGGTGGCGATGCCAACCTTGCTGGGCGCGGCACTCGGACACTGGCTCGATAATCATTATCCGGGTGAACATTCATGGACACTCGCGCTGCTGGCGTTAGGTCTTGGTCTGGGGTGTTTTAATGCCTGGCGCTGGATTGTTAAGGAAGACAGGGAAATTCATCAGGACGAAAGCGAAAATAAAGAAGCTCCCAATAAAGTGGATGAGAATAATCATGAATGAATTGCTGTTATTTGTGTTTGCAATACTGCTTGCTCTGCTTGAGGGTGCCTTGCTTGGTGTGTTTTTTTTCGCTGGTCTGTGGTGGACGGTACGTAAAATGGCATCGAGCAAACAGGTGGCGTTGTTGTTTTTAGGCAGTATGTTGCTGCGTACCAGCATTGTCATAATGGGTTTCTATTTTATTCTGGATGGCGACAACTGGCAGCACTTACTTGTGGGCCTGCTGGGTTTTATCATCGCTCGCATCATCGTCACCCGGCTGACGCGCAATGCGGATCAGTACAAAACCAGTATTACGGCAGGCGGTTCATGAATCTGAGTCCCGACAATATCATTTACTGGCAAATGGGCTTTTTCAAACTCAATGCCACCATTGTTTACACCTGGGGACTGATGCTGGTGCTGGTGCTCGGTTCAAAACTCATTACCCGCAATTTGTCCACGGAGCTGACACGTTCGCGCTGGCAGAATTTGCTGGAGATTATCGTCACCGATATTAACCAGCAGATCGAAGAGGTAGGGCTGAAAAATCCGCAAAAATATCTCGGCTTCCTGGGTAGTCTGTTCCTGTTCGTCGCTATGGCAAGCCTGTTCACTGTTGTACCCGGCTATGAACCACCAACCGGCTCGCTCTCGACCACCGCCGCGCTGGCGATCTGCGTGTTTGTGGCCGTACCGATGTTTGGCATCGAAGAGAGCGGACTGGGTGAATACCTTCGCGGCTACCTGAAACCGACGATTATAATGTTGCCATTCAATATTATCAGCGAGATATCACGCACCCTGGCACTGGCTGTGCGCCTGTTTGGCAACATGATGAGCGGCACGATGATACTGGCCATTTTGTTGACCATTACACCCTTTATTTTTCCGGTCGTAATGAGCGCGCTCGGCTTGTTGACCGGCATGGTGCAGGCGTACATCTTCAGTATTCTGGCCACGGTTTATATTGCTGCGGCAACACGTGTCCGCAAAACCGAACCGGAAGATAAAACAGGGTCTGAAAGCAAACAATGAAACATCAACTACGACGATTGACGGAGATATTATGGACAGCGTAACTATTATTGCGATGGTCTCAATTTTCACCGCTGGCATTACCATTGCCATCGGGGTTATCGGGCCTTCACTGGGAGAAGGCAGGGCAGTGGCGACGGCACTGACCTCGCTGGCGCAGCAGCCCGATGCATCGGCAACCATTACCCGCACATTGTTTGTTGGTCTGGCGATGATCGAATCCACGGCCATTTATTCTTTTGTGGTTTCGATGATTCTTATTTTCGCCAATCCGTTCTGGAATCATGTCATCGCACAGGCCGCAGGAAAATAACGCATGCTGATCGACTGGTTTACCGTTATTGCGCAAGTCATCAACTTCCTCATCCTGGTGTGGTTGCTGAAGCGTTTTTTGTACCGGCCAATTCTCAATGCGATTGATGCGCGTGAAAAACGCATCGCCGCGAAAATTGCTGATGCCGATGCAAAAGAAACTGAAGCGCAGAAGCAACGCGAAGAGTATCAGAAAAAAAACGAGGTGTTCGATCAGCAGCGCAAGGCACACATGAACGAGGTGCTGGAAGCGGCGAAAGCCGAACGAGCGCAGTTGCTCGATGCGGCAAGACAGGAGTCTGAGGATTTGCGTGGAAGACTGGAGCAGGCGTTAAGAAACGAACAGCATAGCCTGAATGAAGAGCTCAGTCGTCGCGCACGGGAAGAGGTGTTTGCTATTGCACGAAAGACACTGTCTGATCTCGCCGGTGCAAGTTTGGAACAACGTATGACGGATATTTTCCTGGATCGTCTGCGCGAGCTAAACGATGCGCAGATGGCTGAGGTGAAATCGGCATTTAAAACTTCACCCCATCCACTGCTGGTACGCACTGCCTTTGAGCTACCCGCACAACAATGCGCGGCTATTGAAACGGCCATCGGGGAAATACTGGACAAGGAGAAACAGATCGAGTTCGACATCGTGCCTGATCTGGTCAGTGGTATTGAGATCAGTTCCAATGGCCAGAAGATAGCCTGGAGCATTGCCGATTATCTTGGTTCACTGGCAAAGAGTGTCGACGATCTACTAAAAACCAGAACTGAAATTGAGACTAAAACTGAAAGAACAGATCCAGCGAAAACGGCACAGGAAGTCGATAAAAATGCCAGCTGACAAGCTGAAAACGATGTTCGATGCTGCGTTCTCTGGCATGCGCCAGGCACGGGAGTCTTTTGTGCCGGCACTACAGCCACGAGAGGTGGGCACGATTACCAGTATCGCCACCGGCATCGCTAAAGTATCCGGTCTGCCGGGTGTCGGTTTTGAAGAAGTGCTGAAGTTTCCCGGCGATATATATGGCGTTGCCTTCAATGTTGATGAAGATGAAATCGGTGTGGTGTTGTTAGGGGACTACTGGCATTTACAGGCGGGCGATGAAGTGGAACGCCGTGGGCACGTCGTGGACGTGCCGGTGGGCGATGGATTGATCGGGCGTATTATCAATCCGATAGGACTGCCGCTGGACGGCAAGGGCAGGCTGGTCTCCAGCGCACGTCTGCCGGTCGAGCGTCCTGCCCCGCCCATCATGGATCGCGCTCCCGTCAGCGTACCCCTGCAAACCGGTATCAAGGTCATCGATGCACTTATTCCGGTGGGTCGTGGCCAACGTGAGTTGATTCTCGGTGACCGACAAACCGGCAAGACCGCCATCGCCCTCGACACTATACTCAATCAACGTGAGAAGAATGTGTTGTGTGTGTATTGTGCCATTGGCCAGCGCGCCTCCGGTGTCGCCAAGGTGATAGCGACCCTGCGTGAACAAGGCGCACTGGAATACACCATCGTCGTCGTCACCGAAGGCAATGATCCGCCCGGACTTGCTTACGTTGCACCCTATGCGGCGACCAGTATCGCGGAGTATTTTATGCAGCAGGGGCGTGACGTGCTGGTGGTTTATGACGACCTTACCCACCATGCGCGCGCCTATCGTGAGCTGTCTTTGTTGTTGCGTCGCCCGCCGGGCCGGGAAGCATTTCCTGGCGATATCTTTTATATTCATTCACGGCTGCTGGAGCGCGCCACACATCTGCGCCAGGAGCTCGGCGGCGGATCGCTGACGGCATTGCCGATTATCGAAACTGAAGCGCAGGATATTTCCGCCTATATACCAACTAATCTGATTTCCATTACCGACGGGCAAATTTACCTCTCGCCATCGCTGTTTGAACTGGGTGTGTTGCCCGCCGTGGATGTCGGTAAATCTGTTTCACGTGTCGGTGGTAAGGCGCAACGTGCAGCCTACCGCGCCGTGGCAGGCGACCTCAAGCTGTCTACGCACAGTTCGAGGAGCTGGAAACCTTTGCCCGCTTTGGCGCCCGGCTGGATGACAATACACGTAACATTATCGAACACGGACGGCGCATCCGCGCCTGTCTCAAACAGCCGGAATTCGCTCCGGTTTCCATGGCAGAACAAATAGCCGTGTTACTGGCACTGACGGCAAATCTGTTTGACGCTGTGCCACTTGAGCAGATGACGTCCGCTGAGCAGGCGCTGCGTGTGGCAGCAGCCGATATCCCGGCCGAAGTGTGTACGCGATTCGAGACTGCCAAAACATTGAGTGATGAAGATCGGGCTGCGATACTCCAGATCGCCAGCCGAGCACTTGAGAGCTTTCAGCCTGATCAGTACACCAAAGGACGCACCATGAGTGATAGCGTCGCCAGCCTGCGTCACAAGATTGGTAGTGCTGAAGAGCTTGAATCTGTGGTGCGCACCATGAAAGCCATGGCGGCATCGAGCATCGGCCAGTACGAAAATGCGGTGCATTCGCTGGATGATTATTATCGAACGGTTCAACTGGGGCTCGCTGCCTGTTTTCGTAAGGATAAATCACTGGGTGTCAGGCCGACTATAAATCAGAAAAAGCAGACAGCGATTGCCGCCATCGTATTTGGTTCTGATCAGGGCCTTGTCGGTCAGTTTAATGAAGCGATGGTGGAATACGCGGTTGATACGCTGGAAAAACTGCCGGGTAAAAAAATGGTCTGGGCGGTGGGTGTACGTATTCAGTCGCGCCTCGCGGAAACCTCTCTGCAACCGATGGCGGAATTTACCCTGCCGAACTCGATCAATGCCATTACACCGCTGGTAGGGGAGATTCTGATTGAACTAGAAGCACAACGTGAACAGGGTTTAATTGAACAGGTTTACCTGTTTCATAATCGTCCCAAAACCGGATCAATTTATGCCCCCGCGAGTCAGCAGTTGCTGCCGCTGGATGAAACATGGTTATGTAATTTGGCCGAGATTAGCTGGCCGACGCAAAACCTGCCTGAGGTGATAAATAGCAGAGAACAAACCTTACGGGCTCTGGTACGTGAATATCTTTTTGTTACGATTTTTCGTGCCTGCGCGGAATCGCTGGCCAGTGAAAATGCCAGTCGCCTGGCCGCTATGCAACGCGCAGAAAAAAATATCGATGAACTGCAGGAAGATCTTAACCGAACGTTTCATCGCCTGCGACAAAGTGGTATCGATGAGGAACTGTTTGATGTCATTTCTGGGTTTGAGGCACTAACGTCGTTAGCGATGGGGTGAACTCCTCCTCACCTAGCAATTCGGCGTCAATGCGCATAATGGTTGTTGTTAAGATTATGCGATCAGGGATCAGATCCTATACCGGATGTCTTCAAGCATTGCAGGAAGCACAAACGGTATATGAAGCTTTGGTTGAGGCAACCCTTGAAAACGACTAAAATTCAGCTGCTTTAGTCGCGCAGTTAAAAAGTTGAAATTTTTTAAAGAAATTTCTGAGCATGGTATTTTTCATGGTATTACGAATATAGTGATTTTTAACTGCATGAAAATAAAGAAAAATAATTGGCGATTTACAATCGAGTGGGAGTGGCAGAAATTAGTAAGCTATTGAAAAGTAATAATAAAAACAACCTTATTGATAATATAATCTACATCATCAATGGTATTTTTCATGGTATTTTCTGCGCGTAGCAGGGCAGAAAGCATCGATACCATGAGCGGAAAACAAGGATTGGCATGGTATCGGAGAGGTCGGGCTACGAGTGCTCTGGGGGAATTCGGAAACTGGCTATACCAGCACAGCTTCAAACCTTTCTTGATGGATACGAATTGATTTGATGGCTACTTCATTTTGCCGCAACCGATGATAAAGACAGCGCCAATACCAGCATTGAGCTTGCCGCCACCCAGGACCCAATGACCCTAATCCCGATTTTTTGCCAATGCTTCTTATTGGCGTAGTCTGCAAGAGCCATTGGGTAAAGAAACAACAGGTAGATACCTACACCGCTACCAAACAAAGAAACCAGTCGTTCTCTGCCCGTCAACAATTCCTGGGTAGACTCTGTACCGAGTAAAAGTCCGACCAACGCGGCGATAAAGGTGCACCAATAAGGTCCGGCGGCCAGGTTTGTGGCGGTTAGAAGACCAACAAGAGCGGCAACGCCCAACAGAGCCGGCTCCAACTGATTGTCCACACCGAACCAGGCCATTGTAAGCCCAACGATGGTGGCTCCCAGGAGCGCAGTAAAGGCGAGCTGGTTTTGTTCCGGATCCCTTTGGCCAATAAAAAGGCCAAGCGCAATCAACAGCAGTAAATGGGCGGGCACAAAAAGAGGATGTAGCAGGCCATTGTAGAAAGTGTCGATGCCCTTGATCGGGCTATGGGCGAAAGCCACTCCGGGCGCCGCAAGAGACGCCCAAAGCCACAGCGCCCTGCGTGTGTTAGTCATACGATCCCGGTCAGGAAACCCGCTCCAGCCAGAGCGATCATCCCGCCGCCGGCTTGCACCGCAAATTTTCCGGCGGGCCAGCGAACCAAGAGTCCGAAGGCAATACCTGACAAATGCAACAATCCGGTGGCGATGACGAAGCCGAGACTGTACGCCAACGGGTTCGCAGCATCCGGTAATTCTGTACCATGTGCGTGTCCGTGAAAAATAGCGAAAGCGCCGACGATCACCGCCGCGATCCAGATCGGTGGGCGCACGGCAAAAGCAACCATGGCACCGAGTACGACAGCTGACGCGGCGATACCGGTCTCAACAGCCGGGATCGGCACACCCATCACGCCCAGAGCGCCGCCAAACGCCATGACCAGTGGGAATACCACGGGCAAGATCCAGATGGCAGGATTACCGAGGAAGGCGCCCCAGAGACCGACCGCGACCATCGCGACGACGTGATCCCAACCGAGAATCGGGTGCATGAAACCACTGAAGAAGCCGCCACTGATGCCGGCCCCCTCGTGTGCGCTGACAGAGCCGGCAAACAAAACCAGCATGGTTGTTGTAATCAGAAAACGTGAGTATCGCATCGATGTTTCTCCTCAATTGGCAAGCCGGGGCAGGCGGTTGACATACGTACAGCGGGATCAGTGGGACAATGGTATGATAAATGTCAAATTTATCATATCGGTAATAACCATACGCCTTCATCCACAACAGGCGGCCGCCCCATGATTGGCGACTGCAAGTTAACCAGCTACGGGGACTTGAGCATATGCAGCGGATCACGATCACACTCGACGATGAATTGGTTAAGCAATTTGAGGCGTTTCTGGATAAGCAGGGCTACAACAACCGCTCAGAAGCCATTCGGGATCTGATTCGTGAGCGATTGACCCGGGTTGAGTCTCATCAATATAAAACGCGTGATTGTTTCGCCACTTTGACCTACGTGTATGACCACCACGAACGGGATCTGTCGTCACGGATGACCGAGATATCGCACGCACACCACGACCTCATTGTGTCGACTATGCATGTCCATCTGGACCACAACAATTGCCTGGAGACAGCCGTGCTGAGGGGGGAAATAGCACGGATTAAGGCATTTGCCGATAGCATCATCGCTCAGCCTGGTGTGCGTCACGGCAAGTTGTATACCGTGCCCGCGAAGACATCAACCCAAACTCACAAGCACGGTTCGGATAACAAACCGCATCGGCACTTACACCTTGAGCCTATCCTCTGAATCTGGAATCTCCAGCTGAATCATCTCGGGTTTCCTGGAGTGTCTTTGACATGCCCCGGATTTCACGTTCACTCCGGTAAGGTAGCATGACGAAACTGGATTCCATGGCACAGAAGCCGAGGCATACCATTCCTAATGACTCAAACTCCAGGTCCGGTTGACTCTCGTTGGAGATCTTGGTGTATGGGTATTGCTAAAGGTAACATATATGCTACTATATGGGTCATATGACAGAGGTTAGAGAATACCTCGATGCTGAGGGAAACAGTCCTTATGCCAAATGGTTCGATCGTCTGAATGTGGCCGCTGCGGTCAAGGTGACGACAGCCGTCCATCGGATGGAGCAGGGCAATTTCTCTAGTGTGAAAGGTGTAGGTGCCGGCGTCTATGAGTTCAGGATTGATTCTGGCCCTGGATATCGGATCTATTTTGGCAAGGACGGGGACCGGTTGGTGATATTGCTGGCGGGTGGCACCAAGAAGCGCCAGGACGCAGATATTGCTGCCGCGAAAGGGCATTGGCGCGACTATAAGCGCCGGAAACGGCAAGAGGTGACATGATGGCTCTGACGAGAGATTTTAAGGAAACCATACAGGCGCGCGCCCAACGGGATCCGGCGTTTCGCAAGGCCCTGCTGCAAGAAGGGGTCGAATGCCTGCTCGCCGGTGACGTCGATACCGGAAAAGCAGTGCTGCGGGACTATATCAATGCGACGATTGGGTTCGAGGAACTCTCCCAGGTCTTCGACAAATCGAGCAAGAGTCTTATGCGTATGTTTGGGCCAAAAGGCAATCCCCAGGCGAGCAACCTGTTCGCGGTGATCCAATATCTGCAGGAGCAGGAGGGCATTCACCTGGAAGTCAAAGCCCGGAAGGTGGCCTAAGGTGCTGTGTATCAGCGTTCAATCGGCAATTTTTTTCGAGCATTTTGAAGGATTTTCTGAGCATGGTATTTTTCATGGTATTTTCGGCGCGCTATAGCACGAAAAGCAGCGATACCATGAGAGGCAGTTGTGTACTGTCATGGTATTTTTTGGCGCTCGGCCAAGTAGGTATATTGATGACGGCTTTTAGGAGCCCCAGAGTGTGGACAGGGGAACAGCCCATAGGTTGCTACCCAGAGGCATTGTTTCATCACCATCGTACAGCAACACACCTGCTTTGAACTGATCACCAGCCAGGCTGGAGAGTTTTTTCAATCCACGCAGATCTCGCTCTTTAACGGTGGCAGATGCTTTTACTTCGACGCCTAACAGTTGTCCTGCGCTGTTCTCAATCACCACATCAACCTCGTACTTGTCCGCATCCCGGTAGTACAGTAGCCGATAATCATCATCAGAGGTTGCTGTGTGTTTGAGTAATTCACTGAACACAAAGCTCTCCAGAATGTGACCGTAGCCTGTTTTGTCCAACTCAACATCTTTGTGGCCGATGTTGGTGAGCACGCCCAACAAACCGGAATCGATGAACTGAAGCTTGGGGGTCTTGACCACGCGTTTCAAGCGATTGCGTGCCCATACATCGATTCGTTTGAGCAGGTACATTTGTTCAAAGACACTGATGTAGCGAGAGACTGTCTTGCCATCAAGACCGACTTGGCCGCCTAACTCGGAGTAATTGCACATCTGGCCAGCGGTTTGTAGTGGTCAAGAAATTCCGGACACTTTGTTAAGGTCCTTTTCGTAATTCATCGGTGTCTTGTAACCCAGCGTCGAATGCAGACGCTTCGAGTTGTAATACACCGCCACATATTCCCGGACATCTGCAATCGCTTCCTGCCGGGTCCGGTACAACCGGTCACTGGTCCATTCTCGCTTCAGACTGCTGAACAACCGTTCCACCGGGGAATTATCCCAGCAGTTGCCTTTGCGGCTCATACTGCAAATCATCCCATGCTGTTTCAGCAAGGCCTGGTAGGCGTGACTGGCATACTGGCTGCCACGATCCGAGTGATGGATCAGGCCGGGCAGTGGCTTCCTGAGATTGATCGCCATCATCAAGGCCCGGATCACCAAGGCCTTCTTCATACGCCGGTCCATCGACCAGCCCACCACTCGACGTGAATACAGGTCAATCACCACGGCCAGGTAGATCCAGCCCTGCTGGGTCCAGAGGTACGTGATATCAGTTCCCCACGACTGGTTGGCTCCAATCGGTGAGAACTGACGGTTCAGCACATTCTCAGCGACTGGCAAGTGGTGTTTACTGTCGGTGGTCACCTTGTATTTGCATTTCTGTTTGACCTTCAGATTCAGCACCTTCATCAAGTGACGTGTGCGATCACGCCCAATCTTAAAGCCTTCCTCGCGCAGGTTCTCCATCAGCGTGCGACTACCCAAGCTGTCCCGGGAAGCCCTGAACAGGTCCTTCATGCGCCGCCGCAATGCCAGTTCCTCCGGTGGAATGACCTTACATGGACGATCGCGCCAGTCATAGTAGGTGCTGCGCTTCACGCGCAGCAGGCGGCACTGATGCACTACTGGCCAGCGTCCCGCGTGATCCCGTATAAATCCGTACTTCACTTCATTTCCTTCGCGAAGTACGCACTGGCTTTTTTTAAAATCTCTTTCTCCATCCGCAGCATTCGATTCTCTTTCCGCAGCCGCTTCAGTTCTTCCCGCTCACCCGAATCCAGCCCAGCACCGGAAGCATCTTCCTCGAACTCCCGCTTCCAGCGCCGTATCAGGTTATCCCCAATACCCAGGCTCCGCGCTGCCTCAGAGGCCTTGTAACCTTGTTCTGTCACCAGCGCCACTGCATCCCGCTTGAAATCTTCCGTATACTCCCGTCTCTTTCTCGTCTCTGTTGTCATTGCTCACCTCGCTATGGCATTTTACCGCCTTAACTCGGTGTCCGGATTTAGTAGACCAGTTCAATACGGTGAGCTTGCTGCCGGGTACGCTAAGCGCGGAACTGGGTGGCCAAGTATTGAAGGTTCATGTATTGGATAGTCTGGGAGACTTTCTGGCTGAACTGGAGGCTTTGGAACAACGCGTGGGGTGCATGTTTCGAAGCGCCTCTGATGATTTCCCGCGGAGGTGAATGAGATGCAACGATTCAAGAAGATTCTTTGTGTAATGGAACATGGGGAGGCCAGTAAGTTCGCATTGGAAAGGGCGGTGGCACTGGCCGAGAACAACCAGGCTGAACTGGTGGTTGTGGATGTGATTCCACGCTTATCGGCCGGTATCGGTATGCCCGATGGCGGCCCGGTCTCTCGAGACTACCAGGCGGCAATGTTGAGCGAGCATGAAGCGCGGCTAGCGGCCCTTGTTGAACCATACCTTCAACGACTTGATATCCAGCACAAGGTGTTGCTGGGTACATCCTTTCTAGAGGTCATCCGAGCGGTATTGCGCAACGGGCATGATCTGGTGATCAAGTGTCCCGAATCGCCGAGCTGGCTGGATCGCTTTTTCTCCGGTGACGACATGCACCTGCTGCGTAAGTGTCCCTGCCCCGTCTGGCTTGTCAAACCTGAGGCATCCAGATCCTATAAGCGCATCCTGGCAGCCGTGGATGTGGATGAATCGTACTTGGCAACGGAGCTGACGACACGGCACGCATTGAACGTTCAAATTCTGGAAATGGCGGCCTCCCTGGCGCTCTCGGAGTTCGCCGATTTGCATGTTGTGCATGTCTGGGATTCGATTTATGAATCAATCAGCGGTTTTGTTATTTCATCAGAAATATCGCCTGAGAAAGAGGCCTTGAATGTTGAACAGGAGCGGCGACAGCATCAACAGTGGCTGGACACATTTTTACGCAACAATGGGAACAAAGCGACGCGGGACGCCCTGGGTTACCTCAAACCTCAAACCCACCTCATAAAAGGGGGAGCCAGAAAGGAAATTCCATTGCTGGCCAAACGCCTGCAAATCGACTGCATTGTCATGGGCACCGTGGCAAGAACCGGCGTCAGGGGCTTCATCATGGGCAACACCGCCGAGACCGTTCTTGAGCAAATAGATTGTTCGGTACTGGCAACTAAACCACCAGGTTTCGTCACGCCGGTTACGCCGGCAGAGTGATGACTGATATGAAAAGAGGTGAATGAGATGAAGCGATTCAAGAATATTCTTTGCGTGATGGAGTCAGAGGGCGCATGCCAATCTGCCCTGGAGCGCGCCATGACGCTGGCGGAGAACAATCAAGCCACCGTCACGGTCGCTACCGTAACTGAACGCCTGAAGCTGAGTAGCGGCATGCCTGGGGGAGGATCGGTTCCGCCTGATCTGCAGGCCAGAGTAACAGCCGCCCAGACCCAGTGGTTGGAAGCCCTGGTCGAGCCTTACCGCGAGCGCATCGAAGTCAACACGCTGGTACTGACGGGCACCCCGTTCCTGGAAATTATTCGCGACGTGTTGCGAAACGGACGTGACCTGGTAATCAAATGCCCCGAATCGCCGGATTGGCTGGACCGTTTTCTCGCCGGTGACGATATGCACTTGTTGCGTAAATGTCCCTGTCCGGTCTGGCTGATGAAGCCAGAGACAAGCGCATCCTACCAGCGCATCCTGGCGGCGGTCGATGTGGACGACAGCTATCCCCCCGAGGAACTGAAGACGCGTCAGGCATTGAACACCATGATCATGGAATTGGCCGGTTCGATGGCCGTATCGGAGTTTGCCGAGCTGCACGTCGTACATGCTTGGCATGCTATCGCTGAGAGCGCTCTGCGCCACAGTGCATTCATGAGTCAGCCGGAAGGCGAGGTCAACGCCCATGTCGAAGAGGTGCAGCGGCATCATGCCCAGCGGCTGGATGACCTGATGCGTGGGACGGGCGCGAGACTGGGTTCAGATGCCATGGAGTACTTGAAACCCCAGCTCCACCTGTTGAAGGGATCGGCGCGCCAGGAAATCCCGGCACTGGCCGAGCGCCTGCGGGTCGATTGCATCGTTATGGGTACGGTAGCGCGCACGGGTATACGCGGTTTCATCATGGGCAATACTGCGGAGACGATCCTCGAGCAGATTGATTGTTCAGTGCTGGCGATCAAACCACCCGGCTTTGTGACACCGGTTGCGCTGGAAGACTGACCCGGTATGCAGATGCTGATTCTCGCACTGGCGCTGTTTCTTATGCTAAATCTCGGCGCCGGCATGTGGCGGGTGTTGCGTGGGCCAACGGCCGCTGATCGCATGCTGGCCGCGCAGTTATTCGGCACCACAGCGGTGGCGATACTGTTGTTGCTGGCCGAGGCGTCGGGCAGCGCGGCACTGCGCGTGGTGGCTCTGGTGTTCGCCCTGCTCGCGGCGGTAACCGCAGTGGCGTTCGTGCGCCGCGCGTGGACCGATCGGGAGGAGGAGCATGGCGCCGAGTGAGTACCTTTCCGCAGCGCTGCTGATCATCGGAGGTGTGTTCTTCCTGGCCGGCACCCTCGGCTTGCTGCGTTTTCCCGATGTCTACACCCGGCTGCATGCACTGACCAAGGCGGACAACGTGGGCCTGGGCCTGATCGTGACCGGACTCGCGCTGCAGGCGACGTCCTGGACCATCGCCATCAAACTGGTATTTATCTGGCTGCTGGTGTTGCTCGCCGGGGCGAGCGTGGCGCACCTGGTGGCAAGCAGCGCACTCCGTAAGGGGATTCGGATATGGAAGCGATGACCCTCCTGACATGGGCCTTCGACCTGTTGCTCGGTCTTGGCTTGTTGTGGCTCGCCTGGCGGGCTCTGGCCTGTCCCGATCTGTTCAAGGCCATTGTGCTGTTTGTCGCCTTTGGCCTGTTTATGGCGTTGGCCTGGGTACGGTTGGCGGCGCCAGATGTCGCACTGGCCGAAGCCGCGATCGGCGCCGGACTCACTGGCGCATTGCTGATGGCGGCGTTGGCCCGGTTGGGGGAGGACTGACATGAAGTGGCGTCGCTGGCTATTGTTGCCCCTGATACTGGCGCTTGCTGCAGGTCTCGGTTACACCGTGCTGTCCTTGCCGGACCAGGTGCAAGGTCTCCAGGGCGCAGCGCCTGAAGCGAGTATTTATTAACATCGATGTATCAATCTGCCGCGAAGTGCGGAGGCTAAGCCAGGGTGATTACCAGTATCGAGGATCAGGCGGTCATCGACAAGACACTGAATCATCTACAGGCCAAGAGTGCGTTGTCACCACCGCCCGAGCTGCTGCCTGCAATGCGGGCCTCACCTTATCAGGACTGGTTGGCATAGGAACCAAGTATCCGGCCCCCCTCATCATTGAACAATCACAGCAACCTTGAATAGGATGCCCGGTGGCTTTTGTCTGGCGGGGGTCTGAGGGCCAGGAAGAAAGTGGAACAGGACAGATTCAGTCGGAAAATCCAAAGTGTTGAATCGATGAAGGCCGGATAGACAGATGTTTCCGGTATATCCTGCCTCCAGTTTTCTGCCTTGATATGCGGGGGTATTGATTTTATTTCACCTATGTTTTGACAACCTAGTTGACAGACTGTCGCTGCTTGGCTATATTGTCAACTTTGTTGTCAATATGAGTTCGCTATGAACAATAAGTCCTCAAATTTTTACCAACTGATTTGGCACACCCGCCGCTTGTTTCAACAATTGCGCGAAACCAGCGACCAATTGCTGACAGGAACTGGCATCAATTCGAGCCAACGGGCGGTATTGGAGTTTTTAATCAAGGATGGCGAACAGACCGTTTCCTCAATGGCGAAAGATAAGAATGTATCTCGCCAGCACATCCAAAAAGTAGTCAATGTGTTATTGGAGCAGGGCTTGATTCAAGCGATGGACAACCCGGAGCACAAGCGTTCTCCGCTCATGAAAGCGACGGCTAATGGCAAAAAGTTATTCCAGCGAGTAGCCGCTAAAGAATCCGAGCTGATCAAATCCATATCCGGAAATTTTACAGCGAAGGATATTAATACTTCTCTTGAAACGCTGAAACAAATCGAAGCGTTATTGAAATCAAAATCTTCAAAATACCGCTGATTGAGGTGAAAATCATTATGAAACAATTATTTTATAAAATTACTACCATATTTATTTTTATCTTGGTCACTGGAACGATCATTCTTTGGTCGTGGAATAACAGTGTGGCAGCCATGTTTGACTTGCCGAGAATTCAGTTCAAGGAAGCTCTGGGTTTAATGCTTTTATCATTCTGTTTTTCCTTGTTGTTACGCTTTGGTAGCCACCATATGCGTATTTTTAAGGATGGTCAGCTATGAACATGATGCAAACGGTCATCGCTCAGTTCCGACAACCGCATGGCTTTCCGGGGCAGGTCGCGGGATATATCATGGCCAACCGGCCGTCCAATATAGAGCGTAATCACTGGACATTGGAACTGCTTGAAATTCAACCCGACGATATATTTTTAGAAATCGGTTTCGGACCCGGAATTGCGATCAGGAAAGCTTCTGAAATTATAGATAGCGGATTGATCGTGGGCGTAGATCACTCACAGACAATGCTGGATCAAGCTAGTAGGCGAAATGCAGCAGCGATAAAGGACGGAAAGATTAAGCTATTGCTCGGCAGTTTGGACGCTCTTCACTCGTATGAAGAGTCCTTTGACAAGGTCTGCTCAGCCAATGTAGTACAGTTCTGGAGTGACCCTAAGGATTATTTTTGGAAACTGCGGCGGCTGATGAAATATGGCGGGAAAATTGCCACGACTTATCTACCAAGAATCAAGGGCACGACAATCCAAGATAGTCGGAATAAGGCGAATGAACTGATCGATTGCATGTGGGATACGAATTATAAAAATACACTAGTGTCCGGGAAAATTGAACCTAACCCATCATAACCATTTGTCATATTTATAAAAAGCTGCGATTTATGCTTGTCACCGACTTGAACTTGCCTACCTGTTGGCGCCACGCTCCAACCCAGTGTTTAAGGCAGGAGCAATCGGTCAATGTACTCAGGCAAACTAGTTTTCGCGCAGGCAATGGATCATTTACCCCAGCACACATTCCGGCGTTGCGTTCAACGCTACAGTGGCAACCAGCACATCAAAAGTTTTACCTGTCAGGATCAATACCGCTGCATGGGGTTCGCTCAGCTAACCTACCGCGAAAGTCTGCGCGATATCGAAGCCTGTCTCAAAGCACAGAGCAACAAGCTCTATCACATGGGCATCCGTTCAAATGTTGCACGCAGCACGTTGGCCGATGCCAACGAGAGACGGGATTGGCGCATCTACGCCGACTTTGCTCAATCGCTGATACAAACCGCACGTCGTCTCTATATCGACGAGGACCTCGGGCTCGAACTCGACAACACCGTCTACGCCCTCGATGCCACCACCATCGACTTATGCCTCTCGGTCTTTCCCTGTGCTCACTTTCGTCAAACCAAAGCCGCCATCAAACTGCATACGCTGCTCGATTTGCGAGGAAATATCCCGTCGTTTATCCATATCTCCGATGGCAAACTGCACGACGTCAACGTACTGGATGTGCTCTTGCCAGAGTCTGGCGCGTTCTACGTTATGGACCGCGGTTATCTGGACTTCGAGCGCTTGTATCAGCTGAACCTCGCCTCTGCTTTCTTCGTCATCCGTGCAAAGGCCAATCTCAAGTTTCGTCGTCTTTATTCCCGTCCTGTGGACAAAGATGTTGGACTACGTTGCGATCAAACCGTGGTGCTCACCGGGTTCTATTCGGCTCAGTACTATCCAGACAAACTTCGTCGTATCAAATACTACGATGCCGAGACCAACAAACGGTTCGTATTCCTAACCAACAACTTCAGCTTGCCGGCGCTGACCGTCGCGGAGCTCTACAGGTGCCGCTGGCAGGTGGAACTATTCTTCAAGTGGATCAAGCAGCACCTGCGCATCAAGTCGTTCTTTGGCACATCAGCAAACGCGGTCAAGACGCAGATCTGGATCGCTGTCTCGATCTACGTGCTTGTCGCTATCATCAAAAAACGACTCAACATCAAGCTCAGTCTATATTCAATCCTACAGATTATGAGCCTGACCCTTTTCGAATCAACGCCGCTAGATCAACTGCGAATCTCTAGCTATCTGCGTAATTGGTGAAAAATGAAATACGACTGGATATCAATGCTAGTCGTGATACTGGCACTACTACATTTGCCACAAGGCCACGCCCAAAGTGTCTGGATCGATACAGACCTGGCGTGTGGTCTATCCAGGACTACCGATGTGGATGATTGTTGGGCCTTGCAGCGCGCCATCCAGTCACAAGCTATTGATGTCATGGGTGTCAGTACGGTATTCGGAAATGCAAATGGTGATTCAACTTTTCAAATAACGCGGAAAGTTGTTTTAAATTTAACTGGAGAAGCCAATTCAATACCGGTATACCAAGGCGGCAAAGTCAAAATCAGAAACAGACAGACGCAAATGACCAATGCCGTAGCCGCAATAATCGACCAACTTGAGAAGGGCCCATTAACATTGGTTGCACTAGGTCCCCTAACCAATATCGCCAGTGTAATACTTGAAAGACCAGATCTATTGACCAGAATTAACGAAGTATTGGTTGTAGCTGGTCGAAGAGAGGGCGGTAGTTCAAGGTTCTACCCAGGGAAGAGTGCATTATTCCATCTGCACGACTTTAATTTTCGCAAGGATGTCGAGGCCTTTGAAATATTACTGGAATCCTCAGTCCCTGTAACGATGCTTCCCTACGAGTTAGCCACTAAAGTTCAAATTACATCAGCAGAACTGGAGAAGGTCGCCCAGAATCCGGATATGAAATGGTTAAAAAGGGTAAGTCTGAAATGGTTATCATTCTGGCAGGAAGCTTTGAAAGCTGATGGTTTTCATCCATTCGACAGCCTGACTATACATTATCTAATCGCCCCAGAGGAATTTCAATGTGAAACAATACCGGCCAAAATAGTTCACAATCGTTCATTGTTCACAGAGTCACGGGATGACCTATTGGTTTCACAACGATACACCGGTAATCGATTGGTTACGTATTGCCATAATCTATCTCATGACATACAACTGGATTACACAGGAACCTGATCATAATACTGTCAATGTTGATTATACAAATCAAATCGATTTCCCATGGATCAGAAAACCATCGCATTAAAATTCATAGACTGCTTTTGTAATGGAGACCTAGAATACCTATCTTCATTACTCGCAAGCGACCTCATTTTTAAGGGTCCCTTATACTCATGAACGTCTACACCTCTGAAGATCGTGTCATGTTCGCTGTATGGGGAAGGCGGTTTCGCAAGGATGACCTACCGGGTAAACGACCTGAACATTTCAGTATCGTACTTGAAAACGACTAAAGTCCAGCTGAAAGGTATTTACAGTAACGTGCTGTTTTTATGATATCTTTCGCGGTATTTGATGGGGTATGATAGTCATATATTTTGGCGAGGGGGAGTGCAGTTGGGCTTCCATGGGATTGGAAACTTTATTACCCGACTAAACAGATTTTCTGCTCAGCTTCTCTAGTCGCCCAGTTAAAAAAATGAAACTTGTTGAAGAAATTTCTGAGCATGGTATTTTTCATGGTATTACAACTTACCAAAAAATTAAGCTAATGAATTTACTGAGAAAAAATTGCTTATTTACAATTGAGTGGGAGTGACCGGAACTGGCAGGCACCAACGGGTATCAACCGGCATTGTACAGGACGCATAACATCGTAACTCAGGTCATCAAAGATGCTGGCGGTCGGATTGCCATGATTCAGAGAAAGCTAAAATGTGCTAGCAAAATCGAGGGACAGATCTCGCAATTGAGTGATCAGTCAGGCAGAAAATAAGAGACGATATCCATCTCTTTGTGAGGAATGCCAATGATTTCAATGCATCCCTGGCCAATCAAGTAAAAGATGGCGTGTTGACCCTGCGGGTAACTGTAGTAACCCTCAGTGACATCTGCGCGATGCTTTCCCAACTGAGGATTTTCTGCCAGCCAGCGAAACCGTTTTTCGAAATCCTGCAGGTACGCATTTCGTTGGCTTTTGCCCCATTGCCGCTCAGTGTAGCGGCCGATATTTTTTAAATCGTCTCTCGCCCTCGGCGTGATTTTGAACTTGGGCATCAACCTTCGCTATCCAAATCGTTGATTAATGCGTCCATAGAAAAATTGTCAACGAATTCGCCGGCTCTGGCTTGTTCGGCGCCTTGTGCTAAATGGGTACGCAGTGCTTCAAGTTTGCTTTTACGTTCTTCCATGGTGCGTAGAGCATCACGGACAACTTCGCTGGCGGAGCCGTAGCGTCCGCTGGAAATTTCATTCTTAATGAATATCTCCCAGTGTTCTCCCAAGCTAAGACTTGTTGTAGCCATAATACGCCTCCGATATTCAAATATAACAAATATGAATATATGTCGGGCTGGTAAGAAAGGCAATAGGCGGTCGTGCATTCAAGCGTGGAATGATCGCCAGGTTCGGAGGGATGTAGCCTTTTTTACGAATTTCTGAACATGGTATTTTTCATGACATTTATTGTGTGTGGCAAGGCAGATAACAGCGATACCATTGATGAAAATTAAGTCTGGCTGCGTATCAGGGCAATTGAACGGCGTATGCGCAACTGATTGACTTCATGCCAGTCAGTGGCTCTCGCTGCCGTAAGGCGTTTAGTGGAGCATCGTCAGCATATGCTGAGCTCGCAGACCCGGAGTCGTTTCGCCGGGTGTCTGGGGAAGAGAATCTGCAGCACTGCGTCTCACAGATTGGACGGGGCTCGCATTCTGCAAGACGTGTGGGACAACGCTCTGCGGAACGCACAACGGCGCTGTTCACGGCGTTACGCTCGGCACAGTAAATGGCGATCCCGGCGTAGAAATCGAAGCTCATATCTTTGTTGGGTCGAAAGCCCCTGGGATCACATCGGCGGCTCAGCGCCGCAATTTGAAGAGCAGCAGAAATGACGCCCAACAGTCGCACCCAGCCGACGTATTTGCATACGCTTTGCAGTGATAAATCCACGGCTGATGCGGGGTGTAATCCAGCGGGTTGTCTTTGAGGTTCATACGGCGGTTAAAGTTTTTGACCGGTTAAAAATATCTCAGCAATGAACTGGTTCATATGGAAATGGCAAAAAATTGTGAACGTACCCATTAACGATCTCGACATCGAATCAAACAACAGGAGTTACGTATGGCCAAATCGACGGTGACCTACTGGAATCCATTGTTTTCAGAGAATGATTACATGTGGAGGCCCATTGATGGACTGGAGGGTGTCGCTGAGGAACTCACGCTGAGCATCGACCCGATGAGCGGTGAATACACCCGCCTGACGCGTTTTTTATCCCGGCGCCGACACGACCACCCTCGGAGGCAAGAGCCATGCGTATCCGGAGGAGATCTTTATCGTCAGCGGTCGCCTCTACGATGAGGCATTCGACATGTGGCTCGAGGCTGGTCATTATGCGAGCCGGCCGCCAGGCGAGGTGCACGGACCTTTCAGAACTGATACGGGTTGTATGGTGCTGGAGGTTTCCTTTCCGAATCGCGTTGCTGACAGTCGTGGTGACTTATGACGGAGAGATCGGGTTTCGCTTGCTGCTGCATGACACCGTCAGCAATCCGTTTGGCGGCTACAACAGCGGCGTCGAAAAAACCGGTCAGTGTTGCCTTGTAACCGGTGAACCATAAGCCGGGATGATTTGGGTCGGTTTCGCCAGCGCCATAGTGCGGATATCCACCCTGATCCATCACCCCGAAGTCTGCAAACCAGGGTTCGAGTCCGGAGCGATAACCGGTGGTGCAGATGACAATATCGGGTTCGATGGTTGAACCATTGCGCAACTGGACCGCATCGGTTTCAAAGCCCACGGTTTCATTTACAATTTGCATCTGATCGCGCTTGACGGCAGCGACAAAACCGTCATCCAGTGCCGGAGATATGCCATCGCGTTCCAGGCGTGTGCCACCGCCTTCCGAGTGGCTGCGGAACCCATAGCGTGACAGATCGCCATACACCAGGCGTTGGGTCAGCGCCAGCGCTGCATCGAGTACCGGCAATGGCAACAAAGCAAAGAGTCTGGCGAGACGATGCATCGGAAAGCCGAACAAGCGGGTGGGCATAATCGTCGGACCGTGCCTCAGCGATACCCAGACCTTGCCGGTGGCAACCCGCGACAGTTGATTGAGTACGTCGGTACCCGAATTGCCGGCACCGATGACCAGGATGTCACGTCCGGCATAACGCGAGATACCACCCAGCGCGGCGGCATGCAGAATTTCACCGCTGAACGAGTCGCGTCCCGGCCAGTCTGGCAGGTGTGGATATTTTTCACGACCGGTGGCGACCACGACATGATCGGCCTCGAAAGATCCTTTCGTGGTGTCGACACGCCATCGGTCTGCCTGACGCGAGATTCGCCGGACCTCGGTATCGAACTGTATCGGCAGATCGAGTTGGCGTGCGAAGGTTTCCAGGTGATCCACCACCGCGTCGCGGGGCGCGAAATCTCCGTGTTGCCTGTCCATCGGCAAGCCGGGTAAATCGGCAAAAGAGCGATAGATATTCAATTTCAACTGCGGATGACGCGCTCGCCACGGTTCCGCGATACGCGATGCCCCATCGATGATTCTGGCTCTGATGCCTTTGGCTTTGAGTGCATGGGCGGCAGTCAGGCCGGACAGTCCGGCGCCGATGATGATGACACTCGGGGTGGCTGGTTGTGACATGGGTTTTCTCTCCAATACTGTATGGTTTACGAAGAATGATTTTCAACTCACTCAAAAAAACTGGATGTTGAATGGATGCCACTCACGCTGTTTGACGAACCATTAACAGACATTCACCGAGCTCTCTAAAAACCGGCGTGTTGATTTCTGACGACTATGACGTTGCGCCAGGAAAAATTGCCGTTGCCGAGTGCGGCCCTTTCGGCACCGCACATAAGAGGATCAGTGCTTGGCGGCGCATAACTTTCCCATATCGCTCGTGGCAGCCCTTCGCCGGCGATATCAATCAGCTCGGCAATGTTGGCAGAATCATCCTTTGTTGCAGGTATCACAGATTCGCATTCGTAGGATGAAAGCTTTTCTTTTGGTGTTGTGCGCGTTTTCATCATGGCCTTATTACCCAATAGTCATTCTGAATGTCGTGCGGTAACTGGTTCACCTCAATAGTGCTAAAGCCTGCCCGGGTAAAGTAATCACGAGCGCGTTCCCGTCCCCACATGGTGCCCAGACCTTCGCCACCCTGCGCCAGCGACACGCTCATGCAATGCATGATCGATATGGTATACAGCAGTGATCCCAGAGGATGCTCTCGGTCATGATGGTGGTGACTCGATGAGTGGATATCCTGTGCCAGAAACACGCCATCCGGTTTGAGGGTGCGATGGATGCCTTGCAACAGATTCAGCGGTTTTGCCTGGTCATGGATGGCATCGAATGTCGTCACAAAATCAAACTTCGCGACATCTGCGGTTGCGTCGAAGTCGGACAAATCCCGGATCTCGAACGTAACATTGTTCAACCCGCGTTGACTGGCGTGCTGGCGTGCCCAGGCAATGGCTTCTTGTGACAGGTCATAGCCTTCAAAGCGGCTGGCAGGAAAGCGCTCGGCCAGTTTCATCAGTGCCAGGCCGCGACCACAACCCAGATCGAGCACACGGATACCGGACTCCAGGCGATCCGTCAGTTCAGGTGCCAGCGGCAGGATGGCGTCGAACAGCGCAGGCAGCACGGTCTGGCTGCTGTCTTCTGCCATGACTTCATGGAAGCGATGATATTTGGCATAGGGCACGCCCTTGCCGTGGTGAAAACTGTTGAGGACATCATCCTCAACCTGGCCCAGTAACGGGATATACTGAGCGAACACGGCCAGGTTCGTATCGCCGCTATCCGTGAGCAGCGAAGCATGCTCGGCTGGCAACCGATAGCTCATGGTATCGGCGTCGTGCTCCACCACGCCTGAAACCGTCAGGCCGCCGAGCCATTCGCGCACGTAGCGCTCATTCAGTCGGCTGCGACGGGCGAGTTCGCTACAGGTCACGGCCTCACCGTCGGCCAGGTGGTTGAACAGTCCGGAGCGGTGGCCGAGAGAAACCAGCTGCAGCATGCCGCTTTCGTTCAACGCTCGGATAAAACGGGTCTCGAATTCAGCTTGCCGGTTGTCATCAAACTCCGGGATAGATGGGGTAAGTTGTGCAGTTTCCATGCTTGGCTCCTGATATTGTGTGCTGTGGAAGGACAGACCTTTCTGGTCCGGGATGCTGGCTAGTATGGAATTCGTCGGCCCGTTATACTGAAGCGGAAAAAGACGAAATACGGTCATTTCCGCCATGATTCACCGAAAACCCCGCATCGCACTGCTGGCCATTCCCGAAGTTGCAGCCTCGACCCTGTACGGCATGTTCGATGTGCTCGCTTCGGCCGGGCGTGACTGGGCGAGCCTGGGAAGGTGAGTCGGTGCTCGATCCTCGGGTGGTATCGCTTAGAGGACATGGCACGATGGCAATCGCCAACGGTATCCAGATCATGCCTGAGGAGGATGACGGGGTGATGCCTGATGTGGTGTGTGTGTGCCGGAGGTTGCAGTGGCGCCGGGTGCGGTGTTGACCGAATCCCACCGAGCGGAAATTGCCTGGCTGCGCCGCTGCTACGAAGCCGGTGCGATTATCGCCACGTCCTGTTCTGGTGCTCTGCTGCTGGCGGAGACTGGCCTGTTGAACGGTGTTGAGGCGACCACGCACTGGGCCTATTGCGATGCCCTGGCGTGTTATCCGGGCGTGCGGGTTTTTCCGAAGCGTGCGTTGGTTGTCGGCGGAGAAGGCGGGCGTCTCATCATGGCCGGGGGAGGTACTTCGTGGGAGGACCTGGCGCTGTACCTGGTGGCCAGGCTGGTCAGTGTGGAAGAGGCGATGCACATCGCCAAGCTGTTCCTGATCGACTGGCACGATGTTGGTCAACTGCCTTATGCGGCGTTGGCGCGCAACCGCCAGGTGGACGATGCCGACATTGCGCGTTGTCAGGTCTGGATCGCAGAGCACTACGATCAGCCGTCGCCAGTCGCAGCCATGATCCAGCTAAGTGAGTTGTCCGAACGCAGTTTCAATCGCCGATTCAAGCAGGCAACGGGAATGGCGCCCATCGAGTACGTACACACCTTGCGCCTCGAAGAAGCCAAGCAACTACTGGAAAGTGGCGATGAACCCGTGGAAGCGGTTGCCCAGGACGTCGGCTACGAAGATGCAGCCTTTTTCGGACGGTTATTTCGCCGTAAAGTCGGTGTGACGCCCACTCAGTACCGTAAGCGCTTCCGGGGGCTGAGACGAGCATTGGAAGAAACATGATCGCCCATGATAAAACGTTCAAGCGGTATATCACTTCGTGTCGCTATTTCCTCTCGGCTACCTTGATACCTCGATGTTTGAAAAATGGCCGTGCCACAAGACTTGCTGCCGCGATGACTGTTCCAATGTTCATAGAAGGTATCCGTGAAATTTATTTCTTTGAGGCTATGCTATCAGCGAGAATATTCTCCCGGCGAAGTATTAGACACTAATCAGTATGAAGGAGTGATTTGACGCGCTCAAAAGAAATCACAGAATACTATGATGCCACGTCGAGCCGGGAAATACGGGATGACCTCATGTTGGCTGTTAAGCTGGTTGATGGTCCGAGGGTTGCTATTGACTGTGGGTGTGGCGCAGGGAGTGACATTGCATTCTTGCGTTCGAAAGGATTCTTTGTGCACGCCTTCGATATTGAGCTGGAATCAATTGCGCGATGTCAAATGAGATTCAGTGACGACAGAAATGTTGTACTGTCACGGGATACTTTTAGCGCTTATAAATACCCGCGAGCATCGTTGGTAGTGGCGGATGCAAGTTTATTCTTCTGTTCTGAAGATGAATTTTCTGTAGCGTGGTGCAGGATCAAAGAATCACTATTGCCACGAGGTATCTTTGTCGGATCCTTTCTCGGTCCAGAAGATACAATGGCAAACCCGGACTTTAAGAAGGATGTTTACTGGCCTGAGATATTGGTTTCATCTGAAAGACAGGTTAGGGGCTGGCTAGACGGGTTTGATCTTATTAACTTTACCGAGCATAGAACGACAGGTGAATCAATTGGTGGGAATACACACGATTGGCATATCTTTTCAGTAGTCGCGCGAAAGCAGGCATTGAAGGGAACTGAAAACTAGTCGGCAATTTACTTGGTGAGTAGTAACAATTTCTGAACATGGTATTTCTCATGGCATTACGACCAACTCAAACAATTAAGTTATTGATATTAAAATATAAAAATGGCTCGTTTACAATCGAGTGGGAATAGCTTCAGATAGCGACGATAGTTGCTGATTGCGTTATGCGCTCGAACTCGCGGGGCGGGCGGCTGCCGCGGATGAAGTACCGGTCGGAGTGGCTATCGTCCGGGAAGGCGAGATCTGCGGTGAAGGCTGCAACCGGCCGATCAGCAGCAACGATCCGTCCGCTAACGATCTCTGATAACTTCCTGAGCAGGCCCGTAGATTGAACCCGCCGGCTCAAAATACTGTAACGTAGACGGCTGTATAGACGTTGCCTGCTCTATGAGCGGTGCGAAGACGAGGAGAACAGCAGTGGATAAGCGATTGCGCGGGCAACGCCAAGGTCGAAGAGTCTCGCAAGGTTCGGCACGGCTGCCGGCTGCTATCACCGTGACACTGTTGCTCTGCCTGTTATTCCTCTCCAGCCCAATTGTTGCCCAGGACGGGCCCGAGCTGACCAGTGCGCTCATCGACCAGCGTATTGCCGCGCTGCGCGGGGAGGGTGTCGCCGATTCAGATGAGCCCCTGAAGACCTATCGATCCATAGATCTCTGGCTTGACCAGTACCCAATTGCATAAAAGCGATGCGGCCAGGTATATCGCGGAACTGACTGAGGCACCGCGACGTGAGGCCAGGATACAGGCGCGTCTCGATGCCATGGAGTCTGTGCAGGACGAGGATGAGGACCTCGCCACACTGTCGGTGCAGGAGCTGGAAGCAGAACTACTCCTGACCCAGAGCGCCACGCGTGATGCAAGGGTGGCACGGGACATCCTGACCCGGCAACTGGCGGCGAGGGAAAGCAAGAGAGATTCTATACGCAAACGTCTGGATGAAATCGCCACTCGTCTGGAGGCTATGACGACATATGGCGGAGTTGTCGACCCTGCCGCCGCGCCGTCGTTCGCCGAGGCAAGCCAATGGCTGGTGCGAGCGGAACAGGCGTCATTGCGGGAGGAGCGGCTGGCGCTGTCGGCGCAACTTGACAGCCAGCCTGTTCGTTACAGCGCCATGACCGTAGAGCGCGCGGAACTGCAAGCAAAGATCGATAGACTGGTGCAGCGCACCAGACTATTGTCAAAGCGATTGCAAGATGAGCTTCTGACCACATCTGCACAAGACTCGCTGAACCTGGCAAGCGATAGCCCGGTCTATGGGCTCGCACAGGAGTATCAGGCGGAAAACGTGATGCTTCGTGAGCAGCGGCTGAAACTGGAGTTGGATTTCACGAATCTCAGCGCTGAGCGGCAACTATTGCGGCGTGCCAATCGCATACTGAACGAACGTTATGCAAGTGCGCGGCGAGTAGTGGAATTTGCCCACGAAAGCGACGATCTGGGTGAAGCGCTGGTGGCTTACTGGGAAGAACTCAACAGACTGCGGCTGGAAGTGCAGCGGGATGGGATTTCCCGTCAGGTAGGGGATAGCGTTTTGAGCCGCATCCATCATGAGGAGAGTCTCGCGGCTATGGTCAGCGCAACTGCCTACCTGAATACCGCTCTCAGCGATGCGGGGCTGAATCCGTTGAGGGTATCGCAAGCGGAGCGCGAAGTCCTGCTGGGGATTTTGCTGGCAAGGCGCGAGCTGCTGCGCAGTACCATCTCGATCGAGTCCGATGTCATCGATATACTGAGCGAGCTGCAGGCAAATTACGAGGAACATTCGCAAACTATTGCCGAGTACAAGCACTTCCTCGACCCGCTGGTACTTTGGGAACCCAGCGGCTCGCGCTTGTGGGAAACCGACTTCAAACACATACCCGAGGAAATGGAGGTTCTACTGCAGGCGGCGACAGGCATCGAAGTTGCTCTCCAGGCTCGCTTTTTCGGTTTCATTTTTCTGGCGCTGATCCTGATGCTATTCCATACCCGGCTGCGCGAATATCAGCACCGCCAGAATCAACTGATATCGCGACCGCGCGACGCATCTATCCGCTTTACCGTGCGGGCAATGATCGCCACTGCCCTGCGCGCGCTGCCAGCAGCGCTGGTGGTGGCGGCACTGGCATCACTGTTCTCCGCGGACAAAGGCGACATACTCTCTTTGGCTTTGACCGCTGTTCTGTATAGCGTCGCTGCCTGGCTATTTACAGCCAAGCTGCTGGACATGCTATGTGAACAGGACGGGGTAGCGCGCAAACATTTTCAATGGAACGCACAAGTATGTGATCGCTTGAAGCGCGAGGCCCAGTGGTTTTCACGCTGGTTGCTGCCCGGCTTCGCGGTGGCTGCGATCCTCTATCGCCTGCATGGCACTGCACCACTAATGGGTCGCCTGGCGATGTTGGCCATTACCCTCTGGATTGCTATACATATTGCGCGCGCGCTCATTCGCGCAGTAAAGGCCAACGGCAGGGAAATACTGTCGACCTTCAATGGCCGCTTTCAACTCACCATGGTGCTGTTTTTCTTTGCCGCGTCTATCGGCGTGGTGTTCGGATTGCGCTTGTCAGTGATATTCGTGATCAACACGGTTCTGGATACCCTCCAGGCCGGTGTCGCGCTGGTAATCGGCTACAGTTTTTTGCTGCATTGGTTGCAGGTTGCGCGCCGTCGCCTGCGTTTTGAGGAACTGCTACAGGCACGGGAGGAGGCTCAATCAGAGCAGCCTCTTTCAGAGATGGGCGTCGTCGACGAAGACAAGGAAAACCTCGCCGAACTTGGCGAGGAAACCAGGGAGTTACTGAATGCGGCGGCTATCGTTGTCGCTCTGTCGGTACTGTATTACCTGTGGGCTCCTATTCTGCCCGTGTTTGATGCGATGTCTGCGGTTACCCTGTGGACCTCCACCGTCATGGTTGAAGGCGTTGCCATCGTCCACCGTACCACACTGGAAATTGTCGTCTTCGTCACCCTGATGATAGGCGTTACCATATACGCCGCGCGCAAACTGCCGGCGTTGGTGGAGTTGGTATTACGTTCGCGCACGAACGTTTCCGCTGGCACGCGTTATACCGTCAGTACCCTGTTGAATTACATCATTCTTGGCGTTGGTATTCTGGTGGCGCTGTCCAAACTTGGCCTGGACTGGTCGAAGCTGCAGTGGCTGGTAGCCGCACTGGGCGTCGGTATCGGTTTCGGCTTACAGGAAATTGTAGCCAACTTCATCTGCGGGCTGATCATCCTGTTTGAACGGCCGATCAGTGTCGGTGACATTATCACCGTGGGTGACCAGGATGGCGTCGTAACCCGGATTCGCATCCGGGCGACCACTATTCGCGACTGGGATAACAAGGAACTGGTGATACCCAATAAGGAAATCATCACTGGACGACTGCTCAACTGGTCACTAACCGATACCCGGCTTCGGCTCACAGTGCCGGTGGGTGTTGCCTACGGCAGCGATGCGGTACTTGCGCTCAAGATCCTGGCTGAAACGGTTGCAGATGACGAGCGGATCCTTAAGGATCCTGCGCCGTCTATTATTTTCAGTGATTTTGGCGAGAGCTCCCTGAACATGGTCTGCCGCTTCTATATCGGTAGTGTCGATAACATGTGGCCCGTGAAGACAGAGCTACACCTGGAAATCTACCGGCGTTTCGAAGAAGCCGGCATCGTCATCTCGTTCCCGCAGCGCGATGTGCACCTGGATAGTGAGAAGCCATTGCGCGTCTCTATCGACCCGGGGCCGGCAGCATAGCTTCCACCACAAAGCTGCTGCAATTTGGGGTCCAGATTTCTACCTCAATACAGGCAGCCAAGTGCTAATCGCAGGCACTCAACGCCTTACCTGGCAGCAGCAAAACCGCGTTCAGTAAAAACTGAGCACGGCGCTTGCGCTTATCTGCTATTACTTTGCAGCCTGAATGCCAGTTGGCTGCCAGCTGCCAATCAGCACCGATACCTTCGGCCAATCAATTGCGGGTACCGGGTACCGGGTTCAGGTTTCGGTGAGAAACGGTTTCAGGAACTCCACGGTTATCTTCAACTGTCCACCTGGCAACAGTGCGGATTACGGGCGGGTTCGCGTGCCGTGGTAATAAACGCATGTCATTCATTTCAGGCTGTCCGACAACGTTTTAGAAAGCAAAACCTCGGCTTATTGTATCGAGGTTTTCAGGCCATGACTGGAATATCAACATCATCCGATAGACAGATTAATTGAGTTTTTTCGTCGAACAATAGAGTTGCGTGCCTCGCACCATTCCTGTGCGCGGTCGTCTGAATCCACATAGCGAGAACCCTCATTCCACTTCTATTACCTGGTGGACAGGTTAAGTTATTTTATGCATATACTGCATGCTCCGAGGTCCAGGATTGGAACATGGTGATCTGCAACGTGAGTATCCTTTTTCTGTGCCGTGTCGTTTGCAGCCAGTTCTGGGCCCTGTTGCTTTTAGGGCTGATGTTCCCGGCGCAGGCAGCAGAGGCACTGAAACCTGACGCTCTGTCACAGGCGCAGGCCACACTCGAACGGCTCGAACAACAGTTCGCTACCGCTCAGACAGCGACAGCGCAGGAACTGAAAACGCTCAGGAAAGAAATCGCCACAGTGCGTTCCAGTGCGCAGGACTGCGTACAACAGGCGCAACCAAAGATCGAAATACTGGACAGCGAACTTGCCATCCTCCAGCCCGCAAAACCCAAAGACACGCAGGCGAAAACGGCAAAAGATACCCAACCTGCTGAACAACCGGAAGCGCAGATTTCTCCTGCCATCACCCGGCAGCAGCAGGATCTGCTGAGCAGGAAAGCGAGCCTGGAAGGACGTATCGCCACCTGCAAACTGATGCTGCTGAGCAGTAACGATCTGGACTCAAAGGTAGGCGGTTACTTGCGCAGCCTGCAGACCCGGCAACTGCTGGCCCGTGGCCCGACCCTGGTCAGTGTGGTGCAGGCAAATCTGCATGAGCGGAAACGCTGGTTGGACTTTACCAGGCAGCTGGCTGTGACATCCATGGGTTGGGATGCGCTCCGCCCGATTCATCTGGCCGGTGCCTTGGTCGTCGGTCTGCTGGGTTTCATCCTGGGCCGCATCGTGCCGCGCCGACTTCGGGTCCGGGCGGCCCGCATGAAGGTCGGCGAAGAGGAAGTCTCCGCCGGCCTCGTACAGGCGCTCATGGCCTGTGGCGCCAGCTATGCGCCCATCCTGCTTGCCCTGGGGGGTGTCATCGCTTATCTAACACTCATCCCGCGCGCGGCTGGTGATCTGCCGTTTGTCCTCACCCTGCTGTACGGCCTGCTGGCATACATTGCCATCGCAGCCGGTATCAGGACCCTGCTCAACCCTTGCCCACCCGCGACCCATTATCTACCGTTGCCGGAAGCCGTTGCGATTTCGCTCAGCCGGCGCAGCCGCGTACTCGCCCTGATCGTGCTGTTCAGGTGGCTTATGCTGGAACTCCATGCGGACGGCTTGCTTGATGAAGCCATGTACGCACTGACCCGACAAATTATCGGCTGGGTCTTCATCCTGAATGTCATCTGGGTTGTCTGGCTGCTGCGCCGGCTCGAGGGCTGGCGGGACAAGCGGATGCTCCTCCTGCTGCTGATCAGCCTGTCGCTGTTCGGCGGCGGGGTCGCTGGCGCGATCGGCTATATCAACCTCGGCGCGCTGGTGATAACGGGCATCGCCTACACCCTGATGTTGCTCGGTCTCGCACTGGTGGTGAGTCAGTTTTTCTCGGACCTGTTCGATGGCCTTGATGAGGGGCGCTATCGCTGGCAAAAAGCAGTGCGTCGGTCCATCGGTCTCAAAGACGGGGACTACGTGCCCGGCCTGGGCTGGCTGCGGCTGGTCGTCAACCTTGCGCTTTGGATCGCCGCCGCCTTGCTGGTGCTGCGCGTCTGGGATCCCGATGAGGAGATCACCGCCGATATCCTGCTTTATTTCACGGAGGGCTTCCAGGTCGCTGGCGTGACCATCGTCCCCACGCAACTGCTTTGGGCCATCCTGGTCTTCGCCGTATTGCTGGTGTTGACCGGCTGGCTCAAGGGCAGACTGAATACGAAATGGCTGGTCAAGACGCGCATGGAACCCAGCGCGCGGGACGCGCTGGTCACGACCTTCGGATATGTTGGCGTGGCCATTGCGGTCATGGTGGCGCTATCGTTCGCCGGAATTAACTTTGCCAGTCTTGCCATCATCGCCGGCGCGCTGTCGGTCGGCATCGGTTTCGGCCTGCAGAACATCGTCAATAACTTCGTATCCGGCATAATCATGCTGGTTGAGCGGCCGGTGAGGACCGGCGACTGGATCGTCGTCGGGAACACCGAGGGCTACGTCCAGCGCATCAGCATCCGCACCACGACCATCCAAACTCTCGATCGGGCCGATGTTATCGTGCCCAACTCCGACCTGATATCCGGCCAGGTGACCAACTGGACACTGGGGAATACCTGGGGACGGATCAAGATACCGATCGGTGTCGCCTACGGTAGTAATATCGAGACCGTCATTGAGATCTTGCTCGAGGTAGCTAACAACAACGCAGAGGTTATCAAGGACATGAATGTCATCAAGAAATCCGATGCCATCGAGGGGGATCCGGATCTGACGTATCCTAGTGTTCTGTTTTTGGATTTCGGCGACAGCTCACTCGACTTCGAGCTGCGCGTCATCATTCGCGATATCAACCTGCGTCGGTACGTGACCAGCGACCTGAATCGCGCCATCAACGCCGCGTTCACCGAAAAGGGAATCGAGATTCCCTTTCCGCAGCGCGATGTCAATTTTCGCGCGCCATTGCAAGTCGAACCTGGTTCCAGTGCATCGCACGAAGCAACCGGTGGCGGGGAAGTGCCACAGTGATGGCCATTTCCTCGCGAAGCCGGGTACTGGCAAGTCAAGTGGTCCCTCCAGGGTCTGTTGCTACCCCGGAGGCGCTGGACTGAGCGGGCCATTTGCCCGCTACAGAGGGTTACTTGATATTACATTGTGGTGCTAACCGTTATTGCAACTGCCCGTTGAATCGATGGCATGGTTAGCATGCGCGGGTATGTGATGACCGGTACGACCTATGCTATCGGTGGCCTGGCCAGCTTCTGGTTTATTGTGCGCGTCGCGCAAATTGTTTAGTGTCAAATCAGCGCAGCTTCAGCGTCTGCCTATAAGTGCTGCCAGACTTCCTGTAGAACCACGAACAAGAACGCCGTCGAACAGCCAAACATCAGCACCCCGGTTATCGCGATCAGCGTGCCGAGATGTCTCCAGGGATACTTCAGCAGGATGTCGCCGTAGCCCAGCGTTGTGATCGATGCCGCGGTGAAGTAGACACCCTCGGTAATAGTGGGTAACAGCTGTTTCCATCGCAAAAACAGGCCCCATACCGCGGCCTGAGCCACGTGCGCCGACATGAGTGCGAAGAAGCTACCGAGCAGGAGGATCTTACCAGTATGTTTCGGTCCCAGATGCTCCAGCATCCATGCCTTGTAACGGAGCATCTCGCCGATCACATCAAAAATCACCACCACATGAAAATAGAACAGCGCAAGCGACAGCAGCAGTGCAAAGCCATAGACCCCGGCAATCCTTATACGGGAATGAGAAAGATGCTTGTCTATCTTTGTTCCATCTGACGTGTTTTTATGCACACCCCCGTTTTCGGTCAGTGTTTCAAATGGCTTACTGTTCACTCGTGTATCCTCCTTCAGGGCTGACATCAATCCCATGGCATCGGGTGTGGTTGTTTCAGGCCATCGCCCGGGTTTTTTGTTGTCGGTACCTTCTCGTTTTTGTGAACAGCAGAAGAAAATGAGAGGGGGGGTAGCCCCTGAATGACAGCGCTTTAGGGCGATCAGCCATTACATTGTCTTTGCTACGCCGATGGTGCGAGCCTTCATGGAGTCGTAGATTGGCGAATTGCCCATCAATGTGGGAACGGCCATAGCCGCGAAAGAAGCCCAGAGCATCGGTAATGCCTGATTGAACGCACCGGTCATCTCGAAGATCAGGATCATTGCTCCATAGACAATGCGTAACGCTCGAATAGATGAATGACAAATTGAACCAGAGCAAAAATAATTAATGTATGGCAACTAGTCAGCCTGTGCCTGACGAGCCTGATTCCGGGACAAAGTATAAGGGATATTGATCGGGTGTCGAGAGTAAATGACCAGCCTGTGGCCATTCAGAAAACACTCTCGAAAACTCAAATGATCGAAGAGGCCTAAACCGATAAGTACAACGGTTGCCCCCTTTTCTTTTTAAACAGGCAAACTTGAAGGGAGTTGCAGGCTGCGAACCTCGCTCTTTATTTCACAGCCTGGAGCATAAGATTTTTGAGTCTTGCCTGCTTGGGGAACATCGCCTGTATCTGCAAGCGCAGTTGTGAGCCGGCACCGTTGTCTGTTGTGATCACATTTTTGTAGTAGACAATCTGGGTATGCATAGGCAGTTTGCCAAGACGAAAAGTTTTGCCCATCCCTAAACCGATTGGCAGTGTCCAAACGTCATCGCATTTATCGGCTTTCCAGTTGGCCGTGACGATGGGCACGGTATTGATGTCAGGTGGACCTCATGATGCGCTCAAGGAACTTCAGCGGGAACAGACGACCGATCGTCGCACCCTGTACGAGGATCGAAAAGATCACGACCGCGTAGGTCATGTTGACGAGTGTTGCCTTCTCGGGTGAATCCGGGAGCGAGAGTGCCAGAGCCAGAGCGAGGCCGCCGCGTAGCCCGCCCCAGGTGAGGAGCTGCGTGAGGCCCCACCAATTGGCGTTCAGGATCCCGGCCCGATTCAGTGGTGCGATCGCCACGTAGACACTCACCGCACGGGCTACCAGACACACCATAATCGCAGCCGTGGCGATGATGGCGAAATGAGACCAGGAGACTGAATGCACGACGACGACCGAGAGACCGATCATGACGAACAACAGAGCAGTCAGGATTTCTTCGATTCCGTGCCAGAATATCGTCAGAGATCTCGTCTCCACTTCAGAAAACCGCGGTTTGGTTAAGTTACCGAACAGGAGCCCGGCGACCACCATCGCAATAGGACCCGACACCTCGACGCCCTCGGCCACGGCGTAGCCCAGGGCAACAGACGAGAGCGTAATCAAAAGCTGGGTAGGATAGTTCCGCGTGCGCAGGAGCATGTGGTGCATCAACAGGCCGACGATGAGCCCCAGCCCGATTCCGCCGAGAACTTCCCGCGCGAAGAGAAAGAAGGCACCCGAGGCTGTCGGTTGCTGGACGCCTTTGACCACGGCCAGGCCGATAGTAAACAGAACGACCCCAACGCCGTCATTGAAAAGCGACTCTCCACTGATGATCGCCTCGAGTCGTTTAGGTAGACCGAGTTGCTTCAGGATCGCCAGGGCGGCAATCGGGTCGGTGGGCGAGATCAAGGCACCGAAGACAAACAGATACGCAAACCCGACCATGACACCAAACAGAAGCAGAACACTGTTCAGCATCGCAGCGATCAACACGCCCGCGATCAGTGTAGAACCGATCGCAAAAGCAGCAATCGGCCATTTGGACTCCCCGAGAAGCTCGATCCGCACGCCGGCACTGCCGGCAAACAGCATGAAGCACAAGACACCGTTGAGCAGGGTATGCCCCAGGTTTAGCCGGTTGATGAGGGTCTGCTCCCAGCCCAGGTAGTCGAGCCCGCCGAGGAGCTTGAGTAGAAAAAGCAGGAGGGTCATCGTCAGGGCCAGCAGCATCAGCCCGATCGTCGGCTGAAGTCACAGGAATCGTTCGTTTATCAAACTAAACAGTGCCGCAAGCCCCAGCAGGACGGCGGCACTCATCAGCAGATCCATCGCAGCTCCATTCGACTAATGCGAAACAGGTAAGACTCAATCGCAGATGTGCGATTACCAGCAGCAAGATTATATTTCAATGGCGAGCAATATTATTAACGCGTTATACGAGACAGTGCCCATCTCGTGTGGTGGCCACCGGTCAGATGAAGGTATTGGCCCTGGACCTCAAGCGCGTCGGCTCGGTGAAGCGCCTGACCAACCTGAAGCATCGACTGTATAACGCAACGACGTGAATTGCGATGGTCTTTGATGCCGAGCCGGCCGCCGGCATTCTGGAAAAGCTGAATCACCCGTAGGCAGCCACGGCGTTGGAACGGCTGCATGTGTTGCGTTGATTGGTTGAATCCGTAGACAAAATCCAGCCGCTAATGAGTGAATAGCCATAGACGAGGCCAGATCGTAGAAATCAACCAGTTCCACTGAAAAACAGGATATGGCCTGGACTGAAGCATCGGATTATGATTCTCGTTGTCCATTTTGTCCCAGCAACAAGGATGAAGATGCAAAGGTTCATTTTGAAATCAAAAAATGATAAATGGCAGTTAAGGGTTATTGACAATAAGCATGGTGTGCCATGAGTTGTTGCCGAAGAAAGTAGCATTTCAGGTCGTGTCAGAGAAGGGCCTTATCAGAATACAGGAGGTTTTGGGCCCCACGATGTTTTCATTGAAAATCCTGTTCATAACCGGACTATCGGCACCATGTCTAATGAAGCGGTATCATTGGTAGTTCAAGCATACTGTCGTCGCTTTGACGAAGTGGAGAATGAAAACGATGTCCTGTTTTCTGCAATCTTTGGTAATTTCGGGCCCTTAGCCGGTTTCTCTTTGCGGCATCCGCATTCTCAACTGGTGACGACAACCGCAGTCCCTTTGCAGATCAGAACTCAATTGCCTGAAGCTCAGCACGATTTTGATACAGAGGGGAGATGTGCTTACCGTGACATGCTTGCTTATGAGCTGGAGGTTAGCAAGCGATTAATTTTTCAGAATAAGGCGTTTGTTGCCCGCCGCAAAAGGGGCAAAGGCAACAAACAATCAACAGGATGAATGAAAAATGGACTCGAATCCGTTCGAAGACATCAGCCATGCGGTGAAAAAAGCAGGCGAGGCGGTGGCGTCTGGCGTCACCGGTGCAGGGGCAATCCTGCAGCACACGGCTTCCGGTGCGGCGCAATCCGGCAGCCATTTTGTGTCGCGTGCGCTGCACTCGCCCGTCAAGGATGCGGAAGGGGAGTTCAAGGCCGCCAAAGACCAGATCCAGCGCGTGGTTGATTCCGACGAAGAAGCTATCCTCAAATCCCTGGCCGGGAAACAGGTCCGCGAGTATGCGGACATCATTCGATCACTGGTGAAGGCGTGGCCGCAGGTTGCTTTGCGTCTTGGCGGTGAAGTTGAGGTGCTGCGCCATGCGGTCTCGCAGAAGCGCATGGACCCGAAGGCGGCCGCGGCGATGAAGCGCATTGCCACCTCCCCGGAGCTGGGTAAAGCCCTCGGCAAGGCGGCGGACCGGTCGATCGTTTCCTTTGCTGTGGAATTCGGAAGCAGTGTCGCGGCGGTTGCAAACGTGGATGGGGCACTCGGGTTTGTGACGGAAATCCGGAACTTCACTAACGTGAAGCGCTACGGTTCGGTGGGTTTGTCGCTGGGGGCCTCGGCCGGCGGATCCGGCGATGTGGCGCTGGGCTTGTATCCCTCATCCCCTCAGAATTACGCCGGGCCGTTTGCTACCGTCACCCTGGAAGGCGCTGTAGGCATCGGCGGGGGTGTCGTGGTCAGCTTCGACGTTCCAGATTTGAGCTTCGGGGGTTTTGCCATCCCGGTTTCGGTCGGCGATAAGGTAAATGTTTCGGTCGGCGGAGGTTACACGTTCATGCTTGCCTGATACCAGCGTAAGTATCGTTGCCTGGCTCCTTGATGATTCGAGACCGGCATCAGGCTGGCAATGAACATCAGATTTTCACTGGATGTCTTGTATCGCAAATACGTCAAGCAGATAATTAATCTTCGATCTTCATCACATATTTTCTTTCCCCTCGCTTTCACGACGACTTCAACGCATAATTAAATAACACCAACCCAACCTGCATAACGGCCATGGTATATAAAGACCCTGAAGATTTCACAGAATTAAAACTCACCAGTAACCGTATCTGAACACAATCTTCCCGCCGCAGGAGACGCGTAATCATGAGTGTGCGAACCGGATTTAGCGGGAACGTGATTGGTTCGTACTTGACCTCAGGATCGAAGAAAGTCTCGCATGGTATACTTCATGTCGTTGACAACCATGGCCACCGTGAAACCCCTGTCACAACTGGCCTTTCGCTGCTCGTTGACAATCGAGTGGGAGTAGCGGCCGCCGGCCGGCAAGTCGCCTGCAAACCCCATGAGCGATGAGTACTGGATGCAGCATGCATTGACGTTGGCGCGCAAGGCCGAGGTGGCAGGCGAGGTGCCAGTGGGTGCCGTGCTGGTGACTGAGGAGACCTGCCTTGCCGAAGGCTGGAACCAGCCGATCGCAGGGCATGACCCGACGGCGCATGCCGAGGTGATGGCCTTGCGTGCAGCCGGTGTGCGTCTGGATAATTACCGCTTCACGGGTAGTACTCTATTCGTGACCCTGGAGCCCTGCCTGATGTGCGTCGGTGCCATGGTGCATGCGCGCGTGGCACGACTGGTCTTCGGGGCACATGACCCGAAGAGCGGGGCGGTGACCAGTTGTGTGCAGGGTTTTGAAATTTCCGGGTTGAATCACCGCGTGGAATCGACCGGTGGTGTACTGGCCGATGAATGTGGTGAACTGCTGAAACAGTTTTTTCGCAGTCGCCGCGGGTAGATGCATGTAACAGACCGTGTTGTCTACAGCGGCAATATTCTGTAAGCAATCAGATCAATGCGTCCCTTCTCGTTCAGTGAGAGGGGGGTTAATGGAAAAGGTGTGAACTAAACTATGCGCATGAATAACTTATTCCTGTTCGTTTTTCTCATGATTGGCTCCGCACTCGCCTGTGCCGGTGAGCCTGCAAGTGTCGACATGACCCTCAAGCAGGTTTCCGAACACGTCTACTTTGTCGAGGGCGTCCCGGGTATTGCGACCGATAACCAGGGTTTTATCTCCAACGCCGGCGTCATCGTCACCGGTGCCGGTGTGGTGGTCTTTGATGCGCTGGGTACCCCGGCGCTCGGTCAGTTGCTGCTGGAAAAGATTCGGGGAATAACCCGGGAGCCGATCGTGCGGGTGATCGTGAGCCATTACCATGCCGATCATATCTATGGCTTACAGGTCTTTGAAGACCTCGATGCGGAAATACTGGCACCGGCCGGCGCGGAAAAATACCTGGCCTCCGAGAATGCAGTCGAACGTCTGGAAGAGCGCCGTTTTACACTGGATCCCTGGGTCAATGACGACACGCGCCTGGTTTACCCGAACAGGTACCTGGTCGAGGGTATGCAGTTCAGTCTGGGGGATGTGGAGTTCATCGTCACGGTCGTCGGTAATGCACACTCTGACGGTGACCTGACCTTGTATGTGATGCCCGACCGGGTGCTGTTTTCCGGAGACATTATTTTCGAGGGGCGTATCCCGTTTGTCGGTGATGCCAATACCCGGCACTGGGCGCAGGTGCTGGAACGCATGGAGACGGAACAGCTGGTCGCGTTGATTCCCGGTCACGGGGGTGTTGCAGAAAATCCAAATGACGCCATCAGCCTGACACGGCGATACCTGACTTTTTTACGTAACGAAATGTCGCTTGCCGTCGAGGAGTTTGTTCCCTTTGACGAGGCCTATGCGGCGGTCGACTGGTCAGACTTTGAGAGCTTACCGGCCTTTGAGGAGGCCAACCGGCGAAACGCCTACCAGGTCTATCTGTCGATTGAAGCGGAGATGCTGGCAGATCAGTAGTGAGCTACAGCGCAGGTACATCAAAAGTAGGCGGTTCGGGTATCGCTGAGGTGCCGTTTTTTGCCTGGGTGGTCAGCCACACCAGGATATCGTAATAGGAGCGGATGTTTTCCACGTAGCGAACCGGTTCCCGGCCACGCGCATAACCGTAACGGGTTTGCTGGAACCACTTCTTCTTGCTGAGCAGCGGCAGGTTCTCCTTGACATCTACCCACTTGTCAGGATCGCCCTTGTTTTTCTGGGTCAGGATGCGTGCATCTTCGAGGTGCCCGAGTCCGACATTGTAGGCAGCCAGCGCCAGCCAGGTCCGGTCCGGTTCCGGCACCTCCTCCGAGATGCGTTCCTTCATCATAGTCAGGTAATGGGCACCGCCCCGAATACTCTGAGCCGGGTCAAGGCGGTCCTCGACGCCAATGTCTTTGGCCGCCGCTTTCGTCAGCATCATCAGGCCGCGTACACCGGTGGGTGAGATGGCGTCTGGCTTCCAGTGTGATTCCTGGTAACTGATGGCAGCCAGCAGGCGCCAGTCAATGTCCGCCTCGTAGGCAGCATAGACAAACATATCCTTGTATCGAGGCAGACGTTGCTCGACATGGGCCTGGTAACGGCGGGTACCGACATAGTCAAATTCACCGATGTGGCCATAGTAGCGATCGATCAAACGATCCAGCGTGCCGTTAGCCTTGATCTTGTTAAAGAAGGCGATGGCCGCATTAAACAGGCTGTCATCATCACTGCGCGGGAAGGCCCAGGCCATGGGCTCCGGTTCACTGAGGTCGATGGCCGGTTTCAGCTCAGGGTAGTAACGGCGGTTGATGGCGAGTTCGTTGGAGTCGGCAATGGTGTATTCGATGAGTTCCTCCCACACCAGGATCAGCAGTTCCTCGATATCCTGTCCGCCATCGGTATGCCAGCTCAGGTTCGGGTAGTCCTCTTTCAACCTGACCAACAGTTCTTCATGGCTGCTGCCAGCGAGTACTTCCAGCAATCCGTCGAGGTCAGCCAGCGTCTTTGGTCGTCTGGAGCCGCTGCGGTAGACCAGTTGTGGCGTGATCATCTGGTAAATCGGGCCGAAGCGGACCTTTTGCTTGCGCTGCTCGGTGATCGTCAGGCCGGCAGCCGCCAGGTGGGCATTACCGAGTGCGGTCAGGGGCAGGATGTCACTGAAATTGGGTGGTACCACCATACTCAGCTTGACGCCAAGATAGTTGGCAAAGCGTTTTGCCAGCTCATATTCGAAACCGGCCGGACCATTCGGTCCTTCAAAGTAGGTCGTCGGGCCATTGCGTGTGATGACGATCAACTCGTTATGAGACTGTACCTGCTCGAGCGTGGAGGGTGGTCGGCCGCAGGCAGTGAGCAGCAGGCAAAACAGGCAGGGCAGGGCAAAACACAGCATGGCAGTAGCCCTTGTGCTTACTGTAGAATACGCAGCCTGAATGACAGGTTGGAATCTTACCCCGGTAGATTCAAAGCCCATGATTGATGCAATTGCCCCGTGTGGAACGATATTCCCGTATCGTCGTGGGGTTATCATATCGCATAGGTCGACAGATTTATCAAAACTATTAGACATTTATCAATACAGGAGAGGTACCGAAGTGGTCATAACGGCACCGACTCGAAATCGGTTGGGGGCGTTAGCCCCACGTGGGTTCGAACCCCACCCTCTCCGCCATTTCAGGGGCATCAGTCTTTAACCAGTTTGAAGTGAACCCGTATCACAACAGAACGCAGCTGCTTCGTAATCACACTCAGTCATACCAGCGCTCCGCCACGAATGACGAATCAATCAGAGTCTCCTGTGCGAAAATAATTCTTTTGAAATATTTCAGAAGTCGACAATGGAACTCGGTTCTCATTCACGCGGGCCCGGACCTCGGGATGGAATATGGAGGGTCGTGAGCTATACTGGACAGACGGAGGCTGAATTCAGGGAGGCGAGAAATCCGCTTAAATGCTGCTTCCAGCCAGGTCCTTCGTGTGAATCCCGCAAACGAGAAAAATAAGATCCATGTCAGATATACCGAATATTGCCGACATCAACGCCAGTTTTTCAAAACAGGATAAAACTCTGCAAGAATCTGCTGCCAATCTGGGGACCATTATTCTGGAAATGGAGCGAGACCGGCAATGTTACGGAAAACATACCAGGCGCCTGGCAAGACTGAAGAAGCTGGCCGTACTTCAGGAAGCGGTTGTCCGCAGGATGCTGGACAGGGGCCTTGAAGAATCTCAGCAACGAAAAAGACCACCCCTGAGAGTGGTCAAATAATCGCAATCGAATTGAGCAGTCTTGCTTGAGCCCTGTACTTTACAACTTGCCGAGTTCCCACAGGCCGGTTTCTTTTAAGGCAGCTATGCAGTCTTTAATGACAGGCAGCATGCGTACGCTAGCAACATTTGCTAATCAATAACCAGCAAAGCAATGACAATGCACGCGGTAATGATAAACCCATATACAATGAAGTCCATTCCCCCTCCTGATAAGCCAACAATCTCATTTCGAGTTGGATTAGGTCGCTAGTTGTAAAGCTAGCCAATATTGCCGCAATGATCTTTGATGCAAGTCAAATATACGTAGATGTACGAAGTTTAACATCTGGCCCGGAATAATAGATAATATGCCATAAAACAGTAGTATGCAGTGTAATTCTGTGCTTGTGCCCGAGGTGTGCACCTGTCTGCGACCCGACAGAAGGCAAGCGCCAGGCGTTGCCAGAGGTTACTGTTCGAAGGTCTTGTTTCCAAGCCAGAATCCATTTCTAACAGTTAACGGTAGTAGCTGCCGGGATCGGGGGCACAATTAGAAGTATCAATTCGGCCGCAGAGAGCCAAATGTACATTGCAATGGTGACCAGGGGCCGAGGTAGGGAGGGCAGGCGCCTGTCAGGCCAATTCTTAAACAAACAAAATTAACAGTCCCATTTCGTTGAGGAAAGGTTACTGTCGACAAACCTGTTCAGGTCGCCATGAGATCGCTCGCAAACGCATAACGGGGCATCCTCACTGAAATTGTTGTGTTTAACCGTGCCGATCGTATGAAAAATCTACGCGCACTCTACGAAAAAGGATGTCGAAATTTCTTACTGAGCTGTGATGTGCTTCTGGACAATATAACCATTTGTTTGTAAATGAGAATTATTCTATACGCCGCATTAAATCTAGCCGCTCGCTTGTCGGCAAACATTACAGAGACCCGGCCAGGCACCATAGATTATTTTTTAACTTATTGATTAATATATTGTTAATTAATCAGGCATGATGATTGCCTTCCTTTCCGTTCGAATCTGTAAGCTGCACGTAAGTTCTGACAAGAACGTTAGTCTGCACGTGCTTTCAGCTCTTACAGCCAAGGTGGCAATAATCTTCTGTACTGTTATGGAGTAGGAATGAATAAATTATCCCCTGTAAAAAAACTGCTTGCCCTGTCTTTACTGGGTGGGAGCCTGGTAACCGGGGCCGCTTCGGCAGCAACCTGTGTCACTGGCAGCAGTTCTGAAACGTCTCTGCAAGGTGTTCTCGATGCTATTACCGTGGTTGGTCCCAGCAGTGTCGACACGCTGACTGACTGTGTACCGGATAGCTCGGATTCCAACTGGAGTGTTTCCGGAAACAGTGGATCGACATCAACCCTGATTATTGAGCTTGCAGGTAACGCCAGCACCAATTCCTTTGGTGTCTATGACACTACCAACAGTGCCAACAAGGTTCTGCTTTTTACCGGTGGGGCTTCCGCAGGCGCGCAGGTGACCATGTCGATCATGGCTGATGGATCCGTGTACAAAAACATGTATGGTGTAGGCACTTACGATACCGGTATTAATTTCGCAGGCAACAGTTTCGGTTTCTATCTTGCTACCGCCAATAACGGAACGTTCTTTAGTGAGACCGCTCTCAATATGGATGCTGTCGATCACATGCTCGCATACCAGGGTACTGGTAGCGATAAGGTGCAGCTGCCCGGTCTGATAGCGGGAACCTGGTTAACAAGCGAGTATGTGCTGGCCTGGGAAGATGTAAAGGCATCCAGTGGCGCTGATTTCGATTTCAACGACTTCGTCGTGATGGTCGGATCGGTAGAGCCTACCTCAGTACCTGTTCCTGCCGCGGTCTGGCTCTTCGGCTCCGGCTTGCTGGGGCTGGTCGGTATCGCCAGGCGCAAGAAAACAGCCTAACGTTTTTACTATCCTGTGGCGGCCCTCGTTCAGTCGTTGGCCGCCATTTCTTTTAGACCCAAAAGATCCCGTTGTGGCTGCACCGGTGCTGCGCAGGATTCTTGCGTTATAAAATTCACCAATCGGCAGGCCTCGACTATCAACCTGAATAGTCATCGGTAGCTGGTTTCCGCCATGCCTTCGATCCAGTGCCTCTGCTGGAATAGACTTTCAAGGCAAAGAAGAGAACCAGGGCTGGATGAAATTGAAAGCTCAATAAGTTTGCGGAGGATCGGTCTATGCAAAGCTACTTTGTGCGTGTGTATCGCAGAAACCCGGATAATATGAACGATGTTTCGGGCATTGTCGAGAAAGTTGGAACGCAGCAAAAAAATACTTTCCAGGATTTAACCGACCTTCAGGAATCTTTGCAGCATTTCATTATTGCAGATGATTCTGAATGTTCGAATTATTCACAAGCAAAGCAACTCGATTTGTACGGTTTTAATTGAATACCTCTGTATGACTGGCAGTGTAAGGCAGAAGTGTGGTCGTTTCAGGAACATGTTTGCAGAACGTTCGCCAGTAAATAGTCAGGGGCTTTTGTCATTCAGGATCGGAGAAGCTTGACTGATCGACGCAAGGCAGAACATGGCATTAACGACCTGAAGGTCATACCCTCAAGAACAGTCGCTGACTAACTGGCAATCAGGCTTTACGGTCACTTTCCTCACGGCGGTCTTCGGGTCGCCTTTTTTGTTCCAGGAAGGGCTGCTACTGGTGTATGTCATGCCAATGCTGTGTTTCTCTTCGACTGCGATTCACACCCGGCACCCAATCAAGCACACATTGAGCTGCGCCTGGGTGGCCTGGCTTGTTGAGAGCCGGTCGAGGCGTAAGCCATGAATAGTTGGGAGCGGATCTTCCAAAGCGCGGTGGCCCGGCATGGGTGAAGAGGCAGGCTGCCGTGGATTCCCAGAGGACGACCCGTAGTCACAACAATAGAGATTGGCCTGAGTTGGATCAATGAAACCCCGGGTTTTGGTCAAGCGGGCATTCGGCTATACCATGGCCGCATTGGCACCACTTGAACCTTGAGGAGATGCATCATGTGAAAGCCTGTCCAAACCCTGCCTGAGCTCGTTGTAGCATTGATCACGAGTCTGGTCTTTTTTGTATTCGCCATGGCGGCCAATCCGCTGCCTTCATGGAACGAGGGCAAATCCAAACAGGCGATCATCGATTTCGTAACCGCCGTAGCCAAAGGGGGTAGCAAGGACTATGTGCCGCCACGGGAACGCATTGCGAGCTTCGACAACGATGGCACCCTGTGGGTTGAATATCCCATGTCTACACAGGCACTGTTCGTGTTCGATCGCGAGAAGCAACTCGCGTCGCAGCACCTTGAGTGGAAAAGCAAACAGCCATTCAAAGAGGTGTTGGAGAGGGACATGGCTGCCGTCGGTGCTACCGGGATGGAGGGTGTTATGGACATCTTCCTTGCAACGCATTCTGGTATGACCGCCACCGAGTTTTCACAGCAGGCTTCCAGCTGGCTGGCAACAACGAAACAGCAACGATTCGACCGCCTCTATCAATGACGTTCATCGCATTCCTCCTTGCTGATCTTTGTCCTGCATTCTGGAGAACACGGTATACCGACCGACAGTGCGTCTCTTGTCATTACCCGCCGACCGCATATCCCGATGTGGCATCAGTCTGCGGTTCGCCAAAATCGTAGTGGTGGCAGCCCCGTCCTGGTGCAGCGCTTTCCTTCTTCATGGAGGCCGCGGTACTTCGCGAAGGGGGTGTATCAGCAGATATCAGTCGCCACACCGGTCAGGGTGGCTGTAGCTCCTTATCCGACCGGGAGTGTGTCGCTGACTGAATCAATAGATCCCTGTGTCGGCGTTGCTGTAGACTCGAGGCTAAAGTTGCATACGGACATTCATATCGGTTTCTCGAGATGGTATTCGTATAATCGGACCCGGTCCCTGTCCTGCATGTAAGGCGATTCTCTATAGATAAATGATCCCACCTGAATCACTGTCTATTTCTTTGTCGAGCTTCACGCTCATTGCACTGGCGGAGCTCGGCGACAAGAGTCAGCTGGTGTGTATGACGCTGGCGGCGCGTTACCGTCACTGGCCCGTGATACTGGGTGCTGCGACGGCATTTCTTGTGCTCAACACTCTGGCAGTATTGTTCGGTGCGGGTGTGGCTGCCTGGCTGCCTGAGCGGGTGATGGCCGGCCTAGTGGCCGTGTTGTTCGGCGGTTTTGGTCTCCACGCCTTGTACAAACGGGATGACGACGAGTCGGGGGATGTGGTGGAGAGATCGGGTCATGGTATTTTTCTCACGACGCTGCTGCTGATATTTATGGCCGAGTTCGGCGACAAGACACAGATCGCGGTAGCGGGATTGGCGGGTGGTTTCGATCCTTTGCCGGTGTGGTTCGGTGCTACTGCCGCGCTGGTAATGGTCTCGGTACTCGGGGTTTGGGCTGGACGTACCGTGTTGCAGCACCTTCCGCTTCTTTGCCTGCACCGCGTAAGCGCTGCTGTCTTCCTGCTGTTTGCCTTGCTGGCGGCATGGCGAGCGTTTGCCTGAGATGTACGTGGAATTTCCCGGTGACAGTACAGTCTGCATTTCCAGCTGTGGCCAGCCGCAAGTTATCCTGGTGGAGGGGATGCAGGACGGAAGGGTGCGTGGGGTGCCCGGGGTGCCTGGGGCGGCATGGGTGCACGTGGGGCTTGTTGTACACCTCTCGGTGGTGTGCCAGGTCGTGGTCGATGGAAAAGAGGTGAGGCGTGTTTTAAATAAAAGCTCACGGGCCTGCTTTGTATCAGGGTACGACCTCGCTCGTTAATGACTCGCGCGACGACTGTATGTTTACCCCTTTCAACACCAGTCAGTGAGTGCTGCAGCGAATCTGCAGATTCTTCCTGCGCCTGGCCGTCGAGCAGCACCTGGATCCTGTGGCCCTCGGCGGTGTTGAGAGTGGGCTGTAGCGTTAATGCAAGACCGACATTTCCCTGGTTGTCACGAATGTTTTCTCCGGGTGTCGGTTTGATAATCGTGAGTGTGTCATACAGGGTGAACACCGGCTTGCTGTCTGGTTCTGGTGGCGGCGGTGGCGGCTGTTGTTGCGGTCGAGGTGGAGTCCATGCAGGCAGTGTGACGATGTCAGCACCCGCATGAGGCTGGTCTGAGAAATACATACTCCCGTCTGGCGCGATCCATCTGTAGACTTGCTGGGCGTTGCAAAGAACCATCCACATGGTGCACGTCAGGAAAGCGATAGTTCTCATGACTGCCTCTGTAGTTGAGTATTCCCTTTAACACAGCATAGTATAAAATGGCACTCTAGTCGCTGCGACCTGATTTTGGCAGGCTGAAGTGAAGCAGTGCAAAAGCAACCAGGGCTGACAGGGTAGAACCCACCAGAATTCCCAGACGATCGCCGCTGAAGTAATCGCCACTGCCGTGCTCGAAAGCCAGTCCCGCGATAAAGAGGCTCATGGTGAATCCGATCCCGCAGGCACAGGCTACCCCGAGTAGCTGGGTCCAGTTGAAGTTCTTCGGGAGCTTTACGAATCCAAGTCCCACGGCAAGCCCGACAAAAACAACGATACCCAGTGGCTTGCCAATGAACAAGCCTGATATCACGCCCAGAGTAACGGGGTGAGTAAGGTATTCAACAGACATGCTGGCCAGAGAGAGCCCTGCATTGGCGAACGCAAATACGGGCAGAATCACGAACATGACCGGACCGTGCAGATCGTGCTCAAGTTCGCGTAGCGGGGAAGCTCCCTGTCTGTCCCGCATCGGGATGCAAAAAGCGATTAGAACACCTGCGAGTGTCGCATGAACGCCTGACTTCAATACGGCGATCCACAGTACAATCCCCAGAAGTATGTAGCTCGAGGTGTGCGTTACACCAGACCTGTTCATGATGACTGCAATCAGCAGGGCGACAGCACCAATGGACAGTGCACTCAGTGACAGATCACCGGAATAGAACAGCGCTATAATGATGATGGCAGCCAGGTCATCGAAAATGGCCAGAGTGAGCAGAAAAACTTTCAGTGCTGTCGGTACGCGACTACCGAAAACACTAAGCAATGCCAGCGCGAAGGCGATGTCGGTTGCCACGGGAATGGCCCAGCCATCCAGGGCGACGGGATTATCCCAGTTCATCCAGGCGTAGATCGTGGCAGGTACGAGCATACCCCCGAGCGCACCCACGCCCGGCAGCATTATCTGTGAAACGGATGACAGATCTCCCTCGAGGATTTCCCGTTTTATTTCCAGTCCCACCATAAAGAAGAACACGGCCATCAGGCCATCGTTGACCCAGAGCAGCAGCGGCTTGTTGATTGACAAGGCGCCAACCTGAACCGCAACGGTTGTATCCAGAAGCGTGCTATAGAGGTCCATCAATGGTGAATTGGCAGCAAGCATCGCCAGCATGGCAGCAGCCAGCATAAGGATGCCGCTGGCTGACTCCAGTTTCATGAAGCCGCCGAGGGTCAGCGCAAGCGATGTCAGATTGTTTTGTTTGGCCATGAGGCCAGATGTTGCAGCTAATCAGGGTGCTATGCAAGTTGCTGACTACCCGGATGATGACTGCCAGACGCTCGACAGCAACACTGTGCTTGGTTAGTTATTTCTGAGGTACTGGTTGCGCTGAAGTTATTGATATAGTTGCCTGCATTGTTCTTCTGTTATCATCGTACGATCGAAATCTACAGCAAAACCGGATCTCACGAAGTGCTCCGCGGGTTCATCTGTTCTGGCCCGTTAAGCTATTAAATCACAACATTCAAGTTAATCATTATGTCGAAAAAAATAGTCTTCATTGTGCTTGCCATGGTAGTACTGGCTGTTGTTGCGGCTCTGGTTTGGCACAGTAAACGGCCATCGATAGCTGGGCCGGCAGTGCCGGAGCGGTCATCAGCAGCAAGGCCGGCTGTGGAGGCAGGTGTGACCTATGTCGGTAGCACCAGCTGTGCGGCCTGCCATGCCGAGCAGTACGGACAGTGGCAGGGTTCGCACCATGACCTTGCCATGCAGGAGGCGAACACACAAAGCGTGCTTGGCGATTTCAACAACGCCGAGTTTCAGTATTTCGACATCACCTCGCGCTTCTATCGCGAGGGTGAGCGCTTCATGGTGCGTACCGATGGCCCTGATGGCAGTCTGCAGGATTACCCGGTCAAGTACACCTTCGGTGTCACCCCGCTGCAGCAATACCTGATCGAGTTCCCGGGTGGTCGCCTGCAGGCGCTTGGTCTTGCCTGGGACTCACGTCCTGCCGAGGAGGGTGGTCAGCGCTGGTTCCATCTCTATCCCGATGAGAAAATCGATCACAACGATGAACTGCACTGGACCGGTTACAACCAGAACTGGAACTACATGTGTGCGGACTGCCATTCCACCAACCTGCAAAAGAACTATGATGCGCAGCGTCAGCACTTCGATAGCCACTGGTCCGAGATCAACGTCTCCTGCGAGGCCTGTCACGGCCCGGGGTCCGGGCATATCGAGTGGGCTGCAAAAGATACGACCGCGCAGACGCAGGACCAGACGCGTGGTCTGGTGGTCAGTCTTGACGAACGCAGGGGCGTGTCCTGGCAGATGGACCCGCTCACGGGAACGGCGCAGCGCAGCGCGCCGCGCGACAGCACCACCGAGATCGAGGTATGCGCCCGCTGCCATGCGCGCCGCGCGGCGATCGCATCGGAACATGTTCCCGGTCATGCCTTCATGGACGCCTATCGACCGGCACTGTTGACAGAGCAACTCTACTACCCGGATGGCCAGATCAGGGAGGAAGTGTATGTCTACGGCTCCTTCATCCAGAGCAAGATGTTTCATGCCGGTGTGACCTGCAGTGACTGTCACGACTCGCACACACTGAAGCTGCGCGCACCGGGTGACCAGGTCTGCCTGGGCTGCCACGCCGCGGAGCGCTTTGCGAGTGCAAGTCATCATTTTCACGAGCCGGAGGGCGAGGGCGCCCGTTGCGTGGACTGCCACATGCCGGAGACCCGCTACATGGTGGTGGATCCGCGCCGTGATCACAGTATTCGCATACCTCGTCCTGATCTGTCTGAGCGTCTCGGTACACCCAATGCCTGCATCCGCTGCCATGTGCAGCAGACCAACAGCTGGGCAACCGAGCGTGTGCGCGAGTGGTACGGCAAGCCGGCGGCAGGCTTTCAGGACTATGCCGGGACACTGCACGCGGCACGCAGTGGTGCGCCGGATAGTGCTTCACGGTTGATCGAGTTGGCTGGAAGTGAGGAACAGCCGGCAATTGCACGGGCCACGGCATTATCACTGCTGGCACGTTATCCAACCATGCAGGCGATACAGACCATCAGTGACGCGCTCTATGACGAAGATCCGATCGTGCGACTTGGCGGACTCGAGGCGCTCGAGTCCCTGCAGCCGGGTATGCGTTTCCCGATCGGTCAGCACCTGCTGGATGATGAAGTGCTTGCGGTGCGCATCGAGGCCGGCCGCGTGCTGGCGGATACGCCGGAAGATTCGCTCGACACGGCGCAGCGTGCACGCCTGAAAAAGGCACTCGATGAATATATTGCCACACTGCAGTTCAACGCCGACCATCCGCAGACGTATATCAATCTGGGTAACCTCTACCTGCGAATGGGCGACGCTGCTGAGGCAGAACAGGCTTATCTTACACTGCTGCTAATGGACGACACCTTCGTGCCCGCCTATATCAATCTTGCCGACCTGTATCGCGCCACTGGACGCGAACAGGCGGCGCTCAACACGCTCAAGCAAGGAATGCAAGTCGCGCCGGAAAATGCCGGCCTTTATCATGCCTATGGCCTCGCTCTGGTGCGCAGCAAGCAGTTACCGCTTGCGGTCATGGCCCTGTCGCGTGCGGCTGAACTGCAAGCAGACGATGCGCGTTACACCTATGTTTACGCGATAGCACTGGATGCCAATGGTGAGACCGGCAAGGCCATCGAGGTCCTTGAGCGTTATCATGAGCGTGGGAAAACCAGTGTAGAAATACTGTCGGCGCTGGCGTCCTATACACGCAAGGCAGGGGATACTGCGAAGGCTGACCAGTACGAGCAGCAGCTCACGGCATTGCAGCGCAAGCAGACGAACTGAATCAAGGATCAGAATGCTTGTTTCCGGTGGTTGCGTACCGCATCCGCAATTCCCGAGGGTGTATGCCAGGCTGTTTTCGGTTTAAGACACGGTCATCTCATCTCGAGGCAGCAATCGCCTGCAGCCGTGCAATACGTTCCTCGGTCGATGGGTGGGTAGAAAACAACCTTGAAAGTCCCTTGAACCCCGACAGCGGGTTGACCTGCGCGATCGGTGCAACCGATGGTGGCACATCCATTGGATGTCGTTGTGCGATTTGCTGCATCTTGCCCAGTGCGCTGGCCAGGGCCATTGGTTTACCCGAGAGTTCAGCACCGACAGCATCGGCCTTGAATTCACGGGTACGGCTGATGGCAAACTGCAGGATCATTGCGACAATGGGCGCCAGCAGTGCCAGCAAGGGGCCGACCGGTGAACCGCGGCCTTCGCCCTGATGCGGCGAGTACAGTCCGAAACGCGCGAGCGTGGTAATCGCACCTGAAATGGTCGCCGAGATTGTCTGCAATAACATGTCGCGGTTCTTGATGTGACCGAGTTCATGTGCAAGCACGCCTTCCAGCTCGTCCTTGTCCATCATGTCAAGCAGGCCCCGGGTGACACAGACAACGGCATGTTCAGCATTGCGGCCGGTTGCAAATGCATTTGGCTGCTGCTGCGGGGCAATACCGACCGTTGGCATCGGCAGACCGGCACGCTGTCGCAGTTTGTCGACGATGTCGTACAGTTCCGGGGCCTGCTCGCGGCTGATGGTCTGTGCCTTGAAGGCCTTCATCACGTTCGTCGATGAATGGAAGTACATGAAGAAATTCATTGCTGCGGCAATGAGTAGCGCGATCAGCATGCCGTTCTGACCGCCCATTGCCTGACCCAGCATGCCAATAAGTACCGTCATTCCGGCAAGCAGTACGAAAACCTTGATGTTATTCATAAGTAATCCTCAAGCGCGTTGCGCCACAAACCATGGGTTCAGACACCGCCATCGCCGCTTGTGGATGCAACAAAGCCCCTTCACGACTGAATGGCAACTGTGTAAAACCAGCGTGGTGATAAGACGTAAAGTGTGTATGTAAAGAGCCTTTTTATCTGCTGGTTGATGTACTCCACGAACCGGATTATAGGGCCAACCTCCGTTGTTTAATCAAGGCAAAAAGTGGTCCGGCGAGCGGTTTGTGCTCGATGGCATGTGGTTGCACAAGAACAAATCATTCGCTGGACGATCTGCATGCAGGTTTGGTGGAGAGATCCCAGGCGCAGAGTGCAGGTGAGTTGTTGATAGCAACTTCCTTGCCAGAATGGGCTGTTTTCATTCCATGTGTATAAAAATATTTCTATGTGTTATTCAGGGTAGTGGATAGACACAATTAATGGTGTGCGAGACAATTCACGGGAATTCATACACCAGAATAGCGAAACACAGCTACACGGAGGTATCCTGTCAACACCTGCAGCATGGCTTTGAGAATCAGATCATTTGTTGCCTTGCTACTGCCACAGTCTGGTTACCACAACTGTCAACACCATTAACAGTAACATTCAACAGGAGATACAAAATGAAACGTTATAACAAAATCGTTGCCATAGTGTTTTCCGGACTCCTGCTCACGGGACTGGTCGCTTGTGAAAAAGGCCCTGCAGAAAAAGCCGGGGAAACAATCGATGACGCAGCATCTGATGTTGCAGACAAAACCGGGGATGCAGTGGACTCTGTCAAGGACAAGATGAATCAGTAGTGGTTTCTTGAATTGATTCTTGTTAACAAGACGTTACCACTTTTAGTTAACTGCAGACTTAAGAAACGATCTGTTCATTAAATTCAAAGGAGTACTAGCTATGCCAGCATGGTCTTTGTTAGTTTGGTTGGCGATCGGCGCTATCGCAGGGTTGATTGCCAGAGGATTTATTGGTGGCACACCACCCTTTGGCAGGATTGGTGACATGATCCTCGGTATTGCCGGAGGTGTTGTCGGCGGTTATGGACTGGCGCTGCTTGGCGTTGGCGGCAGCGGCACGGTGGGCGGTCTTATCGTTACCTGCGTGGCAGCACTGGCAGGTGCATTGCTTCTCGTTTGGTTGTCGAAGCGCCTCAAGGTACAACGGTGACACTCCAAGGAGCTGAAGATGGCACAACAGGAAGACAAGGGATTTTTTGACAAGCTGGGTGAAATTCTCAATGCGCCCCTGCCTGGAACACAAGGTCCTGCTTCGCAACAAACACAATCCTCGTCACAGGATGATGATGACGACTCCCTGCTGGCACGTGTCAAGGACATCCTGAACACACAACTGCCGGGAACCCCGCAGACAGAAACCGGCACAAACGCGGGGCAGTCAGGCCAGGCTGGCACAGAGGCGGCGGCACGGGAGAAGACACCCGAGCTCGATGAGGACGATCTCGACGAGGCGTGGTGGAAGCAGGACTGGGCAGCCTTCCGCGCCCACCAGACACAGGAGCGCAATGGGCTGGAGCACAAGCAGCGCATCGACCAGGAAAAATTTTCGGCTTATCAGCAGCAAGAGAAACAGCGCTTCGATGGGCATCAACAGCAAGAATTTAAAGCATTCGTTCACATGCAGAGCTGGCGACAGACTGCATGGCAACAGGCGCTTGCGGCCAGTCCCCCGGGTCAGAAACCACCGCCGCCCCCGTGGAACATGCCACCTGGATCGCAGAGGATGTCCCCCGGGTCACTGATGCCTGGCCCGGGCGGTGGTCCACCCCCGTGGCTGCATCCACCCGGGTCGGGGCGCAGACGCTCGTGAGCTGCCGGGTATAGTACCCATCGCTACCTTGATTCTACTCTCCGCAAGGAGAGCACTGCTGGAGACAACAATATGAATACACTGGATATTCTGGGTTCGTTAATGAAAGCGAACATGGGGGCCTCATCGGGGCGTCTTGACAACACATTCGGCAACAAGGGTTTTGGTGTACCTGGTGGTGGCCCTGGCACCATGCCGGGAGGCGGGGCCTCGGGGGGGATTTTCGATGTGCTGGGGAAAATGGCCGGTTCCATGCTGGGCGGCGATGCAGCTGCACCTGATGTAAGAGGCACTCGTGGTAGCCCCTCATCTGCAGACATCCTCAGCAGCATCGGTAAAATGGTACTGGGCGGTTCGACAAACAGCTCACCAGGTTCGGCCGGTGCAGGTGCCAACTCCGTGTTTGGCGCACTGGCTGCCCAGGCACTCGCGCTGGCAAAAAGCATGATGGCTGGCGACCAATCCGCTGCTGGATCGCAATCGATCGATGTTGATGATGCAACCGCAGTCATTGCGGGTTTGCGAAAGCCCGCCAATGCCCGTGAGGAACAACAGGTCCGCGATGTCGCCACGCTCACCGTACGGGCGATGATCAACGCAGCAAAGGCCGATGGGCGCATCGATATAAATGAAACTGAACGTCTTGTGGGCAAGTTGCGCGAAGACGGGGTTACCGATGAAGAGCAACGTTTTGTTATGGATGAAATGCGCAAACCCATGGACACTGACGCGATTGTGCAGGCAGTACCCAGCGAGCAGGTGGCCGCACAGATCTATACAGCGTCACTCATGGCAATTAATGTCGATACAGAGGCCGAGAGGCGTTACATGCAGGAATTAGCCAGCAAGCTGGGCCTCAACCGCCAGGTTTTGGCCTATCTGCACCAGGCAGTCGGTATGGCCTGAACGCCAATGTGGCCATCCTGACTGGCTACGCAGGGCGCAATGTGCACGCTCACAGCAGAGCGAAGAGCAGACAGTGTTGAACTGAAGTTCTCGGTATCGGAGGATGATCATGGCCGTGCGACACTTGCGCTGGGCCTGGACCCCATAGAGGCAGAAATACGGCAGGTCTACTTCTTTAGATTCACCCGATCTCACCCTCGATGCAGCTGGGGTTGTGGCACGTGCAAGGCACATTCAGGGTGGCACCGCTGACACGGTCATCAAGCTGCGCCCCGTGGTACCGGAAGAAATACCGAAAGATATTCGTTGCTCGGGCACCATGAAGGTCGAAGTCGACCTGATGCCTGGCAAATTTGTGGCCTCGACCTCGATGAAAGGCAAGCTGGATCCGGGCGATGTGCTCAAGGCTGTTGCAGGAAAGCTTGAAATTTCGGAACTGTTCACCAAGGAGCAATGTGAGTTCTTCAACATGTACGCACCGGGTGGCTTGAAACGCAATGACCTCGTGCATCCCGGGCCGATACTCATCCTACCTGCCATGTGGCGCGGCCACTAACACGCCGCACCAATAACTGACTATCATCGGTCGGATTGTCTCGTGTCAGAATGCCGGTATGTTCAGTGGTTGTCCTCAGTAACTGGTCTGCTGCATCACGTATCTGTGTCTGTGGCGCGTAACTCATGCGGACATCAATCATGCCGGGGGGCTATTCACAGGCAATAACTTCACTGCTGTTGACAGACGCACTATCGGTCACCATTCCTTATTACGTCAATCCGGATACCAGTTACCGGCGCTTGCTGAACAAGTATGATGATCTGCTCTTGATCAGCGGAGACGACGCTGTTGAGTTCCGCTATGATAACAATCCAATGTCAAGCTTTGGTCCGCGTTACATCTCCGTATTTATCGGAAATCTTCCGATGGAGTCGCCATTGCAGACAAGCAAGTATAGACCCGTCACTTGAGATTCATATGAAGGTCAGGATATGCGCAGGTTTTTATTATTTCTGATGTTACTGTGCATTCTGGTAATGACACCTTGCCGGGGAGAAGAACGGGTCAGGCAACAAAAACCGGAGTGTGTCATCCTGCTGCACGGACTGATGCGCACGTCCGGTTCGATGGAACTCCTTGCCGGGGAATTGCATAAAGAAGGTTTTATTGTCATCAATCAGGGTTACCCGTCGCGCAGCCACCCGATTCAGGAATTGTCCGGTCTTGCCATTGAGCGTGACCTGAATGCATGCCGCGAGGCCGGTGCGCAACATATTCACTTTGTCACCCATTCACTCGGCGGAATTCTGGTAAGACACTACCTGTCTGAACATACCATCGCGGAACTCGGTCGTGTTGTCATGCTGGCACCGCCGAACCAGGGCAGCCCGCTGAGTGATGTGCTGGAAGAGTACCCCGAGCTTGAAGACATTACCGGGCCGGCCGGGTTCCAGCTGGGTACGGATGCTCACAGTGTGCCGCTGATGCTGGGACCTGCAACCTACGAGGTCGGCATTATTACCGGCGATTCCACTCTTAACCCGATTGTGTCTGCCTGGTTGGGAGTACCGAACGATGGCACGGTAACAGTCGAGAGCGCCAGACTTGAGGGTATGACAGACTTCCTGGTCGTACCTCAATCCCACCCGTTCATCATGCGCAGCGATTACGTGATCGGGCAGACCATCTACTTCCTCTATTTCGGGTCATTCGTAAAGTCCAGTTCCGAGTAACATCCTGTACAGATGGAAACAATGGGAAAATCGTCTATTATGTAGCCGAAATATAAAGGAGTTCCCCTGAATGGAGTCCAGACACGCTGTAAGCCCTGTACTCGCTATTACACTCATTGCCCTGCTGCTGGCAGGTTGCGTCTCTACAGGCCCGCTGCCAGAAAACGAATCAAAGGGCTATAAGCAACGACTTATCACCCGATCGAATGGTGACCTGACAGTGTCCACCAGTGTGCTGTCCGATACCGAGAGTGAGACGGTTTACGGGGTGCCGCTTGCTACAAAGGGAATTCAACCGGTCTGGATCGAGGTTGAAAATCACGATGACATTGCCTACTGGCTGTTGTCTCCTGGACTTGATCCCAATTTTTTTCCGGCATCCGAGGCGGCCGATGCCTTTGCCGGCGACAGCAGCAAAAACAACCGCAGGCTGACACAGCTATTCGAGCAACTCGCATTTAAAAACCCTGTTCCGCCGGGCGTCACGGTATCAGGCTTTGTGCTCGCCAATCATGACGAGGGCGTGAAGATGGTTCAACTGGACCTGGTGGCCAGTGGTCATCTGAAGACCTTTTCCACTATCAATATCATTCCCGGTTTTTACGCGGATTATAAGGAACGCAGCGCCTTCACGCAGGAACGCTACTCAGACACGGAAATCGTCAACTATACCGACGACGAGGCCTTTCGCGCTGCACTGGAGGCCCTGCCATGCTGTGTTACCAACAAGGCAGGCACACGCAACGGTGATCCCCTCAACCTGATCGTGGTCGGTGGTCTGGATGATGCATTTCCTGCGCTGGTACGGCGTGGCTGGCATCCGACAGAAGCCACCACAGCCGAATCAATCAATAAAATGATCAACTCGGTACTGTCCGGGGAGCGTTATCGCTATTCCCCAGTCAGCCCCCTGTACCTGTACGGGCGTCCCCAGGAACTCGCGCTGCAAAAGGCGCGGGACAACATCCACCAGCGCAATCATCTGCGTCTCTGGATAAGTCCGATGCAATACCATGGCAAGCCCGTGTGGGTCGGGCAGATCAGCCGCGACATTGGTACCCGTCTCACCATTCACTCGCCCTACCTCACGACCCACAAGATTGACCCGGATGTCGATGCTGCCCTGACCGCACTGATAGAGGACATGGCCTACTCGCAAAACCTCAAGAAAATCGGCATGGTCAAGGGTGTGGGTGCCGCGCCCATCGACGCGCCTCGTGAAAATCTGACCACGGATCCGTACTACACTCAAGGACAGCGCGGGGTATTGTTCTTCGATATAACGCCCACCGCACTAGTCGACATCGAGTTTCTTCCCTGGGAAGGTGTGGAGGGCGGGTTCCTCAAGGAATCGATGCAGAGGACACCGCAATGAGACGCCCCGTGACAGCGTACCTTGCCCTGCAAGGGCTACGTCAGACAGCGACCATAATGGCCCTGGTCGTTGCATTGGTGTTCAGCCTTGGCGGCTGCGCCTCCTGGCAGGCACCGGCAGCAGCGAGTGATGCTTCACTGCGTGCACGGGCCGTTTCGGACTCAGTTGGGGATGTCATGCTCAGCGCCGCGGTACTCAGCTCGGCCGACAGCGAGCAGCTGTTCGGTACCGATATCAACAGCACGGGAGTGCAACCCATCTGGATCGAGGTGCGTAATCACTCCACGCATACGTTGTGGCTGTTACGCTCGGGTACCGATCCCAGCTACTTCTCCCCTCTGGAGGTCGCGTGGCCGTTACACAGCAAGTTCGCCAGGAAATCCAATGCCCGCATCGATGCCTACTATAAAGCCATGGATTTCAAGAGCCCAATCCCCCCCGGGGCAGCACGCAGTGGTATCCTGTTCGTCAATCCCCATCGGGGAACCTATGTCCTCAACGTCGATTTACTTGGACAACGGAGCATCTACCCATTCACCCTGTTTCTGCCTATACCCGGTGAAGCAAATACGCTAGCCCATAAAACACTCGTACGCCTGACTGAATCAGATCAAAAAAACTACCAGAGTGCCGAGTCGTTGCGCACTGCGCTCGAGCAACTGCCCTGCTGCGCAAGCGATGGTGACCCGGCCAACGTGATATTTGTTGGCGATGTCAACGACATTGCTGCCGCGCTGATTCGTCGTGGATACCGTGCGGAACAATACGCGGGTGACACCCGGCAGCGCATTTTCGAACGGCCACCGGATATCGTTATGCGCAAGCGAGGACAAGGCGGCGTACCGGCCAACTGGCTTCGTATGTGGGTCGCACCACTGCGTTATCAGGACCAACCCGTGGCCCTCGTGCAGTCCGGACGCCCACTGGGCGGGCGCTTTGCAGTGGCCGATTCATATGAGCAGCCATTACATCCGAATGTCGACGAGTCAAGGAACCTGCTGATCCAGGACCTGATGTATTCAGGAGGACTGGGACGGTTGGGATTTGTTGCAGGTGCCGGACCCGTGCCCGGGACGTCAGGTGATAACACGGACAGTGACAGTCGCTACCATACCGATGGCCTGCGCGCAGTGCTCTTTTTCGTAACCCGCCCGCTGGCCATTTCCGATATCGAGATCCTCGACTGGGTGCCGATCTTGCAGCAACGGGAAGTCGAGGCAACCACAAGAAACGCAAACAAAACGGGAGAGTAAGCGGATGCATGCGCGAACACCGCAACACATATCAATTGACCGGTTAACAATCAAAGCACTGCTCGGCGGTCTTCTGGCGCTGCTGCTGGTGGGTTGTGCCGGACCAAAGATGAAAGAGGAACTCATCCGTTTCGAGCCGAGTTACGCACGACCACCGGCTACTGAAGGCATACTGGCCGATATGGCTAACAGCATACAAGCCGAGCATGGCCAGGCATACTCCGGTTTCAAACTGCTCGACAGCAGTGTGGACGGGCTACAGTGGCGAATTGCCCTGATCGATTCGGCCGTGTCTTCCGTTGATATACAAACCTACCTCTGGTACCCGGATAATGCCGGCCGGTTTATTCTGGAGCGTGCCGTACTGGCAGCACAACGCGGAGTGCACGTGCGCATGATCGTCGATGACCTGCTCACCATGGGTCAGGACCAGTTGATTCGTGAACTGGAGAACCACCCGAATATCGAATTTCGTCTCTTCAATCCCTGGAAGGGACGTGACCTGGGCTCACGCGGTGCGGAGATGATTGCGGAGATGGAACGGCTGAACAGTCGCATGCACGACAAGCTGATCATCGTTGATGGCAATGCCGCCGTGGTCGGCGGCCGCAATATCGGTGACCATTATTTCGGGCTTAGCAGCGCCTATAATTTCCACGACCTCGACCTGCTGGGCTTCGGGCATATTGCCCTCCAGGCCAATGGCATGTTCGATCACTTCTGGAACAGCGAATGGGTGGTCTCTGCCGTCAACCTGGCCACCGATCCCGATCCGGAATATGCGCAGCAGGCATGGAACAGCATACAGGAAAAAAACCGCATGGCACCGGAACTGCAGGCTTTCCCGCGTGAACCGCAAGACTGGAGTACGGAGCTGGCAGCCGTTGCCAAAGAGCTGCACCCGGGTACCAGTTATCTCATCTACGACGAGGCCACCGAGAAAGATGCCATATCACAGCACATGATACAGGCGATGTTTTCCTTTATGGACAAGGCCGAGGAGGAGCTGTTGATTACCAATGCCTACATCATCCCGGGGCAACCAGGTATTGATTTTGTGCAGGCACTGACCGACCGTGGCGTCAAGACGCGCATCCTCACCAACTCGCTGGCCTCACATGATGTACCGGCCGTCAACAGTCACTACAAGTACTGGCGTGACGATTTCATCAATGCCGGTGCGGAACTCTATGAATTGCGTGCCGACGCCGACATCCAGGCGATTGTCGATGTACCACCGTCACGGGGTGAGTTTACCGGCTTGCATACCAAGGCAGTGGTGGTAGACCGGCGCCATGTATTTATCGGCTCCATGAACTTCGACCCGCGCTCGGCGAACATCAATACCGAGGCCGGTGCCTTCGTCGACAGCCCGGGGCTGGCCGAGGCGCTGGCACAGGTGATGGAACGGGACATGCAGCCGGAGAATGCCTGGCAGGTGCTGCTGAATGATGAAGGTGAACCTTACTGGGTCAACAGTGATGAAACCGTGACCAGTCAGCCCGCGCGCGATGGCATGCAGCGCGTCATGGATGTGATCTTCGAGGTGGTTCCGAAAGAGCAGAATTAAAACCAGAAAGACGGATACCGAAATCTGCAATCAGAAGATTCACGACAGCCACTCATAACACAGGAATCTATTCATGCCGGCATGGAAACGCTCAACACCGTCAGCCTTACTGGCAGCCTCGGTCCTTGTGCTGGGTGGCTGCGCCTCAAAGCCACTGATGCCCTATACCACGGACTCGGTACCCCTGGTGCTGGTGCCGGCAATCCAGACGGCAGAACAGGACAAGCGTGGACGCTTCCGGGAGATTTTCTGCGCGGTGCTTGAGTCGCGTAGAGACAGCGTGCCTGATTACCGCCCCTGTGAGGAGGCGCTCACCACCGTGGGTATCGAGCCGCCAGGGACCGGCCAACCCGCCAACCTGGGGCGTTCGAAACGTCGTCTGGTGATTGCCGCCGTGCCGGGTGTGGGCTGGGACTGTTTCTCTGCGTGGCTGGATGCACAAGCAACCGGCTCGGAACATCTTCGTCCGTTCAGCTATGACCTGGTGTCCCTGGATGTCGATGGTCTTTCCAGCAGTACCAATAATGCACGCCAGATACGCGATGCCATCATGGCGATGCCGCGTCAGGACCGGCACCTGGTATTGCTCGGTTATTCCAAGGGGGCACCCGATATTCTCGAGGCCGTGGTCAATTACCCGGAAATCCATGACCGGGTCTTGGCCGTGGTCAGTGCGGCCGGTTCGGTGGGCGGATCACCACTGGCAAATGATGCGGATCAGTCCTATCTCAATTTACTGCAGTATTTTCCGAAGGCAGAGTGTACTGCCGGCGATGGTGGCGGGCTGGACAGTCTGAAACCGGCGACGCGCAAGGCCTGGCTGGCTGAAAATACCCTGCCGGACACGATCGCCTATTACACACTGGCGACCTTTCCGGACCCCGAGCGCATCTCATCCATCCTCAAGGGCAGTTACAGGAAACTCGGCAAGGTGGATGCACGCAACGACAGCCAGGTCATCTTCTACGATCAGTTCATCCCGGGCAGCACCCTGGTCGCCTATCTCAATGCTGATCACTGGGCGCTGGCAGTCCCGATAGCTCGCACCCACAGCATCATCGGTTCCACGTTTGTTGACAGGAATGACTACCCGCGCGAGGCTCTTTTTGAAGCATTATTGCGTTTTGTCGAGGAGGATCTTCAGGAGACTGAACACCCGGTATCTCCTGATTGAATCATCCTGCGGGTGGCGACAAGGAAATAGCTTGGCGCAGCACAAACAACAAAGGAGGATCACCATTACCGCGATGGCCTTAACGCGAGGCTTCGGGAGGAATCAATCGACAGCGACTACACCGGGCGCTGCCAGCAATTAGCTCGCTGAACACTATCTGCTAAGCCTGCACCCCGTATCCTGCAGGCGTTTCGTGGCGTGCGATGTGGCAGTTGTATAAAGCTTTTCAAAATGAAAAGTATCGTTGTTTTTCGAAAACTGGATAGACCTTGATGCCGGGACACTGGAATAATTCACAATAACGTCTATGCTCAACGAGTAATCAGGGGGAGGGCAGATTAAATCCCTGATTGTCATCCTGCTGGATAACACAGAGTATCCGCAGGTTTATGGCGGAGGACGACACCAATGTCTAACAATATCCTGAGTGCTTGGCTGCGTGCTGTGCTGATCCTGGCTGTAGCGACTGTTTTGCTCTGGTTACCGCAACTGTCGATGCTGTAGTGGACATTTTACTTGTCTGTACTGATGGCAATTGTTGTTGCCGGACTGATGATTTCTTGACGTTTACGGGGTGAGGTTATGGATATTCAGGCATTAATTATCTTCTTGGCCATTGGTGCTGTAGCAGGCTGGCTGGCGGGGACCTTGATGCAGGGTAGTGGGTTTGGTCTCATCGGTGATATTGTCATCGGCGTTCTAGGAGCCGTACTTGGAGGCTTTGTATTTGGCCTGCTGGGTATCTCGGCAGGTGGGTTGATTGGTTCGATGATAACTGCAACTGCAGGTGCCGCACTACTGCTTTTTATCGTCGGTGCCATAAAGAAGACATAGCAACGACTATCTAATATCATTTCATTCAGGTGAAGCTACTCGTCACCTGACATCCACGAGGAGATAAAGATATGAAATTAAACAAGGGAATACTCACTGCACTGCTGTCTGGATTGTTGCTTCTGGGGCTGTCTGCATGTGAAAAAGGTCCGGCAGAAAAAGCCGGAGAAGCTATTGATGATACGGCATCTGACATGGCAGATTCTGCCGAGAATGCCGCGGATGCCATGAAGGAAAAGATGGAATAGCTGTCTGCTGTTGCCGGGCATGGCCATCCGGCACACATGTCGGATGGCCCTCTTTAATTTCTTTCGCTCAAGGAGCTAGCATTGAATCAAACCAGACTGATGTTGTTCGCATTGTTGTTCGTTATGCAGGGGATCATGCCAGCCGTGTCAGTCGCTGAATTGCAGGAAGGCGAGGCAAGCTACGTGGCCGACAACCTGGATGGCAACACGACTGCCAGCGGTGAACCTTACGATAAGAATGCATTGACCGCCGCACATCGTACGCTACCCTTAGGAACGACAGTCATCGTTACTTTCCTGGAAACCGGGCAATCAGTTGAAGTCGTGATCAACGATCGTGGTCCTCATGCAGAAGACAGGATCATTGACCTTTCAGGCGCCGCCGCAAGGAAGATCGGTTTGCTTGACGCGGGTCACGGCAAGGTCACACTGGAGGTTGTCAATCCTTGATGTATTCCGGCGCTATTCTGCGCGCAAGGAGGCATCGGTATGGAAAAGCTGCACAAACCAGGTAACAACAGCTCGAGCATTGTTTAAATCGACATCAATGCAGAAAGGGAGCGGATGAGCAGAGTAACGGCCATTCAATTATTTTTATGACATAGCAACCACGAATAAAAAATGGAGGAGTCATGAACACAGTATCGTCACCCATACAATACCTGGATAAGGCCATGAACAGTTTGCATGATCTTGGCCTGTTACCACAGCAAGCCGGCGAGGAAGCACCGGTCGTTGCGCTCCTCAATCAGATTTCCGATCTTGACGAAGAGCGGGTAGTAGCCATCACTCGCACCCTCAGTCAGGCGTCACTGTTCAATGATGTGGTGCGCGAACAGGTGCAGGCGATGGATATTGGCACCCGCTACGAGGATATCATCGACGCCTTTGACAGCATCCGTGATGATTCCAGGAAAATGGTGGAACAGATTGGCGATGGCAAACTGGATACCTTCGAACGGATATCCAATGTGTGGATGAAAGTAACGCGCGGTGATATCGCCACACGTTTTGACAAGATCAAGGACACCTACCTGGAGGTGACGTCTGCCACCCAGGACCAGATCCAGCGCGAGCAAAAGATACTCGAGGCCTACCAGGATTTTCGGGGTGCCCTCAAGCAATCGGAGGTGATGTCACTGGAAGTACTGGAGACGGCGGGGGGCAGTCTGGATGCTGCCAAGGAAGCCGTCAACGCCGCCATGAAAACGGTCGAAGGCTTTCGGGGCGAGAATGTCGTCGAGCGTGCCAGGCTGGAAATGGCGCGTGATGAAGCGGTGCGTGCCCTGCAGAACGAGGAAAAACGCTACCAGATTGCCAAGGACCTGTCGGATAACCTCACCATCAGTTACAACACGTCCGAGGTCGTCATGGCACGGCTGTTACAAACCACCAATGCCAAGGAACGCGTCTATTCACAGGCGGTGAGTTTCTTCAGTACCAATGAGGTCGTCCTGACTGCACTGTCAGCCTCCTTTACCGGACTGTTCGGCTTGCATGAAGGCACCCAGACAGTGGAGGCCATGAAAGAAGGCGTCAGTCGTTCCCTTGAGGACCTCGCCGAGATCGGTGGCAAGGTTCAGGAGGCGGCAGTCAAGGCAGGGTATGGCCCGACGGTACGTGCCGATGCCGTGAAAAAACTGGTCGATTCGGTGGTGACCTGGCAAACCCGCTCGCGCCAGATCATCGAGCAGATGCGCGTGCAGAGTACCGCCAATGCGGAGGAAATCCGTGTCGCGGTGGAGGAGGGCAAGCGCAACCTTGCACGCCTTGCCGAGGAGGGCAAGGGACTGGTGGCCAGCGCTGAATGACAGCGGAGACAGCAACAGCCACCGTCGCGGGGCGCCCGCAGCCACAGGACAAACCGCCGCTGGACGAGATGATGCTGGCGATGGATGTGGTCGATACCCTGCGTCGACGACAGCGGCTGGTGGAGCGGGAATTCGATAGCGAAGGTCGTGAACAGGATCTAAAGCAGCGTCTGCGCAAAATCTATGCCGCGCAGGGTATCGAGGTGCCGGATCATGTGCTGGATGAAGGAGTGGCGGCACTCAGGGAAGAGCGCTTTGTTTACAAATCCCCGGCGCAGGGCTTTAGCACACGACTGGCATATCTCTATGTCACTCGGGGCCGCTGGGGTAAATGGGTTCTCGGCGGTTTCGCCGCGTTGCTGCTTGCCGTGCTTGCCCACTACTTCATGGTTGTCGTGCCCCGTGGTCAACTACCCGAAAGGCTGGAGTCTGCCTACCAGTCCGTGGTCGAGGTGGCGACAAGTGAAGAGCCCGGGCAACAGGCGCAACAGCTCTACAAGGCCGCAACCATCGCCCTGCAAGGTGGAGACGAAGACAGTGCCCGCCAGGCGCTCGAGTCGTTGCAGCAGTTGCGCAATATCGTGGAGCAGGCCTATACCTTGCAGATAGTGTCACGCCCGGGTGAACAGTCGGGTGTGTGGCGTGTGCCTGAAGCGAATACCGAAGCACGCAACTACTACATCATCGTCGAGGCAGTATCCGCGGATGGCAGGTTGTTGCAGGTACCTGTTGTCAACGAGGAATCCGGTCAGACCGAACACGTTTCAAAGTGGGGCTTGCGGGTGGATGAGGATGTCTTTCAGCGTATTGCGGCCGACAAGCAGGATGATGGCATCATCCAGCAGCGCAAGTTCGCTGTAAAGCACAGCGGGCAGCTGCATCCGGATTACCTGCTGCCGACAACCGGTGCAGCCATAACCCAATGGTGAGCAGATCACAATGATCAGTGGAAGAAGTGCACTAGGTTTTATCGATGAGTCACTGAGCAGCGAGCGCAGCAGTATTGATGCAGCAGAAAGCCGTATAGCTGAAATCAGCAGGCAGCTTCTGGAGCAGCAACAGGCGCGTGTTGCAGACTATCGTGAGCTGGCCCGCCTGAGGGTCGATATGATGGCCGCAGGTAGCATGATTTCGAAAATCGATGCCGTTGGCAAACAGGTAGCAGCTGCACTCGAGGCGCGCAAGTCGGCCGAGGCGGCACTGGATGCTCGGATCGCTGCACTGCAGGATGAACGTGCGGCCCTTGAGGTGGAACGCGAAAACCAGCGCCAGGCACTGGAACAAGCGGCTGAAGTCCTGGATATCGCGGAAGCTGCAACACAGGCGCGCCTGGATGCGGATCCCGACTATGTGGCCCAGGAGCAGCGTGTTCGGGAAGCGGAGCGTATCGCGATGCATGCCGAGGACAAGGCTGTTCACAGTGAGCAGGAAAAGGATGAGAAAGGGCAGTCATACCGTGATGATGTGCTGTTCATGTACCTGTGGAAACGCCATTACGGCACACCCCAATACCAGGCATGGCCTGTCACACGCTGGCTGGATGGCAGGGTGGCGCATCTTGTCGGCTTTGCCGATGCCCGCGCCAACTATGCCCGCCTGCAGGAGATACCGCTGCGACTGCGTGAGTATGCTGATGAAAAAAAACGTGCGGCCGAGGCGGCCTTTGAGGCGCTGCGCGAGCTCGACGAACAAGCCCGCAGGGCGGATGGCATAGTCGATCTGGAGGCGGCCAGGGACAAGGAACAGACCCGTCTCGATGCGATTGATAGCCGCATTGAAGAGGCCACCGGGCGTCATGAGCAACTTCTGGAACGCAAGGATGACTTTGCGGCCGGTGAGGATGAGGGCTATCGCAAGGCGGTGGATTATGTGACTTCTGAGCTGCGCCGCGATGACATGCGGGAACTGCGGCGTGATGCCATGGCGACCCCCTTTCCTGATGATGATCTGATCGTCAACCGATTGTTTGAAGGTGAACAACAGCTGCAGCAGCTGGAGGACTCACTCAAGGAGTTGAAAAGTGCACTGCGTCAACAGCACAAAAAGTTCCAGGAACTCGAATCGCTGCGTTCCGATTTCAGGCGTCGTCGTTATGATCAGGCCGGCCACGGTTTCTCGGACGGTGCCCTGATCGCAGCCATGCTGAATAATTTTATCAATGGCAGGCTCGACCTCGATAGCTTGTGGCGGGTGCTGGAACAGCAGCAGCATTACCGCCCGCAGCGCACCGATCCCACCTTTGGTTCCGGTGGTTTCGGGCGCGGTACGGTATGGGGCGGGCGACGTGGTGGCTTTGGTGGGGGGCTGGGTCGAGGTGGTTTTGGACGCGGATCGATACGGGGAGGACGGCGCGGTGGCTTCGGTGGTGGTGGTGGATTTAGAACCGGTGGTGGCTTCTGAGCGCGGTTAATACCCTGATGGCATGGCTGCCGGGCAAGGGTCACAAGCCGCCCTGTAGGCGGGTAAGGGGCGGGGCTGTGCCTCATGCGGGATCCTGCCTGTCGGGCACAGCAGACAGCCGTTTCATGAGCCGATGCCGGCAGTTCTGCCCGTATGCAGTGATTAATACAGTATGAATGGCTCCGTCAAGGCTCAGGGTGAGGCGCTTCTGGCCGTTAATTCAGTGTTTGAATTTAACGAATTACCGGGGAGTATTTGATGATTGAGGCCGTGCGTCGAGAAGAACTGGAGAGAATTGATACCCTGACTGTTGCCGAGGCCGTTGCTTACGTCAACCGCCTGGTCAGCCGCCTGGATCGTATCGATTGCAGTGCTGAGGAAAGACAGAACGCCCTGGAATTGCTGGAACGGCTTACCGAGCGAGTGCGCTTTCTGAATATTACACTGACGCCATTGCTTTGCCGAACCGGGTGAGACAGACAAGCAGTCCTGCCCCGTGGGGACGCAAGCCATCATATCAATGGACTACTCCGTCCAGCCCAGCACATTGCGAAGAATCGACCAGCGTGGCCGTTTGTCGATAGCACCCTGTCCGAGAATCCAGTAGTCATAGGCACGTTGTATCGTCCCTTCGTGCTTCGCGAACAACACCCACTGGTCGACCACGCGGGCAAGCTCGCCGGCATCCAGGGCCAGACCAAAGGCTGACGGCACTCTCAATATATCCGGTTTTGGAACCACCACTGTGTATTCGGGATGCAGTAGTGTCCATGCCGAACCATTTTCCGCTGGCAGCAGAAAGGCATCGAGTTCGGGATGCTTACCCTCGAAAAACGGAGACCAGGAGTTGAGGTTGATAAATTCCACGTCCGCACCGCCGAAGTAGCGTTGCAGGCGGGCCCTGCTGTCATTGGTAATCTTGAGTGGAACAGCCACTTTCAGGCCGTGGCTCGAGCGGATGCTGGCCAGGCTGGCAAACTCGTGCCGGCGTTCATCGAGCACGGCGAATCCCACGGTGCTTGTCATGTAGGGTGTTGATAATTGCACCGAGTCAAACCACTGGGGCATGTACCAGACACTTGGCATGATGTCGATGACGCCGCTGGCGAGTTCGGCTGTAAATTTCAGCAAATCCACCGGGACGAATTCGGCCTCAAGCCCGAGCGAGTTTGCCAGGCCGATGGCCAGATCGATATCGAACCCTACCAGCTGTCCACTGTTATTGATAAAGCTGAAGGGCAGGTTACTCGGATCATAGCCCACCCGCAGGGTGCCACGGTGCCTGATGTCCGCAAGTCGGGTGCCAATACTGCTGGCATCTTCCTGGTTCACCAGGGAACGGTCCTTGTAAATCAGGCCTGATATCTGCTCGCGCGGACTATGCATCTGTTTGAGCGCCTTGTCCTTGTTGTAGCTGGTATCGATGCTGGTCGTCAGCAACAACCGGACCAGCACGATTGTGATGGCAATACCGGCCGCTATCGACAGGGCTGCGCGAAACAGGCGCGCCTTTTTCAGGACAATGAAGCCACTCATGGCCCCGGCCCCGATCAGTGCAAAGGCAAGCAGGTTCATCGCCGTGACCATTGAATCGAACTTGCCGGTGATGATCGTGGTCGGGATATAGAGCTGGAACAGGTCATGTGGAAGACCGAAGAGATCCATCAAAAAGGGTAGTGCCACCTGGGCCTTGGCGAAATAGCTCGGCACACCGGCGCTGAACAGGGTTGAGTAGTCTGCTGCTGACAGTAAACTGCCGGAGAGCCAGCCGGCATAGGGGATAAACAGCAGCGTCAACAGGCGTCCCGCGTTGGGAAAGGTGAACAGGATGGGGATCAATACTTCCGTGGCCGAATCGGTCTCATGGTCAAGCAGCCTGTGTTTGCGCAGCAGCAGTTTTGATCGCTCCACCAGGAGTGGCAGCACGATGAAGGCATTATTGGCCACGAAAGCCGTCAGCAACGCATCCTTAGCGACTCCTGTTATTTCCCGGTAGCTGAACGGTGTCACTGCCGTGACCAGCAGGGGCAACACCCAGAAGGCGAGTAACAGCGAGGCGGCGGTAAATGTTATGAAGTAAACCTCCAGTCGCTCGAAGGTCTCGGGTGTCATGGTACCGGCCGCGACGGCACTGATCGCAAAGATTCCAATGGGTGTCAGGCTGATAATAAAGGTGGTGATGCGTATGATGGAGGCATTCAGGACGCGCAAGGTTTTCAGCGCTTGTTCCCTGTCCTTGAGCCCGATCAAACCGATACCCATCAGGGAACTGAACAGCACCACAGCGGGTACCACGCCATTTGACAGGGAATGAAACGGATTCTCGGTGAAATATAGCTCTGTAATGGAAAATGCCTGGGCCGGCTCTACCAGGGCGGTGCTGAAAAAACTGGCGCTCCTGTAATCTGGAAAGGTCAGCGGCATTACGATGATGACCACGCAGGTCAGTACCCATGTCAGCAGCAGCAATACGCCGCCGCGTAATGCCAGCTGTTTTGCCTCGGTAACCTCCAGTTGTCCAAAGCCGATGATCAGCGTCAAAACCAGGTAGGGCAGCACCATCATCTGCATCATGCGGATGTAGATATCGGCTATCGGCTGCAGGACCGCGGCGGATTCACCGAAAAACAGTCCCGTGAAGATGCCTATACCCAGCCCGATCAGGATCCGGGCGGACAGGCTGAGGCGGGGCAGCAGGGATGCAGCAGTCATGGCATTCACATGATAACGCTCGGATAATCCCTGGCAGGCGTGCTGATAGTGTATTTTACAGGGTGCTGCATACTATACCGTTTCAGGCAGTCCGTTCCAGCACGCCGCTTTCTGTACAGCACGATGCGAATTGTTATACTTCCGCCCTCTCGGGGCTACCCGTATATTAAGGATTACTGAATGCAACAGTCATTACCCGGCCTGTTTATTGCTCTTTTGTTCGTGCTGATCACATCAGCGACAACAGCACTGGCTTCCGCAACCGCGGTCGCCCCGGCGTCTGCGCCGGAATACAGGCAGTGGATCGAGGACATGAAAACCTCGGAGCGCGGGCCCTTTGAACGAATACGCTGGTTCTGTAATGACGGCAGGGTACTGCCACCGAAGGCCTATGCCTGTGGTGAGGCGAGCGGTCATCAGCATGGTCAGTTGAGCGCCCGGACAAAGGAGTTGCGAGGCCAGGGTTACAAGATCGCCAACCTGCTGGCCGGTGTCGATGCGCAGGCGCTGATCGCACAATCCGATTTCATCGACGACTACAACCAGAGACTGATCGAAAAGTATCTGATCGCCGCTGATGATGGCTGGATTCTGCGTCGCGCCATGTTCTATCGCGGTGCCATCCAGGAAGAGGACGAGGCAGAAGGTGGCCGGGATCTGCTGGTGGCCATGAGTGCTCAGCCGGAATGGATCGGCTACCGTTACCCGGCACTGCGTATCGGCGTGCGCCTGCTGCCGCATGGCAAGGAGACAGCGTCGGTGCAGAAGGTCCGCCAGGTGTCGGCTTCATTGTCCGACCAGGATGCCGGCTTCAAGAGTCTGCGTGGCAAGATTCACGGCACCCCGGATGCAGGTGATGCCCAGCGGGTGCGTGATTATGCAGTCGGGGTATCTGACCCGGCCATGAAAGCGAAATACCTGGAGCTGGCTGATGAGATCGATCAGGTCTACCAGGCAGCCCCACTACCGGATCTGCTTGAGTCCAGCGCGAAGATCTATTCCGCTGCACCCTGGTTACAGAAGCTGCTGCGGGATGCAGCCACTGCGTACAGTCGTGATCCGGGCGCCAGCAACCGCTACCAGGCGACAGCCGCGCTGCTGGCCGAATTGCGCGATGCCATGCCGAGGATAAGAAGTGCCTCTGCCCGACTCAGTGTGCTCGACCTGAGCCTGGTCGTTGAGGCAGAAAACTTCCGCGCCAGTGCCGAGCTGCGCGAGCAATTGCCACAGGCTAGCCGCCATCAACGGGTCGAATGGCTGCAGGCCGCAGTCGATGCCGCCTATGGCACCGGTGCCATCAACCAGCGCGGGCGTCAGGAACTGCAGCAGTCCCTGGCCAGCCTGGAGGGCAAGGAAGTTACCCTCGGCGACTATCTAAAGGTGCTGGGCTACCTCGGCCGCGTGCCGGGCTGGGGCACGCAGGGACTGCGCTTCCAGTTCTATGAATCGATGCAGACACTCTCCGCGATCGAGCCCTTGTCCATGCACTTTATTCAGGACCAGTTGCGTGGTTCGCCGCTGCTGTTCTATTCGCAGATAATCGACAGCCTGCAGCGTGATGCGAACAAACTGGCCGGTGTGCGCCACAAGTTGTTCGGCAAGGAGATCGGTGTGGGTTTCCGCGCCCTCAATCCCGGGCTGGCGCAGGGTGTACTGCATACACCGGCTGATCTGCAGGGAATCGCTAAATTTTCGGCTGATGGCATCTACCTGCTGCCGGAGACCGTTTCCGACCTGCCGCCGATTGCCGGTATCATGACAGCCGGTTCAGGTAACCCCCTGTCGCACGTACAACTGCTGGCACGCAATCTAGGTATTCCCAACGTGGGCGTGGATGAGAATCTGCTGTCCACTATCCGGCAACACGATGGCGAGGCGGTGGTCATGGCAGTCAGTCCCGCCGGACTGGTGGAATTATCCAAAGACAGCAAGCAATGGGATGCAGTGTTTGGCGACACGGAATCCAGCCAGGAGGTCGTCATCCGGCCCGACCTGGAGAAGCTTGATCTGAACGTCGATGATTTCATTAATCTGGATGACCTGAGTGCGGATGATTCCGGACGGACGGTCGGTCCCAAGGCCGCCAAGCTGGGTGAACTGCGCAAGCATTTCCCCGAGGCCGTGTCTCCCGGTGTTGCCATCCCGTTCGGTGTCTTCCGCGAGGTGGTGCTGGACCAGCCCTATCGCCAGTCGCAGCAAACGGTGTTCGAGTGGATGGTGGAGAACTACCGCCATATAGAACAGTTGCCGGCCGGTTCCGCAGAACGCAAGCAGACTACGGAACGCTTCCGCGCCGAACTCTATGACCTGATTCTGGAGTCGCGCCTCGATGAGCGTTATCAGCAGCGGCTGCGCATCGCCATGCAAAAGGCTTTTGGTTCCCTGGAGGGGGTCGGCGTATTTATCCGCTCCGATACCAATGTCGAGGACCTTCCCGGTTTTACCGGAGCGGGACTGAACCTGACCTTGCCCAATGTGGTGGGTTTTGACAATGTTGTTAACGGTATCGCCGATGTGTGGGCCTCACCCTTTACGGCGCGTGCCTTTGCCTGGCGCCAGTCGCACATGGAATCGCCGGAGAATGTCTACCCGGCGGTGCTGCTGCTGAAGTCGGTACCCAACGACAAGTCCGGCGTGATGGTCACCCAGGACATCGATACAGGTGATCGTGATGTACTCTCGGTCGCTGTCAACGAGGGTGTCGGTGGTGCCGTTGATGGACAGTCCGCGGAATCGCTGCGTATCGACAGGCGGGACGGTTCGGTGCACGTGCTGGCCATGGCAACAGCCCCCTGGCGGCGCAGTCCGTCGGCAAGTGGCGGTGTTGATAAGTTGCCGGTGAGCGGTGACGAGGCCGTACTGCAGCCGGACGAGATCAAGCAGTTGATCCGCTTTACCAACGAACTGCCACAACGCTTTCCACCGATCACCGATGATCAGGGCAATCCCGCGCCCGCTGATATCGAGTTCGGTTTTCTTGATGGCAAACTGCAGCTGTTTCAGCTGCGCCCCTTCCTGGAAAGCCGTAAGGCCCGTGGCAGCGCCTACCTGAGCAAGATGGATGAGGCGCTGGAGGGATCAATGGACAAGAAAGTCGATATGCAGGAGATACCCAATGAATAGGTTTATCCGTCTGTGGACCTTGCTGGTCCTGCCAACGCTGCTTACGCCTGCCATGGTGCAGGCCTACCCGATCGATGGTTACGAGGAAACCGGTATCCGCCGGGTCGAGGGTGTGCGCCGGGTCGAGGAGGGCATCATTCCCGGTAGCAAGCAACCACCGGGTGCACTGCTGCCGACGGAGGCGGTCGATCTGCGTCTGCTGAACTACCGTGACATGGACCTGCCTGCCCCTGATCCGGCCTTTACCAAAGAAGTCCTGGGACTGCTCGGCAGCCATGCCAGCCAGTACGGCATCGCGGTGCTGGATCTGTCCAACCCCGGGCAGCCGCGTTATGCGGAACACCGCGGCGACTATGTGCAGAACGTCGGCAGTGTCGGCAAGCTGGTCGTGGTGCTCGGTCTGTTTCAGGCGCTGGCCGATGCCTGGCCGGATGATATTGAAAAGCGCCGCGAGATCCTGAAAAACACCGTCGTTACTGCGGATGAATTCTCTCACTGGGATCACCACAAGATTCGTATCTTTAACGTCGATAACAACCAGCTCACCCGCCGTACCATGAAGGACGGTGACCAGGGTTCACTGTGGGAATACCTGGACTGGACATTGTCGGTGAGTTCCAATTCGGCCGCTGCAATGATCATGCGCGAGGCCATGCTGCTGCGACACTACGGCAAGGACTACCCGGTGCCGGAAACCGAGATCCAGCGTTTCTTCAAGGAGACCCCCGGTAAGGAACTGACCGCGCTGTTTCAGCAGACCTTCTATGATCCCATCACGCGTAACGGACTGGACCTGGAGCAGTTGCGGCAGGGCAGTTTTTTTACCCGTGAGGGCAAACACAGGGTCAACGGTGGCGGCAACAGCTACGGCACCGCGCGGGAACTGATGAAGTTTGTGTTGCGCATGGAACAGGGACGACTGGTGGACGAATTCTCCAGCCGGCAGATCAAGCGCCTGCTGTACATGACCGAGCGGCGTATCCGCTATGCGTCATCGCCTGCACTGAAGGACTCCGCGGTCTATTTCAAGTCGGGTTCCCTGTACAGCTGCAAGGAGGAGGCGGGTTTCAAGTGCGGCGCATACATGGGCAATGTCAGGAACTATATGAATTCGGTCGCGATTGTCGAGTATCCGCCGGGTGACAACAGGCTGTTTTATATCTCAACCCTGGTCTCGAATGTGCTGCGCAAGAACTCGGCAGTCGAGCACCAGACCATGGGTACGCGTATTCACCGGCTTATCGAGAAAGCCAATCCGGAACCGCAACCTGTTGTTTCACAACCCGTTATTCCACAATCCACAGTACCGCAACCCGCCGTCCTTGAACCCCGGCCGTAGCGTTCAACCCGTCTCTGTCAAGAATCGATAGTATTGCCAGGTCGTTTTTCCTCGGAGCTTGCGGATTCCTGGTGTAGGATAACCGCCCCGGTCGGCTGACGCAGTGAACGGACTGCTGATAGCCCTGATTATCAAGGGAATGTCAAAATAATGTCGTTTCTAGTCAGTAAGTTAATATGTATACTTCCGTGATTTGTAGCACGCTTTACATAATCAGTCCCGGCTATACTCAGGAACTGCAACACAACTTAAGTGACTATTTCGATGCAAATAGAGAGTAGCAACAAAATGCCAAATTGTTTACGCCTCATTGTTTCAGGCCTGTCTGCGTTCTTTTTTCTGTTCCCTTCACTCGCTGCATGGGCCTACGGCACAGACGAGTACCCCTCGCTCTGGGAGAGCGATGATTCCCGCCTGCAGAAGCAGCTGGTCGCAACCCTCTCCAGTCTTGGTCTCGGCAAGGCTGTTCAAAACAAGAAGCTGAGTGTTGCAGTGGTCGATATCACCGACCTTGATAGACCGCGGGTGGCAGCGGTGAATGGCAACCAGATGCTCTATGCCGCAAGCCTTCCCAAGATCGCTATTCTGCTGGGTGCCTTCGTCGAAATCGAAGAAGGTAGCATGGCCCTCGACAGCCGTACGCGGGAGTCGTTGACCCAAATGATCCGGGTGTCTTCCAATCAGGAGGCAACCCGCATGCTGAACCGCGTTGGCAAGGAACGCCTGTTGGGTATACTGCAGTCGGATAAATTTCACCTCTATGATCCGGAGGTCAACGGCGGACTCTGGGTTGGCAAGGAGTACGGCAAATCAGCGGCCTTCCACCGCGACCCCCTGCACAACCTGTCTCACGGGGCAACTGCAATGCAGGTGGCCCGATTCTATTACCTGCTTGAAACCGGGCGACTGGTTGGTGACAACCTGAGTACCGAGATGAAATCCATGCTCGGCAACCCGGGAATCAATCACAAGTTCGTCAAAGGCCTGGCTGATTACCCGGACGCAAAGATATATCGCAAATCAGGTTCCTGGAGGCAGTGGCATGCCGACAGCGCACTGGTAGAGACGGGCGATCATAAATACATCATTGTAGGCCTCGCAGAAGACGTCAAAGGTGGTGCCTGGCTGAGCCAAATTATCAAACCGATTCACGAACTCATGGTTCCCACCAAACTGGCAGCTGCCAGCCACTGATAAATCTCTCCACCCGCGTCAACTGGCGCTTGCAGGGCTCGTCGCCGCCGAGTTCCTGACTGCGCCCTTTCAGTTTTCTTTGCTCCGATGATTTAGCCGCTGTACACTGCGGCCGCATTGATTCTTATGAGTCCATATACGGCCATTGGCAGTGCTGAAAAGTAACATTTCAAACCACCATGCTGAATAAAGCCGTCATGCTGAAGTGGATGCTTGCGACAATATCTGCAGTATTGCTGGCCGGGTGTGCTACCCGGCCGGCCACACTCGATACCCATGAAATCCTGAATGCCACCTTGTGGACACAGACCGCGGCGGAGTATACGGCGACCACGCTACAGGCCTACCGGATTGCCGCCACAAACCTGGAACAGGCGCTGGCAGACACGCGATGGACCGCGGCTCTCGAGCAACGGGGCGACTATGCGGGTTTGCCGCCCGCCATCATGCTGGATCTGGACCAGACGGTGCTGGATACCAGTCATTACAATGCACGCATCATCCTGCAGCATGGCAGTCATACACCGGAGAACTTTGCCGAATGGTGCCGGCAATCGACGGCGCCGCTCATTCCGGGGGCGAAAGATTTTATTGATCATGCAACCCGACGGGGTGTTGCGGTTTTTTATGTCAGCGCACGCAGCGAGTCCCTGCGTGACTGCACCACGAGGAACCTGCAGACACTCGGTGTGTCACTCCCGGTTCAGGGGCGCTTGTTATTGAATGACGGTACTGCAGCGACCAGCAAGACACAACAGCGTGCCGCAATCGCTGAAAAATACCGTATCCTGCTGTTGGTGGGTGACAACCTGAATGACTTCATCAGTGATTCCAGAACAGATCCCGACACGCGCGGGGCGCTGGCCAGTGCGCATGCAGCCCGCTGGGGCAGGGAATGGATACTTCTGCCAAATCCCATGTATGGTAATTGGGAAGCTTCACTGTACCAGTATGACAATAGTCTGCCGCGGGATGAGCGACTGCATCGCCTGTTGCAGCAACTGGAGCAGTAACTCATCCTGACAAGGGCCGCAGGCTCGGCGATGTGCTTTGTCTTACCGCTGGCGACGGGTTACTGTTGCGCTGATTCCGACGCGCGCCGATGCTCCCTTACCAGCAAGATACCCGCCAGCAACCAGCACAGGACCAGGAACACGTTGAAGACAAAAAATTCCTCGGTGGCCAGTGCCAGCAGGTGTACCCCGACTAGTACCGTGATCGCCGCCAGACCGTCCCCAAGCCGGACGTACAGCGTATCGATGGCTGGCTTCCCGCGGAATTTCATTGCAGAGCTGACCGGTAGCCACAATACATGACGAGAGGTATTGTTCAGCGAGTAGTCGGTTGCATTCTCCGCGACCTTCATCATCTTGACGACCGCCAGCACCGGTAGCAGTGCCATCACGGTGTAAGACGCCAGGGCAATGACCGGCAGGATCAGCAGGATGGCGCCGAAGCCACCGTACTTTAACAACCGTGAGGCGACGAAGGCCTGCAGCAGCAACGCGACGCTATTTACCCAGAAATAAAAATTACCGTAAAAGACCGTGGTGCCGTCGCGGACAAACGTCTGCAAGGAGCGTCCCTCCGCAACACCCTGATCCTGGGCCTGTACGGCCAGTGTCTCCTGTACGACGCGAAATAACAGGTTTTCGCCATTGGTGTTGACCCAGTTGGTGAGCAGGGTGACTACAGCCGCCAGCAGCAGGAACTTGCTGACCAGTACAAGTTTTGCGCCACTCCAGATACTGGCCTTCGTCGGCAGGGCATCGCCGGCGGCATCCTGCCCAGCTGCTTCTGCAACGAGATTTGCACGGTGTCCTTCGCGTTGCTCGACAGCACGCACCAGCAGTATGGAAAGAAACAGCGGTAGCGTTGCCACCAGCAGCAGCGCCTCGGACGGTACTATCCCGGAATCTACCAGCTTGTCCACCATCCATGACCCGGCAGCGGCGCCGGAGGTCGCGCCAATGGCGATAAACGGTAGCAAGCGCTTGCCGCGCTCGTCGGTATAGATGTCGGCGCAAAAGGTCCAGAACTGTGCGACAACGAACACCCCGAACATCCCGACCCACAGATAGTAAACGATCCCGGATATCGGCAGTTGTTTAAAAAAGAAGTTCGGCTGCAGGAACCAGAAAATCACCATATTGGAGATGCAGAACAGTGTCGCACGTGTAAACAGTGTGACCCGGTCCCAGCGGTCTGCCAGGCGTGCGTACAATCCGACGATAAACAGCAAAATCATACTCTGAGCAAAGCTGGAGTAGGCCTTGACCTCCATCTTCGTCAGTCCCTCGATATCTGATATCGCGATCCATCCCTCGCGCAGTGGTTTGATGAAATAATAGGCCAGCAGGATCAGGAAGACATTGGCAAACATCAACACCGCGGTAGTACCCTCGCCGGATTTTACCTCGGTAAATACGCGCAGAATGCGTTCGGTTGTCGAGAGTTGATGCATTGTCCTGAGTGCCCCTGGCAATATTCGTGCGCAAAAGATTGGCTGCCATTATAGGTGAGTGTGCGACCGGCGTTCCATTTAATACTGTCGCCGCATTATACTTCCAGGCTATCTGACTGGCTGAGAAGGTGCAGTATGGGGTGCGGACGAATACATCATTTATTCCTGTTGGTCGTGCTGCTGGTACTGTTCACGGACAATGCCCTGGCCGAGGCAGATGGCCCGGATTTCTACCGGGTTCGTGACGTCAGCAGCGGTGATACCCCGGCTATCCATGCCGAGCCCGATCCTGATGCCACACGGCTTGGAGAAATCCCCCCGCAGAGTGACTGCATCCGTAATCTCGGATGTCAGGGTGGATTGACTTTCCAGGAATTCACCACCCTGTCAAAGGAGCAGCAAGCGCAGCGACTCAAGGAACATCCCCGCTGGTGCAGGATTGAGTACCAGGGCATCGTCGGCTGGGTGCCTGGACGCTATCTGGCAGAAGGCCGCTGTATTCAGGGCGAAACCCCGTTGCACGGGGAGGGGCCGAGCTTCGACTGTGCACAGGCCAAAGGCTCCGTCGAGGCACTGATCTGCAAGGATGCGGCATTGGCAGCGCTTGATCGCCAGATGGCGCAGGTTTATGCCGCTGCGCTGAAGCGTGTTGCCGAGGACGGTTACGAGGATCCGGCACCGTTGCAGCGCGGCTGGATCAAGGGCCGCAATGACTGCTGGAAGTCCGGCGACAGTCGGGCCTGCATAGTCTCAAGCTATAAAGAGCGCATCGTGGAGTTGCAAATTCAATATGGACAACTCGTTGTGCCATCGCCCGTTTACTACACATGTAACGCAACGGATCTCACTGCCGTGTTTTACAACCAAACAGACCCGCAGGCAGTCGTGCTTACCGTTATCCCGATACTCACGGATCCCGGGCAGATGACTGCATTCCGGGTTCACTCAGCGAGCGGGGCACGCTATGAAGGTGGTAATGTCGAATTCTGGGAACATCACGGCGAAGCGCAGTTGAGCTGGTACGATAAGGTAATGAGTTGCAGCAAGCAGGATAACCAGGGAGGCTCTGATTGATTCGTCATTCCGGGTGCAGCGCAGACCCGGAATCCAGGTCTTGTATTCAAGCAGTTACTGGATTCCGGTATACGGAATGACGCAAGTTGAATCAAGCAGTTTCTCTGGATTATCAGTATGACTGCCAGGATGTTTCAATAATAAGTGACACGCGGAGTAAACAGATGATTAAGGCACTTTTTGGAGAAGTGAAGACTGGCCGGCTGGTGCGCATGCAATATCTGGGTTATTCAGTACTGCTGTCTTTGCTGATGCTTGGTTTTGGATTCGCTGTCGTGTCGGTCATCGGCGCAGGTGAGCAACTGGTCCAAGGTGATCTACAGCTGGCCCAGGAACAGCTCCGTGAAAAATTTACCCTGCCATTCATACTCTTGTTTGCCATGGTGATGCCCCTGTTCGTTTTTGTTGGAGGTAACATCATGGCCAAGCGCATACGTGATATCGGTTTGCCGGGTTGGTGGATGGTGCTGGCCATTTTTCTTGTTTCTGGCGCCGTGTCTTACGGGATTTCAGATCATCTCAGCAATGGATTGAACACCTTGATCTGGCTTGTGCTGTTGCTGGTTCCCACGAATGCTCTGGCCAAGGCTACGCAATCGGATCTGTGATCACTCTCGGCCGCCTGTGTGGATGTGTTCAGACAATTTGGAGAGGAATAGCTATGTACCGAATACCAACTCGTCCAGGCCTCGCCTGGTTGTGTGGATTGACAGGCTGCCTGCTACTGCTGGCGCCGTTATTAGATGCGCAGGAAAGTTATGGTAACAATGCAGCCCCGGTTGCTGCAGTAGTTCTTGGGGTGGACATCAGGACCAGCAATCCGGGCGAGATGGCCTATGTCATTAATCAGATGCTGATGCTGAACTACGCGAAAACCCACAATTTGCAGGCCACGAACGCAGAGATCGAGCAATTCATGGCAGGAAAACAGAAAGCCGATGTGCGAGTGCGTGAAGAAGTGGAGGCTAGGCTTGGCGAGATTCAAAAGGCGCTGCAATCAGAGACGCTGAGGGGGCCGGATCGCGAGCAACTGGAGGGTGAACTCCAGTTTCTGCAGCAGATGCAGCAAGCGGCCCGGGATGCAGACAAGCAAGCCGGTGGCTCTGGGCCAACGGCTGCAGAGACGCAGATGGCCAGGGCGATTATCGGTCAGTGGAAGGTTAACAAGGCCTTGTACGGGCAGTACGGAGGACGGGTAATCCATCAGCAAGGCGGTGCCGAGCCCCTGGATGCTTACTACCAGTATTTCAAGACTGCGCAGAAGGCGGGTGAATTGAAATTCGTGAACAAGGACCTTGAGGCCGTATTTTGGAGCTACTTTAGCAGCGACAGCAAGCACAAGTTTTATCCCGAGAATGAAAAGGACCAGGCGATCAATACACCCTGGTGGCAGATGGAGCCGCCGTCCGGGAAATAGAATGTCAGATTATACGGTACTGCTACAACAAGAACGGCTGCACAGCTGCAGCCGTTGTTGTTGAGGTGCTGGATTGACAACAGTAACGTTGTTACCCGAAATTGAGTTCTATTTGTTCCGATACTGCTGCGCAGGCATCGCCACAGGCCTTGCATTCGATGTGCTTGTCGTGCTTTCTGCATTCCTTCTCGCAATCATCACACACCTGTTTGCAAACAGCAGCATAGGCTTTCGAATAGCTGGAATTAGCAGCCAGCAGGTAGCTGAAGGCACCACAGACCGCCTGCATTTCATGTACCTTCGCGGCACAGTCTGCCAGTTCCGTATCCCCTTCCTGGAAGGATACGAGGCAATGCGCTATACAGCGTTCACCCTTATCGGTGCAGGTGTTAACGGCATTCAACAGGTCAGGCTGCTGCGCGGTATGTTTGCTGTGGTCATGTTCCGGCATGGCAGAAACGGCACTGCCGGCGTATGCGGTTGCCGCGGCAGCACCCAGACCGATAAGAAGATCGCGACGACTGATCTCGGCAGGTTTCTGACCAGTCTGGTGTAAATGGCTGGATTCGGGTTTTGGCATAGTATCGTTCTCCTGGTTGGTGGTTGTTGCCTGTGGAGGCGGTTGCCTTGCTATTCCAGGCGCTCGATGCCCAGGGCCTTGAGGATATACTTCTCATAGACGGGCTCCGAGGTGCCTTTCTTCATCTTGCGGATGAAATATTTCTCAAATGCAATCTTGGCATAGTGCACCCACTTACCTTTCTTCATCCAGGCGACGTTGCGTGGTGGAATTTGCGGCAAGGCCACGAAGGCGGCACCTGTGTCACCCATGTCAGCCAGGCAGATGGCATTCCAGGTGCCCTTGTAGGAAAGCTCCTTGCCGTCAATGGCGTCATGGATGTTATGCACAATGGCCGTCACCATGGACTCGATCATGTAGCCGGTCTTTGGTGCGCCTGTGGGGACAGGGGTTGCTTCCACCGGCGGGATCGCGATACAGACGCCGGCTGAAAAGATGTTCGAATACTTCGGACTGCGCTGGTATTCATCCACCAGCACGAAACCGCGCGGGTTGCACAGACCATCAACCGCAGCCACGCAATCAACCCCCTTGAAGGCCGGCAGCATCATGGAATAGTTGAAGGGCAGTTCGTGGTTCTTGATAACCTCACCGTCATCGTTGTATTGCTCGACGTGCATGATACCGGCCTCCACCTTCGTCACCTTGGCGTTGGTAATGAAGTTGATGTCGTGCTGACGCAGTTCACTCTCGAGCATGCCCCTGGAGTCACCGACACCACCAAGACCGAGGTGCCCGATATAGGGTTCGCTGGTGACATAGGTCATGGGGACCTTGTTGCGCATGCGGCGCTTGCGCAGGTCGGCATCGAGGATGAACGCATATTCATAGGCGGGGCCAAAACAGCTGGCGAATGGCATGGCACCAATAATGACCGGACCGGGATTCTCCAGTAGTTTCACGTAGCCTGCATGGGCCTTTTCGGCATGGTCAATGGTGCATACCGAAACCGTATGCCCCTCTGGTCCGGAGCCTGGAACTTCCTCAAAGGCCAGCTTCGGTCCGGTCGTGATGACGAGATAATCGTATTCCACGGTCTTGCCATCAGCCAGTTCAAGGCGGTTACCCTCAGCATCGATGCGCTCGACGCTGCCGGCAATAAAATCGATGTCCTTGTTCTTCAGTGCGGGGCCAATCGGGAAGGTAATGTCATTACGCTTGCGCCAGCCGACGCCCACCCAGGGGTTGGACGGTACAAACTGGAAATGATCGGATGCATTGACAACCGTAATCCTGTGGTCCTTGCCCAATTCCGCCTGTAATTCATAGGCGGCCGGCATTCCGCCGGTACCCGCACCCAACACAACAATGTGACTCATGCATCCTCCTGCTTATGATAAATGACCTGTCGTGAAACGCAGGCAGATTCGAATCATCCTGTTAGGTTAGCATATATATGATTCTACAAGTCTATACTTGAGTGAAAAACAGTGCTGCCACTGACGGGCTTGCCAGACCATTAGACAGTGGTTGAGTGTCTGGTGTTTTCTGAAGCGGTTTCCTGTTGTCGTCTCCACATGCCTGCCAGCAGTGAACCGGACAGGTTATGCCAGATGCTGAACAGGGCGCCGGGGAGGGCGGCGCTCGCCGAGAAATACTTGACTGCCAGTGCCACGGCCAGGCCGGAGTTTTGCATACCGACCTCGATCGCCAGTGTCCGGCATTCGCGCTTGTCCCTGCCCAGCCAGCGTGGCAGCCAGTAACCACCCAGTAGCCCGATGGCGTTGTGCAGGATGACGACGGCGGTAACGCCAGCTGCGACATTGGCAAGGCTGTCGTGATTCAGGGCGATAATTATCATGATGATCAACACGATCGACGTAACCGATAGCACGGGAAACACCCTGTTCAGTGGTAACAGTGCGTGATGAAAAAAGTAATTTGCCGTGACACCCAGCAGCACGGGCAGCAAGATGATCTTGAAGACGGTGAAGAGGATGTCCAGCGCGGGAACCGCTAGCATTTCGCCGGCATAGATGAAGGTCAACAACGGCGTCGCCACGACCGCCAGCAATGTCGATGCCATCGTCAACGTGATCGACAGGGCAACATCACCTTTTGCCAGGTAACAAATAACATTTGACGCCGTGCCTCCCGGGCTGCAGCCAACCAGGATCAGGCCCACCGCCAGTTGTGCCGGCAAGCCGGCTGCGGTAGCCAGTGCCCACGCTGCCAGCGGCATCAGCAGGAACTGCATTGCAACGCCGAGGAAGACAGGAAACGGGCGCCGCAGTACGTTAAGGAAGTCACTGCCTGTCAACGTCATGCCCATGCCGAACATCACCATACCCAGGAGCGGGACGATCAACACCTTCAGCGGGACCAGGCCGGCCGGTGCCATCCAGGCAAGCAAGCTACCCAGTAGTGCCCAAAGGGGAAACAGACTTGTAATGGCTGTGCTGCGCATGGTCCTGGAAGTTGTTGGGGGGTGCTGTGGTTTACAGCGTAATGATGCTGACGATTGCATCATAAAGCGCTTAGAAATTATTGAGGAATATTATATAACTTATTGTTAATAATTCAGTATAATTATACCAATGAGTGACTGATGCTGGTTGCGTCTTCAGTGATGATCAGCTAAGTCCCTGGTAATAATATATCACCACCGTAAAAAAGGCGGGATGTCGTTTGAAAGGCCACGTGTTCTGGTTTACCCTTGCGCGCTCTGAAATTCAGGCGGGTACTGCCTGAAAGCATAAAGTCTGCAGAGGTATCCGGGCGGTTGGCTTGAGGCGCAGCCGAAAGAACATCGGCGCGTAGCGACGGCGGCCCCGGAGGGGTGAGACGGCGAAGCCGTTGAATAACGAGCACGTCCGCGGGCTCCGTGTATGAGGGAACACTGACGTATCTGAGATTAGTTCAAGCATGAAATCTGGAGAGGTGTCCGAGTGGTTGAAGGAGCACGCCTGGAAAGTGTGTATACGGCAACGTATCGAGGGTTCGAATCCCTCTCTCTCCGCCAATAAATAAAAAGGCCCCACCCGGGGCCTTTTTATTGATCAGGAGCAGGGAGGCTTTGGTGAGGACCCTTTGGTTCGACTTGAGCGCCGCAGGTGCGAAAGAGCGTCGGAGCGCAGCGACGGCGACCCCGGAGGGGTGAGGGCCGTAGGCCCGAATAATCCCTCTCTCTCCCATCTTCAGGGCTTCCTTGTCCTTGAAATGCCGGATTATGGTCAGGCTATAACGTGAGACGACATATAACGCAATGCGTTATGAGTAGCCCCGGTTCCAGTTACAGGCACAGTACATGTTGTCAGTGTTGGAATGACGGCGCTCAGGAGTCACGGTATGATTGCATGCAGCGAAACAGTCCAGGAAGTTTTGGAGGTAGTCCGGTTAAATGCCGCATTTCCTGTAAATTTTCTCAACTGCGTATTTGGCCCCTTTTCGACGGATTAACGGCCCACACAATTCCGGGGGTTGCAGATCCTACTCGTACCGAGGTTTCAGATCCTTTCTGCTCCGCCAAATTAAATCAATAGCTTACGTATCGCATGCTCTATGGTCTATCTATTCTAGCAGTCAGGTATTGCTCCGATACTAGATAAGATGACTGAGAACGAAGGTGATTCTCTTCTTTGCGATTCCCCGGGTAATCCCCCCTTTTATAAGGGTGTCCAGAACTAGAGGTTATGCAGCCTTTTTCAGTTTCTGAAACGGGGTAATATGAGTTTTCCCGACTCACTACATCCTTGCGAGATTTTATAGTTTTAAATATCATTAAAAAATAATAGGAGAATATAATATATAACTTAATTAGTTCGACCCCTAGTTTGGCCCTACATATAGAGATAGTTAGAGTGAGTTATGGAAGTAATTACAGCAATAGTAGCTATTTTAATATTAATCGTAATTGTAATTTCATTACTGGAAGAAATACGTGATGAAAACTGAGCAGGCCGTGCCTGGAACAGGGAATAGCTGGGGGAGGGTACGCTTTAAATGTTTAGTACCGCCAGGACTTGTCCTGCCCGGGCTGAATGCAAACGGCAATAACGCATTTCTGGAGTACTACCGTTACCGGAAAACGGCGGAAGCATAGAACACTTTCCTTAGGTGTATTATTTGATTAGATCTGACTGTTACCGGGTGGATGGTGGCGACTGTCAGTTCAAGTTCAAGCCACGAACACTTCTTTCCAGATTTGTTTTCCATCCTCTAGCGTTTGCCTTGGTGTTCGCCCGCAGCACATCTTGCCCTGATGTGTACGTTCATTATTGTAGTATCCCAGCCAGACGGCCAGATCGGATTGCAGCTCTTCAATGTTGCCATAGAGTTTTTTGCGGAATGTGACCTGGTAGAACTCTTGCAAGATGCTCCTATGGAAACGCTCGCAGATTCAGTTAGTCTGCGGTGACTGTGCCTTGGTTTTCGTATGATCGATATCGTGTATGGCCAGGAACAACTGGTAGTCGTGAGTCTCTGCACGACCACAGTTCTCAGTCCCGCAGTCAGTCAGTATCCGCAATACCGGTAGATCCTGAACCTCGTAAAACAGTAGCACCCGGTCGTTCAGCAGATCAGCTGCCGTGATAGGTATTTTAGTTGTATACAGCTTGCACTGCGCCACCTTGGCGTACCCACCTTTTCATGTTGAGAACAACATGGAGGTGACATCGTTGAGGGCCTTGAATTTCAGAGCATTGCCGCTCGGATCGAGGAACAACATCGTGGCCTGTTCGCCCGCGAGTCCTTGAAAGCGGACGTGAGGTTCAATCAGGAACTCCACGTCGGCGTCCTGCAACCGTACGGCCGTTGCCGCCCAGGTCGTGCGGTCGAGTGCCACAGCAAGGTGCGGCACCGGCACCTCATGATCGTCCACCGGGTTGTGATGCACGGGTTCGGCGCTGCACGGTCTTGGGAGGGCGAGGTGGCAGACCAGTTGGTGCCCATAGCGTTTAAAATCGACCCAGCGCTGAGTGCTGCCCCCTCCGGACAGCCCAGCAGGCCGCTGTACAGAGCGCGTGCTGCGGCAAGGTCGTGCACGGGAATCGCAAGATGAAATGGCAGTCGTTTGTGGTCCATCAGGCCTCTCCGAGTTGTGTGAGTAACCGGTCGAGAAATTTAACCTGTCATCCGATGAGCCAGCTCAATGTCGCGAACACTCTGGCTGCACGCTCAATGACTATTATCGTGAAGCAGCCTGAAACTGAGGATTCTGTTTTTTGCACCATACGCTTGGCACACTACTCAGACAGCGCGTTTCCGGTATCATGCGTGACATTCAGTATCCCGATCATAACAGAGGATGTTTCCGATTCTATGACGATTTCCGAGCGCATTGCACAGGAACTGGGCGTCAACACCCGGCAGGTTGAAGCGGCAGTCAAACTGCTGGACGAGGGTGCCACCGTGCCTTTTATTTCACGCTACCGCAAGGAGGCCACTGAAGGGCTGGACGACACCCAGCTGCGCAACCTCGAGGAGCGCCTGGTCTATCTGCGCGAGCTGGAGGAGCGGCGCGACACGGTGCTGAAGAGCATCGCCGAACAGGACAAGCTGAGCCCGGAACTGGAGGCGGCCATAGCTGCTGCTGACACCAAGACGCGGCTGGAAGATCTGTATGCGCCCTATCGGCCCAAACGCCGCACCCGCGCGCAGATCGCGCGCGAAGCCGGCCTCGAGCCGGTGCTGGACAGCCTGCTGCAGGATCCCTCCCGGCAGCCGGACAGCGTGGCAAGCGGGTATCTCAATCCCGATGCCGGCTTTGCCGATGCCGCTGCGGTGCTCGACGGCGCGCGGCAGATTTTTCTGGAGCGGGTGGCGGAACAGGCCGACCTGGTGGGCGCGCTGCGTGATCAGGCCTGGGAGCAGGGTCTGCTGGTCTCGCAGGTTATCGACGGCCAGCAGCAGAGCGGTGCCAAGTTTTCGGACTATTTCGATTTCTCCGAGCCACTGCAGAAGCTTCCCTCGCACCGCGCGCTGGCGCTGTTCCGCGCCCGTGGCGAAGGCGTGCTGCGGCTCAAACTGGTGATTCCCGGCCAGGACGATCTCGCCGCCAGCAATGACACGGGCAGCTGCGACCGCCGCATTGCCGCGCATTTCGCTATCCGCGACCAGGGCCGCCCGGCCGATGCCTGGCTGTCGATGTCGGTGCGCCTGGCCTGGCGCGCCAAGTTGTCGCTGCAGATCGAGAGCGAACTGTTCCTGCGCGTCCGCGAACAGGCCGAGCAAGAGGCCATCAGGGTGTTCGGTGAGAACCTGCGCGACCTGCTGCTGGCGGCGCCGGCCGGCATGCGCGTCACGCTGGGGCTGGACCCGGGGCTGCGCACCGGCGTCAAGGTGGTGGTGGTCGATGCCACCGGCAAGCTGCTGGAGTACAGCACCATCTATCCGCACGCGCCCAGGAACCAGTGGGATGCGTCCATTGCGGTGCTCGCGGCAGTGGCGAAAAAACACGGCGTGCAGCTGGTCAGTATCGGCAACGGCACCGCCTCGCGGGAGACCGACAAGCTGGTGCGCGAACTGATGCAGCGTCACCCGGAGTTGAAATTAAGCAGTATCGTGGTGAGCGAGGCGGGCGCCTCGGTGTACTCGGCATCGGCACTCGCCGCCAGTGAATTCCCGGATCTGGATGTCACCTTCCGCGGCGCCGTCTCGATTGCCCGGCGCCTGCAGGACCCGCTGGCGGAACTGGTCAAGATCGAACCCAAGTCGATCGGTGTCGGCCAGTACCAGCACGACGTTAACCAGCCCCGCCTGGCGCGCAAGCTGTCCGCGGTGGTGGAAGACTGTGTCAACGCCGTGGGAGTCGAGGTGAACACCGCCTCGGCGCCGCTGCTGGCGCGGGTGGCCGGCATGTCCGAAACGCTGGCGCGCAACCTCGTCAGCTATCGCGAACAGCAGGGTGCCTTCGCCAACCGCCGGCAGCTGCTCAAGGTGCCGCGCCTCGGGCCCAAGGCGTTCGAGCAGGCGGCCGGTTTCCTGCGCATCGCCCACGGCGACAATCCGCTCGACGCCTCGGCGGTGCACCCCGAAGCCTATCCGGTGGTGGAGAGCATTCTCGCCGCCACACGGCTGTCCATGCCGGAGCTGATCGGCAACAAGTCCGTGCTCAGCACCCTGGCGGCCAATGACTATGTCGATGCGCGCTTCGGCGAACCGACGGTGCGCGACATCATCACCGAACTCGACAAGCCCGGCCGTGACCCGCGTCCCGAGTTCAGGACCGCGACCTTCAAGGATGGCGTCGAGACGCTCAAGGACCTGACTCCCGGTCTGATCCTGGAGGGCGTGGTGACTAACGTGACCAACTTCGGCGCCTTCGTCGACATCGGCGTTCACCAGGACGGCCTGGTGCACATCTCCGTGTTGTCGGACAGCTTTGTGAAGGATCCGCGCGAGGTAGTCAAGGCCGGTGACATCGTCAAGGTGAAGGTACTGGAGGTTGATCTCGATCGCAATCGCGTTGCGCTTAGCATGCGGCTCGGCGATGAGGTGGCGCGCAAACCGGCCCGGGGTGAGAAGAAAACGTCGCCACAACGTGGCAAGGCCCAGCAGGGCAAGACGCGTCAGCGGCAACAGTCCGCCAGACCGGCACCGGTCACCGCCATGTCCCAGGCTTTCGCAAAGCTGACCGAAAAATCCTAGGCGGTATCCTGCGGATATGCTGCGTGGTTGTCTCGGCGCGCCGAGCGGCCCGGCCTAGTCAGTTCAAACGATGAGCTAATTCAATGCCTTGAACGCATTGGCGGTATGCTCAATTAGTACTATAGTGCGGCGGTTTCAAAGTACACGTTTCATTTATTGCAGCATACGGGGTTTTACCTGCCATCAATCTGTTGTTGTCGTGGCCCTTCTAGCTAATAAAACGTGAACCCCAAAGTATAATTCCATAATGGTGTCCGTGTGGCATGCAGTAAATATCCTAAAAAGGGCTATTACTGGATCGTGTTGCGGTCCAGAGAGCATCCTAGTTATCTAATGGGAGAGGCGACATATGGATAAAGAACGATTTCTCGACGAGGTCAACAGGCAGCTCAGGATCATTTTTAATGCGATCCGTGAGGGGCATAAACCACCAGAAGTGTTGAAACATCGATGCGAAGGCTTCATGCGGGCGGGTGTTTTTCTGGGGGTTGTGAAAAACCCGGAATTGTCGACATTAATGGAAGATCTCCACCTCGATGTGGTTGGGATGACCATTGATGAGCGGATGGCTAGGCACAGGGACCGCTATAAGGATGAGGAGATCAATTACAGCCAATATGAATCTCCTTCTTATGAAAGGATGAAAGTGTAGATGGCTGCTCTGAAGATAGCATTGGCGACATGTTTAGGTTCGCTAAGTACACCAAACGCTCTTCTGGATTCATTGCGATACATGCCGCTACAGCTACCGCTACCGCACTTACCATTGTTTCGGACTGGATTGTGCATGTTACACCAAATTGATAATCATGAAACAGATAGGCAATACAGGCAGCGTTACATGTATCTGAAGGCCATCCTCAGGGCTTATCACTCATCAATATAGTGTCCCGTTGAGTTTGAAAATCGTTCTTCACCGGCGGGATATGACAGGAGTTGTTCCTGAATTGCTCACTGTGATTTGGCTGATCAAGCCTGGATTGACTTAATTATTTCTGTCGGATTCTTTTTCGAGAGAGGGTACCTTGCGAAAGGTATCGATCAAGTGCCACAAACTAAGCAAAGGATACCGATACAGCATCCTTGGGCCAGAATAGCGCATGACCTTTTTCATTTCATGCTGCCTGGTCTTGGAGTAACAGTGCACCTTGCAGTGATTACAGGTCGGTTTGTTGGCTTGAAATGGGCAAGTATCAAGTCGACTTCTTGCGTAGGTCAGGAGGCGATTACATTTATCGCATATATCATCACTGGTAGCATGCTGATGAGAACAATAGATACGGACCATCGCTTCGACGGTGCGTTTTTCACGCTTTACTCGACCTGATGGGAAACGGCTTTTGCATCTCCCGTTTCGCGATTCGGATTTCTTTCGATCATACATTAATTTTGCCTATATTTAGCCTGCACCGGCACGTTGCTCGATTTTATGGGGGTGACGTGCTCGAGGTTCCTTACCGAAGGATGCCAGTAGTTCGCCACTGAAGAATGGAAATAGTTATGTTGAGGAGCATAGGATTAGATCCCTGTGCGCTTCCAGAAAGAGCTGATAATGCTACCATTCTTGCAAATGGTTCTCTTTTTTGCACGAAACTACATTTGGTTGAACTGTGTCCAAGAGGTACAGGCAAGGGAACGCCATAAACAAGTATGTCAGTAAATAGTTATAGATACCGTAAGATGACTTGATTTTACAGGATCTCCATGGTGTTTATTCGGCCGCACCCCGAACAAAGGATTCCACTTCAGCACCGAAGGTTGCCACTTCATCCAGTAGCTTGGTTCTCGGATCATTAACCGCCATCTGTGCGCGCATTTGCTCGATCTCGGTATAAAAATCCGAGAACGTAAAATGTCCCGATTCCCCGTCGACCAAACGGGCACGGCAATGTTCCCGCCACTGCGTTTGCTCGTCGGCGCTAAGCGTCTCGGGGTAATTACGTGCCCGATAACGAAACAGCATTTCCTGAAGGCGCTTGTCTACAAAGCCCCAGCTTTGCGTACCCAGTTCCTGTGGATCGGTATCGTGAATCGCGTTCATCAGCAACTTGTCACCGTCGGTGAAGAACCCGCCGGCATAGATCATCAGGTCCGGATCGGTAACCGGTTCGAACTCACGCGGCTCGAATAGTTTGGCTATCTTCTGCTGGAGTGCTTTGCGTGCATGGAGCAGGATCTGGCGGTTGCGCATGCCCGTGATGAGATCGATTCGGAGCCGTTTCGCAGCATCGCCAGTCAGGGTAGAAGTTGGGGCGATAACTGGACACTTGTTGATTAGAAGCTGCTTGAGCCCTGGGCGCTCAATTCCCTCGGGGAGATCCTCATTTGCAGTGTACAGTCTTTTGTGCAGCGTTTTCGTCCCGAGATCAAGCAGCAAAGCCGGGTCCTGCGCGAGGTCAAAGACAATGATGCTGTTCCCGTTGCTCGGGTGGGCGGCAACCGGTACCACCAGGCGGGTATTGCCGTGATCGCTTCCGTACATCCCTGACGTATGCAGGATCGGCGTCATCTCCTTCAGGTCGATGTTCTTGAGGACTTCCTTCTTACGCCGCAGGCGGTAGAGAAAATTATAGAGCTTGGGCTGCTTTTCCTTGATCAGCTTCGCGATCGCAATGGTGGCATAGACGTCGGACAAGGCGTCATGTGCCTGTTCATGTGCGATGCCATTCGCAACGGTGAGTTCCTCCAGTCTGAAGCTGGGCCGATTGGCATCCGTACGGCGGGGCCAGACAATGCCATCAGGGCGCAGATCATGGCAGGCGCGCACCATATCAATGATATCCCAGCGCGAATTTCCGTTCTGCCATTCGCGACCATAGGGATCGTGCAGATTGCGGTAAAGAGTGTTGCGTGTCACCTCATCATCGAAGCGCAGCGAGTTGTAGCCCGCTCCGCAGGTACCCGGCTGCGACAACTCTGCCAGAATACGGGCGATAAACTCGGCCTCGGGCATACCCTGCTCCAGCGCTTGCTGCGGGGTAATGCCGGTTATTAGCGACGATATTGGATGCGGCAGGGTGTCCGATGCTGGTCGCGCCATGATATTCAGCGGTTCGCCGACGATGTTGAGGTCCACATCAGTACGGATGCCTGCAAATTGCACCGGCCTGTCGCGTGCCGGATCCAACCCGAATGTCTCGTAATCGTGCCAGTACAGTGTATTCTGTGTCATGGATCTGCTCTGAAAACGTCTGGCAAGACCCTACCACAGGGTAGTCGTCGGGGACAGGAGAGGGGGCTTTAGAAAAGAGTCAGCTCCGGTTTCCTTGCGAAATCTCCATTTAGGGAAAACACGAGAAGTCAATCCAGTATGGCTGCAACGTTCCCATTTACGACTATTTTCGGGAAAGAAGCATGTTTCCGAAAGTTTCCCGATTAGGACCGTCCACGACCATTAATGGGAATGTTTGTGATTAGCCAGTCATTGCCGGTAAAGGATGACTGATGCATTGGCCTGACCTGAGTGACCGGCTGCTTCTATCCGTGTCTTTAGGTCGCGGGTCAGCATCGGCAGTGACATACCAACTGGATGACCCAGTACGTCGATCAGTTCACCACTGGTCAGCACCTCGACGCCATCACTGGCCAGTATGACGAGGTCATCTTTTTCCAGCGGGCAGGGTGCCTCGCACAGATCGACAAGTTCAATGACCCTACCGGCCACTCCCGATCGCAGCAGGTTCCGGCGGTAATCCACCATCGCATCCTCCCTGTCCAGAGTACCGTGCCTGACCATCTCCTCCAGGACCGGCACCATGGAATGATCGGCATTGAGTCGCTTAAGGAAATGATTGCGAGAGAGCCAGAGGGGAGAATCGCCCACACTGATCCAGAAGAGTCGATTGTCACTGACAACGCAGCCGATGAGTGCGGCATGGTCAAGCCAGGGCGAAAGGCTGCCTGGACATTTATGTCGGCAAAGCAAGTATTGATCGTGCGGCGCTCATTATGGATACACTCATGAAAGCTCTTATTGCGCGAGGCATCGAGGTTGTCCATGAGGAACAGAAAGAGTGGGGTACCCAACTGGTTGTTGAAGGTGAGGCCATGGGATTTCGTTTGGAGGAAAAAGCAGGGCGCGAGAAATATATACCCACAACAGCTGAGCAGAAGAAATTAGATAATAATCCCTGCTAATTACTGCAGGAGCATCAATTGGCTAATTCGCGTCTCCTTGTGGGCATGAGCATCAACGTAATGGTCAAGATGGCACCTGCAGGCAATATCATCGCCTCGGGTGCGTCCAGCGCCCACAACGATGCCCCGGTTATGAAGCACCAGGCTACCGGAATTGCCGCTAGCCAAATGGCAACACGGCCTTTCGCCAGCAGCAATAGGCCGAGTGTAGCCAGTGCGGTGGCGTCGGGTGTCATCGCGAACAGCTCCGCCTGCATCCACTCGCGCCCTGTGAGACAAGCTGTCGCCGGCATCACCAGCAGCGCGCCCAGCAGGAGAATAACGCCGGTTACAGCACGCACTGAGTTCCCAAATTCAAATTCCAAACCACGACGCCATAGTCCGCAGATAAATAGCAGCAGCGCCTGGAGAAAAAAGGCAACCGCGTTCCAATTCGCGACCCAGTGAATGGGTGCGAAGCGAAGATGAAGGAACGCCCAGCCCACCCAGGCCCAGCTCGCGGCCAGTAGGATAGCGATTACCCGGCCGCTCCAGGCGGGTTTAAGCCACAGGCACAGCAACATGACAATGGCTATGGCGATGCACGCTAGCTGTAGGGGCCACCATGACCGATGGTATAACTCGAACAGGTGAAAGTAGGTTTCCGGGGTGAACAGGATCAGGTCAGCGATGCTGTACGTCCACCAGTCACCCATCACAGGTTTTCGAGGTATCCGATCATGCGGGCTCGCATTCCAGCACCGGGCAGCGCACCGTAGCAGGCAGCCATGTTTTCCTTGACGTGCTCCACTTTCGAGGTTGCGGGAATCGCACAAGTCACCGCTGGGTGTGAGACGATGAATTTAAGCAGGAACTGAGGCCAGTTGATACAGCCGATCTCACTGGCCCATCCCGGCAATGGGTGCCCCTCGAGGCGATCAATGAGATCACCTCGCTGGAACGGGCGATTGACGATGACCGCGATGCCGCGTTCGGCCGCCAGAGGCAGCAGGCGACGCTCGGCCTTGCGGTCGACAAGGTTGTAACTGAACTGGACGAAATCAAGGTCGTGGTTTTTCATCACTTTCTCAAATTCTTTGTGACGACGGCCGTGTGATGTGGTGATGCCGACATAGCGGATGTCGCCAGCTGCCTTCATCTCATACAGGGTCTCGAGATGCGCCTGCCACGAAACCAGGTTGTGCACCTGCATGAGATCGAAGCCCGTCACGCCCCAGTACCGGAGCGAGGCCTCCATCTGCTGGCGCCCCTTGCTCGGCGCCGAAATCCATACCTTGTCGGCGGAGAAAACCTCGCTCGATCTGCCGAGCTTATCCAGGGCATATCCAATCACCGGCTGTGAGCTGCCGTACATGGGCGAGGAATCGATCATGCGGCCTCCTGCATCAAGGAAATGCCGGATGACCTCGGTGCAGGTGTTGCGAGCGGCAATGTTATCGCCGACGTTGAAGGTGCGTGAACTGCCAAGGCCGATCACCGGCATGGTTTCGCCGCTGGACGGGATTGGCTTGCTGATGAGCTTTTCCTGGCTCGCTGCCCTTGTGGCAGGCACGAGGGCACTGGCACCAAGCGCGACAAGCGTTTTCATGAACTCACGCCGGGAGAATCGTGTATGAAATGTCATTACCGTTATTAATCCGCTAGGACAGTGCTGTTGTACGGTCCGTCAAGTGTACTCCAGACTGCGGTATTCCCAAGGTATCTCCCCAGTCCCGTTAATAGGGTGACAGATGATTTCTCTGTTAATTCCCTGTTCCTGAATTCGGTGGTTGTTCGCAAGGTATAGAAATGGCAATTAAAACAGTTAATTGCTGGAAGACGAGGGCGAATATAGGTAGGGAAGATCACCTTTTCCCTGTATTTCTCCCTATAACAGGGAAATTGCCTGAGACGAGTTCGCAGTAGACTGCTCCCACCGCCAATTGATTAAGAGCAGGGGCTGAATGCTCTTCAGTGCATTGATTCTTTGGCGGAAACAGTGATCTGGCCATGCGCTGATCTGTTGCAGATGCGTGATCAAGCGTGTGTGCACCGGGTCAGCCAACGTAGATTACCGCGTCGGGAATTTCATAGCGTTCATCTCCGACCCTGATCCGGTTGAGATCGCTTTCCCTGTCGACACTGAGTTCACCGTAACCGTCGGCCTGGCTTGTGTCGGTGCTGTTGGTTTTACCGCTGATGAAAAAGATCGCCCGCTTTCATCATGCGCCTCATCCGACGCGCCTGCGTCGCCGGTGATGATCATCTCAAGACGGTAGTTCGCGAACTCATTTCGGCGCGCGGTGCTGCGCATCAGGTACACCCGGATCTTGTAACCGCCGCTCACGGGCAAGTCTCCCTGATACTGGTTGTCGTTGATGGATGCGTTGAACATGGCGACCTCGTCTTTACCCGGTGCCTGGATGTTGAAGTAGTTGACGGTGTTGTCGGACACCATGCTGACGTTCATGTACTATCCCTTGTTGGCGCGCAGGACAGAGGAACGCATGTTCAATAAACAGGTGCTTTATCTATACCCGGACAATGCTACTCTATGCCCAACAGGTGATGTCTCAAAGAATGCTCCTTGCGCGTGGATTACGGGCGAGGGCTGTTTCAGCGTTGGACAAGAGGAGAAAAAAATGATTTTTCGTAAAGTAATTGCGGTGGTTCTTTTTGCAGGGCTTGCACTGGCCGGGTTGTCCGGTTGCGAGAACAACGAAGGGCCTGCCGAGAAGGCCGGCAAGGCGATTGATGAAGCAGCGTCAGATATTGCAGAAGGAACAAGTGAAACGATGGAAGCAATCGAAAGCAAGGTGGAGGAGTGATGAGCAATCTTTTCACGAAGAATACCGGCAATGTCGATCGCATCATTCGGGTAGTCGTGGGTGCGCTGCTGGTCGGCAACGTATTTGTCGGCCTGCAGACAGTGGTCGGCTGGATTGGCCTGGTGCTGATCATCACCGGCCTGTTCGGTACCTGCCCGATTTATTCCTTGCTAGGGATCAATACCAGGACCCTCGGGGAGAAAGCAGGCCTGAAATAGCGAGTAACTTGCCTGTTACACCGGGAATGCTTACTGTCAGAGCCAGCATTGATATGGCTTGGTCCAGTGTCAGGGCCCGAGCTGAAATGTTCCCGGGTGACCAGCTATACGGACAAGTTATGAACTTTAGCCAGCAGTCAGGACTTGTTCTGGTTACCTGAAAATGGTGGAGAGACTATGGACTTGCAAGCATTGATCATATTCCTGGCAATCGGCGCCGCCGCTGGCTGGCTGGCCGGAACCTTGATGAAAGGGGGAAGTTTTGGTCTGGTCGGCAATATTGTTGTCGGTATCGTCGGTGCCATCATTGGTGGTTTTGTCTTCGGTTTGCTCGGTATCTCGGCGGGCGGATTGATTGGCTCCATCATTACTGCAACGGTCGGAGCGGTTCTACTGCTGTTTATTGTCGGGCTGCTCAAGAAGGCGTAATCACAGCCGGACAATATCATGGGCCCGGTACGGGTCACTGGCAGTCGAGTTGCTGTTCCTTGACCTTGCCGGCGAGCAGCAAGGCGTCGGGATCGAGGTCGAAGCGGAGTTTGCCTGCGCGGCAGCTGTCTCGCAGGGTCCCGGCCGCGAGTCGGGTGTTGTTTATCACCTGCTTGAACTGGGCGTCGTCCAGATCGAAGCTGTCGCGGACGTAGTCGTAGAGTTCGCCACGCGACTCAAAGTCCTCCGCCAATCGCTGCAGGCGCCGGTAGGTGTCCGCATTGTAGTGGTGGATCTTCTTGAGCATCCCTGTCTTCTTCGTGTAGTTGGCGTACGCGACCCGGCCGCCAGCATCGTTGTCGTTCAGCTGGGTACGCCGGATACGGATTGCGTGCTGTGCCGCGATCTCGTCCGGCAATTGCGTGCCACTGGCCGGCATGCGCCGGATCGTGTTGTCGTCAACCCAGTACCAGTAGGTGAGGTAATCGATATTGCCGATGCGGTCCTGCTGGCTGAAGATGTAGTCCAATAGTGTGATTTCAGTGAGTTCCTTCATCCAGAATACCATCTGTTCCGGCGCTATCCCGCTGCGCATGGCCTGGCGCAGCTGTTTGTTGGCAGCCGCCGCGTGAATGCCTTCTTCAATAGCTTCTGCCAGCGGCAGCTCCGAGCGTAGCGCCAGGAAAGGTGCGGTTTCCTGGAAATCCTGGTTTTGCCCCTCGCCCCATCCCGACTGTCGAGTACCGTTGACTTCCATGCCGTAGCGATCCCCATGCGGCTGCAACAGGACACCGTAGACCTGCTTCCTGTCCTGCGTAAAGAGTTCATTGGTCGCGTGGTAGGTCGACGGGTTCTTTTCCGCCTGTTGCAGGATTTCCCAGCCGGCATGGTTCATGGCGGCGCCCTTCCGGTGTGCTGACAGTTCAACACCCCGTCGAGTCACGCGTGCAAGGTGTTCCTCTTTGTCCATCGAACGATAGACACTTACCGGGACATGAATATCTGTATGAAAGTAGCGGGAAAAGTGGTAGTAGAGCAGGGCGGCGGTGGAGAAGGTGGCACTGGTGTGAGCGTCATTCATGGTCATCTTCCAGGAGACTGGTTCACCCGGTGAGCCGTGCTTCACGGGACTGCTGGTCGCGCACTGTTCTGCCTCGAATGCCATTGTATCCCCGGCGTACTCGCCCCGCGAGAGATCGTAGACGAGCGTGCCTGGGCTGGTGCTGAATACCTTCGGACACAGGGCGTGGTTGCCTGCGTAGAAGTCGATGTTGCAAAACGCCTGTTCGAATTTCCTGTCAGCATCGCTGTAGATGCCGCCCGGCATCCTGTCGAGTATGACACAGTGCTCCTCGATACCCTGTGGCGAACGGTGCTTGACGACGCTGCTGTTGAACTTCGCTGCGGCTGCGTTAGATGTAGTGCCGACCACAGAGAGTGCTGAAAAAAATACCGCTGTGGCGCGCCGTATCTTTGTCCATCCACCGCGGTAGCCGTGTTGCCAAGGCGCGAAATCGACACCGCATGTCATACCCGCACCGGCTTGTGTGTCGGGGCAATGATCCGGCAGTGTCTGGCGGATTCTGGCTGTGTCCTGACTGGCCATGATACTTCTCCCGATTGTGACGCAATTTTTGGCCGGTCATGGCCGGCAGCGCGTGATTGCTCGAGCTGTCTGGCGATTCAAAAGACCTTACGCACTTGTCCGGATCACAACAGATATCACCTTGAAGCCTTCCGCAGCAGATAGTTTTTTGGTCATGATACGCAAAGTTAAAACCGTTTCAATAGTTATGCATAAACAATACAAATTTTTCACTCCAGATGCCGGGTGTGCTCAGGAATTTTCTTCATGGGGGCTGGATATGAATGAAAATATATTGGGGAGCAATTGTGAGTTTCGCTGTCGCAGCTGTGCTGATCGCCATTCGGGTCGTGGTTTTTCGCGGGCTATGGAACACCCTCTATGCCGGAGGGTGTTTGGTCCCGGTGAACAATCTTTTTGGCAGGCCTCCTGTTCGGCGAACATTGTGCAGTTGTTTTGCCGTATGCCTCATCGACAGGTCCAGTGCGTGAGACTGCTCGGTTAAATGAGTGCCTGCAATGCTCATGACAAACAGTATGAAGTGAACTGATGAATCGAAGATTTTCCAAAGTGATAATAACCGCCGTGAGCCTGGCTTTGCTGCTACCGACCTCCGCTATCGCGTCGGAAGAAGACAAGGCGATGCCGCTGTGCAAGTCAAAGATCGAGGATGTTTACGGCGTTAACAAATTGCATGATGTGTGGAGTGACAGGGATGGCAACCACAAGTTCATGGTCCACGGCAGGCTGATCTCGATGCCTATATCGATGCCATGGTGGCTGCATGAAAGTCCCGCGAAAGAAAAATAAACAGGCAAGGTTTTGTGTCCGGGCTGCTGCCGAGTGCGCATACTCCGTTCAATGGCTAATCGGTGGTGTGGCAATTGTGCCGGGCGTGACGTTTACGCCTGTTTCGAGGTCCGCGCGCAGTAACTCGGCGGCGGAAGAATGGATGTGCGCCGGCAGCGATGACCAATCAACCAGGCTTTGGAACTGCGGTGCCTCGTAGGCGGAGACCTGTATGCCCACTGCCGGGAACTCGAGCAAGGTGAAACTCCTGGCGGAGTGATTCTCAGTGCCGATCAGCCGACGCGGACCGGCGCCGAGACAAGCCTGACTCACGAAGGTGATACCGCCACTGACGCCGGGATAGAAGGCGTGGTGGTGACCACTGAGATACAGCTCAACACCGGCTTCCTCCAGCAGCGCCTGCAGCACGGGATCGCCGATGAACTCTTTTTCGCGACCTTGCGCAAAGGGCCACAGAGGCATGTGACTGAAAACGACACGCCTCTGGTAATCTGCTCCGTGCCTGGCGAGCAGCTGGCGCAGCCATGCCATCTGGGTTTCCGGGAGTTGCCCGACTATCGTGGCATCCAGCGAGATGAATAGGACGTTACCCAGTGTGAAGGCATAGTAGAAAGGATAGCCGGTGGTGTCGAGGAACGTTACCCCGGGCCGACGGGGCAGCCACTGTTCGCTGTAAATCGTGCGTTCCAGGTTGAAGCCGTCATAGGCTGAGGCATCATGATTGCCGGGGGTGACGGCCAGGGGAATGCCGGCGGCATGCAGCGGTTCGCTGATATGCGTGTGGAAGGCCTGCCACATGCGTTCCACCTCGTCCCGGGTGAGATGCGGCCTGCGCTGGCCGGCTACCATGTCACCTGTGCTGATTACCAGGTCCGGTTTTAGCTCGACAATGCGTGATATCGCCGTGTCGACCGTTGCCTCGTAACGGGTAGCGCCATAGCTGCCGTTAAGATCCGAGATAATGATGACGCGCAGAGTCTGCCCGGCGGAGGCGAATAGCGGCAACAGTACCAGCAGCAGGAACCACACCGGTGTCCAATGGTTGTTGTTGCGCAGATGATGCGCCGACTGTATTTGCGGCGTCTCTTTGTCGTGCCTGGTCAAGTCGGTCGTCTCCATGCGCGCTGATGATGCTTCGAATGCCGCTTTATGGTACCTTTTTTATGACTGCCTGACATGCGCCTGGTGTTGCCCCTGGGCCTGCTCGCGTTTGTAGCGATCGATTCTCTCTAGTGACGTACGAACATCACCTTTCAGACGGGAAAGCCATGTAGATACTTTTCCTTGCGAAAGTTCAGTATCGTATTTCAGATTACTGGTCTCAATCAGAGAATAGTTTATGTAGTCCTTGGTGTAGGTGACTTCTGCACGTATATAAAAACGCTCGTAGTAAAATCCTGCATGAACCACATTGCCATCTTGCCCTTCATGGTGCCAACCCGTGTTTTCCGGTTTGATCTCGTCAGCCATCCATTGATAGGCATGATTTCCGACTTTTTGCCCTGAACCCGTCACTCCCGGAACATCCTGGAGAGAGAGCATAATTGCGCTATAAACCTCTTCACTCGTAAAAGAAGAGGGAATCTCCGTAGGCGATGGATCAATGATCCTTGTTGTACTGCATCCATACAATGAAAGAATAATGAGTGCCAAGAGTATCTTTTGCATAACGACACCTCCCTGTTTATTGATACTGAAGTGAAGTTTAATGCGGGAAGTCGGCGCCCGTTTTATCTCAAAATGACATTTGAATGTCAAACGGCGCCACTTGACAATGGTTGCTCCGAAAAAAGACCGAGTGACGCTACTCATCAATCACTCCCGAGCGAGTATCTGAGTGCATATAACCGGTTGGTAAATGGATCGGGCGGTTTCACAGCGATGTGCCGGTTTCCTTGTGGAAAATGGCATCTGCGGATCTTTTCAATATAACTGCGTGTGCTTTCACCAGTTATTGCTACATAATATAGCCTGCTTAACCGGAGAAAATTAATGAATACCGCGGGTACAATTATAGGATGGACTGTATTCGGTTTACTGCTAATTTACCTGGGCTTTATAAATCCTGTATCAGGGTGGGGGTCGGTTAACCAGATCATCCTTGCCATTTTTAGCGCAACTGGATTTCTGGCATGGTTCTTATACGGTTTACTCGAGGAGCAACGGCAACTACCCGACAGGTCGCGGTGTAATGTGAAGCTTATCTTTACCCTTCAGCTGGCTCAGGAAGATGAGCATAGTGCCTGGGGCAGCCCAAACTCTGGAGTGTTTTACAAGACATTCAATAGTGCGATCACGCCAACTGCAGGAATGTTTATTTATGATAATAAATTGGAAATGTCATTTATAATCGATCGGGCGTCAGTGCACCTCGATGACGACACTCTTTACCTGTACAGTAAGCATATTGTCGACACACGTGAGCAGCTTGAGCATCTGATTGGAAAATTTAAATATACAGAGTGGGTGCAGGGTAAATAGCTTCATCTTGTCCGGGGCATCATTACTCCAGAGCGTACCTTGCAAGCCGACATCTATCCCGCAAATTGCAGCGGCGACCCGCAGGTCGCCGCTGTTGACAGGGTTGCAACGATTAAGCTGCTTTCTTACGCCTGGCTATTCCGACCAGGCCCAGCAGGCCGGAAGCAAACAGCCAGATAGCTGCCGGAACCGGCACCTTGCTGATTTCGATACCGTACAGTCCGAGCTCCAGGGGCGCTAACGTATCGGCGGCACCATAGACGCTTACAAAGTAATTGCCGGCTGTGGCGTTAAAGGTAAAAGACCCTGGTGCCATCAGGCTGCCCAGCGAGTCTGTCGTCGTCGTGACGCTCATGCCGGAGTCCATCATGGCCGCCGGGAACGCGAAGTCTGTCAGGGTTGCCCTGTAATTACCTGCATCGAGGATTGCAAATGTGTCGGTGAAGAACGCCTGTGTCTGGAAGAGTTCCACCCTGTCGTAAACCACCGTGTTTGCCCAGGCGTTGCCTGCCATAAACAACAAGGCTCCGATTGTCATTACTACTGTCCTGTATGTCTTTTTCATGCTCTCTTCTCCATCGCTCAGTGTTGAAGATAGTTATCTCTTCGGGTGAACCGTAGTGGTTGGCCGGTGTGTGCTTGGCTGTTCATTACCGAAGTCCCTGATGTTGTTATCTCGACTGATCCAGCCTTTTTATGCAGGACCGAGGTCACAAAAAAAACAGAAATATCTGTGATTGGCGTTGCTGAGGGTTAAAACAGAGAGGAAGGTCAAACTTATCTACTGATACCCACCAGGTCTTGACTGGCGTGTCCCGGAAGCTGAACGACAGCTTTTTAGGCACGCACACCAGCGTGTGCAGCAGGAATAACAAAGGTATGGCGCAGGGCAATCAATCGATAGCAGATACTCTTTAGGTACTGGAGATTTTCTCGATTGCGTCACGTTCTTCCTGCAGCGACCCCAGTAAACCGAAATCGTCCAGGATGACATAAGCGGCAGGGACCAGAAACAGGGCCGCGATCGTCGCCGTCGCGAGACCAAATGCCAGACTGGCAGCCAGTGGTATTAATACCTGTGCCTGCATGCTTTTCTCAAGCAGCAGCGGCGTAAGACCGGCAATGGTTGTCAGCGTTGTCAGCAGAATGGGGCGAAAGCGTGCACGTGCAGCCTGCTTGGCTGCTTCCAGTACATGCATGCCTCCAAGGCGCTCTTCACGAATGAATACCACCAGCAGGATGGAATCATTCACCACAACCCCGAACAGCGAAGCCATGCCGACGATGCTCGGCATCGTTAGATCCAGGCCCAGTGCCATATGGCCGAAGACCACGCCAATCAGGGCCGTTGGAATCACCAGCATGACTGTGACGGGTGTCAGGTAACCGCGAAACTGCATCGCCAGCAGCATGTAGATGCCGATGAGCCCGAGTAATACGTTGCGCACAATGGACTTACCGGTTTTTGCAGATTCGTCGCTCTCGCCCTGTATATCGAAATGTATGTCCGGATAGCGTTGCAGCAGTGCCGGAATAAAATCTGTACTGGCCAGGGTGGTCAGTTCCTGGGCATTCGCAAGGTCGCGGTCAACATCACCCTGTACGGTGACCGCTCGCTGACGGTCCACGCGGTGGATGCGCGCCCAGCCCCGCACTTCCTCAACCTCCGCGACAATGGACAAAGGCACCAGTGCTCCCTGGGGACTGGTGATCATGAACGCCTGTACATCCTCCGGTCCGGTTCGATCCTCGGCGGCAATCCGCAGATTGACCTCGTAGGTTTCCGTACCCAACGGGAATTCATCCACCTTGATTCCCTGAAATGCACCTCGCAACTGCTCTGCAACCATCATGGCGTCGAGACCGAGTTCCCCGGCGCCGGGTTTGAGACGCAGCCGGTATTCGCGTTTCCCCGGGCGCAGATCATCGCTCAGGTCCTGTACGCCGACGAAGCTGTTCAGCCAGTCCTGCAGTTCCTGCGAGGCCGCCTTCAGACGTGTGAGGTCAGGACCCAGCAGGCGTAAGTCGATCGGCCGGCCACCGGGGCCGATGACCGGTTCGGTAAATTTAATCGCGATCACATCGGTGAAATCGCCGGCGCTTTCACGCCATGCCTTGATAAACTCGTCGAGCGTCGTCGCGCGCACCCCGGCAGCCAGCAGATCCACCACCACGCGTGCGACGTGTGGACCGGTTTCATAGGCATCCGGATTCTGACCATAAATGACCGTGATGTTGCGCACCAGGTCCTGCCCGTCGGGCTGGTCGGGTATGTAGCGTTTGTTCACCTCAGCCAGGGCAGACTCGAGACGCTCGACAACAGACTCGGTGCGTAGCAGCGGTGTCCCCTGTGGCAACAGGATGCGTGCTTCAACAACATCACCGTCGAGTTCTGGAAAACCCACGAACTTGAGCTTTCCGCCTGCCATCATCGATCCTGCCAGGATTATCAACATGGTGAAGAAGCCAAGGGTGAAATAGCGGTAGTCCACGGCCCGGTCCAGCAAATGGCCGAAACCACGCTCCCGCAGGTTGTCAAAGCGTTGCTCGAATGCCTCGCGATAGCGCGCTGCCGGTTTCCGCTTCATGTGGGAGAGGGAGTGAGCAAGGTGGTGAGGCAGTATCCAGAAGGCCTCGATCAGGCTGACCGAGACGACCAGGATGAGCACGATGGGTAGCACCCTCAGTACTTGCCCCATTTGCCCGGAGATAAAGGCCAGCGAACCAAATACCAGCAATGTGGTGGCGAAGGACGAGAGAATGCCGGGCATGACCTGTTTGACGCCCTCTATGGCCGCATGCATCGGGTCGTCGCCCTTTGCCATGTGTGAGGCAATGTTTTCCGAAATGACGATGGCTTCGTCCATGAGGAGTCCTACACCAATCAGGAGGCCGACCATGGAAATCATGTTGATGGTGATTCCGAATATCGGTAACAGAAACAAGGCGCCCAGAAACGAGACCGGTAATCCTGCCACGACCCAGAAACTGTAGCGGATACTGAAAAAAAGCCACAACACCAGAAAGACGAACACCAGACCCTGTATGCTGTTGCGTATCAGCAGACTGAGTCTGTCCTGCACCACCGAGGCGCCGTCCTGCGTCAGAGTCAGCTGCACACCGCGCGGGGCGAGTTCACGTTCCTGCTCCACGAAGTGACGCGTCTGCTCAAGTATGTCAAGAATGTCCTGTGACCTGGTCTTGGATATATCCAGCAGGGCTGCGCGTTGCCCGTTGAAGTAGACCTTGTCTTCATCGCGATCGAAACGGTCTGTGATCTCCGCAATATCACCGAGTTTTATTGATGCCCCGGTCTTTCCTGATATCACCACCAAATCGCGAAACGCCTCGGCAGTCTTGCGCTGATCATCAAATCTGAGCAGCAGATCTTCCTGATCACCCTCGAGACGTCCGGCCGGACTGCCAACACTCTGCCGGTTAACAGCACTGGCGATGTCGCTAGTCGACAGACCATACTGACGCATTCGCCAGGCCGGGACCTCAATGCGCAGGTGGTGGTCAGAGAAACCGCTCACTGTGACATCGGCAATATCGCTTGTTGCCAGTATGCGGGATTTCAGCTCTTCGGCGTATGCCTTGAGTACAACAGGATCGTCCGGCCCTGTAACAGCCACCGATATAACCCGCTCGGTGCGGCCAATCTCGGTAATTACCGCCTGTTCTGTCTGTTCAGGAAAATCATCGATGGCATCGATCTCGGATTTGATGTCATCCAGAAAGCGCATCATGTCTGCCCCTTCACTCATCACGGCAGTGGCAGTACCCATACCCTCCAGTGCCTCGCAGCGCATCTCGTCCAGATTGGTGATGCCTTCAAGTGCGTCTTCCAGACGACGGCAGACGGCATCCTCTACCTCCTGCGGAGTCGCACCCCGATACACCACGCGAACCTGCACCTTGTCGTTCTTTATCTCGGGAAATGTTTCCCGCAGTAAATCGGGCAAGGTTGCCAGGCCGAGGATCATGATGGCGGCCATCAGCAGATTGGCCGCGGTCTGGTGCCGGGCAAACCAGGCAATCATTCACTTGCTCCGTCAGTTTTGAGTTGATCTGTGAGCTGGATATCGATTTCGGGGCGCAGCAACATACCGTTGACGGCGGGTATCGGGTCGGATACCAGTACCCGCTCGCCCGGCTCCAAACCTTCTTCGATGACGCTGTAGGTGCCTTGGCTGAACAGGACTTCTACCGGCTTCTTCTGTAGCCGGTCATTCTGGTCAGCCACGTAGACCGTATTGTTCCTCACAGCACTTCGGGGTATGACGACATGCGGCGACTGGCGCTTGCCGCGCAACACGACCTGGACGAACATGCCCTTGGACAGAGGTGGACGGTAACCGGGGATCACCTTCTCGAATGGACGGTCGACCGCAACCACGACGCCCATGGTGCGTGTTTCAGGGTCGACTGTATCGCTGAAACGCACGAACTCACCTTGCCACTGGGCGACGTGGTTACCGAGATCCAGTTTTACCAGCGGGTCGATACCGATCGCTTCAGTTATCTGATCACTGATCCTGGCCATGTCCAGCTTTATTTCTTCCCGGCCAATAAACAGACGGCGCAGATTCGACAAGGCAAACTGGGCCTCTATTTCGACCCGTGAAATATCATCACCTTCAAACAGACTCTGTCCGACACCCACATATTGATCTGCCTCTACGGCGAGACCTGCCACGCGCAAGGTGAAGGGGGCTCGGATTTCGGTTCGTTCCATGTCCTGTAATGCACTGGTAACCCTGGCTTCCAGCACACGACGCTGGGTCGGGATAAGCGCGAGCGTATTACGCAGACCCTGAACTGTAGCGCGTGTGCCGAGCATGACGCGCTCGGCATCATCGATCGCGCTCTGCGAAAGCGTGTTGTTCTTCAGCAGCGTCTTCTTGCGCTCGATATCCTGATTGGCCAGCTTGAGATTGCGTTCATCGATAGCGAGCGAGGCTCTCGAGTTTTCTTCCTGCACATCGAGTTCCGCCAACTGAGCCTGTGCCTGGGTCAGTGCCAGCTCATAATCGGTCGGGTCGATGCGAACCAGTAATTCGTTCGCGGGCAGGATTTCACCATTGCGCAGTCTGGGGTGGGTCTCAATGACACGACCGGCAACCTGTGCCACGGCTGTCCAGACACGGGCCGGGTGTACCGGTCCGTAGCCTTCTGCCATGGGGATTAATTCAATCTCTGGCGCCTCGACGACGCGTACCATGCGAGCCAGCTCTGCATTTTCCAACTTGGCAGGTGGCTGCTTGCCTAGCGTCATCCAGAGCAGTATGAGAATCCCGATCGCGATGGGCGGCAGAATCAGCAGACGACGGCTGTGTGACAAACGTTTGGCGAACATAAATGATGTCCATAAAGGTGGTTTTTTAACATTGTCGCACATCAGATTCGGCAACGATGCCCGTCACACCGGGCCAACCTTGTGTGCGGCGCGTACCGCGGCACGGGGAGCATCCCTGTTCGTTGTGGTCTGTGACGGGGCAGGCTAGTCTGTTTTAGTGCACGGTCGCATTGTCGAGCCCCATTGTGGTGCAGGTGGTGCATGTCCAGTGCCGTTCTTTAACCTCTCAATGTACAGTAATCAAGCCTTTATGCAATTGGGCACTAAACCTGCATATGTTCACGCAGCCGGCATCAATCGGGTGCGTGAGGACTACACGGGAACACGGCAGCATGGCACAACGGGCAATTCGCGAATACGAGGGGAAACGCATCTTTCAGCAAAACTGGTCGCGCTACTTTGGCCAGTTTCAATATGATTTTCAGGCGGCTTCGGTGGCCAGTGGTGATGATTTGCGCACCCTGGCCACCGAGGAAGGTTATCCGTGGCTGCAGGGGCCGCTGGTGGTCAAGCCCGACATGATCTTCGGCAAGCGCGGACTGAACGGTCTGGTCTATTACCAGGCACAGCAGCCTGGCGATATTACCCTGGAAGACGCAGCGCACTGGATTGACGCAAGGCGTGCGGAGACCACGACCCTGCTCGGTGGACAGCAGGGTGTGCTCAGCCGCTTTATCGTTGAACCGTTCGTGGCGCATGCGGGTGATACCGAGTACTACATCTCCGCGGTGCTGGGAGATATGACGGATGTGCTGACCCTGAGTGCGCAGGGCGGTGTCAATATCGAGGACAACTGGGACCAGGTGAGCAGCGTCGAGATACCTGTCGATGCAGATAGTGAGACCCTGCTGAAGCTGATCAGCGCGGCGGCTCCGGCAGGACTTGCAGAGCCACAGCAGTTTGTGTTGTTCGCCTGCGATTTTTACCGGTTTTTTCGCGATTTACATTTCGCCTATCTGGAGATCAACCCGTTTACCCTGGAAGGTGCGCGTGTGCACCTGCTTGATCTGGTGGCAAAGGTGGATGATACAGCCAGCCACCTCATGGAGGACCGTTGGGGACCCCTGTATTTCCCGACGCCCTTCGGCATGAAGGCACCGGGTGAGGAAGAACAGGCCATCAAGGACATGGATGACAAGAGCGGTGCTTCACTGAAGCTCACGATCCTGAATCCGCAGGGACTCATCTGGACGCTGGTCGCCGGAGGCGGTGCCTCGGTGGTGTACGCAGACACCCTGGCCGACCTGGTCGGCGCGGGCGAACTCGCCAATTACGGTGAATACTCGGGTAATCCGACGACACAGGAGACACGTCAGTATACGTGCACGCTGCTGGATTTAATGTCACGCAGCCCTGACCCGCAGGGCCGTGAAAAGATCCTGATTATCGGCGGTGCCATTGCCAATTTTACCGATGTGGCCAAGACCTTTACCGGCATTATTCAGGCCTTGCGTGAATATCACGAAAAGCTGCGGACGGTTGGGGTGCGCATCTATGTGCGCCGTGGCGGACCGAATTACGAGGTTGGACTGCGCAATATCAAGCAGGCGGCCGATGCCCTCGGCCTGCCCATAGCGGTCTATGGTCCCGAGACCCATATGACAGAGATCGCGAGGTTGGCCCTGAGTGCATAATCATAATATGGATACAAGCGACACTAGCCAGTCACTAACATCGCCGCCCGCAAATACGGTGTTGTTTGACCGCGATACCCGGGCGATTTTCTGGAACAATCACCAGGCGGCCATCCAGCGCATGCTGGACTACGATACGCTGATCGGCCGAGAACACCCCTCGGTCGCTGCCATTGTCTCGCCCACCAGCGGCAGCCGCTACGGAAAGTTCTTTTTCGGTACCAGTGAAGTGTTGCTGCCGATCTACAAGACCAAGTATGACGCCGTCGCCGCACATCCAGAGGCATCCGTGCTGCTGAATTTCGCCTCCTTCCGTCGCGCCAGCCGCATCACCCGGGAGTCGCTCGAACTGCCTGGTATTCGCACTATCATGATTACGGCGGAGGGTATGCCGGAACGCCATGCGCGGGCCCTCAAACTGCATGCCCGGTCGTTGGGCAAGACCCTCATCGGGCCGGCTACCGTCGGCGCCATTGTGCCCGGCGCATTCAAGACCGCCAATATCGGTGGCACTATCGAGAATATCCTTGCCAGCAAGCTGCACCGGCCGGGTGCCTGCGGGCTGGTGACGCGCTCCGGTGGCTTGTTCAACGAACTGGCGCATACCATTGCATTGAATGCCGATGGCATTGCAGAGGGTGTTGCCATTGGCGGTGACCGCTTTGCCGGTTCCGGTTTCCTCGATCACCTGCTGCGCATGCAGCATAATCCGCAGGTCAAGTACCTGTTGCTGCTCGGTGAAGTGGGCGGGACCGAGGAATACCGTGTCATCGAAGCCATTCAGGACGGCCGCATCAGCAAGCCGGTGATCGGCTGGTGTGTCGGCACCATCGCCCGGCATTTCTCCTCGGGAGTCCAGTTTGGTCATGCCGGCGCCAGTGCCAGCAGTGAGTTGGAGACTGCCGACAGCAAGAATGCTGCGATGCGTGAAGCCGGCATACATGTGCCGAAGAGTTTCAACGATTTCCCCGAGATCATCTCAGCCGTGTACAGTGAACTGCATGCCGAGGGTGCCATCGGGGACATCGTCGAACCGCTGGTCACGCCGTTACCGGAAGACAGCCAGACGGCGCTGGCGGCCGGGCGAGTACGCCAGCGTACCCATTTCACCTGTACCATCTCGGATGACCGCGGTGATGAAGCCAGCTATGCGGGCTTGCCGATCAGCCAGGTAGCGACACCGGATACCGGTTTCGGTATCGGTGACGTCATCACGCTGCTGTGGTTCAAGCGGCGCTATCCGCAATGGGCCAGCGAGTTCCTGGAAACGGTTATCAAGACCGTTGCCGATCACGGGCCGGCGGTGAGTGGCGCGCATAATGCCCGCGTTACGGCACGTGCCGGCAAGGATGTGATCAGTGCGCTGGTGACAGGGCTGCTGACGATCGGGCCACGTTTTGGCGGTGCCATCGATGGCGCAGCGAGGTGGTTCAGGTACGGCCAGTCAGAAGAGATGTCTGCCACCCGCTTCGTCGATTACATGGCCGGGCAGGGCCGGTTCATTCCTGGCATCGGTCATCGCATCAAGTCACTGCGCAACCCTGATCTGCGAGTCGAGGGTATCATTCGCTATGCGCGGGTCCATTTTCCGGAGACCCCGCTGCTGGATTATGCGCTGGAAGTCGAACAGTCGACGACCCGGAAGAAGGACAATCTTATCCTTAATGTGGACGGTGCCGTCGGTGTGCTGATGGTGGACATGTGGCGCGGACTTGGTTACCCGGAGAGTGAAATCGACCAGTTCATCGAATCCGGTACACTGAATGCCTTTTTCGTGCTGGGGCGTTCGATCGGTTTTATCGGTCATATTCTCGATGAAAAGCGCCTCGGTATGCCACTCTACCGGCACCCCTTCGAAGATATTCTCTACGATGTACCCCAGCCGGCTTGCGAGTCCTGATAACTATCGCCAATAGAAGAGGACATTCCTGTTATTCACTGTCCATGGCGGGTAACGCAGGTTGCACACCCGCCAGCAGGCATGTCTTCCTGACCGGACAATTACCATCTGGGGTTGTATGTAAAACCGTCAGGCTTGAGCGAGGGGAAGGCATGCAGTATTTCAGTAAGGCCAATTAGCTTGTAATTTGCATTTAATACCTGACCCTTGGCGTTGGTATTGAGGTGATCATGAACAACCAGTAAACCATCCGGGTATTCGGGTCCAAGAGGTGTGCTGATCGTTTCCAGGCCGTCAGTTTCGGTAACAGGATCACTGCTGCCATGGGTGAGCTTGAAGCTGCCAATATAGCTGTCTGTTTTTCTGTCAAACAAGGCAAACTCATTAAGGCCTTGCACAGAGACCATCAATGCGCCTTCGCCATTGGGTCCGTGAATCAGCGCCAAACCTTCTACGTCATTAGTGACTCTTGGTGTACCCTCTTCAATGTGATCTGCAGCGGGCGCTGATTTGGATTTTAATACTTTTGCAATTAATGTCGGATGTTCGTTATTGCGCGCGCCCAGGTTTAACTTGAAAACGCCAAGATTTTCCATGCCAAAATAAAGCGTGTTGTTGGTGTCATCCACCACGCAACCTTCCAGTTGAAAACGGTCGCGAAGCGCTTCATTGAGTTCAGCGATTAATGCATTTTTCTCGCGGTTGTTCTCCCAGATAACATCATTCACGGTTACGTCAATCAAATGCTGGTCTGCTGATCGTGATAAATACTTCGCGCTGTCAATGGTGCGAATATGTTTCAGTTCGAACCGGCCGTGTCTTGAATAAATGGCATGTTGGTGAATAAGGCCGGACTTCATGGGCGAAAAAGAGAAAAGCCTGCCGCTTTGTCTGTCTTGTCCCAGGCAAAGCCCATAAGGCTCTTCGGACAGCTTTTTGTTATTGACTGCACGAAGATCAATATCCTGTATAAACTGGATATTGTTCTCGCTTACTGAAAATAAACTAAGGGCTTTCCTGTCCCTGTTGCTGGCAACGGCCAGGTCGATTATTGTTGAACCCGAAGCAATATTGTAGCGAAGGTCCACGTTGTTTAATCGATCGTGTGGAATATATTTTACCAGCTGACCGTGTAAGTTATAAATACCAATACCCGCCTGGCCGCCTGTTGCTGTTTTATTTTTACTAACCCCGATCATTAATGATTTTCCAGCGGTAGTGGGATGCAACCAGATTGCGGGGTCATCAGTGTCATGGACACCGGCAGGAATCGGCGTGGTTTCGTAATTTGTCTCGAATGTTGGCACACTCGAAAACGCTGGGTTGAACCCCGTAAGTAATGAGCTAACAACTACGAAAAATAATATGGTTTTCATCGATACCTGTCTGGATAGCCGCCAACCACGCCCTGACTGCCTGAATGCTTCGGGCACAACGTTTACAGCAGCGCTCTCCTGCTGCTTAATTGAGCAAGAATAGATCAACAGTGTGCTGACAGGCAAACAGCTCGCAGGTTGATTTCCCGGGTAAAGGTCACCAGGATCCTGGTCTGGAATGACATTGAACAGATCACTGAATTATTCTCCTGGCAGGCAGGCAGGCAGGCAGGCAGGCAGGCAGGCAGGTGATGGTGTGGTTTGCACAGTGTGCACAGCTGGCCCGGGAAGAATGTATTGCCCGGATCCGGGCAAGATCGGAGACCTGTATTCCGCTGTTATACGGCGTGCGGGCTGCGTGGTTGAATGCTAACCTTGTCACCCATGAGATCCCGGACCGGTGCAGTGCCCCTCACACTTGTTTGTCATCCCCAAACCCGCATGCAGGCCGTAGTAGGTATCGAGGTGGTGGTGAGTGGGGGCGTGAGTGGCAGCCTCAATCTCGCCTTTGCCCTGCAGGGTGAGCTCTCGGGTTTGCGCATCCCTGAACCACGGCAGCCTCGACGAGTGTCCGGCCTGTGGCAACACACCTGCTTCGAGGTGTTTGTGATGGCGGAACAGGGAGCCGGGTATCGTGAGTTCAACTTCTCGCCTTCCCGTGAGTGGGCAGCCTATACTTTCCGCGGCTATCGGGAGGGTGGTGAGCTGGAGATCGAGATGGCCCCGGTAAACATGGTGCAACGAGGCAGGGATCGCTTGGAACTGCACGCGGAGCTTCATCAGGCTTGCCTGCCGCCGGGGTGTTCGCTGCGGCTGGGCCTGTCCGCTGTTGTGGAAGATACGGATGGCCAGCGGTCTTACTGGGCGTTGCGGCATCCTCCGGGCAGACCCGACTTCCACCATGCGGATGCCTTTGCGTTGCAACTGAACAGTCCTGAATGCGTGACATGAACAATCTAATCGACAGGGAGTAAGGCCATGAAGTCTGGTATCGATCGCCTGCTGCAACAGCCTGCACTGCGCCAGTCACTGCAGGGGAGGCGTGTGGCCCTGCTGGCCCATCCTGCCTCTGTGACCGACAACCTCACTCATTCCCTGGACGCGCTGGCACGGCTGCCTGAGATACGGCTCACTGCTGCGTTTGGTCCACAGCATGGCCTGCGCGGTGACAAACAGGACAACATGGTTGAGTCGACGGATTTCAGGGATCCACTGCTGGACATACCGGTGTTCAGTCTTTACGGCAAGGTACGCCGGCCCACGCCGGCGATGATGGATGGTTTTGATGTGTTGCTGGTGGATCTGCAGGACCTGGGCTGTCGCATCTATACCTTTATCACCACGTTGCGCTACGTGCTGGAGGCTGCGGCGCAGTCCAACAAGCGGGTCGTGGTGCTGGACCGCCCGAACCCTGCCGGACGTCCTGTAGAAGGACTCACCCTGCGTCCGGGCTGGGAGAGCTTCGTCGGTGCCGGTCCTCTGCCCATGCGCCACGGACTCAGCCTGGGTGAGCTGGCCTTGTGGTTTGTACGTATCCTGAATCTGGATGTGGAATGCGAGGTGTTTACCATGGAGGGCTGGGCACCCGAGAATGGGCCGGGTTACGGTTGGCCCCTGGGCGAACGCACCTGGGTCAATCCAAGTCCCAATGCGCCCAATCTCTGGATGGCTCGCTGCTATTCGGGCACGGTCATGCTGGAGGGCACGACCCTGTCCGAGGGGCGTGGCACCACCCGGCCGCTGGAGGTGTTCGGGGCGCCGGACCTGGAGCCGCGAAAACTCCTGGCAGAGATGCAACGCCTGGCTCCCCGATGGCTGCTGGGATGCCGGTTGCGGGAGTGCTGGTTCGAGCCTACCTTCCACAAGCATGCGGGAACACTGTGCGCCGGGGTGCAGATCCACGTTGAGAATGGGGGGTACGACCATGCTGTATTCCGCCCCTGGCGGCTGATGGCGCTGGCCTTCAAGGCGCTTCGTCGGCTGCGGCCGGATTACGAACTCTGGCGCGATTATGCCTACGAATATGAATACGAGCGCCTCGCCATCGACGTCATCAATGGTAGCGAACTGTTGCGCCGCTGGGTGGACGACCCCGAGTCCACGCCGGACGACCTGGAGCTCCTGGCAGGGACTGATGAGGCGGCATGGATAGCAGAGCAGCAAGCCCTGCTGCTGTATCGGTGAATCATTACCGAGAGAAATTCGCTGCAGGGTTCGCGGGAAACCAAACTCGTGCCAGTCTTTATTGATGCACACCCTGATTCTACGGTCGATATCAGGCATCTTTTGCAGATGAAAATCCGGCAGGCCGTTGCGGTTTTTGTCATCATTCAGCCAGTCGATGGCATGTGCGCAACGTGCTTTGTTCTACACTTGGGATGAGGAATCCCGACTGAACGGTGATTTCACCGGCAAGGAGTACACCATGACGAATGCGACGCTACAGAATGGCTGGGAGCGTCTGCCCAGCGGCTTCGATGTGGAGTTTAAACACAGCATACCGATCCAGGTCTCGGACAACGGCAAGGGGCTGACCATACTCGAGTCGGTCCTTGTCGAGGAGATTGCTGCCCTTGGCAAACTGCATGTACGGCTGGGCGAATGGACGCCTGATGAGAAAACCGAAGAACACAAGGCCCGCGTGTTTATTTCTGGCAAGGATTTCACCGAGGTTCTGAGAAGATTGGCGCTGTCTTCCGCCGCCCTGTTCATCGACCGGTTTCACAAACCTGTCGCAGCAGGCGATGTCGACTGGGATCGGCTGGAATATCTCAAGGATTTCAATGAGGCACTTGATCACTGCGGATTAGACTGGGGCGAAGTCGACAAGGATGCCTGTTTTGGCGATTACGTTGAAACCATGCACCGGGAAACCCGGCGACTCGCACAGTCAAGCAACGCACCTCTGGTTGAGCCGGAGTAATCGCGGCCAGCGGTATGCCGGGATCGTAGCGTTGCTGTCATGCATATGCTTTTTATCATACTGTTGCTACTGGCACTGATATTCGGCCCGCAGTGGTGGGCCCAATACACCTTCCGGCGCTATGCCGGACAACTGCCACGGATTCCGGGAACGGGCGGTGAGCTTGCGCGTCACCTGCTGGACCAGTACGGGATGACAGACGTTGCGGTGGAGAAGACGAAGCAGGGCGGCGATCACTATGATCCTGAACAACGCAAGGTCTGCCTGGGTCCCGACAACTACGATCACAACTCTTTAACGGCGGTGTCGGTGGCAGCGCATGAAGTGGGTCATGCCATACAGCACCAGCGCAATGAGCCCAAGCTGGCGCTGCGTCAACGTCTGGTGAAGCTGGCGCAGACCACCCAGCAGCTCGGTGCCGGTGCCATGTTTCTGCTGCCAGTGGCGGTGGCCGTAACCCGCGCACCCTCCGCAGGCCTGCTTATGGGAGCCATTGGACTCGGCAGTATGGCCAGTGCGACACTGGTACACTTGGTTACCCTGCCGGTCGAGCTGGATGCAAGCTTTGGCAAGGCGTTGCCAATTCTCACGGCCGGCCGTTACATTCAGCCCGCTGACGAGACAGCTGTACGAAGGGTGCTGCGCGCAGCTGCCCTGACCTATGTGGCCAGTTCACTTGCCAGCCTGCTGAATCTGGCACGCTGGTTCGCGTTCTTGCGCAGGGCATAATCATTCACCCGGTCTGATACAGGAGCCTGACATGAGTAATGAAGTACCACCTTCACCCGGTGATCCAGGGCAGGGGCAACCGCAATCCATCCCTGTGAAGGAAAACCTGAAGACACGTTCCACCTGGCTGCGACTTTTTTTTATGTTCGTTGTGATCTTGATGTATTCGGTTTCAAGAGTGGTTGTTGGCGTGGTTGTCCTGTTGCAGTTTTTCTCGGTATTGTTCACGGCCGAGACCAACAAGCCACTGGTGATATTCGGCCAGTCACTGGCGACCTACACCTATCAGATCGTCCGTTACCTGACTTTTAACACCGAGCAACGGCCGTTTCCCTTCGACCTGGACTGGCCGGACGGTCCACCGGCGCACTGATTACCCGGACAAGCGTCTATGCATCAAGGACATTGATAGCCCTGCACGGGACGTGGCGGCTTGACGGCCCTGTAGCGGGGACGTAACGTTCATACCTCAAATCCACCTGCCCGAGGACCTTTCATGAAAGCGATTATCACCGTACTGACGTTATTTGCCCTCATGTCGCCGGCACATGCCGCGGTTGTCGGGGAGGAAGTCACCTATATGTCAGGTGACACGCAGATGAAAGGATACCTTGCATGGGATGATGCGCTAACTGGCAAGCGCCCGGGTATTCTGGTCGTGCATGAATGGTGGGGGCATAACGATTACGCCCGCAAGCGAGCCAACATGCTTGCCGCACAGGGCTACACTGCGCTGGCTGTTGATATGTATGGCGATGGAAAAACTGCCAGCCACCCGAATGATGCCGGTCAGTTCGCGACCGAGGTGAGCAAGAATATGGATATCGCCGAGGCACGCTTCAGCGCAGCTATGGAGACATTGGCTGCCAATGAGACGGTAAATCCTGAACAGATTTCGGCCATTGGCTACTGCTTTGGTGGCGGTATCGTGCTCGCGATGGCGCGTCGTGGCGCCGATCTGGATCTTGTAGCGAGTTTTCATGGCAGTGTCGCGACCGACAAGCCAGTAGAAAAAGGCCAGGTGAAGTCGCGTATTGCAGTGTTTAACGGGGCGGCAGACCCGATGGTCACAACGGCACAGATCGAAGCCTTCAAGACCGAGATGGATAATGCAGAGGTTGATTATCTGCTGGTCAACTATCCCGGTGTGCTGCACGCATTTACAAACCCCGGCGCCGATGCCTATGCCGAGAAATTCGGTATCCCGCTGAAGTACGATGCTGCGGCTGATGCTGATTCCTGGAACCAGTTGAGCGAATTGCTTCGGGAAGTCTATGTGAACTAATGCGGCCAGTGACTCGCCTGCTATCGCAGCCACACACTGTCAGAACCTGATCCGGGGGCGGGGGTCTGTCAGTCCGAGTTCTACCCGCAGGATGCAAATACCTCGGGTCGTCCTTTTTATGTCAGTACGGCATTCCAGGCGCCGAAAATATGGCGGTCTATCTCTCGGGCGCCCCGGAATGTCAAATATGCGACGCCCGGCTACGTTGTGGGTGGATCGGGCTGCCTGTGTAATATAAATATATAAAACAAAAGGATACGGATTATTTAGGGCTGCAAAACCCCCGGCCTCTAGGGTGGTACGCAGATTGCATGTTGTCATGGTGTGAATGAACCGTGGTGTGCATCGACACACCAGGAGTTACACCGCTATGACTCTGATACGCACACTCTGGCTGCCAGTGCTTGCGATGGCGACCTCTGCGCTGGCTACACACCTGTATATCACCCGCGACACTCGCCTGATCGACAATGACCTGGAGCGGGTGTGGGATACCTTGTTTGAACTCATTCCCGCGCAGCCGGAGTACATACCTGCGGAGCCCACCCGCGCAAACAGGTCGTTTACAATTACCCAACCCGTGAGACAGACTCTTAAGGATAGGGCACAGGTCATTGATATCTGGGAACGGCTGCGTGCCGGATTCAGCCTCCCGCAGCGGCAAGCTCCGTCCGTGCTGTCGCATATCGAAAATTTTCGCAACCACCCCCGTCATATCGAGGACATCCTGGCGCGTGGTGAACCCTACCTGTTCTATATCCTCAGTCGCGTGGAAGAACGGGGTTTGCCTGCCGAACTCGCCTTGTTGCCGGTTATTGAAAGCGCCTTTGATCCCTTTTCCAGTTCTCCCGCCGGTGCGGCCGGGCTCTGGCAATTCATGCCCGCCACAGCCAGGCATGTTGGACTGACACAGGACTGGTGGTTTGACGGTCGCCGCGACATCGTAGCAGCAACCGAGGCTGCCCTGGATTATCTGAGCGAGTTGCATCAGCGCTTTGATGGCGACTGGTTCCAGGCTATCGGCGCCTACAATGCGGGCAGGGCACGGGTTAACAAGGCCATACGTCTCAATCGCAGCCAGGGGAAACCGGTCGATTTCTGGGAACTGCCATTACCCGAGGAAACCCGGAGTTATGTACCAAAACTGATTGCACTAAGTGCCATCATCTCCAACCCCGGGGACCACGACATCACATTGCCTGCCCTGGACAATAGCCCTTACTTCGTCGCTGTCGATACCGGCGGACAGCTTGATCTTCAGGTTGCTGCACGGTTGACCGGGACCTCCGTAAAGACATTGCAGTGTCTCAACCCGGGCCTCATCCGTTCGACCATACCGCCCGACAGCCCGCACACCCTGCTCATTCCAAGAGCAAGCGAGCGACGTTTCCTTGAACAGCTTGCCCGTTTGCCAGCAGACCAGCGTGTACAATCGGTCAAGTACCGGGTTCGCTGGGGTGACACCTTAAGTACCATCGCTCAGAACAGCCGCACAACCGTTACCCGCTTGCGCGAGATCAATCAATTGGGTAGCAGCCGCATTTTTGCTGGCAAGGTTCTCATCGTGCCTGTGGGTGAAAATGACGAGAATGCCAGCCGGTCGTTGCAGACCTCCTGATGTATCCTGTGACCGGGCGCCTGCTGATGGTAGTGGGGCTGTTTGGCTACCACATCAGGTCGTCGGGTACCTGGAAATCCGCGTACGGGTCATCCTCGTCCGCTGTCTCGGTGGGCTGGTTACTCAGAATCTGAGTGCGTTCGTCACGTAGCTGGATCTTTTCGGCGACCCGGGTTGGTATCAACTCGTATCGCTCATCCAGCTTGATGATGCAGAGGCGGCCGTTTCCCAGTTGTTTCTGCTGTGTGTCGGTGACGGAAATTCGTTTCACCCGCTTGCCATCGGTAAAGCTGTAGGCTATATCACCCGCGTCTCTGGGCTGGCGGTTCATCTCGACAAGCTGGCGCACCTGTGCAGCAATCGCCTTGCGTTCGGCTTCTGCCTTGCGTTGCTGGTTAAGTTGGCGATCACGTTCCACCTTCTCGGCGTGTGCCTGCTGTGCCGCCTGTTTAACTTCGTCAGGCTTCTCTATCTTGTTCTTCTGCTGTTGTTTGACCTGCTTGTGCTTGCTCTTTTTAATCTTGTTCGCCTTCTTGTTATCAACAAGTCCGGCCTTCAGCAATTGGTCCTGCAGTGACATGAATATTCCCCGTTTTGCCGTGTACGTATTTTCCACAATTACATGCGGTTTGTGCTTCTTGGTAAGTTCACGCCAGCAGTCAGCAGCGGCGATCCCGGGTTCAGTGTAGTCAAATTGGCTATTGATTTCACGAAGCCTTGCCATGAATAATCACGCCTTCTGGCTTTGCCTGGCCGGTTCGTCGCGGCGAACAGCGGTCAGCTAGTGAATTTGGCAACATAATCAGATGCTTTGTTGATATATCACCATACTGCCCCGTTGTGTGGCAGGAAACCGAGGAAAGAGAATGACTGAAAAATTGACGATGAAGAAATTGTCGGAAGAACTGGAAACGCTGCGTGCCCGGGTAGTGGAACTGGAGCAGGGTCTTGAACGCAAGCTCGAATCCACCCTGGAAAAGGCCGTTAGCAAGCTGGGAGCCCGGATCGAGTCACGCCAGTCACTCGAACACGGTACCTCGACTGATGCAAAACACCGCCAGCGTATGATTGAAGAAGAAGCCTATCTGATTGCTGAGCGACGTGGTTTTGTGGGGGGGGATTCAGGACAGGACTGGGTCCTGGCGGAAAAGCTGGTCAATGATCGGTTGATGCAGGCGAGTGCTCCTGCAAAAACAGCGACGCGCGCCAAAAGGCCAGCCACGAAAAAAGTACGCACCAAGGCATCCAGACTGACGAAGTAATCTGCTGACGGTCGGACCGCTGATAGCGGGCATCATCTGTCGATCCGTGGTCCGTCTACATGACGCTGCGCCGCAGCCGGCTGCATAAGCAGTCGCTGCAGCGCTGGCGAAACGCGCGGTCAGGATTGCCGGGGTACACTCTCCGGTGCGTTCCGCGCTGCTCAGTCAGCGTGGCAGGCTAACCAGATAATGTGTCGGGCCCCCTTCGATCCACGCGTGCGTACCCGCACCTCATCAACCTTGAAACCCACCTTTCGCAACCGTTGCAGGAAGCCTTTATCCGGACCCGCAGACCACACGGCCAGCACACCCCGGGGGCGCAGTGCCGTGTAGGCCTCGCCCAAGCCGTCGATGCTATAGAGCCAATCGTTTTCCCTGCGAGTCAGTCCCTCAGGACCGTTATCAACGTCCAGCAAAATCGCATCATAGCTTCCCTGCCCAGCCATGAGCAGGCGGGCAACATCCACCTCGCTCACCGTCACCCTGGGGTCCCTGAGCGGGAGGCCGGCGAGTTGTCCAAGTGGCCCCTTATTCCATGCCACCACAGCCGGTATCAATTCCGCCACGACCACCTGTGCAAGCCTGCCCACCTGCCGCAGTGCTGCCGCCAGGGTAAAACCCATACCCAGCCCGCCGATGAGCAGTGTTGGCGAATCACAATCCACCAGTCGCGCACAGGTGTTGTCCGCCAGCGCATCTTCGGAGCCATGGACACGGCTGTTCATCAACTCGCCACGTCCCGTGAGCCTGATCGAGAACTCATCGCCGCGCTGGTGCAGGCACAGTTCACCGCCATTGCCGGGCACAGTTGCGCTGTCGAGCAGGATCCAGGGGTTCATAAGTGTCTCGAGTGGCCTTGTGATAGTCATTTGTATGGCGGACTGTGCTTGCATGATAGCAAGGAGCAGAGGGTGGAGTGATAAATATCATGGGTGGAAAAGCCGGGCCGTGCTGTTAAGATTGGAGCAGGAAAACTCATGAGTCTGGGGTGGCTGCCTCGCTGCGGGCAGGCCACGGGTGACGGGAACTCTATACTAATACGGGCTGGTCATGGCTAACATACTACTTCTCTATTCAACGACGGACGGGCATACACGGGAAATATGCCTGCGATTGCAAAAAGTCATTGAAAATTCAGGTAACCAGGTCACGCTGGTGAATATCGTCAATGCCGGTACCATCGACCTGGACTCATTCGACAAGATTGTCATCGGGGCGAGTATTCGCTACGGGAAACACAGCCCGGCTATCTATAAATTTATCCAGGAAAATACACCGCGTCTGGACAGCAAACCCAATGCGTTCTTCTCGGTGAATGTTGTTGCCCGCAAGGCGGAGAAAAATACACCTGAAACCAATCCGTATCTGAAAAAGTTTCTCACCCAAATTGCCTGGCAGCCGAAAACACTGGCTGTTTTTGCAGGAAAAATTGACTATCAAAGGTACAGGTTCTGGGACCGTACCATGATCAGGTTTATCATGTGGATGACCAAGGGACCGACGGACCCAAGCACGAATATTGAGTTTACTGACTGGAACCAGGTTGAGGCTTTCGGCCGGGTTGTCAGTGAGATGTAAGCAATCAACAATCATACCGGCTGCGCAACCGGGCAGCCGTGCCGTAATGACGCAATGCTCTACAGCAGCTGTGCAGCGCTGCTTTCCGGTTTCCCGCTATGTCGCTGACCGGGGTTAACCGGGCGGGCAGATGCAATGGCTGCGATGACGATTCCACGACACCCGCCCACCGGGGACATCCATGACACGCTGCAGAATGTATTTGGTTACGCCGCTTTCCGCCTGCAGCAGCAGACCATCATCGAGGAACTGATAGCCGGCGGCGATGCCTTTGTGCTGATGCCGACGGGCGGTGGTAAATCCCTGTGTTACCAGATACCTGCCCTGCATCGACCGGGTGTCGCCATTGTGCTGTCACCACTGATCTCGCTGATGAAAGACCAGGTTGATGCCCTGCAGGCCAATGGTGTTGCCGCAGCTTTCTACAATTCTGCCATGGGCCCGGAGGCGGCGCGTCAGGTGCTGGCGCAGTTGCATGCCCGTGAGCTGGACCTGCTCTACATCAGTCCGGAACGTTTAATGAGCGATGCCTTTCTGGAGCGGCTGGCCGCTATCGACATCGCCCTGTTTGCCATCGACGAGGCTCACTGTGTGTCACAGTGGGGTCATAATTTCCGCCCCGAGTACCAGCAACTGGGTGCGTTGCGTTATTACTTCCCCGACATCCCGCTGGTTGCGCTCACCGCGACGGCCGATGCCCAGACACGGGAAGACATTGTGCACGTACTTGGACTCGGCAAGGCTCGGCATCACGTCAGCGGGTTTGATCGTCCCAATATCCGTTACACGGTCCTGGAGAAGCACAAACCCTTCGATCAGTTGCTGCACTTTCTGGAAAGGCGCGAGGGCCAGGCAGGCATAGTCTATGCGCTCAGTCGCAAGCGGGTGGAGGAGGTGGCGGGCAAACTCCAGGCCAGAGGAATCCGTGCGCAGGCCTACCATGCGGGACTGCCGGCTGCGCAGCGCCAGCAGGTGCAGGAAAATTTTCTGCGCGATGAACTGCAGGTGGTGGTCGCCACCGTGGCGTTTGGTATGGGGATCGACAAGCCCAATGTTCGTTTCGTGATTCACTATGACCTTCCCAAACACATTGAAGGCTACTACCAGGAGACCGGCCGGGCCGGCCGTGACGGGCTGGAATCCGAGGCGCTGCTGCTGTTCGGTGCCCAGGACGTGGGCACTGCCCGGCGTTTGATCGAGAATAATGACAATCACGAACAAAAGCGCATCGAGGTGCACAAACTGAACGCCATGGTGGGGCTGGCCGAGAGCGTCACCTGCCGGCGCCGGGTATTGCTGAATTATTTTAGTGAGCAGCTGGAAAAAGACTGCGGCAACTGTGATGTCTGCCTGAATCCACCCGAACAGTTCGATGCCACGCTGGATGCGCAGAAGGCGCTATCCTGTGTCTACCGCCTCGGACAGTCTTTCGGCGTCGGCTATGTCGTCGACGTGCTCAGGGGCGCCGATAACGAGCGCATTCGTTCACGACAGCACCAACAGCTTTCCACCTATGGCCTGGGCTGTGACAGGAGCGAGCAGGAATGGACCTCCATCATCCGCCAGCTCATTCATCATGGCTACCTGATTCAGGACATTGCCAACTACTCGGTGCTGAAGCTGACCGAGGCCGCGCGCCCGCTGTTGCGCGGGGAACAGACCCTGCGGCTGGCAAAGCCCCGAATTCGTGAACTGGCGAAGAAAAAGCGCAGCAGGGCAGATGCCGTGTACGGGCCTTATGACGAGGTGCTATTCGATCAGTTGCGGGCGTTGCGCAAGCGTATTGCCGATGAACAGGGTGTGCCGCCCTATATTGTCTTTGGTGATGCCAGCCTGATTCAGATGGCGCGGGAAAAGCCGGTGGACGAAGCGGGGCTATTGAGTATTACGGGTGTCGGACAGCACAAGCTGGAAAAGTACGGTAGCGACTTTCTGGATACCATTGCGATCTACAGTGTCGAACAGGCACAGTTGTAAGGATTCGACTAGATAGGCGTCCTGAATATTAGCGGTAATGGAGCGCCTGCAAGGTCTCCTGGACCACCGGCTGACACGAAACGGGTTCGGTTACTCGAGCATGCAATGAATGTGGTGACGGCCGGGATGCAGGACAAGAATCAAGGTAATACAAACGGGTCTATAAACAGGCCTGGTCAGCGGTTTTATGTCTTGCGGCTACGTGATTTTGATGTGGACTGAAGTTCGGTGTTGCCGTCGGGAGTGCATTTTTTGCGTTCACCCTGGAACAGGGTGAATCCTTCCTGTTCTTCCATGTAGTTCAGCAGATCAACGATGTGGTTTTGGGCATCCGCAAGACGTTCCCGACCTTGTATGTCACTTGCAGTCCTGGCATTGCGCAGCGACTCGAGGCTCTGTTGTACGGCTTGGCTTTCACTCAGGGGCGATTGCCGAAGACATTCCTTGAAGTCGTAATAAGATATGGTATCCAGTTCATGTCCGTGTTCACCCTCCATGGTGTGCATGATTATCTTGCCTAGCGCCTTCTGCTCGGGCAGGAAGAAATTAAACGGTCCAACCGGATGTCCTGCTGTAGAGGTTGCAAATGCCTTGCGTATAGCGGTGGTAAGCTCTATCACCACGGGATCCTGGGTATAGGGACCGTAGCGGTTCACGGCCGTTGACCAGCCGAAGTAACGCACGATCAGGTAAAGGGTTTCCTCTGCGTAGCATCCATCCGGATAACGTTCCTTGAGAACATCGAGCCCGCCGAGTTCCAGAATCTTGTAGATCCGGCTTTGCATGTCCTCACAGGCAGAGATGAATGGATTAACATACAGCGCAGTTATCCGCTCACGTTCCTTTTCCCGTTCCTGTTCCCGGCTGTGTGCCCAGGTCAGGACGGCCCATGTACCCATTGCCAACGGAACCAGCCACTGCATGATATTGCCTCGTATTCTCATGTCATCAATTTGGATTGAAAGACACTCCTGCCACCTGCCCATAGAAATTGGTCCAACATTCCTTCCCGGAATATAGCACATTTTGGGTTGCCTTTCGGGGGGCTCCTTTCCCGGGTTAGAAACAGAGCGCCCGACAGCATCCTACAATGACTTGAAGAACAGCGCGGCCAGGAAACCCATCAGGGTTGCCAGTCCGATAACAGAGCCACCCTTGAAATAGGCTTCCGGCAACATGGTTTGTGCGATCATGGTGAGCATTGCTCCAGCGGCAAGACCCTCGATGAGGGAAAGGGAAAAATCACCCGCACCGACAAAGAACAGGCTTCCAAGGGCTGCGCCGATGCCGGTCAGTAACATCAGCGACGTCCACATGGTTATCACCCGGGTCACCGAGAATCCCTGTTGCCGCATGCCGATGGAACTGAACAGTGCTTCCGGGTAGTTGGACAGAAACAGGCCTGCGATTAGCGCCAGGCTGATCTCGTGATAGGTGAGGCTGGCACCGATGACCAGCGATTCCGGTACGCCATCGAGAAAGATACCGAGCCAGATTGCCAGCGGCGCCCCCTTGATTGTCTGCAGTCGTGCCGCCATCTCCTCGGCAGCGGGAATCAGGCGTCCGGTATCCAGTTTTCTGATGGCCCTGTTGACCCAGCGAAGACTGCGGGCGGAGTCGAAGCCCTGCTGGCTTTCCAGGTAGGTGGTCACGTCCCGGTTTTCCAGGTATTCACGTACGCGGTGCTCCACCTCCGGTACGGTTTGCAGTAATTCCAGGAAGTCCTGCCTGCGCAGTATCCAGGCGCTGGTCTTGCGGGTGGCAACGGCCGACGAGGTGTGCCGGGTGCCGGTGAGTAATGCCATACCACCGAAGGTGTCGCGAGCACGCAGGGTCTCGCGCCTGCTGAGTGGGTCGTTCGAGTGGATCAATGTTACCTCGCCCCTGGCAATCACGTACATCCGGTCGGCCTGATCACCCTTCTGGAAAAAGGTTTCGCCGCGTTTGTATTGCTTGTAGAGCAGGCGAGCGGCAACATCCTCGGCAGCACCGGGTGGCAGGTGATCCAGTACCGGGGACCGCCTGATTCGTAAACTGACCTTGCAGAAGGCGAACTCCTGGCGTTCAAAATTTTCCAGCGGTGGCAGATTACCCTTGCTGCCAAGACAGATGACCGCTCTTTCGATCCATTCCTGCGCCTGGTCATCATCCAGGTTTTGCCGGTGTTTAAGGTAGCTGGCGATCTCATCGCCGCGCAACCAGTTGTGCACTGCCTGGCGCAGTCGCGACGAACCCTCCAGCAGGAAGTCGAGGTCTTTTCTGCGCAGCAGCCAGACGCTGGTGTCACGGGTGGCCACGGGCAGGGTGGCATGCGGCATGCCGGTCAGCAGTGCCATGCGGCCGAAGGCACTGCCCTTGCCGAGTACCTCGAAGCGTTCCATCTTGCGTTGCGGGTCACGCAGTTCCACCTCGCCGTCGGCGATGATGTACAGCGCATCGGGCGGATCGCCGAGGTGATAGAAGGAAACCCCTTTCTCGCAGCGCTGAGAGTGCATGGCATTGGCAATGCGTTTGTAATCTTCAGGCGCCAGGTTGCGGAAAATATCGATACGCTCGAGGTTGGATAGAATGCGCATGAAGCGCCGGTGTTCCTGGCGCCGCAGGTGATAGATGGTGGTGGACGCCTTGCGCAGGAAGCCGCCGTAGTCATTGATGATTTCGTTGAGGATAAAAAACACTACACCGCCAATCATGCACCCGGTTGCCAGTGAAAAGTAATGACCGCGGTCAAAGGCCGGTACCACAAGGTCGATGGTCAGGGCTGCCAGCAGGGCGCCGCCGCCGAACGCCACCAGCGCTGCCGCGACCCTGTCGCGAGGTTTCCAGAACAGTGCGGTCATTGCGCCGAGCGGCAGGGAGCAGGCGCTGATGATGCCCATGGTGAATGCTGTCGTTACAACCTGTCCGTCCATGCGCGATCAAACTCAGTGAAAATGATTATTACTAACTGATTCCTGCAATGTCACTACAACGTGACTGCGGCTTTCAGTACCGGTGAGAACCTGTCCTGATGGCCATCATATTGCTGCATGGGTAAGGCACTAATAAAGCTTGTCAGGTACCGGTGTCGTCCGACGGGGAGTCCGCTGCTGTGCTGTGGATGTTATTGATCAGGCTAAAGGCATTCCAGAGCATGGGCAGGGCAGGGCCGAGCACCTGTCCACGCATGATCTGGTGAAGTGTCAGTCCCATAATGCCAATAAACGCCATGGTCCTGAGGTCGACACTGCCGGCGCTCCCGTTCCTGAGCAGTCGCTCAATACCGGTCAATCCGGAACGCAAGGGGGTAAATGCATCGGCATCCTGCTTGTGGCAGTCTGTGATTTCGAAAAGTGCCAGTTGCGGTAGCCGCTTTAGCAACTCCGCGTTATTTTCCAGCGAGTGCAACAGAATGATACTGCCGGTTGTGCAGTTGGTCTTTACTTCATCTATGCCGGGCAGTCCCTCGAGTTGCTTCCTGATTGCCTCGAAGTAGTCGGGGTGCTTGCACTTTTCCCTGACTTGCAGCCGTAGGCGGCCGCGCGTCTGGTGAACAATTTGTGCATTGGGCATCATGGTATCGGCTTCAGTGACGGATGCTGCCTTCCATGCCATCCTCGAACCGATCTTCACCAGCGGCGTCACCTGCATCATCTGCATCAGCGACAACCTCACGGGCATCGACCAGTTCTTCCTCGACCTCGGCGACGATGTCGTCAACAGTCTCATTGATTTCCTCAACCACTTCCCGGGCTCTTTCATAGGCACGAATGCCGCTCTTCATTGCCTGACGCGCCATGGGGCGAACGATGGGTGCAAGGGTGTTCACGACCACGGGTATCAGCATGGCGACACCAATACCGAGAGCGACGCCTTTAATCAGATTGTCACTACGTGCCATCAGATTCTCCCTGTTCCAGTGCGACAAGTTTACCTTATTTTATGTCAATAATTGCGTGTTCTCTACGCAATCTTCCCGGCCCTGACCGTAGTCAGGCGTCGCGATACCTGCACATCCAGTGTCATGGACATATGACAGGATTCATCGGGGATGGCTGTATTGAACAGTAGTGGGTGCAGAAGGCCTGAAAACACTGCAGTGGGTCACCCGGCATCTCGATCATCCCGGTCTGGCTGCATATCGTCTCTTGTCAAATCGTGAGTGAGGGGTATCATCGTAGGACACAGCTATCCTGGAGCAATCGCACTATGAACCGTATCCTCATGACCGGTATTACCTTCAGCGTATTCATGGCTGAAGCACTCATCCATTACAACATGGGCACGGCCAAATCGACCGGGCAATTCCGCCTGCGGATGCCGCCGACGAAGGAACTTGCCAAAATCGCCGCCGTGACCGGGACCTTTTCCGTTATCAGCGGGGTGCTGATCGATACCCTGCAGCGGCGTATCAGGTAATCTCTCTGAACAACTGCGCGCTGACCACCGGTCGCGGTGGAATACTATCGGGCCCTGCTATTTCAATTTCTCAACCTTGTCCGTCGCTTCCCATGGGACGTCGAAGTCCGTGCGTCCCATGTGCCCATAGACCGCCAGCTTCTGGTAAAACCCGCCACTCTCGGCGCTCAGCGTTTTCAGACGCAGGTCACGCACGATAGCGCCAGGCCGAAAGTCAAAAACATCATTAAGTCTTGAAGCGAGTTCGATGTTCTCGATTCTGCCGCTGCCGAAGGTGCGTACCCGCACGCTCACAGGATGCGCATGGCCGATTGAATAACTCAACTGAACCTCGCATTCATTGGCAAGTCCGGCGGCGACGATGTTCTTGGCGGCATAGCGTGCTGCGTAGGCGCCGACCCGATCGATACGCATCGGATCCTTGCCGCTAAGCGCGGCACCGCTATGACGTGAGTATTCGCCGTAGGAGTCGATACCGGTTTTCCTGCCGGTCAGGCCGGAGTGCACCGCCGGGCCGCCACCGACCCTGATGCCGCCATGATTCACAAAAATGGCGGTCTTTTTATCCACACCAAACTGTTCATTGCCCAGCACGGGTTCAATAACCTCTGCTATCAGATCTTCACGCAACTGTTGCAGGTCCGGGGTTTCATCATCCGTCTGGGTGGCAACCAGTGTGATGCTGTGAATGCGTTTCGGTTTGCCATTGCGGTATTCGATACCGACCTGCGTCTCCCCGTCGGGTATCAGGTAAGGCAGTTTTTTCGCTACCTTCGGTGAGTCCAGCGCATCCGCAAGCCGATGTGCCAGCCAGATCGGTAACGGCATCAGGGCGGGGGTCTGATCACAGGCATAACCGAATACGGTTGCCTGCTGCCGACCGGGAACACGATCCAGCGCCTCGTCATCCATGGCATCAAGGTCCAGCGGTGTATAGTCGGTGACCGTGTGGTCCATGAAGCTGGTCAGGATGGTACAGGCGTCGGCATCCAGTACGTCATTCGGGTAGCCAATGCCGCGAATCACCTGGCGGGCAATACCCGGAATGTCGAGCTTTGCCTGTGATGCAAAGTGGGTGGAGATAAACATGACGCCGCTGGCGACCGCGCATTCGGCGACAATCCGGGAGTCCGGATCCTGCCTGAGAAAATGGTCGACAATAGCATCGCTGACCTGGTCGCAGAGCTTGTCGGGATGTCCGCTTGTTACGGACTCGGAGGTAAAGATAAATTCATTGCTCACGCCACAATCTCCTGTTCATCGTCGTCTTCCAGCAGAGGTTCTTCTGACCAGTCATCGTCATCCAGTACGATATCACGGGGCGCTGCTGGCTTGGTGTACTCGTTTACAATCAGTGGCAGCAACACACCGCCGGCAATAGCCAGCAGGTCGACAGGTCCCAGCGGGGTAGTCCCCAGCAGTCGTCGGGTGCCGGGCAGGTAGCTGACCAGTGCCTGTAATCCGCCCATGCCCAGGATTGCCTTGGTCAGATGCGGGTTTGGTTTCAGATTACTGCCGCCGAAAACATTGCGGTAGGGCGAGCGCGAACTGTAGGCATGAGCGAGCTCATTCATCGTCAGCGTGTTGAAGGCGAGTGTGCTGGCTGCCGCGCCTATCCCGTAGCGTTTGATGCCGAAGAGATAGGCACCCAGTGTGCCCAAACCTATAACACCCGACTCGAAGGCCATGCGCTTCAGATCACGTCCACCGATGATGGCTTCGTCAGGATCACGCGGCGGGCGATCCATAATGTCCGGCTCGGCCGGTTCCATTGACAGCGCCAGACCAGGGAAGATATCGGTCACCAGGTTGATCCACAGTAACTGCATCGGATTCATGGGCTGACCAATGCCTAATGCCAGCCCGGCGAGCATGACCTCGATCTCGGTGAGGTTGGTCGAGATCATGAAATGGATCATCTTGCGGATATTGTTGTAGATGGTGCGGCCCTGGTTGATGGCCACCGACATGGTGTGCAGGTTGTCATCCTCCAGCACCACGTCCGAGACCTCGCGCGCCACCTCGGTGCCGCCGGCGCCCATGGCGACGCCGATATCCGCGGCCTTCAGTGCCGGACCGTCGTTTATGCCGTCACCGGTCATGGCCACGACCTTGCCGGCTTGCTGGAATGCCTGCACGATCTTGAGTTTGTGTGCCGGGCTGACGCGGGCAAAGACATGTACATTCTTGACAAGGCCGGCCAGCAATTCCGGGTCCATGTCCTCGAGCTTGCTGGCTTCAAGCACCTGCAACGGCTTTCCCTGGCTCAGGCCCAGTTGCTGGCCAATCGACTGGGCCGTGGCGCTCTGGTCGCCGGTGATCATGACGGTTTCGATGCCGGCGCGGTGGAACTGCGCAATGAGCTTGTCCATGCCGGTGCGCATCGGGTCGGCCATGCCGGCCAGCCCCAGCCACACGAGTTGCCCGGTCTTTGCGGGCATCTTGTCTTCGTCGAGTTCACGGTAGGCGACGCCCAGCACGCGCAGTGCATCACCGGCGAGACGTTCATTCTCGATGATTATGGTCTGGCGTGACTTTTTGGTAAGGCGCACCCGCTTGCCTTGCTTGACCTGGAAGGTGCACATTTCGAGCACTTCGTCCGGGCTGCCCTTGACGGCAAGCAGGTGCTTGCCGTTTTCGTATGGATGCAGCGTGGTCATGTAGGGACGGCCCTCGGCACGATCACGGGTATGCAGTTTCGGACACTGTTTGCGTAACGCCTTGACATCGATGCCGGCCTGAAGCGCCAGCTCGACGAGGGCCTTTTCCGTGGCAGATCCGTCCAGTGTCCAGTCACTCGCTGTGCCACTGACTTCAACATCACTGCACAGCGACACAACCTGCAGCAGGCGTACCAGTTCCTCACACTCATGCGGCTGCTGCGTGCTGTCACCCGTCATGAATTTATGGTCGACAAGGGCATAGGCCTGCTCGCCGCTGTACACGGCAACGACCGTCATGCGATTCAGGGTCAGGGTGCCGGTCTTGTCCATGCAGAAGACCTGCACCGAGCCGAGCGTCTCCACGGCATCAAGATGGCGCACGGCGACGTTGTGCTTGCGCATGTCCGAGATACCCATGGCCAGGGTGGTGGTGGCCACAGCCGGTAGTCCCTCGGGTACCGCCGCCACGGCGAGGGAGACCGATGACTTCAGCATTTCCAGCATCGCGTAGCCGCGCATCACGCCGACCCCGAACACGCCGGCGCAGACGCCGCCACTGACCAGTGCCAGTGTGGTACCCATGCGATCCAGTTGTTTCTGCATCGGGGTTTCCGGGGCTTCCGCCTCGCCGACCATGGTCTGGATCTGCCCCAGTTCCGTGGCGGCAGCGGTTGCCACCACCACCGCGCGGCCGTTGCCACCACTGACATGGGTACCCATGTAGGCCATATTGATGCGATCCCCGAGTGCGGTGTCCTCGCGGGCAATGTATTCGTGATCCTTGGTGACTGGCAGGCTTTCCCCGGTGAGGGCGGACTCGTCCACGCTGAGACGATGGCTGTTGATGATGCGTGCATCTGCTGCCACGTAGCTGCCCGGTGACAGTAACAGAATATCGCCCGGAACGATGTTCTCGACCAGGATTTCGATTTCCTGACCGTCACGCAGCGCATGCACCGAGCGTACGCCGCTCTTGGTCAGCGCAGCAATGGTCTTCTCGGCCTGGCGCTCGGTGATGAAGCCGATTGCAGAATTGATCAATACGACGCCGAGAATCACCGCGGCATCCAGCATGCCGCCGGTGATGACGGCAACTGCAGCGGAGGCGCCCAGCAGGTATACCGGCGGGCTGTTGAACTGCCCAAGGAATATCGCAAGGTCAGAGCGTCCGCGGCTGGCCTGCAGGGTGTTATAGCCATACTGTTGCAGGCGGTTTTCCACCTCATCCGAACTCAGACCCTGCTTCGTTGAGGCGTTCAGCTGGCCAATTACATCCAGCAGGTTCATGAGGTGCCACGATCTGATTTCCTGTTGCGGGACTTCCTGGTAGTCATCCGTGTGCAGGCCGGCAGCCGTTGCATAGGCAGGGGCGTTCGTCAGCAGCGAGGGCAGCCCCCTGAGCAGGGCCGAGAAGCCATTCAAGGTACGCGCGACCTTGAAGTTGGGTATCCCTGGAGATGCCTTCGATTTGAATCCACGAGACGGTATGTCTGTCAGCAATGCTTCGATCTGCCGTGTGATGTGATGAAGCTCAACAGCAGGGTTAAATATGATCAGTACCCGGCCGGTGAGGGTGCTGGCATTTACGTTATGAATCCCGGTTATTTCAGCGAGTCGCTGTTCCAGCAGCTTTTTTAGTCGCGGGGTGCGGTACAGGCCGGCGACCTCGAGTCTTGCGCGACCGCGCTGGCAGCAATGTGCCAGCCTGATGAGTTCACCTTTTGGTGCATTGTCTGATTGCGTCATCTGATTTGCTCAGGTGGGTAGGATGCCAGGTAATGAAAAATGATCATTGTTAGTTAGAATTGCTGTGACACCTGTGACTGCTTCAAGGGGAGCAGGTCAATTGCCAGCACAATTGTGTTAGCAGCATATCAGCTATATATTAGTCTTGTGTTAGCGTCCCCGTGAAGTCAGCTGTCGATCACCTCAGCGCCGCGTTTACTGCTACTGTCTGTCATTTGCTCTCGTGGGTCATGCGGATCACCAGCAGCGGTTCTTCCAGGCTGTGGATAACAGCATCAGTGACACTGCCCAGCACCCACCGTCCGACGCCATGCCTTCCGTGTGTACACATCGCCGTGAGACTCTTGGGGGTCGCCAGGGCAAAGTCGGTAATTTGTCGTGCGGGTACTCCGCGCAATACCTTGTGGGAAACCTTTTTCACGCCCGCGTTTTTCAATTCATGGACTTTCTCTGCCACGTAGTTCTCGGCTGAATCATGGACGATCCCTTCAACCTCGTGCATGCGGATCGAGGTGCCAGGGAATTGGGGGTTGTAAGCCCTGACGACGATCATTTCCATGTTCAGTGTTTTGCACAGGTCGATGGCATAGGGCAGGATTCGTTCAGCCAGCGGCGAGCCATCCAGGGGAACGATGACCTTGTCAAACTCTGCCAGCTTGCCATCCGGACCCTCTTCGATCCCTGCCGGAACCAGCAATACCGGGCTGGTGGCGGCCTGTACTACCTTGTGTGCGGTACTTCCGAGGAACCAGCGCTGCAGTCCCGAGTAGCCGTGCGTGGCCATCACAATGAGAGAACCCTCCCGAGCATCGGCTGCATTGATAATCGCCTCTGCCGCATGGCCCGAGTCCACGATGCATCCCGGCTTTAGCTGCTGTGGAAAGGTCCCGGCTATGCGCTCTAGATGAGTGATGCTTTGCTGCTTGATTTCTGCGACCAGATTCTCCGGAATGTCTTCGGTTTGGACGGCATGCACCAACTCAATAGTAGACCCGAAGGTTTCGGCAAGATGCCTCACGTACGGCAACACCTGTTCCGATAACTCCGAGCCATCCAGTGGTACGATTATTCGTGCATACATCCGCTTTCTCCGCTTGATGTTTTATTCAGTTATCTGTAAAGCCAGATTTGCTGCTGGCATATACACTTTAACATCAGTTTGCAAGGGGGATAACCCAGATCAGCATGCCGAAAACATAACATATCAGGCTGGCGGTGAGGGTAAAGGTCAGGCTCCACTTGAAGAATTCCCTGAAGGGGATTTTCCGTTTTTCTTCCCGTTCGGCGATGTTCAGGGCGACATAAAGTGCGGGGGCCCCCGCAATGGTCAGATTGCTTCCGAGTGTTCCAGACCAGACCAGCATCCACCATAGCGGCCATGGGTCAACGCCTTGTGCGCCGAGGTCGCGGATCATATATAGAAACGTCAGGATGTAGGCATCATGCTCGACGACACCGACGATCGGTACCGTTACCCAGTACAGCAGCGATGCGCCGGCAATGAGATTTTCCTGGAAAAGAGGGGCGAGCATTTCCGCGAGGTCTTTCAGGATATGCGTCTTTTCAAAGCCACCGACCAGGGCGAACAGCCCAATATAGAAGAAAATCGCTCTCCAGTCGAGTTCCTGGAGGATTTCCTCAAACTCCGGCTTCTTCAGGCGGTGCCCCAGCGACTCAACGACGAGGATCAGTAGCATTGCTCCGGTTAACGCAATGAAGCCGAGTGGAAACCCAAGGTACTCCCGTAGCGACATGGCGATAATGGTGGCAAAGAATCCGCTGACCACAATGAAGGCAAATAAACGGTCAGGGATGCGGGCATCGAAAGGTAGTTCATTGTCCGGGCCGGTCTGCGAGGATGCGTCCCCGGGGGGTGACCCGGCAGCCGCTGTACCTTTTTTGGAAGCAGAGCGAAACCCGAACAGGTACATGACGATCAGTGTCAGGACAAAGGTAACCATGAGGATCGGGAACGAGGAGGGGCGCCCATCCTGCCATATGAACTCCAGGAACTCCGCACCTGAAACACTGTGCAACATCTGCGGCGGCAGGTCACCGAGCAACAGGGCGGTACCCATGAAGTTGGAGCTGAAACCGATCATTAGAATGACCGGTGTCAGCGGGATATTGAGGTGCCTGACAATGGGTATGGCCACTGGCGCCATCATCAGGATGACAACAACGTTGTCCACAACCAGCGAGATAATCCCGGCCAGCATGGATAGAATCATGACCAGCAGACCCGCATGGCCGCCTGATAACCGCAGGGCCTGCACGGAGAGCCATTCCGGAATGCCGCTTTTGCCCAAATAGCCGGCGATAATCCAGATACTCACGAGGATGGCCATGACGTTCCAGTCGACGGCGTTGAAGGCATCACCCGAGGTCATGGTACCGAACCAGACCATGGCTATCACGCCCAGGACCGCCGCCACAGAACTGTCGATGATCCCGGTGATGACTGCCAGAATCGTCGCCGCAAAGATGATGACGGTCACCCACATGGTGAGCTGGGTCATCTCCGGTAACACGTGTGCAATTTCAGTTATTTCCGTCATGGCGTCTCTTCAGCAGGATGGGGAGCCGGAATCGTGTAGGGAACGGACGTGCCAGTGAGCGACAGTCTAGGGTATAAGCGCATCTCCGGACCAGACCTTTTTATACACCTGGTAGAATGGTAATAATATTGTAATAGTTCTTGCACTGCTTGTTCGCGTGACGTTCTTGACAGGGAGCATCGGTAAACTCTGAAATCTGGCCGGAATAGAACTCAGATCGTGAATACACGGTGTCAATGCAGTGGTGTCAGACGAAGCGATGGCCTGCTAGCAACTGGAGCATTCTTCTTGCGAAAATCTGATACTCTGGAATCAGCAACACACTTTCAGATGCGAATGCAATCCAGTCTGCACTGCGGCAGACCCTGGGTACAGGATTCACGGTGTCCTCCGCAACCCGGGGAGAGTCTCATGAAACTGCTTTCGGGCACTGTGGGGATTAGTCATGAAGATCGGTAAATACGATATAAGCATCCTGTACAGCCTGCTCGTCTTCGTTCCCGTTGCCTTTATCCTGCAGTATGCCCATATGGAGGCGAGCTGGATATTCGTCGTTTCCGGGCTTGCCATCATTCCGCTTGCCGGGATACTGGGTGAGGCCACAGACTATCTTGCCGAGCACGTCGGGCCCGGAATCCAGTGATTGATATTCAATGCGTTAAGCTTATTCACCGCGTTTCCCTTCGGGCCGCCCTTTGGGCCTTCAATGCGCTGCGTACTTGTCCCGCCTTCGCGGGAATGACGAAACACAGGATTGATCAGGGTCTCCTCAGAATAAACTGTCAGCCATTGGATGTAGCGACAGCGCGGTCGCCCGGTTCCATTCCGGCGCTTCCACCATTGCCACCACTACCGGAGTGAAGGTAGATCACGCCGGTATTTGCCAGGTAAATAATTAACAGGACTAGGCTGGTCCAGCCAAAGCGCCTGAATATCAGTCGCCTGGAACGAAAGTACATGCCGACAATGACCACGCCGGTCATGGTCATCGCGGAAATGGCGGATACCACATGAATCAGTGAAATTGATGAAAGCAGATCGCTGCTGCGGTAAAAAATGTCATCGACAGTCAGGATCAGGATATTGAACAGGTTGCTGCCGAGCAGGTCCCCGATGGCCATATCCACGGCGCCGATGCGAACGGCGGTGAAAGTGACAACCAGTTCCGGTAATGATGTCACCAATGCAGCAAACATTGTCCCCACGAAACTGTGTGACCAGTTCATCTGTTCGGCAATATCGACAGCGATATAGGGCAGCCAGATACCGGCCGCAACCACGAACGCGGCCGCAATGCTGTAGCGCACCACCAGTTCCCGCAATGACTGGTCTGGATACTTGTCAGGTTCCTTGTCGGTGAACTCGGCAACATGGGCTTTCTCGTACAGGAATATGGTGTGCATGGCGACGACGTACAGCAACAGGATTATCGGGCTGTAGAAACCAATGTTCCAGAACGACCAGTGCAACCCGAACCGGGCCAGCAGCAGGCTCCAGCATACAAAACCCAGCATGACGATACCGAACCCGGCTGCAAGGATGTGTCCGCGCTGGGCATGTGCATACAGGGGTGTGTCGCGATCGAGATAGTCCAGCAGCACCAGGATCAGCAGGTTGTAGGCACAACTGCCGAAAATATCGCCTGCCGCGACGTTCGGCGCGTCTGCCAGGGCAACGGAGCTGATGCCGGTCGCCAGTTCCGGCAGGGATGTCACCGTGGCAAGCAGTAGTACGCCAATCCAGGTGCCGCCAATGCCGGTTTTATCCGCAATCGCATCCCCGTAATGGGTGAGCTTGACGCCTGCAATCCCGATAGTAGCCACACAGAGAAGAAAATAAAACCATGTTTATCATTCAATCATTCAATCATTCAATCATTCAATCATTCGGTCATTCCGGTGTCTCTCGTGGTCAGCAGGGCGGGCCAATCCAGATGGGAATCGCGCAGTGCAGATGGATTCCACTGGTGAACATCAACATTTTTTCAATCAGGTCATATGTGCTGTTGTGATGTTTGTTAGTGACACACAGTGTCAGATTTATAATACGGAATTGTTAGGCTGTTGTTAGGTTGAGGCTGTCATGCAGCTGCCGTTCTTCAGCAGTGCGCATCACGATCGTGCGATACTTGCTGCTCAGAGACTGCGGGTGAGACGCATCCAGCTCCTGATCAAGGGTTTGCCGACACTCCTCACCAGTGTTTGTGTGCTGCTGTTTCCTGCCTGCCTGCGGCGTCTGCTGGCCGGGTAACCAGGGCGTTGTGGACTGCTGTGTGCGCTGGACAGGGTTGGCACCAGGCCTGCAGACTGTTGCGTCTGCAGCGCCGGTCCGCGACCCAGCCAGGGCCAGATATTCAGAACGCTCACCAGCGATGATGCGACATAGGTCAGGGAACAGGCGATGAGGATTTTTCTGGCGTCTCCGCTCTGCTGTTCGCTGATATAGCCCTGCTGCAGTAATGGCAGCGCCTTTCTGAAGCTGGCATCCAGCTCGGAAGGCAGCGATACCAGTTGTACAGCCGTACCGGTTCCCAGCATGGCAAACGCAGCCGACCCGATAATGATGGGGGGCAGGGGTTCGCGACTAAGCATGGCGGAAACCGGGGCAGACAGCAGCAAGACGAATCCGGCTTCCCCTGTCACCCGGGCGACCTTGAGCATGCGCATGCGCCACATGAAAGGTCCATAGTTGCTGGCGTGCTGAATGGCATGTGCAACCTCGTGTGCTGCCGTCGTTAATGCCGTCAGACTTTTGCGATCGAACTTGTCGCGGGCAAGCCGGACGGTCCGGCTATGCGGGTCATAATGGTCACCCAGGTCAGTTTGCTCGACCTTGACGGTCTGCAAATGATGCTGGTCGAGGAGTTGCCGTGCCAGCTCGGTTGCCGTGAGCGGAAGATCCCCGGCGGTGTGATTGTGTTCTCGCAGCACCTTGTTGACCCAGATTCTGGGTGCAATCACCAGGGCCGTGGCGGGAATCAGTAGTAGTACCGGATGCATGGATTTCTACTCTCAGCAGGGTCAGCGCGAAGGGGCCGACTGATCATTCGATTATTGGTGCGGGTTATCTTAGCAGCCGCGGGGATTAAAATCAGTCATGTCGGTAAGCCGGTCGCCGAGTGGGGTATACTTGCAGCGTTGAGAATGTCTTAAGCGAGGTCTGTCAATGAACATTATGCTCAGGGTCTTGATGGGTACCGGCCTGTTTGTCTTTGGTTATTACCTGGGGAGGGGCGTTAGTCGGAATATGGCGACGGCTGATCAGGCGCGTGATTCGCACACCGGTCGCTCCCGGCTTCGTCGCAGCAAGTCCGATGTGGATGCTGGTGGCTAACTGTTTAATATTCTGTGATTTGGAGATGCGCGGCTGTGGAGTGCGGCGCAGCTGCGGGAATCGTTGTGTATCAGGCTGAAGAGTTTTCTTTTTCCAGAATATCGTCCAGTTGTGCCTTGATATGGTTCTCAATTTTCCCCTTGAAGGGGCGCAGCATCATGCCCAGATCAACCTTGATATCCACCGTGTCATGACCGACATGCAGTAATCCTTGCACGCCTTTAGCGGTGAGCTTGAGGTCGTTATTGTGCCACTGACATTTTGCGTTGTACTCGCTTGCCAGACTGTCGGCCAGTATTTCCGCCGTCTTGCGTGCCTTGGCGCGGCCAAGTCCATGTTTCTTTCGTAAATGTATCAGTGACATGAAATGCTCCTGTTATCGTATGCCCGACCCCGTGAATGCGCAGTGGTGCCGGGCATACAGTCTCTCTAATGATGAAGGGATCGCTGTCAATCGGGTGAATTAGCCGGCCTTTTTCCGTGTAACTGCCTTTTTACGCGTGGTGGTCTTCTTTGTTGCTGCGCGTTTCCTGGTTGCCGTCTTTTTCGTTGCGGCCTTTTTCCGTGCCGCCGCTTTTCTCGCGACGGGCGCTTTTTTGGTGGTTGCCTTTTTCCGCGTCACCGTTTTCTTTGTCGCAGTTGCCTTTTTGGTTGTGGCCTTTTTGCGTGCCACCGGCTTCTTCGTGACCGCTTTTTTCGCAGCGGCCTTCTTGCGGGTCACCTTCTTTTTCTTCTTGGTTGCCGATTTGGCGTTGCCGGTTGCAGACAGGACGGTGCCTTTCAACGAGTCGAAGTGTTCGCCAATGACTTTCACCAGGCTTTCGCCAGCCTGTTCGACTTCGCTGAGCAGGGCATGAATTTGCCGGGTGGTATCCTTGCTTGTTATTTTGCGGGTAACCGCCTTGGTGGTGTCGGCCGCCAGCTTCGCTGTGTCGCTCACCTTGTCACCGATAAAATCAAAACTGTTCTTGATCTCGCCGAGTACGACTTCACCGGCATTCTCGACTTCATCGATGACGTCACTCGCGGAATTCCTGATGGAGCGACCTACTGATGGTTTTGCCTTCGCTTTCCTTTTCACCGTCTTTTTTGCCTTTTTAGCCATTACCCTATACCTCCGTTAAGTGTATATGCAGCCCAAACCATTACATAGTGTAGTGTAAAATGCCTGATTGTAAATGCATTAACATTAGTCACCCTGAATGACGGAGCATGATTGAAAGCAACATGACCCGAATGGCTGATGTTGATGGTTGCAATTACAAGTCGTACAAGCCGGGGGAATGCAAGCATGAATGTGCGTCGTACTGTTGCATCATGCCATGTCAGGCACGCGAGGTGCGGATCCGTTCGAGAATGTCCTGGCGTGCCTTGGCCAGCATCGAGTCGCGGTCGATGCTGTCGAGAATGTTGCGGATCACCTGCTTCGGACCGGCTTCACCCCAGGAGCAGCCGGCTGCCAGGTAGCGCTCGGCTGCACGTCCGACCACGTAGGTGGAGTAGTAGGCAACGGCGCCCTGTGCACCCGCGGTCAATACAGTAGAAATACCGATGCTGCCTGCCTTCAACAGGGACGATACCAGGTGTACCAGCCAGGTGGCGCCCACCAACAGCAGCAACTGTCCGCTGATGGACTTGATCAATGTGCCGGACTGGCTGCGCGTCATGGGGATACCGTAGACATTGGAGAGGTGTACCACCATGGAAATATCGACGGCCACTGCGGTAGCCAGGTCCGCAATCGGCACCGGATTGACGGCGACCGCGATACCCTTGAGCAGGCTGTAACTGTCGATGACGTTATCGCCCAGCTTGCTGCGAGCGGCAAGTACGCGCGCACCGACCTTGTCGCTGAGATCGCCGGCAAACAGGCTGGCGTTCAGTGCGGCCAGGGTCTTGCCTTCCGCTTCAAGGATTTCCCAGATACGGTCTTTCAATGCCGAGACATCGGGGGGCGATATGCGCTCAGTCTCGGTTTCCCGGCCCTCGGTATCCACCGTGATAACGATGCGCGGCGGTGGGTCGGCAGCGACCTCGATGAGGTTCTCCGGATGGATAATATGTTCGAGTCGCGCCAGCAGGCTGTCTCGCAGTTCCTGGCGCTGCTCCGCGGTGTAGCGATCGCTCTTGTTCAGCACCAGCAGCAGTGGCCGGTGTTCGCGTGCCAGACCCTGCAACGCGGTGTACTCGCTGTCAGTCATATCGCCATCGATGACAAACAATACCAGGTCCGAGCGCTGTGACACCTCGTGTGCCATGCGTTCACGTGCCTCACCATCGATTTCATTGATGCCCGGTGTGTCGATCAGAAACAGTGAGCCGCTCTCCTGTTCATCCCACCGGGCCATTTCGTTTTGCCTGGTCTCGCCGTGTAATGCACTGGTCGAAAAACGCCGTTCACCGATCAGGGCATTGAGTACCGAGGACTTGCCGACGCTGACCCGGCCGAGTACAGCAATATGAATATGGTCATGCTCCAGTTTTTCGAGCATGGCCTGAACCTGACTGAAATCATCAGCGAGCTCCGCACGTACCTCGGGTGGCAGACGATTGTCCTGCAACAGCTGTTCGAGACTGTCACGGGCCTGGTCTAGATGGTTGTCAGTGCTCATGGTGAATTATAAAGACACTCGTCATTCCGGCCGCAGCGTAGCGGAGAGCCGGAATCCAGAAACATCAATTGCCACTGTACTGGATTATTCACTACGCTTCCTCTTCGGGCCCCCTTTGGGCGCGCAACGCGCCGCGCGCTGTTGTCCCGCCTTCGCGGTAATGACGGCTGGTTACTTTATGCATTGTTATCTTGATCCTTGCGTACATCGAAAGCCAGTCGCAACAGTTTGCGTGCCTGTGATTCAACATCATTGACCAGATTGTCCCTGAACATCAGGCTGGCCGGGACGGGCCGCAGCTCGCCACGGGTCTCCAGTGTGCGGGTGACGGCGCGGCCCAGCGCATCGAAGATGAGCCCGTAGGCGACTGCATGCATCAGGCCACCGGCGAGCGTACCAACCCCCGGGAATGCCTTGGCCGCATTACCTGCCACGGCCAGTATCAGTGGTAACGCGGTGCGCACCTGCGCCTGTGTCAGCTCCAGCAGTTTCTGCAATTCGATGTCACGCACAGGTACCTCGTAAAGTTCACACAGTGATTTCACCATGCGGGTGCCCAGATAGCCCTGGATGAGGATGTCGGTGCCGGGACTGATCGCTGCCAGTCCGCCGGCAACCGCACGCCGGGTATAGGTCTTCACCAGGTCCGCGGAGGCCTGTACGCGGTGCTGCGCCTTTGATTGTTCCAGCTTGCGTGCGGTCAACTCGAATATCGCGCTATCACGCAGGTGTTCCAGTAATGCCATGTTGCTGTCGAGTGCGGCCTGTACGGCGGTCCGCAGTTCATCTATTTGCGGTGGCAGCTGCTGCTCCTCTTCGTGCTCGTTGCCGTCCGGCCCCACCTTGATAACCCTGCGTGTGGGCTGTGTGGCGATACCGGCTATGCTCACCTGCGGGTCGGATGCGAACCGCTCGGTCAGTCGCCGGCGGATCAGTTGCTGGTCAGCGGTTGAATAACGGTCCAGCTTGTTAAATGTCACGATCAGTGGTTTTTTCAGTTCCAGCAGCGGTTGCAGGGCCTGGTGCTCATTGCGTGTCAGGTCGCCGTCACAGACAAAGATCACCACGTGTGCGCGCTGTGCCTCGTCCATGACCATGTCATCGTACTCGCGGTCCACCTGGTTGAGGCCTGGTACATCGACGAGCACTACCTCATCACCGGATTCACGTTGCCAGTAGTAGTGTTCGATGGTGGTGGTGGTGCCACCAATCACATCTGTTGCCACGCGGGCTCCCGGTAGCAGGGCATTGATCAGTGAACTCTTGCCACTGCTGATTTCACCGAACAGTGCCAGGTGGATGATTTGCAGTTCGCGGCGCCGGGCCAGTTCCCGCAGCTCCTGCAGTGCCGACTCGACGTCGATACCTGCAGCCGTGGCGGCTTGCAGGTGTGACTGCAGATCAGCCTCTGATAAAGGGGCTGCCGTCTTTACGGATTGGGGTCGGGCAGGGCGCAGCAGTCGCCAGCTGAGCCAGATGCCAAACCCCAGCATCAGGCTGGTGAGGGTGGCAATCAGTACCACGACCCAGGCCGGGGCGGTCTGAAGTTGCTGCCACAGCGACAGGCCGAACTGCGCGGCACTCAGCATCAGTGCCAGCAACAGCAGCATGCCGATGAAAACGACAGCAGCGAGGAACAGTCTGAATCGCGTGCTCTGGGCCATGGTGGACAGGCTTTATTGTTGTCAGAACTTTAATATACATGAGTTCCTTGTTGCGTAGGAGCGCCCCGGTCAATGTCTTTGCGGACGTGATTCACTCCTACGGATGTGGCCTCTGTGGCAGAATAGTCATAATCAGTACCTATTTAGAGGCGTGATGATGATTCGATTCAGCCTGCCGGCATTTATCAAGTTCCTGATTGGCGTTTTTCTGCTGCAGGGGACAACAGCACTGTTGGTGATCAGTGCCCGTGATGCCGACCTGTACAGGAGTGGCTGGCTGGTTGTCGTACTCGGCATGCTGATCGGTGTGATTGCTGCACTGTGGTTTTCCGCCATCACCGGTCATGCCAACGCGCATTCCTTTGTTCGCGCCAGTGAAAAATTCAACCGGCAGCGTGATTACTTGCGGCGCAAGGCAGAAAAGGAGAAAGTCAAGGAGATCAAGGATGGTCACCGGCAGTTGCTGCGTGAGAGCAAGCGTGTACAGCAACGCTCGACACTGAGGCTGGGCTCGGCGATGGCGGCCGGGATAGCCGCTCTGGGTGTGTTGCTGCTATTTACCCAGTTCATGACACTCGGGTTGCTGGCCGTGTCCGCGACCGGTGGTGCTGTGCTGGGGTATGGCATTCGGGCGCGCCAGTACCCGGCATTCAGTCAGGCGGCAGATTCCGGGACCGGCATCCTTCCCGGCAAGCCGGATGCCCAGGGTCGTTTGCCGGCTAGAGAGAAGGTCGTTCCTGTATCCAAACCCGAGTAGCTACGCATTGCGGCAAACACCTTATCAATACGCCCCCAACCCCTTATAATGCACGCTGGTTCGACGTTTTATGGTGACTTGTGCTGGTCCCCCCGCGACGATAAGCTGTGAACCCCGTCAGGCCCGGAAGGGAGCAGCGGCAGCAGTGGATTCGGGCGCCGGGGTGTGGCTGGTACAGGTCGCCTCCATTTTCAGCCGTACTTCTTAAAAGCAGGCGACTAACAGGCCAGGCCTATCAATGAGTTATCAGGTTCTTGCACGCAAGTGGCGCCCCCGGGACTTTACCGAACTGGTTGGGCAGGATCATGTGCAGCGTGCGCTGGTCAATGCCCTGGATAATGATCGCCTGCACCATGCCTACCTGTTTACCGGTACCCGCGGCGTGGGCAAAACCACCATTGCCCGTATCCTCGCCAAGTCACTGAATTGTGAAACCGGTGTCAGTTCAAGGCCCTGTGGCAAGTGCAGTGCCTGCGAGGAAATCAATGAGGGCCGCTTTGTTGACCTGATCGAGGTCGATGCCGCATCCCGCACCAAGGTTGAGGATACCCGCGAACTGCTGGAGAACGTGCAATACGCACCGACACGTGGTCGCTACAAGGTCTACCTGATTGACGAGGTACACATGTTGTCTCAGCACAGCTTCAATGCGTTGCTGAAGACGCTGGAAGAACCCCCGCCCCACGTGAAATTTCTGCTGGCGACGACTGATCCGCAAAAGCTGCCTGTCACCATTCTGTCACGTTGCCTGCAGTTCAACCTGAAGAGCCTCACCGTACCGCAGATCACAGGGCAGATCGAAACCATCCTCAAGCAGGAAAAGGTTGACCATGAAGAGGCGTCCGTACGACAGATCGCCTTTGCGGCGTGTGGCAGTATGCGCGACGCACTGAGCCTGCTCGATCAGGCGATCGCCTTTGGCAATGGCAGCCTCAAGGAAGATGAGGTCCGTGCCATGCTGGGCACTATCGATCGGGATGTTATCTACCGACTGTTGCAGGCGTTGTCGCAGGGTGATGCCGCACTGCTGATGGACGAAATCGGCAAGGCTGATACGTTTGTGCCCGACTATGCCGCACTGCTTGCGGATGTGGTCTCCATGCTGCAACGCATTGCCATTGCGCAGTCGCTGCCGGAGGCTATCGAAGACAGCTATGGCGATCGTGAGACGGTGCTCGCTCTGGCGACGGCAATGTCTGCCGAAGATGTACAACTCTATTACCAGATCGCCCTGCTGGGACGGCGTGACTTGCCGCTGTCACCGGAACCGCGCGGCGGTTTTGAAATGGTGATGTTACGCATGCTGGCGTTTCGCCCGGGTGTTGCTGCCCCGGGCGAGGTGGCCGCGGCAGCTGCTCCGCGATCGAACGTGCAGGCAGCAGCTGCGAAGCCAGCAACCTCTGCCGCAAAACCGGCTCCGGCATCTGATCCAGAACCCGCCGTGTCGGCTGGCAGCGAATGGTCTGCCGTTATCGCGGCACTGCCCCTCAAGGGGATGGCGCGCGAAATGTCACTGAACTGTGTCTTTCACGGCATTGATGGCGATGTTGTGAAGCTGTCACTGGATCCCGCCCATACCCATTTGCTGGGAAAGGCGCGTGTCGAGCAGCTCGAAAGTGCCTTGTCTGATTATTACCAGAGAACGGTGCAGGTGCGGGTTGATACGGCTGCGTCACTGGCGGCCGAAACGCCCGCGGCTGAAAAAAAACGCCAGCAGGCTGAGCGGCAGCGCCGCGCGGAAGACGCGATTCAACAGGATGAAAACATCAAGGCATTGCAGGATTCCTTCGGTGGTACGGTAAACCAGGGGACGATACGGCCACGCTGTGATTAGTTGCAGGCCGATCCGGTGTTATGTGAATGATGTACGTATTTAAACAGAGGTAAAGATTATGAAAGGCGGATTGGGAAACTTGATGAAACAGGCCCAGGAAATGCAGGCCAATATGCAGAAGGCGCAGGAAGAGATTGCCAGCATGGAAGTGACCGGTGAGTCTGGTGGCGGTATGGTCAAGATTACCATGACCGGCAAGTATGAAGCGCGTCGCGTCAGCATCGATGACAGCCTGCTGGTTGATGACAAGGATATGCTCGAGGATCTGGTGGCCGCGGCTATCAACGATGCCGCTCACAAGGTGGAAGCGACCACCCAGGAGCGCATGTCCGGCCTCACCACGGGCCTGAATCTGCCACCGGGCATGAAACTGCCGTTCTGATAATGACCGGTTCACGCCTGATCGGGCGCCTGATTGAGTCGCTGCGCTGTCTCCCGGGTGTGGGCCCGAAATCAGCACAGCGCATGGCGTTTCACCTGCTTGAATACAACCGCGACGGCGGGCGGCAACTGTCAGAAGTGCTTGCCCAGGCCATGGACCGGGTCGGTAATTGCAGTGAATGCCGCACCCTGAGTGAAGATCCCGTGTGTGCGCTGTGCGCCAATGAGCGTCGAGATCGCAGCCTGCTGTGTGTGGTTGAGACACCGGCCGATGTGCAGGCGCTTGAACAGTCAATCGGTTACCAGGGTTTGTATTTTGTGTTGATGGGGCACCTGTCGCCACTGGATGGTATTGGGCCCGAGGCGCTCGGACTGGAGCTGCTGGAAACGCGTCTGGACTCGGGTGAGGTGCAGGAATTGATCCTGGCGACCAACCCGACGGTTGAAGGCGAGGCGACCGCGCATTTTGTCAGTGAGATGGCGCGGCTGCGGGGTGTGCGTACCACACGTATCGCACACGGTGTCCCGATGGGGGGTGAACTTGAATATATCGATGGTGGAACGTTGTCACATGCGTTTGCCGGACGACAGGAGATTTAATGATGTCTGACTGTTTATTCTGCAAGATGGTGGCAGGCGAGATTCAACCGGATGTTGTCTTCGAGGATGATGAGGTGCTCGCGTTTCGTGATCTCAACCCGCAGGCGCCGCTGCATGTGCTGGTGATCCCGAAAATACATATTGCAACGACCAATGATCTGACACCCGACACAGTGGGCGTGGTCGGCAAGATGTACCTGGCGGCCAGGCAGATCGCAGCCGATGAGGGGGTTGCTGAACAGGGTTATCGCATGGTGATGAACTGTAATGCTGGGGCTGGACAGTCTGTCTACCATATTCATCTGCACCTGCTAGGCGGTCGTTCTCTGGGCTGGCCTCCGGGTTAGTTACAACACACAATTACAGAGTTGAGCTCTGCAAGTTTTCCTACGCGTTGTTACTATCCGTTTGTATCAGCCGCCGATAACTTGCAATGCGCCTTTCGAGAATGCGGCCCTCTGCAACGGCAGCATTAATGGCGCAACCCGGTTCGGACAGGTGACGGCAGTTATTGAACCGGCAGTGGCCCAGCAAAGGGCGAAGTTCGCGGAAGCCATGACCCAGTTCCCGGTCGGGTACACTGGCAAGGTGAAAATCCCGTACACCCGGAGAATCGATCAGACGGCCACCCTGTGGCAGGTGATACAGGGTAGACGATGTCGTGGTATGTTTACCCAGTCCTGATGCTGCTGATAACTTGCCGATATCAATTTCTCTGTGTGGTAGCAGGCGCCTGACCAGGGATGATTTACCAACGCCTGACTGGCCCATCAGGATACTGGTCTTGCCTGACAGCTGCCTGGCGAATGTATCGATACCGGTATTTTTCAAGGCGCTGGTTAACAGTGTGGTGTAGCCAATGTCCCGGTATTCAGCGACCAGGCGCATAATGCGTTCACGATGCCTGTCGTTTATCAGGTCGGCCTTGTTGATAATGATCAGCGGTTCGATCTGTGACAGTTCGGCGGCGATGCAGTATTTATCGATCAGGAAGTAATCCAGGGCCGGTTCCAGTGCGGCCTCGACAATAAGCTGATCGATATTTGCCACCAGCGGGCGCTGGCCATTACTGCCATTGGCACGGGAAAGCACCGTGCGCCGTGTCATGATGGTCTCTATGACGCCGCTGCTGTTACTGGTCGGCAGCCACTCAACCTTGTCACCGCAGACGATCTGTGACAGTCCGCGCCGGGCCACACAATTGATGATATCGCCGGAGGACGTTTCAACGAGCTGGTTCTTGCCGTAATTGACGATGACAAGACCGGTTTGATTCATGCAGGGTGTGGATCAGTCGGCGTCAGGCAGCAGGGCATCAATCTTGGCAGCGCAGATAAAGTCATTCTCGGAGAGTCCGCCGATGGCATGTGTGCTGTAGCGCACATGGCACCGGCTGTAGCCTACCTCGATATCCGGGTGGTGATCCTCGCCGTGTGCAATCCAGGCGAGTGCGTTGACGAAGGCCATGGTCTGGTAGTAGTTCTTGAAGCTAAAGGTTCTGCTGATTTCCTTGTCGGCCTCATCAATGGCCCAGTCGCCATGCAGGTCTTTTATGAAGTTGTCTGCCTGCTCGCGGCTCAACGGGGCAACGCCGCCCTCGCAGGGCTTGCAATGCTTGTCAGTCAGGCTGCATACCGTCATGGTAGTCACTTGAATTTGTAAAATGACTTGTCGAGATAAGTCGTCACATCGTCGACTTCTTCATCGAACCAGGTCAGCCCGAGCGTGGACTCGCAGCGCTGCACCTGGGTGCGCAGACCGGCAAGATTTTTAACACGGCGCTCGTCGCGGGTATACATGCTGTCGTCATGACAACTCATACAGTGTTTTTGCTGCAGCTTTTTGCCATTCTCGATGTCAGCGGCCAGCAGGGTATTGCCGGCACCCAGCAGGCACAGTGAAATGAATATCGGTAGTTGTTTGCTCATGTTCGTTCTCCGTTTCATGTAGCGCTCATATTAGCTGATATGTGCGTAATCCGCACGGGTGCCGGCGGGTGTGAATCATGGAATGCCGAATACAGGGGGTCGGGTGTCAGCGTGCTCGCATTTTCGCGGTACATCTTCACCAGGGCCCTGATCAGGTCCGCACCGCTGGCTTGCTGTACCGCATAGGCATCGGCCTCGAATTCATGTTTCCGCGACAGCAGTGACATCAGTGGCTGCAGGAAGAAGGTGAACACCGGCATTGCCAGCATGAACAGCATCAGGGCCATCCACGGTGAAGGCTGGCTGACGCCCAGTCCGTGGTAAAACCAGTTTTCTCCCGCGAGCCAGCCAAGCAGTGCCAGTGCAGTCAGGCTCAGGCCAAAGGTAGAAAGCAGACGCTTCTGAATGTGCCTGAGCTTGAAGTGCCCCAGTTCGTGAGCCAGTACCGCCTCGATTTCAGCTGGATTCAGCGACTCCAGCAGGGTGTCAAAGAAAACAATGCGTTTGTTGCTGCCGACACCGGTGAAATAGGCATTGCCATGCCCGGAGCGCTTGGAACCGTCCATGACGTAGATGCCCTTGCTGCGGAATCCGCATTTATCCATCAGCGCCTGGATGCGCTGCTTTAACGCTTCGTTATCCAGGGGTGAGAACTTGTTGAACAGTGGCGCGATCACTGCCGGGTAGGCCCAGAACATGATGAGTGTGAACAGCGTCCAGACGATCCAGATATACAGCCACCAGAGGCCACCCGATGCCTCCATGATCCACAGCGCCAGTGCAATCAACGGCCCGCCGATGATAACCAGCAATAGTGCATTCTTCAGCAGGTCGGTAACGAACACTGCGGGTGTCGAGCGGTTGAAACCGAAGCGTTCTTCCACCACAAAGGTGTGATACAGGGAAAAGGGCAGGTCCAGCAGTGTCATGATCAGCACGGCACTGAATATCACCGCGGTGCCGGTGACGACCGGTTGCAGTTCTGCGGCACGCCACGTGTTGTCGAGCCATTCAAGTCCACCACCAAGCGTCCAGCCCAGCAGCAACAGGCTGTCATAGAGCAGTGTATACATGCCGAAACGGGTGTTGGTCAGGGTGTAGTCCGCTGCCTTGTGATGGTCTTCAAGTGGTACGCGGCCGGCAAACGAATCAGGAACGGTTTCACGGTGTTTCTTGACATGGGCGATGTGACGCGCGGCCAGCCAGAAGCGCACACCCAACGAGGCGGCGAGCGCGAGCAGGAAAAAATAGGTAAACGTGTTCATATGATTACGAGGTCTCGTTTAATGGTATCTGGCAGATTAGCCTCTGCTACAATGCGACTCAACCATAATATTTGAAAGGATGACGCGCTACATGACGCAAGACGCCAACAACCTGATCTGGATCGACCTGGAAATGACCGGCCTGGACACCAATAATGACATGATTATCGAGATCGCAACCATCGTGACGGATGCGCAATTGAATATCCTTGCAGAGGGCCCGACGCTGGCGATACATCAGTCCGATGAAGTGCTCAATGCCATGGATGAATGGAACACCCGGCAGCATGGACAGTCCGGACTGATCGATCGGGTGCGGAGAAGTACACTGGATGAGGCTGAGGCTGAACGTCAGACGATCGAGTTCCTGGGTGAATACGTCCCGGAGGGAGGGTCACCGATGTGTGGTAACAGTATTTGCCAGGATCGTCGCTTTATGGCGCGCTGCATGCCAAAGCTGGAGGCGTTTTTTCATTACAGAAACCTTGATGTCAGTACCATCAAGGAACTGATCACGCGCTGGGCACCACCGAACGTGTTGAGCGGCTTCAAGAAAGGGGGATCGCACCTGGCCATGGATGATACCCGTGATTCGATCCGTGAACTGCGCTTTTACCGCGAGAGTTTCTTTAAATACTAAACGAACTATCGTCTCATTGACGCACGTCATTCACGCGAAAGCCGGAATAAAGTTGTACGGCCAGGTATAGTGCCCTGTTTTTCTGGATTCCTGCCTTCGCAGAAATGACGACAGGGTGGTTTGTTCGACAGTTAAATCCGGATTACTCTCCCGGTCGCGCAGGACCGGCAAAGCGGAGCGTGCCCATCTTCTTCAGGTTAGCTCTCAATCGGCAGGTCCGGATTATTCCCCCACTCAGACCAGGAACCGGCGTAGCCTTTTACGTGTTCAAAACCCAGTTGTCTGAGCATGAGGTAGGTATGTGCCGAGCGATGATGCGTCTGGCAGTAGGTGATCACCTCCTTGTCGGTTGTGATGCCCAGTGGCGACAACAGGGCGGTTAGTTCTGTGTCTGTCTTCAGCCGCATATTGCGGCCGGGATCGATTGCCTGTGTCCACTCAAGATTGACCGCACCGGGGATATGACCGGCGCGTTCGGCAAACTTCTTGATGCCGTTATATTCGTCCGGGCTGCGTGCATCCAGCAGGCGGCAGTCCTCGCTGCCGAGTCGGGTGCTGATATAGGCGCTGTCCGCCAGCGGCGCAGTGTTGCGCCGGACCTGAAACGTCTTTGCGGCCGGGTCTGCTGCGCTAGTCTCCAGCGGGTGGCCTTCATTGACCCAGGCATGCAGGCCGCCGTTGAGCAGCGAGAAACGTGTGTGTCCCGCGACCTCGAGTGTCCATAACAGGCGAGCGGCACGACCGCCACCCTCATCGTCATAGGCAACCACGTGGGTGAGTTCATCGATGCCCAGCGCAGAAAATACCCGGCTGAGGGTATCATCGTCCGGCAACAGACCCATCACCGGCCTGCTGACGGCTATGATCTGCGGATATTCAAGATGTATGGCACCGGGAACATGCATCTTCCGGTAGTTTTCCGGTCTGCTAAGGTCAACGATCAGAAGGTTTTCGTAACCCAATGAATTCTCGAGCTCATCTGGCTCAATTACCAGTGCTGGTGTGATTGTATTCATGGTGTTGTACAGGTCGGGATCGGTTCGCGTATCAGGGGTACAAGTAGTTCTATCCAGTGCTTCACCGGTACGTCCGCGTGTGCGGCCATGTGCATCAGGCAGCCGATATTGGCGGTAGCAATCATATCAGGCTGGTCGGCTTGCAAGCTAGCGAGCTTGTTGTCGCGCAGTGCGGTGGACAGGGTGGGCTCCAGGATCGAGTAGGTGCCCGCCGAACCACAGCAGAGGTGGCTGTTGCTGACGGACGTTAATGTAAACCCCAGTCGGCTGAGTATGTCTTCCACCTTGCCGGTGATGCGCTGACCGTGTTGCAGGGTACAGGGGGAATGAAACGCAATACGGTTTTCACCCCCGGTTTCTGCGAACGCCTCGTGGGAAAATTCAGCTGTGATGATTTCACTGATATCCCTTGTCAGTTCACTGACACGCTTTGCCTTGTCGGCGTAGGCGCTGTCTGCAGCCAGCAGGCGCCCGTAGTCCTTGACCATGGGTGCGCAGCCACTGGCGGTCACAATAATGGCTTCTGCACCCGTTTCAATGGCCGGCCACCAGGCATCGATATTGCTGCGCATGAAGGCCCTGGCCTCGTCAGGTGCATTGAGGTGGTAGCTGACGGCACCGCAACAGCCGCTGTTTTTTTCGCATATTGCACTGATGCCCAGCGCATCCAGTACCCGCACGGTTGCGCGATTGATCTGTGGTGCCAGTGACGGTTGTACGCAGCCATCCAGCAACAGCATCAATCTTGCGTGCTGCTTGTCGGGCGGTGTTCGATTGCTGTCCTGTCTTGTTGGGACATGTTGCTTCAGTGTCGAGGGTAGCAGTGGCCTGGCCATCTGTCCCAGACGTAACAGGGGTGCAAAAAGACCTGGATTCGGTAATAGCATGCGCAGCGTGCGTCGCACCAGGCGCTCGCCGGGCGAACGCCGGACGGTGCGTTCAACGATGTCACGTCCGGTATCCAGCAGGCGGTGGTAATCCACGCCTGAGGGGCAGGTGGTTTCGCAGGCACGGCAGGTCAGGCAGCGGTCAAGATGCAGCTGTGTCTTGCGCGTGGCTTGCTGTCCCTCGAGGACCTGCTTGATCAGGTAGATGCGTCCACGCGGGCCATCCAGCTCGTCGCCGGTCAGCTGGTAGGTCGGACAGGTTGCATTGCAGAACCCGCAATGCACACAATTGCGCAGTATTTCATCGGCTTCCAGCCCGGCAGGGGTTTGCAGCAATGCGTGTGTTAATGAGGTCTGCATGACTATAACTCGCGGTACATGCGTCCCGGGTTGAGAATGCCTGCCGGGTCGAAGGTTTGCTTCAAGCGCTGGTGCAGTGCCAGCAGTTGCGGTTGCAGGGGATGGAATACTTCATCGCCGGGGTCGCCGCCACGAAACAGGGTGGCATGCCCACCGGCTGATCCGCTGATGCTGCGGATGGTGTCTGCCGCCTGTTCACTCCTGAGCCAGCGTTGCGCACCGCCCCAGTCGAGCAGGGTGGCGCCTTCGAGTGGCAGCGGTGCTGTTGCCGGCGGCACGGATAATCGCCACAAGGGTTTTTCACCTGAAAAGAAGGCCAACTGATGTTCGCGTAGTTGCTGCCAGAAGCGGGCGGCGCTTTCCAGAGTCTCGCCGCCGATGCTGGCGGCTGCCGCCTGCACACCCTGTTCCATGCCAGAGAGGCGGATAGTGAGGTGTCCATCCAGGTAGCAGGCCGCGGAGACCGGCAGCGGTTGCCCCGCCAGGGCATTGCAACGCTCTATGGCAATGTCCGCATCGCAGGTTTGTTGCACCGTAATCTCGGTCTCCGGTCGTGGCAGCACGCGCAGATGGATGTCTAGCATGATGGCCAGCGTACCCAGTGAGCCAGTCAGTGTTCTGGATACGTCATAACCGGCGACGTTCTTCATGACCTGTCCACCCAGACGCAGCCACTCACCCTTGCCATTGATGCAGTTCACGCCGAGTACAAAATCCCGCGCGGCACCGGCATAGGGACGGCGTGGACCGGAGAGTGCACAGGCGATGGTGCCGCCAATGGTGGCGTTATTGCCAAAGTGTGCCGGCTCAAAGGCCAGCATCTGGCCTTGCTCTTCAAGCACGGATTCCAGTTCTGTCAGCGTGGTGCCTGCGCGTGCGGAAATGACCAGTTCCGAGGGTGTGTAGTCGATGATGCCCTGGTGCTGGTTAACAGACACTACCTCACCCCCGGTGCGGCGACCGTAAAACGACTTGCTGTTGTTGCCCTGGACGGATAACGGTGTACCACTGGCAGCCGCAGCCTGGACCTGCTCCTGTATTATTGATTGTAGTTCAGACATCCGATCGGATAGAACGCTGGTGGCGATAAAAAACTGCTGTCATTCCCGCCTGCGCGGGAATGACGGGTTGGTTGGTGATCTGCGTGATCATAATGTTATGTCGGGTGGTCTTGAATATTTGTACCGGATTCAGAACCGTTCAAGCTCGGGATGCGGTAATTCCCCGTGATGCACATGCATGGCGCCGAATTCGGCGCAGCGGTGCAGGGTCGGGATGGCCTTGCCGGGATTCAACAGGTTGTCAGCATCAAAGGCGGACTTGATGGCGTGAAACTGCTGCAGTTCGGCGGCATTGAATTGCACGCACATCTGGTTGATCTTTTCCAGACCGACACCGTGCTCGCCGGTGATGGTGCCACCAACCTCGACGCATAACTCGAGAATCTTTCCACCGAGTTCCTCGGTACGCTCCAGTTCGCCCGCCTTGTTGGCATCATAAAGAATCAGTGGATGCAGATTACCGTCTCCGGCATGAAAGACATTGCAGATGGGCAGGCCGTATGCGTCTGACATGATGCTGATCTGGTTCAGTACGTGGGCCAGGTGTTTGCGCGGGATGGTGCCGTCCATGCAGTAGTAGTCCGGTGACAACCTGCCCATGGCCGGGAAGGCGGCTTTTCTGCCTGCCCAGAAGCGTTGCCGCTCTGCTTCGTCGCGTGACACCTGTTGATTGATGGCGCCGGCTTCTGAAAACACCCGGTTGACGCGTTCAATCTGCGCGCTTACATCGGCCTGCGTGCCATCGAGTTCACACAGCAGGATGGCCGCCGCATTTTTCGGGTAACCGGTGTGGATAAATTTTTCAACGGCATCGATTGCGGGTTTGTCGAGCAATTCCAGGCCGGCAGGGATGATGCCACTGGCGATGACTGCGGTAACACCGGCACCGGCGGCATCGACGGAGTCGAAAGCGGCCATGACCACCTGCGCCATCTCGGGCCGGGGTAATAGCTTGACGGTGATCTCGGTGATGACGCCCAGTAAACCTTCCGAGCCCGTCATCAATGCGAGCAAGTCGTATCCAGGTGCATCGAGCGCTTGGCTGCCGATGCTGAGGTGTTCGCCCTTGATTGTGAGTACCTCGAGTGCCTGGATGTTGTGTGTCGTCAGACCGTACTTCAGGCAGTGTACTCCGCCGGCATTCTCGGCGACGTTACCGCCAATGGAACAGGCAATTTGCGAGGACGGGTCAGGCGCGTAATACAAACCGTGTACCGCGACGGCGTTTGATATGGACAGGTTGGTAACGCCGGGCTGAACCCGGGCGACACGATTGGCAACATCAATGTCGAGAATGCGATTGAATCTGGCCAGACTCAGCAATACACCATTGTCGAGCGGCAGAGCGCCACCGGACAACCCCGTGCCTGAGCCGCGGGCCACCACGGGCACCTTGTGTTCGTTGCACAAGCGCAAGACGGTCTGCACCTGTTCCAGAGTTTCTGGAATAACAACGACCTTCGGCAATTGCCGGTAGGCCGACAGTGCATCGCATTCGTAGGGACGCAATTCTTCAGCGTTGGTAATGACGCAGCCTTGCGGCAAGTGCTTCTGCAGTAGCTTTGTAAAGTTATTTTTAGACATGAAAACACAGCTGTGTCAAGCATTGACGCCTGATTAAGATCTGTTAATTATCGCCGATAGCTGATCAAAATAGCAGCATTATATACGAGCTGCTATTGTTAAGACGATAAACATTAACGTGATATGATTCAGATCATGCGTAGCATGGAGACACACTTTCTGTACAATGGCATACCCGCTCGTAACTTCGCGGGACTGATGGAATTGTATGAATGCAACTATATCCGACTGCGCAACCTGGTGCCGAATCCGGAAGTCATGCAGGATCACGTTGTCTCACGAATTGACGGTGTACTCGACCTGCACTTGCGTATTGTCGAGCGCTGCAAGTTCACTACCACGCTGAAACTCACCTATTATTTTCACGACCAGCAGGGTCCTTTTGCGGCACCGGATATGCTGGTGCGTATGTACCATGATGCCCAGGTCGGTGAAGTGATTTCCTGTGGCCGGCGTCGTGGTGTCAGACACGCCATCTACAACCGCATGTATAACCGCTATAGCCTGTCTGAAAAATGGCGCATGAACCGATTCCTGCAGAAATGGTTGGGTTATTGCCTGTTGCAGGGACACCGATTTATACCCGGCAAGGTTACAATCCCGGATGAGAGCTTTACAGTATCAGCAGACAACTCGCTGCTGAGCGTTGAATCCTGAGCAGTTACCCCTCTGTACATATCCCTTCTGAGCAGGCCCAAAACCTTGCTCGCCATCAGTGAGTGTCGCATACTTAGTACCTGAGCAATTTAGTAGGTTATTAATTGTCACGTCGGCAGTTCTCATGCTGGTGCCTTGACGGGTGGATTATCATGCGGCTATCAACCAAAGGACGTTATGCAGTGACTGCCATGCTGGATCTTGCGATCCACTATGAAGAAGGTCCGGTGACGCTGGCGGGCATTTCAGAGACACAGGGTATTTCGCTGTCCTACCTGGAGCAGCTGTTCGTGCGTCTGAAAAAGAACGGCCTGGTGGAAGGCTGGCGCGGTCCTGGTGGTGGCTATCGACTGGCACGTTCACCCGAGGATATCTCCATTGCGCAGATCATCAATGCCATCGGCGAGGGTATTGATGCCACCATGTGCGGTGGTAACGAGGACTGCCAGGACGGCGATCGCTGTCTCACGCATGCACTGTGGGAAAATCTGGGCAGCTCGATTCTTGACTTTATGGATGGCATTACGCTGGCCAGTTTTCTCAGACGAGACAAGGTCAATGCCGTGGTAAGACGCCAGCAGTCAGATCTTGCAATAGCGGTGACTGAGCCCACATTAAACAATACGGCCGGCAGACCACGGCTGGTTACTAACTTTAAATAAGATTTACAGGTAAATTGCGATGAACATTAGCATACCGATCTACATGGACTATTCGGCTACTACACCGGTCGACGAACGCGTCGCTGAAAAAATGTGTACCTATCTTACGCGTCAGGGCCAGTTTGGAAACCCGGCGTCGCGCTCGCATGAATTCGGCTGGAAGGCTGAAGCCGCCGTAGAGCAGGCGCGCAAGGATGTGGCGCAACTGATCAATGCCGATCCCAGGGATATCATCTGGACATCGGGTGCCACGGAATCGGACAACCTCGCGATCAAGGGCGCTGCGCATTTTTACCAGAAAAAAGGCAAGCACATCGTCACCCTGAAGACGGAACACAAGGCGGTGCTGGATTCCTGTCGCCAGCTGGAACGTGAGGGTTATGAAGTCACCTACATGGACCCTGAGCCCAACGGTCTGCTTGATCTGGAAAAGTTCGAAGCGGCATTGCGTGACGACACCGTGCTGGTGTCCATCATGCACGTCAACAACGAGATTGGCGTCATCCAGGACATAGAAGCAATTGGCGAGATCTGTCGCGCACGCAAGATTATCTTTCATGTCGATGCCGCGCAGAGCGCCGGCAAGATTCCGATAGACATGGAAAAGCTCAAGGTGGACCTGATGGCGTTTTCCGCGCACAAGATCTACGGTCCGAAAGGCATCGGTGCCCTGTACGTGCGCCGTAAACCGCGAGTGCGCCTGGAGGCACAGATGCACGGTGGTGGCCATGAGCGCGGCCTGCGTTCCGGTACGCTGCCAACCCATCAGATCGTCGGCATGGGTGAGGCCTTTCGCATTGCACGCGAGGAAATGGTGGAGGAGGAAGCCCGTACCCGTATGTTGCGCGACCGTCTCTGGAATGCCCTGAATGATATGGAAGAGGTCTATCTCAATGGTGACCTGGATCACCGTGTGCCAGGCAATCTGAATGTCAGCTTTAATTTCGTCGAAGGTGAGAGCCTGATCATGGCACTGAAAGACATGGCCGTGTCCTCGGGGTCGGCCTGTACCAGTTCCAGTCTTGAACCCTCCTACGTACTGCGGGCACTGGGCCGTAACGACGAACTGGCGCACAGTTCCATACGCTTTACCATTGGACGCTTTACCACGGAAGAGGAGGTTGATTACGTGGCCAATCTGCTGCGCGAGAAGGTCACCAAGCTGCGTGAACTGTCACCGCTGTGGGATATGTTCAAGGAAGGCATCGATCTGAATTCCGTTCAGTGGGCCGCGCACTAGCAGGTAATGACAATGGCGATTACGTTAACAACAGCAGCGGCGGAACGGGTCAGGGCATTCATCGAGAAACGCGGCAATGGCGTGGGTCTGCGTCTTGCCGTGAAGACAACCGGCTGTTCAGGCATGGCTTATGTTATGGAGTTCGCTGACCAGGTCGAGGATGACGATGTGGTCTTCGAAGACCAGGGTGTCAAGGTGCTGATCAACCCGAAGAGTCTGGTGTATCTCGATGGTACCGAGCTCGATTATGCCAAGGAAGGTCTGAACGAGGGCTTCAAGTTCAACAATCCCAATGTCAAGGATATGTGTGGCTGCGGGGAAAGTTTTAACGTCTGATGTCAGCATTTCGCTGATAACTGTCTTGTTTCCTGCTGGTTGTCTCCATGGCTGCGGATTATTCCACAACCCACTTTGAGCGTTTCGGTCTGGCGCAGTCCTTTGACGTCGATCTCGATTTGCTGCATGAGCGCTATAGAGACAGCCAGCGTGCGGTGCACCCCGATCGCTTCGTGAATGCCTCAGATCAGGAACGTCGTATTTCCATGCAGCAGGCAACACTGATCAATGAGGGCTATCGAATATTAAAGGATCCGCTGAAGCGTGGTCGCTACCTGCTGCAACTGGCTGGTCGCAACCTCGATGAAGAGCCGCACACGAACAGCGATGTGAACTTCCTGATGGAGCAGATGGAGTTGCGCGAGGCCCTGGATGAGGTGCGCAATGCCGCTGATGCCTTTGCCGAACTGGGCATGATCATGGACCGGATTACAGCTGATATTGCACGCCTGGCCAGTGGTTTGTCGCAGCAGTTCAGTGTTGGTGATGAGGTCAGCCTCGATCTGGCTACAGACAGCCTCACAAAGATGCAGTTTTACCGCAAGCTGCAGGAAGAGGCCATGGAACTGGAATTAGCGCTTGAGGATGATGGTAGTTAATTTTCGGTGGGTCATCTTGGAGGCACAGGTATAATCTCGTATAGATTCACAGAGATGTTCTGATTGATTACCCCATGGTGGCGAAGGCAGGTATCCATTGTTTTGAGTAATATTGATCCCGGCCTTCGCCGGGATGACGCAAGAGGCTTTAATCAGGGCATTCGTGATATTTATCCTTCTCCCAAACCGCTCCCGGCGGGAGAGGGTGTTATTAATGAGTAGTTAGAGCATATTCACAATGGCACTTTTACAGATATCTGAACCCGGTCAATCCAGCGCGCCGCACCAGCACCGACTGGCAGCGGGTATAGACCTGGGGACGACCAACTCGCTGGTTGCCAGTGTGCGCAGTGGTGTCGCAGAGACCTTGCCCGACAGGGAGGGGTGCCACCTGTTGCCATCCGTGGTCCGCTATCGAGACGACGGTACTGCGGTCGTTGGTGATGAGGCACTGGCAGCGGCAATCGACGACCCGCTGAATACCATTGCGTCCGTGAAACGTCTGATGGGAAGGGGTGTCGAGGATGTAAAACGTATCGGCGAGTATTTGCCCTATGAGTTTGTGCCCGGGTCCAGTGGCATGCCCATGTTGCATACCGTGGCGGGTGATGTCAGTCCGGTTGAGGTGTCGGCTGAAATTCTGCGCACACTCAAGATGCGTGCCGAGGAGACACTGGGGGGTGAACTGAGCGGTGTGGTGGTGACCGTACCGGCCTATTTCGATGATGCGCAGCGGCAGGCGACCAAGGATGCCGGGCGACTGGCGGGGCTGAATATCCTGCGCCTGCTTAACGAACCGACGGCTGCCGCGGTTGCCTACGGGCTCGACAAGGGCTCAGAAGGCATCACCGCCATCTATGATCTGGGTGGTGGCACCTTCGATATTTCCATTCTGCGCCTCAACAAGGGTGTCTTTGAAGTGATGTCAACCGCGGGCGATACCGCGCTTGGCGGTGACGACATCGACCGTATCGTCGCTGACTGGATTATGCAGCAGTCCGGTATGGGCGCCGATGCGGGCCACGTAGACATGCGGCGCCTGATGCAAATTGCACGTGCGGCGAAGGAAGACCTGTCGACGCGGTTATCAACCGCTATAGAGCTGGCTCGTGATGGTCATGCGGACTGGCGCGGTGAGCTGTCACGCGCACAGTTCGATGAATTGATTGCGGTGCTGGTCGACAAGACGCTGGGACCCTGCCGCCGGGCATTGCGTGATGCGGGTCTACGTGCCGGCGATGTGCAGTCTGTTGTCATGGTCGGCGGTTCGACGCGTGTGCCGCTGGTGCGCGAACGCGTGGCCAGTTTCTTTGCTGCAGAACCCATGGTTGATATTGATCCTGACAAGGTGGTCGCTGTCGGTGCCGCCATCCAGGCGGACATCCTCGCGGGCAACAAGCCTGATGATGAAATGCTGTTGCTGGACGTGATACCACTGTCACTGGGGATCGAAACCATGGGTGGGCTGACGGAAAAGATTATTCACCGCAATACCACCATTCCGACGGCGCGTGCCCAGGAGTTTACCACCTTCAAGGATGGCCAGACCGCGATGTCAGTGCACGTGGTTCAGGGTGAGCGTGAACTGGTCGATGATTGCCGCTCGCTGGCGAAGTTTGAATTACGCGATATACCGCCGATGGTGGCCGGGGCTGCCCGCATCAAGGTCACCTTTCAGGTGGATGCAGACGGCTTGCTGAGCGTGACCGCTGAAGAGCAGACACAGGGCGTTACCAGCAGCATCGAGGTAAAACCGTCCTATGGTCTGAGCGATAGCGCCATCGAGACCATGCTCAGGGAATCCATGGAAACAGCCGCTGCTGACCGGGATGCGCGCCGCCTACGCGAGGAGCAGGTCGAGGCAGACAGGGTGCTCGAGGCCCTGCACTCTGCACTGGCCGCCGATGGCGAGCAGTTACTGCAGGCAGCAGAGCGAGAGGCCATTGATGAGGCGGCGAACATGCTTGAGGAAAGGCGTCAGGGAAATGATTACCGTGCCATCAAGCGCGCGATTGAAGCGGTTGAAAAGGCCAGCAGTGCCTATGTCGAGCGGCGTATGAACAGCAGTATTCGCAAGGCTATGGCCGGGCACAAGGTGGATGAATTCAATTCATCGTGAATACAGCCTGCTTTTTCCTGCTCCCGGGGGAAGAGTAAAGGCAGAAATATTTTACATATCTAATGAGAAAGCCGTTATGCCACAAATTATTTTTCTGCCACATGAAGAAATCTGCCCCGAGGGCGCCGTTGTTGAGGCCGAGCCCGGTATCAGTATCTGTGATGCAGCATTGAAAAGCGGCATCGAGATCGAGCATGCCTGTGAAAAATCCTGTGCCTGCACCACCTGCCACGTCTATATCCGCGAGGGTGCCGATTCGCTGAACGAGTCTGATGAAGATGAGGATGACCTGCTCGACAAGGCGTGGGGGCTGGACCCGGACTCACGCCTGAGTTGCCAGACGATCGTCGCAAACGATGATCTGGTGGTGGAAATTCCGAAATACACCATTAATATGGTCAGCGAAAACCACTAATCCACAGGAGTAGAGCATGGCCCTGAAATGGACCGATACCCTCGATATCGCCATTGAGCTTGACGAGATGCATCCCGACGTAGACCCCATTCATGTGAACTTCGTCGACCTGCGCAACTGGGTCATGGCGCTTGATGAGTTTGACGATGAGCCTGAACATTGTGGTGAGCGCATCCTCGAGGCCATCCAGATGGCATGGATCGAGGAACGGGATTGACGACTACAGTGGGTGTCGCCAGCGATGAATTCACCGCTCCGCCTGACTGAGGGCAGCTGGCAGGAACATAAGCAGTCACTGACTGATGTGCGCTGCCAGGTGTTTGTGGTCGAGCAGCAGGTACCTGAGGCACTCGAGCTCGACGAGCACGATCCATACTGTCACCATGTGCTGGTGACCGATGCACAGCGGCGGCCTGTCGGTGCCGGCAGAATCAAAGCGGATGGCCACATCGGCAGGATGGCGGTACTCAAAGAGTACCGAGGGCAGGGTGTCGGTACGGCGATGCTGGCAGCGTTACTGGAATACGCCCGGGAGCAGGGACACACCCGCATCTTCCTGCATGCGCAAATAAGCGCAGTGCCTTTCTATGCGCGCTTCGGCTTTATAGAGAGTGGCGAGCCGTTTATCGATGCCGGCATCTTGCACCGGCGCATGGTGAAGAGTCTGTCATGAACACACCGCCATGAAAATTTACCTCATCAGCCTGGCGCTGTGTCTAATGCCATGGACACTGCATGCCGCAAACCCTGTCGATGGTTCAGGTGCGTCCCCTGTGGATGAACAGTCCACGGCTGCGAGTAAAGATGAGCCCACGGAGGTTGGAATAGCCGCCACGCAGGAGGCAATCGATCGTGAGGCAGACGCCAGTGAAGACCCCATGAGCGAGCGGGAGGTCAAGACCCTGGAGGCACCCGTGCAGCCTGCAGTCAAAAAATATGATTACAGTCTCTATGGAAACTACCGCCTCCGATTTCGCAGTACCGATGGCAGTGATTATGCACTGTCAGACGGCGGATCGCGGGTGGGTGCCGATGCGCAGTACCAGTTGCTTCCTAAGTTGAAGGTCTTCGGACGCGCCGAGCTGGGCTTCAACCTGTTGAGTGAGCTGGACTTTCTCATCGACAGTAAGGATAGCGCGCCGGAAGGGAAGGAGGGCAACAGTTTTTTCAAGCGCCTGTTGTATGTCGGTTTTGAAGCGCCCGGCTATTTCCTGACATTTGGCAAGAGCTGGTCAACCTATTACAAGGTGGCCGGTTTTACCGATCGCTTTGCCGGTACCGGCGGGGATGCATCCGGAGCCTACAATGCCGGCACGGATGGCGGCGCCACTGGCACGGGCCGGGCACAGTCCGTCATTCAGACACGCCTGCACATGGGTAAATTACCTGAAGTCATTGGCATAAAACCGTTTAACCTGAACCTGCAGGTGCAGCGGGGTCAGCCTATTCCGCTTGTTGATGGTGCCCGTTACGGCACGGCCGTCGGCTTGAGTGCCATTCACCAGATCCGGCCTGAGTTCTCACTGGGCATTGCCTATAACATTGCGGAAATCAAAGACCTTGATGACCCGGATATTCGCAATGCCGGGCTTGATGGCGACGCGCAGGCGCTCTTGGTGGGCACCCGCCACTTTGGTGAAAAATGGTACCTGGGGACCGTGGTATCACGCTTGCTGAACCAGCAAACAACGGACCAGGGCAAGTACTTTGATGGCTGGGGCTGGGAGGTATACGGCCAATACCAGCTACGTGAAAAAATATGGTTGACGGGCGGCTGGAACTATCTGCGTCCTGACAACGATCGCTTCAGTGGAGATTATGAAGTCAAGTACGGCGTCATCGGCCTGCGTTATTCACACGATGGTTTTCAGAACATGATCTATGCAAATGTAAAGTTTGATGGTGGTCACCTGACTGACGGAGAGGCGCTGGGTAACGTAGTTACTGTCGGTCTGCGCTGGAACCTGGGAGAAATCAGCAAGCGGGTAGTGGAGCGGTATCGCCTCTTCCAAGCTCGACAGAGCAGGTAGTCTGTTGAACGGCAGTTCATTTTTGTGTCTAAACGCGTAGAATCCGCATATCCGGCTCGCAGGTGACGGGCATTAACTGGAGATTGCTAGATGAAATTACGACTATGCGCGTTACTGTTTTACAGTGTTCTTTCATGCTCGGTCCATGCTGCCGGTAACTCGCTTAATCCCGTCCTGGATGACACATTCACTTTCAGGCTGGGTGCCACCTGGCTGAAGGCTGACGGTAGCTTTAGTTCCACGCGCGAGGGTGACCCCACGGAAAAGCTCTCAACCAGTGATTTGGGTGTTGATGACACGGAAACAAACGCGGCATTCTCTGCACGTTGGCGCTTTACTGAGCGCTGGCGTCTTACCTTCGATTATTTCGGTCTGGATGTTAACGGCAACGTCCGAGAGAATTTCGATGAGCTCGACTTTGGAGATATTGAGGCCTCGGGTTTTCTGGCCGTCGATACGAAGTTCAAAACGGACTTTTATATCGCCCAGGTCGGTTATTCCTTGCTGAAGAATGAACGTGCCGAACTTGGTATCGGTGCTGGTGTGCACATCGTGAGGTTCGATACGAAACTCAAGGTCAGTGGCGGCATCAACAATGCGAGCGGCAGTGTACAGTCAGACTCGGTCGATCTGACAGCGCCGTTGCCGAATGTCCTTGGCTATGGCACCTATGCCTTTACACCGAAACTGTCGCTGGATGGCTCCGTCGGCTGGTTTGGCCTGAGTTACGGAGACTATGACGGTAATCTCCTGACGCTCGCGGCCAATCTTGACTACCGTCTGAGCGACCATTTTGGTGTGGGTGTCGGTTACAACTACATTAATATGGACCTGACGATCAATAAATCTAACAGAAAAGACAGATATGATATCGATTACAAAGGCCCGGTTTTATACGTGACTGCCAGTTTCTGATTGTTTTTCTGGTTCTTGTTTTCGACGTAACGACTGGTTAATCACCCGGCGTATTCGAAACACATCATCGGTGTCTGGAGAATGTGCCAGCACAGGACATTTTCAAGCGGGGCGTAGACATGGCTTACCGGCCTGATGGCAATTGATATGCGCACTCAAACTACGCACCCGTCGCAACACGACCATATCTTCGGTCAGGACAAGGTCAGGCCCGGTGAGCGTCGCACCCTGTGGGTGATCGCCATCACCGCAACCATGATGGTTGTCGAGATCGGTACCGGTCTCGCCTATGGCTCCATGGCGTTGCTGGCAGATGGTTTGCACATGGGTTCGCATGCGGCCGCCCTCAGCATTGCAACCATTGCCTATATCTACACGCGCCGCTGTGCTGCCGATTCACGTTTCTGTTTCGGAACGGGCAAGGTCAACGCCTTCGCCGGCTACACCAGTGCTGTCCTGCTTGCGCTGTTTGCCCTCCTCATGGCAGGGGAGAGTGTCAATCGATTATTCAATCCAGTTGACATCGGCTTCAATCAAGCCATTGTCGTGGCCGTACTGGGGCTGATCGTCAATGGTGCCAGCATGATCGTGTTGGGCGGTCATCATCACGACCATGATCATGATCACCACCACGATCAGGGGCATACGGATCACAACCTCCGTGCCGCCTATCTTCACGTCCTGGCAGATGCGCTCACCTCGATACTGGCAATCTTTGCCCTGCTGGCAGGAAAGTACCTGGGGCTGAACTGGATGGACCCGGTGATGGGTATCGTCGGTGCCATTCTGGTGGCACGCTGGTCCCTGGGATTGATGCGCGATACCAGTGGCATTCTGCTGGACCATCAGGCACCGGCCCACATCCTGGAACAAACACGCACCGCCATCGAGACGAGTGATAGTAACCAGATCACTGATCTGCATATCTGGTCGATCGGGCCGGGTATCTACTCAGCGACACTGGCTGTCGTAAGCGACGCGCCCAGGCCACCTGAGTACTACAAAAGCCTCATTCCTGAGCATCTTGGCATCGTTCACACCATTATCGAGGTTCATGACTCCCAGCGGTGATTACTTAAGGAAGCGCTGATTAAGCCTGTTTTTCGTCATTGCTTCGAAGGCGGGACAAGCGCGCAGCGCATTGAACGACCAGCGGGTGGCCGGGAGCGGCAATACAGTGAATAATCCATAACACATTGAAAAAACTACTGGATTTCGTGGCTGCGCTGCACTGCCCCCGGAACGACGAATTAATCAGTCCGGTTGAGTGCGCTCGATGCAACGGTGTGCTTTAAAATTCGGCCGTTGTTAAGGGTTGTAAGATGCCTGCCCCCAACCGCAGACCTGTCAGCGAACGCAAACCCTTAGCGGGCAGGCGTCTGACAAGCCTCGAGGGAGGAAACCGCGGGAGGAAGCCACGCAGTCATGGAAGGCAGTCGCGCTATGGGGATTTGAGTAGTGACTTTTCGGTATAACTCGGCAAAATAAATCATCATCGATATGCCGATGTACATTGTCGGATCTTTTGCGTACTGATGGCACCTGTTTTGCTGCTCACGGTGGATGCAAAAGAGCGCACATTCATAACGACAACAAAGCGGTGACCTTCCCGGGCCAGGCCGGTAATGATAAGGCGGGTGGAATGAGTCGGTAGCGGCGGCAGTCATGATTCGCCAAAATGTCTGGGTGGTGCGCGGGGCAATTGCCCGCGCTCGAAGGACTCAATGATAATCATCGGGGCGCCGCAGTCCGGGCAGACATAGGTCACTGACTCATCACTACCGTCTGCGGTATTCGCACCGTTCGTTTCTGCATCAGTAGGCGCATCCGTTTCTTTGCACATCAGCAGTTCACGCGCTTGCGCCAAGTTATCCTTGCGTGCAGTGTTGGCGATCAATCCGTAGTGGCGGATGCGGTGGAAGCCCGAGGGCAGGACATGGAGCAGGAAGCGACGGATGAACTCATCAGGGACGAGCGTCATGGTTTTGTGACGGTAACGTTCCTTCGCCCGGTAGTCTTTCCACTTGAAGGTGACGCCCTGTTCGTCCATCGCGATCAGCCGGCTGTTGGCGATCGCAACCCGATGGGTATAGCGGGAGAGATAAGCCAGTACAGCGTCCGGTCCGGCAAAGGGACGTTTGGCGTAGACAACCCACGTGCATTGGCGCAAGGGTTTGAGCCAATGGCTGAAGGACTTTGTCTCAGTGAGCGCTTGATGCTCACCGAAGAACTGCAGCTTGCCGGCACGGTATGCGTCGCTGAGCTTCTCGAGGAACAACCGCCGGAACAGTTGCGAGAGTACACGCACGGGCAGGAAGAAGCCCGGCCGGCAGGCGACCCAACGTTCACCATCGAGCGACAGGCCACCCCCGGGGACGATGCCGTGCACATGGGGGTGATGGGTCATCGCCGAGCCCCAGGTGTGCAAGACCAGGGTCGCGCCGATACGGGCACCCAGATGTTTGGGATCGGCGGCAATCGTGAGCAAGGTCTCGGCAGCGGCCTTGAACAGCAGGCCGTAGACCACCGCCTTGTTGTACCAGGCGATGTCGCGGATCGGTGCTGGCAGGGTGAAGACCAGGTGATAGTAGTCCACGGGTAGCAGGTCTGACTGACGGGCTTCCAGCCAGCGCCGGGCTGCACTGGCCTGGCACTTCGGACAGTGCCGGTTACGGCAGGAGTTGTAGGCGATCTGCGTATGTTCACAGGCCGGGCACTGCAGCACATGACCGCCCAGCGCTGCACTGCGGCAGCGTTCGATCGCCGACATGACCCTGAGCTGGCCGAGACTGAGGTGTCCGGCCTGCGCGTGACGCCATGCCGGCCCGTGGGCGCGGAAGATATCCGCGACCTCCAGGGCGGGGCGAGACATGCCCGTGCGCTTAGGCGGGCGGTCTCAACGACTCCAGTGGACTGACAACCTCGCGCAGAACATCGGTGGCCACCTGGGCATAGAGGGCGGTGGTCTCAAGCTTCTTGTGTCCGAGCAGCACCTGGATGATGCGGATATCCACCTTCTGCTCCAGCAGGTGGGTGGCGTAGCTGTGACGCAGCGTGTGCATCGAGACGCGCTTGTCGATGTCTGCGGCGGCGGCTGCCGCGTGACAGATGCGATTGAGCTGACGGGTGCTCAACGGGTTGATCGGGTTCTGTCCGGGGAACAGCCAGCCCCCGTCGAGCATCTTCCCTTTGGCATGGGCGGCTTGCCACCAGACACGCAAGCACTTGAGTAGCACCGGTGAGAGCATCGCATAGCGGTCCTTGTGGCCCTTGCCTTGTTCAACACGCAGGGTCATGCGGGTGCTGTCGATATCACCCACCTTCAACGCGACGACCTCGCTGGCCCGCAGGCCGGCACCGTAGGCCACCGATAAGACCGCCTGATACTTCGGTTTGCCGGCGGCATCAATCAGACGTGCGACTTCCTCGCGGCTCAACACCACCGGCAGTTTGCGTGGTTCACGCACCGAACTCATCCTGGCCATTACCTCTGCATGATCCAGTGTCACGCCAAAGAAGAAGCGTAATGCCGTGATCGTATGGTTGAGCATGATACTGGAGACGCCGGTCTCGACCAGATGCAACTGATAGCGGCGTAAATCTTCCGGTGTTGCGGTATCGGGTGATCGGCCCAGAAAGCAGGTGAGGTTGATCACTGCCCGGAGATAGTTGCTCTGGGTCTTGGGTGAGAGTTTGCGCAACGCCATATCTTCGATCATGCGTTGGCGTAACGGACTGATGGGCTTGGTAGTGTGGGACATGGGTCTGCTCCTGTTGTGAGTCGAGGCGAAATGCCTCATCTCTCAACATAGGAAACAGACAGCTAATGCACTGATATCCTTAAAATCTGCCACCCCCTACCGCGCGAGCGGTTTAGTCCGTCGCCCGTAAACCGAAGATCCAGCCGGCAGGATTGTCCTGGGCGGGAGAGACCTCGGTACGGTCATCCTTCATGTGCTGAATGTCGGCCGTGAGCCCCAGGTTGTCGTTAAAGCCGAGACGGTAATAGACCTCGAAAACGCGGCTGCTGTCAATGTCGCTGTTCCCGCCTTCATACCAGGCATAGCCAAGCCCGATATTGTCTGCAGCGCGATCCCAGCCACTGCCATCGAAGTTGAGACCACCGGAATAGAGCGATTTGTAATCAATTGCCGCGTCATCCTGTTGCCAGGCAAAACGCAGGAATGCCGCAATAACGGTATTGAGTTGCTGGTCGAATGACAGTCCCCAGCCGAGCAATGATTCCTGTTTTCTGCCTGTCGGATCGGGAAAGGTAGACGAAGTCCCGGCCAGAATAACGCGGTAATTACCGGTGCCCAGTCGGGTGTTGGCCTGGTATCCCGTCTGCAGGCCCCAGAAGTTGTAATTGTTACCGGCGTCGTTCTCGCCGATATTCATTCCCAGGGCATCGATCGACCAGGGGCCGGAGGCCCACTCCAGGGCAGCGCCCCAGTCATAAGAGGGTAGACTGTAACTACCCGAGTTCACGAAGGCCTCGTTCATGAACTGTGTATATTCGTCGTTAGCGTATTCATTCTCGTCCAGGTAATCGGTGGAGTCGAGGATGCCAAGGGTGGCACCCAGCGTACTGTTGTCTGTTAGACTGAAGGTATGCCGGTACCAGGCAGCGAGCAGGTAGTCGCGGCTGCGTCCATTGATGTCCTTGACGTTATCCTCGAGATCGGCCGCCCAGGGGACGTGTACCCAGGGCGAGTCCTCGTTTAGTCCATTGTCAGCGGCGAATCCGAACTTTACAAACAACTCGTTGGCATCGCCGAGGGTAAAGTTGGCCTCCAGCTGGAAGGGCAGGGCGCCGCGACAGGCATTGTCGAATGTCTCGAAAGAACCATCGTCATCGTAGGATGCCAATGGAAGCCGGGCCGTGACATTCTGGCATTGCCCCGTTGCTGCAAGTATTCCATTGATGGAGAGCCGGTCACTGACGTTATATGCCTGCGTCGAGAGCGTTGGGCAGGTCAGGATAAGCGCGACCAGAATTCTGCCAGGGTTTGTTCGCATATCTATCTGTAATTCGATGCCGGATGAAATGCAATAATGCCCTGCAGCCTGGCTTTCATCAACAGGAAGAATAGCGAAGAATAACCCCGGCAAGGCCGAAAAAACGAACGCAACACCCCCTGGCGAAGTGATGGTCTGCTAACTGTCATGGGGTACTTCCCGCCTTACTGCATTAAACCCGAGTATATAGGGAAGGTGCCTGTTATCTTACCCTCCGGCTTATTGTCTTCTTGGTATGTAGATGTCCATAACGCCGTTCGCCGTGCTGGTGGTCATGCGCATCCAGTCGGCATCGTAGGGGAGTCTCAACTGGTTGCGGTAATGCATACTCCATATTGCGGCGCTGTGATTACCCGGTTTCGACAAACCATACTGATCACCTTGCTCGACTTGCAGTACCAGGCGGTTATGTCGAATATAAATCTGGATGTCTTCAGGGTGTAATCCTTCAATATCCACACGCACATGATAACCGTCTCTAGTCTCACCGGTGTGAAAGCGTAAGTAGCCCGCATATTGATGGTTTCTCTGTGACCCTGCATAAGGAGGGTAATTACCGTCAGCAGGACCACCATAAAAGCCGTAACCCCACGTGGTAACCGGTAACAAAGCGGCAACAAGGACGGTTCCGATCAAGTAATAGAGGTGGTGTTGCATGGTTTTTGTCCTGTGGCCTGATCGCAGTGATATCCATAGCTCCTGTACTGTAAGTATAGCTCCTCCTGAATTTCATGAATCGGGGGGAGAGGTGACGACCCTGGGCCGTCATCAACGTTGCCCATGTTGCACCCGGAAGCAGTGACCCGCAGAGGAATCGCGGCTATGTGCTATTTATTGAGTGAGTGAGAGCGCCTTGAAAAGGGGTTACTGAACGCCCGAGCCGAGCGCATATCCGGAGACGTCGAGATTCAGTTTTACCGGCATAACGACGTTCTCCCTGACTGTGGTGACCGGTACACGGGCATGTTTCGAGACATACTCGGCGACTGAACCCTGCAGGAAATGGGCTATACCGCTGCGTCCATGGGTACCCATGAGGATCATTGCAGCCCGTTCCTGAGCGGCAATCTCGATGATTCTTGCACCCGGCAGGCCTTCAATCAGGCGGGTCCTGGCGGATTTCAGTGCCGTGAGCTCAGGGTGCTTGCTGCGTAGCTTTATCAGCAGTTCGTCGAGCATTTCCTCGGCGATATCCATCATGGGCCGCGAGGGATGATCCCGGTTGGGCCTGCGGTAGACGCCGGGTTTTCCCGGTGAATCATGCACCACATGGAGAATCAGCAGCGGCGTTTGGGTGCCCTCGACCAGTTGGCAGGCATACAGAAGTGCGGATCTGGAGCATTCAGAGAAATCGACGGGCACCAGTATAGGGTGCCTGTTGAGTGGTTGGGGTGTGTTAATGACTTCCAGCATTGGACTGATACTCCGAGTACCCGACGGTAAATGACGAGTAAAATTCTAGTCCGGGTATGTTAGGAAATCGTTAGGAGTGGCTGTGAAGCCGCTATTTCAGCCTGTATCTGTATTGTTTACACTGAATACATAAGGATGGAGCGAGCCTTATTCAACATCGCTCTCACTGCTGGCTGTCGATTCCTGATCAGCCAGTACGACTTCAGAGGCCTCGATGCCTATGTGATAACAGCCATAACCGGGCATGACAAACTGGTCAACGGCCATGCCAATGATGCGGCCGCTTGCTGTTGCCAGGATATTGCTGGTTTCGTTCGTGATCGGGTCTGTAATGGCACCCAGCACATCGTCGACGTCTACCATGTCGCCAACCTCTTTCTTGCTGAACAGGATACCGCCGCGTTCTGCCCTTATCCAGCTGGATTTATAATACACGGGTTCCGGATCGCCCCATGTGAAGAGGCGTGAGTACATGCCCTCGCGTTCCAGCAAGCGGTTTACACTGCTAACGCCGATTTCTATCTGGTCTTCCTGTATACGCAGGGATTCACCAACTTCCAGCGTGGCAGCAGGGATGCCGTTGGCAACGGCTGCGAAGCGCAACATGCCGGGACTGCCGGTACTGTGTATCACGGCGATCTTGCCAAAGCCCTCGGTGAGCTCTGCGACATCTTTATTTCGCATGTCGGCACGTAACTGTGGCATGTTGGTGCGTCGCAGTGAGCCTGTATGCATATCAATCAGGAAATCACAATGGACGAGGACTTCACTAAACAGCGAGTGAGCGATGCGTGAAGCGAGACTGCCATTGGCCTCGCCCGGGAAAAAACGATTCAGGTCACGTCGGTCGGAGAGGTAACGGGAACCTCTCTGGAAACCCTGCAGATTGACGATTGGTATACCAATAATATTACCTGTGAGGTTTTCGGGATCGATGTCATACATCACGCGGCGCACGATTTCGATGCCATTCAGTTCGTCGCCGTGGACAGCCGCGGTCATGCACATGGTTTTACCGGGTTTGCTGCCCCTGATCACCATGACCGGCGTCGGTGTGGTCAGGCCGGCGATATTGCCATCGGTAGACCAGGCCAGGCGCGTCGCCGTGCCTGATGCAATTTCCGAGCTTAGGATAATCAGTTTATCCCCGTCGGCAGCCTCATCGGTCGCGGATTCGGTATCCGCCTGCTGATCGTCATCAACCTGATCCGCATCCTCGGCAGTTTGCGCGGGCTGTGGTAACGGTGCCACCTCTTTCAGGTCGAGGCTTGGTGCGACCACCGGTTCGCTCAGAACGGCCAGTTCCGTTTGATCCAGGCTGGCTAGCTGTGGTTTGTCTGCATCACTGGCGGGTGATTCTGTCGTGAGCTCTGCGACAGCCGCGTTTGACGTCGTTAGCAGGAGACATAACAGACTACCTGTGAGAGTCGGTCCGCGGCGTAGGCTTGATTTCATAAAACAGTAAATATGCAAATTATTTGGCTACCTGCATTATATCTTCCGGTTGGCTGAGATCTTTAGCGAATTGTAGCCGCGCATCGATATCAGTGGGTAGTTGTTTATGTGATTCAACCTTCTGAAGGTTGGTTAGCATGCCTTTCCCGTTGGCAAGCTGGATACTGAGTCCGGGGCGTGCATTCAGTTCCAGCATCAGTGGCCCAAGGTTGCGGTCAATGACGATATCCACCCCCAGGTAACCCAGACCAACCGTGTCTGCACATTGCATGGCGAGCCGCAGAATGTTATCCCAATATGGAATAACAATGCCACTGGTTTTGTTGCCGGTATCGGGATGATTATCCACCAGCTGATTATGGAGTACTGCATGGGTCGTTTCACCGTTCGCGATATTGATACCGAGTCCGACAGCACCCTGATGCAGGTTGGCCTTGCCATCAGACTCACGTGTAGGGAGACGGGTCATGGCAGCGACCGGGATACCTTTAAAGACAATGATTCTGATGTCGGGTACACCCTGGTAACTGATGTGTTCAAACATCGGATCAAAATCCACGCGGTATTCCAGAATGGCCTGGTCAGGCACGCCACCGAGACTGTACATGCCGCTGAGAATATTTGAGGTATGGTGCTGGATGGCCTCGATAGACAGCAGGCTGCCATCCGTCTTGCGAAAATGATTGCCCATACGGCCGCTGATGACCAGAATGCCATTGCCACCGCTGCCGTGTGCCGGCTTGATCACCAGTGCCTTGTGGTCGGCAAGGATATTCGCCATGTCCTGTACCTGATGCTCGATGGTGATCACAGCATAGAGTTCAGGTACTGCAATACCACTTTCCAGCGCGCGTTTCTTGGTTTCGAGTTTGTTGTCAACCAGCGGATAGAGTTTTCTCGGGTTGTAGCGCATGACGTAATCCGAGTTGCGCTGGTTCATGCCGAGTACGCCGCGTTCACGCAGTTCCCGGGGAGTGGCAAAGAATCTCATTATGCTTCCTTGCCAAGCATGCCTTTAAATCGTACCAGTTCCGTTAGTCGGTAGCCGGTATAATTACCCATCCACAGACACAGACCCAGTACCACCAGCAACAACTCCGGAAAAACGAAGACCAGATACATCAGATTCTCGTTGGTCATCACCACGTAGCCCAGGCAGGCGACGAACAGGCTGCCAAGGCCCTGCAGCATCGCTTCCCTTGCGCCGTTCTCCTCCCAGATGATCGACATGCGTTCAATGGTCATGGCGAGGATGACCATCGGAAACAGGGAAATCGACAACAGGCGTTGTATACCGAGCTGGTTGGTTATCAGACTGATCAGCAGCATGAGAATGACGACAATGACTAGCACCGAGGCCAGTCGCGGAATCAGTAACAGGTACAGCTTTTCAAGGTAAAAACGTATCATCAGACCAATCGAGACGATCAGGCTGAACATGATGACGCCCCAGAAGAGCTGCGTCTCGCGGAAGGCCATGGCGATCAGGATCGGCATGAAGGTACCGAAGGTCTTCAGCCCGATCATGGTCCGCAGGAAAACGACCAGCAAGGCGCCCAGCGGTAACATCAGCAGCAACTGGTAAACATTCTGGTTCTGAACCGGCAGCGACAGCAGGGAAAACCTGGAAAAGAAGGAGTCCCGATTCGCGGCGCCCTGGCGGGCAACGTCGATCAGTTCGGTGTAGGTGCGGGTCACCGAGAAGCTGAGCTCAAGATCGTTGCCGCCTTCAAGCGACCAGACATTCTTGTCACCGACTTTCCAGACAAGATAATTAGCCGGGATGCCCTCACTGCCGGTCTCGGGATCGAAGGTCAGCCAGTTATCACCATTGTGTACCTGCAGCAAGGGACGCAGACTGGCATTATTCGCCGCGTCGCTTATGTCGATGCCCCAGATGATGCGCGCAGGGATGCGTACACCTTTTAGTACATTGATGATTTCGTTTGTCCACTGAACGCTATTGGTTGCGTTATCGCGGATCAGCTCCACGTTTTCATTGGGTGCGGTGGAGTTGAGTTGTTTGAGTAGCTCCAGGGTGTATGACTCTACGTCGGCGGATTCTTCGCGCACATCATCAATGATTGCCTTGATTGCAGACGCGTAGGGTTCGGGATAGTCCGGTGTTTCCGGGAAGTCGGGCTTTGTCTCCCAGTCAATGCGCTGGTTTGAACGCGCCACCGAGATACGGTAATACAGGGTTTGCATCCCTCGCGCGCGGCGTATGGCCCAGTCTGCCCGCCGGTTTTCATTCGTTTTTGCAATGGTGAGTCCATAGCGGCTGGAAATGAAGTCCTCATCGAGCAACATGAAGCCCGGGGTATTTTCAGGGATGTACAGTGACAGTTTTGCGGGCTTGCCGGTGCCCTCGAAAGATACCTGTGCCTGCACGGTCCAGACATCGGCGTTCTGTTCGGGGGTCAGTGGCAAGCCCAGCTCATAGGCCTTGTAGGCAGTGATCGTCAGGCCCAGCAGTATCAGTGTCAGTGCCCAGCTTCTTGCGGTTAAAGTGTTCATAACTTTCTGGTTGGCGTGATTAGGGTGTCGGGCAGTCTGCCTGGGTCAGGAAGGTGCTCTCGGGGTCAACGACCACAATACCTTGCAGGAACTCACGACCCAGCAGTACATCGTATATATATTGAGCGCGATCCGCGAGAGTGAATTCCGTCAAATGCTTGCGGCCGTCAAAACAGATTTCCAGTTCAACAACGGCGCGCCGGTCGTCATCACTGTCATTATCCTTTATGAGCACACGCCGCACCTTGGGTCTCTCCATATTCAGGGTGTGCTGTTTCCCATCCACGTCGTGCAGCTGCAGGTCGAATCTCATCCAGCGATTACCGTCACGCTTGAATTGCTGGATATTGGTGGCGTGGATGGACGAGGTCTTGGCACCGGTGTCCAGTTTGGCCTTGAGTACCAGCGGCGGTTCGACAAGGCTGATCTTTTCTACCCAGCCTGCGATGACCTTGCCGGGATCAGCGCTGCTGCCATGCGCCAGTGGGGTGGCCAGCAACAAAGCGACACACAGCCCGTGTAAAACATTCATGCATTGCCTCCTGTGGCAGTCGGTGGTGGTTGCCGCCGAGAATAGGGGGGTATGCCGGAGTACGAATCCGGGATGCCGATTATATAGAAGGGTCGAGGTGTTGTAAGGCAATTATGAGAAAGTTGTAACCCATGTCCGTTTTTATGTTGAAAAATATGAATAACACGTCTTAACCGTATGTATTATATTACATATATAATCAAGTTACGCTGCTTGTGCAGGGGCGTGGTGGTGCCGTTGCGGTGGCTGGCAGCGTGCCGCCACATTCCAATATGCGCCTCAACCTTGTATATTACGCGGCCTTGTTTGCACCGGCTTGGCCCCTGCGGCGTCTTCACCGGGTCACTTTAAATGACCGGTTGCCTTTGCATTTGATCATTCTAAAACTAGAGGTACATCATGGCTCTAAGAAATCGCCTGCACCGCAGCGAACTGGCTGTTCCCGGTAGTAACGTCCGCATGCTCGAGAAGGCGCCCACGGCCGGTGCTGACATGGTTTTTCTGGATCTTGAAGATGCCGTTGCGCCGGATGACAAGGCACAGGCACGGAAAAACGTGATTGAAGCACTGAATGATCTGGACTGGTCGAACTGCAGTGTCTCGGTGCGCATAAATGGTCTGGATACCCATTACTGTTACCGCGATATTGTCGACGTGGTCGAACAGGCGGGTGACAAGCTCGATACCATCCTGATTCCCAAGGTAGGTTCTCCCTCGGATATCCTGTTTGTGTCAACCATGCTGGAGCAGATCGAGGCAGCCAGGGGAATCGAGCAGATCAATCTGCATGTACTGATTGAAACCGCAATGGGCATGGCCAATGTCGAAAGCATTGCCCAGACCTGTCCGGAGCGCATGGAGGCCATGGTGTTCGGTGTCGCCGATTACGCGGCCTCGACCCAGGCCCGCACCACCAACATGGGCGGCGCCAATACCGATTACTACACCCTGACGCACCCGGACAGTGAGGGCAGGCGCGAGCGCCACTGGGGTGACCAGTGGCATTTTGCCATTTCACGCATGGTGGTGGCCTGTCGTGCCTATGGCTTACGCCCGATCGATGGCCCGTTTGGTGATTTTAATGACCCGGAAGGCTATACGGCGGTTTCCCGCAGCGTGGCCGCACTCGGAGTCGAGGGCAAGTGGGCCATCCATCCGTCACAGATCGCACTCGCCAACGAGGTGTTTACGCCACCTGCAGCGGAAGTGGACCGTGCACGCCGCATCCTTATCGCCATGGACGAGGCCGCGGCCGAGGGCAAGGGTGCCGTGTCACTGGACGGGCGCCTGATTGACGCGGCGTCCATTCGCCAGGCACAGGTGATGGTGGACAAGTACGCGCAGATCGAGAAATCCCTCGCGGCCCGCAAATAACAGCTGTTAACAGCCTGAAAACCGGAGAAGTCTTTTGAATATTCACGAGTACCAGACCAAGGAACTGCTACGCGGCTATGGCATAGCCGTCCCGGACGGTCGCGTTGCACACAATGTAGACAATGCCGCTACCATCGCGGAAGAACTCGGCGGTGAAAGCTGGGTGGTCAAGGCGCAGATTCATGCCGGTGGCCGGGGCAAGGGGGGTGGCGTCAAGGTCGCCTCATCCATCGATGAGGTCAAACAGTTCACCGATGAAATGATCGGCACGCACCTGGTGACGCCGCAGACCGGTGCAGAGGGCCGCATGGTGCAACGGGTACTGATCGAACAGGCCTGCAATATTAACAAGGAATTCTATCTTGGCATGGTCATTGACCGTGCCACGCAACGCATCACCGTGATTGCCTCTGCCTCCGGCGGCATGAATATTGAGGAAGTCGCAAAGACCGATCCGGACCGTGTTATTCGCGAGGCGGTCGATCCCGCCATCGGACTGGCCGGTTTTCAGTGCCGCAAGATTGCAGCAAGAATGGGGTTTACCGGCAAGCAGATTGCTGAAGCTGCCAAGATCATGCAGGCACTGTATCGCGCCTTCCGTGACAAGGATGCGCTGCTGGCGGAAATCAACCCGCTGGCTGACATCGATGACGGCCACTTGATGGCGCTGGATGCAAAGATGTCCTTTGACGCTAATGCCATGTATCGGCGACCCGGCATTACCGAGCTGCGTGATTTTGATGAAGAGGATCCGAAGGAAGTCGAGGCCTCCGGGCATGGCCTGAATTACATTGCCCTGGATGGTAATGTCGGCTGCATCGTTAACGGTGCCGGCCTCGCCATGGCAACTATGGATGCAATCAGTTTCCACAACGGCAAGCCGGCCAACTTCCTCGATGTTGGTGGCGGTGCCTCGCCCGAGAAGGTCGGTAATGCCTTCCGTATCGTCTTGCAGGACCCGAATGTAAAGGCCATCCTGGTGAATATATTTGCCGGTATCAATCGTTGTGACTGGATTGCGGAGGGGTTGGTTCAGGCGATGCGCGAACTGCACATACAGGTGCCGATTGTCGTACGACTGGCGGGCACCAATGTTGAAAAGGGCGCGCCGATTCTGGAAGCCTCCGGTTTTCCCTTTATCATGGCTAACAATCTTGACGACGCGGCGACCAAGGTCGTTGCAGCACTGGAGGGCGCGGCATGAGCGTATTCGTACACAAACACTCACGCGTCATCATCCAGGGGTTCACCGGACAGCATGCGACTTTCCATGCGGAAGAGTCCATGAAGAACGGCACCACGGTGGTCGGTGGCGTCACGCCGGGCAAGGGCGGACAGCAACATCTTGGACTGCCGGTCTTCGATACCGTGCACCAGGCCGTTGAGGAAACCGGTGCCGATGTCAGCGGTATTTTCGTGCCGCCCCCGTTCGCTGCGGATGCCATTATGGAATCGCTGGAAGCCGGTGTCGGCGTTATCGTGGTGATTGCCGACGGTATTCCGGTTCAGGACATGGTGCGCGTGAAACGCTATGCGGCTGACAGGAACGCCATCATCATCGGTCCGAACACGCCGGGCATCATTACCCCGGATGCCTGCAAGGTCGGCATCATGCCTTCGCATATCTACACACCGGGACGCATCGGCGTGGTGTCGCGTTCCGGCACCCTCAACTACGAGGCTGTGCAGCAGATGTCCGAGCTGGGTATGGGGCAGACGACCTCGGTGGGCATTGGTGGCGATCCCGTTAACGGTACCGACTTCGTGACGGTGCTGCGCGCATTTGAAGAGGACCCCGATACGGAAGCCGTTATCATGATCGGCGAGATCGGCGGGCCGCAGGAAGTTGATGCAGCCCGCTGGGCAAAAGAAAACATGAGCAAGCCGGTGGTGGGTTTCGTTGCCGGTGTCTCCGCACCACCCGGACGACGCATGGGTCATGCCGGTGCCATCATCTCGGGTGCGGCCGATACCGCCAACGCCAAGATGGACCTGATGGAAGAACTGGGCGTGCACGTGGTGCGTAATCCTGCCCTGATCGGCGAGACCGCCAAACGCGTCTTTTCCTGAAGTTAATACAGGCTGTCATTCCCACACAAGCGGGAATGACAGCCTGGTTTGTTCCCCCGACGAAACCCCGCAGTCCGGGGCTGTAAGCGTCGTACCTCCCAATTCCCGATGCGGCCGATGACCGCATGTTACCTGTCAGGCCTGTCTTACAGGATGTTCAGGATTGTCCTATCGATTGCTCCATCCCGTGTTGATAACGTGACCACTGAAATTTAGTTCGAGTCATTTTCAGTTAAGGAGACTCCGAATATCGTCACCCCGGCGAATGCCGGGGTCCAGGCTGCTGGTTATCCCGGGTGACGGCCTTGCCGCCATGAGGATCGGAACATGTTCAGATTTTCCTTGATAACAACAGGCAACAGGGGAATCCCGGCAATTGGCCAGTTATCATTTCAATCGCGCTGTTCAGGCATTCCTGTTGCCGGGGCTGCTCATGTTGTTCCCTCTTGCTGTTTCCCCGGCCCAGCACCTCGCCGGTGATGTTGCACCACTTGGAAATCCGGACGGCCAGCTCAATATCGCTGATGTGCTTATTCTTGAGCGTTTTATTATCGGCGACTTGATTCCGACAGACCAAGAACGACTGATTACTGATGTCGCGCCTCTCGGTGGCCCGGATGGACTGTTGAATGCCGGTGATGTGGTGGTGTTGCAGCGGGCTGTGCTTGGTTTGATCACCTTGCCGGATATAAGCATTGGTCCGGCGGTACCGGTTCTTTTTCCTGCCCTGTCTCCGACCAGCGTCAATCCCTATCCGGTCTCGGGGATGGCTGACCCGGGTATGGATATCCGTGTGTATGTTAATGAGCAACCGCCTGTATCAACGGTTACAGACGAGACGGGTGCTTTTCGTTTCTATGTCACGTTGCAGGCTGGGGTGAATGCGGTTTATGTGACCGCGTGGGACGGCATGAATGAGAGCGATCCGTCAAATGCACTGACTGTCGATTTTGTGTACAAGCCGCCAACAGCCGTTCATGGTGGTCCCTATACCGGACCCATGGGCTACAAAACGTTTTTTGATGGATCGGGGTCGTTCGATAGGTATGCAAATGGCTTGACGTATCGCTGGGACTTCGGTGACGGTTCCACAGGGGCAGGGATGCAGCCATCGCATATCTACGCAAACGCCGGAACCTATGTCGTCACACTGACCGTTTCTGCAAATGGAGAAACAGCAGATCCGGTATCAACGACCGCGATTGTCAAGGAAACGCAGGTCCTTGATTTAAGTATTGGGCAGACCTCGTCATATATAAAAACGCTCACAAGTGGAAAGGTCTATATCGTTCCAGAAACGCAAGTCTTGCCACAGTTGGCAAGGTTGAGCATTGAGGCGGGTACTGAAGTCCGATTCAGACAGTTTGCGAGACTCGATATTCTTGGCAGTCTGGAGATAAAGGGATTTTCCACTAACCCTGTTTACCTGACTTCACTGGATGATCGGCCTGGAGAGTACGCAGGACAGTGGGGTGGACTATGGTTAACGGAATACAGCACAGCAACCATTGATTATGCCGTGATAGAAGGCGCGAAGGATGGCATAACAATTTTCCACGATGGCTCCGATACGGTGATCAGTAACAGTCTGCTACAGAACAATGGTGTCGGGATCCTGATGTATGCAGACAACGAATATCCTCAGGCAGTCAGGCCGCTAATAAAGGGTAATTCTATCCGTGATAGTGAGAATGGCAGTGGGATAATGATATTTGGCGATGCCAGGCCGCAGATTATAGAAGGAAATATAATCAGACAGAATGATGTCGGGGTGCACCTCGCAGGAGATAGTGTCACAGGGAATCCAGGGCCAGTATTGAATGGGAATTCAATTGACCATAATTGGTATATGAATTATCTCGCCAATATCACCTATCCGGAGCAGGAGATTCTGCTGGACGCGAATGATAATTGGTGGGGTACAAATGAACAGGTTCTGGTTAAGAGATATATCAGGGATTCATACGACGACGCGTCACGAGCAACTGTTGATACATCACAAATAAAGAGCCTTCCCATCGATGATGAACTATTGCTGGATTCGATTCATGAAGAAACTTCAGATAATCCGTATACGATTAAAGGCACAGCACCCGCCGGAGCAGAGGTGAATGTCTATGCATCCGGGGCGGATATTCATTTTGCTGGCACGTTAACCGCCAATGCCAATGGCCGGTTTTCTCTGGACTATTCCTTTCCGGAAGAAGAGTACTACTATTTCTTCGCGCGACTGGTGGAAAATGGCGAGGAAGTCGAGGAATCAGCGTGGACAATGAATGGTGTTTACTACACCCCTGTGCCATGGTGGGCCGAGGTGCCAGTTATTCAGGCCATCAACAGTCCAACATCGATTAATCCTGCGCTGGTTACTATCCCCTCCAGTCTCTATTACCAGGAAGCCAACATATATATGAATGGAGTGTTACGTGGTACGGCGGCTCAGACGAATTATAATGACATCACATTTGAAACAACCCTTGATGTTGGTACTAACATTATCCATGCAACGTTTTTGACATCTGACGGTGAAAGCCCTCCGTCAGCCCCGATTGTTGTCGAATACATTCCTGATGGTACGCTAGGCAGCTATAGTGGCGGGGCGGTCACCAGTGACCTTGTCTTGCCACCGTTGCCCACACCCTATCAGATCACCTCTGATATTGAGATACCACCCTATGCCAAGCTCACTATTTTGGCAGGCGCAGTACTTGAATTCAGCAACGGGGTTCGGATTGCTGCGGAAGGTGAGCTGAATATTCTGGGTGTAGACGGGAATCCGGTTCATCTGAAATCCGCATCCCTTACGCCCGTACCCGGTGACTGGCTGGGGGTAGAGATACCGGCGGGTGCTAACCAAAAAACACGAATCGAGTATGCGCTGATTGAACACGCCTCCCTGGGTGTCTGGTTCAATGGTGGAACGGCTACCGTGGATCATTCAACGCTGCAAAACAACTTCTATGGCATCTATGTTGATGCGGGGGCAGAACCTGTAATTTCAAACAATCGCATGCAGCAGAATTCCGTCGGACTGTGGATCAATAGGGCTTCAAAGCCTGTTGTGTATCCGCACAACACCATCACAAACAATACACAGGGCATCAATATCATCGGTACGCGCCTGCCCGGGGGTAATCCGGTACCCGCTATCCATGAAAACAATATATTCGGAAATACCAGTATCGACCTGCTGGCTGATGACTTTTTTGATGCGCAGGCTGTGACTCTTGACGCCCGGGGCAACTGGTGGGGGACCACGGTTGGTTCTACCCTCGATAGCCAGATCTACGCCGGAAACGACAATCCGGTGAATTCACCCGCCGTCGTCTATTTGCCGGTACAACCGGCAGTACTGACTCAAGCCTCACCATTAACGCCAATACTGGATTTGACAAACCCGAGCACCAGCGTTCCAGCCTTTAGCGTCAATGGAAACGCAGAACCCAACCGGGAGGTCCAGCTCTATCTGAACGGCCAGCTGGAAGCGACGCTGGCCAGTGATGCGAAAGGGCGATTCAGTCAAGTGCTAATGCTTGCCCAGGGCAGCAACACGCTCTACGCAAACGCCATCAATGGCGCTGAACAGAGCTTGCCTTACCTGACCTACACGGTTGAAAGTGATGCGGTCCCGCCGGTGATCACCCTCACTTCACCTGCGGAGGGTGCGCTGGTGAACTATGCCAGTTTCATCGGTCAACTCGATGAGACCTCCACGCTCACCGTCAATGGCGAAACCGTCACCGTGAACTCCGACAACAGTTTTACCCATGTCGTCGGTGGCCTTCCGCAAGGCGTTAATGTCATCGGGTTGATCGCCACCGATCTGGCCGGTAACAGCAGCACCCTGAATGTGTCGTTTACCTTGGACAGCCAGCCACCGGCAATTCCGGATACGGCACAGATCACAGTGGGCACACCCAGTGATGGGCAGGTGACAGTATCGGCGCCAGCCGGTAATGCAACAGCCGGCGACACCGTGACTCTGACCAATACCCGGACAGGTGCGTCCGCGCAGACCACCGTCAATGGCGGTGGTAGCTATGCCGCACCGATCGGTGCGCAGGCCGGAGATGGCATAGTCATACTGATAACAGACCCGGTGGGTAATACAGCAGCTTCGCGTATTCTCCAGGTAGCCGGGACAGCGCCTGCACTGAGTGTAACGCTATCCACACCGCTGGATGGCAGTACCGTCAATGAAAGCCATGTGGGTGTCGCTGGCACTCATCAAGGAGCGGCCAATGTCGGGATAACCGTTAATGGAGCTGCGGCACAAACCATCGGCAGTACATTTTGTGCAGGCAATGTCTCGCTGGAGACCGGGAGCAATCAGCTGGATGTGATTGCAACCGCACCGGATGGTGCCACCACCACTGAGACACTGACGGTTACCAGTACCGGCAGCAGTCTGATCGAACTGGATGTGGATACCGTTACGGGTTTTGCGTCACATACGGTGATGTTCAGCCTGAGCGATAATACCGGTGCGAACCTGACAAGCATTGAGTATGACCTCGAAAGTGACGGGACGACGGAATACACCACAGCAGATCCTGCGGCAACATTCCAGCATACCTACACCACCCCGGGGTGCTATACGGCGAAGGTTACGGCAACGGATGATGCAGCCGGGAGCTATGTCGGTACGCGGGTGATTGCTGTGCTGGATGCGGCAGAGCAAGTGTCGGCTGTGCAGGCCGTCTATTATCAATTGCTCGCGAATTTACGCATGGGCGATATACCGGCCGCCGTCAACGTGTTCACGGTTACCAGCCAGGATGCCTATGAGTCACTGTTTACAGAAATGCAAGCAACGTTGAGTACTGTTGCAGATACGCTCGGGGTGATTACACGCACACAGGTCAGTCATGAAATTGCCGAGATCGTTGCGACACGCGAAAAAGGCGGTGTGCCGTTTGTGTATTCAGTCAATCTGATTCGGTCCGAGTCAGGCATCTGGCGAATTGAGGATATGTAATGATGAATAAGACATTCAATCATTTCCAGGGGATGGTATTACTGGTTGCCGTGTTTTGTCTGGCTGCCTGCATCCCGACTCGCTACTTCGTCAAGCCGGAGCCGGTTGAAGGGGTTATCACGGATTACGAGACCGGTGATCCGATTCCTGACGCCTTTGTGGTGGCACGCTGGACGGGCACCTCGGGTGGTCTGGGGCATGGCGGGGGAGCGATCTGTTTTCATGTGGAAGTGACCAGGTCTGATACCGAAGGGCGCTACTTTATACCACCACCGGAGATCGAATCTGATTACCCGAAGTACCGTGAACCGCGGATACTGATCACGGCCTACAAGCAGGGGTATCGTGAACCGTACTGGGTTAATGATGTGCCGGCGCCGTCTGATAAATTAATAAAGACGAATGAAACCTCGAATGCACGGTTAAGTTATTTGCACGATGTTATAAAGAACACGAACTGTGACCAGACGGGGGATGGTAGGAATAATCTGCTTCCGTTATACGAAGTGCTACATCTTGATGCAGTACTAGCATCTAAAAGTAGAGAGGATAAGGAATATTCGTATTATTTTCTAATCAAAATTGAAGCATTAACGCTAGGTGGTGAAGAGGCTTCTGCTAAATACTATGAAAGAATGAGAAACCTTAAATGATAAGGTTCGTTTGCCTATCAGTTTTATTGTCTATGATCTGTGTATGCAAGTCACTGCAAGCATTCGAGTTGGCTACACATGGCCATTTGACTCGTGAAGCTTATATTGAATCAGTGCTTTCAGATGGGGTATTTATTAGTTCAATTGGTTTGCAGTACAACAAGAATATTTTTGGAGAGAATTATATAGACGCGATAAATTCGGAAAGAGAAGTACGGGCAGCTCCATCTGATGCATTTACTGCAAATATTATTAGAGACGATTTGAAATTAGTAAATGATGGTTTTTCAATCGCCGGCTGGCTAATGCGTGGTGCCATACGTGAGGATGACCACAATAAACTGAATAACGGTATCTGCAACATCAATCCGCCAAATAGCGGGTTTGACGAGGATCCTTATCCTTCAGCACCCGACCGTCCACTGCATCATTTCTACGATCCGGTTAACAATAGGGGGTTGTTTGCACTTGTTTCTGAGAAGAATCCGGACTGGGCTATCGGAGCCGGCGATGCTTTTGCTGTCACACTGAGTGAAGACAATGCGCGGCGTAATCACTTTACAGTATTCGATGCCATTGAATCGATGTACCGGGCATTGACCGGGCATGAAAGCGCCACCGGTACAACAGCTATAGCACCAATCGGTTACACAGGAACTAACGAGGAACTGCGGAATGCCTACTGGGCGACGACGTTTCGCTCACTGGGGGATATAGTACATCTCGTGGAAGATGTGGCTCAGCCCCAGCATACGAGGGGAGACCCGCATTCAGGCGATTGTTACGATATCGTCAGTGGCGTCGTCGGGCATGCAAGTTTCTTCGAGCGCTATCTTGAAGCACGGGTTACCCAGGATAAAAATGCTGTCGATAAGGTCAATGAGGCGGGTATCAATGTCACGACCTATCCACAACTGGCAATAGGGGATTATCCGAAGCCAGCCTTTAATCGCTACAGTGATTACTGGAGCACACGTGAAGGGCTGAATGGCCGTGGAATGGCAGATTACAGTAACCGGGAGTTCTTCAGTGCGGGCCGGAATCTGGGTGACAAGAAGATACCGCTCGTTGGTCCGTACTATTACAATGAGCCAGGCAATGATCCAAATGAGTATGGCGCATTCCATCGCTGGGATGATGAAGAGGGCGGGTATCACACCTATCTTGAGCATACAGTAACGGATAAGCAGAATCCTGAGTACACGACAACCTCGATTGCCACAAAACAAAGTATCTTTCTGGATTATTCACAAACATATCAAATTCAGGAGTACAGTCTTGATCAGGATATTTACGATACACAGGCGAATTTATTGCTGCCCCGAGCCGTTGCTTACAGCGCCGGTCTGATCGACTACTTCTTTCGTGGACGTCTGCATGTCAAGGAAGTTACCGAGGAGGATGCAACCCACCTGCGTGTGATCGTTGAAAATACTTCGAAGTGGCCTGATGAAAATACAGGGCTGCCATTTCTCGCTGGCGGTACCTTTGGTATCTACTATACCTCGGTCGATGGTTCACGACGACCTCTTGCTGTGTCGCAGGCACGCTTTTCTGCCGGAACTAATCCGGCACTGGATGCAGGGGTGGCACACATACTCGAGGACATGCCGGCTGGTACGCTGATTGAGTTTGTTATCGACAAAACGGGTGCTGACCTCAGTACCACTGAATATTCACCACTGGTCGTTGTGTACAAGGGCATCATCGGAGAGGAACAGGGTATCGCGGCCTCTGTGTTTAGCTCGGGTGGCTTGATGGCGTTTCTGAATAATGACGAGGCCACACCTGACACATTCACGCCTTTTCTGTCAAATGACCGGGGTGAAAACTGGAGGTCAGGCGCCAGTGTATCCAATGCTGATGATCCGGCGAGCGGCCATGAACTCTATTATATGACGTACCTGGGAGGACAGGAACTACTGGGATCGGGTATCAGCGATACGGGCCAACCCATAATATACCGCTCTGATGACATGGGGCGGACATGGATAAGCAAACCGGATACAGCACCCGTGAAGGCACCTGATGGTGAATATTATGTGACGCATAATACCAAGGCCTTTACAGGTGGCAGTAGTCTGGTAAAGATGAATGTCACACCCGGTGCCAGCAAAGTTGATGGGCAGTACGCTCATTACACGATCTACTTTTCTGAAGATACAGGACTCTCCTGGACAGCCGGGAGCATTATCTCAGGGGTTTATCTGCCCAGAGGCATCGTCTATATGGGCCGGACCGGCAATATACTTACCTTCCCGACAGCGGAAGGTGACACAAGGCATAAAGCCTATGTGTTTATCGGTGTTTATGAAGATTCAGGCACAGGGCATTACAAAGTCGGCGTCTACAGATCAGACGATGGCGGCGTGTCCTGGCCAAGGGTCAATACAGTTGAGCTGGATGACTCGATTACCCGGCTTGACCCGGGCAACCATGAAAAGGTCAATTACAATCTTGTCTACCTTGGAGCGGATCGACTACTGATGAACTATGTCTCGTACGACGTGTTTGGCTACAGTAATAACTTCTATATTTCTGCTGACCGGGGTGCCACCTGGAGCCCGGCAGGTGCAGTACCATCGCCGACTGACCGGCAGGCTTATATCAGTAATGTCCCGAAAGTCACCTCACTGGTCTATCTCGGGAATGACAAGGTGTATAGTCAGGTTGCGCTTGAGTTGTTCAGCCAGTCATTACATGTATTGTATCCGCATTATCCCAACTATGCGGCCTACCTGTTTGACGTAACGCCGGCAACAGGGCTTTCGCTGGGTCATGCCGTGACGGGTCTGAACTACACGGAGGAATTAATTCCTGTCACAGGGAACACATCAAACTACTCTGAAAAAGAACTCTACCATCCATTTGTCTATGCCAGGGATAATGGTGCGATACCGGCACTATACGATTGACTGGCCGGAGATCGGCCCGTTCTAATCGTTCCTTATGCATTCCTGCGGATTCGATCCATCAACAAGCACATGATCGAATACCGGAGGAGTCTCATCACCGTAATATTGCATATAGTTCTCCCAGTCTTTCAACTTGGCCAGGTCACGTGCATCGCCCCGGTGAGTCAGTCTGCGTCTGCGAGTCGCCTGTGCACACTGTACATAGTGAACCTCTATCAAACTACCAAGGGCGCGCTGCAGTTTGGATGGCCAGTCCTGATCATTAATTTCCCTTGTGAAAGGGCCAACAATGACCACATCCTGAAAAGCCAGGTTTTCTCTGGCGATGTCAAAGAGTGTTTCATAAATGGGTTCGCGAAAGTTTTGTTTGAAATGGCCGGAATCACGATCATCCTGGCTATGTCCGGATTGAACAAGCGCGATACGAACCAGTCGCTCGGTCACCGTGTCAATGTCGAGCAGGGTTGCGCACCTGGCAGCAGCCAGTTGCCTCGCGTAGGTTGATTTACCTGCACCCGGACTACCGCAAACTATATAGGCTGTGTACATTCTACCCTCTCCAACACTCTATCCATAATTACAGACGTGGGTTTCCAACGTAGGCTGGTTTGGCTTGATATAATACGTGCCCATGACCTGGGGTATTTACATTCTCGGCAATATTTAAGTTGCTAAAGCTTCCTCAATTCAGGTCTTGTTTGCCTCTGTTTCGGTAATTTTCCATACATCCGCTGATAATACTGACTGAAGCACTCCAGATCTTCAAAGCCATACCGCGTTGCGATTCGGGACTGCGACCTGTTTCCTTGTGGACGGCCAGGTACTGCGTTAACCTATAAATATGAAACGGTTATTGATCTTTTTGTTGGTGTTCGTCAGCGCGACTGCGAATTCGCAGATATTCAGGCGCGTTGGTCCCGACGGGCAGGTCTATTTCTCTGATCAGCCGGGGCCGGGTGCCGAGGAAGTCAAGCTTGCGCCCGTGCAGACCATCAGCCTGCCCCCCGTGCCGGAGCAAGCGCAGTCCACGGAGCCGGCAGGTGGCGTGGCCAGGGAACAGCAGCAGGAGGCCACCGCCTTTTACACAGCGTTCTCCATCACCAGTCCGGTTGACCAAAGGGGCGTGCGCGCCAATGACGGCAACATCACGGTACAACTGGCAGTGCAGCCTGATCTCCAGCCCGACCACATGATCGTTCTGAATGTCGATGGTGAAGACGGTGAGGCGACTCACAGCAGCATTGATATGACGGTCGAGTTGATCAACCTGTCGCGCGGTCAGCATACCCTCATGGCCACGGTGGTCGATGCTGCGGGTAATAAATTGATCCAGTCAGAACCGGTCACCTTTTTTGTCTTGCGTGTCCCGGGCGGCTAGCCAGTCTGATTCGCTATTATTCGGCGTTTCCTCCACCCTGCAGAGAATCCTGCGAGTTTCTTATTTGCCTGGCCTGCGTTTCTCACAGTTGGCCAGCCAAAGGTTCAGTCCATGTCCGGTGACACGACTTTCATTATTTTCTTGATCGGTGTCCCGCGCCTGCTGCTGTTTCTGTTCCACGGGTAAAGTCAGGCCTTTTCAACGTTGAGGTGTTAGCAGCATGCAGTCCCGGATCGATCTATCATACTGGCAACGGGTTGCGATACTGACTGGGTTACTGATAGCCGGCCTGGTTGTCCTGTTGTTCGTGGAACCTTTTCCGCAGGACCTCGACTACCATAAGCTGGCCGATACACGCATGTTCCTTGGTGTCCCGAATTTCAACGACGTGGTGTCGAATGCCGGTTTTGCCCTGGTCAGTGTGCTGGGCCTGGTCGCGGTTGCGGGCGTGCGCAGGCACACCCTCTTTGTGGAATCCGTCGATGCCCGGCCTTACCGGATCTTCTTTGCAGGCGTCGCACTGGTGAGCCTGGGGTCTGCCTGGTATCACTGGGCACCCTCCAACGAAAGCCTGTTGTGGGACCGCTTGCCCATGTCAGTTGTGTTCATGTCGTTTACTGCCGCCATTGTTGCCGACCGTATTCATTCAAGGGCGGGAAACACCTGGCTGTTGGTGGTGCTGATTATCCTTGGCCTGTTGAGCCTGTTCTACTGGCAGTACACCGAGCAGCAGGGTCGAGGCGATCTCCGCTTCTATGCCTTTGTGCAGTTTTACCCGGTGATATTGCTGCCCGTAGTCCTGTGGCTGTTTCCTGACGGCCGCTATGTGCCCGGTCGCTATATAGCCTGGGTTTTTACATGGTACGGGCTGTCCAAGGTGCTGGAACATTACGATGCGCGAGTGTTTGAGTTGCTGGGTTACATCATCAGCGGACACACACTGAAGCATCTAGCTGCCGCAGCCAGCGCATTCGTTGTGTTACGGATGCTATTGTCACGCCACCGGCCACGAAACAGGCAACCCGGGAAAGAACATTCGGTCACCTGAAACGCGTGATCAACACCCGCCACTGGCTTTGAGCTTTGCCGCGATGAAGGCGCTGTGCGGGACATGTAACAAGTCCGCGATTTTACGCACCATGTGCTCCTCGTAGATATGCAGGCGCTCGTTCGCATAGGCGATTTGCCACAGCAGTTCTACCAGCCGGATCTTCCGCTCCGGCGTGTAGTTGCTGTTGATGAGCGAGGTGAACTGGAAATAGTCTGTTGACTCGGAACGTTCCTCTTCGGCCAGTTTCAGCAGTTCCGCCGTTTCGTCACGGGTCAGGCCAAAGTGTTCGAGCGCGGCTGTTTCCACAGCTTGTCGCTGCTCGGGCCAGACCTCGCCATCCATGTGTGTCATTTCCAGCAGCAGGGCTCCGGTTGCAAGACGCAGCATGTGTTCCGTGTCCGCGTTGCCAGTGACGGAACCCGGGACGAGGTGCTGGTCGAAGAAGTTCTTGATGTGTTTGAGCATGTTTGTGTCTTAATTCAGGATCGGGTACAAAGTATTGGTTTTGATTGCAGTGCCTGCGGCTCCTGAATGGCCCTGAATAATACCCTCGACGCCATTGACGCCGCTGCCCAGGTTTACCGCATCGTGACCCATGTAGACCCGTGCACGCAGACACTGGTTCACATTGGACGCATTCTTTAAATGATGGCTAAAGGTTGTAAAGCATATAACATGATAACTGATTGATTTTAAATGCCGCTTCCTGATCAATAACACCCTGCGCCACCCAGGGTGACTGTTTCTGTCGATCTGCCGCCTGCATTTCTGACTTTGCGGGCTTTCCCGGATGCAGCAGGGCTTTGCTGCCCAGGAGTCATAAGCAGCGCCCTGGTGGTTAAACACTGCTTTCATCATTGCCTGTTGCCCCTCATCCGCTTAAACTACCCGCTTGAAATTATTCAGTAAGCTCCCGTTTTTTGACGGGTTTCTTGTTTCTGTAGATTATTAACGGAGTTTTGCATGGCAATTGAACGGACCTTTTCCATAATTAAACCGGATGCAGTCGCCAAGAATGTCATTGGCGAAATCGTGAGTCGCTTTGAAAACAATGGCCTGCAGGTCATTGCGTCAAAAATGCTGCATCTCAGCAAGGAACAGGCAGAAGGGTTCTATGCCGTGCACGCCGAGCGTCCTTTTTATAAGGACCTGGTTCAGTTCATGATCTCCGGCCCGGTGGTGGTGCAGGTGCTCGAGGGTGAGAATGCCATCAGCAAGAACCGCGAACTGATGGGGGCGACCAATCCGGCGGAGGCGGCACCCGGTACTATTCGTGCCGATTTCGCAAAAACTGTCGATGAAAATGCCGTGCATGGATCCGATGCCCCGGAAACCGCGGCCGTTGAGATCAAGTATTTTTTCTCTGACGAGGAACTGTGCCCGCGCACACGCTAGACTCGTCCGGCCCAGCCCATAATGACCGCTACCATGAAGACCAATCTGCTTGATTTCGACCGTGCCGGGATGACGGACTTCTTTACCGCGCGCGGGGAGAAAAGTTTTCGAGCCACGCAGGTCATGAAATGGATCTACGGTCAGGGTGTGACCGACTTCGAGGTAATGTCAAATATCAGCAAGGGACTGCGGGCTGACCTGCAACACTGTGCCGAGGTGAACCTGCCGGAGGTGGTTTCCGATCACCTGTCTGACGATGGTTCACGCAAGTGGCTGTTGCAGATGGCGGATGGCAACTGTATCGAGACGGTGTTTATCCCGGAGTCCGGGCGCGGCACACTGTGCGTGTCATCACAGGTCGGCTGCATGCTGAATTGCAGCTTTTGCTCGACTGCACAGCAGGGTTTCAATCGTAACCTGAGCACAGGCGAGATTATTGCGCAACTATGGATAGCGGCTCGCGACCTCGGCCAGACGGCCGATGGTGAACGGGTCATTTCCAATGTTGTCATGATGGGCATGGGTGAACCCTTGCTGAACTATGACAATGTTGTGCGCGCCATGGGTATCATGCTGGATGACTACGGCTATGGTCTCTCCAGACGCCGTATTACCCTGAGTACCGCGGGCGTGATACCGGCGCTCAGGCAACTGCGGCAAGACTGTGACGTCAGCCTGGCAGTCTCGTTGCATGCGCCTGATGACCTGTTACGTGACCAGCTGGTGCCACTGAACAAAAAATACCCGATACGGGAACTGCTCGATGCCTGCAAGGACTATGTGGGCGAGGGCAGGCGCCGGGTAACCTTTGAATACGTGTTGCTGGCAGGGGTGAATGACAGTGATGCGCATGCACGCCAGCTGGCGCGCTGTCTTGAAGGGGTACCGGCCAAGGTCAACCTGATTCCCTTTAATCCGTTTCCCGAGACCCGCTATCAGCGCAGCTCCAATAATCGCATTCAGCGTTTTTTCGAGATTCTGAACAAGGCGGGGATTGTGACCATCACACGCCGTACCCGTGGCGATGATATTGATGCCGCCTGTGGTCAACTCGCGGGACAGTTCCAGGACCGCACCCGGCGACGCGAGCGGGGCCGGTCAATTACCAGGGCAGCCATTTTATGAATCTTGGAAAACTTCTGCTTGGCGTGATCGCAGGCCTGCTGCTGACTGCCTGTGCCAGTTCACCCGAGGTCAAGGATGAAAAGCACCAGGCGGATGTTGCCGCGAAGGCGAATACCGAGCTGGGCGTTGAATATCTGCGTAAGGGAAACTATGAGCTGTCGAGGTCAAAACTCGAAAAGGCGCTCGCACTGGAACCCAACTATGCGCCTGCACATGATGCAATCGCCGTATTGTATGAAAAGGTTGGCGAAAACAGCCTTGCAGAAAAACACTACAAAAGGTCCCTGAAGCTGAAGCCGGATAGCGCACGTGCGCATAACAACTATGGGCAGTTCCTGTGTTTTCAGGAACGTTACGAGGAGGCCACGAAAGAATTTTTAAAGGCGGCAGACAATTCGTTCTATCCAACACCGGAAGTACCGTTGTCGAATGCCGGAATGTGTGCTGCACGCATACCGGACCTGGCAACGGCAAGCGAGTACTATCGCATGGCATTACAGAGAAACCCCGAGTTTGCACCGGCCCTGCTGCAGATGGCGATAATCAGATATGAGGAAGGTAATTATCTGGGCGCGCGCGCTTATATCCAGCGACTGCAGCAGGCAGCCCGTCTCAACCCGCAGAGCCTGTGGCTGGCGGTACAAACCGAATTTGCCTTGAACGATCATCAGGCCTGGGGTGAATACGCAATTATCCTCAAGAATAATTACCCCGATAGTGACGAGACAGCATTATTGCTGGAGTGGGAGAATGAGCGCCGGTCAAGATACTGATGGCACGGATACAACGGCTGCTAACGAGCCGTTGTCGATAGGTGCACGCTTGTCTGCGGCTCGCAAGTCATGTGAGCTCGACCAGCGCGTGGTTGCCAATGAGCTGCATCTTGATGTTGCGACGATCGAGGCGCTCGAGAGTGACGACAAGGCGGCGCTACCGGCGGCTATCTTTGTAAAGGGTTACCTGCGTAACTATGCCCGGCTGGTGGGCCTCTCGGAAGAAGAGATCGTCAGTGACTATGCAGAGCAGACCGGTGAGCCGCCACCGCTGACGGTGGTGACATTAAATGACCGGACGCCTTTTTTCCAGCTACCCTCGGCCCGCTTGCTGCGTAATATTATCCTGGTACTGCTGGCGGTCATCCTGATCTGGCTGGCTTACCCGTTTGTTGAAAGGCTCGTTGCATCCAGGGGCGAGGAAGTACAACAACCCGTGCCGGGTCGACTGGCACTGCCACCGGCAGACCCGTAACCAGCACAATGAATAATAGACCCGGTGGAAGGGTGTTTACTGACCTTCTGCCGATGTGAATTCCTGCTAACACACTCAACACTAACGCGTGTAAAACATGGCCAAGACCCTACAGGCCGTTCGAGGTATGAACGACGTACTCCCGGGAGAATCGTCCAGCTGGCAATTTCTGCTTGATACGCTGCGTGATGTGGTGCATGCCTACGGCTACCAGGAAATTCTGTTGCCGTTGCTGGAAAAGACAGAACTGTTCAAACGCTCGATCGGCGAAGTCACCGATATTGTAGAAAAGGAGATGTATACCTTCGAGGACCGCAATGGTGACAGCCTGACGCTGCGGCCGGAGGGTACTGCGAGTTGCGTCCGTGCCTGCATGCAGCATGGCATGCTGCACAACCAGGTGCAGCGCCTCTGGTATACCGGCCCCATGTTTCGCCACGAACGTCCGCAGCAAGGCCGCTATCGCCAGTTTTACCAGATCGGTGTCGAGGCCTTTGGCATGGCCGGACCGGATATTGACGCCGAAATTATCTTCATGTCGGCGCGCATGTGGGAGCGGCTCGGTCTCAAAGACACCGTGCTGCAAATCAACTCACTGGGTACGGTTGATGCCAGGGCCGGGTATCGCAAGGTACTGGTGAGCTACTTGCGTGATCACATGTCTGCTCTGGATGAAGACAGCCGCCGGCGTCTGGATAGTAACCCGTTGCGCATACTCGACAGTAAAAACCCGGACATGCAGGGCTTGATCGAAGCGGCACCGCAGTTGCCGGATTATCTCGATCAGGAATCGCGGCAGCACTTTTCTGATCTCTGTGCCTTGCTGGATGCGGCCGGTCTTGTGTATGAAATCAACCCGCGCCTGGTGCGGGGACTCGATTACTATACGAAGACCGTGTTCGAGTGGGTCACCGATCAGCTCGGCGCACAAGGTACAATATGCGCCGGTGGCCGTTATGACGGACTGGTCGAATATCTGGGTGGTAAACCGACACCGGCGTTCGGTTTTGCTATCGGGCTGGAGCGACTGCTGGCGATGATGCAGGCGGCAAATACAGAGATTCCGCCGAATCATCCGCATGTGTATCTGGTGCTGAATGGCCAGCGGGCGGTACCACGCGGGATGGTCTTTGCGGAGGAATTACGTACGCGCTTGCCCCGGTTGCGCCTGCAGACGAACTGCGGCAACGGTAGTTTCAAGAGTCAGTTCAAGCGGGCTGACAAGAGTGGTGCAAACATTGCGCTGGTAATGGGTGATGAAGAGGTGGCCGAAGGGACTGTTATCCTGAAAGCATTACGTCAGGAGGCTGACCAGGAAACATTGTCGCAGCAGCACGTAGTCGCGCATATAAATGAAATCATTGATGTGTATTAACAGGAGTCACGATGGACGCAAACTTGACAGATGACGAAAAACTTGCCGAGCTTAAAAAATGGTGGAGTGAGAATGGCGGGTCAATCATAACCGGTGTAGTCCTGGGGCTGGCCATGCTGTTCGGCAGCAAGGCGTGGTTTGCTTACCACGAGCGCAATGCCGAGACGGCATCAAATATCTACACCACGCTGATGACGGCCATGGAAGGCGGTGATAACCAGCTGCTCACCGAGCGTGCCGGCATGCTGATCTCGGACTATAGCAGTACACCTTATGCGACGCTCGCGGCCCTTGCGTTGTCAAAAATCAACATTGAAAGCGGTGAACTGGCAGCTGCCCGGTCACACCTGCAGTGGGTGCTGGACAACAGTGACTCTGACATCATGCGTGACACGGCACGGCTGCGTATGGCACGTGTCATGATGGCCATGGATGATTTCGATGGCGCAATTTCCATGCTTGACGAGGCGGCACCGGGCACGCCCTTTGATCCCTTGTATACCGAGGTCAGAGGCGATATTGAATTAGCCCGGGGTGACCAGGCCGCAGCCAGCAAGGCCTACCAGGCGGCGCTGGCAGCGACAGCCAGCGATGCACCGGGACGCCATCTGCTGCAACTCAAATATGACAGTACACTCGTGGCCTCGGCTGCAGTCGTTGAGGTGTCCGAGTGAGACAAGCGGTTACCGTGGTGAGTCTGGCTCTGCTGTTGAGTGGTTGCTCGACCATGGCCAACTGGACCAGCAGCTTGCTCGGTGGCTCGGATAATTCTGAGCCTCCTGCACCATTGCTTGAAATTGCAGATCCGGTACCCCTGAAAGAACTGTGGAGCAGGAAGATCGGTGTTGGCCATGACGAGCAGTTTGTCAATCTGGTGCCATTCGTCTATGACGAACAGGTGTTCGTCGCAGATCGCAAGGGGCGTGTGGTGGCACTGGATGCAGAAACCGGCAAGAAAAACTGGGAAACAAAGACAGAGACCGCCATTTCAGGTGGGCCGGGGGGGGGCAGTAGTGTGATCCTCGTGGGTACCAGTGATGCCGAGGTGCTAGCGCTGAGTGCCGATGACGGAACCCTGTTATGGAAAACTGAAGTAAGCAGTGAGGTGTTGTCTGTTCCGCAAGTCGATTTCGACAAGGTTATCGTACAAACAGCGGACGGCAATATTACTGCGTTGGAGCTGAATAGTGGTGAACAACTATGGATACATGACCGCTCGGTACCGGTACTGACGTTGCGCGGTACCAGTACACCGGCTGTTGAAGGCGGGCTGGTGGTTGCCGGGTTTGCCAATGGCAAGCTGGTCGGCCTAAGTGCAGAAAAGGGTTTCCCGGTCTGGGAGGTCAGTATTGCCATTCCCCAGGGCCGCTCCGAGATTGACCGCCTGGTCGATATTGACGGTGACCCCATCATTGTCGGCGGCGTCGTCTATGTGACCACCTACCAGGGCCGCATTGCCGTGATCGAGGCACAAACAGGGAACCAGGGCTGGCAGCGGGATATGTCATCGCACGTGGGCCTCGGTGTCGACTTCTCCCAGGTGTATGTGACCGATGATGAAAGTAATGTCTGGGCACTGTCGCGTTCGACCGGTGCGTCCGAGTGGCGGCAGGATGAGTTGCTCAACCGCAAAGTTACCGCACCGGAACCGATCGGAGACTATGTCGCGGTGGGTGACCTGGAAGGCTATGTCCATTTACTGTCCCGCTATGACGGGCGCATCGCTGCGCGTGCCAAGGTTGACAGCAAGGGCATCCAGGAGAAGCCGCTGGCCAGTGACGACACACTTTATGTGTACGGTAATTCAGGGAAATTGTCCGCCTTTAGATTGTCCGGCCTGCAATAAAAAAGGGTGCCGGGCCTCTGTACCCGTCCTGTTATTCTGAATATTCATACAGCCTCATGTTACCGGTAATCGCACTGGTTGGCCGCCCCAACGTCGGCAAGTCAACACTGTTCAACCGCCTGACCCGTACTCGGGATGCCCTGGTTGCCGATGTGCCGGGGCTGACGCGTGATCGCAAGTACGGTGATGGCCGGTTTGGTGAGCGGCCTTTTATTGTGATCGATACCGGTGGCCTGAGCGGTGATGGTGATGATCTTGATGGCTTGATGGCGCAACAGGCCTGGCAGGCGATCGAGGAAGCGGACCTGCTGTTTTTCCTGGTTGACGCGCGTGATGGTCTGAATGCGGGTGACGAGACCATTGCCGAGGCATTGCGGCGTACCGGCAAGCCGCTGATATTGGTGATCAACAAGACTGATGGCCTTGACGCCGACAGCGCCATGGCGGAGTTTTATACGCTGGGTCTGGGCGAGATGCAGCCGCTAGCGGCCGCACACGGACGCGGTGTGGTAACGCTCATGGAAAAGGCCATGGCGCAGTTGCCGGAAACCATCGAGGCACCTGGCGAGACAGGTGATGACGACACTATCCGTGTCGCCGTGGTGGGTCGTCCCAATGTGGGTAAATCTACATTGATCAACCGCATTATGGGCGAAGAGCGGGTGCTGGCCTTTGACAGGCCGGGTACCACGCGCGATAGCATCTTTATTCCTTTTGTTCGGGACGATGTTGCCTACACCCTGATCGATACCGCCGGTGTGCGCCGCCGTGCGCGCGTAAAGGAGACTATAGAGAAATTCAGCGTCATTAAGACCCTGCAGGCCATCGATGCGGCGCATGTCGTGATACTGGTGCTGGATGCACAACAGGAGATCAGCGAACAGGATGCCAGTCTCGCCGGGTATATTACTGAAAAGGGACGGGCACTGATTGTAGCGATTAACAAGTGGGACGGTCTGGAGGCACATGAGCGCAGCCGGATTACAGATCAACTGGATCGCCGGCTACCGTTTCTCAGTTTTGCTACCACGCGTTTTATTTCCGCGTTGCATGGCTCTGGTGTAGGCGACCTGTTTTCGTATATTCAAAAGGCTTATACCTCGGCCATTTGCGAGCTGCCGACACCCCGCTTGACCGACATCCTCGAACGGGCCGTGCAGGAGCATCAGCCACCGCTGGTGCGCGGCCGTCGTATCAAGTTGCGTTATGCCCACCAGGGTGGCCGTAATCCCCCCGTTATCGTCATCCACGGCAACCAGACAGAGCGTGTACCGGCTACCTATAAACGTTACCTGGTCAATGCCTTTCGGGATGCACTGAAGCTGACCGGTACCCCGATCAGGATCGAGTTCAAGACCGGCGATAATCCCTACAAGGGCCGCAAGAACAAACTCACCGGGCGCCAGCAGAAGCGTAAACAGCGCCTCATGCGGCATGTAAAGAAGCACTAGGGCCCGGTCGGCAGAGACTGCTGTATTCCTGTGTTCATTCCGTGTGTATGATTTCCGCATCATGTCTCGTCATCGATCCTGCAGTGACGGTGGGCGTGTTGCAGCGCGATTGGCTCTGATAGTGCTGTTGTTCGCCGTTTACCTATTGATCATTGAACGGCAGCCCGGTGTGCAATGCTTTAGCCGGGAGTTTTATGCGGATGAAATGATTAACGTGCGGCGGCAGTGTCTCACCCTGATGTTTATCGCAGCGGCATATCCAGCAACAGGTCCTGCTTGCTGTAGTCGCGGTAACGGTTGAACAGGTCTGCGCTGATTGTATCGCTCGAGACCTCAGTCACCCGGTATTCATTCTGGTTCTGGTAGTCCTTCATGGCTACCGGTACACCCTGAAGGCCGCTCAGTAGCAAGCGGCTGTTTTCACCCAGTTCGCCGATCATTTTCTGGGTGGTGCTTGCCAGTTCACGCATAAAATTCATCATGGCGATCAGGGTGGCAAAGTCACTGTCCGACATGCCTGCGTCTGCTGCGGTTGCCAGACAGACTTCGCCAATCGGTTGCTGGTTGCGCAGCAGTACCTGTAGCTGGCACCTGAATCCGGCGACCTCATGGAAACCGCGCGGCTCTGTTTCCATGACCTCAAGATCCGGCAGTCCACCGGCAGGGATGCCCATCTGCTGCTCGATGAAGGCTCGTTGCGCATCCGGCAGGTTTTTCATCTGTGCTGACAGCTGTTCCATCTGCTGGCGCAGTATTGCAACGATTTCAGCGTACTTGTCCAGTTGTTGCTGGTCTATTTCACGATATTCCTGGCTCACCGGGTCCACGTAGATGGCCACGTGGCGGGATTTGTCAAACAGTACATACCCCGGTTGTCCTGACTGCGACATGCGTGCCATGTGGTCCTTTACCTGGATAACGGTCCTTGATGCATGGTCACTGCCACTCAGTCTGATGGTCGTGTCGGCGATGGCGGTACCTGCAATCGATGCCGCAATAAAAATCGGGGGAATGATCAATGATTTCAGCATTTGAATTTCCAGTGACTAGTCCAGGTACTCGAATAATTTAACGACATTCTGCACGCCGCCGACGTGGCTGGCCTGTTTGGCCGCATCGTCAGCCTCCGAGCGGTAGACGATACCCATCAGGTAAACGGTGCCATTTTCCGTGACCACCTTGACGCGGGTCGGGTCGAAGTCTTCATGCCCCTTCACCTTGAAGAGACTGGTCTTCACCTTCGATGTGATATAGGAGTCACTGGTGCGTGTGATGTAGGAATTGGGTGCGGCAATGGTCATTTCGTTGTGCACAACACGCACCTTTTCGATGCCTTTGGCAAGGTTTGTTGCCTGCTGATGCAACGCCTCGGTGGGTGCCTGTCCCACCAGTAATACCACGCCGTTGAGGCTGATCACGTTGATATGACTCTGGCTGCTCAGGGATTGATCCTCGTTGATTGTAGTTTTGATCTTCCATTCGATCCCCTCGTCATCAATCATGGTGCCGACAGTACGGCGCTCATGAATGGCGCTGGCGCCAACGGCAGCACCGCCAACAACAACAGCCGCACAACCACCCAGCAGGTTAGCTGTCAGGATGCAGATGAGAAGCGCTCTAATGTGTTGCATGTGTTCAGCTCCCTCGTGAAGCAATGTGTTGGTCGATGAGATCGCACAGGCAATGTATCACCAGCAAGTGCACCTCCTGTATGCGTGCTGTGGAGTGTGCCGGTACGCGAATTTCTATATCTGACGCCTGCAGCAGGTCGGCCATGTCACCACCATCACGTCCGGACAGCGCAACCACCTGCATGTTGCAGCGCTGTGCGGCGGACACTGCATTGCAGACGTTTTCTGAACTGCCGCTGGTGGAAATCGCCAGCAAGACATCACCCGGGTTGCCGAGGGCCTGCACCTGCTTGGAAAAGATCTGGCCAAAATCATAGTCATTGGCGATGGAGGTCAGCGTCGAAGTGTCCGTGGTTAATGCGACCGCTGGCAGGCCGGGACGTTCAATCTCGAAACGATTCAGCAGTTCCGATGAAAAATGCTGTGCATCGCCGGCAGAACCGCCATTACCGCAACTCAGTATCTTGGCACCCTTGTCCAGTGCCTGCGCGATCAACGCGGCCGCCTGTGCCGTTAGCGCTGCGAGCAGCGGCAACGACTGCTGCTTGGTCTGGATGCTTTCCCTGAAATTCTGTTTGACACGATCGATGGAATCGCTGCTGTCCATGCGTTACTCCGTGACGCCGAAGGCATCCGCTATCCACTCGATAGCGGTACTTGATCCCATGATGGATATTACATCAAAGCGGCAGGGCTGCTGGCTGATGTCCGGATGTGTCTGCATATAATGTTTTGCGCAGGCGATGAGCCTTGATTGCTTGTGCCGGTTGACTGATTCCAGTGCTGATCCATAACGTGGACCCTTGCGGTAGCGTACCTCAACAAATACCAGGCTGTCTTTATCCTGCAGAATCAGGTCGATTTCTCCACGCTTGCTGCGATAGTTACGTTGTAGCAGGTGCAGACCGCGAGCCTGCAGGTAGCGGCAGGCCCGTTCCTCGGCATCCTTGCCGCGTGTCAACGTATCCATGGTCTAGAAGCCTGTGCGCCTCTCAATCGTGACCATTTGACATTGCTCCCCATCATGCTCGCTACGATCATCCGGGTCCGACAGACTCCTGGAGTATGATTGCCCCAGGTTACTGTATTTCATCGCTGCTGCCCTGTTCCAGCAGCACCGGAACACCGTTACTGAATTCCGCGCAGCGCAAGCTACGGCTGACAAGACCCTGGTCGTCCAGTGTCAGGTTGCCCGTCACACCGCGGTAGGCGCCGAACATGCCGGTGTTGGCATTGCCAAGGTAGGCGATCATGCGGTAGGCATCGATACCCAGCGCATACAGGCGTGAGTAACGGCTGGCTGCCGTTGGCCAGGAATTATTAATCGTGTTCTGCAAATGTTGCCAGTTCGAATCCTTGTCCAGTGTCCAGGGCATGTCACAGAAGATGATGCCGTTCATATCAGCATCCTGGGTTGCATTTGGCTGACCACTGTATACCCTGGAGGTGGCGTAGACGGGTAGCGAGGTGGCACGGTAAAAGCTCAACTGGGGTCGAATCAGGCGGGCCTGGTTCGGTGATGCGATGAGAAAGAAAAAGTCGACATCGTCCCGTCGCCGGGGTTCGAATTCGAGGTTCATACCCAGCTGGCGTGTCAGCTGCTGGTGCCGCGCCTTGCTGCTGTCCAGGTGCAGCGAGTCGCTGATGATCTTGCCATGGTCTGTCTTGCTGTTGTCATAGCGCTGGACGTCCAGTATCTCTCCGCCAAGAATCTGCCATTCGGCGGCGAACGCGGCATAAACGCGTTCCCCCCACTCACTCTCGGGTAACAGTGCGATGGTTCGGGTATTGCCCTGGTGCCAGGCGAGGCGGGCAACCTCGCGGGCCTCGTCCTCGGGCGCCAGGCCGAACTGGTAAAGCGAGGGGTTGGACTGGGCCTGTTCCTCCAGCTGGTTCAGGGCCAGTACCGGTACCGCCAGTTGTGGTTGTACTGCCAGCGCCTGTACGGCTTCCTTGCGTAATGGCCCGATGACGAATTGCGCGCCATCGAGGACGGCCTGCTGGTAGGCGGCCAGTGCACTCTCGGCGGTATCACCACTGTCGAGTATCTGCAGGCGCGGTTGCGGGGTTGTATCCGGCGTATCGTAGTAGGCCGCGAGTACACCGTCGCGTATCGCCGTGGCGGCATCGGCCAGGTTACCGTTTAATGGCAGTAACAGCGCAATCACCTCGAGTGGTTGACCGGCAAGGGATATGTTCGCGAGCAACTCGGGTATGAAAGCCTCTGTTGCGGGGTGGCCGGGGTAACGCCGTTGCCAGTGCGGTATCACTTCCGCCAGTGTGTCCGGTTGTTGCAGGTACAGGCGTGACAACTCGACCAGTTCCATCCAGCCGCTGAGCGGGTCCGGTGGCGGTGCCGTGCGTAATTGTTGCAACTCTGCATCGGTCAGCCGGTTCAGCGTTTCCCAGATGGCAAACTCGTTTTCGAGCCGTGCCTGGCGATCCGTGAGCAGGGGGTCAAGTTGTACCCGTTCCCGGGCACTCAGGTAATAGCGAAACTCCTGCTGGTAGGCCTCGGCGCGCAAACGCAGTATGTCAGCCGCATAGACGCCAGCAGCGGGTAGCTTGTCCAGCAAGGCCAGGGCCTCAACCGGGCGCTGTTCTGCGAGGGCAAGTGCCGCCCTGTTGACGCTATAGTGCTGCTGCAGGTCGTTGCTCGCCAGTGTCGGCGGCATCTCGTCCAGCAGTCGCCTGGCGGCGGCGAAATCTTCGCCTCGAATCAGGCTGGCGGCAGCCTGCAGCTGCAGTGCCTGCCGTTGTTGACCGGCGGTGGCGCGGGAGGCGGCAGAAATATAGAGTTGCGCGGCCCCGGCATAGTTGCCACTGGCTTCCAGTGTGCGTGCCTGCTGCTGCAATGGAATGGCACTGTCTGTGCTGCGTTGGGTCGACGTGCTGCAGCCGGCAATGAAGGCCGCCAGTAACAGGGCAGTGAGCGTAAGGCGTAACACGGTGGCGGGATAAAAACCGGAAAGCTGCATTGAAAACACTATTGATGAATGTCCGCAGACTCTACTGAAAAGCCGAATCGGCGTCTACCCTTATGTCGGCAGAACGTAGCGTCAAGTTGTGGTGGTTTTCGCTTGCTTGTGTGGGGCCCGGGCATGTATTCATGTAGGATGCCTGCATGATGAGTCTGTCTGACAAGCGTGCCGGGGTGTTGTATATCGTGGCCACCCCGATTGGTAATCTAGAGGATATTTCCGCGCGTGCCTTGAAGGTGCTCAGGACGGTGTCGCTAATTGCCGCTGAAGACACCCGCCACAGCAAGAAGTTACTGACACATTATGGTATTGGCACGGCACTGCAATCCATGCATCAACATAACGAGCGTGATGTCGCGGACCGGCTGGTGCAGAAACTGGTGGCCGGTGCGGATATTGCGCTGGTATCGGATGCCGGTACCCCGCTGATCAACGATCCCGGTTTTCACCTGGTGCGTAGCGCCCGTCAGGCGGGCGTCAGGGTCGTCCCGGTACCGGGGCCCTCGGCACTGATTGCGGCACTGTCAGTCGCGGGGTTGCCCACCGACCGTTTTCTCTTTGCAGGCTTTTTACCGGCGAGGCAGGTCGCCCGCCGGCGCTCCTTGCAGGGACTGGCCGCGGAAACGGCGACGCTGGTGTTTTACGAATCCAGTCACCGCATTGCTGCCTGTCTTGCTGACATGGCTGACTGTCTTGGTGGCCTTCGCAAGGCCACCCTTGCGCGCGAGTTGACCAAGACCTTTGAAACCGTGCGGACAGGGGCGCTGATCGAGCTGCTTGAACAGTTGCAGGCAGACAGCTATCAGCAGAAAGGTGAATTCGTTGTCATGGTGGAGGGTGCAGCGCCACGTGATCCTGCGGCAATTGATGCCGCGTCAGGGGAGATCCTGGCGGTGCTGTTGTCGGAATTGCCGCTGAAACAGGCTGCCACGCTGGCCGCCCGGATCACAGGGCTAGCTAAGAATGTGCTCTATGAGCAAGGCCTGAAGCTCAAAGACAAGCGATAGCTCATCGTTACCCTGTTATTCTCCCTGTAGGAGAGGGGATGCTCTGTTTGTGTGTTGCTGCAAGGCCCACGTGACATGTTCGCGTACCAGCCAGGACGGGTGGTCCTGTCTGGCCCGCAAGGCAGCAACCACCGCATCCGTGGTCGATGCATTCCCGAGGCCGACGGCAATATTGCGCAACCAGCAGGGGTAGCCGATGCGATGAATGGCACTGCCGCGCGTTTTTTCAATAAATTCTGTTTCACCCCATGCAAACAGCTGCACCAGTTCGCGGCTGTCAAGACCATGACGGGGAGTGAAATCATTTTCAGCGCTCGGGCCTGCAAAGCGGTTCCACGGGCACACCAGCTGACAGTCATCGCAGCCATAGACCCGGTTGCCGATCAGTGGTCGAAGTTGCTCCGGGATGGTGCCGCGTAACTCGATGGTGAGATAGGAAATACACAGCCGGGCGTCGAGTTGGTAGGGTGCAATAATGGCCCGTGTCGGGCAGGCATCGATACACTGTTGACAGTGTCCGCAGTGATTGTCTGCCGGCATATCCGGCGATAAGGGTAGACTGGTATACAGCTCGCCGAGAAAAAACCAGGACCCGGCCCGCTCATTGATCAGGTTGGTATGCTTGCCAATCCAGCCAAGCCCGGCCTGCTGGGCCAGTGCCTTTTCCAGTACCGGCGCGCTGTCGCTAAAGACGCGATGTCCGCATGCTCCAGTGACGGATTCAATCTTTTTTGCCAGCTGTTGCAAGCGCTTGCGCATCACCTTGTGATAGTCGCGTCCAAGTGCGTAGCGCGACAGGTAGGCTAGAGCAGGGTCCCTCAGTACCTCGTCGACCGCCCGGGCTGCAGCGGGCCAGTAATCCATGCGTGCCGAGATGACGCGCACGGTGCCGGGTATCAGTTCGGCGGGACGGCTGCGTCGGGTACCGTGACGTTGCATGTAATCCATTTCACCGTGATATCCGGCCTGCAACCATTGCAACAGGAGCGTTTCATCTTTATCCAGTCGGATGTCACTGATGCCGACCTGCTGGAAACCCAGCTCCAGACCCCAGCGCTTGATGTCTCGTGTAAGCGAGGGGTAATCAAGATCCGGAGCGGATTTCGGCTGTGTGCGTTGCATAGATGTTTGTATTTCAACCCAAAGGTGCAGCGGACGCAAAGAAAACACATAATAAGCACATCATGACAGACAGTAACGCAAACATAATTCCCCTCTACACCGCCGCACAGGTGCGCGAGCTGGATCGTCTGGCGATTGAATACGCCGGTATTCCGGGTTACACGCTGATGACACGTGCTGCTGAAGCCTGCTGGGCGGTACTGCGTGTGCACTGGCCCGAGGTGCGCTCGGTGACCGTGTTTTGCGGCGCCGGCAACAACGGCGGTGACGGTTTTATCATTGCACGCCTGGCGCTTGAGAAGCACTGGCAGGTGCAGCTGTATCAACTGGGCGATCCGGCACGGATGCACACGGATGCACGGCAGGCACGTGCGGCATTTGTTTCGGCGAGTGGTCAGGTTCAGCCCTATACCCCGAATGCACCGTTAGCGGGTGAGGTTATTGTTGATGCCCTGCTGGGGACCGGTGTTGACCGGCCGCTGGAAGGATTATGGCGTACGGCGATTGATAGCATCAATACGGCAGCCATCCCGGTGCTGGCGGTAGATATCCCGAGTGGCTTGCAGGCAGATTCCGGCATGGTTGCCGGTGCGGCCATTCAGGCACAACAGACGGTGACATTCATCGGTCGCAAGGCCGGTTTGTATACCGGCGTTGCAGCGGATTATTGCGGCGATATCAGCTTTGCGGACCTGGGAGTTCCCGCAGGCATCCTGCGGCAGGTACCGGTTGCGGCGACGCTGGTTCGGCAGCCCAACCTGGGGCCTCTGGCTGTACCACGCTTGCGTAGTGCGCACAAAGGCCATTTCGGACATGTGCTGGTCATCGGTGGTGATCACGGCATGACAGGTGCCGCGCGACTGGCCGGTGAGGCCGCACTGCGTTGTGGTGCGGGACGGGTCAGTGTCGCCACGCGTCCCGAGCATGCGGCGTTGATTGCGGCGGCCTGCCCGGAGCTGATGTGCCATGGTGTGGCCTCGGCGCAGCAGCTCCGGCCACTGATTCAATCGGCCAGTGTGCTGGTGATCGGCCCCGGTCTGGGCCGCTCTGCCTGGGCACGGTCACTGTTATCGGCCGTGCTGGAGACCTCGCAGCCACGGGTCATCGATGCCGATGCGCTGAATGTACTTGCCGGCGATGCAGTGCGCTTTGACAGGCAGGTGTTGACGCCGCACCCGGGAGAGGCCGCGCGCCTGCTGGATCAGACAGTGGTCGATGTGCAGACCGACCGTCTTGCGGCGACTCGTGCAATCTCACGACACTACGGCGGTACGACCGTGTTAAAAGGGGCCGGTACCATTATACAGCCAGCCGCTGGCATACCGCTGGTGTGTGCGGCCGGGAATCCGGGTATGGCGACGGCAGGTAGCGGTGATGTATTGACGGGTGTCATCGCTGCGCTGATCGCGCAGGGAATGGCGGTTGATGCAGCCGCAGTGGCCGGTGTGTGCTTGCATGCCTGTGCCGGTGATGTAGCCGCCAGGGGCGGTGAACGGGGCCTGGCGGCGCGCGATGTCATTGTCGCGTTGCGTCAGGTTCTCAACGGTTCCGCGGCTGCGTCATGAAGTATCAACTCGCTGACGCGGCTGCCACCGAACAGCTTGGTGCGCAACTGGCTGCAGCAGTGACGCCGGCAGTAGTCTATTTAACAGGTGATCTTGGAGCCGGCAAGACCACGCTGGTGCGCGGTTTTCTTCATGCGCTCGGTTATTCCGGCAAGGTCAGAAGCCCGACCTACACACTGGTTGAGCCGTATGCATGCGAGCGCTGTCCGGTGTTCCACCTGGACCTGTACCGCCTTGCCGATGCGGAGGAGCTGGAATGGCTGGGTTTACGTGACATGCTGGCAGAGTCGGCGCTGTTGATGGTTGAATGGCCGGAGCGGGGTAATGGTGTCCTGCCGCCTGCAGATCTGAATATATATATAGAATATTCAGGTGCCGGCCGCGAGGCTCGACTGGTACCTGCGAGCGAGGCAGGAAAACTGTTGCTCGGGGGGCTTGAGAGTACCTGATCATTTCGATTAGGGCTGCCATCTCGATTGGTGTTCATGTTTTGACGCTATCCCAAAGAGTTTAAACAGTATTTGTTGCATTCACCCCTGGGTTATGGATAGAATCCCCTGAAATGACTATGGGATCAGGTGCGTAACGTCACGTGAAAAGACTGCTAACAGGACTGTTTCTCTGGCTGGCCAGTCAGGCCACAGTATTTGCCGGGGCTGTTGATTTTCAGGGTGTTCGGCTGTGGGCCGCCCCCGATCACACCCGCGTGGTGTTCGATACCAGCGCTGCAGTTACCTATAAAACCTTTTCCCTGGTGAATCCCGATCGGCTGGTCATCGATGTGACGTCCGCACGTGTTGCGAAGTCCCTGGACACGAAACAGGTGTCCGGCGGTCTCGTCAAGGGGCTGCGCGCGGCGCAAAACAAAAAGGATACGCTGCGTATCGTGCTTGATCTAAAAGAAGCCACCAAACCGCAGGCGTTTAGTCTGAAACCCAATGAGCAGTATGGGCACCGGCTGGTGATAGATCTCTATGACGCCGATGGGGCGGGTAACAAGAGTGTCTACAAGACCGCCACCCAGTCCACTACCCAGGCTGCCAGGCCAGTCAAGGTAAAGGCTGCAGCTCCCACGGCAGCCCGTGACCTGGTGATTGCCATTGATGCCGGGCACGGTGGTGAAGACCCGGGAGCTATCGGGCGGCACGGTACACGTGAAAAGACGGTCGTCCTGGACATTGCGCGGCAACTGGCCGAACTCGTCAGGAAAGAGCCTGGTATGCGGCCGGTGTTAATCCGTGAAGGTGACTACTATATCGGATTGCGCCAGCGCATCGACAAGGCACGCAAACACAATGCCGACCTGTTTATCTCTATCCATGCCGATGCCTTTCGTGATCGTCGTGCGCGTGGTTCATCGGTATTCGTGCTGTCGCGACGCGGGGCTTCCTCGGAAATGGCGCGCTGGATCGCCGCCAAGGAGAATGCCGCGGATCTTGCCGGTGGTGTCAGTCTCGACGACAAGGATGATCTGCTCGCCGGCGTGTTGCTTGATCTGTCGCAGTCGGCATCCATTGCCGCCAGTCACGAGGTCGCCTCGAACATGCTGGGTGAGTTGAAACGGATTGGCAAAACGCATAAATCCAATGTGCAGCGGGCCGGATTCGTGGTGCTGAAATCACCGGATATTCCCTCCATCCTGGTTGAGACCGCCTTTATCTCCAACCCTGATGAAGAGAACAACCTGCGCAACAAGCAACACCAGGCGAAGCTGGCGAAGGCCATGCTGAGTGGCATTCGTGATTATTTTGACAGCCACCCGCCGGCAGGCACCATGCGAGTGGCTCGCAAACATACCATCAAGCGCGGTGATACGCTCAGCGACATTGCTGCGGCATACCAGGTGAGTCTGAACAGCCTGCGCGGTTTCAACAGCCTCAAGTCTGACACCCTGCGTGTCGGCGATACCCTGCGAATCCCACCACTACGGGGTAGCTAGACAGTTTTCGGTCGCTACGCCTCGATGTGCCGTGGCAGTGCCCGGGGACACTGCATGCTCCATTCCACCGAATGCGTGATGCCCGGGTCATTCTCCTTCTCTGCACGACGTCCTGGCAGTATCATGTGCGGGTCCTGTTATTACCATTCCTGAGTCATGTCTATCCGGGTTCTTCCCTCGCAACTCGTCAACCAGATCGCCGCCGGTGAGGTCATTGAACGCCCCGCATCTGTGGTCAAGGAGTTGCTGGAGAACAGCATCGATGCCGGCGCGCAGAGCATCGAGGTAGATATCGAACAGGGGGGCAAGCAACGCATTCGTGTGCGTGACGATGGTATCGGTATTCAGCAGGCCGAGTTGTCGCTGGCCCTGTCACGGCATGCGACCAGCAAGATCGCGTCCCTGGATGACCTCGAGCAAATCAGCAGTCTCGGTTTTCGCGGCGAGGCACTACCAAGTATTGCATCGGTATCCCGTCTGCAACTCAGCTCGCGCACGGCATCGGGGGACAGTGGCTGGAGTGTGCAGGGGGATGGCTCAGACGGGTTGCTGAAAACGATGCCGATTGCACATACCCCCGGGACCACGGTCGACGTAACAGACCTGTTTTTCAATACCCCGGCGCGCCGCAAGTTCCTGCGCACCGAGACAACCGAGTTCAAGTACATAGAAAACGTGGTGCGCCGCATTGCCCTGAGCTGTTTCCCGGTTGCCTTCAAGCTGCAACATAACCAGCGTCCCGTGTTTCATCTCCAGGGTGCCGTGAGCCGGGAGCAGCATGAGCGGCGTGTCGCGGATTTGTGTGGCAAGGCCTTTATGGAGCAGGCCATCTACATCAACCATGCGGCTGCCGGTTTGACCCTGCATGGCTGGGTGGCGCAACCAACCTTTTCCCGCAGCCAGGCCGATATGCAGTTTTTCTATGTCAACCATCGCATGGTGCGCGACAAGCTGGTGACGCACGCCGTGCGACAGGCCTACCAGGACGTGCTGTTTCACGGGCGCCATCCTGCCTATGTCTTGTTTCTCGAAATCGATTCGGCCTCGGTGGATGTCAATGCGCACCCAACCAAGCATGAAGTGCGATTTCGTGATAGCCGCCTGGTGCATGACTACCTGTTCAGGACAATACACGAGGCATTGGCACAGCTGCGCCCGGGTACTGCCCAGTCGGCGCCGCAGCCGGCACGGTCACTGGATTCGTTACGCGTCACAACCGCTGCAGGGAGTGTGCCGTCACAGGGCAGGATGTCGCTGGGTGTGCAAGAGCAACTGTCCCGCTATGCAGCCTTGCATCCGCAAGCACCTGTGGAAGCAAGGTTTGCGACAGATACGGCTGCCACGGAGGCCGTGCAGGATGAACATCCATTGGGTTTTGCGCTGGCGCAGTTGCATGGGGTGTACGTTCTTGCCCAGAACAGCGACGGGCTGGTGCTGGTGGATATGCATGCCGCACATGAACGCATCACCTATGAACGACTGAAGGCAGCCGAGCAGGGCGATGGTATTCGTTCTCAACCGTTGCTGGTGCCAATCAGTCTCGATGTCAGCCAGCGGGAAGCCGATGTCTGCGAACTGCGCCAGGACTGGTTCGCGACGCTGGGTTTTGAGATCGACCGTCTCGGTCCCGAACGGGTGATGGTGCGCCAGGTACCGGCGTTGTTGCGCGAGGCAGACATTGCGGCACTGGTGCGTGATGTACTGTCCGACCTGCTGGAGCATGGCAGCAGTCAGAGGATCCATGATGCTGTCAACGAGCTGCTGTCAACCATGGCCTGTCACGGCTCGGTACGCGCCAATCGCCGACTCACGATTGAGGAGATGAATGCCCTGTTGCGCGAGATGGAGGTCACCGAACGCAGTGGTCAATGCAATCACGGCCGTCCGACCTGGGTGCAGGTCAGTCTCGACGAGCTGGACAAGTTGTTCCAGCGCGGCAGGTAAATCCAGTTATCGAAATAAATAGGAGAATTCTTTTCTGTTAGGCCCGTTTTCGGGGTGCGCCGGGAGAACTAAGAAAGCGGGGATGTGATCAGGCTGTTATCTAGACCTATTCCCACTTCCCAACCCTCTCGGCAACTACGCCATGCTTTGCCTTGCCGCCTGCATCTGTGCAGGCGACCCGGAGGGAGAGCGAGGCTTGACCGATCAATATTCCGGAAAACATGTCCAATATTCTTCCACCCGCCATCTTCCTCATGGGACCCACGGCATCTGGCAAGACCACGCTGGCGGTCGAGCTGGTGAAACGCTACCCCATGGAGATCATCAGTGTCGATTCCGCACTGGTGTACCGTGGTATGAATATCGGCACGGCAAAGCCGGGGGCAGAATTGCTCGCAGTTGCACCGCACCACTTGATTGATATCCGTGATCCCTCGATGCCCTATTCGGCCGCGGAATTTCGCGAGGATGCACTGCTTGCGATGGCAGGGATCACCGCCCGGGGTCGCATCCCGTTACTGGTCGGTGGAACCTTTCTGTATTTTCGGGCACTGCAGCACGGTTTATCCGAGATGCCGGCAGCCGATCACGACATCCGCGCCAATCTGGAGGCGGATGCACGGCGTGATGGCTGGGACGCGCTGCATGCACGCCTGGCTGCCGTTGACCCGGTATCGGCTGCCAGGATAAAACCGACCGATCCGCAACGTATTCAGCGGGCGCTGGAGGTCTATTTGCTCAGCGGGCGAACGATGAGTGCATTTCATGCACAACAACCCTCTGCCGAGCTGCCTTACCGGTTGCTGAAGCTGGCGCTGATACCGGAGGACAGACCGTTGCTGCATGGCCGGATTGAGGCCCGATTTCGGCAGATGCTGGCAGACGGGTTACTGGAGGAAGTCAAAAAACTGTTCAATCGTGGTGACTTAGAGGCTGAACTTCCCGCCATGCGGGCAGTCGGTTACCGGCAGGTCTGGCGTTTCCACAGCGGCCAGATAGCCTACGATGCAATGGTCGAACAGGCAATTATCGCGACCCGCCAGTATGCCAAGCGTCAACTGACCTGGTTGCGCGGTGTACACGACCTGGACAGTTTTTGCGCCGAGGATGCTCACCTCCTTGAGCGGGTGTGCCAGAGACTCGACGCATGGCTCGGAAAAAACAGGCCGAGACTTTAAAATAAGTCTGTGATTGTGCTAAAAATTTAGTATCATTTGGTCAGGACCGTGGGCGGATGAGTTGAAACGGAATTCAAAATCACCATATAACGATTTACGGAACAAGAAAAAGGAGTCTAAGACATGAATAGAGGACAATCTTTGCAGGACCCATTTCTGAATGCCTTGCGCAAAGAGCGAGTCCCGGTTTCGATTTATCTGGTCAATGGCATCAAGTTGCAGGGCCAGATCGAATCATTTGATCAGTTTGTGGTGCTTTTAAAGAATGCGGTTAGTCAGATGGTCTACAAACATGCCATTTCCACGGTGGTACCGGCACGTAATGTGCGTATTCCGGGGGCTGATGATGCCCAAGATACTAGTCAGGCAGGGAATGCCTGAGTTTAAACATCAAATAACGGGGTGTCTGTTTGTTCGAACGCCCTGAGAGTGGTGAGCGGGCCGTACTGGTCCATGTTAATTTCCCCGATGGCGCCGGTCAGGAGGATCTTCAGGAATTCACCGAGCTGGTCACTTCAGCGGGGGCAACAACGGTTGCCACGGTGACTGGCATGCGTACCTCGCCAGACCCGCGATTGTTTATCGGCCGGGGCAAGGCAGAAGAAGTCCTTGCCGCGGTGCAGCTTGACCTTGCCGACCTGGTTATCTTCAATCATGCGCTTAGCCCGACGCAGGAAAGAAATCTTGAACGTTTACTTTCATGTCGAGTGCTTGCGCGTACCGGCCTGATCCTCGATATTTTCGCGCAACGTGCCCGTACCTTTGAAGGCAAGCTGCAGGTCGAACTGGCACAGCTACGGCATCTGTCTACCCGGCTGATCCGTGGATGGACCCACCTTGAACGGCAAAAAGGCGGTATCGGGCTGCGTGGACCGGGTGAGACCCAGCTGGAATCGGATCGACGCATGATCAATGCACGTATCAAGATGATTAACCAGCGCCTCGACAAGGTCGCAAAGCAGCGTCACCAGGGCCGCCGGGCGCGACAACGTGCCGATGTACCCTCTGTGTCTCTGGTGGGTTATACCAACGCCGGAAAATCCACCCTGTTCAATACTCTGACAGGGGCACACGCCTTCGTTGCCGACCAGCTGTTTGCGACGCTGGACCCCACCCTGCGACGTGTCGATGTGATGGGTGTCGGCCCTCTGGTGCTGGCCGATACGGTGGGTTTTATCCGCCACCTGCCGCACGACCTGGTGGCAGCTTTTCGTGCCACGCTCGAAGAGACGCGTACGGCGGACCTGTTACTGCATGTGGTGGATGCGAATGATCCCGAGAAACTTGCACATATTGACCAGGTGAATGAAGTGTTGCTTGAAATCGGTGCGGCAGATGTTCCGCAGATCCGTGTCTACAACAAGATTGATCTTTCTGACAGCGAACCACGCATCGAATACCTTGATGATGGAGGGGTGGATCGGGTGTGGGTTTCTGCATTGACCGGCGCCGGTCTGGATTTACTGGCAGAAGCCCTGACGGGGCATTTTCATGGCACACAGGTTCATGGCTGGCTGCATTTGTCCCCGGATGCCGGACGTACCCGTTCCGCCCTTTACTCTATCGGGCAGGTCAAGTCGGAACACGTTGATGATCAGGGCAGCTGGTGGCTTGAAATATGCATGGCGCAGAGAAATATTGACAAGATTATTCGTGAAGCCGAGGGTGGCTGCGATTTTCACAAGGCGGATTCCGTGGATTTTGTTGCGGGTACCGCGCAAGCTTCTTAAACTAACCCACTGTCCTGGTACATGCCATTGACGGTATGTGCCTTGTTTTTGTCTGAATTGGAGTAATGTATGGCTTGGAACGAACCGGGCGGCGGTAACAAGGATCCCTGGGGTGGCAGCGGCAATAATGAGGGTCCACCTGATCTCGATGAAATGGCGCGCAAGATGCGCGAGCGGATGAATAAATTCTTTGGCGGCAAGGGTGGCGGCTCCGCTGGGAAAGGGGGCGGCAGGCCATTGAGCCTTGGACTGGTGGCGATTGTTGCCGTGCTTGCCTGGGTATTATCCGGGATTTACATCATAGAGCCGGCGGAACGTGGCGTGGTGTTGCGCCTCGGTAAGTTTAACAGGATTACCGCACCGGGCCCGCACTGGATCATGCGTGGGCTCGAGACAGTCGACAAGGTTGACGTGGATAACCTGCGCACCGTCAGCCACCGCGCCAAGATGCTGACTCGGGATGAAAATATCGTTCAGGTCGAGGTGGCCGTGCAATACCAGGTGCGCGATGCCATGGAATACCTGTTCAAGGTGCGTGATCCGGATTACACCCTGCAGGAAGCCGCGGAAAGTGCGCTGCGTGAAGTCATCGGTGGCATTTCCATGGACGAGTTTCTCAGTGGCGGGCGTGGCGCTATCGTCAAGCAGACCAAGGAACTGACGCAGTCCATCCTTGACAAGTATGACACCGGCCTGATCCTGACCAGTGTCAACCTACAGGACCCGCAGCCACCGGAAGAAGTGCAGGGTGCCTTCGAGGACGCCATCAAGGCGCGGGAGGACGAGCAACGTTACAAGAACCAGGCGCAAGCTTATGCGCTCGACATCCTGCCGAAGGCGCGTGGTGATGCCGCGCGCCTGCGCGAGGCGGCCATTGGCTACCGTGACAGGGTGATAGCAAGCGCGGAAGGTGAGGCGAGTCGCTTCTCCCAAACACTGAATGAGTATGAAAAGGCACCGGAAGTCACTCGCAAGCGCATGTACCTCGAGACCATGGAATATGTGCTCGGGAACACCAGCAAGGTGCTTATGACGGTGAAGGATGGCAACAATCTGATGTATATCCCGCTGGACAAGTTGATGGATAACAGGGGCAGGGTTGACTCGGAACCGGCTGAGGATCTGCAGATTGATGTCACACCCATGCCGTCCGAAAACGATTCGCGCGGACGCAGCTCTTCCCGTTCAGGAGGTACCCGCTGATGATGAAGAACTTCATACTGGTGCTGCTGGCGGCGGCACTGCTGGTTGCCTTGAGTTCGCTGTTTACTGTTGATGAGCGCCAACTCGCCATCAAGTTCCAGCTCGGTGAGATCGTAGAGTCCGATTACGAGCCGGGTTTGCACATCAAGGCACCCTGGCCGATCAATAATGTCCGTAAATTCGACAAGCGTGTGCTGACACTGGATACCCGTCCGGAACGTTTCCTGACAGGCGAGAAAAAGAATGTCGAGGTTGACTTCTTTGTCAAGTGGCGCATCAAGAATCCGGCGAAGTATTACACCTCGTTCATGGGTGACGAGCGCCAGGCGGGCCTGCGACTGCTGCAGATTGTCAATAACGGACTGCAGCTGGAGTTTGACCAGCGTACCATCAAGCAGGTGGTGTCGGATGATCGTTCGGTGATGATGTCTGATCTGACGACCAAGGCCAATGCCGAGACCGGGCCCTTCGGTATCGAAGTCGTGGATGTGCGCATCAAGCGGATTGAACTGCCTGCAGAGGTCAGTAACTCTGTGTATGCACGGATGCGTGCTGAACGTGAACGTATAGCCAAGGAACACCGCGCACAGGGCCAGGAGGCTGCCAAGGGTATCCAGGCAATTGCCGACAGGGAGCGCACGGTTATTCTTGCCGAGGCGCGTCGCGATGCGGAAATCCTGCATGGTGAGGGTGACGCGCGTGCCATCCAGATTTATGCCAATGCCTATGGGGCAAACGAGGAATACTACGAGTTTTATCGCAGTATGATGGCCTATCGCGAGGCGCTGGCAAATTCGCAGGACGTAATGGTGCTGGAACCTGACTCCGATTTCTTCAAGTACTTCAGTGATTCTTCCGCCAATTAATGGCGGCCGGTTCACGATGATGCCCTACAGCCTGACTCCCCGGGCGGATGCCCGGGGACTTTGTAATTGATGGACGTCATCTGGACTGACCTACTGGCCGCCATTGCTCTGCTGCTGGTGATCGAGGGTATGGTGCCGTTCCTGAATCCGCGGTCGCTGCGGCAGATGCTGGAGACGGTGTCACGACTGGACGACAGAACACTGCGCATTGTCGGTCTGGTCAGTATGCTGATCGGTGTCGTACTGCTGACCATTGTGAGATAGCTGCAATACCTTCGGTTATTCCCGGGAAAGCGGGAATACAGAGAGGTTCAAGCCAGCTACGCGGGAATGACAAAACTTGAATGTGCCACGTTGATCGGACGATGTTGTCTGCCATACAGGAAATGACGAGTTGACATGACTAGCAAAGACCAGTGGCTGCTGCCGGAAGGCATTGATGAAGTCCTGCCCATCCAGGCGCGGCGCATGGAGTGTGCACGGCGGGAATTGCTGGACCTGTTTTCACGCTGGGGTTATGACCTCATCATGCCGCCCTTCATCGAATATCTGGAATCCTTGCTGACCGGTACCGGCAATGACCTGGATTTACAGACTTTCAAGGTAACCGATCAGCTGACCGGGCGTATGATGGGCGTGCGTGCGGATATGACGCCGCAGGCAGCACGCATCGATGCGCACCCGCTGCAGCGCGGCGAGCCGACACGGTTGTGTTACCTGGGGACGGTGTTGCATACGCGCGCCGACGGCTTTGGTGGTTCGCGCAGCCTGTTGCAGGTTGGAGCCGAGCTGTTCGGTCATGCCGGTGTCGAAAGTGATGTCGAGATAATCAGCCTGCTGCTGGAGTTGCTGCAGCTGATGTCGATTCCCGAGCTGCATATTGACCTCGGTCATGTGGGCATCTTTCGTGGGCTGGCCCGGGACGCAGATCTCTCAGAGCAGCAGGAGAACGAACTTTTCGATGCGCTGCAGCGCAAGGCCGTGCCGGAAATAGAAGAGATGCTCAATCGCTATGTCGCGGATGACGGGCATCGTCAACGTCTGGCGGCACTGGCAAACCTGAATGGTGATCGCAGCGTACTTGATCGTGCCCGTGAGCAACTCGCCGGCGCCAGTGAACCGGTACTCGATGCACTGGAAAACCTTGCTGCAATTGCAGCGCTGATTGGAAAGCGTGCCGGCAGTGAAACGCTCTACTTTGACCTCGCCGAGTTACGCGGCTACCGCTACCAGACCGGCCTGGTGTTTGCCGTGTTCGTGCCCGGCAGTGGGCGAGAAATCGCCCGCGGCGGCCGTTATGATGCCATCGGCAAAGTGTTCGGAGGTTCGCGGCCGGCAACCGGTTTCAGTACCGATCTGAGAGAGTTGATGCAGTTGAGTCAGCGCGCATTTGCTGACAGGCGCGGCGCGGTGTTTGCGCCAGCCGGTGAGGATGATGACCTGCTGGACGCCATACAGGCCCTGCGACAATCCGGTGATCGGGTGGTGCGTTACTTGCCCGGGCAGGCGGGTGATGCGGCCGCCATGAACTGTGACCGGCAGCTGGTCAACGAGAACGGTCAATGGCTGGTTAAACCCGTGTGATTAATGAGAGCGACAGCATGTTCCCATGCCGGGAATGACTGCTGTGATAGGCATATATCAGTTACAGAATCTACAGATAAGAGAGTATTCAAATGGGTAAAAATGTAGTTGTCATCGGCACCCAGTGGGGCGATGAAGGCAAGGGCAAGGTCGTTGACCTGCTGACGGACAGGGCATCCGCCGTGGTGCGCTTTCAGGGCGGCCACAATGCCGGTCACACGCTGGTGATAGATGGTAATACTACGGTGCTGCATCTGATTCCATCCGGCATATTGCGTGACAACGTGGCGTGTCTGATCGGTAACGGAGTGGTGTTGTCGCCATCGGCGCTGCTGGAAGAACTCGATATGCTGGACAAGGCAGGTGTGCCGGCGCGTGAGCGTCTGAAGATCAGCGAGTCCTGCCCGCTGATTCTTCCCTACCATATTGCGCTCGATCAGGCGCGTGAACGTGCGCGCGGCAACAAGGCGATCGGTACCACCGGGCGTGGTATCGGTCCCACCTATGAAGACAAGGTGTCGCGTCGCGGTTTACGTCTGGGTGAGCTGCTGGATGCTGCGCATTTTACCGAGCGCCTGCGCGAGGTAATGGAGTATCACAACCATGCGCTGCAGTATTATTTCAAGACCGCTACGGTAGACTACCAGCAGGTGCTGGATGAGGCGCTGGCCCAGGGTGAACAGATTGCCCCGATGGTGACCGATATCCCAGGTCTGTTGCACCGCATGCGTCGCGAGGGTAGGGACATCATGTTTGAGGGCGCGCAGGGTGCACTGCTGGATATTGATCACGGCACCTATCCCTACGTGACCTCGTCCACCACCACGGCCGGCGGTGCTGCCAGTGGTAGTGGTGTTGGCCCGCGTCACATCGATTACGTGCTGGGCATCGTCAAGGCCTATACCACCCGCGTCGGTGCCGGACCGTTTCCGACCGAACTGTTCGATGCGGTCGGCAATCATCTCGGTGAGAAGGGGCACGAGTTTGGTGCCACTACTGGCCGGCAGCGTCGCTGTGGCTGGCTGGATGTGGTGGCGCTGAAACGCTCGCTGGATATCAACAGCGTGAGCGGGATGTGTATTACCAAGCTCGATGTGCTCGATGGGCTGGATACCCTGAAGATCGCCGTCAGTTACAATCTCAACGGTCAGCGTATTGACACACCGCCAGCCGGTGCCGACCTGATCGAGCAGTGTGAGCCGGAATACATCGAAATACCGGGCTGGTCCGAATCGACTTTTGGAATACAAAGTTACGGGGAGTTGCCGGCAGCGGCGAAGGCTTACCTCAGCAAGATCGAGGAACTCTGCGAAACTCCGATCGCCATCGTCTCAACCGGGCCAGACCGCGCCGAAACGATTGTTCTCAAGCATCCGTTTGAATAAGCAAGGCGGGTGCAGATGAATAGTCGCCGGCCCTTGTCATGGTGGTGCGCGCAAATGACCCGAGACACTGCGGGGATGTTACCCCTTTGTGACCGGATGGTTTGTTACCTGCTAGGAAACACATGGATGAGGGCTTGCCTGTATAGAGTCCGGGGTAACTTTTCCAAGGGCTTGCGTAATAACGCGCAGTTTTCGTAAACAGAAACATATTTATCACTCGAGCAGGTCTATCTCTATATGCCTGCTGCATCTGCGGCAACATGATAATAATATTTTTCCTGTAGTTGAACTGGTCTCCTGCTTATACATAACTGATCCTGGCGGTTATCGCGCCAGTCGGCAGAATTCACAGACCGGGAATGTTCTGTATCGGCAAATTGCGGGATGCAACAAGTTATAATGCGATGTTTATGGCCTGTAATAACAATAACTGAATTCACGAAGGATGTGGATGTGGCAATGAGAAAAGTACTAATCAGTATTGCACTGCTCGTATTTTGCAGTGCTTCCCATTCTGCAATAACGCTCTATTACGACCCTTCCAATAATCTGCAGGCAGAGTTTGACTACCTTGCTGCATTATCAGCCTATGCAGTGACCATGGAAAGTTTTGAAGACGATGATGTGTGGATTGATTCCCGACACTCCAGCGCCAACACCGGGAGTACACCCGTTGTCATTGGCCAGGGAATCGAATGGGCATCAAACCATGCAGTAAATGATGTTTCCACGGTAGAGGTGGGCAGTAGTGCACACGATGGAAAGTACTGCATACACTCCAGCCCACATGGAAATGATACCGATTCCGATCTCGACTGTGATGCCGTAGGAGATCGCGTTGCTGCTGAATGCTGGCTCAATGATGGCTGGATAATTCGCGCACCCGATGGCGGGGTTCTCTACGCCGTTGGCGGATGGATCAATTCAAATACAGGTGGCAGTGCCAAAATTACCTTCCTGCTGGATGGCGTTGATGTTAACGCGAATGACACAGACAACATTGATAACTGGAAACGTGACGGCGCTGGTATTAACGGCTGGACATTCGTTGGTGTAACAAGTACCAGTGGGTTTCATTCCGCTGAAATACTGGAACTCTCGGGTAAAGACTTCCAGCAGGAATTCATCTTCGGTGACAAATTCTCAATCGCTGCGGCAGCGCTTCCAGTGCCGATAACAGATACAGACGGCGATGGTCTTCTGGATAGTGAAGATGCTGATGATGATAATGACGGTGTGCCGGACACGGCAGATAGCGTACCGCTGAACCCTGATGCCTGCGAAGATGCTGACAATGACTCATGTGATGATTGCAGCATCGGTAGTGATGATTTCGGGCCGCTGGCTGACAACACGCCGGAAAATGATGGTATGGATACCGATGCAGACGGGCTGTGCGATGCGGGTGTCCCGGATGATGACAACGATGGCCTGTGGGACACAGAGGAAATTGCGCTGGGAACCAGTCCCACCAATCCCGACACTGACGCTGATGGTACGGGTGATGCGACGGACAACTGTCCGACTATTGCCAATCCCCGGCAAGTGGATGCCGATAGTGACGGTATTGGCATTGTCTGTGACGTACACAGCGTGATTTCTATCAAAGAAGACCGGGTCGCTGATCAGGCCCCCGGTTATGCAGATGTTGCTGATGCTGACGATGACCATGACGGCCTGCTGGATACAGAGGAAGTCGAACTGGGGACCAGTCCCACCAATCCGGATAGTGACGCTGATGGAACGGGTGACGCCATGGATAACTGTCCAACAATTGCCAACCCCCGGCAAATGGATACCGATGGTGACGGTATTGGTGATATTTGTGACGATAATGTGGAGATGTTCATAGAAGGATGACGGATCACCGTCAGTCCAGATTCTGGTACCGCCCAATATCTGCACAGCAGAGCATGAATCCTGCTGTGTAAGCCCGACAGAGCCTTTTGATTATCAGCGCACTTTTGGCGCAGTATTAAATATGGGAAATATATCCCATATTGGTGTATCCTGCATTATCCTAACAGTGAGGATCAACTATGAACCAGCGTCAATCAATCAGTATCGCCATACTCGCAATCTTACAGTCTGCCTGCGGCGGTGGCGGCGGGGGCGACAGCGACAGCGACAGCACTGCATCCTTCACGGGCGCGGCTGTCAGTGGTACGGTCCCCGGAACCATGATCGAGGCCTTCGGAGACAATGGCTCGTATTACGCCACCCGCTCGAACAATAATGGCTCTGCCCGGCATCCCTTCAGACTTGATGTGAAACCGGGTGTTGGTTTTCATCTGGTGATGGTAACCAATGAGGGCACGCCCGAGGAGGTGGTCACGCCAATTGGCTTCCGCGACTCATCCGGAAGGGTCCGTACTCGCCTGGTACTGGACAATGGTGAGAAGGTCGACCTCGGTCATATTCCACTCCATATGAGCCGCAACGAAGCGGCCGGTGATGACGATGATGGCGATGGTGTGCTTGACCATCCACTCGTTCTTGATGATGCAGGTGCCGAAAATCCGCTGTCCCAGTCTGATGTGGATGATGATGGTATCAATGACTGGGATGATCCGGACCATGGTGGCTACCACTATGACAACACTATGCACGATCCCCAGGACCATGACGACGACGGTGTCCCGAACGTCCATGATAACGACTATGATTCACGCGCAGATGATCGTGACGGGGATGGTTTGCCGGATCATCGCGATGCCAATCCGGACAACGATTCCGGGCATAACAATGACGCTCTCGATGACGATTGCGACCATGATGGATATAGCGATGAAGACCGTGATCATGACGGTTTTCATGATGATGACAGTGATCGTGATGGTTATCATGATGACGACGTGGACCATGATGGTGACCATGACAGTGATCATGACGACGACGGAGAGGATGACGACGAAGGTCACAGCTGCGGCGCAGCCCCGGGAACAACACCGCCCGTATCAACTCAGCCACCTGCTGGCGATCCCGGCCCAGGCACCGGACTTGATGGTCAGGCGCTGTATGTAAATAATTGCACTGGTTCTGGTTGCCATAGTGCATCCGGCATGCGAGGCAGGACTGCAAGCCAGATCTCATCAGCGATCGGAAGCAATAGAGGTGGTATGGGTAGCATTACCCTGACAGCGGATCAGATACAGGCAATAGCTGATTATCTGGGTCAGTAGGCCAGCAGATAGCAAGCAAGATACAGTGACTGCCGGCAGCCTGAAGTTGCCGGCAGTCATGTGCCCCGCGTGCTGCTGACAACAGGAGGATCACTGGTATGGCAATAGAGAGGCGCGGTGAGGGGAATCAGCTTCCGGAGCGTGTGAATGAGGTGCTGAATGAAACGCAGTTGTTGACTCTGCGTAGAATGGAAAGGTTTGGCTGGACACTCGCATTTATACGCAGGCCATTGTTTCAGGATGCTGTGCCCGTGTTAAGTCATCCTGATACAGATTTATTAGGGAGACTGGAAGATGATGGCACATTGAATACGCAGTCCGATATAGAGTTTCGCAAGTAGCTGTATTTGCAACAGCCCACAGTATCTGACCGCAATGTCAACGGGGGTGGTTCTGCTCGATAATGCCACCACTCAAGCGCTACTCAGCTGGTATCAGCTTAAACGCGCATTAGTGCACGTATATGCTGAACAACAGCACGGCCCAGGGCATGCAGTTCGTAGCCACCTTCAAGTGTGGATACCACATGCCCTCCGGCATGTTGTGTGGCTACCGCCATGATTTCGCGGGTTATCCAATAGTAGTCGCTATCCAGCAGGTTGAGCTGACCCATGAAATCCTCGAAATGCGAATCAAATCCGGCAGAAACCAGAATGAGTTCAGGTCTGAAGCTGTGCAATGCAGGTAGCAGGTGATCCTTTACCGCCTGTTGGAACTCATCACTGTAAGTACCGGCGTCGAGCGGGACATTCACTATGCGCTGGTTATCCGTGACCAGTGAGGTGTCTGGATAAAACGGGTGCTGGAATACCGAGCACAGCATTACCCGTTCATCAGACTGGAATATGCTTTCGGTACCATTGCCATGGTGGACATCGAAATCGACAATCGCGACCCGATCAAGGCCAGAGGCCAGGGCATGAGCTGCACCCACCGCGACGTTGTTGAAAATACAGAATCCCATTGCACTGCTGCGTCCCGCGTGGTGTCCCGGGGGGCGGATACCGCAGAATACTGTCTCGATCTCGTTATCTATGACCATGTCGACACCGTGCACCATGGCACCGGCGGCACGGTAGGCGGCCTCCAGACTGTCTGGTCCCATCATGGTGTCTGCATCGAGCGCTACCAGGCCGGACTTCGGTGCGCGGCAATTGATTTCATCCAGATATTCGGGTGAATGGACGCGACACAGTTGCTCACGCGTTGCACGTGGTGCATCAAGCCGCCTGAGCAGGTTCATCAGACCGTCAGAAATAAGTGCATCCTCGATGGCATAAAGACGCCGCGGCGACTCCGGATGGTCGCTGCCGGTTTCGTGCTGCAGACAGGCAGGATGGGATATGTAGGCAGTGGTCACGTCAGGGTTCATGTGTTGCTATGATGGCTGCCATCTTAACAGTCCACAGGGCGGGCCACACGGGCTGATCCTGAAGCAAGGAGTTATTCACACAATATGGGTAAACACTATCTCAACAAACTGTTTGAACCAGACTCTGTCGCTGTTTTTGGTGCCAGTGATCGTCAGGGCGCGGTAGGCAATCTGGTTTTTAGAAACATGATCGAGGGTGGTTTCAAGGGTGATGTCTTTCCAGTCAACCCGAAACACAACAAAATACAGGGGCACAAGGCCTACCCGGATCTGAAGAGTATAGGCAGGCGCGTCGACCTTGCCGTTATCACTACGCCGGCCGTGACGGTACCCGGCATAATCGAGTCCTGCGGTGAACACGGTATACGCGCTGCAGTGGTTATTTCAGCGGGTTTCCGTGAGACAGGTGCACAGGGACTTAAGCTGGAACAGGCACTGGTGGAAAATGCGCGCCGCTACGGGCTACGCTTTATCGGGCCTAACTGTCTCGGTTTGATGCGCCCCGATACCGGGCTCAACTGTACCTTCAACAAGGGTAGTGCCAGTCCGGGAAAGATTGCGCTGGTGTCACAGTCCGGTGCTCTGTGTACAGCGGTACTGGATTGGGCTGCGGCGAACAATATCGGTTTTTCGGCCGTCGTTTCCACCGGTATTTCGGCGGATACCGATTTTGGTGATGTGCTTGATTACCTGGTGAGCGACCCTAAGACGAAAAGTATCCTGCTTTACATCGAGGGGATACATCACGCGCGTTCATTCATGAGTGGTCTGCGGGCCGCTGCACGTGTCAAGCCGGTTATTGCTCTCAAGGTCGGCCGCCACATGAGTGGATCAAAAGCCGCCATGTCCCACACCGGCGCCCTGGTCGGGGCCGACGACGTGTTTGACAGTGCCCTGCGTCGCGCCGGTGTAGTCCGTGGCCTGCGCATCGGCGACCTGTTTTCTGCAGCCACCACCTTGACATCTGCATTCAGCGTGAAGGGCGAACGTCTCGCCATTGTTACCAATGGCGGTGGCCCGGGTGTCATGGCAACCGATCGTGTGACCGATCTTGGTATGTCACTGGCTGGGTTGTCGGAGGACACGCTAAGGCGATTGAATGCCGTTTTACCGGAGACCTGGTCACAGGCCAACCCGGTTGATGTCATCGGTGATGCCACACCCGAACGTTATGCACGGGCCGTCGACATCTGCATGAATGATCCCGCTGTCGATGGCCTGCTGGTCATACTGACTCCCCAGGCAATGACCGATCCGGCCGCGGTTGCAAGATCACTGGTGGTGCTTGCTGAGAAAAATCACAAGCCGCTACTGGCATGCTGGATGGGCGATATCCAGGTTGCAGATGGTCGCCGGATACTGCGTGCCGCGAATGTGCCTACCTTCAATACCCCGGAAGCCGCGGTCGAGGCGTTTTCCTATTTGGTGAACCACTACCGGAACCAGCAATTATTGCTGGAAACGCCCGGGCCACTGTCACCTGGCAAGGCACCCGACGTCGAAGGCGCTCGAATGATTATCGAGGGTGCGCTTGCGGAGGGTCGCAAGGTGCTCAGTGAGCCGGAGTCCAAGGCGGTACTGCATGCTTTTCATATACCGACGGCGCGGGCCAGTGTTGTGCGCTCGCCCAATGAGGCACTGGTCCAGGCAGAGAGTCTCGGTTTTCCGGTTGTCTTGAAGATCAATTCTCCGGATATCACCCACAAGTCTGATGCTGGCGGGGTGCGCCTGGGTATCAGTAACGCACAGGCTGTGCGCAGTGCCTACAATGAAATGCTCAATGCTGTGCAGAAAAGTCGACCGCAAGCACGTATAGACGGGGTCACCATCGAGCCAATGTTACAGCGGCCCAACGGCAGGGAATTGCTGGTCGGCATTGTCACTGACCCGGTGTTTGGTCCGGTTATCACCTTCGGCGCGGGTGGTACCACTGTAGAGGTGATGGGCGACCGGGCAGTCACCTTGCCACCGCTTAACCACAGACTGGTGCAGGACCTGATTGGCCAGACGCGGGTATTCAAACTGCTCGGTGCATTCCGCCACATGCCGAAGGCTGATATGGAAGCCCTGGAGCAGGTACTGTTGCGTGTCTCGGAAATCGCCTGCGAGCTTCCACTGGTCAGGGAACTGGATATCAATCCGCTGATTGTCGATGAACAGGGTGCTATTGCCCTCGATGCGCGTATGGTCGTGGATTACCATTCGCAGACTTCTGAACCCTACGACCATATGGCCATCTACCCTTACCCTGGCCATCTCGTGACAAATTGGCAACTGCCAAACGGCACTGATATGGTGATTCGGCCAATACGCCCGGAGGACGCCGAAATCGAACAGGCATTCATCCGAAAACTCTCACAGCAAGCGAAATATTTTCGTTTCATGCAATCCATCAACGAGCTTAGCCCGCAATTACTCGCCCGTTTTACCCAGATCGACTACAACCGGGAAATGGCCTTGATCGCAGTGGTGTCTGTTAACGGACAAGAGACTGAAATCGGTGTCGCACGTTACATTACCAACCCGGATGGCAGGAGCTGTGAATTCGCAATCGTGATCGCAGACAACTGGCAGCGACAGGGTATCGCGCACCGCTTGATGCAGTTACTGATTGAAATAGCCCGCAGTCATGCACTGCAGCTCATGGAGGGTGATGTGCTTGCTGATAATCACGAGATGCTCAATCTCATGTCGAAGTTAGGCTTCAGTATCCATCCAAGCGAAGAAGAAACCAGAATGGAACATGTTGTGTTGCGCTTGTAGGTTTCTCCCCTTCAAGATGAGGACCGCACTCAACACAGAGCCTCCGGTTCGAGCTTATCGACTGGTGTGACGTCATGTCTTGTATTCAATAGCCGGTTGACTGATAGCAAACCAGAAAATGATGCACCACCGGCATCAAGACGCTGCCGGGACGATGAGCTGCGCGACCTGATGACTCGGTTTGTCATCTTCTGGCGACAAAGGCTTTCCTGTGCAATCAGCCTGATAGCGAACCATGGCGAATTAACCGTCGGGTATCGGAGACAGAATATACAACTCTGATGTCGTTAACACTGCGCTCAAGTCCCGCGACCGCTTCAAACTGCAGGAGTTTCCCTGCCTTGCATACAATGGCACAGGATATGCAATTGAACTTCACTCGTGTAGTCAGGGTAATGGTGAGCAATGATTGCTGGTCTTATTCCAACGGCAAGGAAGCCGTTCACTATTCGCCGCGGCGGTATCGGAGGAACCGGCCATCGCAAGGATGCAGGTATACGCAGACATAACAGGGTGCTTGCCTGCCGGATAACTGGCAATTGTTACACTAGTGAAAACATACAAAGAACACTAGCCAAACTGAATAGAGGATACCGACATGTTCAACACCCTACTTGTTGAGGACAATATCAGCTTCAGGCAAAAACTCTCGGATGCCTTGCTCCTGCACTTCCCATTGATTGGTGTCGATGAAGCACGCGATGGCAGGGAAGCGCTGAATAAGGTGGAATACAGGCGTCCGGATCTAATCTTTATGGACATTCAGTTGCCCGGGAAAAACGGCCTGGATGTAACAAAAGAGATAAAGCGGGTGTACAACGATATCGTGATCGTTATTCTGAGCAGTAAAAACAAGCCGGAGTACCGTCAGCAAGCCTTTCGCAACGGGGCAGATTACTTTCTTTCAAAGGAAGATGATTTCTGTATGGAGAACATACTGACACGGGTGGATGTGGTCCTGGCCAGGGCGTCACATCACTGATTCAGGGAAGCAGCAAGCCAGTTTGACAAAAACACCATGCCTGCATAAACGATTCTCTTCTATCAAGAGCCCGGGTGCTTCTGTGATACGAACAATTTATGCAGCTGTATGTGGCGCACTAATACTTTTTGCAGCCTTGATTCCTCCCGCTATTGTCGTTATTGAGAAAATTGGATTCTAACATTCGCTCAGGAGGGGACATAATGAGCATTCACAAACCATCTCACCGGGGAGAGAATTTTGCCATCGCATTAATGGTAGTTCTTATGGCGGTTATCATGTTCATTGTGGACGAATGACAGGAAGTGCCAGGAGAGCTATCCGATAGATCTGGTGTTAACGCTGATCGCGGTGGCCTTCGCTCATTCGTTGTTCGCCGGTTGTATCGGTGCGCTATAAAATGCTTGTATATTAATTAACTGATCAACAGGCGTTGCTAACCACCGGGTTTGTTTTTCTCCAGGGCAGCGACCACGTCCTGGAACATTGACCTGTTATGCTCACTGAGGTCCATCAGTGCGCGATGTGCATCAATCAGGGTGCGTGCCAGCGTCTCCTTGTCGGAGTCCTCCTGCGGAACCTCCCGCATAGTATCTGTCTCCAGGCGAGTATCATTGACGATGTCGAAGACTTCATCCAGGGCCATGCTGTTGAGCACGGCATTGATGTCGGCGCGGCTCGATACGATGGTAATTCGACTGGCGTCAAGCGCCTGCATTCGCGTTGCCAGACGCGCGAGCAAGCCGAGGTTGGTGCTGTCCACGCTGTCAGCTTCTGTAAGGTCAATGACAAATCCCAGCGGTTTCGGGCCGGAAAAAAGTCTTTCCAGGAAGCGATCAATGGAAGGGCTCAGCGTATAGCGGATATCCCCGATGAAACGCAACACATGAATATTATCATGGCTGGCGTGGAGGACGCTGCCGCTATCCATGATGCGGGCTCCTGCTGATCACCAGAAAGGCAATGTCATCCGGAAGGTGCTGGTCTGCCAGTACATCGAGGCCTGCCGTGATCTCGTCCAGATCAAGATCTGCAACTGTCATATCCGGGAGCAGGGCGCTGTAGCGTTGCAGCATGGCTGCTTCGGACATCAGTTCCAGGATCCCGTCTGATACCAGTACCAGCACGTATTCCTGCGGCAGTTGACACTGCCAAACATTGAACTCCGCGTCGTCGAATAGTCCGAGTGGCCGCCCCCGACATTCGAGTGTGCTGACCTGGCGCCCATCATATTGTAGCGGGTAGGGGAACTGTCCGGCGTTACTGTAGTGCATGGTATTCTGCTTCAGGTCAATGATCCCGTAGAACAGGGTGAGGTGCTTGCCGAGATTCTGGCGACAGAAATCACGATTGAGGCGCTGCAGGGTACGCTGTGGGTGCAGGATGGTATCGTCACCTGACTGCCACAAGGAATCACGGTACTGGATCACCAGGGTATTGAGCATTACTGTCACGAATGCCGAGGCTGCGCCATGACCGGATACGTCCGCCATGTAGAAACCGACATGCTGGTCATCGATGGGAAAGTAGTCGACAAAGTCTCCGCTGAGATACATGGAGGGGTAAAGACGTCGCCGGAAGGTGAAGCTGCCGAAGCTGCTGTTGTCTTCCGGCAGTAGCTGAAACTGGATGCTGCGCCCGGCCTCTTCATCCTCCTGGAGCTGCTTCAGGGTCTGGGTCAGCTCCCGGTTCAGCACTTCCAGGTTTTCACGGTATTCGCGATTCTGGCGTAGCAGCTCTGCATGCTCGATTACCCGGCGTACCGCACTTTCCAGTACCGCCATATCGTGAATGGGCTTGGTAACATAGTCCCAGGCGCCGCGCTTCAGCGCCTGTACGGCGTAATCGAGCAGGCTGACGCCGGAAACCACGATGACCGGCGTTTCCGGCGATTCGGTGGTAATGGTGGTCAGGACTTCCAGGCCATCCATGCCCGGCAGACGCAGGTCGCATAACACCACATCCGGGTGCTCATGCCGAAAGATCTCGATACCACTGGGGCCGTCACTGGCTTGCAGCATGGTAAAACCGCTGTCCTCAAGGTAGGCGACGATGCCGTCACGGATCGGCGCTTCGTCCTCTATGGTGAGAATTTTCGCCACCGTGCCTGTCATGGTATTCACTCGCTAGCCTCTGCTGCCTGTGAGCACGGCGATACTGTCCACCAGTGGCGTCATGTCCAGTAGTGGTTTGGCGAACAGCTGTCGTTCATCGATCCCTATGGCGCGAAGATCATCGGGGATGCTGTAATCCGCCGAGCCGGTATGGATAATGAACTTCAGACCAGGGTTGATTTCGTGCATGGCGCGAATGGTGTTGTCGCCGTTCATGCCGGGCAGTCGTATGTCCACGATGCATACATCGATGCCGGGATCCATTCGCAGCATGTCGACAGCCTCTTCCCCGGAGCCCGCGCAGGCTACGTGCATGCCCTCATCCTCCATAAAGATCCGCAGTCCGGAGACGATGCACGGTTCATCGTCTACTACCAGTACCCGTGTGCTCACGAGGGCTGCTCCCTGTGCAAAGGCAGGCGAAGGATAAAACAGGTGCCTTCTCCGGGACTCGAGGTGACGTCTATGGTGCCCTTGTGCTGCTCGGTAACAATGAAATAGGACACGGAGAGACCAAGCCCGGTTCCCACCCCTACCGCTTTGGTGGTAAAAAACGGTTCGAATACCCGGCGCTGCGTCTGTGCATCCATACCAGGGCCATTGTCCTGGACCTCGATACGTCCGTATCCATCCTCCCTGCGGGTGCGCAGGGTGATACGGTGCGGCGGTGGAATGTCGCTATCGGACATGGCCTGCGCGGCATTCTTGATGAGGTTGAGCAGCACTTGTTCAATTTCCGTATGGTCGCAAATCAGGGTTTCAAGCTCCGGGTCAAAATCGCGCACGATCTCAACTTGTTTGAAGTCATACTTTTTCTTTAAATCATAGTCGCTGGCGGCCAGTCGTACCACGGTATCCAGCATGTCCTGGACACGCGCCGGCTGGAAGTCGCTGCTGCTGCTGCGACTGTAGGCCAGCATGTCAGCAACGATATGGCTGGCACGGCTCGCGGACTGCTGGATGGCATTCACGAAATCGATGATGCCACGCTCTTCCAGATAACGGTACATCCGCTCCAGATCAACACCCAGCGCGGCGGCGGTATGCTGATTGGCTTCCAGATCGGGCGAGAGTCGGCGCTGGATATTCTGGCAGCTTTGCAACACGCCGCTCAGTGGGTTGTTGATCTCGTGCGCCATCCCGGCGGCAAGCCCGCCTACGGACATCATCTTTTCCGTTTGTACCATCATCTGTTCGATACGCACGCGGCTGGTAATGTCATCCACGCGGATTACCGCACCGGCCGACCCGTTTGCCAGCAAGGGGTAGACCATGACGTCGGCATAGCGTGGCTCCCCGTTCTTCTCTGTAATCAGGCGTTCCGTTCGCATCGGGGTATGGGTGCGAATTGCCTCCCTGATGTTATCGAGTTGGGATTTGAGTTCCGGGAACAACCGTTTGAAAGGTTGCCCGATTGCCTTGTCGTTTTGAACACCGGTGGCCATCTCTGCACTCTGGTTCCATTCGGTTACCCGGCCTTTTTTATCCACCCCGACCAGTACCGAGGGCATGGAATCGATAATGTTCTTGAGATAGGTGCGCATGCGCTGCAACTCCCGGTCACTGCGAACCCGCGCGGAGATGTCGACAATCGCACTCAGGATGAGCAGTTCCTGGCCCGTTTCTACCGGGCTGAGGCCGACCTCGACAGGAAACTCGCTGCCATCCTTGCGCAGGCCGAACAGGTTGCGCCCGAGGCCCATGGGACGGGCGCGCTGCTCGGACTTGAAGCTCTCGACGTATTCCGGATGGTGCTGGCGCAGACGCTTGGGTATCAGGATCTCAATGGGTTGTCCAAGCAACTCGTCCCGACGGTAGCCGAAGTATTTTTCTGTCCGTGAATTTACCAGCACAATCCGGCTCTCCGAATTTATCATGACGATGGCATTGGGCGCCGATTCGACAACCCGTTGAAACATCTTCTCGGTACGTTCGCGCTGGGTAATATCCTCGACTTCTCCAACGACCATCAGTGGCTTGCCCTGCGCATCCCGTACCAGGCCAGCGCGCGCCCGTGCGGTGATGATGGAGCCGTCACGGCGGAGGTAGCGTTTCTCCAGCTCGTAACTGTCGATGTCACCATTCACCAGTGCCTGAAACCTTGTCCTGGTTTCATTCCAGTCATCGGGGTGGGTGATGTCCTCGACAGACAGTTGGATGAGTTCTTCTGTGTGATAGCCGAGAATATTACAGAAGGCCGGGTTAACACTGAGCAGGCGGCCATCCAGTCCGGAAGTCAGTATGCCGATAGGGGCGTGTTCCAGCGTCAGGCGCAGTTGTTCCTCGTTTTGCCGGAGTTGTTCCTGCGCCTGCTGTTGTAAGGTGATGTCGTCACCGGAACTCAGTGACGCGGTTACGTTGCCAGCCTCGTCATACAGCAGTGTGTTGTGCCAGGCAATCAGCCGTTCTTCGCCGTTGAGGGTGACGACCGGGTTCTTGTAGTGCTCGATCAGTTTTTCCTGTTGTGCCATCATCTTTACGAATAATTCCCTGATCTCCTCCCGGTTGCTATCGGCAACGAAATTGTCAAACCAGTTCTTGCCGATAATGTCCTGTTCAGTTCCGCCCAGCAGTTCGCAGCCCTTCCTGTTCACCATGCTGACCCGCTGATCGGCGTCAACAACCAGCATAATGACGCCGGCGACATCGAGGTAACGCTGTACCTTGTTTCTTTCCTGTTTGTAGGCCTGTTCAGTCTGTTGGCGGTCGATCTCGCTACCGAGCCACTGGCCCATCAGCCGCAGGATTTCGACGTCGGTCGCAGTAAAGCGCGCCTTGCGTGGAGCAGGGCTGGAAAAGTTGAGGGTTCCATAGGCATTGTTACCCGCAATCACCGGTATACCGAGGTAGGTCTCCAGCTTGAACGTCTGGTAGCAGGGATGGTTGTTCCACTCCGAGTGCGCGGCATGCTCAAAGCCGACAGGGCCGTCGGCGCGGAGCGTTTCACGACAATAGGTTTTACCAAGCTCACACACAGTCCCCGGGACAATGGATTCGTCGGGTGAGATGGACTGAATGACCTCGTAACGGTCACCCTCGATGTGGGCGAGTATCCCGATCGGCAGCTTGAACTGCTGGCGGCCGATTTCAAGCAATTCCTTGACCTTGTCGTGAAACGACAGTTTTTGTGCTGATGTGATTTCATGCAGTGCGCGCAGTGCATCTTCGGTTTGCCTGCGCTCATCGATTTCATGTTTGAGTGCCTGTTGCGCCCGCTGCCGTTCATGGATCTCGGATTCCAGCTGGGTATTGGTGATCGATAATTGCCGGGTGCGACTGGCTACATTTTTTTCAAGCTGGCTGCGGGATTCGCGGACTGACTGTTCGGCCTTGCTGCGCCGTAGATCTGCACGCCTGATCAGCACGGCCATGACAGCGCTGAACAGCAGAAATACGAGGAATATAGAGGCTGCGCGACGCCACAGGATGTCTTTGTGCGCAGCAAACAGGTTGGTAGCGGGCAAATCGGCGAGTGTCCACAAGCTGCCGCCGACATTGGTCGTATAACCGATACGCTCCATTTCCTCGGGACCGAGGTGTGTTTTACCATGCAAGTCTGCACGTGTGCCATCGGCAGATATTTCAATTAAGCCAGTTTTTTTTCTGTGCAGCAGTATGAGTTTGTGGTCATGCAACTGGCTGTTGGCAAGGATGCGCGCTAATACATCCGGGTTGAGGCTGACAAAGAAAACGCCCTGGTCTCCAGAAAGGTTCTTCCAGGATGACATGATGTCAAAGTGATAGCCAACCGGGTTGGGATGGATGTAAACCTTTTGATGATCGCCGGCGGCAAATTGATGAATGTCGGACTGGCACAGGTCGGCAACTTTGCCCTCGATATCGTCCAGCAGCACCTCGCCCAGGCTGTCGGTTATGGTATAGGCGAAGAAGTCGGGGAAGTGCCGTTTAACCCGGTTGGTGAACTGCTCGTGCATTTCTTCATCCGCAGGGTTCAGGGACAACTTGCTGATGATGTCGCCTTCTTCCTCGGTAAATAGATCAACACGCCGGCGGACCTCATTGATATAGAGCTTGATGAGCCTTGCTGCGCCCTGCGTTGACTGCTGTGCCAGGGCGTGTTGACTTTCGAGGTAACTTTGGTAGCTCCTGTCCACGTACCATGACAGGAACAAGCCAACCAGCATCAACGTTAAGATAATCAGAATTGAAATGTAATTCTTCACACGAAGAGCGCTGTTGTTTCAGGCGAGGTGAATAAAACAAGCGGAAGAGTTATATGACATTTCACTAGTATAGGACAATCTTCAGGCATGTTGGATATACGGAGTGGTTCTGTCCAGGCATGTCTACCGCGGCTTGTCTCGCTACCTGTTGGCATCCATTCTGCCCTCGGCAGGCAGTCATGGCATGCTGATCCGATGTATTATTTCCAGCATAACTGCCCTGTAGACGGCCTTGAAACCACTGCCGGCTCTATCCTGAGAGTATCCGGCCGGCCAGTAAGATAGTGTCTGCTTGCGATATTTGTCCTGTCGTTAAAACTGATTGTTATTGTAGGGTATATGGGCAAGCTGTGGCTAAAGTAAGTAGTTATGCGGATATACGGGCACGGTAATGAACTATTAAGATCATTACATGTCAATGCGTAACACCCCGTGACTGCTCATGAAGCCCGCTGTCTGACACACGAGCCGATCAATATCACATAATATGGCGGTAGTGATAACGGATACAGCGGGTCTAGCCTGGGGGACCAATGGAGGAGCATCTGTGATGATGTCCAGTCGTATACACGCTGTTTCAGACAACGGATCCTTGATGATCAGAATCAATGGCACGCTGGACCTGCTGTTGACCCTGGCACTGAGAGAATCCTGTTACGATACCGGTAAGGTCTACCGACGCTATATTGTTGACTTTCAGGAGGTGAGTCGTGTGCGTGATTCAGGGTTTGCGCTGCTGCTCTTGCTCAAACGCTGGGCAAATCGCGCCGGCGCCAAACTATACGCGGTTAATGGCAGCAGCGATCTGATGGGTCGCTGTCTCTCGCTGGGAATCCGGCCAGCGTGAACATCCTGCGGTATTTGCATCTGCCCGGTGAGGCAAAATCGCGATAGCTGTCAAGCACGGCGCTATTTGTCGCCGGTAAGCGCGCCAGGCGTTGGCGTAAATCCTGAAAATTGGTATTCAATGGGTGCTGTAAGTTTTCGCTGCTGTAACGTGTCTGGTTTATACTGACATAAGGCCGTGAATCAGCGGCCAAGGGGTCCGAACATGATGACAGGGTCTCACAGCCTGCTAATTGCATCTGATCCAGAGGTGCTTCGTGTATCGTTCCGAACCATCGCTGTCTTTTGAAACGACGTCATAGCCCCTGTTTCCGCAGATATCTCCCGCCATCACATAACAGGCATTCCAGGAGCTTGAGCCAAGGCTGTTGCACTGGATGCTGTAACCGACCTCTCCCGTATCCAGGTGAGTTTGCTTGTAGTTCGTGCAGCCGCCCAATAACACAAGGCATAAAGCAAAACAGAATAATGTTTTCATGATTAGCCATACTCTCTTTTCAATGCACTGTTAAGAGAATATGAGATTCAGTACCCTAATACCAGTGGGTTCGCAGCTTGCGGGTCGAGGACGGTCGCTCCGCGACACAATGATTTCAGTCTGAGATAACCAATCAAGTTACTCACTGCTCTTTGTCACTGACTGGGGATTTTTTTATCAGCCGCTATGGGCAGGGCGATGCATGGGACCCCAAGCAGCAGGCCCGCTAGTTCGGGCTGCCTGTCGACAGGATCTAGCTGGTGTGGCGCGGGTTCCCTGAATACTGTCCCTTGTCCTCAAGGCTGACAGCTACCTGCGGTCCGTGATCAGCCGGGGAAATGAGAGTACCATGTCGAAGATGGGCCGGCTGTATTGACATAACAGGCATGCCTGCCTGCCGGGAACACATGAATGTCATAATACAATAGCCCCGCTCTTGCGAGCAGGGCTATTGAAAACTGGCCATGGAGAGCTGGTTTTTATACAGTCTCCGAAGCCACCGTTTCTAAGAGTAATGCTATGGTCAGGACTTCTTGCGTCTGGCGACTCCGACCAGTCCCAGCAGGGCGGAGCTGAACAGCCAGATGGAGGCAGGGACAGGAACTACGGTTGGTTCTACCGACTCGACCATTACAACGAAGTCATTGAAGTCGAAATCAGCACCTCGGGATCCGCTGACATCTTCCCAGGCCAGCACAAACTCGTTGGGTGTCCAGGTTCCGGCAGCCAGACCCGGCAGCTGGACCACATCACCGGTGCCTCGGTACGCAAGCATGTGATCAGTGGTATCCAGATTGAGGGGTGTATCGCTGTAAAAGGTCCCGTTGCTAGCGGTATCAAGATAGAAACCGAAGTTGTTACCTGTGAAATTAACACCGCTGTCGACGGCCACGTTTGTGATTACCGAACCATCCGCCAGGATGGTCATGACAACCTGATTGCCCGCGGAAGCCGCGCCGTCAAAGAGCTCAACCTTATTGTCCATGTTAGCCGTGTCATAGACGCCGAAGGAATTCGTGCTGGCATTACCCGCAAGCTCAATAATCAGTGTCAACCCCGAGAGACCGCTTCCGCTAATGGCCCAGCTGGAATCCGAGCTGTCGTCTATACAGTCAGTGAGCGTGTTGACACTGCTGGGACCACCGAGGGTGATATTATCGAGAATACCCTGCAACGGCGTTTCACCGCTGCTGCCGGTGACACAGGTTGCCGCCGATGCAGCTCCCGTCGCAAGGCTGCCGCCCAGTAAAGACAGGGCAACCAGTGTTTTTACAGAGGGAAATATTTTCATAATTTTGTCTTACCTCATTATTATTGGCGACATGAGGAACTAATGTTCGTCACTGTGATAACAAGATTAAGACGTAATTACTTCTCTGCATATTGTACTTAGGTGCAGGTGAAATGTAGTTTTGCCAAATTCACAGGGCTAATACCCAATGAAATGCTCTCGCCTGTAACTTCGTTTGGCAGCGGGCGTACCAGGGAACAACAGGCATACTGGTATTCATGACCTGTCAACCAAAGCAAGGGCGTTCCACACTCCGTGTATCATACCGGCATGTCCTGTAGGCTGTGCACGGCGGTTTGTTTAGTTGTATGTGACACCATTTGCAAATGGGTGTCAGTATTACGGGTGGCAACCGGGAAAACTGGAACAGATGCATCACTGTATTGATTGAATGAATCCCCGTGCTTTCATGGTCTGCATTGGAAGAGAACAGGCACTTTATGATGAGCGCTATTCTTTGATGATGAAAACCGCAGAAAATGATGTCTGCTGTGTCATGCAGTAAGTGGCGGTGTGCTTTATGCGAGAACAAGGCGTCGACCATTGAATGGCCGAATGCAGCAGGGAAGGTGGCCTATTCCCTGGACAGGCTTATTTTTTGAGTATTTTCAGGAGCATGACTTTCAGATTGGCAATTTTATGATCAGCCTTTCGTCGATCAGACAATCGTCGCCGGTCTTTAACGACGAATAGTCCCTGACAATCCTGTAGCGGAAATTCGACAGAAGGATAAGAGCGACGAGCGTCTCCCCGTCTGGTAATCAGATTCATAATCTATTCTCCAGATCTCCGAGCCTGTCAATCCGTTACTGGCTGCTGCCTGATACTTAAGTGAAATGTATATTATATCTGATAGCATCTGAATGCGAGTGGTTGACGGCTGCAAAGTCTCTAAGACCTGCTTGGTCTGGCGATGAGTATGGCCCGCTCGACTCCGTGCGCTCTACCACCGTGGCCAGCAGTCAGGCGGGCGAGTTCAGCCATGGCAGCGAGTAAAGCCCCGTCATATTGGAAAGCATGACTTTCAGCAGGAAGGCAATTGTCACGGAAACATGGTCTTGCTGCCACTACTTATTAGACAACACGATGCCAGTGGTAATTGTCACAGAATACACATGAACGTACCAATTATAGCCGGTGCCGAGTTGACGGCCGGCCGGGGGCAAGTTCGATGAATATGGAAAATAGTGTTTATGCTGCCTATACTCTCTTCCCGTAAGTTTCGATGAACATCGAAACATGTTCATCGAAACTGGCAATACTACTATTCAATCTGGAGAAACATTATGGGTTTATTTGATTTCGCCAAAGATATGGGTAACAAGTTATTCGGAAAAGACGATGATCCAGCAGAAAAGATAAAGGAAAGCATTGAAGCAAACAACCCGGGCATTACAGGTCTCGGTGTGTCCTATAACGATGGCACCGTTGACCTCAGTGGTAACGCAGACTCGGCTGAAGCTGTTGAAAAAGCCGTGTTGATGGCTGGTAATGTGAAGGGTGTTACCAATGTAAAAATTGACAATATGGAAGCACCCGCCCCGGCACCAGAGGTTGAGTACTACACGATCGTCAGTGGCGACAGTCTCTCAAAGATAGCCAAGAAATTTTATGGCAATGCGATGGATTATCCAAAATTGTTTGAAGCCAATCGTGAAGTTATCAAGGATGCCGATCTTATCTACCCCGGCCAGAAAATCCGTATTCCACCGAAAAGCGGGTAACCACTCGATATGTTACGGAAGACGTGAATAATCGCTAGTCTGCATTCAGGGTTTCTCTTGAGATTGTCTGTGGCCTGATGCAGGAATACGCGCATCAATTAGGGTGGAACTTTACTTCTCTGCTGTCTATACTCGCAGCGATTATTAGCAAACATACAGGCAAACGAATTAGCTGGAGAGATCAAGCATGTCCAAAGATGTCACTATCCAAACCAAACGGAATCGCACCTCACTGATCGGCATGATCCCCTGGACTTTTTTCCTGATTGCCTACGCAGTGGTAGTGCATGTCATGGGTCTGAGCATGGAGGGCGTACTGGGCTATATCTTTATCGGCGTTGGGGTGTTTGTTCTGTTCGCGGAATTCTTTAAGTCCGGTGACATCAGTATACCGGCATTTCTCGCTGACCTTCTGTTTGCGGTTATTGCCGTAGTCGTCGCTACCGGATTGCTTACGTATCTGATATTCAGACTTGATCAGTCTCCCACGTTCTTCTACTGGTTTGGCTACGCAATCGTTATCGGCGACGCGGTGCTCAGTCCCTTCAATGCGTTCCGCACGGCACTACGCAACTTCGGGGTTGGTTAGAGGCAATCACGCGGTATCGAGCGTCGTTTTGCCAGAGATGACGAGATCGATACCTTGCGACCAGCCGACACGCTAAAAAACAAGGATCAGTAATGTTGACAGCAGGGCATTGGCTAATGCGTTCCATAGTTTTTTGTCCCTGGTTGTTCATTGGCACTTGACTTGGACCCGCCGGAGCAGGCCAGATCATGGCCTGTGAAATTCAGTTTCCTCCCGTCATTCTCTCCATTTGAATACCGGATGAGTGTTTGAAACACCAACTGTCGTTACCGGTTTTACTAATGTGGTGTTGATGGGTTATATGATCCTGCAACGCTGCATCGTGTGGATCACCCAAGCGCTGATTTATTCTTCTTTCCTTATTCCGTATGCCTGATACAAGCGCGTAGCGAGATGAGCGCTTGCACGGCGACCTGCAGGTGAACGAAGCAAATAATCCAGTAACTGATTAAATTTATGATCTGGATTGGGGGCTGCGCTGTGCTGTGCACGGAATGAGCAACTCATCTGCGCATCCCTAACACAGAAGGTCACTCCGGGAAGCTCTGATTGTAGTCACGAGCATGCTGTTCTGTTTATACAGGAACACCATGATATAAGGTCAGACCTATACTCCAGGCAAGCTTTCGCTATCTACAACTTTGGTCCAATAGACACGCAGTGTTACTGATCGGATACTTGATCTTGGATGCTGTTTTATCGGGTACTTGGCGTTAGTTCAGTCCTGGACAGAGGAAACTGCAACAGCAACAAAATCTGGCTCGAGTTAACTATATATTGAACAGAGATACCATCATGAACAAATTGCGCCTGAAAGATGCTGTATACGTCTTCATCGCCGGGTTGTTGCTGAGCGCCAATGCACATGCCCAGACGATCAATGTGGACTTTGGACCACTGGACTCCGCGATTTATGCCGGACAGGGAATCCTTGGCGGCCCTGCCGATACGTTCTGGAATGCCGTGGACTCCGCGGGGGCGACAAACCTGGCTTTTGCCGACGGAACGGCTGGAACCAGCGGGGTTTCCTTGACCTTTGGCACTGAATTCTCCAACCTGGGAGACCCATTCGTTCCCGGGACCAACACCTTGCTTGCGGATCGCGTGATAAGCCTGCCCAGTCAAACGGAGTCCATTACGATTTCCGGTCTGGCTGCGAATGCCTTGTTCGATATCGTTTTATATAATGCTTACTATGCACAGGAATATTCCATTACAGGACAGCCGGGGGTTGGTAGTGCAACAACGACCCCGAATGCCAATTCCGCCGATGCTGACTTTCCAGACTGGACGCAAGGCGTCGAATACGCCAGGCTGAATTCCGTCATGTCGGATGGTAGTGGGCAGCTGCAAATCCAGGATGTTCCGATAGCCGGGGAGGGGCTATTCGGGGTGAATTCGGCACTTGCCGGGATGCAGATTCAGGCGGTTCCCCTCCCGGCATCCGTCTGGCTCTTTGGCTCCGGACTGATGGGGCTGCTTGGCATGCTTGGGCGAAAGAAAACGTAAGCGGTTACCGCCTCGATACAGTGGCTCCTTCGGGAGCCATTATTGTATGCGCGAAAAGGTCAGGCGCTGGCAGGACCTTGATGTTCTCCGGGCGGTCACACATGCATATCCAATTGGCAATTGGTTGGGTCGGCAACCCGGTTCCTGCCATTATTCATTCAATATAGACAATGACGCAATTGCAACCATCAGAAGCATTAGCAGAATGGCTAATATGGCATCTTTCAAGAACTGTGTTGATCTTCGAGTCATCAGTACGCATTACCTGATATATTTCTATAGCAGATAGCTTACTGCTTGAGGAGTGGCATAGTGTCGCACTGTCAAAGTAATGCGGCGACCAGGGAATGATCAATTGGTTGCTGAAGGAGGGGGAGGGCCCTGTCTGGTCAATCGCTGTCTTGCTATACAGACCAGGCCCAGCAGACCAGAGCCAAAGATCCGGAGAATGTGGACTTAAATAAACATGTTGTTGATGTGATCATTAACCTCAACACGAGATCACTGGCATAATCCGCGCATGACCAGTGTGGTCGTTGCCGGTAGTGTATGTAATTCTTGTGTAAGCATTCGCTGCGGGGCAGGATATGATCGAAAGCTGTCTGGTGTCAGACAATCGCGGTATGTAACCGGGAGTGTATGGCAGGGGTCTAGAGCAGGGGGGCGCCGTTAATCATGGCGGTTAGCTGATAAATGCAACACCAGAAGACGCATGCCGCAAAGACCCATGCGATAGTTTGAATGTCCATTATTTCACCCATTGAGCTATGTTTATCAACTCATTGATCGGCAGATAGAGCCCGGACCTTGAAATCGTGATTTGAAGCGGGGCGGTACGTGAAGAGGCTTAACGGTTGCCAGCAGGGGAGGCATGGACTGTGTCAAGAGGCGTCAACGGAGGTCAAGTCTTTGCAAGGTCGCACTCCCGTTTCATCAGAACCGGGTCACCTCCATTTTCGCGCTGGCCTGCGAGCCAATGAGAACATTGTCGCTGATCAATATATTGGATCCTGTCAAGAGAGAAGGTCGCCAACTTTGCCGACGTCAAGGGTGCCTGTTCGCCCGACTGCTCGGTTACCCATAAACGGGATTCCGCCATATATTCGCAAAACCATGCCTTTCGAGTGGTCGAGGGCAGGCCAATGGCCCGTTGCGGGATACAATGCGAATTACGCAGTTAATTCGGCAAGGGACCCGGATTAACGGCTAATATAAGCAGTCACTGTATTTCTGTTGTCGCTCAATATGAGGGCTTGCTGCTCGTTACCTGAACGGTAGAAAGATAGACTAACCAAGACGTTCGGAGTCCGGTTGCTATTTGTGCCATCGACCCACCCAGGAGACTCAGTTGCGTTTGTATGATTCTTGTCTAGACTTGGTTTATGGCTGTGACCGTTACAACACAGCCTGTTAGTCAATGTTTAAATATTAACGAAGACTTATCTGGTTGTGCCAATCGTAAAGCAATCTGCCTGATTGTTTGAATTAAACACCCGGATATACAGTGGGTTTCTCTAACATAAATGTATTGAATTTCAAAAATGTCAAGCGAAAAGAAACCAAGCTTTAACCTGCAAACCATTCTTGATTCTCATGAGAATCCGTTTGTCATCATTGATGAGAACTACACCATCGTAGCAGCCAACAGTGCTTACTGTTCTCATTATGATTCTCCCCATAGCGAAATCGTGGGCTCAAAGTGTCACATGGTTCATCATCACAGTGAGTTACCTTGCCATAGCTATGGAGAGGAGTGCCCAATGCAAAGGGTTATAGAGAGTGGTCACAGTTACGAGGTTAGTCATGTGCACCATAACCGTGAACATTATCCTGAATGCGTGAGTGTCAAGGGCTTTCCGATTACCGACGAAGATGGTAAACGCTACCTGGGTGAGAAAATCGTTCATATCCCTACAAAATCAGATGCAGAAGACAATAATGCGTTACAGTCAATAGAAGCCAGATACATTGCCAGGTTGCTGTTAGAGCACAATGGTCATCGTCGCACGGTAGCCGAGATACTGAAAGTCAGTGAACGCACGCTTTATCGAAAACTGGTGAACTACAATTTGACGGGCGTTGGTAAAAAAACCTGATTGACTAACGTGTATAAGGTACTATGCCAAAAACCTGAAATACTTTGGGAAGGACAGTTTTTGGGCGAATTATCCTCCCGTACAAAGCAGGACGAGGAGCCAGCTTCGTCCATACCAGATTCGGTTCGAGCCTTTACGGACTATCCCCCTTATCTATCCAGCAATGTTTGCCGGGCATTCCGTGTTTTTATCTTTCGGCTCGTTCATATCCAGTCAATATTCAATGGCCGTGAATGCAGGGCTGCCGGCTATGGTTGTGTCGAAGCGTATACCTGGATTATAACCCTTATGAACACTATCTCCCGTTACGCTGGATTGGATTCATGGCGTGCTGTTCAGGGGTGGAACATGCTGGAGGGCGGCGATAGCATTATACCCTTTATCGCTAGAACGTCAGGTCGATGACTGTTTGTCAGCAACAGCAGGATATTGAAATAGTAGTTGTTAATCCACGAGGGTCACAGGCATCCATCATGATGGATATGTTTCCAATCTGGCCAGAGAATCTTACAACAGGTAACCGGCTGTGGGTGACCGGGCTATTGATGCTGGTATTACTGCTGATGCTAATGTACCTGTTACGCAATTCCCTGTGTTATTGGTGGGAGGGACGCAGAATCACCCGGGCGGTAAAACGGCTCGGTGCCCGTATGTTGCGCAATATAACTTTGCCGGATGGCATGGGAGGTGAAGTCAATATCGATTTTCTGTTGCTGTCCACTGATGCAATACTTGTGATTGGCGTTAAACGTTATGACGGGATGATTTTCGGTGGCGTGCAGACCGATGAGTGGACCCAGACCATCAACACCCGCAGCTATAAATTTACCAATCCCGACATCTACCTTTCACGGCAAGTCAGTGCCGTTAAAAGCATTGTCCCTAAGGCTCCAGTCAGAGGCATGCATCTATTCATCGACAATGCAACCTTCCCCTGGGACAAGCCGTCAAATGTATTGCAGGTTAAGGATTTGCGCGGCAGCAACACACGTCGTCCCAAATTGAAATACATCCCGATGGAGCTACGTACGGCGTGGACACAAGCCATGCGATCACTGAAACAATAACCAACAACTGGTGGATTTTTCACCACGATCTATTATTACATTCATACTGCAAATATTGTGCATGTGTAGCTTTTACGAGAGCTATAAAAACAACACAGGCGATGGCCTTCGTTTCCGCAACTGATGCGCCTTGGTATCCACTCCGGTAACATAACCGGATCGCAGAACAACAACACTAAACTGGAGGTGTTCATAAGTAGTTTCCACAATTGCATTCTTCAACAGTCATGCAATATTTGTATCGTGATTATGTATTTTTGTTTTTACTTATCAGTGAACATTGCTGCACGATTAACAGGCATGAAGTGGCGGAGGGGGGGAGAAATGTTTGCATTATTCCGCAAGAAATATCCGATTTACACTATTCGCATGATTGCTCCGGCTGGTGAGCCAATAACAACAGCAGATGCAAAGACTTTATTTAAACAGCACATGCTGGAGATTGGTTATCTTGACAAGGATCAACTGAGCGAGCACGTCGGCTATTTGACAGCTGAGCTTAAGCGTCAAGAGTGCTGCTTGAAAGATGAAATCAATAATACAAAAGAAGAAATACAGGAGGCAAAAGGCGAACTGGCTGATTTACAGAACAAGCTTGTAAGCTGCTCCACGGATGAGAAGGAAGAGATTGTAGGCGGAATAGAATTACTTGCAGGTGAATTAGCAATTGCCACTGAGGAACTGGAACAATACGCCAGCAGGTTAGCAGAATTTAACAAAGACAAGCGCGCATTTTTAGTAGATTATATGAATACGCTGCTTCATGGTGATGACGGGATGTCTATATCAAGATTGCCACACATGAAAACCCTGTCACCAGGACAGTTCTTCCTTGGCCGCTAACTGCCCACCAGGCACACTGTACTAACCGGATTATCAATGCGCTGGATGTGTGGTGTTGGCCGCACTATCCCCGCACCCTGTTGAGCCAGGAGCTGGTTTCGTTCCGGTCACGAGCAGCAGTTTATCGGCCGTTTCCATCGCGACGTATAAACCTTTACGAGATTAACTAGTCAACAGGGGTCGCTCCAGGGCGGAATATCACCCGTTAGCAAGGTTCATCGGGATAACAACGGGTTCACCGATGGTGCAGCCCCGAACATGGCCGGCTGACGGTTTTCATTGTGATCCCCGCAGACCGTGTCCGCCCGGCAGCTGACGAATCGACTTCGTGACGAGTGGATTACCTGATGGGTATTTACAAGGCGAGTGCACGAACGGATTAACGATTGAATCGTCCGCTGCTGGACAAGCGACTGCAGGGTGCGCTAGCTTGTCGCTTTGGTGATAACGGGCAAGTAAAATGAGCAAGACAGAAAAAACCATTCGAGACCTGCTGGCACTGGCCAACATCGAGGTAAACGGTAACAGCTCCAGCGATATCCAGGTACACAACGTGGATTTCTACCAGCGCGTACTCTCGGCGGGCCCGCTTGGGCTGGGTGAAGCCTACATGGACGGTCTGTGGGACTGCGAGGCGCTGGATGATCTCATCTGCCTGTTGTTGCGTGCTGATCTTGAGCACAGTATTTCACCACTGAAACTGTTACTGCCGGTCATTCGGGCAAAAATTGTCAACCTGCAAAGTCCGCGCAGGGCCTTTCATATTGGCGAACATCATTACGATATTGGCAATGAACTGTACCGGTTGATGCTCGATTCGCGCATGACGTATACCTGCGGGTACTGGAAAGATGCTGACAATCTTGACGATGCCCAGGAGGCCAAGCTTGATCTGATCTGCAGAAAGACCGGCCTGCAACCAGGCATGCGGGTACTGGATATCGGCTGTGGCTGGGGCAGCTTTGCCGGGTTTGCCGCCGAACGCTATGGTGTTGAGGTTGTCGGCGTCACCATATCACGGGAACAGATCGCATTTGGCCAGCAGCGCTACAAGGACCTGAATGTCGATCTGCGCTTCCAGGACTACCGCGACGTTAATGAAACCTTTGATTGCATCGTTTCTATTGGCATGTTCGAGCACGTGGGGCCGAAAAACTACCGTACCTTTATGAAGATGGTCGAGCGTTGTCTGAAGGATGATGGCCTGTTTCTGTTGCACACCATCGGTACCAATACCCGTGCGACAGCTGTTGATCCCTGGACCGACAAGTACATCTTCCCAGGAGGGGTGTTACCCGTTTTTCAACAGATTGCTGCTGCCAGCGAAGGCATCTTCATCATGGAAGACCTGCACAACATGGGCACACACTACGATCCGACCCTGATGGCCTGGATGGCTAACGTGGACAGGCACCGTGATGAAATCAAGGCACTGGGCTACGATGAGCGCTTCTACCGTATGTGGCGCTATTTTTTACTCGGGGCTGCCGGCTCAGACCGTGCCCGGCGCAACCAGCTGTGGCAGATTGTCTACAGCAAACGAGGGCTCGACGGGGGGTATGCCGCAATTCGTTAGCGTAAAAGCAATCAATATTGGTTTTATTGATTTTGTCTACAGTTGAATGACCACTTCTGGCTGGACTTCCGCGTACACGGTACCACCCGGTATAGAATCACTCCCTGCCGGGAGCGGCAAGTTGCTGCCCTGACTCGGATTTGGCAAGCCTGTACCAAACAAGATTTCGCTATTAGGACAGTACTCGACCCAAAGCTGTTGGTATCAATAATACTTTATGGTGTCACTCTATCGCTGAAGGTAGTAGAGTTACCCCATGGCCGGGTGCTGTGATGTCGATTGTTCACTGGGGCAGATGCTTGAGCGGCAACGCGGAACATTGCGAATTGTCCTGGCTATCAATGCGCTAATGTTTCTGGTTATCGCCGGTGCATCATACTATTCCGGATCATCCGCGCTGCTTGCAGATAGTCTTGATAATCTTGGAGATGCATTAACGTATGGCCTGAGCCTCTATGCGGTTTACAAGGGTGCAGCTGTAAAGGCCAGGGTTGCACTGTTCAAGGGCGTTCTCATACTTCTGGCGGCGTTCGTCGTTATTGCGCAAGTCGCCTACAGACTCTTTTATCCCGGTGTGCCTGTCTTCGAGGTGATGGGAATATTCAGCCTTGCAGGTCTTGCCGCTAATTCAGCCTGTCTCTTTCTTCTCTGGCGTCACCGCCATGAGGATATCAACATGAGTTCAGTCTGGGAATGCTCGCGAAACGACATAGCATCGAATCTTTCTGTTTTCGTGGCGGCGGGTGCAGTCTGGATCACGGGTTCTGGCTGGCCTGATATTGTCGTTGCACTGGGTCTATCGCTACTCCTAATGCGCTCCGCAATTCGCGTGATTTCGTCTGCGCTGACAGAGCTTCGAGCGGTAACCTGATTACGGTGTTAATGGAATGACCGCTGGTCGATAGCAAGACTGATGATTGGCGTTGCTGCAGCCAGTGCCTGGAGCGTGATATTCTTCTGGCAGGTCTTCCGGGAGGTTCAGCGTCCTGGGCTGTAAGTCTGGAATGCAGCGCGGAAACGGATTTTCCTGCCCAGTAATTTAATCTCTATCGGTTATGGCAGCCAGATATCAGCTGGATACACGGCAACCCCATGAGGCAACAACGCAACAAGGTCACAATCGTCACTGCCTCCGATGACCGTTATGCCCCGTTGCTGTACGAACTCATTCGCTCCATCAGGGACAAATCGGAATTGGCTGATATCGATATTTCGGTTATCGCTACGGGCATGAGCCCGTCAATAGCTGAACTGTTTTCAGAGCTTGCTGACAATCTGGTCGATGGTTACTGGACCATCAAGGTGCCAAAATGGCGCATGCGTAACAGAGAATGGTTGCAGGCACGTGCTGCAAAACCCTACCTGCCGGATTATTTTCCTGGTTATGATATCTATCTGTGGATTGATGCAGACGCCTGGGTGGCCGACTGGCATGCGATCGAACTGATACTCGAAGGTTGTCGGAACGGTTCGCTGGCAATGAGCTACGATGAGGTCGATACAGGTTTCTACCCAGGCCGGTTAACCTGGTACTTCGGCAGCGTGCCGGTCATACAGACCTACTGCATGAAGCACTTGCGCCGATCACGCATGCCCCGCAAACTCCTGAAAGAAATCGGCATGGCACGCCCATTGAATAGCGGCGTGTTTGCACTGCGTGCCGATGCAGAACACTGGGCCAGCATTCAACACCATTTTGAAAGATTAACGCGGCGCGGGCGCATTTTTGGGTCAAATCAGTTGGCCTATGTCATGGCAGTACACCTGGACAACCTGCCATTCAAGCGCTTGCCTGCCAGGTGTAACTTCATGGGAGAACCCCTCTTTGAGGCCGGTACGCACAGGCTGCTAATGCCATATCTTCCACATGAACCGGTGGGCATCATTCATTTGACCAGCCGGGATCAACTCAGATGCAACCCGGATGCAAGAATAACTCTGCATGACCTGTCTGGACACGCACATGCAACCAACTTGCGCTACCCCCTGGATGCTGAAAATACACCAGAAGAAATAAGGGCACAGCTCTATCCCGTGTCCAGATAACAATGCCTTGTAATGATCCGGTGACACTGCACCCCGGGTAGATTTCTACAGTCGACGTCTGCCCTCGAGCTGTCATAACGGGGGAGGTTGTGTCATCCGATAACGGTCGTTTTCAGGCACCTGACATCTCCAGCCGACTGAACAGCGAGAAGTGTTGGCGCGATGGTGTGTCCGGTGAGTCGATTTCACGCGTAGCCGCGTTCTAGGGTGCTTTGCAATACTACAGAATCGCCCGGTGCTGCCGTAGTAATATATGGTAAGTGCAGGCCACTACGGTGGGCGTCTCTTCTCCTACTCTCGCCTACCGTGGTGGCCTCCTTTACAAGTTAAACCATAACATTGCGGTAATGCTGAAAAGATGGAACAAGTCCCGTTTTAGCAGGAACTACAGCATACACATCCATACCTGCGTTACATGCCGTATTGAAGCCTCTGAACGGTAGCGGGGTCTGCTTTTGCTGAGTCGTTGCACACGGCGCATCGGCCTGCATCACCAGGTGCGATGCCGGTGGCCAGGCGTTATGAATGCACCAATTTCTCAAGGGACAGGTGTCCTGTCTGTGGTCCTGAGCAGACGTGTGACAATGAATCTGCTGGCGATGAGCAACCAGACATTGAGCAACAAATGACTGACTCAGGCGTTCCTTGTTGACATGCCGGCCAGCCACGGCAGGCCGGAGGCGCATGTTGAAGGCTTGTTGAATGCCTCGGGCCGGCGGTTGTGCCGTTGCTGGTTCAGGCGGGTGTGTTTCCGGTTATTTGTGGTCTGCTTTGCCAGCCTGCCGGGTCGTGTCACTGAATAACAGGCTGGCCCTGCTCGGGTTATAGCTGTTATTTAGTCGCTTCAAGGAAGACGACCAACGCGATTGAAAGTGTTACTGCCAGAACCATCAGCAACTGCCTGGTGAAGTTGAAAGTCTTTTGTGTCATGACGCTGTCCTCTGTGGCCGGGTAATGGTGCAAGTACAGCACTATTACGATAAAGATTAGGGCATACTCGATGGAATTCTATCAGTAGAAATACGTACTCGATGGGCAGAAAATACAGCGTTGATAACATGTTTTTTCAGGCAACCCCGATCAGGCACAAAAGAAGCCCCGCCCTGTGAAGCGCTATGGCCACTGTTTGCCGGAAGAGCAGAAAAAGAGGCTGGAACGGTGGTGTAATGATTGATCCGGGGATGAGTCCCGGACGTATATCAGGATATCTTGTTCGATTTGTTAAAAATCGTGGTCAGGTAAGTTATTGATATATGGTGCCGAGTAGGGGAGGTTGCACCACTCGGTGGAACGGCCGCGTAATGCCTTTTTTATAGGGTCTTGTATGAGTCCTCAGGTGCGCGTTGGTACAGCACATCTGTACAAGTGAAGGGGCTGGGCAAAGGCCACCCCGAATAACAACCAGTGCATACCCGTAGTCAATGCCTAATAGCCATGAATCTACCCAAGCAAGACTAACGGACTAAGTCTATATAAGCATTTCCTAAAAGTTGGGAGACGACCCTAATGCGACATTCGTGGCCCGTCGTCTGTTAAAACACATCGCGTCGTCTCATTTTGTAGCGTAATACAAAATACCCTGATTACCATTCGTACAATCCAAAATTGTATTGTGGCATGGTGGGTGGGTGGCATAAGCGGGTGTAGCCTCACACCTTGATATTTTCTCACAGCGCAAAACTAAAGCCGCCCGAAGGCGGCTGAGTACTCTAAAGAAATTGTATTATTGTTTGTCTTACGTCGTTACTCACCAACCTGCAGACTCCAAGTGACTCTATAATCGTATTCACTGCCATCCTGCCACACGCCAGATGAATGCCATTGAATTACTGAGAGGGGCGGCAACGGCGTATTAACAGCAACCGCGTTGGCCGCTACGGTCGGTGAGGGTCTTCCACCCACTGTTAAGCCATCCTGATCTCGTTTCAAAATCGCTTTGCCCTTCGCCCTGCTGACTCGACCTATGGGATCCTGGTGCAGTTGCGGGATTCATTAAGAATACTTAGATATTGTACTAATTTTGTACGCATTGGTTCAGTAGCTTTTCAGGTGCTTCGGCGCCTGTAACAACTTATTACAATGAATCAGTGTCTTGCGGCACAATGAGGAGACGGTGTACGCATGGTGGCAACAAGATACTTCTACAACAACTGAACTCAAAAGTATGAGGAGATTACTGAAATGATTAAATGGAAACCTGATTGGCTATATCAGGCAATGCCTTTTATTTATTTAATAACAGGAGTGGCGGCACTTATCTACGCTGATACACCGCTCGGATATTTCGCCGGCGCTTTACTTATGCTGACTACCAGTCTGATTTGGATGAAACGGAAAACAAACCAGACTCCAGTAACACGTGCTATCCGGACTGCTGGTCATGATGATGGTGATTAGGAATTATTATTCGACAAAGGGTGAAGAGCTATGGACATACAGGGACTGATCATTTTTCTGGCTATAGGTGCTGCTGCGGGCTGGCTGGCGGGTACCCTGATGAAGGGTGGTGGCTTCGGTCTGCTTGGCAACATTATAGTTGGCATTGTCGGAGCCGTTATTGGCGGTTTTGTCTTCAATTTGCTGGGAATCTCGGCTGGCGGGCTTATCGGCTCGATCATTACAGCCACTGCCGGTGCCGCGTTACTGCTTTTCGTTGTTGGTCTTATTAAAAAGTCCTAGCTGCAGTGGTGCGACAACATAACTGTGAATAGGACGACTGTGACCAGGAACAGGTGCACATCGCCTGTTGACAAACCATGTATTCAAGTGGCCTTCAAAAGGAGAAATAGCATGAAGTCACGCAAGAACATCGCGACGACCCTGCTGGCGGGACTGTTTGTAATGGGTCTTTCCGCCTGTGAAAAAGGCCCGGCAGAAAAAGCCGGGGAGGCAATCGACGACGCAGTCTCTGACGTGGCAGATTCTGCCGAGGATGCTGCGGACGCTGTCAAGAAGAAGATGGAAGAATAACTGTTTCAGGTTCGCTACTTGATGGGCATGTTACTAACCAGATCATATCAGACAACTGTATGACTGGATCAGACGTTACTATGATTTTTTTCGATTACCGAGACTCAAGTAGATGGACAACTTGTACTGGAGTCAGTCGTTCTGGGGTCGGAGGCCCTCATCGGTTAGGCTCTTGGTAATGCCTTTGAATCGCCGAAACTTTGGAAGGAAACATATGAAGAAGAGACTGATTATCGCCGTTGGCACCTTGCTGTTGGCAAATACTCCCGCCCATGCAATCGACGCAAAATACCGCCAGAAGCTTGAACGCTCCGGTTGCACGCAAATGAGCGAAATGCAAGGCTGTGACATCAACAAGACCAAGGCGGAAAATGCCAAGGCCGGCTTCGTCACGGAGGCTCCCGCCGAGACCGCCGGCCAGGGCGCTCAGGCCAACCAGTCGCCTTATGCAGGCAATTGGGTGGCGGTTGGCCCCAGTGGCGGTACAGTGGCGGAGATCCATATCGATAACAACGAGCACGTCAAGGTGAATGGCAAGGCAGTTAAGGCCAAACGCAGCGATGGCGCACTGGTGTTCAAGCAAGGATTCATCACCTACACCATCCAGGGAGATCGCCGTCTCAAGGGTGAAGACTACTGGTCCGACTCCGATGCCAAGTCCCGGGGCCCCATCAATGTCAAATGAACGAGTTAAATGAAGCTAGGGCCGCAATGCCTAACTTTTTATTCAACACGGACTGTCACGCTAAAGCCACGCCAGCCTGTTAATTTTGACGTCAGGCGTAATGGGACCGCCTTTATTAGTCCCATACTGAACGGAGACTGACATGTCTGAGATTGTAAAAAGTGAGAACGTTGTGTCTAAGGGGAATTCAATGAAACTTATGAAAGTGCTCTTCGGTGTCGCGCTTGTTATTTCCTTCGCAAACAGTGCAAGTGCGCAAAACCTGAAGGAGACGGCGACCTGCAAGCTTACGAATACCGCTGAGTCTAAGACGCTCTATGAGGGTGCCTGCAAGGTCACGCAATCTATGAGCGGCAGCAATACGATTTTCTCGGTCAAGATGGGCGACACAGAGCCATTCATGTTCGCTGGTGTTAGGGGGCAGAAGAACTGGATGCATGGCCCCGACGAAGTCGAGTTCACAGATCTACCCAACGGCGGTATTTTTCGCTGGTCGACATTCGTGCTCGTAATCGCCGAGTAGGTGCGTTCGCTTAGAAAAGCTGAGTCAGGTCTTGCATTGTGAATTTCACAACCAAGCCTAACCCAACGCTCAAGTGGAGCTGAGCAGAAACGCGCAGCCCGCTTAGCTTTGCGTTGAATGTTTGAACTTGCAAAGCGGAAGTACAGCTTAAACTCGGTAATGATCGGTTGTGGCCGGTAGTGCTCCTTCAGCAGTTCTGCACTCGCTGAGACCCCATGGTTAGGGAACGGCAACTCTGTACTGACTGTGGCTTTTTTGGTTCAAAAAAAACGAATAGACAACTGCCCAAGTCTGGACTAGATTAATTGCAAATGACGATTAAAAGGCGCTATTTCGACAGAGTGTGCCATTCAAATAATTCAATATGCACAATAAATTAAGTTGCACTGGAGAATCCGATGTATAAAAAAGTACTACTCCTGGTCGTTGGTCTGTTCCTGTGTTTCACCTCCGCCTACGCTGAAAAGGGAGCAATCGATTTTGCGTCTTATGAGTGGACACTGATTAATGAGGAAGCCCGGTGGGCACCTCGGGCGGGGCTTCAGGTCATCAATTTAAGAAATCGCTTCTACCTGATGGGCGGACGGACACCGCGGCCACCAAGCTTTCCACCTATTCCTGGCGACAGTGAAATATGGGGTGATGTCTGGATGAGCGATGACAAAGGCGCATCCTGGCAGAGAATTCTGGAAACTAATGATGAGGAACACTGGCCTGCTCGTGCCTATTTCCAGGCTGTAAAAAAAGGCAGATATATGTACATACTGGGAGGTCAGAACTTCAAGTTGGAACAGAATAATTGCCCGCCCTTCGTGCAGGATTGTCCGCCCTTTGTATCATCCTCTGATTTCTTCAATGATGTCTGGCGCAGCCGTGACGGAATTCATTGGATGCAGATGACCGAAGCTGCTCCATGGGCCGGGCGTGCGGGCCTGAGCAGCGTCGTGCACAAGGGCGAGATCTTTATTATGGGCGGTTCATTCAATGACGATCCAGCTGTCATAGGAGGACCACCGACGAGGGTCTATTTCAATGATGTTTGGAAATCGCGTAACGGTCGTGACTGGGTAAAGCTCACGGATAATGCACCCTGGGAACCCAGGGCGGGCGCAATTACGGTCGTCAAGAATGGTTACATTTACCTTTTGGGTGGAGAGGATGGATTTACCTGCCTGCCCGATTCACCGCGCTGTCCACCGTACTACAACGACGTGTGGCGAACCCGTGACGGTGCTAACTGGGAACTGGTAACGGCATCTGCAGACTGGGCACCACGTCCCGGGCATCAGGTCGTGGTGCTGCTGAACCATTTCATCCTCTTCGGTGGTTTCGGGCTCAGCGATGATCCAAGAGATCCTTTCAAAGCCGCAAACCCTATGGATGTCTGGGTAAGCAAGAATGGAGCCGATTGGTCAAAGGTAAGTGACTCGCCCTGGAATGCTGCTACGCCAGAGGAAATCAAATACGATTTCGACGCCCTTGCTGTGAAAGGTGGCAAAGGCGGTCAACGTCCCTCAATCTTTACCTTTGGTGGTGATCGCGAAACCTTTGATTTCACCGACCCATTCAACTTCCTCAATGTTGATAATGATGTGTGGCGTTTTTCGCCACCGCTCTGGATGTCAAAGCCGTGAAGCCTTTTCCTGTGAATAGTCACCCTATCTGAATAGTGGTTTGAATTTGGACACCAGTCACTATTCGCCTGCACCGCATTGCGGGGTTTCTATCAACCAGGGAAGGTCTGCTTATTTCCGGTAGGCGAGGTAAGAAAGAAGTATCAGAACGGCAAATTCTGCTGCATTTTCACCGTTCGCAGTCCGCACGGGAATGACAAGTTGTTGACGGTTTTCCCCTTGGCCGGCGGCACCAGCAACAGGAATCCACAGGACAACGAACGGCTACTTGCTGTCCGCAATGCGACATAGGGACTGATTCAAGATAAGAAAATGCTAAACAGCGGGAGCCAAATGAGACGCTCACGAAATTTATCCTGACGGCAGTTTCCAAGGTTGCGCGACATAATGCCGCACTCTCCAGTGCCAACATTTTGATTAGCATCAATTACATATTTGATTCCATATGTGATGATTTACTTCACGGTAATCTTAACCAAGAGGGTATGTATGATGAAATCACGTAACTTGAGAAATTGTTTGGCAACTGTAACTTTGGTTGTATTTACCAGTGTAGCGGCAGCGGCCGGCCCGGGAGCAGGTAGTGGCAGAGGTGGTGGCCAAGGTCAGAGTATGCAGGGCGGTGGCGGCCAGGGCTCTGGTATGAATCAAGGTCAGAGTTACGGACAGGGCCGGGGGCAAGGACAGGGTTATGAGCAAGACCAAAGCTCCGGGCAAGGGCAAGGGCAAGGGCAAGGACAAGGACAAGGACAGGGTAAGGGGGCTGGTAACGGTGGGCAAAAGCAGTACCGTCATCAGAATCAGAACCAGTACGGGCAGGGCCAGAACCGTTAGCTGGTAAGAATATAATCCTGTTTGCCGACATTGATGAAGCAACTGTTTCCGGTGTGGTGAGCATCAATGGCTAACCTGCGAGCCAAATACCACGTTCTCGGAACAACTGACTACCTGACGGGAACGTCCGGTTCTGCAAAGCGGACACTGGTCTGCATCTCAATTCATATCGTTTAACGTTGCTAAACGTCGTGTTCTTCGGACCAATTCTTGAGTTGTTCGAGTATTCCAAGAGCTGATTGACCAAAGGGAGTGATCTCGTAAGTTACCGCTATTGGTCGAGAACTTTGTACCTTGCGTTTCACCAGTTTCAGGTCTTCCAGTTCGCGCAGTCTTTGAGTCACCATCTTTTTACTTGCACCACCGAGTTGTCGTGCCAGGTCGTTGAATCTCACGGGTCCGTCTTTCAGATGCCAGAGGATCGAGCCTTTCCACTTTCCGCCGATAATCCGCATGCCCCGTTCTATAGCGCAGGGTTCGGCGCAGGCATTTTGGACAGACTTTTTTCCGCGATAGTCTGTTTTGATTCGGGCTTTCATTATCTCTAACCAAATAGCAGGTTACTAAAAGTAAACTAGTTGCAATATGTATACAGATTACCAAAATAGCATAGATCAGTAACCCACATAAAACAGGTCATACATGAAAAACGTATTCATCATTAATGCCCACCAGCCCTGGCCGTTTTCAGAGGGTAAATTAAATGCCGCTGTGGCCGATCTGGCCAAAACCGTTTTCATGGATCAGGAATTTGAGATTCGTACAACCAACATAGTAGATGGCTATAAGGTAGAGGAAGAATTGGAAAAACATCAGTGGGCAGATGTCATCATCCTTCAGACTCCGGTGAACTGGATGGGTGTGCCCTGGTCCTTCAAGAAATACATGGACGAGGTTTACACGGCCGGCATGGATGGAAGCCTGTGCAATGGCGATGGGCGCAGCCGGGAGGACACCAGCCGACATTACGGCTCGGGAGGCACCCTGAAGGGCAGGAAGTACATGCTGTCACTCACCTTTAATGCTCCCGACGATGCATTTGATGACAATAATCAGTATCTGTTCGGCGGCAAGGGCATGGATGATCTATTCTTTCCGATGCATATGAATTTACGTTTCTTCGGGATGGAACCTTTGAAAACCTTCGCCTGTCTGGATGTGCTGAAGAACCCCCAGATCGAGAACGACTTCATCCGTTACCGGGTACACCTGTGTGAACAGTTCGGCTTCTGATTGAGGGGATGCATGCTATGCCGGATCAATACCACGTCGAATGTGACTGTAAATCAGTCAAGTTAAGCCTAAACGGTGAACCCAGAGTTCGTGGATTCTGCCACTGCGAGGATTGCCGGGAGTTATTGAAGATTCCCTATCACTCAGTGACGGCTTGGGAGGAAGATCAGATCACTGTGGATCAAGGGGTCGACAAATTGGTTGTCTACCAGCACCCCACGAAGCGGATGAAGCGGTTTTATTGTCAAAACTGTGGTGAAACGCTGTTCAACTCAAACGCCATGGACTGGCGTATTGTCTCTCAATTGCTGGTCAGGAAGTGCTATGGAGGGGATTTACCTGAATCTCTGCAGTCAAAAATGCATTTCTTCTACGGCAGGCGAATTGTCGATATAAACGATGACCTGCCCAAGCGAGACTAGAGACGGAGATAAAAAATCTGCAATGAAGACTCTCTAGTATCATTTGGAGCACCGCCACGCTACCTGGCTGGAGCTTTTCTTCGATCTCGTGTTTGTCGCGAGCATAGGTATCGTGACTCACAATTTGGCTCACACCCATGATGGCCATGTCTCAATTAGTGAATTGCTGCTGTTTCCCGTTGAACTGATCCCGATCTGGTGGATTTGGGCGACACATACGCTCTATTCGAACCGTTTCGATACGCACAGCAAGGCGCACCGTCTTGCGACACTGACGATCATGTTTCCGATGATTGCGATGGTCGCATATCTGGGTGAAAAGCTTCTTCAAAATTTTGCTGCGTTCATTGCTTTTTACGTGATCATTCGCCTGATTCTTGCGGGGCTGTACCTTGGGTCAAATAAAAAACACGGTCTTTCAACGGACTTTACCCGAACAGCCGCAACAATCACTTTGACCGGAGTCGGTATTTCCCTGCTTGCGCTGGTATTCAATACCCCGATCACGGAGGCCATATTCCTCGGTGGTATTGCTTTCGAGATGGTGGCCATGATCGTCCTTGTTCGCCGACCTTCAGTAGTTGCCGTGCATCGGAGCCATCTGGTCGAGAGAATTGGGCTGCTGGTCATCATTCTGCTCGGTGAATCAGTGATCAGCCTTGTGGGAAGTCTGCGGGGAATCGAATGGAATGAGCATAATATGATCGCGGCAATGACCGGTTTTATTATGATTGGCTGTATCTGGTGGATTTTTTTCGACAGTTTCGACGTGCTGGAGCGAACAAGAAGAATTGAGCGAGGATTGATCCTGTTGTATTCACAAGTTCTGTTTATTGCGGGTTTGCTTATTCTTGCCAATCTGATTCGGCACGCAATACTTGGTGATCTGGGTATGGCTGATTTCCGGCTGCTTGCCGTGTCCGGAATGATCTTGTTGTATTTGGGTAAACAGTCCCTTTATTTCCATGCGTTCCCACCGTATCGCATCAATATTCTGATTAACAGTTCGATTTGTGTCGCGATTACAGTTGCCGCTACTTTCTTGCCCAGACCCGAATATGCTCTGATGGGGATGACCTTCGGTATGTTTTTTATTCATATTCGAATCTACGCTGGACCTTGACCAAAGATGTTACTGAATATCTGGTTGTTGATTCCTAGTTTTTGATCACGCGACGATGTCCGCTTCTGGCCGAAGTTACCGCTAGCTAATAATACAAAGCAGTGACCGTAGCCTGACAGTGAACGGCAGGTTACTGCTCTAACTCGGACTAGCAAACTGATTCTATATTAGGAAAATAGCAAGGACGGTAGATGTTAAGGGTTGTAAGATGCCTGCCCCCAACCGCAGACCTGTCAGCGAACGCAAACCCTTAGCGGGCAGGCGTCTGACAAGCCTCGAGGGAGGAAACCGCGGGAGGAAGCCACGCAGTCATGGAAGGCAGTCGCGCTATGGGGATTTGAGTAGTGACTTTTCGGTATAACTCGGCAAAATAAATCATCATCGATATGCCGATGTACATTGTCGGATCTTTTGCGTACTGATGGCACCTGTTTTGCTGCTCACGGTGGATGCAAAAGAGCGCACATTCATAACGACAACAAAGCGGTGACCTTCCCGGGCCAGGCCGGTAATGATAAGGCGGGTGGAATGAGTCGGTAGCGGCGGCAGTCATGATTCGCCAAAATGTCTGGGTGGTGCGCGGGGCAATTGCCCGCGCTCGAAGGACTCAATGATAATCATCGGGGCGCCGCAGTCCGGGCAGACATAGGTCACTGACTCATCACTACCGTCTGCGGTATTCGCACCGTTCGTTTCTGCATCAGTAGGCGCATCCGTTTCTTTGCACATCAGCAGTTCACGCGCTTGCGCCAAGTTATCCTTGCGTGCAGTGTTGGCGATCAATCCGTAGTGGCGGATGCGGTGGAAGCCCGAGGGCAGGACATGGAGCAGGAAGCGACGGATGAACTCATCAGGGACGAGCGTCATGGTTTTGTGACGGTAACGTTCCTTCGCCCGGTAGTCTTTCCACTTGAAGGTGACGCCCTGTTCGTCCATCGCGATCAGCCGGCTGTTGGCGATCGCAACCCGATGGGTATAGCGGGAGAGATAAGCCAGTACAGCGTCCGGTCCGGCAAAGGGACGTTTGGCGTAGACAACCCACGTGCATTGGCGCAAGGGTTTGAGCCAATGGCTGAAGGACTTTGTCTCAGTGAGCGCTTGATGCTCACCGAAGAACTGCAGCTTGCCGGCACGGTATGCGTCGCTGAGCTTCTCGAGGAACAACCGCCGGAACAGTTGCGAGAGTACACGCACGGGCAGGAAGAAGCCCGGCCGGCAGGCGACCCAACGTTCACCATCGAGCGACAGGCCACCCCCGGGGACGATGCCGTGCACATGGGGGTGATGGGTCATCGCCGAGCCCCAGGTGTGCAAGACCAGGGTCGCGCCGATACGGGCACCCAGATGTTTGGGATCGGCGGCAATCGTGAGCAAGGTCTCGGCAGCGGCCTTGAACAGCAGGCCGTAGACCACCGCCTTGTTGTACCAGGCGATGTCGCGGATCGGTGCTGGCAGGGTGAAGACCAGGTGATAGTAGTCCACGGGTAGCAGGTCTGACTGACGGGCTTCCAGCCAGCGCCGGGCTGCACTGGCCTGGCACTTCGGACAGTGCCGGTTACGGCAGGAGTTGTAGGCGATCTGCGTATGTTCACAGGCCGGGCACTGCAGCACATGACCGCCCAGCGCTGCACTGCGGCAGCGTTCGATCGCCGACATGACCCTGAGCTGGCCGAGACTGAGGTGTCCGGCCTGCGCGTGACGCCATGCCGGCCCGTGGGCGCGGAAGATATCCGCGACCTCCAGGGCGGGGCGAGACATGCCCGTGCGCTTAGGCGGGCGGTCTCAACGACTCCAGTGGACTGACAACCTCGCGCAGAACATCGGTGGCCACCTGGGCATAGAGGGCGGTGGTCTCAAGCTTCTTGTGTCCGAGCAGCACCTGGATGATGCGGATATCCACCTTCTGCTCCAGCAGGTGGGTGGCGTAGCTGTGACGCAGCGTGTGCATCGAGACGCGCTTGTCGATGTCTGCGGCGGCGGCTGCCGCGTGACAGATGCGATTGAGCTGACGGGTGCTCAACGGGTTGATCGGGTTCTGTCCGGGGAACAGCCAGCCCCCGTCGAGCATCTTCCCTTTGGCATGGGCGGCTTGCCACCAGACACGCAAGCACTTGAGTAGCACCGGTGAGAGCATCGCATAGCGGTCCTTGTGGCCCTTGCCTTGTTCAACACGCAGGGTCATGCGGGTGCTGTCGATATCACCCACCTTCAACGCGACGACCTCGCTGGCCCGCAGGCCGGCACCGTAGGCCACCGATAAGACCGCCTGATACTTCGGTTTGCCGGCGGCATCAATCAGACGTGCGACTTCCTCGCGGCTCAACACCACCGGCAGTTTGCGTGGTTCACGCACCGAACTCATCCTGGCCATTACCTCTGCATGATCCAGTGTCACGCCAAAGAAGAAGCGTAATGCCGTGATCGTATGGTTGAGCATGATACTGGAGACGCCGGTCTCGACCAGATGCAACTGATAGCGGCGTAAATCTTCCGGTGTTGCGGTATCGGGTGATCGGCCCAGAAAGCAGGTGAGGTTGATCACTGCCCGGAGATAGTTGCTCTGGGTCTTGGGTGAGAGTTTGCGCAACGCCATATCTTCGATCATGCGTTGGCGTAACGGACTGATGGGCTTGGTAGTGTGGGACATGGGTCTGCTCCTGTTGTGAGTCGAGGCGAAATGCCTCATCTCTCAACATAGGAAACAGACAGCTAATGCACTGATATCCTTAAAATCTGCCACCCCCTACCGCGCGAGCGGTTTAGTCCTCCGACCCAACCCGGACGTAGAGGATTTTTCTTTGTAGGTCAGGAATGTACTGTAAGCAGTCATTCCCGAATCTTACTCTGACCGATGACCTCCGGTCTTTCTCGGACCATTGGTCACTCATGAGTTCTGTGCTTATTTTCTCGCGTCTCCTTGAGATGTTCCACATGGTCAATAAGCACGTCTGTTGTCTCCTTGAGCAACTCAAGTTCCTCTATGGTCAAATCGTTCAACTGTTCCAGGTTGTATTCAATCGTATCGACAATCTGCTTCGAGGGACGCTGCAGAGGGCGCATAAAATAAGCGGTAACCGTGGCCACAATTGCCCCGAAAAAAAGCAGTGATCCTACGATGATCCAGATGGCTCCAATTATCTCCGAAATGCCGTTTACGGGCATATCGGCGATACCAGCAGTAGAAAAGGCCGCAATCCCCCAATAGAGCGCCCGCCCATAGGATGTAATGCTGGTGTCCTCGGCACCTTGCTCGCCAAGAAAAATGCCAGCGGCGAAAAGCAACCATAATGCCATCAAAAGAACAGTCATCTTAATAACAGGCGTATGGATGACAACATCTCTAATAAATTTCTTACTTCTTCGTTTTAGGCTTTTTTTCTTTCGGCTCATCGTTTCCTCTCGCAGTAAAAAGACGAGTGCAACTGTTATCTTAGGTTTGTTTTGAGCGTGCTAAAATACAGCAATTCATCTTTGTTGTAATTGGAGATTGATGTCATGACTAAAATGGACGGCAAACACATTATGGGTGAAGGAGGGGAATGTATCTGCCCAAAGTGCTCGACTCGCGTATCACACACACGCAGCATCCCCTGTCAGGATGAAGTCTGCCCGAAGTGCAAGGCCAAGATGCTCCGTGTCGGGTCGGAGCATTACCGACTCTGGTTAAAGAAGAAGAGCAACACCGTGCCATCTGCTTAAATGACATATTTGTGGTCGATAATTCGAGCATTAATTGCTGGACATGAACGGCAACAAATGCGGCTTTTCGGAAGTAGACAGAATGCTAGGGAATTGCAGGTTCCGATACCATTCCAGGCCTTGAATAGAGCCAGTGGTGGTATCTAACAACTGTCGGCAAAAGTGGCAGCAATCAAACTATCTCTGTAAGTAACTTACTGAGTAACGTGTGGAATCAATGCCGGGGAGCAGTCCTGGCCGAACCTTTTCCTTGGACGGTGACTCAAGGGGTTATCCTGGTATTAGTCATCATTTACAGTCAGTTAAAAGTGGATAGGTGGATATTGTCCACGCAAACCACCCGGTTAGAACCATAGTGGTTGCGATTACAACTCGCATCGATATTCGCATCGGTTAAAAAGTGATGAGGAATTGTATGCTGGCTGAATGATATCATCTGCTGCAATCCAGACTTAACTGGATATTTGATATCAGAAGTTGAGTGTTCATCGATTTCTTCGTCAGAATTAATATTCTATGAAAAGGCGTCGCCCCAAACATTAATAGGCCAGGATAAGGCATGAAGTTACTGAGCTTTGACATAGAGATTTCGGATGTCTTCGAGTTGGGCAAACACGAAGACATGGAGAAGTATGCGCCGTTTCATATTTCGGTGGCGGCAACGGCCATTCATGATGGGGAGGAACGGGTGTGGTATTCCGAGGATGAGGAAGGTCGTCCGGCGTTGAACTTGACGCAGCAACGGGCGCATGAACTCCTGGAGTATCTCGACGAGATGCAGCAAAAGGAATTCATGGTCTGCGCGTGGAATGGCTTGAGCTTCGATCTGAAATGGATCGGACATCAGGCCGATGACATGGCCCTCGCCGCTCGAATCGCTCTGAAGAGTTACGATCCCATGTTCCAGTTCTTCAACCAGGCTGGCTTCCCTGTTCGGCCTGGCGAAGGTGGCGCAAGCTATGGGTATCTCGCAAGAAAAGCTCATGGACGGCGCGGACGCACCGAAGGAATGGCGTGCAGGAAATTACCAGAAAGTGATGGACTACTGCCTCGGTGATTGCCAGATGACCAATCTCATTATCCTTGCCATACAGAAGGCTCGGCAGGTTCAATGGGTGACAGGCAAAGGATATATCAGTTCAAAGCCTATGCCACGACTCAAGCCAGTCGAAGAAGTCATCCAAGATCCCGAGCCCGACCAGTCCTGGATGGATACACCAATTCCTAAGGTGAAGTTCTACGAATGGGTTCAGGAAGCCACTGGGATGAAAAATGAGTGAAGATCTGACATTATTCTCCTTGCCCGAGCTGAAGGACGTCGTTCAAGATATGCGTGATTTGCTCTCGCAGAGTCATCTGGCGTTACTACTCGGAGCTGGATGCAGCAAGAATGCGGGACTTCCGCTGATGCTTGAACTCACTGAGGAAGTCCTGGGGCATGACAAGATCGGTGAGGGAACGAAGAAACTCCTGGATACTGTTCGCAATCTGTTCTCCGGCGCAGAAATTTCCACGATCGAAGACTTTATGAGTGAAATCGTTGACCTGTTCGGTGAGGGCGAATGGATTTTTGACAAAGACGAATGGAGGCTGGACTTTGAACGTGGTGTCACCATGCTCGGATGCCTGATTGCCCTTTGTTCGGTTGGATACCCGGAATCGAGGAGGCAGTAACGTGAGTAAGAAACACAAGAAATCGAAGCATAAAGGCAAGGCAAAGGACGAACAGTCTGTCGCGGAAAGCAAGCCGCGCTTGAAGAACAAGGAGTATGAAAAGGAACTGCGCAAGTTGCACGTGGAACTGGTGAAACTGCAGCAGTGGGTGGTTCACGAGGGACTCAAGGTCTGTGTGGTGTTCGAGGGACGTGACGGGGCCGGCAAGGGCGGCACCATCAAGGCGATTACCGAACGCGTCAGCCCGAGGATATTCCGGGTGGTCGCACTGCCAGCACCTACCGATCGCGAAAAGACCCAGATGTACATCCAGCGCTATCTCCCGCACATGCCTGCGGCAGGTGAAGTCGTGATATGGGACCGCAGCTGGTACAACCGCGCGGGCGTCGAGCGTGTCATGGGCTTCACTAGTGAGGATCTGGTGCAAAGGTTCCTGAAGATGGCGCCAGACGTCGAGAAGGCGATAGTGGATTCCGGGATTATCCTCATCAAGTACTGGCTGGAAGTCGACCAGGATGAACAGACGCGCAGGATGGAAGGGCGTATTACAGACGGCCGCAAGCTCTGGAAGCTGTCGCCCATGGATCTCGAGTCCTACAAGCGCTGGTACGACTATTCGCGGGCCCGGGACGAGATGATTGCGGCCACGGACACGGAGCATGCGCCCTGGCACGTCGCCAATTCAAATGACAAGAAACGTGTCCGCCTCAACATCATTACCCATTTGCTCGAGCAGATACCCTACAAGTCGCTGCCGCACAAGAAGGTCAAGCTGCCGCCACGGCAGAAACCCGGTGATTACAGGGAGCCGGATTACCCGCTCAAGTACGTTCCGGAGAAGTTTTAACATATGGTGCCGTGCGCCGGTCATACTTGACTGGCGCAGTGAGAACAACAGAAGCCGGAGGTCAGGCTGGTGGATGAAGTCACTCCGGTGGTTCTAAGATGGCATCCAGCCACGTTCTTGCCGGCAGTTCGGTGGCACGTGGATTGCCGGGTTTCCGTGAGCACATTTCATAGGGGACTGCCATGAATGCCGTGAATAAAAACTCCGGCGGATTCCGCCTGCCAATCCTGCAGGGCGTACTGCCCATAAAGGCCTCGCAGATTCCGCTCGAGCTCATCGCCGGTCTCACCCTGGCGGCACTGGCGATACCCGAAGTGATGGGTTACACCAAGATTGCCGGGACCCCGGTGATCACCGGGCTGTACACCATCCTCATTCCCATGGCCCTGTTTGCCCTGTTTGGTTCCTCGCGGCACCTGGTGGTCGGGGCGGATTCGGCAACGGCGGCCATGCTCGCCGCCGGCCTGGTGGGGCTGGCGGCCACCGGTTCCGATGAATACGTGGCGCTGGCGGCAGTGCTTGCCTTGATGGCCGCGGCCTTTCTCATCCTGGCGCGGATTATCGGCCTGGGCTTCATGGCGGACTTCCTGTCACGCACGGTCCTGATCGGATTTCTCACCGGTGTCGGCATCCAGGTCGCACTGGGCGAGCTCTCCGGCATGCTCGGCCTGAAGGGCGGCGGGCACGGCACCCTGCAGAAGATCTGGAACGATATCCAGCAGATCGAACAGGTCAATCTCTACGCGGTGGCCATTGCGATCAGTGTGCTGGTGGTGATCGTGGGTTCGAAAAAGCTTTCGAAAAAGATACCGGGGGCGTTGATCGCCGTGGTGAGTGCCATTGTCGCCAGCTGGGCATTGAATCTGGGGGCGCATGTGCACGTACTCGGTGAGGTACCAGGCGGTCTGCCACACATCGGGCTGCCGCAGGTTGACTGGAGCTGGGGACTCATCGGCAAGCTGGTGCCGGTCGCGTTTGCCATGTGCGTGGTTATCCTGGCACAGAGCGCTGCGACCTCGCGGGCCTATGCCACACGCTACAACGAACGCTTCAGTGAGAACACCGATCTCGTCGGCCTGGGGCTGGCCAACATCGGCGCGGGCCTGTCCGGCACTTTTGTCGTCAACGGCAGCCCGACCAAGACCCAGATGGTCGACAGCGCCGGGGGACGCAGCCAGCTGTCGCTGTTGTTCACCACAGCCATCGTGCTGCTGGTGCTGTTGTTCCTCACCGGGCCCCTGGCCTACATGCCGGAGGCAGTACTGTCAGCGGTCGTGTTCCTGATCGGTATCGACCTGGTCGACATCAACGGCATGCGCCGTATCTTCGCCCAGCGACGCTCGGAGTTCTGGGTGGCCCTGATTACGACACTGATGGTGGTGTTCGTCGGCGTCGAACAGGGCATCCTGCTGGCCATCGCACTGTCGCTGATCGATCACACCCGTCGTGGCTATCATCCGAAGAATGCCCTGCTCATGCCAACTGAATCCGGCGTATGGAAGCCGCAAGCTGTGGCAAGCCAGGCCCAGGCCGCCCCCGGACTCATGATCTACCGTTTCACACACAGCATGTACTATGCGAATAGCCAGCAACTGTCCGAAGAGATCACGAATCTTGTCAACAGCGCAGAGCCACCGCTGCGCTGGTTCTGCATGGATGCCTCTGCGGTCGATGATGTGGACTATTCCGCGGCAGAGACACTGCGTGCGCTCCACGGCATACTGCATGAAAAAGGCATCCGGCTGGTGGTGGCGCAGGTCATGGAAGGCGTCAAGGACAAGAGCCACTACGAGCTGCGTCAGCTGTTCGGTGATGATGCCTTCTTCGACACCCTGGGAGACGTCATGCAGGCCTACCAGGCACAGAAAATGTAGGCAGGTGGAGAATATGCTGGAGACTCTCACAGGAGAGAATAGCGATGGAATTACAGTCGGTCGTCGTCGGGTTGGTACCGAAAGATCGCTACCCACTGGTGGCCAGCCGCAGCCGTACCTGCAGAATAGCGAATACTACGGCTATGACCCTGTTACGCCTTGTCTCCATCGTTAGCCTGTTACTGCTACTTTCCGCCTGCGCCACACGCGGGGTGGTTGTGAATACTCCCGGGCCGGTGTCCGACAATGATCCCAGTTATTCTCTCAGCACATTTCAGCAGCAATGGGCAACCGATGAGAACGCGCTGATGCTGGCGTTCTCCGGTGGCGGTAGCCGTGCTGCGGCCCTGTCTTATGGTGTGCTCAAGGAATTGCGCGACACGCCGGTCACGACTGTTAACGGCGGCAAGCGTCTTCTGGATGAAGTACACAGCATCTCGTCGGTGTCGGGTGGCAGTTTCACCTCGGCCTATTACGGACTGCACGGAGACGGGATCTTCGATGACTACGAGGACGTGTTTCTTCGCCAGAATGTGGAGGGCGCGCTGTTCCGGCGACTCTTCAATCCGTTGCTGTGGTTCAGCAATACCGGACGCACCGAGATGGCGGCGAACTATTACGACAAGACCCTATTCAAGGGCGCCACCTTCGCTGACCTGTCGCGGCAGGAGGGGCCCATGATTGTGATCAACAGCTCCGATCTCGGCTATGGCGTGCGCTTTTCTTTCATCCAGGAGTATTTCACGCTGCTCTGTTCAGACCTGTCGACCTTCCCGGTTTCCCGGGCGGTAACCGCTTCCTCAGCCGTACCGGTGTTGTTTAATCCGGTGGTGCTTCGCAACTACCCCGAGTGCGGCACTCAATTGCCCGACTGGCTCAAGGCGGCACGCGCTCGGGCCAGCGGTAACCGGGAGATGATCATGGTGGTCGAGGGACTGGAAACCTATTACGACCGTGATGACCGCCAGTACGCCCACTTCGTTGACGGGGGGCTCACCGACAATCTGGGGCTGCGCGCCCTCTATGAGATTGTCTCGCTCTCGGGCGGTACCCTGGCCGAATACAACAAGAAATACAATCGCACGCCGCCAAAGCGAGTCGTTATGATCTCGGTCAACGCCTCTACCGAGCCGGGCCATCATATGGACAGCAGCGATAAGCAACCGTCACTAGGCAAGACCATCGGCGCCGTGAGCGATATCCAGCTGCACCGTTACAACACGGCGACTATCGAATTGATGAAGAAGACCCTCGTCAGTTGGGCGCAAGGACTGTCAACAGAAGACACGCATGTCGAATCCTATTTCATCCTCCTCGACTTCGACGGCATTCACGATCCCAAGCGGCGCAAAGCCCTCAACCAGATCCCTACAAGCTTCAATCTGAGTGACGAGCAGGTGGACTTGCTGATCGAGGCCGGTGGCGAGTTATTACGCACCAATCCCGAATTCCAGCGCCTGCTGATCGACCTGCGGGAAGGCTGAGTTGATAGTCGTGTCAGCAGACAAATGAGGAGGATGTGAAGCATGTATGAAAATCTGGCAATCCTGGCGGTGTTCGTTTTTCTCTACAGCATTGCCAGCGGAGGACTCGAGCGCACACCCATCAACGGGGCACTCCTGTTTGCCGCCTTCGGCCTGGCACTCGGCCCGCTGGGTCTTGGCGTCCTGAGCATGAACGTGGACTCGGAGGGGCTGCGCACGCTTGCCGAGCTGACGCTGGCACTGGTGTTGTTTACGGATGCCGCCAATGCGAATCTCGGTGTACTCAAGCGGAGCATCGGCACCCCCGAACGTTTGCTGTTGATCGGTCTGCCCCTGACCATCCTGCTTGGCTTCGGGATCGGCGTGCTTGTATTCGACGGGTTGACCCTGCTGGAGATCGCCATTCTCGCAACCATGCTGGCACCCACCGATGCGGCCCTGGGCAAGGCGGTGGTGACGAATGAGGCCGTGCCGTCCAACATTCGCGAGGGGCTGAATGTCGAAAGCGGCCTGAACGACGGTATCTGTGTTCCGATCCTGTTTGTGTTTCTTGCCCTTGTGACTGCCACGGGTGCCGAGACCAGTACCCCTGTGCTCGCGATGAAACTGGTGGCCGAAGAGATTGGTATCGGCGTCGCCGTGGGCGTTGGGCTGACGGTTCTGGGCAGTTGGCTGCTGACGAGGTTTGCTGACCGTGGACTGGATCACCGAGACCTGGCGGCAACTTCCCGTCCCGGCACTGGCCGTGGCTTGTTTTGCAGTGGCGCAGTGGCTGGGGGGCAGCGGCTTCATTGCCGCCTTTGCCGGTGGCCTGTTGTTTGGCGGACTGACGAAGCGTCACAAACACAAGCTTCTGCTTGCCGCCGAGGGGACCGGTGATACGCTGGCCCTGATTACCTGGGTGGTGTTCGGTGCTGCCGTGGTCGGTCAGTCGATCGGGTCTTTCAGCTGGGACGTCGTGCTCTATGCCGTGCTCAGCCTGACCGTTGTGCGCATGCTGCCGGTCTTCCTGGCGCTCACCGGAATGAAGCTGCGCACGGATGAAAAACTGTTCATGGGCTGGTTCGGACCCCGCGGACTGGCGAGTATCGTGTTCGCCGTCATTGTGCTCAACGAACACCTGGCCGGCGGCAGCATCATCATCAGTACCGTGGTCTGCACCATCGCACTCAGCGTTATCGCACACGGTCTCAGTGCGAATCCCCTGGTCGCTGCACTCGCGGCGCGGATAAAACGTGCCGCAGTGAAAACCGTGGCAGGTGGGCAGGATTAGCGCCGGGAAAGGATAGCCATGACCCTGTCAAGAAAGGCCAAGGAAGCCATCAAGGTCGCGCTGGCGATGTCTCTCGCCTATGGTATTGCTTTGCAGTTGGGTTGGGACAAGCCCATGTGGGCAGGGTTTGCGGTGGCCTTTGTCAGCCTGGCAACGGTTGGTCAGTCGATGAACAAGGCCGCCTTGCGCATGCTTGGCACGCTCATTGCCGTTGTGATCGCGTTACTGCTCATCGCCCTGTTTGCCCAGGATCGCTGGCTGTTCATGCTGTTCCTGTCTGCCTGGGTCGGTTTTTGCAGCTATATGATGGGTGGAAAGAAACACCAGTATTTCTGGAATGTCTGCGGTTTTGTCTGTGTGATCATCTGTATGGATGCCGGTCCCGATGCGGTTAATGCCTTTGATCTCGCTATGCTGCGCGCCGAAGAGACCGGGTTGGGTATCCTCGTCTACAGCCTGGTCGCGGTGCTGCTGTGGCCGAGTAAATCACGCGCCGGGTTCGAGGCTGCCGTTGTGACGCTGGCATCGACACTGCACCAGCAGTACCAGGCATACCTGTGCATGATGAACGGCAAGGGGAGTGTCAAGGACACGCAGGCACTGAGGGCGCAGGAGATTCATGCTCGCACCGGCTTTAGCCAACTCCTGGATGCAGCCGTGTCCGACAGCTATGATGTGTGGGAACAGCGGCAACAATGGCGATGTTACCAGCGGCAGGCGCATGAACTGGGTAGTGCCATGGAGCACTGGCGTGAGAGCCTCCCCGAGGTTCTGGTGCTGGATTTGCAGCCATTGCTGCCCGGGCTGGCCGACTTCAGTGCCGAACTTGAGAAGCGATTCGTGCAGATCGAACGCATGCTGGCTGGTCAGGCACCGGAGCGGGCGCCGCTCACGATAGGCCTTGCCGTCAACACCGGCGGGGTTCAGACCCTGTCCCATTTCCAGAGGGCGGCACTGGCCGTCAGCCGAACCCGGCTGCTACAGATTGAACGACTGACGCGGTCACTGTTTGGCAGCATCGCTGGTCTCAAGGGATTCGGCCAAGCGAGTGCCGTGTGCGATACAATCCCTTCACCGCAGGCCGGCATTGTGCCTGACCCGGATCGGGTCGTAGCTGTCATGCAGGTCATGGCGACATTGTGGCTTGCCTGGTTCGCAGTGATCTTTGTCAGCGATATTCCAGGCGGTGCCGGTTTCGTCACCATGGCTGGCAGCCTGGGCATGGCCATGGCGAGCATGCCACAGCTAAGCGTCACACTGCTGCTCGTGCCGGCTGCGACCAGCGTGCTGTTTGCCAGCCTGGTCTACATTTTCGTGATGCCGCAACTGTCGAGCTTCCTCGGCCTCGGTGTGCTGATTTTTACAGTGACCTTTGCCATCTGCTACCTGTTTGCCGCGCCCCGGCAGATGCTGGGCAGGGCTTTTGGTCTGGCCATGTTTGTCTCCATTGCCTCTATTTCAAATGAACAGAGCTACAGCTTCTATGCCTTTGCCACAACCGTGCTGATGTTTCCCCTGATCTTTCTGTTGCTGGCCATCACGGCGAACATCCCTTTTTCGTCACGTCCCGAACGGGCATTTCTGCGCTTGCTGGGTCGCTTTTTCCGCAGTTGCGAATACCTGATATCCAGCAATTACCGGGATCCGCACCGCCCGGAAACACGACTTGAACGCTGGAGAACCGCATTTCATGCATCCGAGGTGTCAAACCTGCCCGCCAAACTCGGGGCCTGGGCCCGGGTCATCAATACCAGGGTACTGCCTGGCACCACGCCGCAGCAGGTGCAGGTTCTGTTGACCAGTCTCGAGAGTCTCTCCAGCCGCATGCAGACCCTGATCGAGTCACGTGCTTATCCCCAGTCACCACTTCTCGTGCAGGCCTTGAGCAAGGACACACAGGCCTGGCCGCTCATGGTAGCAAGGACCTTCCAGCACCTTTCGCGGGATCCAACTGCCGTGGAGCAGGCGGCATTTCGCAGCAAACTGGACAGTATGCTGGGTCATATGGAAGAGACCATTAAAAATACTCTGAACAAGCTTCCCGAAGGGCAGCTTAGTGAGCAGGATGCAGAAAACTTCTACGGTCTGCTCGGCGCGTACAGGGATGTGTCGGAAGCGCTGGTAAATTTTGCTGCGGGCGCCGAAGCCATTGACTGGTCCCGCTGGCGCGAAGCACGGTTTGCATGATGACGTATCGGAAACAACAATAATGCCCGTTCCTCACGAATTCGCCATAGGCGGTGTTTATCTGGCACCGCTGCTTGTCGCAGCCCTGTTCGGAGTAATAGCCGCCGTGGTGACAGCGCGCCTGCTCGACCGATACCGGCTATCGAGGTACCTTTACTCTCCGCCGCTGGTGCTGCTGGCACTGATGATTCTTTATACCGTCCTCATCGGGACATTTATTATTGGAGCATAGCGAGTGAAACTATCCCGTAACTACCTGCTGACGGGCGCCATTGTCCTGCTCGCCATCGCTGCGGTCTTGCTCAAGTACTGGGACTATGTCCTCAACCCCTGGACCCGGGACGGGCAGGTGCGTGCCGAGGTGATTCAGATCACCCCGCGGGTATCCGGTCCTATCGTGTCGCTTGCCGTGAAGGACAACCAGTTCGTGAAGGCCGGCGATCTGTTGTTCGAAATTGATCCGCGTACCTTCGCGGCCAGTGTGGATGCAGGCAAGCGCACAGTATGACAAAGCCAGAGACAACTACCTCGCCCGGAAAAGCAGGTTGAGGCGGCACAGGCCCAGGTCGAGGTTGCGACGGGCTTCACTGGATCAGGCGACCAGTGCCATCAAGCAAGCCGATGCCGAGATTGAAAAGAACAAGGCCGAGTTCCAGCGCCAGCAGGAGTTGCTGCCGCAAAAGGCGACCTCGCAAAAGTCGGTGGAGCGTGCCAGGGCAAACTACGAGGTCGCGGTGGAGAAACGCAAGGGTGCTGTCGCCAGCCTGACCCAGGCGAAGGCTTCCCTGCCGCAGAGCGAAGCCGACCTGGCGGAGACCCGTGCCAACCTTGGTGCACCCGGGGAGGCCAATGCCAGTGTGCGTGAAGCGCGGGCGAATGTGCAGCAGGCAGAGTTGAACCTCGAGTTCACACAGGTGAGGGCGCCGGTGGATGGTTACGTCACCAATCTTAACCTGCGGCTCGGTAGCCAGGCAGTTTCCAACCAGCCGGCGCTGGCGCTGGTCGATGTCAACAGTTACTGGATAGACGGGTTCTTCAGGGAGAATTCCATTGAGGAAATCCAGGCAGGAGACAAGGCCATCATCACCCTGATGACCTATCCGGATAAACCGATTGAGGGCTATGTGGACAGCCTCGGCTGGGGTATCGCCCAGCAGGACGGCAGTACCGGTTTCGAATTGCTGCCGACGGTCAGCCCGACGTTCGAATGGATTCGTCTGGCGCAGCGTGTGCCGGTGCGCATTCACATGACCATGATTCCGGACGGGGTCGCGTTGCGTGTCGGCACGACTGCCTCGGTGCTGGTGATGACCGGTACCCCGGAAGGTGATCACGACACACCGGTACCACCCGTGCCGTCAGTGCTGCAGTAAGGATGCCGCCATGAAACGCTCCTTGCGGACTATCGGCCTTGCCACACTGTCGGCCCTGATCGCCTCCGGTTGTGCGATGCTGGGTCCCGATTTCCAGCAGCCAGACGCGCCGGTCGAGAGTAACTGGCTCGAGGTCGATGATCCGATGCTTAGCAGTGAACCGCCCGCTGATCCGAAATGGTGGCAAATAGCCTTTCAGGACCCGGTGCTTGATGAGCTTGTCGAGATGGCCCTGCAGGAGAACCTGACGTTACGATCGGCAGCGTTGCGTGTGCTGCAGTCACAGCAGCAACTGGCTATTGCCATCGGTAACCAGTATCCCCAGCAGCAGCAGGCCACCGGCCTGGCAGCAAGAGAAAAATCGAACACCGTCATCTTCAACGACTACAGCCTTGGGTTCAATCTCAGCTGGGAAGTGGATTTCTGGGGGAGCTTCCGGCGGCAGGTGGAGTCGGCTTCAGCCGAACTCGATGCCAGTATTGCCGAGTATGATGGTGCCCTGGTGTCGCTGCTATCGCAGGTGGCGCAGAACTATATTCTTATCCGGACCTTTCAGGCACAGCTTGAGGTCGCCAGATATAACATCAAGCTCCAGCAGGAAAGTCTGCGCATTGCCAGGGCAAAATTCAATGCCGGCGAAGTCAGTGAACTCGACGCGGACCAGGCCGAGACCCTGCTGAACAATACCATCGCCAGTGTGCCGGCACTGGAGACCTCCTTGCAGCAGGTGAAGAACTCGCTTGCGATCCTGCTGGGGAAGCCGCCTCATGATTTGAATTATCTCCTGGGTGAGAAGGGCGACATTCCGACACCCCCGGCGACGATCGCCGTCGGTATGCCGCAGAACCTTATCAGGCAACGTCCCGACATTCGTACCGCCGAGCGCCAGCTCGCGGCCCAGAGTGCGCAGATCGGCGTGGCCGTCACCGAGTTGTACCCGGCCTTTTCGATTGGCGGTTCCATTGGCAGCACGGCAATGAAGACAGGCGATCTGTTCACCAGTGACAGCAGCACCTGGAACCTGTTCGGTGCGTTTCAGTGGAATATCCTGAATTACGGGCGCCTGCGTAGCAATGTCCGCTTGCAGGACGCCCTGTTCCAGCAGTTACTGGTGGATTACCAGAATACCGTCCTGTCTGCGCAGGGCGATGTCGAGAATACGATTGTTGCCTACCTCAAATCCTATCAGCAGCTGGCGTCATACCAGTTGGCGGCGGCTGCATCGAAGCGCTCGGTGGCCGCTTCCACGGCTCAGTACCAGAACGGCCTGATAGGTTTCAACACGGTCATCAGTACCCTCAGTGCTGATGCACAGCAGCAGGACTTGCTGACTTCGACCCGGGGAACTGTGGCCACCAATCTGGTACAGGTCTATCGGGCACTTGGCGGTGGTTGGGAGATTCGTGACAACCAGGACCCGGTCGATTATTTGCCTGAAGCCATGAAGGACAACATGCGCGAAAGGACCGGGGCCTGGAAAGGGGTACTGCAGTGATAAATCACTGCCATAGATAAGGGGCAGGGCAACGAGGTCCTCAAGAATTGAACATGGGAAGAGAGGTGAGCGATAGTGCTGCTTAATATTTTTATCGCGGCTGTCTTGATGGTGGCAACCACTGCAATCCATGCCGGGGGCATGGTCCTGGCAATGTCCATGATGCATCCGCACGTTGCACACATGAAGCGATTGCAACAGATGCACATCTACCGGGTCAGTGGAATAGTCCTGCTGATGTTCAATGCCTCGTTGCTGGAAGTGTTGCTCTGGGCTGGCACCTACCATTTATTGAATGCACTTCAGAGCTTCGAGGAGGCCGTTTACTTTTCGATGGTCACATTCACTACACTGGGATACGGTGAAATTGTTCTCGATGAACGCTGGCGTCTGCTTTCTTCTTTTGAAGCAGTCAACGGAATAATCATGTTCGGCTGGACGACCGCTATCATTCTCGCCGCCGTGAAAAGCACATACTTTGGTGAAGAAGCCAGCGGTTAGATACAGGACTGGTCTGCCATGTTTTCAGTACTGGATGACACTATACTAAATACTCTACTACTTCGAGGTGCTCCATGTCCCTGGCGACTGATAGTCAAGCCGCTGTGGGAAGCTGGCAGAGCCCTCGGCAGTGAGTTTACCAGCGGAAGTTATTCAACGTGGTTTGCAATCTGGGAGTGTCTCCAGAAAATTCAATCGGAGTGTCGCCGCTGAGTGGGCTGTGCGTGCGATGATGGTTGTAATAAAGACGTGAACAGAGGAGCTCGAAGAATACCAATTTCATTAGTACGGTATACGCAACTTGCGTATATTACCAAGATTTCAAGAAGCAATTTCTGCCGTGGGCAGTTGGTACCTACTGTCGCCGGAACTGGCGGCGGTCGAATCCTGCTGACATGTAACGAGTTGAAATAAGCAGGGAAAGTGAGAAGGGAAGGAGTCCTTGCCAAACCTATTACTGGGACGGTGGCTCAAGGGGTTATCCTGATGATTGCGATAGTAATGAATGAGTTAAGTTTCGGGATAAACCAAAGGCCTGCGCACATCATGGTGTTGGATATATATGGGAGCGGAAGGTGGATCGCTACGATTTTCGCGACGGTCCTCGGAAGGGCATATTGGAACGCAAGTTCAAACGGTGCCGAAGGGGGTTTTTATAAGATCTCAAACGGTCGCTGGGTGAAGCGATGGAAGAAGGCAGCCCCCTGAATGGCGAAAAGCAATGGGCTGATCCTTTGGGCATCTATGAGCAGATGCTAAATGTGTTACAAATAGTGCACTGATGGAAGTGGATACAGAATATTTCTTGGCGCTGATCGAGGCTTTGGGGATTGGCCTTCTGATTGGTATCGAGCGCGAGCAACAAGCACACAGGTATGGGGAGGAAGCCTCGGCCGGTGTGCGAACCTTCACCCTGGCATCGCTTGTCGGCGCGCTCAGCTTACTGGCGGGCGGTGTGCCGCTCCTTGCTGCTGCAGTAGTGACTGTAGGGGCCATTCGCATTGTCTCAGTCGTGTTGCGAGGCGATCCGACGGCCGGGCTAGCCACAAGCCTTGCGCTTGTTGCGGTCGTGCTGTTGGGTGCGCTTGCCGTAGAAACGGCGACGATGGCAGCAGGTGTTGCGGTGGTCATTGCCTCGCTTCTAGCCGCCCGCGAAGTTTTGCACAGTTTCAGCCGGACGGTGTTGACAGCGGTCGAATTGCGCGATGGGCTCATCCTCGGCGCCTCGATTCTTGTTATCCTGCCGGTCCTGCCCAGCCTCGATTTCGGTCCGGGTGGCGCGCTAAACCCGCGCAATCTGTTCATCATCGTCGTGCTCATCATGTCGATAGGTGCCGCGAGTCACATCACGACGCGGGTCGTCGGTGCACGCCTCGGCCTGCCGCTCAGCGGTTTCCTTTCGGGCTTCGTGTCGAGCACAGCCACGATCGCCGAACTGGGTCGGCGTGCCGGCGACAAACCGGACGACGCGCGCAGCGCTTCCGCGGGGGCAACACTGTCCTCTGTGTCGTCGTTGATCCAGATCGGAATCATCCTGTTCGTATTGAGCCCGGCGATGTTTGTCGACGGTTTACCGATCCTGATCGGGACCGGGTTGGCGGCGGGGCTTTACGGAGCAGCTGCTTTCTTCCTGTCGCTATATGGTGAAACGAAGCCTGCGGTGCTGGAATTGCCGTCTCAGGTCTTTTCGGTCAAAGGCGCCGTCAAGTTCATGCTTATCGTGGCGACCGTGATGCTCGTCTCGGCAATTCTCAGTGACCGTTTCGGAAGCGACGCCATACTACCCGCCGTGGCGTTCGCCGGTCTGGTAAGCACTAATGCTGCGGCTGTCGCGCTCGCCTCACTCGTGGCCGCGGGGCAGATCTCCCCGATTCAGGGCACCTTGCCTCTGGCCGCCGCGCTAAGCGCAAACACGGTCGTGCGGCTCTGGATATCCGTGCACGCCAGCGAGCCATCCTACCGCTGGGGCGTGTCCGGTGGACTTGTGCTCCAACTGGCGGCGCTCTGGGCCGCATGGTGGCTGGGCGGCCTGATCCTGGCCTAGTTAGCGACCTGCCCGGCGGCCTTATTTGCGCGCCGAGCTGTAAGCTGACAAGCAGGACACCAGACGCCATTCAGCGCAAGCTATCTGTGATTCAATGCGGCAGTATCAGTTATTTTCTCCCATAAAAATGCTGAGTGACTGCGCGCCAGGTAAATGCGAACAAGAACTAGGCAACCAGTAGGGAGAAGACATTTTAGCCGGTGTTTCGTTTGTAATATGAAGTTCCTGTCTTGGTATGAACTTGTCGTTCAGACCAGTAACAGGGAAGGGCAAGTACTGGCCGGTAGTACCCCTTGCAGGCCAAGAAACGAGCCGGTGCTCAAGAGGCAGCGAACGGCAGGTATGTATCAAACTCGGAAGTCCCTGCAGTATCTCGCTATAATCATCGTTAAAGGGGGACTCCACCATTTCCTGACATTCGCAGAAGATGAACAGTGGTAAATTGAGCTATGCAGCCATGGAATCTTCCAGCGATGGCCGATCTCCGGGTGGATTCTATCGAAGTGGATGCGTTAACCATCCCATAAGTGAAAATTATCCTGTCACTCAGGGAGGAGGATCTATCATGAAAATACGCCCATTAACTTCTTTAGTTGTGTGCCTCGCCTTACTATCTGCAAGCTGTATCGCTTCAGCGCAAAGCGTCACTATATTTACTGATCGTAGTGCATGGGAATCTGCCGCCGCCACACTAAGTCCATCTTTCCTCATGCACCAGGATTTCAATTCTCTAACTCCTGGAACCTTGTCTACTGGACAGAACGAATTTTGGACTAATGATCCAGCTGGCTTTTTTATTGTGGATATCATTGGTTCCCCAGGCTTTAATAGTATTGAAGATGGAACTATCAACCCAGAAATGGCTTTCTCTTTATCTCCGAATGGATCTACATTCTATCTAGGTGAGGTTTCCGGTACGACAAAACCTCAATTTCTATTTCAGCCCTTCGCTGCACCTGCAATATCATTTGGCTTCGGCGCAGATTGGGTTGTTCTTGAGCCGGGGTTAAATATGGAGATTGGCGGAATTACCATAGACTTTGATACATACCTACCGAGTGGCTTTGGCTTCCTGGGCATAATTACCGCAGATGTAATAACTGCTGTGAATCCGGTACTGTTTAACACGTCTAATCCATCTCAAGTGTTTGGTATGGATAATATAGTCTCCGTTGCAACGCCCGTCCCCCCAGCCGTCTGGCTCTTCAGCTCCGGCCTGCTTGGGCTGATCGGAATAGCTAGGCGCAAGAAATCAGCTTAATCATTCGATTCGTAGACGGCCCTTCGGGGCTGTTTTCAATTGCGCTAAATGTCGCTTGTTGGCCGAACCCGGTAGTACATCAAGCGATCATAATGCTGATGAGAGCATCTGTTGAATGGCAACTCAACCGTAACCGCACGGTCATCCCATATTGTGGGATTTCCATTTATGCGGTAGCAGTTGATCGAGGGCTGAGTACTTGATCGTTGGCAACCGCTCCATCACATCCTTGAGATAGGCCTGCGGGTCGAGGCCGTTGATCTTTGCCGACTGGATCAAGCTCATGATATTGGCAGCACGCTGGCCACTGCGCAGTGAACCTGCGAAGAGCCAGTTGGACCTTCCAAGCGCCCACGGTCGGATCTGGTTTTCCACCCAGTTGTTATCGATCGGCACGTGTCCGTCATCGAGATAACGGGTCAAGGCCTGCCAGCGTTTGAGACTGTAATCGATCGCCTTCGCGGTGCTCGTGCCGTTGGTGACCTGCTCGCGCTGGCCGATCAGCCATAACCTGAGCTTGTCGAGAATGGGCTTGGCCGTGTCCTGCCTGAGTTGTTGACGCGCCTGGTGGTCGAGCTTTGCGGCTTCACGCTCGACATCATAGAGTAGCGCGATGGTGCGCAGTGCCTTTTCCGCGATGGGGCTCTGATTGGCGACGTGCAGATCATGGAACTTGCGCCGCGCATGGGCCATGCAGCCGATCTCAGTGATGCCCTGGCTGAAGCTGGCCTTGTAGCCACTGTAATCATCACACACCAGTTTACCTTGCCAGCCTTCGAGGAAGTCTCTGGCCTCCTTGCCGGCGCGGCTGGGCCGGAAGTCATACACGACGCCCTGGATGTTGGCATACCGCGTCGAGGCATAGGCCCAGACATAAGCGGTGTGGGTGCGTTTCTTGCCCGGGGCGAGCATGGCTACCGGGGTTTCGTCCGCATGTAATACGGTATGCTGCTTGAGCGCCTCGCGTAGCTGTTCCACCAGCGGACTTAGCTCCACACCACAACGACCCACCCAATCGGCCAGTGTCGAACGCGGCAAGTCCACGCCGGCGCGGGCAAAGATTTGCTGCTGACGATACAGCGGCAGATGATCGGCATACTTCGACACCAATACCTGCGACAGCAGGTGGGTCGTTGGAATACCCTTGTCGATGATGTGCGGTGCCACTGGTTCCTGTATGAGCGTTTCACAGGCCTGACAGGCCCATTTACCTCGGATGTGGCGCTCGACACTGAAGGCCCCGGGCTGATAATCCAGCTTCTCGCTGACATCCTCGCCGATGCGCGTCATCGCACAGCCGCAAGCGCAGGTCGTCGATTCAGGTTCGTGGTGGATCTCCGTGCGCGGCAGTTGCGGCGGCAGGGGCTGGCGTTTGGCTTGTCGCTTATCGGCCCCGGGCTTACGCACCGAGACCTTTTCCAGCTCGACTTCCACGGCGCTGGTATCCTCGTCAATCAGTTCATGGAGCAGACTCAGTTGGTGCTTGTCGAGGCCTTCGCTGCTTTTGCCATAGCGATGACGGCGCAGCAGTGCGATCTCATGGCTCATCTGTTCTTCGCGGATCTGGTAACGTTTGATGGCTTCCTCGCGACGGGCAATGACCGTATCGCGATCCGCGATCAGCCGCGCTTGCCGCGTAATCTGTTCATCACGCTCACGGACCTGTGTGCTTAATTGCGCCACCATCGTGCGCAGTTGATCCGCGGTGAGTTGATTCAGATCGGGCGATTTCTCCATGCCCGATACTGTGCCAGAGCAGGCCGCTCATGACGATTTCTCTTTGGTTGTATGGACTGGACTTGAGTGATATGAAAGGCGTTACAGGTGTTTGATCACGTGATTCGATCCGGCGTATTGCCAGGGCAACCCGACCACCAGGGCCTGAAGTTGTTGGGCATCCAGGGCAATGGCATCGCCCTGACGCAACGCACTCCAGATGAACTTGCCCTGGTGCAAACGGCGCGCAGCCAGCCAAATGCCATAGCCGTCATGTACCAGTATCTTCATCCGGTTGGCGCGTTTGTTGGCGAATACATAGGCGCAGTGTGGTTTGGCTTCGCCAAACGAGCGCACCACCCGGGCCAGCGTGGTATCCGGCCCCGAGCGCATATCCAGCGGTTCGCGCGACAACCAGATTTCATCAAGGCGAATCATGCATTCAACGATTTAAGCCAGATCACTGACGCGGCAACATCACCCAGAGGCCAGTGGACCACGATACCACCAGGCAGATCGATGCGGATGGTCGAGCCACTAGGCTTTTGGCTCGGCGGGGCGGGTGTCTGTAACCGAATGAAATCGGCCGTAACGCTTACTTTGAGTTGCTTACGCCATTTGTGCAACAGGTTGGCGTTCAAATCATGCTGACGCGCTACTCCCGCGACAGACTGGCCGGGCTCTTCGCAAGCCCTGACCACCCTGGCCTTGAATTCGGCGGAATAGCGTCTGCGACGCTTGGGGGTGGAGGCAGTAGGGGCTAATTGATCCATAACAGGTGTCCACTTGAAAATAGGTGGACACTTAAAATACGAATTTCGCTACAGCTGAAAAGATGAGTTTACCGGACCGTTACACTCAACCTCCGGAAACCGTCGTTCAGAATTGTCAAACTGTTAATGCTTACCCAGCAGAGCTAGGGGCTCATATTTTTGTCTAGTCTTGTCCTGTAGTCGCTGAGTAGGATGCTGCATCAGCGGGATTTCCTGTGTCAGATGCGCCCATCCTTAACCATGCAAACATCTCATCAAAAGCCGCTTCTCTTACCTCTTTGGGTGACAAGAATATATCGTGTTGCGCATTATCAATGTCCAACAAAGTTACCTGCTTACCTAATTTGGAACCGATTTTCTTAATGTCTTCAATATCTAACACAGTATCTGTGGACATAGCCTCCTGAGAAAAAGTAGTAATTCTCCTGGAATGTGATGAGTGCATAACGAGAACGGGAACTTCGATATTAGATTTTAGTAGTTTTTTTTGCGCCCTTCTTATTGCAACGATCCACTTAAAATAGGTTGGAAAGCCGTTTATTGGTTTCCAGTCCAGGTTGAAATCCCATTCACCATAGTAGTCTTTATGTATGCTCTGCGCATACACTGGTGACAAAGCCCCGTTTATATAAGAGTGTGGCAGGATAGTTGAAGCGATATTAGCCGTGAGAAAGGTTGTCTTTTTTGCAAAATCCGGTTGATTGAAGTCTAGAAAAGGCGAATTCAAAATTAGGCTTTTTATTGAAGAAACTTCCTTGCCATAGTTCATATAATTACTTGCTATTAACCCTCCGGTTGAATGGCCTAAGAGGTGAATTGAAGAATTACCTGTTTTATTGATCTGTCGAATTGCGATCGTTATTTCTTCAAAATATTCTTCAATATCCAAACAGAAGTTTGGTCGCTGGTGCTCCAGGATTGACCTGCCATACTTTCGAAGATCAAGTGCATAAAAATCAAAGTCATTCTTTATGAATTCCTCACACACGTGTGGGTGAAAAAAATAGTCAATGTAACCATGCAGATATAAAACACTCTCTCTGTCCCCAATATTGTATTTTGAAGAGATTAGAGTAGCGGTAACTTTCCCTTCATAGTCAGGAGAAAGCTGAAAGGTTTGATAATCAAAATCTGTATGCAGGTTCATTTAAAGATTAATTACGTGGCGAGTTCAAACATAGAAATTTCTCATAAAGAATTAAAAGGTATTTTAAATGAAGAAATCACCATATAGCGACAGCCATATACTGACGATCCTGAAAAAATGTGGGGATACGAGGATTAATTATATCTGCCACACGTTGTTTTAGCGTAAAAATACGGCTGATTATCGATCGAAAATTCTTCCAGGTAGTCAATTGCTGCAACTGTCAGGTAGACACGCACTTCCGTTAAGGGCTGTAAGATGCATGCCCCACCCCAGTCGTCCGGGAATGTCGCATTGCAGCCGGTTGTACCCCTTGCCGGTCATAACAACAACTGGCATTCAGGGAATCGCCGGTGACTTATTGAAGGCTCATCCCGATGCGCCCTACGGTGATGAGCTGGCAAGCGATGTGTCTGCTGCGCAGAAGGCATACCAACAGGCAGCGGATGCCTATGGGTAGGGTGCGAACGCGTCCTGTTGGCGGGGTCTTGTTTCAGTCAATGAACCGGCGGCCACCAGCGCGCAATGGGGGCTGCAGGCCGATGCTCGGGGGCTTCATGAGCTCGCCCGTTGTGGCTTTCAAAAAAGCACACCCAATTAAGCATAGCTACTGGCACTGATAATGTTATTGGCTGGTAGAGATATTGTTATAAGTGGAGCTACCTATTTACTCAATGCCGCACCTGATTGACACTGTCTGTCATAACGCGGTGGCGAACCTGGGTGAAGTCCCGAAGTATAGCCGTCATGACCGACCTCCCAAGAGTCGACACGAAGCAGCAAGTATGCGACATTCTGAAACGCTACAGTCACTGCCTACCGGAGGAGCAGAAAGCCTTCCTCGAACAGTAGTGTAAACATTGATCTGCAGATGTGTACCTGATGTGTACCGGATTTTGAGGTTGTTTCCAGGAAGTCGGGGTTCTGCATAAGTCGTTGATTATCTTGGTGCCGAGGAGAGGACTTGAACCTCCACGGGGTTTCCCCCACTAGCACCTGAAGCTAGCGTGTCTACCAATTTCACCACCTCGGCGTGGCTCCCGAAACGACATATCGCTGTTGCGAGAGCCGCGAACTCTACCGCCTGATATATGACTTGTCAATTTACACCGTCAGACCTCACACTAAGGGCTGGTAATATAAGCCAATAAACAAGCTGAGACAGATCCAGCAACGTCTAACCGACCTGTAAACCTGAAGTTATGCAAAGAAAGAAGAAAAGAACGAACAAAACAGCCCACCGCAGTGACCCACATGCCAGCCGTGAGGCCTCGCGATATGAACAGCCCATAGCCAGCCGCGAACTGATTCTCGAGGTCATTACTGAGGCGGACCACCCCGTTAATCGCGCCGATCTCGAGGTGCTACTGGGTATCAGTGATGCTGACGGTATGGAAGCGTTGCGGCGGCGCTTGAATGCCATGACCCGGGACGGGCAGCTGGTTCGTAACCGGCGTGACTGCTATGCCCGGGCTGACCAGTTTGACCTGGTGCCGGGTCGCGTTGTCGGTCATCAGGATGGCTTCGGTTTCCTGGTCACCGATGACGAGGGTGATGACGTCTATTTGTCGGCACGCCAGATGCGTGCGCTGTTCCACGGTGACCGCGTGCTGGTGCGTATTACCGGCCTGGACCGGCGCGGGCGGCGTGAAGGCAACGTCGTGGAGATACTGAAACGCAATACCCAGCACGTGGTCGGGCGTTTCTACAACGAGAAGGGCGTGCAGTTCGTGATCCCCGACAACAAGCGCCTGCCAATGGACATACCTGTACCGGCCGGTGAGTCCAACGGCGCCCGGCATGGCCAGATCGTGTCAGTCGAAATCATCGAACAGCCCAGCAAGCGCAATCCGCCCGTAGGGCGCGTGGTCGAGGTGCTGGGTGACCACATGGCGCCCGGCATGGAAATCGATATTGCCATTCGCAGCCACGATGTCCCGCAGGCCTGGCCGCCCGAGGTCGAGGCGGAGATTGCCGGCCTGGGTGAACAGGTGCCGGCGAAAGCCAAGCGCGGTCGTGAGGACCTGCGCAATCTGCCACTGGTGACCATAGACGGCGCCGATGCGCGGGATTTCGATGACGCCGTGTACTGCGAGCCTACGCCCAAAGGCTGGCGCCTGCTGGTGGCCATTGCCGATGTCTCGCACTATGTCCACCCGGAGACCGCGCTCGACAGGGAAGCCTTTGAACGTGGAAATTCCGTGTACTTCCCCGAGCGCGTGATTCCGATGCTGCCGGAGGTGCTTTCCAACGGGCTGTGTTCTCTGAACCCGGAAGTGGACCGTCTCTGCATGGTGTGCGAAATGCTCTTTAACAGGGAAGGGCGCATGATCCGCTCGCGCTTCAGTAATGCCCTGATGCGCTCGCATGCGCGCCTGACCTACAGCGAGGCCGCCGCCATCATGGTTGAAGGTGACAAGCAGGCCCGCAAACGCCACCAGGGACTACTGCCGCACCTGGATGAGTTGTATCGCCTCTACAAGGTGTTGCGCAAGGAACGCAGCAAACGCGGTGCGATCGATTTTGAGACCACCGAGACGCGCATCGTCTTCGGTGCCGAACGCAAGATAGAGCGTATCGTGCCACTGGTACGCAATGATGCGCACAAGGTCATCGAAGAGTGCATGGTGGCGGCCAATGTGGCCGCGGCCCGTTTCCTGGAACGTCACAAGATGCCGACCCTGTACCGCATTCACGCGACGCCCTCCGGGGACAAGGTCACCGAGCTGCAGGAATTTCTGAATGAACTGGGACTGGGGTTGCGTGGTGGCCGGAAACCCACGGCCCGGGACTATTCAGCCGTGCTGGAGCAGGCAAAAGGACGCCCGGATGAACACCTCATCAACACGGTGCTGCTGCGTTCCATGCCGCGTGCCGAGTACAATCCCGACAATATTGGTCACTTTGGGCTGGCGCATGAAAACTACGCACATTTTACCTCGCCCATCCGCCGTTACCCGGACTTGCTGGTGCACCGTGCCTTACGCCATGTGCTGGCCGGGAGCAAGCCGAAGACGTTTCCCTATACGGTGGACAGCATGCAGGTTTTCGGTGAGCATTGCTCGGCCACGGAACGGCGTGCGGATGATGCCACCCGCGATGCCATCGACTGGCTGAAATGTGAATACATGCTCGACAAGGTCGGTGAAACCTACCCCGGCATTATTACCGCCACTACCTCGTTCGGGATCTTTGTCGAGTTACAGGATATCTACGTGGAAGGACTGGTGCATGTCACCGCTCTGGGTAATGATTACTACCATTACGATCCTACCCGTCACTGGCTCATCGGGGAGCGCACCAACCACATCTTCCGTCTCGGTGATCCGCTGGATGTCAAGGTGGTGCAGGTAAACCTGGATGATCGCAAAATCGATTTCGAATTGAGCGCAAATCAGCAACGCAAAACCGGCAAGAAGGACAGGGACAAGGACAACATCAAGGACAAATCCAGAACCCGATCCGGGAGAAAGCGTAAATCCTCGCTGAGGAGAAAATCGAAGTGAAGCGGTTGTTTGCCAGAATGGTCCTCAACACGGACCGGGTGCAGCGCGGCTCTCGTGTGCTTGCCGGACTGGCGCTATTGCTGCTGCTCAGTAACTGCGCCACGGTAACAAATGACCAGGCGGCGACGGCTTATAACGCCCGCGGCATTGCCATGGTGCCGCTGGTTGATGGCAGTACCCGCATCGATATTGCCACGGACGCTGCATTTGACTTTGGCAGCGCCGCGTTGCGGCCTGCTTTTGCCGCACAGATGGTAACGGTCTTGAAGCCGTATCTTCAACACTCGGTTCGAGTGTCCGGTTACACGGATAACGTCGGTGCGCGCGCCTTCAACCTCGATCTGTCGAAGCGTCGTGCCCGTGCCGTTGCGGATGTGCTGCGCGAACAGGGTTTCACTGCTGCGCAGCTGGTGGTCAGCGGTTATGGTGAGGACAACCCGGTTGCCAGTAACGCCACCGAGGCCGGTCGCCGCCTCAACAGACGCATCGAACTACTGATCAGCGCGCAAGTTCCCGGATGACTGCCAGTGCCGGGCATGTATACGGCATTCATGCGGTGGCGGCACTGCAGGCACAACGACCCGGATCGATAAAAAAACTGCTGCTTGCCAGCGGGGCAAAAAACGCACAGCTCGATGGTCTGGTCGAGAAAGCCGTGGCCACGGGTATCGCGCTGCAGGTATTGCCCCGTGCAGAACTCGATGCCCTCATCCCCGGTGCGCGGCACCAGGGCATCATCGCCGTAATCAGGGCTGCATCCTACGAGCGCAATGAAAAGACATTACCCGCATTCCTGGCGGCACTAAGCGAACCGGCGCTGCTGCTGGTGCTGGACGGGGTGCAGGATCCACACAACCTGGGTGCCTGTTTACGGACCGCGGATGCGGCCGGTGTGCATGCGCTGATCATGCCGCGTGACCGTGCGGCTGGCATCACCCCGGTGGTGCACAAGGTTGCCTGCGGCGCAGTGGAGTCAGTACCCATCTTTACGGTGACGAATCTGGCGCGCACCCTGCGCGCACTGCGTGAGGCCGGCATCTGGATCTATGGTGCCAGCGGCGATGCCGGTGAGGTGCTGTTCTCCACTGACCTGCGCGGCCCTGTCGCGCTGGTGCTGGGCAGTGAAGGCAGAGGATTGCGGCGCCTGACCCGCGAGCATTGCGATCACTTGCTGGCAATTCCCATGTCAGGGCAGGTAGAGAGCCTCAATGTCTCGGTGGCGGCCGGGGTCTTGCTGTTCGAGGCGCGCCGCCAGCGCCAGAAAAATGATCAATAAATACAATATTTATGCAGGAGTAGATTGGATCCGCGACCTAGTGGACAGGGTGGCGGTGCCCCGACGCATAAACGATCCGCTGCTGCAATTGCATCTCACGCAGCCCTCACGTAGAATGCGCGCTCTCTTAAAAGGCTGAATAACAGCTGAATTATAAACTCCTTGCCTGTTGCCGAGACAGCAGGCTACTCATCCACAAGGGGTCTTGAATGAGACATTATGAAATAGTGTTTCTGGTCCACCCTGACCAGAGTGAACAGGTACCTGCGATGATCGAGCGTTATCGCGGTACAATCGAGGGTGATGGTGGTGCTATCCACCGGCTGGAAGACTGGGGTCGACGCCAGCTTGCCTACCCGATTCAGAAACTGCACAAGGCACACTACGTGCTGATGAATATCGAGTGCACGACCGCCGCTCTCGACGAACTCAACAGTGCTTTCCGCTTCAATGATGCTGTCATCAGGAGCATGGTGATCAGCCGCAAGGAGGCAGTTACCGAACCGTCCCTGCTGGTCAAGCGTCCGGAGGAAAGGCGCGAGCGTGAAGCGCCTGCTGACGATGGTGAGCAGGCTGAAGCAGAGACTGAAGATGATGATGTCGCCGGCGACACGGTTAAGGCAGCGGATGACGCTGCTGATGATACCGCCACCGTTCCTGCAGCTGAGTAATCCCGGCCAACCGAATTCAAGAGGACCTAATCATGGCTCGCTATTATCGTCGTCGTAAATTCTGTCGTTTCACGGCAGAAGGAACCAAGGAAATTGACTACAAGGATCTTGCCGTTTTGAAACAATACGTTTCAGAGACCGGCAAGATTGTACCCAGCCGTATTACCGGTACCAAGGCGAAATACCAGCGGCAACTGTCAACGGCAATCAAGCGTGCACGTTACCTGTCGCTGTTGCCTTACTGTGACGCACACTAGACGAATCTGACTGAAGGCATCACGCAGGACGACAGGTTTTAACCGCCATGAAAGCACTGGCTGCCTATATTGTCAGTGGTCGCTGGCAAGCGGCATTGATTGCAACGACCTGTGGTGTGATGTCATTTTTACTGCCCTGGCTGGGGGGTATGCTGAATTACCTGGCGGCAGCGGTGGTGGTACTGGTTACCTTGCACGTCGGCATGCTCCCTGGTCTGCAGGTGCTGCTGATTGCGACCACTGTGACGGTGCTCTTTTACCAGCTGGTGGGCGTGCAGGCGGTAGTCGGCCTGGTCATGGTGCTGTTGCTATGGCTGCCCTGCTGGATGGCAGCAGCGGTCCTGTTGCAGACACGCAACCTCGGGGCTGCGTTACGTGCCGCCACGCTGTTCGGTGTTTGTCTGCTGGTAGTGGTGTTTCTGGCCTACGGCGACCCGGCACCCTGGTGGCTGCAACAACTGCAGCTGGTTGAAAGTACGCTGGAAGAAGCCGGTGTGTCACTTCCGGCAAGCCTGGCCGACCCCGAGTTGCAGCACCAAGTCGCTACCCTGTTGACCGGCATGGTGGTGGCTTCGCTGGTGATTGGCGTTATTGCCAGCTTGCTGCTGGCGCGCTGGTGGCAGTCCATACTGGTACACCCGGGCGGATTCCGGGAAGAATTTTACGGGTTGCGGCTCGGCACCGCGGCCGGGCTGGTGACGCTGGCTGTGATGCTGATGGCACGGCTGACACAGGGTACATTGAGTGATTTCAGTGCCCAGCTGGCGATGATATTGCTGGTGCCGTACCTGTTGGTAGGACTGGCCATAATTCACAGCCTGCTAAAGCAATACAGCCGCGGGAGTGGCTGGCTGGTGGCTGTTTATGTGCTGCTTGCCGTGTTTCCACAGGCAATGCTACTGCTCGCTGCCGGTGGACTAATGGATACCTGGATTGACTTCCGTCGACGGCTGCGCCGGGACGCGGGTGAATCCGGGCAATGATACATAAAGACAGAGTGAGGTTGTAACAATGGAAATCATCCTGCTGGAAAAAATTGCCAACCTGGGCGCCATGGGCGAGAAGGTGAATGTAAAGCCGGGCTATGGTCGCAATTATCTGATTCCGCAAGGCAAGGCGGCGGCGGCTACTGCTGAAAACATTGCCGATTATGAAGCACGGCGTGTCGAACTTGAAAAGGCATCTGCCGATGCATTGACGGCTGCACTGGCGCGTCGCGATGAACTGCTTGACAAGGTCATTACCATTACCTCTCATGCGGGCGAGGAAGGCAAACTGTTTGGCTCGGTTGGCACCGCCGATATTGCCCATACACTGACCGAGAGTGGCACCGCGGTTGAGCGTCACGAAGTCCGTTTGCCGGACGGCGCTTTCAGGATGGTTGGCGAGCACGATGTGCTGATACAACTGCACACCGATGTGGATGTGACAATAAAATTACTGATTGAGGCTGACTAGTTAATACAGCAAACAAAGAACACTGCAAGTTGTTGTAATAAAGTAATACCTTATATCAGGCAGCCCGGGGGGGATGCCTGATTTGTTCAAGACTGGCACCGGCACGCACAAAGTCAGTCCATTTACAATGATGTCTTTCGCCTGCGTTTGTGCTATTTATTCGCCTTCACTGAACGCGGTGATGTGCACTTTTATTCGACACGGAACTCAATGGCTGAATTACTACGCTCTGCAGATATCGTGCATGCCGGTACGGATGCGCTAAAGATACCCCCGCATTCATTGCAAGCCGAACAGGCTGTCCTTGGCGGACTAATGCTGGATAACAGCACCTGGGACACGGTTGCAGACCGCGTCACCGAAGCAGATTTCTACCGCCGCGATCACCAGCTAATTTTTCGAGCCATTGCCGAGCTGGCTGAAAAGAATCATCCTCTTGATGCTGTCACCTTGTCGGAATGGCTGGAGCACAACAATCTGCTGAATGAAGTCGGCGGGCTGTCTGCGCTCGGGGTGCTGGCACAAAACACACCCAGTGCTGCGAACATCAAGGCCTATGCCGACATCGTGCGAGACAAGTCGGTTGTTCGGCAATTGATCAGCGTCGGCAACCAGGTCGCTGGCAGTGCCTACGAAGCCGAGGGGCGCAACACCAGCGAGTTGTTGAACGAGGCCGAGAAGCTGGTATTCGATATTGCCGAGCAGGGCAATCGCGGCAAGCGTGGTTTCCGGAGTATACGGGCGTTGCTCACGGTGGCCGTTGACCGCATCGACATGCTTTCCCAGCAGGATAATCCGTTAACCGGTGTCTCAACCGGTTTTACCGACATCGATGAAATGACGGCTGGCCTGCAGCCCTCGGACCTGATTATCGTCGCCGGTCGGCCTTCCATGGGCAAGACCACGCTGGCTGTGAACTTTGCCGAGAATGCGGCCATCAAGAACCAGGTAGCGGTGGCCATTTTCAGTATGGAAATGCCCGGTGAGTCACTGGCGCTGCGCATGATGTCCTCGCTGGGACACATTGATCAACACAAGATTCGCACCGGCAAGCTGGACGATGACGATTGGCCTCGGCTGACGTCAGCCGTGAGCCTGCTGGATACGGCCCCCATATTCATAGATGACACGCCGGCCCTGACGCCGATGGAAATGCGCGCACGGGCGCGGCGTTTGAAGCGCGAACATGATATCGGACTGATCGTCATCGACTACCTGCAGCTGATGACCATCGGTAACAGCCGCGAAAACCGTACCACCGAGATCTCCGAGATCTCACGCAACCTGAAGGCGCTGGCAAAGGAACTCGAAGTCCCTGTGATAGCCCTGTCACAGCTGAACCGCAGCCTGGAGCAACGCTCTGACCGGCGTCCGGTGATGTCGGACCTGCGCGAGTCTGGCGCCATCGAGCAGGATGCCGATGTGATCATGTTCATCTACCGCGATGAAGTCTATAACGAGGAAAGCCCGCACAAGGGGCTGGCCGAGATTATCATTGGCAAGCAACGTAACGGTCCGATCGGCACACGCCTGCTGACCTTCCGTGGCCAGTTCACACGTTTTGAGAATTACGCGGCAGACAACCAGTACTCAGGTGGTGAATTTGGATGAGCCGTCCCGCCCGGGCACGGATTAACCTGCAGGCCCTGCAACACAATTTTTCCCTGGTACAGAAAACAGCACCCGACAGCCACATCATGGCGATCATCAAGGCCAATGCCTATGGCCATGGCCTGGTCAGCGTTGCACAGGCACTGCCCGCGGCGGCCGCATTTGGTGTGTCCTGCCTTGACGAGGCGATTGCCTTGCGCGAGGCCGGTTTCGACCGGCGCATTCTATTGCTTGAAGGTCTGTTCGGAGCGGATGATATCGGCCTCATTGGCGGCTACCGGCTGGACGTGGTCGTCCATCATGACAGCCAGTTGCAGTGGCTGGCACAGGGACATCTGCTGCGTCCGCTGGATGTCTGGCTGAAAATCGATACCGGTATGCACCGGCTGGGGTTTGCGCCGGATCGTGTCGGCGATGTCACCTCACGCTTGCAGCAAATTCCGCAGGTCAGCACAGTGCGCTACATGACGCATTTTCCCTGTGCCGATGACCTTGATAATCCCGATACTCGCGAGCAGATCGATGTATTCAAGTGTGCGGTTGCGAGAGTCGCTGGCGGTGAGCATTCGCTTGCTAATTCAGCCGGCTTGCTGGGTTGGCCGGCCGCACGCACCGACTGGGTCCGTCCCGGCATCATGCTCTACGGCGGTTCACCACTCGGTGGACGTACTGCCGCGTCACTTGGCCTGCAGCCGGTCATGACGCTCAGTACCCGCCTGATCGCCGTCAATGCGCTCAAGCAGGGTGATGCCGTCGGTTACGGTGGTGACTGGCACTGTCCGTCTGACATGTCTATCGGTGTAGCGGCCATTGGTTACGGCGACGGCTATCCACGTCATGCACCCAGTGGCACCCCGCTGCGGGTAAACGGTTACGCCGCTTCACTGGTTGGGCGTGTCTCCATGGATATGATTACCGTTGACCTCAGCGATGTGCCAAACGCGCAGGTTGGTGATGAGGTCATCCTCTGGGGGGAGGGCTTGCCGGTCGATGAAGTGGCCGCTTCTGCTGCGACCATTTCCTATGAACTGTTTTGTGGTGTCGGTTCACGGGTGCAGTTTGATTACAGCGCCTGATCGTTCACTGTTCTCTGACGCGTGCTTGACAACCCCGGGTTGTCGACTAGGCTTTGTGCAACGCAAGGTAACGCAAGGGCGGATTTTCATTAGTACAGCTTATCAGGATTTTAACAATTGCCTGTGCCAATCACGGGTCATATCTTTGTCTTATTGATTTGATTGATAAGGATGGGGCAGTACGGAGTGGTACAGAATGGCTATCCGATTTGGTACCCGGGATTGGCCTGGAGTTGAAACCACGATTGGAGGTGTGATTATGGGAGAACTGGCTTATGACCTGCAGCAACAAGCTGCATCCAGTATTGAGATCATTATACACATTGATGAAACCCTGGAAGAGCACGAGCGCAAGCACCTGATCGATGCACTGGAAGCAGCGGATGGCATACATTCCGCTGAATTCTGTCCATTGAGGTATCACCTGATGCTGGTACAGTATGACAGGGAGAACCTCAGGTCACAGGATGTTCTCACCAGGGTCAAGGAGCAGGATGTAAACGCTCAACTCATCGGTCCCGTGTAAAAAATATTCAGTCGGTATCACCCGCTCCCGGAGTTGCAGCCCGGGAGTATTTTTTTGCCGGATCTTTTATTTTTCGCGCCTGCCGGGTAGCCTGTGCAGCACCTATGGCAAAAACCAGAACCCTCTACACCTGCAGCGCCTGCGGCGCAGAATCGCCCCAGTGGGCCGGGCAGTGTGGCGACTGTGGTGGCTGGAACACGCTCTCTGAAGTTGTCGTTATGCCGAAAACGTTATCCGCTCGCTACTCCGGTTACAGTGGCGAGACACCTGTGCCGGTACAACGCCTGTCAGCAGTTAAAACGGACCAGCAGTTACGTACCTCGGTGGGCATGCAGGAACTCGACCGGGTGCTGGGTGGCGGGCTCGTTAGCGGTTCGGTGGTGTTGATCGGGGGTGACCCCGGTATTGGTAAATCCACCTTGCTGTTGCAGGTGCTGTCCGCCCTCTCCGGCGGGCTCGATTCCCTGTATGTGACCGGAGAGGAATCGTTACAGCAGATTTCACTGCGCGCACATCGTCTGGGTATCAACGGTGATGACATCCGTCTGTTTTCCGAGACGTCGGTCGAGCGCATTATCGCCACCGCCGACAGGGAACGCCCCCAGGTCATGGTGCTGGACTCCATCCAGACACTGTATACGGAGGCCTTGCAGTCAGCGCCCGGTTCTGTTTCGCAGGTCCGTGAGAGTGCCGCGCAACTGGTGCGCTTTGCGAAGCAATCAGGTATCGCCATGTTCCTGGTCGGACATGTCACCAAGGAAGGGCAACTGGCGGGGCCTCGCGTCCTCGAGCACATGGTCGATACCGTGCTCTACTTTGAAGGTGATCCCGGTGACCGTTACCGTATTCTACGCGCTATAAAAAACCGCTTCGGTGCTGTCAATGAACTGGGCGTGTTTGCCATGACAGAGCGCGGGCTGAAAGAAGTGTCTAATCCGTCAGCCATCTTTCTGTCGCGGCATGAACAGGCAGTACCCGGCAGTGTCGTCATGGTGACCTGGGAAGGCACCCGGCCGATGCTGGTGGAGGTACAGGCACTGGTCGATCAAAGCCAGCTCGGTAATCCGCGCAGGGTGACGCTGGGTCTCGAACAGAATCGACTCTCCATGCTGCTGGCGGTACTGCATCGTCACGGCGGGTTGACGCTGGGAGATCAGGATGTGTTTGTCAATGTCGTCGGTGGTGTGCGTGTCAGCGAGACCGCCGCAGATCTTGCCGTGTTGCTGGCCGTCATGTCGAGCTATCGCAACCGGCCATTGCCGGCAGACCTGATTGTCTTTGGGGAAGTTGGTCTGTCGGGTGAACTGCGGCCCGTACCCAACGGCCAGCAGCGCATCAGCGAGGCCGTCAAGCACGGTTTTCACAAGGCCATTATCCCGGCAGCGAACAAGCCAAAAGTGCTGCTGAAAGGGCTTGACGTGACGGCAGTGAATCGCCTCTCAGAGGTGCTGGAAAAAGTATCCGAAGGTTTCTGACAGTGTATCGCTGCCCCGTGGTTTTTTCAGATCGCTATCGAGGAAGCCGGTTTACAGCTCTGCTCCGGCACATTCCGATACCAGCAGCGTGACGGGGCGGTTGTAATCGTTGGTCGTGTTACTGCCGTGATACTGAGTGACGATTGAGCAGTATCCCGGTTTGCGTCGTTTACGAAGCGGGGACCTGGTGATGCGAGCCTTGAGGTTGTGTTGCTGATAATAGAGCCAGACCGACATTTCGATGTCCATCGGGTGTTTCCTTGTCAGAAGCGATTCACCTTGCCAGCCAGTGCCGAGGGGTGTGATGTTTATGCAGTTTTCGGACAGGCGTCTTTCGGGTTTGATGTCAACATCATCAATGACACCGCTGGTTGAATGCAGGGGTTCTCCGATGGTATCTGGTTTTGATTATCCCTGGAGTGCGTGATGGGCCTGTTCGCTAAAACCACCATGATCATTCTTGCGAATAATCCAGGAAATGGCGAATAGACAGAACGACGAGCGAGACAAGCGCAAATATCTGTTAATATCAGAGTCTGGCAGGTGCCGCTGCTCGTAGAGGTAGCATGAACTTTATTGATCTATATCAACTGCCTGCCACTCGATAAGCGGTATTTTGTAGATAGTTGGACGTTTCTGGGTCTTCATCACGGTTGCTGACATTGCGACTGCTGCAGGGTGATTGATCTCGAACACAAACATATAAAAACGATAGTAGCAGCGCTTGCAGAACTACAATCAGCCTGACTCCCGAAGCTGGCCAGTACGGCATTAAGCTGGATTATTTGGAAACAGGCGGGTTATGCTTGCTAGTCTACCGTGCAGGAGAGTAATGCCTTGTTTAATCCCACCAGACCAGCCAATGATCGCCGCCTGAATTCCTCTCTACTGGACGGCGTCCGCAAACATCTAGCCTCCAGGGTCGTCGGCCAACGCGATCTCGTCGACAGCATGCTCATCTGCCTGCTGAGTAAAGGACACGTGCTGGTGGAGGGCATGCCCGGACTGGCGAAGACAACCGCGGTAAAGACGCTGGCAGAGGCTATCGAGGGTGACTATCATCGCGTCCAGTTTACCCCGGACCTGTTGCCATCCGACCTTGTCGGTACCGATATCTACCGCCATGAAAAGGGTGAATTCGAATTCCGGGCCGGTCCCCTGTTCCACAATATTCTGCTGGCGGACGAGGTCAACCGGGCACCAGCGAAAGTACAGTCAGCGCTGCTCGAGGCGATGGGTGAATGTCAGGTCACGGTCGGTCTGAAAACCTATACCATGCCGAAACTGTTCATGGTACTTGCCACCCAGAACCCAATCGAACAGGAAGGTACCTACAATCTTCCGGAAGCACAGCTGGACAGATTCCTGATGCATGTGCGTGTCGATTACCCCAGTCGTGACGAGGAACTGGCGATCCTGGAACTCGACAGTAACCAGCAACTGGCAGCGCCGCCGCCGCCCGCCGAGGTGCTTTCCCAGCAGCAACTGTTCAGGCTGCGGGAAGATACGGCAAAACTCTATCTGGATCCAAAGCTGAACCATTATATCGTCGATCTGGTGCAGGCCAGCCGCAAACCGGAGGCCTATGACGAGGGACTGAAACGCTGGTGCCGCATTGGTGCATCGCCGCGCGCAACCATTGCGCTGGCACGCTGCGCCCGTGCTCGTGCGTGGATGGACGGTGAAGAGTTCGTTGCTCCTCACCATATCCAGGCAGTGGCGCCGGACGTACTCCGGCACCGCATCCTGCTGACCTTCGAGGGTGAAGCGGAAGGGGTGACGAGTGATGATTATATCAGGCGTCTGCTGGAGGTCGTGGCGATCCCGTGATTGCCGGCATTATTACCCGCAGAGGGCCTGACATACTATTGACGGTGGTCACACAATGAGTCTCCAGCCACAACTTGATGACCTGCTGGAACTTCGCCACCAGGCACGTACCCTGGGTGTGGCGGCACATCATCTCGTTAATTCTACCTTTACCGGCCTCTATGCCTCGGTATTTCGCGGTACCGGTCTCGACTTCGACGAGGTTCGCGAATATCGCGAAGGTGATGACATTCGCAACATGGACTGGCTGGTCACCGCGCGCACCAACACGCCACATCTCAAGATCTTCCGCGAAGAGCGGCAACGCAGCGTCATACTGTGCATCGACATGGGGCCGCACATGAACTTCGGCACCCGCGGTACCTTCAAGTCAATACAGGCCGCGCGTGTTGCGGCACTGATCGGCTGGGCAGCCAGCAAGCAGCATGATCGTGTCGGTGGCGTGCTGTTCGGCAATCCGGCGACGGGTATCCGTTATTTCCGGGCTACGCCGGGGCGCCGCGGACTGTGGCGCTTGCTGCGCGCATTGACGCAGCCGATCGAGCAGGGCGATACCGATGAGTCTCAGTTGATGGCCGCATTGCAACATATGGACAGTGGCACCGGCACCGGTTCTCTGATCTTTGTCATTGCCCCCATCAATCAGGTCACCGCCGGTTTTGAACGTATCGTCGGCAGCCTGAAACAGCGCCATGATGTCGTTCTGTTGCCAGTCGATGACCCGGCTGATCGTGACCTGCCCTCAATGGGGCCGGTCATCTTCTCCAATGCAGCCGGTGAACTTCTGGAGGTTGATACGGACAGCGAGGCCGGCCGAGAGGCCTTTCGTCTCGACTGGGAACAACGCCGCGATGAGCTGCAGCAGTTGTCTTTTCGACTGAAACTGGGACTGATTCCGGTGAGTACCAACGAGGATGTGCATCAGTCGCTCGTCACTGGATTGCGTCACTACGCAGGCAGGCGCTAGCCACAGCATGGACACCGGGGCGACAGTGTTACGCGATATCCACGGTCTTGATGCGGCCCCCTGGTGGCCGTTGGCACCTGGCTGGTGGTATCTCGCAGGACTTGTCTGTCTGCTGCTGTTGCTCATCGGGCTTCGCTACTGGTTGTTCTATCACGCTGGCTGGCTTGGCTGGCGTGGCGATGCACGCCGTCAGCTGCGCGGATTGAAAAAGTCTCTGGCCACTGAAGACACGCATGCCGTCGCCGGCCGCTTGTCGGAACTGTTGCGTCGTATCGCCATGGTGCGCAGCGGCCGGCAGCAGGCAGCCGGCCTGACGGGTGACCGCTGGCTGCTGTGGCTGGCCAAGCAGGATAACAGCGGGTTTGACTGGGAACGGCATGGACAGATTCTTCTCACGGCACCCTACATGCCACCGGCAATGGCCGTTGAGCGAAACGAATTGGCCACCCTGATCCGGGCAGCCACCCGCTGGATCGACACCTCCGTACCTGAAAAACGAAATACGGGTCTTTCACAGCGGCTCAAGGAACTGTTACCGGGTATGCCACGTCAAGATGGAGCACGTCGTGTTTAGTTTCCACTGGCCCTGGTTTGCACTGCTGTTGCCGTTGCCCTTGCTTATCTGGAAGTTCTGGCTTCGACCGCATGGAGCCACGGATGCCTATACCCATGCGGATCGCAGCACACTGTTGCATCCGGCACTGGGAAGACTGGCGTCAACATTCGTTAGCTCCCGCTCTCTTACCCATGCCGGCAGCCGACTGCAGATCTTCATGCTGTCACTGTTATGGATGGCGCTGGTGGTGTGCCTGATGCGTCCGCAGTGGCTGGAACCGTACACGGAAATCCGTACCGAGGGTTATGACCTGATGCTGGCGATTGATACCTCGCGCTCCATGGAGGCGCTGGACTTCAGCGTTGAAGGCCGGCAGGTTACCCGCATGGCGGTGGTCAAGGGTGTCATCGGGCGATTTATCAAGGCCCGCGATGGTGACCGTATCGGGCTGGTGGCGTTCGGCAGCCAGGCATTCGTTCTGTCTCCCATGACACTGGATAATCAAGCCGTGTACAGCCTGGTAGACAACCTCGTGTCGCGCATGGCCGGTGACGGTACCGCGATCGGTGATGCCATCGGGCTGGGCGTGAAAAAATTACGCGATCGTCCCGAGGGATCAAGGATCCTGATTCTGGTGACGGATGGTGAAAATACCGAGGGTAGTCTGCCGCCGAGACTGGCTGCACAACTGGCCGCACACGAAGGCATCCGTATCTATACCATTGGTGTTGGCAGCAAGGGGCTGGTGCCGTTTATGGAAAATGGCCTCATGACCCAGGTGAAGATGGAAATTGACGAGGACTTGTTAACCGAGGTCGCGAGCATTACCGGCGGCGAATATTTCCGCGCAACAGATACCGATGCACTGGAGCAGATCTACCAGCGCATCGATGCGCTGGAAAAAACCCAGGCTGAATCACGCACAGTCATGATTGCCCGACCGCTGTACCGCTGGCCGCTGGCGCTGGCGCTGCTGGCGTTGTTGTTGCTTGGTCTTTTTCCAGACGGTATTCCACGTGCCTGGCTGACGCGGAGGGCACATGGCTGAACTGCTGGACGCCTTTCACTTTAGCGAACCGGCCTGGCTGTGGGCGCTGCTGTTGTGCGTGCCGGTTGCCGGCTGGCTGTTGCTGTTCAGACACCTGACCGGCAATAACGAACGCATTCAGCAATACGCCGATGCCCACTTGTTGCCCCACTTGCTGGGACGTTCGACGGCTTCCTCGAGCACCCAGTGGCGACGCTATGCGCGCTGGGTTGGCCTGTGGACGCTGCTGGTGCTGGCCATGGCTGGACCCCGCTGGGGATTTACCGACGTGCAATTATTCAGGCCGGGTACCAACCTGCTGATACTAATGGATATATCGCGGTCAATGCAGGTGGCGGATGTGCGTCCGTCACGACTGGCACGGGCGCGTCAGGAGGTTGAAGACCTGCTGAACCAGAACCGTGGTGTCCGGGTCGGACTCATTGGTTTTGCATCGGTTGCGCATGTGGTGTCACCGGTCACCGAGGATATGCGCGGTATAAGCCGGGTGTTGTCCGCCCTCGATACCAGTCTGGTCAGGCTGCAGGGTAGCCGTTTGCTATCTGCGTTGGACCGGGCGCAGGAACTGCTTGCCGGGCAGCCGGCAGAAAGTGTTAATTCGATACTCATTATCAGCGACGGCGATTTCGAGGAACCGGGTCTGGAGCAACGCCTCGAAGAACTGGCTGCTGCGGGAATACGGGTGCATGTCCTTGGTGTCGGTACGCCGGAGGGTGATGCGGTCCCCGGCCAGGGACGCGACAATCCCTGGATTATGAACAGGACCGGTCAGCCAGTGATCTCATCGCTCAATGAACCCTTGCTGAAATCCCTGGCAAAGGCCGGCAATGGGATCTACCAGCGTGCCGATTACCGTGAAAAGGATACCGGCAGGATCCTTGCCGAAGTCAAGGCACAGGCGTTGCCCGATACGGACCGCGATGAACGGACACGGGTCTGGAATGAACGCTATTTTTGGCTGACCGGCCTGGCACTGCTCTTGTTGCTACCCATGTTTCGTCGAAACCAGTCGGTAAACCGTTTGTGAAACGCACGACTGCAAACACACGAGGTGCTATTGCCGGGCGGACCTGCTGTAGCCGGGCATCGTTAGTGCTTTGCTGCCTGTTCTTTACATCCGTCGTTAATGCAGCCTGGTTCAAGAACCCGGAACAGCAAGCGGTGGAAAAATTCGAACAGGGTGAATACAGCGACGCGGCCAGTGAATTTACTGATAATTACCGTCGCGGCGTCGCACTGTACCGCGCGGGTCACTATACGGATGCCGGTGAGGCCTTTGCCAGTGTTGAACGTGAAGAAGTCAAGGCAGATGCCCTTTATAACCTGGGTAATACCCGCTACAAGCGCAGTGATTATGCCGGTGCGGTCGATGCGTACACGGCATCGCTGGTGCTGCAACCTGATGATGAAGATACACTGCATAATCTGGCACTGGCCAAGAAGATGCTTGAGCAGAGCCTGACGGAAGAGTTCGAGGAACAGGAGAGCGAGGAGCAGACGCAGGAACAGGAGGAAGAACAGGCATCCGAGGAATCCAGCGGGGATGAGGAGCAGGAACAGGAGTCCGAGGAGTCTTCCGGGGAGCAGGAACAGGAGTCCGAGGAGTCTTCCGGGGAGCAGGAACAGGAGTCCGAGGAGTCTTCCGGGGAGCAGGAACAGGAGTCCGAGGAGTCTTCCGGGGAGCAGGAACAGGAGTCCGAGGAGTCTTCCGGGGAGCAGGAACAGGAGTCCGAGGAATCTTCCGGGGAGCAGGAACAGGAGTCCGAGGAATCCTCCGGGGAGCAGGAACAGGAGTCCGAGGAGTCTTCCGGGGAGCAGGAACAGGAGTCCGAGGAATCCTCCGGGGAGCAGGAACAGGAGTCCGAGGAGTCCTCCGGGGAGCAGGAACAGGAGTCTGAGGATCCTCCGGTGACCAGGAACAGGAGTCCGAGGCCTCCGGGGATCAGGAGCAGGAGTCCGAGGGCTCCTCCGGGGATCAGGAGCAGGAGTCCGAGGATGCCTCCGGGGATCAGGAGCAGGAGTCCGAAGGCTCATCCGGTGATCAGGAGCAGGAATCCGAGGATGCCTCCGGGGATCAGGAGCAGGAGTCCGAAGGCTCATCCGGTGATCAGGAACAGGTATCCGAGGATGCCTCCGGCGACCAGGAAGATGAATCCGAGGATGCCTCGGGTGACAAGGAGCAGGAGCCGGAAGGTGCCGCGGGAGCGGAAGAAAAGGATGCCGAGGATGCCGAGAGCGGCCAGCAGGAGGAAACTGATGATGCCAGTGGCGGCATGGAGCAGCAGCAGGAGGATGCCGCCGGTGGTGAGGAAGAACCTGAAAAACAAGCGGGAGAAGGTGAGGATCAGCAGGAAGAGGGCAATTTAGGCGAGCAAGGCAATGAAAATGATGGTAATCTAGCTATAGACAATACTGATAAAGGTGCCGCCGCAGATGAAACGGGTGACGCTGGAGGAGGTGAAGAAGAGCGGGATCCGCTAGAGGCCGGAATCTCGTCAGAACAGCCAGCCGGTCCGGGTGGTACCCCTGAAGAGATTTCCGAGGAGGAGGCCGCCGCCAGCCAGGCCGTGGACCAGTTTGACCAGATGGGTCCAGGTCCGGGTGAAGAAGATCCTGATGCATTACCGGCCGGCCTGCCTGATGAAGATGCGGTTCCCGGAACCGGTATCTCCATGATCATGATGGATCAATGGCTGGAACAAATAGAAGGTGACCCTGCTTACCTGTTACGGAACCAGTTTTTGCTCGAGGAACGGCAGGAACTTGAGCAACGAGGACGCGAGCTGATGGAATCGCGACCATGGTAATGGCTGCAGCGTGGACAGGTCATGCCGCACCGGGGGGGGGTAATGTTTTACCGAAATAATAAAGTGGCAGGAGCGATCAAATTGAATCTCATGAATTGCCTACGAATCACGACCAGTTGTTTGTTTGTCGGACTCCTGACGACTACCAGTGTACAGGCCGCCGGATTCTCATTTGGCCCCAGCAATGCACCAGCAAAGCATTCGCGCACCACGACTAACAGGCCCTGGGGTAATATCGAGGCGTTCAAACCCGGCTTGACGAGCGAGCAGCCACCGGCAATGCCTGGCGCCCCGCAATATCTCGGCGCTGCACCCGGCACCGGATGGTATCCGGCACAGATGCAGGGGGGCGAGAGTCCAGCTGTTGCCAGACAACCGGTTGTTGAGACTGAAATAAACGGTTCGGTGTTTTACGAGCAACAGAATATCGTGTACACGGTTCGGGTTGTCAGCAGCGATAACCTCAAGACGCTAACCCCCGTCATTCCGCGCATCAAGGGTGCGATAATGGAACAGGTCGATGGGCCCGTCGCCACGACGCGCAAGTCATGGAAGGACAGTTCTCGCGAAATTGTCAACGAATACCGCTTCAAACTGACACCGTTACGATCCGGTGAAATCGTTGTTCCTGCCATTGAGTTTAGCGGTACCCACGTTGCAAACCAGCAATGGAATGGTGCGCCGGGCAGACCGGCCGGCAGCGGTGCCGAAAAGAGCTTTAACATTGCTGCCGACAGCCCAATGATTATACAGGCGCTGCCTGCTGATCCCTTTGTTGCACCCTGGTTGCCGCTGCATGATCTGAAACTGCAGATGCAGATGGCCGATAATGCCCCCGCCAAGGCGGGTGTTCCCGTCACACTGACGCTTGAGTTGACCGCCAGGGGAGCACTGGGTACACAATTGCCTTCACTGGAAAAGCAGATCAAGAGCGAACACTTCCGGGCTTACCGGGACTCGGTGACTACCAGTAATGGTATTTCCAGTGATGGCAAGAAATTACTTGGTAGCCGCAAGGAAACCTACACGATCATCCCGCTGCAGGATGGCTGGATACACCTGCCGACAATTCAGCTTGCCTGGTGGGATGTGGATGCAGATAAACCCATGCTTGCCGGGTTACCCGGTCAGGAAGTTGCTGCCGACGCTGTGGTGGCGAGTCGCACTGTAAATGCGAACGCCGGCGAACAGGGGCTATTCGCCGTGTATTTCTGGGCGCCACTGTTAATTGTCATGGGGTTGATCGTTGGCTATTGGCTGGGTGCCTGGGCACGTACCCGACCGTTCTTCAAGTCAGCCAGTAGCAAGGCGGGCAGCTGGTTGTCTGCATCAGGACAAAGCGTTGTGCAGCACACAGTGGCGGCGGGCAAGCAGCTTTCTCCCATGCCCCACCTGAATAAATTACGCATGAATTTCGCGTTTATCATACCAAGACCCGTCAAGTTGTGGTTATGTGTTCGTTGCCTTGAAAGTGAAGACAAGCCTGAGGTATGGTGCACTGAGTTCAGATCCCGTATATGCAGGCACCTCGATATTTCCAGTCACGCCCCCATATCCGCTATCGCCGAGAAAATCATTGAGGTACAGCCAACGGCACAACCAGCCAGGTTGCGTGACCTGGCGCAGACAATGGACAACGCACTCTATGGTGCCGGAGTGCTGGATTTTTCAGACTGGAAGAAAGACCTCAGAAGGCAGTTACGCCCGCGTCTGTATCGCAGTCGCCGATCGGCTCAACGGCGCGCACGGCGTGAACTTCCCGCGCTGAATCCGCATGTGGCATGACACACCGGCGGGATTATTCGGGAGACGCTGATTAATTCGTCATTCCGGGCGGAGCGCAGCGGAGACCCGGAACCCAGTGGCTTTTATTCAATGTGTCCCCCCTGCGGGTTGCCCTTTTGAGCGTTCAATATGCTGCCCGCACTTCTCCCGCCTACGCGGGAATGACGAAAAACAGGATTAGTCAGCGTTTCCCGGTGTTGTCCGGTATCAGGGCACAATCTACAGCAACAACAGGCGTTTCATCACTTTAAGAATGTCCTTGAGCGGTAGTTGCGTGGTACCTGCAGCCACCAGTGGCAGTAGTGCAGCAACCGAGAGCGGCAACAGCACTTCTCGGCTGATCAGCTTGCCCGATAGTTTGAGGGTTGCCGCATAGGCCTTGGCCGGGTCGGAAATATCCCCGGTGTTTACCTTGTCGCTGTCTTCGCTTGCAGCAATGTTCCTGCCCAGCAGTTCACGCTCTACGGCGCGTTGATGTTGTGTGGCGCGAGCGCTATAGGCAAGCAGCGTTTGTTCCTTCAGTTTGCCTATCGGCTTGCTAAATGCCTGCAGCGGGATGGCGAACAACACCAGTATCAGCAGTAACCAGCCAGCCATGATAAAGCCATAGGTGGTTGTTGTAATCGTGCCGTGCAGGAGTTCATGAGCCACGGCTGCACCCAGTACACAACTGATAGCAAACACAAACATGGTACAGGTGTTCGGATAAGTTCCCAGAAAGCCCAGGCCACCGTGGCTATCGGGGTGCGTCGCCACCAGGCGCAGTTCAAGTGTCGCCAGTTCGCGTAACAGCAGTCCCCATACACACAAACGCCACAGCCAGCGCAGTAACAGAAAAGAGAACAGCGTGTTGCTGACAATGATTGCCCACCAGCCAGCAAGGGTCAGGCTGTTGTGACCCTGTACGAGTTGTACCGCCCAGGTGGTGGTATCGAGCGTTATCTGTCTTTGGTAAAGAACCAGTGATAAGAATGCGGCGATCAGCAGGCAGATGGCCTCAGCGGTTTTTGCGTCCCGGCGTTTCAGTGCGTGTGTAACGGCGCTGGCAGCGGCCACAAATGAACCGGGTGCCAGCAGTGGTGCGCGTACAAACTGGAGCAGATAGATTCGCAGCTGCTTTTCAAGCCTTTTTTCCATTAACAGGAACAGGGCGATTGCGACAAAGAATCGTGCCCATACACTCAGGTCGAGCAGATAGGGGCTGTCAGTGGCCGGCCCGTGAGCACTGCCGGCAATGATGCTGAATACCAGTGGCACGCCCCAGGCGAGTGCCACAAACAGTAGTGCCCGGGAACCGGCACGGAATGCATCCTCGTGCAACAGGCCCAGTTGTCGCTGCAGGGTATAAAATGGCCCGCCATGCGCCAGCAGGAATTCATTGAGCTTTTTTTCTTCCGGTGTCATGGATGATAGTCCCCTTATAGACTGCATACGTTCTATTGAAACAATCCTGCAGACGATGAGCGAATGACCATAGGTTTTCTCCCCTGGTTATTTGTCTGGAACTTTGGTGGCTGCCTGGGTCGCTTGCAGCTGCAATACCACTTATAGAATCCTGATATATCGTAGCATCAATATATCCTGCAGCTGCTATCCTACAGGGAGTACTCCTGTAAATCCGGATATGAAACACTGGCCGAAGGTTGACAATGGGTCCTTGTCATAGCGAACCTCGGCACCCTCGTTCTCGGTTTGCAGTCCGGCGGTCGAATCACTCGACCAGTTCTTCTTGATAATCCCTGAAACTTGTACACCTCGGCGACTGCATCAAGCAACTGCTTGCGATAGTTTGTATGACCGGTATGAGCAGCCAGTATTGTGCGCGTTGCAGCCACGTCATTATTAACAGAATACAGATAATCACCGGCTGCAAACTTCTCTTGCAATCCTGCGACTGCCAACTGGAGGCCATCATCGGTGTAGGGGTGGTCGATGTACACGGTCATTGTTATGGATCACAAACCAGTCTTCTGACAGGTGAAAGCACGCAGTTCAACCGGGTGTGGCCAGAAAACTTTTTACAGTAAGTGCTTCATGGCACAGGTAAATCAGCCTTAAGTCAGTATATTTACGTACGTATCAGTGTTTGGTGATGTAACACTGGCGGGTGTAGTATTTTTCCAGAATAAGTCAATAGAGATGATAACAACGGGTAATAACCAGAAATTAACCGGTACTTGAAGTGAGTTTGGGAATAATGCAGGCAAGTCTATTGTGAAATTGGTCGTGAGACAGCGAGGCCGCCGCCGCTCAGGGTTGCCTGTAGAATTTCCGTTAACGGATTCCCGGGGACTTTGGATTACCCGTGATCGACGGCGGGTGCCTGATCGACGCAAGTTAAAACATGACATTGAGGATCTGAAAGTCATACTCTCAAAAATGGGCAGGGACTGACTGGCATGCGCGCCTGATAGACAGCGACGCAACAACAAACGACCTACAGGTCGTTTTTTTTGTGTGCGCCCAGCATGGGCGCGATTCTGGAGGTGGAAGTCCTCCGTGAGTTGACCACAGCGAACGAAGTGAAGCGCAACTGCATGAGGGTGACCGATTGTGGGGAGGAAGCGTGGAGCGAAGCCGTGAGCCGATGGACAAGAACCGGATACGAGGCGGTGCCGAGCAGGGTGAGCGGGCATGAAATCGCGAAGCTCTTGTGGTCAAGGCTCAGGCGGCGTAAATCCGGCGGTTGTGCGGTGAAGGATCGCGTTCTTACCTGGGGAGATCTCGCCTTGTGCCTGAAAGGGCGACGGTGATGAACCGGAGCGAGAAGTCAGCAGAGGTCATAGTAGCTGCCAGCATGGAGCGAAGGGCCGAAGGAATAGGAGAGGGAGTCCTCTGGTTCTCGGATTTGGAATGTCTCAGATGTTCGCAGAAGCGAAGCTCGTCGTTATGGCTTGTAAGGTGAAGCCCGATAAGCTACGGCAGCGAGAAACCGAATCGGGCGGATCAGAAACAAGCAACCTCAGGAGGTGTGCCGGGATTGACTCAAGTGCGCCGACCTCAACTATTCCAACCGCCCGGTGCGGACCCGCATGCCGGGTGGTGTGGGAGGGGCTCGGTCAGGTTTCCTGACCGCCCCTATCCCGATTCAGGGGATATGCACCGTCCCTGTTGCGGATAGCAGGGATCTGACTACCGGGGGTGTGCCGTGGGCCGGTTGCCGGTGACTGCTGCGGTGTGTACAGGCAGCCTCTGACGCAGGACGGCATATCGGTTAAACTTTGCCATTATTTTGATTCCGGAGTCAGCTGCATGAAGTTCACCATTGACGAGTTCCGCGCCTGGAAGAATAAAAGCATTACCCTGCTGGGTATGTCCGGGGTGGGCAAGACTCACCTGTCAATGCTGCTGCGGGCAAACAACTGGTTTCACTACTCGGGCGACTATCGCATTGGCACCCGTTACCTGGATGAACCGATCATGGACCTGATCAAGCAGCAGGCGATGCAGACGCCGTTTTTGCGTGAACTGCTGCGTCGCGACTGGATCCAGATTCGCAACAATATCAAGGTCAACGACCTCGGGCCGGTAATGAGTTTCGTTGGCAAGCTTGGCAATCCCGAGCTTGGCGGCGTGCCGCTGGATGAATTTTCTGGTCGCCAGGCACTGTACCGTGAGGCAGAAATCGCGGCCATGCAGGATGTGCCCGTGTTTATCCGCAAGGCGCACGAGATTTACGGTTACGACAACTTCGTCAACGACGTTGGCGGCAGCCTCTGTGAACTTGATGAACCGTCCGTGATCGACCTGCTGGTGGAGTACTCGCTGGTCCTGTACATCCGTGTCACCGAGAAGGCCGAGGAGGAGGCGCTCATCAGCCGTGCACAGAGTAGCCCCAAACCGTTGTATTACCGCCCCGAATTTCTTGCCGAGCAGATGCAGCAGTATCTTGGTGAGAACAACCTGGAGTACGCGGCAGAGGTGGATCCGGACGATTTCTGTCGCTGGGTGTTCCCGCGCCTGTTCCATTCGCGTGTGCCGCGTTACGAGGCCATTGCGCGACCGCACGGCTACACCGTCACCTCGCACGAGGTGGCGGCGGTGCGCGACGAACAGGACTTTCTCGACCTGCTGGAAAACGCCATCGCCCGCAAGGCGAATGAACCGCAGGAGTAGCCGCCATGCCGATTGTCGCCCACAATGATCTACCGACCTTCCAGCGGCTGCGCCAGGAAGGCCAGACTATTCTCGCGCCCGGCCGTGCCCGGCACCAGACCATTCGCGAGTTGCACATCGGTGTGCTCAACATGATGCCCGATGCCGCACTGGCTGCGACCGAGCGCCAGTTCTTCCGACTGGTGGGGGAGAGCAACCCCATTGCGCAGTTCTACCTGCACCCGTTCACGCTGCAGGAGCTGCCGCGCGGCGAGCAGGCACATGCACACATCGAGCGTTACTATGACACTTTCGAGCAGATACGCGCCGAGGGTCTGGATGCGCTGATTATTACCGGCGCCAATGTCACCCATCCTGACCTGTCGCAGGAATCCTTCTGGGAGCCGCTGCGCCAGGTGTTTGACTGGGCGCAGCAGAATGTGACCTCGGTGCTGTGTTCCTGCCTCGCCACCCACGCGGCGATGCAGTTTCATCATGGCCAGAAACGTCGTGCCATGCCTGCCAAGCGCTGGGGCGTGTATCCACACCGAGTGATCCAGACAACGCATCCGCTGGTAAACGACGTCAATACACAGTTTGACGTACCGCATTCACGCTTTAACAATATCAGCGCCGCGCAATTCAATGAGGCCGGGCTGCACGTGCTGGTGGAGAGCATCGAGGCGGGGGTACACCTCGCGGTCAGTGCGGACGGTATCCGCGTCGTCTATTTCCAGGGTCACCCGGAGTATGACACCGTGTCCCTGCTGAAGGAGTACAAGCGCGAGGTGCGGCGTTTTTCCGCCGGCGAGCGCAGTGATTATCCGCCGTTTCCGGAAAACTATTTCAAGCCGCGTGAACAGGCCATCTTGAACGAGTATCGCTTGCGCCTCGATGCCGCACAGACAGCGGGCAATCCGGTGCCTGAGTTTCCGGAACAGCTGGTTGCCGGGCGCATCGACAATACCTGGCACGATGCTGCCGAGGGTATCGTCGGTAACTGGATTGGCCTGGTTTACCAGTTGACCCATGAAGAGCGGAGGCTGCCCTTCATGGACGGGGTGGACCTGCACAACCCGCTCGGTCTCGACTGGATCGCCGAGTCACACCCATAGCATCCCCGGTACAAGGAGCAAACACATGCAGTCCGGTCCAAGAGAAATTATCACCCCGTTCAGACCCATCCCGCTGGATGTGCCGAAGGCCATGGCGCCCAACGAGTTTTTCAACAGCACCGAGAATCTCGATGACCTGATGCACAACAACGGGCTGTTGACCAATCCGGAGAACCTGCTGCTGTACCGCAAGGCGCTGGGTCACAGCCGCGAGTTCGATACCTCGATTATCTACAACAGTTCAAAGTGCATACTCAACCCGCTGGGCCGGCCGGTACGCCGTACCCAGGTGCCGGCCGATGTGAAACATATCTGGAACCGTATGAACCAGATCATTATCGATTACATGGTGGAACGTTACCCGGACCCGGAGTCACACCTGCTGCTTGCGGGCGAGGCCAGCCTTGATGCTACCTGGCCGCTGACGTCGCCCGGGGTGCCCAGTATTCGCATGCTGCACAATCATTTCATCGTCTTCAGCATGGACGAGCTGCGCACTGCACAGCCGGCCGACCCGAAAAACCCGAATCTCACCGACGGTGGCCAGCACAGCCTCTTCGAGGCCTACATGCACGATGTCTACCGCGAGTTCTTCGATCGCGCACTGGACCTGGAGATCCTCTGGCCGGTGGGCGAGGCGGGCTCACGCATCGAGTTGACCGGTTATCCGCAGGGGCTGCCGAGCTGGGAAATCCAGGGCGGTATAGCAGCACTGGAGGAGGTCGGTTTCTGGAGCGAGTATGACGAGATTCTGAAGGGCTTCATGGATTTCTACCGGTCTTTCTTCAGCCAGGTATCGACGCGCAATGCGCCAATGCTGGATGATCTGTACTTCCCGGATCATGTCGAGAATGTGCTGCTATTTAATAATGATTTCCTGAAGACGGCGAAGAAGGTCCGCGATAACTGTATCGTGGATGCCGCCTATGCCAATGCCATACGCTGGCAGCCGGCCTTCAAGCAGCTCATTTACCGTAACGACGAGGACAAGCTGATTGTCACCATCAGCCAGAACTCGATCGGTAACGCCATTACCGAGCTGCTTGGCGTGGTGGTCAAGCGCGTTCCCGATGCGCAGGCTTACGAGCGCTTCGAACCGCAGTTGATAGAGCAGTTGCTGGAAGTGCGCCGCCGTCTCATCGAGGCTGACCTCGGCGATGCTATCGAAACACCCTACTGGCCGGGCTGAGCCAATTTACAGGCGATGACTGCCGGGCACTCTGTGCTTTTTGAATGGATCCGGATTAACACCAAGGCGCAGGGCCCGGGGGGTTATTTGCCCAGCACGTGATGTATTTCAGGCATCATGCGCATGACGCACTGTTCGCCTTCCTCTATGGCTTCCCTGGCACGATAGAATTCCATCAGGCCAATATGCGATAGCTTTGGGGACAACATGATATCCGGCGGATCGCCCGCCAGTCGGCTGCGTGTAATTCGGTCCTGCGCAATATTGATGGAGCCGGCAATGGCATCAAACAGGCCGGGTGGGGAGGCTTTTTCTTCGTTGTCCTTGAATATATCCGGTGAATATTTATTCACTGCCCTTGATAACCTGTCCAGGACATTGTTGCTGTCGGTTGATGGTTCGTTTTGTTTCTGTACGAAATGCTTGCCCACGACACCACCGTTCAGGTTGACAGATATGACAATGTCCGCCCCCTGTGCATGGCAAACAGACACCGGTACCGGATTCACCAGGCCGCCGTCGACCAGCCATCTTCCCTGATGCTGCAGGGGTGGAAACAGGCCCGGGAGTGATATGGATGCCCACACCGCATCGATCAGCGGGCCACGGGTAAACCAGACCTCTCTTCCTGTTTCCAGATCGGTTGCCACGGATGCGAATTTCACCGAGATGTCTTCAATGGATTCATCCTCGCTGCAAACACACTGAAGCAAGAATTGATGCAATTTTTCAGTATCGACAAATCCGTTCAGCGACAGATTCAGTTCGATGTACCTGGCAAGCTCCACTCTGGTTAGCGAGCGTACCCACTGTTCCAGCTTGTCGAGATTACCGGATACGTAGGAGGCGGCGACGATGGATCCGATGGAACAGCCGCAGACAATCTCCGGGTGAATATCCATATCCGACAAGGCCTTTATGACACCAATGTGTGCCCAGCCCCTGGATGATCCACTGCCCAGAGCAAGGCCGATACGCGGGGCTGACATTTGTTTACGCGGCATTGTTTAAACACTCGCCCCAGTCACCCTGGAGCACCCGGAAAACGGGTATAAAGAAGAGGGGGTAACCAGTCTATACTGGTGGCTGCGCGGCATCGACCACATCCCGGGTGATTTCCAGTACTTGTTTTCCCTGCTGTTCCCGCACCAGCCCTGTGGCGTGCGGGTCGAATTCAAGACGTTTGACGATAGAGCCAAACACTTCTCGCAGGGCCCGCGCGCCCAGTCTGTTTTTCTTCGCCGCCAGGTCGGCGATCAGGCAGGTTGCCTCCTCGGAGATAGTGAGGGTAATGCCGGCATGTTTGAAATAATCAACCGCTGCAGGCCAGATGGCCCCTTCGACAGCACTGAATATCCTTACCAGGTCGGGGGCGCTTAAATCAGCCAGCATGACAACGCTGTCGAAGCGGGACAGGAATTGCGGCGACATGCCGTACTGGAAGATATCGTCCTGAGTCATGTAGCGGGAAAGATCGAAGATGAAGCGTCTGTCCAGGCTGCCATCGGCTCGCGGCTCCAGACGCCAGAACTTGTCGGAGCCCGACTTCTTGGTGACCCGTTGATAGACCTGATCATAGAGTTCCTCGAAGGCACCGCCGGCGACGAAGAAGACATGTTCGGTATTGATGGTCGTGCTCAGTGACTGCCAGCTGCCGTTGTCAAAGTAGGGCAGTTCAACCTGCACATTCTCGTTTTCCATGAGGGTGAGCAGGCTGTCCTGGGCAACGATGCCCTTGACATTGGGTTCACCGCCAACCACCGAGCGGATCTTGTCCACTTCATCAACACAGACGATACCGTGTGAGACATAGTCTTTCATGGACTCGATGCTGGCCTTTTTGCCGAGGAGATTGGCTGCCTGGCGTGCCAGTCTGTCCATGACGATATTGGTCTGCTTGCCGCGGCTTGCCAGGTCGGCGACAAGGTTGGCGTTGATACGGATGATGGTCGAGTACTTCTCGAAACCACTGGTCTGCGAGAAAAAGCGCTCGACCGAGCGCATGATGGTGGTCTTCCCGGTTCCCGAGTTGCCGATCATGAGTACATTGCGCGAAGAATGTTCGATCAGATGCTTGTAGATTGCCACCGACATGTCCTGAAGGGCCTGGTCTTGTCCAATGACATCAGCGGACAGATCGGCGAGTATTTGCCGGGGTGTAATGGGTGATTTCGGGGCCATGGTTTTTATCACTAGCAACTGGGACAGGTTCTGCTGTGCATAGTACCTCTCAACCGCGTCTGTATTCCATCGTTGCCGACATGCCCTTCAGAGCGGCGCTAAATTCCCCTCAGTAGCTGTGATAATCTCGGCAGGGTGAGATTCCTGGGGTTGGCACCGATTTTCAGGTTCAAGCGGAAATGTGATGTACCACGGCGAACGATTCAACAGTATTAGCCATCTGGTGGGTGCCGCGCTGGCCCTTATCGGCATGGTGTTGCTGGTGGTGTATGCCTCGGCGCAGGGCGATCCGTGGAAAATCGTCAGTTTCACTATCTACGGTGTCTCGTTGTTCCTGCTCTATAGTCTGTCGACGCTGTATCACTCCTTGCGTGGTCCGGCCAAGAAGACCTTCCAGAAACTGGATCACGTCGCCATCTACCTGCTCATCGCCGGTACCTACACCCCTTTTACCCTGGTCACGTTGCGTGGTGCCTGGGGCTGGACGCTGTTCGCGATCATCTGGGGGCTGGCTATCCTCGGCATCATCGTGGATAGCAGGCACAAGGACGGCTCACGCGCTATCCAGATGGTCATCTATCTGCTGATGGGCTGGTTGATCCTGATCGCCATGAAACCGATGGTGCAGGCCTTGCCCAAGGGTGCGCTGGTGCTGCTGGTGCTCGGCGGCGTGTTCTACACCAGCGGTATTATTTTTTATGCCATGGATAAAAGAATGAAACATGCTCACGGCATCTGGCACCTGTTCGTGCTGGCCGGCAGCATCTCGCATTACCTGGCCGTGCTGTTTTATATCCTGTGAATACAGCCATTGCGGGGGGGCAGCAGGCTACTTGTCATCCTTGTCCAGGTCCAGTGATACGGAATTTATGCAATAGCGCAGCCCGGTCGGTGCCGGCCCGTCTTCAAAGACATGACCGAGGTGGGCATCACAACGGGAGCACATCACCTCGACACGCGCCATGCCGTGACTGCTGTCGGTTTCAGTCTTGATGTTTTCGCTGACGCCGGGTCGTATGAAGCTGGGCCAGCCACTGCCGGAGTCGTATTTATCGCTGGAATGAAACAGCGGCGTACCGCAACAGATACAGTTGTAGACACCACTGTCCTTGCAGTCATGGTATTCCCCGCTGAATGGCCGTTCCGTACCCTTGCGGCGGGTGACCAGGTATTGATCCTCTGTCAGCTGTGTCTGCCACTCGCTGTCAGGTTTTTCGATTTTTTCAGTCATGCTCGTTCCTGTCGTCAGCACCCGTGTAAATGCGCGGCGCATTCGCCTCCAGCCTGTGTAAAAATTCCCTTGCCGTGGCAACGCCGATTTCGGCCTCCGCGCGCGCTTGCGGGTTATCACTGTTACGCACCTCGTTCTCAGCCCAGTCGAGAAACTCCGTCACGGCCGTCATCTGTTGATCAGCAGGCAGTGACTTCAGGTAGTCACTCGGGCGTGCCTTGATGCGGTTACCTTCAATGACATCCAGGTTGAACAGGAGTTTCATTCTGTGGGTTCTCCGCCAGCTGCTTGACAGTGATTCTCCAGCAGCTTGTGTATGCGTACGGTTTTCACCATATTGTCCTTGATCTGCACAATGTCGATCGGGTGGTTGTCGAGTAACAGGCTGGTGCCGGTTTCCGGGATGGTTTCCATGTATTCGGTGATCAGACCATTAAGTGTCTTCGGCCCATCGGTCGACAGCGACATGTCGAGGGCGCTGTTCAGGGAGCGAATGTTGATGGAGGCGTCTACCAGCCAGGTGCCGTCATCCTGTGGATGGATGTCTTCAATATGCGCGGTGGGGTCGGAGGTGAATTCACCGACGATCTCTTCGAGGATGTCCTCCAGCGTGACCAGGCCCTGGATGTCACCGTATTCATCAACGGCAAAGCCGATGCGCCGATGTTCACGCTGGAAGTTGAGCAGTTGCCTGTTCAGGGAGGTATTCTCCGGTATATAGTAAGGCTCCCGTGCAATACCCTGCAGTGTCTCGCGGTCCAGCTGATCACGGTAGAGTAGCGGTAATACCTTGCGCATGTGCAGGATACCGATGACATGGTCAATCGTCTCGCGATACAGCGGCAGGCGTGTGTACTGGCTCTCCATCAGCAGTTTGCGTGAGACCTCCCAGTCTGCCTCAATATCAATACCGGTCACCTCGTTGCGCGGCACCATGATGTCTTCCACTGTGACTTTCTCCAGGTCCATCAGATTGAGCAGCATGGACTGGTGACGTTTCGGAATCAGGGCGCCGGCCTCTGTCACCACGGTTCGCAGTTCCTCGGTGGTGAGCGCATCACTGCTGCCGTGTTCGGGTGAAACGCCGAGCAGTTTCAGCAATCCGTTGGCAATCCCGTTGACCACCCAGACCACCGGCCACATCAGTTTTAACAACGGCACGTAGACAAAGGCTGCCGGAAAGGCCACGCGTTCAGGGTGCAGCGCGGCCAGTGTTTTCGGTGTCACCTCGGCGAACAGCAGGATCACAATGGTCAGCACCAGGCCGGCGGCAAACAGCAGTCCTGTGTCATTGTAGATGCGCAGGGTAATCAGCGTCATCAGGATCGACGCCAGAACGTTGACAAAATTATTACCCAGCAGGATCAGGCCGATGAGACGATCCTGCCGCTGCAGCAGTTTCTGGGCGCGCATAGCGCCGGGATGCTGCTTCTCGGCCAGGTGGCGCAGGCGATAACGGTTCAGCGTCATCAGGCCGGTTTCGGAGCCGGAGAAGAAGGCGGACAGCAGGATCAGGAATAACAGCGCTGCAAACAGCAGGCTTAGCGGGGTGTCGTCCAAACGGGGACAGCCTCCTGGTAGTTGGCAAGCCGCTATGGTACAGAAAAAACAGTCCGGCTGTCAGTGAATACGGGCGGGATTACCTGCCGATAATCAGTTCCAGTACGAATTTACTGCCAAAGTAGGCAATCATCAGGAACAGGAAACCGCCGATGGTCCAGCGGATTGCCACCCGTCCGCGCCAGCCAAATCGCCAGCGGCCCCACAGCAGGATCGCAAATACCACCCAGGCAATGAAGGATAGAATGGTTTTATGTGCCAGGTGCTGGGCGAACATATCCTCGAGAAACAGTGTGCCGCTGATCAATGCCAGCGTCAGTAGTGCAAAGCCGGCTGCGATCATCTGGAACAGTAGCGATTCCATGGTTTGCAGGGGTGGCAGCGCGCGAATAAAACCGCCGGGATTGCGGTTGCGCAGGTGCCGATCCTGAATCGCGAGCAGCAGTGCCTGGAGGACGGCGAGTCCGAGCAGACTATAGGCCAGTAATGATGCCAGAATGTGCAGGTCCAGCTGCCAGGTGGTGATACTGCTGATGATGTGCGGTTGCGGAAACAACATCGTCAGGCCAATGCAGAGCGCGGCGGCTGGAAATGCCGGAATCGCCAGGTTGTCGACCGGTCCGGCCAGCGTTGCCATCAGCAGTAATAGCGACGTGGTCAGGGTCACCAGGGAGGCGGCATAGAATATCCCGATATTCAGGCCCGTTGGCGTGATAATGGCCGGATACAAAATACTGCCGTGAATGATTGCCGCGGCGAGGCCGATCATCATGACCTGGTTGCGCTGGCAACCGACATCCGGTTCGCCACGCAACAGTCTTGTCAGCTGCAGCGTGCCTGCAAACAGGTACAGAAAGATCGCAAGGAGTCCGGGCAAGGTCGGTGGCATGCCGGGATGATGACATAACTGCCGTTGGCATTGAAGTATTCCCTGCCGGTTGTGGCCGTGTTGCCCGGGGGGCGAATTTTATCGCTATAATTGCGACCTCATTTATTCACTGTGACGACTTCGGGGACAGTAGCGCTCATGTTTGACAATCTTACAGATCGGTTGTCCAGGACCATCAAAACACTGCGTGGTCAGGGACGCCTGAGCGAAGACAATATCAAGGACGCATTGCGTGATGTCCGTATGGCCCTGCTGGAGGCCGATGTGGCCTTGCCGGTGGTGAAGGACTTTATTGACCGGGTCCGGGAGCGGGCGTCGGGGCAGGAGGTGCTGAAAAGCCTGTCACCGGGGCAACTGCTGGTCAAGGTGGTTAACGATGAACTGATCCACATGATGGGGGAGGCCAATGACGGGCTGAACCTGAGTGTACAGCCGCCCGCGGTGGTACTGATGGCGGGGCTGCAGGGCTCGGGCAAGACCACCAGCACCGCCAAGCTGGCGCGCATGCTGGGGGAGCGGGAAAAGAAATCCGTGCTGGTGACCAGTTGCGACATCTACCGGCCCGCGGCTATTGAGCAGTTGCAAACACTGGCGCGCGAGGTCGGGGCCGAATTTTTCCCCAGCCGTACCGACCAGGATCCGGTCAGCATTGCGGAGAATGCCATCACCCATGCGCGCAAGCAGCATCTCGATGTGGTGATTATCGATACCGCCGGTCGGTTGCACATTGACGAAGAGATGATGTCCGAGATCCGCCGGGTGCACGCAGCGGTGAATCCGGTTGAAACCCTGTTCGTTGTCGACAGTATGACTGGCCAGGATGCTGCCAATACCGCGCGCACCTTCAATGAGGTACTGCCGCTGACCGGTGTCATCCTCACCAAGGCCGACGGTGATGCGCGAGGCGGTGCCGCCCTGTCCATTCGTGCCATTACCGGCAAGCCGATCAAGTTTATCGGTGTCGGTGAAAAAACCGCGGCACTGGAGGCCTTTCACCCTGACCGTATTGCGTCGCGCATACTGGGTATGGGGGATATTCTCAGCCTGGTTGAGGAGGCGGAGCAGAAGGTTGACAAGCAGCAAGTCGAAAAACTTGCCAGGAAGATTACCCGGGGCAAGGGCTTTGATATGAATGATTTCAGCGAGCAACTCGACCAGATGCTCAGTATGGGTGGGCTCTCCGGACTGATGGACAAGATGCCGGGTATGGGGCAGATGCCGAAGAACGCCATGATGGATGACAGCCAGGTGCACCGCATGAAGGCGATTATTAATTCCATGACGCCGCAGGAGCGCAGCCATCCGGCGGTTATCAAGGGCTCGCGGCGGCGACGCATTGCGGCCGGTTCCGGTACCCAGGTACAGGATGTGAATCGTCTGTTGAAGCAGCATCTGCAGATGCAAAAGATGATGAAAAAGATGTCCAAAGGGGGCATGGGCAAGATGCTTCGAGGCATGAAGGGCAAGATGCCGCGAGGTGGGCAGGGCTTTCCGTTCTGATCAAGCAGCACGCTTGATACGGTGTCGCCCCGGCGAAGGCCGGGGGCCATGATGTTGTTTTACGGAATCCGGTAGTTGCCGGAATCACGGATCAGGGATTGTTCAGGTGCCCCTGATTTGACTGGCTGGGGTGGGTCTGGTCAGCGATCTCATGGATAACAGGTAGTCGTACGCGGATGGATGTTTCCGCAAATAAAAAACGGTGGCAATGCCACCGTCGAATACTGCGCTAATACGGTAATTTTACAATAATCTATTATGGTCTTTGTCTATTGCCATGCCGTTGCGCAAAAATATTTTTATTATCGTTGCAATGAGCTCTTATTCTTTAATGAGTGCTACTTCTACCTCCACCGGAATGTTTTTCTTCTATGCTCGCACAAATGTAATAGCAATCGATGTGCCAACTAATAATAAATCAATAAAAACATAAAGATATGGACTATGCTTTACCGGGCAGCCGATGTTGGTCGCAGCTTCGTAAGGAAACTCGACAATCGCGGCTTGAATGCGCGTTCGCGGTGCGCTCGGGTGCGTAAATAAATAGTAATAAAAACAGTGTGATGCGAGCTTGTTTTGAGGTGGTTATTTATTGGCAGGAAATTTGTAATGAATTCCGACGGGTCGTTACCTGCCCGATTCCGCCGGGAACGAGTCGTTAGCCCCGGCTAAATGCAGGCCACCCCTTCACTTTTTCGAGGAATCGCGTAGAATTGCGCGGTTTTCAACGGGTGCTGTTTAGAGGCTTGCGCCTGGCAGCACAATATTTTTTCAGTGTCAGAGGATATAGATTCTTATGGTGACTATCAGAATGTCACGCGGCGGTGCCAAGAAGCGCCCCTTTTACCACATCGTGGTAACCGATAGCCGTAATCGCCGGGACGGTCGTTATATCGAACGTATTGGTTTTTTCAACCCGGTGGCAACCGGAGGTGAAGAGCGTTTGCGCCTCGATGCCGAGCGTGCCGATCATTGGGCGTCCAAGGGTGCCCAGATATCGCCGCGTGTTGAAAAACTCCTGAAGGATCACCGCGCCCAGTAAACGGTGTTTGCCTGGTCGACTGCGCATTCTGAACGCTGATGGTCGTCGACAGTGATGTTTCGAAGGATGAGCCACTGATCATGGGGCGTATTGCCTCACCCTTCGGTGTCAAGGGATGGCTACGGGTTAATGCCTTTACCGCGCTGCCGGATAACCTGCTGGACTATTCGCCCTGGTACCTGAAACTGAAGGGTGGATGGCAGGCGGTCGAACCCGTTAGCGGGCGCCATCATGGCAAGGGGCTCGTGGTACAGCTGAAAGAGTGCCATGACCGGGATGCGGCGGCGGCACTGACGGGGACGGACATCGGTATTTATCGAAGTCAGTTGCCACCCGTTGACACGGATGAGTACTACTGGAGTGACCTGATTGGTTTGCAGGTGATTACCCGGGGAGACCGTCTGCTGGGTATTGTTGACCAGCTGTTCGAGACCGGTGCCAACGATGTGATGGTGGTCAAGGGGGAGCAGGAATATCTTGTTCCTTTTATACAAGGACGGGTGATCGAATCAGTTGACCTGGAATCCCGGATTATCCGGGTTGACTGGGATCCGGATTTCTAGGCCAGGGCGTGATGCGGATTGATGTTGTGACCCTGTTCCCCGGGATGATCAGGGAGCAAAGTGCTTACGGCATTCAGGGACGGGCCATCGAGAATGGCCTGCTCATGCTTGAAACCTGGAACCCGAGGGACTATAGCGAAGACAAGCGCGGGGGAGTTGACGACAGGCCCTACGGTGGTGGTCCCGGAATGGTGATGCAGGTACAACCTCTGCGTGCCGCCATTCAGCAGGCGAAATCGGCGGCTGCAACGGCGCCGGTTATCTACCTGTCGCCACAGGGAGAAAGGTTTGACCAGCGCAAGGCGCGGCAGCTGGCCAGCCTTGAGCGTATCATCCTTGTTGCCGGTCGTTATGAAGGCATTGATGAACGCCTCATTGGGCTGGAGGTGAATGAAGAATTATCGGTTGGTGATTACGTCCTGAGTGGCGGTGAATTACCGGCCCTGATTGTGATGGATGCGGTGACGCGCCTGCTGCCCGGGGCATTGGGCGATGCGGACTCGGCGCAGCAGGACTCCTTCATGGACGGCCTGCTGGATTACCCGCACTACACGCGGCCGGAAGAGACTCAAGGGTTGCGGGTGCCGGAGGTATTGCTTGGCGGTAACCATGCGGATATCAGGCGCTGGCGCCACAAGCAGGCGCTGGGAAGGACCTGGCAAAGGCGGCCGGAGCTGCTCGACGCCATGCAGTTGAACGAAGAGCAGCAGGGATTGCTAAACGAATTTATTAGTGAACACGAGTCGGGTAATTGAGTGATCAATGGCCCATTATCAGAACCAGAGGATCAGCCATGAGCAACATAATCGCACAGCTTGAACAGGAGCAGATGAAACAGGATATTCCGGAATTCAGTCCGGGAGATACCGTCACCGTACAGGTAAAGGTCAAGGAAGGCACGCGTGAACGATTGCAGGCGTTTGAAGGTGTGGTGATTGCCAAGCGTAACCGTGGCATGAACTCGGCCTTCACCGTGCGCAAGATTTCACACGGCGAGGGGGTTGAGCGTGTCTTCCAGGCACACAGTCCGGCGATTGGCTCCATCAAGGTTAAACGCAGGGGCGATGTACGCCGTGCCAAACTCTACTATCTGCGCGAACTGTCCGGTAAGTCCGCACGCATCAAGGAAAAGCTCTGATTTGGGCAGGACAGGCAGTTAACGGCTAGAATAAACGGGTATCCGCATACGGGTACCCGTTTTTTTTGGGGGGTATTGCATTGCCGCAGCTTAGAACAGAAAACCACTACGATTGTGTGCTGGACTCTCCCCTTGGCCGGCTGGGCATCCGTTACCGGGACAACCGTGTTACCCGGCTCGACTACGTTGACCAGGCAGTTCCGCTAAAGGCGGCAATGAGCGCATTCGGACGGCAGGTCTCGACACAGCTTGAGCAGTTCTTCTTCAATCCTGGGCATCGCTTCACGCTACCCCTGGAGATGCAGGGCACGGCCTTCCAGTGCCGTGTGTGGAGGGCGCTGACGCAGATAGCGGCAGGTGAGACACGCACCTATGGCGAGCTGGCGGCCCGTCTGCACAGTGGTGCCCGTGCTGTCGGGAATGCCTGCCGCCATAACCCGGTCTCCATCATTGTGCCCTGTCACCGGGTCGTCAGTGCGTCGGGTATCGGCGGCTATTCAGGCCGTACTGGTGGTCGCGAGATTCATCGCAAGCAATGGCTGCTGGACCACGAGGTAATCGCCGCTCAGGCCTTGAAAATCAGCCAGAAGCCCCAAACTACCAGTTTACGTTCTAGTAAACAGAGGAATTTGCACGCATGACGGTCGATAGCCAGAAAGAAACCCTCGAATTTCAAACCGAAGTCAAGCAGCTGCTGCAGCTGATGATTCACTCGCTGTATTCCAACAAGGAAATCTTTCTGCGCGAACTGATTTCCAATGCCTCGGATGCCTGCGACAAGCTCCGTTTTGAAGCCCTGGCCAATGACACGCTCTACGACGGTGATACCGAGCTGAGTATCCGTGTTGATTTTGACAAGGAGGCGCGCACGGTCACGGTGACCGACACCGGCATCGGTATGACGCGGGATGATGTCGTTGACAATATCGGCACTATCGCCAAGTCCGGCACGCGCCAGTTTTTCGAATCTCTCACCGGTGACCAGGCAAAGGACAGTCAGTTGATCGGCCAGTTCGGTGTGGGTTTCTATTCCGCGTTTATCATCGCCGACAAGGTGACGCTGACGACTCGTCGAGCCGGCCTCGGTGCCGAACACGGGGTACGCTGGAGCTCTGCCGGTGATGGTGAATTCACCCTGGAAACGGTCGAGAAAGCGCGGCGTGGCACCGAAGTGGTGCTGCACCTGCGCGAGGGAGAGGATGAGTTTCTCGAGAGTTACCGCCTGAAAGGTATTATTCACAAGTATTCAGACCATATACCGCTGTCCATTGAAATGCTCGCCGATGCGGAAGAGGGGAAGGAGGCGGAATACGAGGCGGTCAACAAGGCATCGGCCCTGTGGACGCGGCCGCGAAATGAAGTGAGTGACGAGGAATACAAGGAATTCTACAAGCACGTGGCTCATGACTTTGAGGACCCGATTAAATGGGTGCACAGTCATGTAGAAGGCAACCAGTCCTACAAGACGCTGTTCTACATCCCGTCGCGTGCCCCCTTTGATCTGTATGACAGGGACAGCCGCCACGGCATCAAGCTGTATGTGCGCCGTGTTTTTATCATGGACGACGCCGAGCAGCTGATGCCTTACTATCTGCGGTTCGTGCGCGGACTGGTTGATTCTGATGACCTGCCGCTGAACGTGTCCCGTGAGATTCTGCAGCACAACAAGCTGATCGATACCATCCGTTCCGGCTCCGTCAAGAAGGTACTGGGTCTGCTGGAATCTGTAGCGAAGGATGAGCCGGACCTATACAAGGATTTCTGGAAGCAGTTTGGCAAGGTGCTCAAGGAAGGGCCCGGCGAGGATTTTGCCAATCGGGAACGCATTGCCGGTTTGCTGCGTTTCTCAACCACGGAGAGCGACAGCGAGGAGCAGACGGTTTCGCTGGATGACTATATTGCCCGCATGAAGGAGGGGCAGGACGCCATCTATTATGTCACCGCTGACAGCTTCGCGGCCGCAAAGAACAGCCCGCATTTGCAGATATTCCGTCGCAAGGGGATCGAGGTGCTGCTGTTGTCCGACCGTGTCGATGAATGGCTGGTTTCCCACCTCACCGAGTACCAGGACAAGAAACTGGCGTCCGTTGCCAAGGGGGAGCTGGACCTCGACAAGCTGGCTGACGAGGAAGAGAAAAAGAAGGCAGAAGAGATCCGGGACGAATATGCTGATCTCGTCAAGCGCATGCAGCAGGTACTCAAGGAGCGTGTAAACACGGTGCGAGTCAGTCAGAGACTGACCGACTCGCCATCCTGCCTGGTGATGGGTGAGCATGATATGGCCGTGCACATGCAGCAAATGCTGAAGCAGGCCGGTCATGACGTGCCGGCCAGCAAACCGGATCTTGAAATCAACCCCGGGCATCTGCTGGTCAGTCGTCTCAAGGATGAGAAAGATGATGCACTCTTCAGTAGCTGGTCAAATGTGCTGCTGGACCAGGCGATGTTGAGCGAGGGAGGACAGCTGGAAGACCCGGTTGCCTTCGTCAACCGTCTGAACGCTTTGCTGCAGGAGATGACAAGGTAGAGGGTTGATGGCGCTGTAGAGGCGCCATGAGTTCAGGGATGGTGATACGCGGACGCGGTCCGTTCCTGCGGGTGTAAGGTCACGCGCAGGAGCGCATCGCACGAGCAATTGTATGGCTGATACACGGTATCCCGATGACAAAAAAGCCCGAGTTACTTGCCACCGTTTTTACCGACTATATCTGTCCCTTCTGTTATGTCGGTGATATCAGACTTGATCGGCTGCGTGACGACTACGACCTGAAGATCAACTGGTGCTTCCTCGAAATACACCCGCAGACCCCGATGGAGGGTATGGCAACCACCGAGCTCGGTTATGACGGCGATCGCTGGCAAACCATGATGGACAACCTGGCGGTCCTGGCCGCGGAGGAGGACATCACCTTCCGACCGCATACCTTTACAACCAATTCACACAAGTCCCTGCTACTGGCCGAAGCGGCCAAGGAAGCCGGTGCCGAAATTTTTTATGTATTGCATCGCCGCCTGTTCGAGGCGTTCTTTACCGAGGGCCAGAACATCGGTGACGAGTCCGTTCTGTCCGTATTGGCACGTGAATCGGGGGTGCCAAATGAAGTGCTTGCTCGGGCGTGGACAGACGACAGGTATGAACATCGTCTGCAACTATACCTCGCGGCGGCACATGAACTGGATGTGCGTGCGACGCCGACTGTCTTCTTTGGTGAGAAACACAGAATTGACGGCGCGCTGCCATTGTCAACCTTCAGGCAACTTGCGCAGGCGGGAGCGGTGGTGCAACAGGGCTGATCTTTGTTTGCCCGGAAATTATGAAAAACACTCACGAGAACATCGCTGCCATCCGTGCTGACAAATGGTTATGGGCTGCGCGCTTCTTTAAAACCCGTTCGCTGGCCATGCAGGCCATTAATGGCGGCAAAGTGCATGTCAATGGTGTGCGTATCAAACCGGCCCGTAAACTGGCCATCGGAGACCAGTTGACCATTACCAGGGGCTGTTACAGCTTTGCTATTACTGTAGAGGGCTTGTCACAGCAGCGTGGTCCTGCGGATAGCGCACGCAGCCTTTACAGCGAGTCTGTCGAAAGCCAGCAGGCACGCAGTCACCTGCAGCAGTCGCGCAAGCTGCAAGGTGATGCGACCGGGAAACCGGCGCGGCGCCCCGACAAGCGTGCCCGGCGGCAGATCCACCGCTTCAAGACCAGCGAGATAAATTCGTAACACGACGATGAACATCCCGGTCACACCACAGCTTACCGCCGATATCATTATCGAGATGATCGATCGTCCCGGTCGTCCCATCGTTTTGATCGAGCGAAAATATCCGCCACCCGGCTGGGCCCTGCCCGGCGGTTTTGTTGATGTCGGTGAGACGCTGGAGAATGCCGCAGTCAGGGAAGCACGGGAAGAGACCTCGCTGGATGTTACGCTGAAACTGTTGCTGGGCAATTATTCGGATCCCCTGCGGGATTCTCGTGGCCATACCGCCAGTGCTGTCTATATCGCAGAGGCGCAGGGCAATCCGCAAGCAGCTGACGATGCCAGGCGTCTGGCGCTGTACGATCCACGCAAGACGCCACCGCTTGCATTTGATCATGAGCGGATCATCAGGGACTACCTCTATTATCTGGACACAGGCACTGTTCCCGGTTTGTAAGCGGGGTCGGTTTCGCGGTTGAATAATGGTTTACAAGCTGCTCAGGCGCTGGCAGTGTTGATAGCCCAACCGGACTCTCAACTGGAGAATTGTGATGACCCATCTATTGCAAAATGATGCGCTTGGTAAACTGATAATCCGACTCAGTCTTGGTGTGCTTATGTTGTTCCACGGTGTCGCCAAGATAGTGTACCCCGACTCACTCGGTTTTATTCGCTCCATGCTGGAGGGAGCAAACCTGCCGGGCGCACTTGCTTACGGTGTCTACGTGGGCGAGATCATCGCGCCATTGATGATTCTGCTCGGTATCTATTGTCGGCTTGGCGGGTTCTTTGTCGTTGTCAATATGCTGTTTGCCTTCTGGCTGGCGCATTCGGCTGATATTTTCAGCCTGAGCGATCACGGTGGCTGGGCGCTGGAATTGCAGGGGTTCTATTTGTTCACCGGCCTGGCACTCATCTTTCTGGGAAGCGGGCGCTACGCGGTTAAGCCGGATTGAAAGGCAACCGGTATCAGCGCGCCTGTTATTTCAGTGCAAAGCCGGTAAAATTTGCTTTCATTGAAGAGAAGACTAGATAGAGCGAAGGAACAGACATGCGTCCAGCCCAGTTGCTAACTGTACTTGAACGAGAATTTCAGGCGGCCGTACATGGTCAACACACACCCGTTATGCTCTGGGGGGCGCCGGGTGTCGGTAAATCACAGATGGTCGCGCAGGTTGCCGAGCATCATGGCATGCCGGTTATCGATATACGCCTGTCACAGATGGAGCCGAGCGACCTGCGTGGCATACCGTTCCGGGTTGATGATCGGGTGGATTGGGCTGTGCCCTCCATGTTGCCGAATGTCAAACGGCACGGCCAGCAGGGCATCCTGTTCCTCGATGAAATTACCTCGGTTCCACCCAGCGTCTCCGCGGCAGCCTACCAGCTGATTCTCGATCGTCGACTCGGAGCCTACGAGGTACCGCAAGGCTGGGCTATCTTTGCTGCCGGCAACCGCCAGGGTGACCGCGGTGTAACCTATACCATGCCGGCACCGCTGGCAAACCGCTTCTCGCATTTCGATGTCGATATCAACCTGGACGACTGGGTCACCTGGGCCTACGCGCATGAAATCGATGAACGCCTGATTGCCTTCTTGCGTTTTCGACCGGAATTGCTGTTCGAGTTTGATCCGGCACATAACCCGGTAGCCTTTCCGTCACCGCGCTCCTGGGAATTCGCGCATCGCGCACTGCAAAAGTTCGCTGATGTGCAGGATCTGTTAACCGGTTCCCTGCAGGCCTGTGTGGGCCCGGCTGCCGGCATTGAACTGTCTGCCTTTGTCGAGAACCTCGACAAACTGCCGGATATCGATGCCATCGTACGCGGCGAGAAGGTCCGGGTGCCGAAGGAAACCGACCTGCAATACGCCGTTGCCGCCGCACTGGTGGGACGTGCCATCCGTGCGAAGCATGAAGCGCACGCGCATGACACCTTCGGCAATATCCTCGAATTTGCCGGTTGTTTTCCGCAACGCGAGATGGGCGTGATGCTGGTGTCGGATATGTACCGTGCCATTGGGCAGGATATCTTTACTGTTCCGCAATTCTCGAAGTGGGCGAATATTGTTGCGGATGTGATGTTGTATGATGGGTGAGTGTTTGTCTCAGGTTAAGCCCTGAAGGGCGTGATATTTCATTGATTCCTTATTTCGCCCTGCAGGGCGAAACCTGTAGATTAATACTGTTTCGCTGCCAGTTGCATGCAGGGTCTCGAAGAATTCAGTCGTGCAAAACAAGCTGGATAATGTGGCAAACTACAGCAATGATGGATGAAATCGAAACCAAGCTGTCTGCTGCCTGCACCCGGCTGATACTGGACCGGCCATTCCTCGGTGCACTGGTGTTGCGTATGCCAATGAAAGCGGCAGATCCGAAGTGGTGCGCCACCATAGGCACCGATGCGCGGCATTTCTACTACAACCCCGACTACATCGATAGCCTGTCACTGGAACAGACACAGTTTGCACTGGCGCATGAGGCTCTGCACTGCGCCCTGTCGCACTTCGCACGTCGGGAGCATCGCAACGTACAGCGCTGGGATATTGCCTGCGACCTGGCGATCAACCCGATACTGATAAAAGAGGGCATGACCGCGGTTCCCGGGGCGCTGTATAACATCGGATATGAAGGCATGATGGCCGAAGAGATCTACCCACTGGTCAAGGAAAACGAAGAAGAACAACCGCACGACCAGCACCTGTACGGCAAGGAAGGCAAATCCACGCAAGCGCCACAGGGTGGTAAGGACGGCAACGACAACCAGCCGGATCAGCAGGACAGTGATAACGAGGCCGGCGCCGGGGGCAGCGGTGGTGACGAGCTTGAGGCGACGGCGACGGGTGCACCGGAACCGTTGACTGAGGCGGAAAAGGAGCAGTTGTCCATACAATGGCGTCAGCGCCTCGCGGGAGCGGCACAACAGGCCATGCAGGCCGGCAAGCTGGCCGGGTCTCTGCGGGTGCTGGTTGATCATCTGCTGCAACCGCAGTTGCCATGGCGCATGTTGTTGGCGCGTTACATGACGGCTTCCAGCCGCGATGACTACAGTTATATGCGCCCGTCACGCCGCGAGGGCAATGCCATTTTTCCGAGCCTGAGAAGTTCGCAGACCAACATCGTGGTGGTGCTTGATACCAGCGGCTCTATCAAGCCGCTGGAAATGCAGGAATTTGTCTCCGAGATCGATGCCATCAAGGGACAGGTACGCGCCCGCATTATGCTGCACGCCTGTGATGCCGCACTCTCCAGCGAGGGGCCCTGGGTGTTCGAGCCATGGGAAGAATTCAAGTTGCCGGCAACGATTCGTGGTGGCGGTGGCACCCGTTTTACCCCGATCTTTGAATGGATTGACCAGCAGGGCGAGTCACCGGACCTGCTGGTGTACTTCACCGATGCCGAGGGTGAATTTCCACCGCCGGAACCCTGTTTTCCGGTTATCTGGCTGGTGAAGGGTCGCGGCAAGGTACCCTGGGGGCAACGGATCCAGTTGAATTGAGCGGGCGTAGCGGACTGCATCGTGTCAGCGCCGATATCGAGGGATTTGCTGCGACCTTGCGGCCATGCAGTCCCGTTCGCACCCGGTGGAGCTGGCCCTGCAAGCTTGATGTTGTCACTGCTGCCCTGGTTAAGGAAGCGACAGCTGCTGCGGAACAGGGTTTACCGGCTCAGGGTCGTTCAGGGGGCACGGTCATCAGCCGCCTACTCAATTGAAGCCAGCCCTTCCAGTACCAGGGCACGCGGACTGACGGTACCCAGCAGTGCGCTATCCTTCACCACCAGTACACGCGTCAGGTTCAATGAAGACATGAGACGTGAGCAATAACGAATGTCCATGTCGGGATCGACGCAGACCGCAGGTTTGGTCATGATCTCATAGACATTCATGCGGCTGGGTGCCCTGTCTTTCGCCAGTACCAGGCGCGCAATATCAGATACCAGTATCAGACCATAAACGTCGTGCTCGTCCTTTTTGTTGACGACGAGCACGGCAGTTTGCAGACGCTTCATCTCGATCAGGGCTTCCATGATGGTCGCCTTGCCATCGATGGTGCCGTAGTCGGTCTTCATGACATCTTTTACAAAGATGCGTTGTTTACTTGTCATCAACAATGTCTCCAGGGTGTGCGTGCCTTGTGCTGAATGCCGCTAGCATAACTGTGTCCGGATCAGGGAAAAAGCCCCGGTTGGAAAATAACCCTCGCCATCAACGTGGAACAGTTCTGACCGCAGTCCGGCTGCTGCCATACAAGCGGATTTAACGTCTACCCTTATGCATGACTTCAAGTGCAAGATTTCTCGCTGTATCGTATCTCGCATTCTGTTTGTTCGGCAAATAGCGCTGATTTCCCCACATTTTCTGAGATATTCATAAATACACTCCATCCCCCCATTTATTCAGCTGACTGGTGTTTTGACGGGTGGGCGCGGATAATACCGCCACATTTTTCATCAGTGCGTTTTTTATAAGGAGAACGATTATGCGGGTTATCCTCTTAGGTGGTCCCGGTGCCGGTAAGGGCACACAGGCCAATTACATCAAGGAAAAATACAATATTCCCCAGATTTCGACCGGCGACATGCTGCGTGCTGCGGTCAAGGCCGGAACGCCGCTGGGTGTGGAAGCAAAGAAGGTGATGGATGCCGGCGGGCTGGTATCCGATGACATTATCCTTGGCCTGATTGACGAGCGGCTCAAAGACGATGATTGCAAGAACGGTTACCTGTTTGACGGTTTTCCGCGCACCCTGGCACAGGCCGATGCCCTCAAGGACAATGGGGTTCCCGTGGATGCCGTGGTCGAGATCGATGTCGATGACGCTGAAATCATCAAGCGCATGAGTGGTCGCCGCGTGCACCTGGCGTCCGGCCGTACCTATCACGTCGTCTTCAATCCACCGAAGGAAGAGGGCAAGGATGACGAGACCGGTGAAGCGCTGATCCAGCGTGACGATGATCAGGAAGATACCGTGCGCGAACGTCTCAATGTCTACCACGACCAGACAGAGCCGCTGATAGCCTACTATTCCAAGTGGGCCGAAGCCGGTGGCGAGGGCGCACCGCGCTATGTCAAGATCAACGGCATTGGCAAGGTGGATGAAATCCGGGATGCAATCTTTGCAGGTCTCGACGGCTAGCTTCCCCGGGCCTGGTTCCGAACAAAAGGCCGGCTTATGCCGGCCTTTTCGGTAAAGGGCTGCCGCGAATACATTAATCACTAGTACTTTCGTACCACTACCCGATGCAAGGCTATACCTGCTACAATTTTCACCAACGTCAATTATGTGACGTCGCAAGCCCCGTTAACTGCCACGCTCTCCCTTTTTAAGTGGCTGTAACAAAAGAAATAGTTTCAATAATAACAGTGTGGCACGGATCAGCAGGATCAGGTGAGTCCTGCCCGAAGACCACGTTTTGCAGGAGTTTTAATGGTTGCGGGTACAAACAGACCGGAGGAGATCGATCCAGGTGGCATGCGCAAGCTGCTGTACCTGATCGATTCACTGCGTACAACACCGGCCGGTAGTCTTATTTACCGGCAGGCAGAGGGCATGATCGGTGAGGTTGCCTCCAGCCACCTGCGTGCCGAACTAGCTTACTCGGGGTTCGTGAGTGTGCTGCTGGAAGCCTTCAACGCACACCAGACACCCGGTTCACCCGGCTTCGTTCAAATCAAGTTATTGCAGGCCCGTCTGCAACCGCCGCTGACACCCACTGAACTGGATACACTCAGCAGTTTCATCGAACAGTGCGGTGAACAAATTCGCGCCTCAACGGTGCTGGAACCCAACGTACTGGTCGAGGCCATCAGCCCACTGCTGGCGGCCTTTGGGATTGATGCCCCGGCAGAGACAGGTCAGCGTACCGACGAGGTTGAATCATTTGCGGGAGTAGATGGTGGCAGCGAGGCGGCTCGTCTTGTAGTGGAGGGCCAGGCCACGGTAGACGTGGACTATGGCCCGGAGCCTGACGATGAAGTTGTGCCGGAGGAAGATGAGCCGCAAGCGGATGAGCTGGAAGAAGGTGAGCCGGAAGCGGATCAGCTGGATGAAGGTGAGCCGGAAGCGGATGAATACGTCAGCGATGACATTCCGGCCGGACAGGACCTGAATGCCATCAATCGCAGTGAGCTGGAAGCACGTCGAGATGATATACAGAAGCTGCAGGCAACCCTCGGTCAGCAGGTTCTGGAGACTATCACCCAGAACGAGGAATTCGGCGTTATCCTCGAGGTTGCACTCGCCGAGTTACGACAGGCAGAGGAGCTTTCGGAACTGGAAAATATGCGCTGGACGCTGATTCGTGAAGTCGAAAAGCTCATGAAAGGCCACAATGAACTGGCAGATAAACTCGATAGCACCCACCACTACCTGCAACTGTTCGAATCAGACAGCCGCGAACTGACGGATGAACTGACACGCGTGCGCCTGCTCAGCCTGACGGACGAGTTGACCAGCCTGCCGAACCGCCGTGCCTTTATGCGGCGAATGGAAGACGAAGTGGCACGCGTGCAACGTTATGGTTTTCCGCTTTCATTCATCCTCATGGATCTCGACCACTTCAAGGCTGTCAACGATGAGCTGGGCCATGCAGCCGGTGACGAGGTGTTACGGGTGTATTCAAAGAATATTCTATCTATCTTTCGCCACCACGACATGGTAGCCCGCTACGGTGGTGAAGAGTTTGCCGTGCTGTTGCCGAATACCGACTCAGATGGTGCGGTACGTGCGCTGAACAAGGTCAGACGCCGCGCCAACGAAACGCGCTGGCAAGCCAATGGCACGGTTTCAAAGGTGCCAACCTTCTCGGCGGGCGTGTCACTCTACAAGCCCGGCGAATCCGCCAGTGCATTCATCGAGCGTGCCGATAAGGCACTCTACCGTGCCAAGCACCTGGGTCGTAACCGCATCGAGCTCGATATTACCTACCAGAATGACGGTGAGGGCAGTGTCCCGCGTCGTCGCAGTACCGACACCTGATAGCGGGCACTGCGGCTGCCGGTTCGTGCGCAGCGTGTAATGCGCGACATTCCATTTTGATAGCCTGTATAATCAGGTCTCTCCTTTCTGCAAGGGCGCATTTTCCATGGCTACTGTTGATCTCACCCACGAGAACTTTATAAGTACAATTAACGACAATGATATTGTGCTGGTCGATTTCTGGGCACCCTGGTGCGGACCGTGCCGGCAATTTGCACCGGTTTTTGAGTCCATGTCGGAATCACACCCCGATGCCGTGTTCGCGAAGGTGAACACCGAAGAACAGCAGCAGCTTGCAGCCCAGTTTCAGATTCGCTCGATCCCGACCCTCATGGTTTTCAGGGAGCAGGTTATCGTGTTCTCGCAACCCGGTGCGTTGCCGCCGGCCAGCCTGCAAACGGTTATTGAAAAGGTAGCGGCTCTGGATATGGCTGAGGTGCACCGGCAAATTGCCGAGCAGGCGGAGAATCAGGAGGGGTCGGCATGAAGCGGGTTACGCTGCTGCTCGCGTTTGTGCTGGCTGTATCCACTGCGGTATCTGCAGACGATAACCCGCCGCGCTATAACCAGATTCGATTACAGGCGCAACAAAGCGAGTCGGTCAGTAACGACACCATGCACGTGACGCTCAATAGTTATGCCGAAATGCAGGACTCGACAAAGCTGGCTGCGCGCATCAACCAGGATATGGACTGGGCGCTCACAAGGGCCAGGCAATACAGCGACGTCAAGATCAGCACCGGCGGTTACCAGATCTGGCCGGTGACCCGCAAGGAAGTCACCAGTGCCTGGCGAGGCCAGCAGGACCTGATCCTGGAGAGCAAGGATACGGAAAAACTCAGCCAGTTGACTGGTGAGTTACAGGAGAAACTGAAGATCAAGTCGATGAGCTTTTCGGTGTCGGATGAAAAACGAGTTGCTGTTGAAAACCGCCTGATCGATGCCGCCCTGAATGCCTTCAAGGAGCGTGCCGGGATCGTGGGCGACAACCTCAAGGCCAAGGGTTATCGTATCGTCGAACTCAATGTCGGTACCACGGCGCAGCGTCCACCGGTCATGTACCAGGCAAGGATGTCCTCTGTGTCCATGCAAGCCAGTGATTCTGTTGCCGTCGAAGGCGGTGAAAGCGATGTGCAGATAACGGTCAGCGGCAGCGTAGAATTGCTGATCCCCTGAGCAACCGCAGAGCCAGCCAGGCAGCGGCATACGCCGCTGTTAATTTTTTTCGTTCTCCAGCGCCTTCGTCGTGATTTCGTTGTAGAGGTTCAGCATGCGCGCAGCCAGTTCCTGCCATTCCGGGTGTCTGTCAATCAGTTGTGATGTTACCTGTCCGGCATCACTAAGCACGTTCTCAAGAAAGTCAATCTCAAGGTCGTTGAGTACTTCGCCCTGGTCAACCTTTTCCTTCAGTTCCAGTGCAACCGGGAGCCTGTGTTTTTCGAGGCGTTCCACCAGCACCTGAATTAGAGCGGCATCTTTTGATTCAGTCATGTGTTCTCACCTATTGCTTGTGTGCGCGCCAGTTATCTGCACGCGGTGTCTTGCAAGGATAGCACCGTTCAGAGTGCTTGGCATGTCCGGTTACTGTCGAAAATGCAGGGTAAACGTCAAGAGCGCGTGTTCGCTTGTTTCGCCTCGCCTTCAACCAGATCGGGCTCGCCGCAATACCTGGCGATCTCGGCACGCGCGGCATCACGCAGGTTTAGCGCAACCTGCCAGCCTTCACCTGACGGGGCAATGGGTGGACGTATGGTGACCCCGATCGATCCCTGGTGTGGAAACCAGTTCGAACCGCGCACGATGCTGCGCGCGCCGCGGATGGCAACGGGAGTCACCGGAACGTTGGCGCGGGCCGCGGTGACAAACGCGCCCATGCGAAACGGTTGCAGGCCCTCAAAGGTTGTAAAGGTACCCTCCGGGAAAAACACGATGGTCTGACCGTTCTGTGACTTCTGGGTGATGCGGCGTACGTCGCTGGCACCCTTGTGGCCATTAAAACGATCAACGAACTCAACCCCGAAACGTTGCAGCAGGATGCGCACGGGGGCTATCCGTGCCAGTTCACCCTTGACGATAAAGTGAATCGGTATGTCCAGCGCGGCGGTGACGATGAATCCGTCCAGGTAGCTGGCATGGTTGGCGACGACGATATGGGGCTGTTCCGCGTCCAGGTATTCCTGGCCCGTGACCCAAAAGGGTGTAAAGGTCAGTGCAAAGAAACTGCGCGCACCGATGTGGGCGAGTTTGCGTCGCCAGCTTTCAAATGGCGCGATCACCACGACTATCCAGGTAAGCAGGCCGACGACAATAAACACGGGCCAGCAATAGAGGGCATAAAGCCATTCAGACAGGCTGTGACCGGTGGCAGGCTCATCTTTCAGGGCGGCCTCGCCAAACGAACCCATCAACAGGTCGCGCTCATCGATATCGGTCGCGCTGTTGTCGGCGTTGCCGGCATGCTGGTCAAGGATGACCTTCATGAGCCTGCCCGGTGTCGAGGCAGCGGCCACCCGGGCTTCATCCAGTTTCATGCCCAGTGAAGATTCAAGCCGGGTACACAGTTCCACGCGTGCCATACTGTCCAGGCCCAGTTCCTTCTCCAGGTGGGTGTCGGCAGTGAAATGCAGGTTCTTCCAGCGCGGGTGCACCTCGCCAACCAGATCGCGTATTGCAGACAGGATTGTGTTGATGTCAGGAGTGTCGTCCGGTTCGCTCATAGACACGCATATGCTAATGTAAATTACATGATCCAGGTGGGCAGTATACCAGCAAGGGGGGCATGCTGATGAGCAGCGACGAGCGCGAGACATTATCACCTGAAACGCTGCGGGTCATCGAGCAGTTTACCGATGCCCTGTGGATGGAGCGTGGCTTGAGCAGCAATACGCTGACGGCCTATCGGAATGATCTGTCCGGCCTGGCCGGTTGGTTGCAGAAACAGGGCAAGACATTAGTCGTGGCGCAGCGCCAGGATTTGCTGGCCTACCTGTCCGAACGTGTCGGTGACGGCGCAAAACCCAGAACCACGGCACGTCTGGTGTCCTCCATGCGCCGTTTCTACCGTTACCTTATCCGTGAAGGACAGCTGCATGAAGATCCCAGTGTGCGTATTGATACCCCGCGGATTGGCAGGCCCTTGCCGGATTCACTCAGTGAAACCGAGGTGGAGACCTTGCTGGATGCCCCGGATGAAAGCGATACGCTGGGGATTCGTGACCGCGCCATGCTGGAGCTGCTCTATGCCTGCGGCTTGCGTGTCTCCGAGCTGGTCAGCATGACCACCGATCAGGCCAACCTGACACAGGGTGTGGTGCGGCTGATCGGCAAGGGTAACAAGGAACGCCTGGTGCCGCTGGGCGAGGAGGCGGTAGACTGGCTGCAGTACTACCTGGACGAAAGCCGCCCCGATCTGGCGGCCGATGCTGTCTCGAAGCAGCTGTTTATTACCCGTCGGGGCAAGGGGATGACACGCCAGGCCTTCTGGTACCGGATTCGTCATTACGCGGTAAAATCCGGTATAAACAAACCCTTATCGCCACATACCCTGAGACATGCATTCGCCACCCACCTGCTGAATCACGGTGCAGACCTGCGTGTCGTGCAAATGTTGCTGGGGCATAGTGACCTGTCAACAACACAGATATATACTCATGTGGCACGCGAACGATTAAAGGACCTGCACACAAAACACCACCCGCGTGGTTGAACCAGCCCAATCCGGAATATGTCCACGCATATGACGTGAAACTTATTTCCCGGTTGCAGTGTCCAACGCCCCTGACAATAAACTACACCATGTGACCAACACAGGATTTATTATGAACAAGCGATTATACGGCGTATGCGTACTGTTATTCGGTATGAGCCTTTTCAATTTCTCTGCGGCAGAAACCAGCGCACAGGCAGACATCACGAAATCACTCAGCGCTGTTTTTCCCGGCATAACGCCGGACAGTATCACGCCATCACCAATGGATGGCGTCTCCGAGGTACTGATTGGACCGCGTCTCATGTACATCAGCAATGACGGTAAATATCTGCTGCAGGGCAGTCTCGTCGACCTGGAGACCCGGGTCGATATCAGCGAGGCGCGCCGCAATGCAATCCGTGTCGATGCCCTCAACGATCTGGGCGAGGAAAACATGATTATTTTCCCGGCCAAGGACGAGAAACACACCATTACGGTTTTTACCGACATTGACTGTGGTTACTGTCGCAAGTTGCACGCCGAGATGGACAAGTACAATGAAGAGGGGATTACGGTGCGCTACCTGATGTTCCCGCGCGGCGGTGTCGACTCACCCTCCTTTGAGAAGGCTGTCTCTGTATGGTGCAACAAGGACAAGCAGGATGCGCTGACACGCTCCAAGCAGGGCGAGACCCTGCCAAAGGCCAGTTGTGACAACCCCATCATGCAAGAATACGAGCTTGGTCAGCTGATCGGTGTTCGTGGTACGCCCGCGATTATCACGGAAGACGGTGCCATGTTACCCGGTTATGTGCCGGCTGCGCGGTTGTCCAAGGCACTGCAGACCGGCTCCTGATGCCCAAACCATAACCGCAGATACCGTTCGCGCCTGCAGCGCTTTCGATTGCTGCAGGCGCGGGGCGCGTGCGCAACCCGCTGCCGATCTAATGCAGCAGTGTGAACAATTTGCGGCGGTAACTGTTGACCAGTTCACCCTCATTTTCGAGTAGATTGAAAACCGCCAGCAGGCCCTTGCGGCCAGCATCATCGCGGAAACCACGGTGGTGCTGCAACAGGTACATGAAGGCCTCCAGTGCGGGCTGCATGCGGTTGTCCAGCACGTACCATGCAGCCAGTTGGTAGCGCGCCTCCAGATCGTCCGGGGTTTTTTCGATGACACTTTCAAGCTCGACCATGGACGGGGCATCCCTGGTTACGACGGCAAATTCAAGCAAGGCGCTCATACGCGAGGCTTCCTTCTCGTCACGTACATCACGCGGCAATGAGGCGATCAGTTCCGCGGCATCACACAGCTGTCCGTGTCGCAGCTTGAGTTCTGCATAGGCCAGTGTGAGCTGGTGATTGTCCGGCTCGGCAAGATGTGCATCATGGAGCATCTTCAATGCTTCACTGTGCCTGCCCTGTTGCCATGCGCTGGTCGCGCGTTCCCGGATGGTGTCGGATTCGCGTTCAATATGACGGTCCAGCAAGATGCGCAGTGTCGACTCTGTTTGTGCAGCCAGGATTTCCTCGACCATTTCAGCGTTTTTATACAGCCGCATGGTTGGCAGGCTGCGTATGCCATGTGCCCTGGCGAGTTCGCGCTGTTCATCAGTATTGACCTTGGCGAGCACGAACTTGCCACCGTAGTCTTCAACCAGTTTTTTCAACACCGGCATCTGCATCTGGCAGGGGCCACACCACTCCGCCCAGTAGTCCACCAGCACCGGGACGTGCCGCGATCGCTCGATGACAAGGCTGTCGAATGTTTCCTGCGTTACATCGGTAATATTCTGAGTGTTGTTCATATTTTCGGCGTCTGGCTGATCAGTTTTTGTTGTGCGTTCGAAGTGCCCCAGCACTAACCGTTACACCTGCAGGAGCCGATCGTATCCGCAATAATCCCGAGTCGTTATTATGCAGAGCCGGACTCATCCATCGCAACCAGTTCACCGCAGGCGGTGAACAACAGGCAGGGTTTCACTGCCAGTCCGGGCCATAATTTCTGTACGCCAGTGGCATATAAACGCATCTGCTCCCTGTAGGTGTCTGTCAGGCGGGGCAGGGATTCGCGATCAGCCCATTGATGCGTCTTGTAGTCAACCACGTAGGCCGTGCCGTTGCTGATGACCAGGCGGTCAATGATGCCATAGACCAACTGGTCCCCTTGCAGGTATTGAATCGGGACCTCATTAAAGGCCTGCTGGTAGTATGTGCCATCAAACAGCCATGACAGTTGCGGTGCCTGAACGGTTTGCAGGGCCTCCTGCCACCAGAGCAGACAGGCCGGATCGGTTGTTTCTCGTTGCAGGGCATTGGCGACCGGGGTGGGAATGACATTCGGGTAACGGGCTTCACCGGTAGTCAAGTGCTGCAGCATCAGGTGAATGGCCGTACCGCGTTCACGGCCATCGACGTCGCCAGTGTCCATGTCGTTGGTATGCAGTGCGTGGCTGGGTGCAATCAGTCGCTGACGCCGATGCACGGCAAGGCGGCTGCACAGGCGCGGGTCCGGAGTGACTGGCGTGGCAGCGGCAGGCGGCACGGCTGTGAGTTCCTCAACCTTGCCGGTTTCATGAAAGGGGTGCCCTTCAGCCGTGGTATCCCAGTCACCCAGTGCCTGCAGGATCAGGCCATACCAGCTATCCCCGGCAGCGGATTCTTTATGGTTGCCGGAGATAAACAGGTACTGCCGTGCACGTGTCATAGCAACGTACAGCAGGTTGGCTTCTTCGCGCTTTGCGTTTTCTGTCTGTTTATCCAGCAGGCGGCAGGTGATGCTGTCGTGACTGGCCTTCTTGCCCGTTAACAGAAAATGCGCCGGTCTGTCGAGGCTCCCGGGCCAGTCAATCAATGCGGCATAGGCGTTGTGTGATTGCGGCTGGTTGGCTGTATCAGCCAGGAAGATGACAGGTGCTTCCAGACCTTTCGCACCGTGGATGGTCATGATGCGTACACGCTGTGAGTCTGTTTCCTCCGGTGTGCCTTCATCCGGCTGGTCATTGTCTGACTGGCGCAGCCGGTTCAGCTGATCGAGGAAGCGCGGCAGGCTGGGGTAACGGCCGTTGTCCACTTCCAGTGCCAGTTCAATAAAACGGATCAGGCTGGCATGGACCCGTGGCTTCAGGGCAGCGGGGAAGGCGGCCTCGTAACGCTGCAAGACTTCGGCCTCATGGAAAATACGGTCCAGCAGATCATGCACCGGGATGTGCCCGGTGAGTGCACGCCAGTGCTCCAGTTGTGCTTGGATTGCTGCATAGGGTTGCGGTTGTTCCACGGCCAGTGCAGCCAGTCGCTCATACCAGGTGCCGCCGGCAGTCGTGGCCAGCGGAAGCAACTGTTCACTGCTCAGAGCAAAGATCGGCGAGCGCAGTACCTGTGCCAGCGCCAGGTTATCGTAGGGCGATATCAGGGTATTCAGCAGGCATTCCAGGTCCTGCACTTCCAGGTTGTCAAGCAGGGCGCCCTTGCTGTCGCTGAGGCAGGGAATCCGGAAATCCCGCAGTGCCTGTTCATAGGCGCTGATGTGAGTGCGTTGCCGCAGCAGGATAATGATGTCTCCGTACTGCAGGGTGCGGGTGACAGCGTCTTTTGTCACCGCGGTATTATCCTGTATGAGAGTCTGTATCCTGGAGGCAATGAGCCTGGCCTCGCTGGCGTAACGCTGATCTTCACGGATGATGCGCGGTGCATGCAGCGGGTTACGCAGCTGCGGCTGTGTTTCATCTGCCGCCACAACAGTCGTCGAGGTCATCAGTGGCAGCAACTCGACATATCCGTAGAGGTCAGGTAACCAGGTGGTATGCGGGTTGAAGTCGTCCAGCCGCTGTGTGAGCGGCTCGGTTGCAAACACCGTGTTCACACAATCGATAATCGCCTGTGCAGAGCGTCGCGAGGCATCCAGCGGGTAGCTTTTTGCCTGGAGGTTTTCCTGCAACCAGTCAGAGGCCTCGCCGAGCAGCGCCGGATTGGCGCGTCGAAAACTGTAGATAGACTGTTTTTTATCGCCAACAAGAAATACAGAACGGGCGCGCTCGTCATTGCCGGCCGCCAGTTCATTCAGTAACGGTTGCAGCAAACGCCACTGGGTCGGGTTGGTATCCTGAAATTCATCGACCAGCAAATGATCGATGCGTGTATCCAGCTTGTACTGGATCCAGCTGGCATGGCTGCTCTCGTTAAGTAATTCGCAGGCCTTCCATTCGAGATCGGAGAAGTCCAGCAGGCGTTGTTCCTGCTTGATGCGCTGGTAATGAGTCAGCAGCTGCATACCGGCGCTTATCCACGCAACTGACGTTTCCAGCGTTTTGTGGCGTGCCAGTCGATCGATGGCCTGGTGCAATCTATCGCACAACTGATGGTGCAGTTCGATGAATCGCTGTTCATCCTGCTCGCCGAGCCGTTTGCACTGTGCCTTGCCGGGCTTTCGAACACGTGGGTTAGCGTCCTTTGTCAGAAACACCGACTTGATGGTAACAAGGAAAGACTCTGCTGCCAGGGGGGAGGCCAGTGCACTGGCAAGCAGTTGCGCATCATTCGTGTTGGTATTCGTGGTATTGCGAGCCAGTAATTTGGCAAATGCCTGCAGTTCTGCACGCAGGGTGTCGTCCGGGAAGTTGCCAAGGGAGGGTTGGCTGGCATCGATGTCCAGCAGTTGCTCTAGCCGCTTGCTGGCATAGCTTAGCGGCTGCGACTGTCCCTGGATAAACGCCCACCAGTCACTGCGATGCGCCAGGAACGATTGCAGTGCTGACTGGGTGTTGCCGAGTCCGTCACAGGCCTCGATCAGATGGTCCAGCGCCTGGTTGATCGGGTGACCCGGGCTGCTGGATTCGTTGACCAGCGCATCCCGGGCCTGCTGCTCCAGCAGACCGGTGGCTTCACTGAGTTCGAATCCCGGCGCAATGCCGGCCTCCAGCGGAAAGCGTTGCAGCAATTCCTGGCAAAAGGCATGGAACGTTGTCGCACGCAGTGTGTAGGGATTGAAGAGGCTTTCTTCATACAATTGCCGCGCCCGTGTGCGATGGTGCTCGTCCGGCAGGATGCCGATCGCTGCCAGCATCTTGTCCAGTGAACGGTCGTCTGCACACATAAGCTCATGCAGGCGTTCAGTGACGCGCTGTTGCATTTCCGCGGCCGCCTTGCGGGTAAACGTGACCGCGAGGATGCTGTCCGGCCGGGCGCCGGCCAGTAACAGTCGCAGGATACGGGTCACCAGCAGCCAGGTTTTTCCGGTGCCGGCCGAGGCATGCACGGTCGCGTTACGGACCGGGTCGGCCGCCTGCAGGGTCGTGATGTTATCGGTGGAGGACATTATTTCAGGATCGTCATGCCGGTTCATTCAAGCCACGCCTGTTTCCTGCACAGTCCGCTCATCTCGCAGTAGCCACAGGTCTTCATGTCTCCCCAGGCAGGCAGTTCAGTGCCGGATTCCAGTTCGGACATGACCGTCACCAGGCGTTGCTTTACGTCACTCGCCAGTTCGGCCAGGCCCTCGCCCTCGAGGCAGACCCTGTTGCGGATGTTTTTATCAACCTGAAGGTATTCCACCCGTTGCGGTAACGACTCCGTCAGCAGGGCATAGGAGGGCAGCTGTACTTCCTCGCCACTGTCAACCTCTGCCTGTTTGGGGATGCCGCCGGTCTTGTAGTCGAGAATGGCCAGTCCGGTTGTGTTGCTGTCGATACGGTCGAGGCGCCCTTTAAGCGTGCGGCCGGGCATCAGCCGGAATTCGTTTTGCTGCTCGGCATCCTGAAATGACCAGCTGTGCTGCCGCTCAATTTGCCAGTCGATATACTCCGGCAGCAGCATCAGCCAGCGCCGCAGCCAGGCCCGGTGCTCAAAATTGTCTTCCAGTTCCCGGGTGAAGACAGCCTGCGATATGTTCTCCAGCATGCTGATCGCCCGTGCACGCTTGTCCGCGGTGACCGGCCCACTGAAGGCCGCGGGGTAGCCGGGGCAGCCCTTGTGAAACACTTCCAGAGACTTGTGTACCAGGCTGCCGTACTCGGCCTTTTCAAACGCTTCCCTGACGGCTTCGCGGGGTTTCAGTTGCAGGCCGCAAGCGGCGAAGAATTTATACGGACAGTCAATCAATTGCCGGTGCATGCTGACGGACATTTCTGCAGGCAACAGTGCCGCAGGGAGTACAGGCCGTGGGTAATGTTGCGGCTGTGGCTGTGGCAGCGGGTTGCTTCCTGCGACCCGCGTTGCCGGATGCTCCAGAAGCGCCTGCAGTTCATCGGCCATGAGGTCATTCTGCCAGGCGAGTGCATGAAAGGTGCGCAGGGCCTCCAGCCAGGGACTCGGCATGCGCGGTTCACCGGCGTTTTCCTGACACCAGCTCAGCAACAGCTGTGGCGCACTTTCCAGCAGGCGGCGAAAACGCTGCAACTGAACTTGATAGTGCGCTGACCAGACCGGTAGTCCGAGATCGAGACGTACCGGGTCATTAAAGAAGGGGGACTTTGCGCGTCTCGCCGGCAGGTGTTCGCGATCACACGCGCCGATAACCACGGCATCGTACTGTCCCAGCTGTGACTGCTGCAAGGTCAGTAACTGCACAGGGCTGTCGGCAGTCAGGGGTACGAAGTCATGGCGCTCCAGTGTCGATCCCAGCCAGGCACGGAATTCGATCCAGCTCATGTCAATGGCACTGTGTTGTGCCGCATCAAACAGTAACTGCCACTCCTGGAGTATGCGCTGCCCGGCCGGATCGTTCTCGAATGCTGTCCAGATACCCACCGCATCGAGACTTTCACGCAGTTTCTGCAGCAGGGTGACGGGACTTGACCGTGTCGATCCGAGGCACGCACGCAAGGGATCTGCGGCCTGCTCGAGTCGGTTAAGCAGCCGCTGCAACTGGCTCGCCATCTCCTCTGTCCAGCTGGTTTTCAGACGTTGCAGGCGAAGGTCTATATGATGGCGATAGCGCTGTATGCCGCTGGCAATATTTTCATGCTGGATAATGTCCTGTTCAAGACGGTAGACGCTGTTCGCGAGTTGCTCACGGTCATCACCAGGGAAGATGAACGGTGACTTCAGTACATCCAGCAGGGGTTGATGGGCAAAATCTTCCTCCACCGTTTCCAGCCAGCGCTCCAGCGCGGCGGCGGCGCTGGTGGTGGACAAGGCCCAGCCGCCCGTGTCTTCAAGGCCAATGCCGGCGCGATCGAGCAAGGCGCGTACGCGACGTGCCAGGCGGCGGTCTTCAGTCACGATGGCGATCGCTTGTTTGCCGTCCAGCAACCACTGGCGAACCTGTAAATCAATGGCGCGTGCCTCCTGTTCCGGCGAACTGGCGGGCAGAATGGCGAGGTGCCCGGCCAGAGGCGATTCCGGGTACTCCTGGAGAAATGCCCGCGCGCGCTCCGCGGGCGAGTGTTCCCCCACTGCGAACACGGCATCGAGGCATACACTGCAGGGGGTATCCGTGGTACCGGGCGCTGCCTGTTGCAGCAGTGTCCTGATGGGCGGGGTGATGCCATCATCAGGCCAGTGCGAGTGCTGGTGAAGGATGCATGCTGCGCGACCTGACTGCAGCAGCGACACGATCCAGTCGAGTTGTGCGGCGTGCAGTTGGTCAAAACCCACCAGAAAGAATTCCTTTTCAGGAATGGCCGCCTGCACCATGGCCAGTTGTTGCAGGCAGGCGATGCCGGGATCGAGCATGTGCTCGTCGTTGAGCTGTACATGCCAGGCTTTCCAGATCCTGTGCACCATGCTGGCTTCCACGCCGAGTGGTTCCGGCAGGCGGTCATCAATGCCGTAGGCCGTCTGTAGCTGCCGGGTGAAGGCACCCAGGTCATCGGGGAGGTTGACACGATTGAGCGTTAGCTCATCAAACAGCGCGATCAGGCAACTGCTGATCTGCCAGGGATCCCCGCCATGAAATACCGTCGGGTGCTCAGTGAGTACTTCAACCAGCATGAGTTCACGGCGCGCCCGTCCGGGAATGACCAGATCGAGCGGGGCGTGAGCGTGCAGCCACTGTTCGATGGTGCTTATTTCGGGGCCGAGCAGGGCGGTGTGTCCCAGCGATGCCGCAGCGTCCAGCAAGTGCAGCCGTAAACGTGGCGCGAACTGTAGATCCGGAAGCAGAACGATGCTGTTTGTCAGGTCGGGCAGCGAAGTGGCGCGCGCCATGATCCGGCGGGCTGCGACCGCCAGGATGTCATCGCTGTAGGGAACCAGAGTAACTGCGTTGTCACGTGACATTGAACGATGCCCTGATTAACTCGTCAAGCCGGTAAAGGCCGACGTCCATGGCTCGGGATAATATCGATCCCGGCCTTTGCCGGGATGACGATTGTGGAATGAATCAGAATTCCGACGATTCCCGCTGCCGCAGGAATGACCAAGGCGGTACTGTGAGAATCCTAGCGTTCCAGATACTGCAGTTTATCCGGCTTGTCCTTCCATTCATCCGCGTCCGCAGGGGCATCTTTCATCTGGGTAATAACTGGCCAGTTTTGCGACAATTCGGCATTCAGTGCCAGAAACTGTTCCTGGCCGGGCGGCAGGTCGCTTTCATCAAAGATGGCGTTGATCGGGCATTCCGGCTCACACAGCGTGCAGTCGATACATTCATCCGGATCGATGACCAGGAAATTGGGACCCTCGTGGAAACAATCGACCGGGCAGACCTCGACGCAGTCCGTATATTTGCACTTGATGCAGTTTTCAGTCACAACAAATGTCATGAAATTCTCCAGTGTTGGCTTGTGTGCGATCAGTTTGATAACTGACCGCTACTGAGTGTGATTTTAAGTGAAATAGTTAACTTGTTGATATAATGCTAATTACAAACGTTCAAGATAGCGTGGCATCGCAGTATACCGGACATTGCGTGGCTTATGAATGCAGCGCCTGCCTGGCTAGTTCCTTCAGTGTATACAATGTCTGCAGCGACTGCTGTGGCGTCATGTTATCCGGGTCGATGTCCTTGAGCGCCTCGACCAGCGGATGTTCGCCAGGTGCCTGAAACAGGGGTAACTGTGATGATAACAACGCGCCGGGGTGCGCGGTGTTCTGTTCCAGATCGATGAGACGCTCGCGGGCCAGGTCGATGACTCCTCTGGGCACCCCCGCGAGCGCGGCGACATGCAGCCCATAACTGCGGTCGGCGGCGCCGCTCTTCACGGCATGCAGAAAGACGATGCGGTCGTCATGTTCGACAGCCTCGAGATGCACATTGGCAATGTCGCTGTACTGCTCCGGCAATTGTGTCAGTTCAAAGTAATGTGTGGCGAACAGGGTGAATGCCTTGACGCGTGCGGCCAGGTCAATGGCACAGGCCCAGGCCAGCGACAGGCCATCATAGGTACTGGTGCCACGACCAATTTCATCCATCAGTACCAGGCTGTTCCCGGTCGCATTGTGCAGGATGTTCGCCGTTTCCGTCATTTCCACCATGAAGGTTGAACGCCCGCCGGCGAGATCATCAGCCGCGCCAATACGGGAAAAAATGCGGTCGACCGGACCGATGGTGGCGCTGCCTGCCGGCACATAACAGCCGATATGTGCGAGTAGTACGATCAGTGCCGTCTGCCGCATGTAGGTCGACTTGCCGCCCATGTTGGGCCCGGTAATGATGAGCATGCGCTGACGGTTGTTGAGGCTGGCATCATTGGGTATGAACGGCTCATCCATGATCTGTTCAACCACCAGGTGACGGCCCTGCCTGATCTCGATACCGCTGCGCTCGCTGAGCTGCGGGCAGGTGAGATTCAGGGTCTGGCTGCGCTCTGAAAAATTCGCCAGCACGTCAAGCTCGGACAGCGCGTCGGCGCAGCATCGCAAGGCTTCCAGGTGTTCATCCAGTGTGTCCAGCAGTTCACCGTAGAGTGACTTTTCCAGCGCCAGCGCGCGCTCGCGCGCGCTCAGTACCTTGTCTTCATGCGCCTTCAATTCCGGTGTGATATAACGCTCGACGGCCTTCAGTGTCTGACGGCGCTGGTAGTTGTCAGGCACCTTGTCCGCCTGCAGGCGGCTGACCTCGATGTAGTAACCGTGTACCCGGTTATAACTGATCTTCAGGGTGGCAATACCGCTGCGTTCGCGTTCCAGCTGTTCCATGTCGAGCAGCAGCTGGTCACTGTTCTCGCTGAGATTGCGTAGTTCATCGAGCGTGGCGTCGTAGCCTGTCGCCAGTACGCCGCCATCACGAATCAGCAGCGGTGGTTCGTCCCTGAGTGCGCGCACCAGCAGGGCGTGGACCTCGGGATGTTCACCAATCCGTGCGCACAGGTCCTGCAGCAGCGGGTCCGGCAGGTCGGACAGCGTTTCCTGCAGGGCGGGCAAGGCGCCGAGGCTGTCGCGCAGGCCGGTGATGTCGCGAGGACGCGCCGACTTCAGTGCAATACGTGTCAGGATGCGTTCTATATCGTTGATGCCCTTCAGCAGGGTGTGCAGATCATCATGCAGATGTGCGTCAAGCAGTGTGGCAATGCAGCGGTGCCGTTGCTGCAGGGCTTTATGGTCGCGCAGCGGGCGGTGCAGCCAGCGGCGCAGCAGGCGTCCACCCATGGCGGTCGCGGTGTGGTCAAGCACGCCGACCAGGGTGTGGGCCCTGTGTCCGGACGTCGCTTCTTCGAGTTCCAGATTACGGCGTGTGGCAGCATCCAGTACCAGGCTGTCGTCACGATTTTCTACACACAGACTGTTGATGTGTGGCAGGGCGGTGCGCTGGGTATTTTTTACATACTGTAACAGCCCGCCCGCAGCACCGATGGCGGCATCCAGTGTCTCGCAGCCGAAGCCGCTGAGGTCATGGGTCGCGAATTGTTCGTTGAGTTGCCTGCGTGCCGTATCGGTAGCAAATAGCCAGGGTGACTGCTGGCGCAGGCCGCTGTGCCGTGCGGCCTCGGGGGGCAGGGTGACGGCTTCGTTGACAACCAGTTCGGCCGGGTTCAGGCGCTGCAGCTCGCCGAGCAGTGCCTCGGTGTCCTGAAACTGCTGTACGCTGAAACGTCCGCCGGCGAGGTCCAGTGCGGCGATCCCCCAGTTGTCACCCAGACGGTGGATGGCCACCAGCAGGTTATCCTGGCGGTCATTCAGCAGGGACTCTTCTGTCAGTGTGCCCGGGGTGACTATCCTGACCACCTTGCGTTCAACCGGCCCCTTGCTCGCCGTGACATCGCCGACCTGCTCACAGATGGCCACTGATTCACCCTGTCGAACCAGCCGGCCAAGGTACTGGTCGACGGCATGCACCGGTATCCCGGCCATGGGGATGGCCTCACCCGCGGATTTGCCGCGTGAGGTCAGGGTGATGTTGAGCAGCCTGGCGGCGCGCTTTGCGTCACCAAAAAACAGCTCGTAAAAGTCGCCCATGCGATAAAACAACAGCGTGTCCGGATGCTCGGACTTGATACCCAGGTATTGCTGCATCATCGGGGTATGGGCAGGCGTGGTGGTCGACATGGCGGGGGAGTTTACCGTATCGGTGTGCGATTGCGCAGTGTTCGCTTTTATGCAGGTGGGTATGCAGTACTGGAGTGAGACAGCTGACTTCATACGCCCTATACCTCAAAAAAAACCGTCATTCCCGCCATAGCGGGTATGACAGAAAATCTGTTGCTATACCGCTACTCACCACCCTGCTGCGAACAATGAAAATAGAGTACATTAAGCAGCATGCCCGAATTATCTGAATTATCAGGACAACTCGCTAACGTCTTGCTGCAACAACAGAAGCAGTTGGCCGTGGCTGAATCCTGCACCGGTGGCTGGCTGGCCAAATGCCTGACGGATATTGCCGGTAGTTCACGCTGGTTCGAGCGCGGCTTCGTCACCTACAGCAATGCGGCCAAGCAGGAGATGCTGGGTGTGTTGCCGGCAACGTTGCAACGGGATGGGGCGGTCAGTGAGTCCGTGGTGCGTGAAATGGCGGCCGGGGCTATCGAGCACAGTGCGGCGGATATCGCCGTGGCGATCAGTGGCATCGCCGGACCCGGTGGCGCTGTTCCCGGTAAACCGGTGGGCACAGTCTGCTTTGGGATCGCAATAAAAGGAAATGGATATCAGTTAGATACGAAATACTTTGAAGGGGATCGTGAAGCGGTACGCAGGCAATCGGTTGCGTATGCGCTGTCGCGACTGCTGCATGTGCTCGGACACGGCTGAGCCCCGGCAACGGCTGTTCTTTGCGCTGTGGCCCGATGCTGGGGTCCGCACGGCGCTGGATGAGGCCGGCAAGTCATTGCTGGGCAAACGTATCAAGCGGGTACCCGCTGCCAATCTGCACCTGACACTGGCGTTTGCCGGGTCGGTCACGGCCAGCGTGCGCGATTGCCTGGAATCAGCAGCCGGTGCCATTCAGGTGGCGCCTTTCGACCTGACGCTTGACCATTACGGTCACTGGCAGCGGCCGCGTATTGCCTGGATGGGCCCTGCGCATACTCCCCCGGTTTTATGGTCACTGGTTGGGTCTTTGCGAACGGTGTTCGAGGCCTGTGGATTGCAAGTGGAAACGCGACCTTACCAGCCACACGTGACACTGGCTCGCAAGATCGGCAGGCTGGCAGGTGATACGCCGATGACACCGGTAGCGTGGCCAGTCAGATCATTCAGTCTTGTCGAGTCAGTCACCGACCCGCGCGGTGTCCGATATCAGCGACTCGTGTCATGGACGCTAGAGGGCTAGAAGTTTCTATGTGATAATCCCGGCGTCCGGCTGGCCATGGATGACCGTGCCACGAACAATCTTTGGAGGAACTCGATGGATGACAACAAACGCAAGGCGTTAAGTGCCGCACTGGGGCAAATAGAAAAGCAATTCGGCAAGGGCGCGATCATGCGCATGGGTGACGTGGGCGCCGCCCGCGATATCGAATCGATTTCAACCGGTTCACTGGGTCTGGATATCGCACTCGGCATCGGTGGCTTGCCACGTGGCCGGGTCATCGAGATTTACGGACCGGAATCGTCCGGCAAGACCACGTTGACCCTGCAGGTCATCGCCGAGGCGCAAAAGCTGGGTGGCACCGCCGCGTTTGTCGATGCCGAACACGCGCTGGATCCGGGTTACGCGGAAAAGCTCGGCGTCAATGTCGACGAGTTGCTGGTGTCGCAGCCGGATACCGGTGAACAGGCACTGGAGATCACCGATATGTTGGTGCGTTCAGGTTCCATCGACATCGTGGTGGTGGACTCGGTTGCTGCACTGACACCGAAGGCTGAAATTGAAGGCGACATGGGTGATTCTCACATGGGCCTGCAGGCTCGCTTGATGTCCCAGGCGTTGCGCAAGCTGACCGGTAATATCCAGCGCTCCAATACCATGGTGATTTTTATCAACCAGATCCGCATGAAGATCGGTGTGATGTTCGGCAATCCTGAAACGACCACCGGCGGTAATGCGCTGAAATTCTATTCCTCCGTGCGCATGGATATTCGCCGCATCGGCGCCATCAAGAAGGGTGACGAGATTCTCGGTAACGAGACCCGTGTCAAGGTGGTGAAGAACAAGATGGCACCACCGTTCAAAAAAGCGGAATTCCAGATCCTCTACGGCGAGGGTATCTCCCGCGAGGCCGAGTTGATCGACCTTGGTGTTGAACACGGTTTCGTCGAGAAATCAGGCGCCTGGTACAGTTATGGCAGTGACCGTATCGGTCAGGGCAAGGACAACGTGCGCGAATTCCTGAAGCAGAATCCGGACATTGCAAACGATATCGAGGCCAAACTGCGCGGCAAGCTGTTGACGAAAGCGGTTGTGGCAGAAGAGCAAATCGGCGAGGAACTCAAAGCTGAAGCCTGAGCAGTGCGCTGATCCTGGTTGTATTCGCAAAACAGCAATGGACTACCTTGCTCGCCGTGAGCACGGTGTGCTGGAGTTGTCCGGAAAACTGATTACTCGCGGCTTTGACGCTGAGCCTGTCGAAGCCGTGGTCAGTGACCTCATCGCTGATGGTCTGCTGAGCGACAGCCGTTTTGCCGAAGCCTTTGTCCATTCCCGCTTCCAGAAAGGATCAGGTCCGCAAAAAATCCATGCGGAACTGCGCCAGCGGGGCATTGATGACGACCTGATCAGTGCCAGCCTGGAGTCCGTTAGCGAGCAGTGGCTGCAGCGGGTGCGAGAGGTGCGCGAAAAAAAATACGGTCCCCAACTACCGCAGGATTTCAGGGAACGCAATCGCCAGATGCGCTTCCTGCAGCAGCGCGGTTTTACCAGTGGGCAGATTTACGCGGTGTTTAAAGACGAGTAGCGGGAGAGGGGGAGGCAAATTCATCCGCCGGCCATAAAAAGAGTTCCATTCCACGGCCAATCCCTGAATAATAAAAGCCTGAGAATATCAACCAGCTACAGGCATTACGTTTAAACCGGAATTACACGCCAACATGACCAGCAGCGCAGACCTTCGCCAGGCCTTTCTGGACTTTTTCAAAGAGCACGATCACGAGGTAGTGGCATCCGCGTCACTGGTGCCGGCTGATGACCCGACACTGTTATTCGTGAATGCCGGCATGGTGCCGTTCAAGGACGTGTTTCTCGGCAAGGAACATCGCGCCTGCCCGCGGGCTACCAGCAGTCAACGCTGTGTGCGTGCCGGCGGCAAGCACAATGACCTCGAAAACGTCGGCTACACCGCGCGTCACCACACCTTTTTTGAAATGCTGGGTAATTTCAGTTTTGGTGACTATTTCAAGCGCGAGGCTATCGGTTATGCCTGGGAATTCCTTACGGGTGTCTTGAAGCTGTCACCCGAGAAGTTGTGGGTGACGGTGTATGACGAAGATGACGAGGCGGCGGATATCTGGCTGAACGATATCAAGGTGAACCCGGCGCACTTCAGCCGCATCGGCGCCAAGGACAACTTCTGGTCGATGGGGGAAACGGGTCCCTGCGGTCCCTGCTCGGAAATCTTTTACGATCATGGCCCGGATATTCCGGGCGGTCCGCCGGGAACGCCGGATGAAGACGGCGACCGCTACGTCGAGATCTGGAATCTGGTGTTTATGCAGTTTGACCGCGACGTGTCCGGCAATCTGCATCCCTTGCCAAAACCCTCGGTCGATACTGGCATGGGGCTGGAACGGCTGGCGGCGGTCATGCAGGGCGTACATAGCAATTATGATATCGATCTGTTCCAGCAACTGATCAGGTCAGCCGCGACCATCACGGCAACGGACGACCTCAGCAACAATTCCCTGCGGGTGCTCGCCGATCATATTCGTTCCTGCGCCTTTCTTATCGTCGATGGTGTTCTGCCATCCAACGAGGGCCGCGGTTACGTGCTGCGTCGCATCATTCGGCGTGCGGTACGCCATGGTTACCAGCTGGGTGTGCAGGAGCTGTTCTTCTACAAAATGGTTGCGCCGCTGGTCGCGGCAATGGGTGATGCCTACCCGGAACTGGTACAGGGCCAGGCGCATGTCGAACGTATCCTCAAGCTTGAAGAGGAACGCTTTGCGGAAACCCTGGAGCAGGGGATGAAAATCCTCGAAGAGGATCTTGCCGCGTTACAGGGCACTGTCATTGCCGGTGACACGGTGTTCAGGCTTTACGATACCTACGGTTTTCCCATGGACCTCACAGCGGACATTGCGCGTGAACGAGGCCTGACGATTGATCACGAGGGATTCGAAGCCGCGATGAACGCACAACGCAGGCGTGCACGCGAAGCGAGTCATTTTGGCAGTGATTACTCGGGGAATCTGCAGCTTGAGGGCGAGACAACCTTTACCGGCTACGAACATCTCAACGATGGCTCACGCATAACAGCGCTGTTTCACGAGGGTGTTGCGGTTGAACATCTGCAGACCGGGCAGTCGGGCCTTGTGATCCTCGATCAGACGCCTTTTTATGCCGAGTCGGGTGGTCAGGTTGGTGATCGTGGTCGACTGGAATCCAGCAGTGCCCGCTTTGAGGTGCATGACACACAGAAACAGGGCGGTGTCTTTACCCATGCTGGCAATGTGACCGAAGGTGTGCTGCGCGTGAAAGATACGGTGAATGCCTATGTTGACAGTGAACGCCGTCAGTCCATTATCCTCAATCACTCCGGCACTCACTTGTTGCATGCGGCGTTACGCACCGTGCTGGGTGATCATGTGCAGCAGAAGGGGTCGCTGGTTGAACCCGAGCGGCTGCGTTTTGACTTTGCCCATTATGAACCGCTGACGGCAGAACAGCTGGCAACGATAGAACGGCTTGTCAACGAACAGATTCGGGCCAATGCCCCCGCCGAGACCCGTGTCATGTCTGTCGATGACGCATTGCAATCGGGTGCCATGGCATTGTTTGGCGAAAAGTACGGGGACAGTGTGCGGGTACTGTCCATTGGTGACTTTTCGGTTGAGCTGTGTGGTGGTACCCACGTACAACACGCCGGTGACATCGGTCTGATGAAGATCACAGCGGAAACCGGCATTGCGTCCGGTGTGCGGCGCATAGAAGCCGTGACCGGCGAATCTGCCCTGCAATGGGTCGCGGCCAATGAAGCACGCGTACAACGCATCGCCGAGCTGGTGAAAGGCAGTCGTGATGACGTGGCTGAAAAGGTAGCGCAGTTGCAGGAAAAGAATCGCGCCCTGGAAAAGGAGCTGCAGCAGCTGAAGGGCAAACTCGCCAGCAGTCAGGGCAGTGACCTGGCTGCGCAGGCTGTCGAGATTAACGGTATCAAGGTACTGGCTGCGCGCATGGATGGCGCAGATACCAAAACGCTACGTGACACACTGGACCAGTTAAAAAACAAGTTGGGTTCCGCCGCGGTGGTACTGGGCGCGGTCGAGGGTAACAAGATCACGCTGGTTGCCGGCGTGACCAAGGACCAGACGGCGACCATCAAGGCCGGTGAACTGGTTAACCAGGTTGCCACGCAGGTCGGTGGCAAGGGGGGCGGCCGCCCGGACATGGCGCAAGCCGGTGGTAACCAGCCAGAGCATCTTGACGCAGCACTTGAGTCTGTCGCTGCGTGGGTAGAGGGTAAGTTCTAGTTACCATGGCCATCATCGTACAAAAATACGGCGGTACCTCCGTGGGCACACCCGAGCGTATCGCGGCCGTTGCGGAAAAGGTTATTGCATGCCGCGACCAGGGCAACAGTGTCGTGGTGGTGGTGTCCGCCATGAGTGGTGAAACCAATCGGTTGCTGGCACTTGCGGATGAGATCAGCGACAAGCCGTCGCCGCGGGAACTCGACGTGTTACTGGCAACCGGTGAACAGGTGACCATTGCGCTGTTGAGCATGGCACTGCAACACCGGGGTTGTGCGGCCCGCTCCTACACGGGTGCACAGGTGCATATTCGTACCGACAGCGCGCATAACAAGGCGCGTATTCGCGAGATCGATGACAAGCGGATGCATGCCGACCTTGAAGCGGGGCGTGTTGTGGTGGTGGCCGGTTTTCAGGGGGTCGATGCAGACGGCAATATCACCACCCTGGGTCGTGGCGGTTCCGATACCACGGCCGTGGCGCTGGCGGCTGCGCTGAAGGCCGACGAATGCCAGATCTATACTGACGTGGACGGTGTCTATACTACTGATCCCCGCGTGGTGCCGGAGGCGCGGCGTCTCGATCGTATAACCTTCGAGGAAATGCTGGAGATGGCCAGCCTGGGGTCCAAGGTGCTGCAGATCCGCTCGGTCAGTTTTGCCGGCCGCTACAACGTGCCACTGCGTGTGCTGTCGTCATTCGAGGAGGGCGAGGGCACGCTGATAACCTATGAGGATGAAAAGATGGAACAGGCGCTGATATCAGGTATCGCCTTCAATCGGGACGAGGCCAAGTTAACGATCCTGGGCGTACCCGATACCCCGGGCGTGGCTCACCAGCTGCTGGGACCGGTTGCGGATGCGAATATCGAAGTGGACATGATTGTGCAGAACATTGCGCCGGACGGGGCGACGACGGACTTCACGTTTACCGTCAACCGCAGTGATTACAGGCGGGCGCTCGATATCCTTACGCAAATTGCCAATGAACTCGGGGCCAGAGAGGTCAGTGGAGACGACAAGATTGTCAAGGTCTCGCTGGTTGGTGTGGGGATGCGTTCGCATGCCGGTATCGCGTCCACCATGTTTGGAACACTTGCGAAAGAAGGGGTTAATATCAGGATGATTTCGACCTCCGAAATCAAGATATCAGTGGTGGTTGATGAGAAATATCTTGAGCTTGCGGTGCGCTCCTTACATGATGCATTTGACCTTGCACAACCGCGGGAAGTCTAAACTACAATGCATGTCTGTATACTTTGTATTTATAAACAATAAACTAGAAGATTTATGGGAGTGCTTCTCATTACGCACTACGGTATACTTTGAAGAGTGCCGGTGAAGAAACAAATATAAATTAGCTACTCGAACCCTCGACGGAGGTTCAGTGTCTACTACTATGATACGAAGGTGCCTGGAATTGACAGAGGTGCCAGCTAGGGGATGGATAACATGTTAATTCTAACGAGAAGGGTGGGTGAGACGTTAATGATCGGTGACGAGATTACCGTCACTGTTCTCGGTGTGAAAGGGAATCAAGTCAGGATCGGTGTGAATGCACCACGCGATGTCGCTGTTCACAGGGAAGAAATCTACGATCGTATAAAGAATGAACAGGACCAGCAGAACGGCACCAGCTAGAGCTGTCAGCTCGACAAATAATCGAGTTCTATTCTTTACCTGATATAACCGCAACGGTATGCTACGCCCCGGGCTGAAGTGGGGTACCGCTCAGGTTCTACGGCCCGTATATACTTAACGTTACTGGAGAGATGGCCGAGTGGCTGAAGGCGCTCCCCTGCTAAGGGAGTATGGGTTAAAAGCCCATCGAGGGTTCGAATCCCTCTCTCTCCGCCATTTAAAATCAATAGCCTACATACATGCCTAGACATCAGGTGTAACACAGGTGTCGATATGAAATACAAGAAAGCAGACCCCGCAGCAAGGAACTACCTGTTTGACGGTGGCGAGACCGCCTCATGGTTATTTCTTCTAGAACATTCAATGATTGCTCCCACGATGATTGATCCCAAGATAGATAAGATGATCGAGAATGAAGAGGATCCTCTTGTCTTTGATGCTCTGGTCAAATCACTCAAGAAGCTTGGCAACCCCGCTTAAGAACTTCATAGATGTGGCCCGTTTCCTCCTCAATCCGCTTGAGCTCCGCCTTGAGACGCGTGTTCTCTATCTCCATCTAGCCAGTCTTCTCTTGCGAGATAACGACGGTTGTGGCTGCGGACACGAAGTGGGGCCGGTGCAGTATCTGCGCTGACTAGTTTATTGTCCGAATCATCCCTTTCTTTCCACCAACTTTGTGTATAATCCCACCCGTTCTCTGCGCCCGTAGCTCAGCTGGATAGAGTACCTGGCTACGAACCAGGCGGTCGGAGGTTCGACTCCTTCCGGGCGCGCCATTATAGTATACAAATCAACCGGTTATGGCGCGAAGCCTAGCCGGTTTTTTTGTAGCTGTCCAATAGATACCTATTTGTCCAATAGAATCAGGTTCCCCTACCTTTTTTCAAGGGTTGAATCCGGACTGGTTTGCGCCGATAGACACGCTGGGTGATGGCTGTGTCGGCATGTCCAAGGCGTTCCGAAGCTTCAACCAGGCTATCAGAGTCGCTGGCAACTTTGGCCCGTAAATCTCGTTCCTGAAATCGTTCGGCTACTTTGGTTTCCGCCAGTACCTTATCCATGAACCGTTGCCACAGGCTGTCGAACGCGTTACATCGCCCTTGGTAGTCGATATAGGATTTGCCTCGCCGCGTAACGAACAAAGGTGCATCACCAATGCGCCTCGGTGGTATTCGTAGAATTTCATCAGACAGTGCGCGCATATCTCCTTCCTGGTCCCACTCGATTATCAGTCGCTTTCCAGTGCTCTGTTTTGTTTTGTTCAGCAGGACGTGAATACCGTCTTCTTTAAGATTGGATAGTTTTAGACGTAAAATGTCGCCACGGCGCAAGCCAGTCATGAGTTTGAATCGGATATAGACGTTGGCTACCAACACCCCCCGATAGCTGGATTCGATTGCCAGCGCTTCGTCGATTTCCCAATCTTCAACTAGCCTGTCCCGCGGCCCAGTTCCTTTGATCCGTACTTGGCCCAATAGGGGGTTCCTGTTAATCACGCCCCATTCAACAGCTTTTGTTAGGAGGTGGCTCAGACATTGGATGTCATGCTTGGCAGATGTCCTGCCATGAGCCTTTGTTACCAAGTCAGCATACTTATAGGCATGGGCTGGCTGAACCTCGCTTGGACGCATCATGCCAAATACCGGTTTTAGCCTGCGGATGGCCAGTTGGTTACTTTCCTGTGACTTAAAGGACTTGGTTGGTACAACCTCCAGAAGATAGCGATCCATCAGGTCACTGACTGTCGTTATATCCCCCAGCTCAGCCAATCGATCAGCCCACACTCGATAAGCGTCTGGGAGAGTTTTTCCCAGAGTAAATTCTTTTTTACCGTCCCATTGATCCTCCATGCCAGGAGGCACCAAATATCGATAAGCCCCATTCTTGAATCTCCACCGTTTTGGAAGCCCCCGGTTCTTTTTATTGCGTGGTTTTGGCATTACTGGCTCAGGCTTCTGAAATCAGGTTGATTGGGTTGTTGCTTAGGAGTGGATGCCATCTCCTTCAATGCGGAATGCAATACGACAGGGCTGCCATCAGGGCGGAGGGTATAACAAATCCCCATTTCTGACAGCGTGCGCGCTTGCGCTGCATAGTGCGCTTTCAGAGTGAGTTCTCTGATTTCTTTTTTTGTCAGGCAGATCGACAATGTGCACTTCCCAGCCTTTGTTGACTCATAGGGAAGAACATTATCACTGGGTAAATCAATCGTGCAAAAGAAAATGTTTAGCAAGTAGCTAAATTTATCAGCGTATTGAAGAATAGGGTGGCGAGGTGGAGCAGAACCAGACGGCGAAGGCGTGATGACCTGATAATAAATACTAAATATCACAAAGTGCTTCATTTGAGAGCATGTCATTTCAGCAGGCTTTGTTCTGATCAAGATCAAACCATCTCACCCTTGAATACCACGACACCGCAGATCCTGGCGTTTTCATCAATCTCGATGATTCGATCGGGCCAATCTGGATTGAGTGCTTTCAAGTAGGTACGGCCGCCTTCGACGATCAGTTCTCGGAAGGTGGCTTCATCAGCGTCTTCAAGCTGTACGATGACATAGTTGCCACTGTCCGCCATCGCGTCCGGGTCCACGAAAACGAGATCCCCATTGTGGAACCTGGGCTCCATGCTGGCCCCTTTGACGCACAGTATGAAGGTCCGTTGGCTGCAACGAACAGGGCAGGGTAATAGATCCTCAGCTTGTCTGACATCAAAGTCATTGGCGATTTCTGACCAGGTGCCAGCCTGCACCCATGAGATCAAGGGACATAATGTGATGATCTCCGCGCCTGTTTTTGTACTGGTATTTGCCTGTTTTCTCTGCTTTGCATAGGCAGCGACGAGACGGCGAGAATATTGTGACTGCTTCCTGGACTTCCCGATTTTACTCGCGTCTTTTTGTTCGCTTGTCTCTGACGGCTCCATCTGATCTTCAGAGGGTCCCGCAGCATCGGTTTCTTGTGATCTTTGGCCTTGGGCGGTGCTTTGTACTGTGAACCGCTCACCGCCAATCTGTAATACACGATTACCGATACGCACTAACTGGTGTGTATCCGATGAAACGGTTTCATCGTCATGCGGTTCATCCATCCAGCCCTGAGGTTTTCCCAACCCTTTTTCCAATCTCGCCGCCAGTTCATCCCCCAGTCCCCGCGGCGTGCCTTTTTGGGTGAGCATCTTGCGTCGAACCTGGCTGAGGTAGGACTCGCTGGTGCTGGCCAATTGAGCAACCTTGGCAGCTGACCCTGTCTCGGCGATCAGGATCTCCAGGTTGTTTAGGCGAGTTTGTTCACGTGGACGCTTCATAGGAACAACTAAGTGATTTAGATACTTCAAATTTAGCAGACTGATAAATATTTTCAAGGTACATTTGCTTGTTGAGGCGTTTTTACACTGCTAAAGTTTAGCGCCATGGAGCTCAGGCGCTATCTTCAAACGGCAACGAAGCGAGAACGTACCCAGCTGGCGGCCGTCTGTAATAACTCAGTGGCCTACCTTTATCAGCTTGCTGGTCAACATCGGTATGCCAGTCCCCATATGGCGACACGGATCGAGCAGGTCAGTCGGCAGGTGGCGGCTCGATCCGGGGGGCGGTTAGAACTCGTGCCGCGGGAAAGCCTGGTTCGTCACCCCGAAATCTTTGCTGGTCTACTCACGGAGGGATAGTCGATGGCCCGGAATGTTCAGATACCACCCGCGGATCCGTTTGAGCCGCAGTCCGTTGAAGTCAGTGACGCGCCTTCACCCCTGATTGTCGATGTCGCCCGTATCCAGCCCTACGAACGCAACCCGCGGCATGGCCGCAATCCCGAATACGACCGGATCAAGGATTCCATTCGGAGCAATGGCCTGGATCAGCCATTGGTGATCACCCAGCGGCCCGGGGCCGCGGACTACATCGTTCATGCGGGTGGTAATACCCGCCTGCTGATTCTAAAGGAGTTGTATGAGGAAACCGGCGATGAACGGTTCTCGCGCATTCAGTGTGTGTTCAGGCCCTGGCGTCGTGAATCGGATGTACTGCTCGCACATCTTCGGGAAAATGACCTTCGCGGTAGTCTTACTTTTATCGACAAGGCGCGGGCGATTCATCGATGCAAAGCAGTTGCTTGTCAAGGAGTTGGGTGTCAAAGAGATTTCAATCAGAAGAACTCGAAACCGAGCTTACGGAAAGCGGGTTATCGAATCGCATCAAGGCCTGTATTTCCCGTAATGGCGTATGCAGTTGAGAGATTGCTGCATTGATTCCGCAGGCCCTCGAAGCCGGTATGGGACAGGCATCAGGTCGGACGGATTCGAGCCCTGGAGACGGGCGGCCAGGACGCTTTGGCAACGCCACTGCTCTGGCGGTGACAGTGAGTTTGATGATGTATTTGCCGCATTATGCCGCCGTTACGACGGACTGGATTGGGATACCGATCTTTTGCAGAGTTGCCATCGAGACCGAGATCGCCGAGGAGGCAGAGATCAGTATCCAAACCATCCGGGTGGCACTCGATGCCGAGATTGCAAAGGGCGGGAAGTGGTTATCCCGGCGTTCGTGCCCATCAAAGAACCGCCCCAACAAGAAAAGCGTGGTAACGATGGCGGGGATCCGGTAACGATCGAAGGACTTGATGACCATGAAGAAGGTGAAACCGGATTTGACCCTGACGGATGAAGCGCCTGTAGAGCCGGACCGACGCACCCATTCAACCACAGGATCATCCGGAAGCGAGCCGCTACTGCGGATGTGTCTGAGTCTCTGATTGATGCGGGTCATTCCATACCCGCGGACCTGAAGTCATTGCGCGGGAAGAGCCTGGACCCTGGCGGCACGCATTGCGCAACGCAATGGGATCGGTGATCGGGTCATGCCGTTGTCGGGGAAAGGGCTGGGGTACGTGCTCAGTGATGTACCGGACCATGCCTTGGCGGATCAACTCGACGAGGATGCGCATGGCGCAGGTCTGCCTGCTCTGGTGGCAACTCGCGGCCTGTTCCGAAATGACCTTTGCACCGATTGTATCGATCGTGCCGACATTGCCGGCCGATTCTGTGCTCCGGCGCGCCCTTGAAGACCAGGATGCTGGACTGCTCTTCGACAATATCTGGACGCTTGATCCCGGACATATCGGTTATCGCATCTGGTACTCACTCCCTGAGCGGGACTGGCGTGATCTGCTCAATCTCATGGACACGTATCGGCGTATCCGTCACCTGGCCGCCGACACAGGCACGGCGATCTGGGAATAGTTGCGATGGAGGGGACCAAGGAAGCAGATCTGGTGACGGCTGTGCTGATGTACGCCATGCGCTGCCTGGCCGAAGGTGATCAGGCGGCGCTGCGTAACATGAACTTCGGTGTCAAAGAGATCGAGGCCTTGCGCGAGATGCGTGTCGCGGACCTCTACCGGGTCGAGTCGCTGCGTGCGCACTGCCTGGAGATTGCGCTGAACCGGCAGGTGTACTGGCCCATGATCGACCACCTCGGCGAGCAGCGAGCACTGGAAGACACGATTCAGGCGTTGATCCTTGCCGATGCCCCCCAGGAGATGATGCAGGTCCTGTTCGGGCTGAATCAGCGCGACTACACGCGACTGCGACGCACGCTGTTGGTCGACCCCACGGTTGGCCGGCCGCCCGAACTGGATGAAGCGAGTTCGCACCGCCTCTGGGAAGCCTGGTCGGGCCGGGTCGATGGCGAGGCATCGGGACTGCTGCACCCTGAGCAGTACCTGGCCATTCATGCGGAAACCGGCCTGTCGATGCGTGCGATCTGGAACCTGACACAACGCTGGGCCCAGTACGGAAACCTGAACGGTCCGATCGATAAGGTGGCTGCAGGTACCCATGAATGAAGCACTGGTTGCTATTCGCTCGGAGACGCGTGCCCTTGATGCCTTAATCCAGAAGACCATCGCGCAGGCCGAGGCCTCAGCTGACAAAGGACCGGCTGACACGATGGTCTTTCTTGGGAACCGACACCAGTCGTTTCCCACGGCTGTGGTGAAAGACCCGGTGCTCGAACCGGTGGACAAGCTGGTCTGGATGGTCATCATGCTTGCGGTCCGTGAGACGGGCGGCAACACGGCCTTTCCAGGCTACGACGTCCATCGGCAAGCTGGCCAACGTCTCATCTCGATCAACCATTGCCCGTGCCATTGCCATCCTGCGTGCGTCACGCTGGCTGACCCTGTGTGCACGGGTACGAAAAGCCAACGGTCGGTTTCACGGCAGCGTCTATGCGCTGCATGACGAACCGCTGCCACTCGCCGATGCGCTGCATCTCGATTCCAGCTACATGGCCTTTCTGAGTAAGGCGCTGGGCCACGGTCACGCACGTGTCCGTGCCCTCGCGCAAGGTGTGCTGGATTCCATCGATGAGGATATTCAGGCCGGCCAGGACATCTGTACCCAACCCCACCCGATTGAGCGGCGGATGCAAAGCATGGTGGCCGCAGCAGGTGGGGAACCCGGCCGTTTCTTCGCCTTTACCCGAAATGTTGTCAGATGGTTGCGCAGTGATTTAACCAATAGCCAGAAAGGGGGCAATCACCATGACCAAAATTCGAACACGGCTGGAGGACCGAGTTCGAAATTCGAACGCGGGTAGTAGTAGTAATAATATATAATAAAACTACTACTACTCCGGCAGAGGGGGTGTCGAATTTTGTACACACCGGGGAAGACAATCGGCCATTGGTGTACCCGGCACGTCTCTGCGACAACCATCGTGAAATCGCTGATCGCTATCTCAGTGCGCTTGCGCCCGAACAGCGCCAGCCCATCCTCGATGAACTGGCAGGCCGCTTTCAGGCAGAAGCAAAGGGGATGAAGCCGGTGTATGACGCGCTCAGTTTTCTGCACTCGCTCTGTAAGCAGATGGGACAGGGAACATTTCTACCCAACCTGGGTATCAAGGTGCGTGATGAACGACGTGAACAGAAAAAACCTGATCCAGAAGTCCCTCCGAAGACATCGGAACAACTACCCAGGGAGACCGATGAGCAGCGGCAAAAGCGAAAAGCCGCCGGCAAAGTGCAGATCGCCGCAATGCGGAAGATACTGGGGATGAGGCCGCCAACAGGAAATCAATGTGTTACAGATGAAAGTTAATCCAAATAGGGGTATGCCCAGGGCATAATCTGTGGCGCAGTGTCACGTCACACCCAGGTAGACCGATGAGCAGCGAAAAGCGAAAAGCCCTGAGCAAGGGTGTCAGATAGGCGCGATCGCGAGAAGATACTGGAGGATACTGAGGATGAGCCGTCAACTGTAAATCAGTACGTTACGGGCGAAAGTTAATCCAGATAGGGTGTCCCCCGTGGGGACACTTCGACATGGCACACACAGGTGTCGAATATCGACACCCCATGTGGTCCGCATCGGTGTGCACACAATAAACACTTCAGGCACCGAGTAATACCTTCGGGCGGAGCCCAGCTAAAAACAACAACGTTACGAGAAGGGATTGTTGCTTGGCAGTGCCCTCAGGACATGGGCTCAATAGCGCCATGAATGCAGACGATCCCATTCCTCACCAAACGGACCAGAATCTTGTCGAGCGATCCAGGCCGCCTTCGACGCCGGGTGCACTCCATGGCCAGGTCTGGTTAACAATCCAGACAAACCAGGCACAGCAACTCATTCACGGTCGCACCGGGTCGCCCGATAAACCCACGATCATCGGACTGGTCGGCTTTGCCAATCGTTTGCGGGTGATCTGGCAGGCGGCGCGCAATGATGATCCTTATGCGGACTGGTGGCTCATCAAGGTCCATGAGGCCATTGAGGTTGCCGGAACCTATCTCGGTCACCAGCAAGCGGACCTGGTCAAACAACTGGAACAGATGCCCGCCATGGAAGTGAGCATTGCGGCCTCTCAGCGCCCTTGCCGAGTGCACCTGCAATTTGCCAACCCGTACGCCTACCGAGGCGCTCAGCTGCTGGCCGAGTACGACCGATTGGTCTGCACGGCATTGACGGCCTGTCATATCGGGTTGTTGGATACCGAGACCCGCGTACATGTCCAGCAGGCCTGCGCACGCAAGCTCCGCGCACTCTTCATGCTCCCCCAAAACTACCGGCTCCTGAAGATCGATCGGGAATCCGTGCGCAGGCAAACAGGCAGAAGTCACGAGGCCCGCCAGATCATGGGCGAGGTGCCCGACGATATCCTGAGTGGTGAACACCAGGCGCCCCTGGTGCCGCGCAAGGTGAGATTTCCATCGGGGTTTGCCGGACACGTGAAGTTGCGTCCCGGATCACCCGTGTCTGATACGACTCTCGCTGAAGACAAAAACGACGACGGCTAGTGTATTGGGTTTTCACTGGTATGCACCCGGTTCCTCCCCATAATTCTGTCTCAGATCCTGTGATGACGTGGCCGCAAGTCCATGGCTAAGACGAAACCCGCGCATCGGGTGGTATTGCAGCTCGACCCGCGCATTGCACTGGAGGCGATCATTCTGAACCGGCTGGAACGCATTCCAACAACCCGTCGGCAAGAATGGCTACGCGGACTGCTGGTGCAAGGGTTTCGTTCCGAGTGTCAGGCACTGCGCGGTGTACCGGATGATGCAAAAGGTCGCCCGACAATAGCATTCAAAACCCGGATGACGGGTGAGGTGCCAAAGACCGTCAGCCTTCGAGCGCCGGAAGCTGCTGTGGTGAAGGGTAAGCCCTCGCAAGCCAATGCGGCCAGCAAACCCTTCGCTGCCCTGGGCAAAGTGATCGGGTAGGGCAGAACAGATACTTGATCGAACATCAACGAACCAGAGGACCCGTAACACCATGACCCATTCTTCCTCCATGACCCCCATCCCCGTTGGCCTCGATGATGGCTATGCCTACACCAAACTGGCCCTCCCGGATGGACGTCTGATCATCATTCCCTCACGTGCCAGGGTGGGGCAGTCCGGTGTGACCTGGATTGACCAGGCCGAGCAGCGCATCTTCGAATACGAGACGGAGGAGGCGGTGTACTCGGTCGGTGCTGTGGATGGTGCACCGACGCATTTCGAGGGTTATCCGTGGTCCGGGCTTAACCGGGTCATCGTACAACACGCCCTGCAACAAGCCGGCTTGGCAGGACGCGCCGTGCATGCGGTTTCAGGCCTGCCCGTCAGCGCGTTCTACCGCAAGAGCGGCGAACACCGGCAGGAAACCATTGCCAGGAAGCGCGACAGCTTGAGGCAGGCGGTTCATCCGCAATCGGATAGCCTGCCGGCGGGCATCGCCTTCCACGGAGTGATCCCGGAGGCGCTGGCCGCCTGGTATGACTACGTGATCGTCGACCAGGGTGATGGTGTCACCCTGGATGCGGATCGTGTATCCGTGCCGGTGGCCATCGTCGATATCGGTGGCCGAACCACCGATTACGTGGTGGTAAAGGACCAGGGCATCCTGCATGCCTCGTCCGGTTCCCTGCAGTGCGGGATGTTGAACGTGAAACATCAGGTAGCCAATGGCATCCAGGACACGCTTCGATCTGGAGAGCCTGAGTGAGCAGCTCGTTGCCCACGCGGTCGAGCACAAGGTCGTGCGCCTGCAGGGTAAAGACCATGACGTGGCGGAACTGGTCGAGGCTGCCATGCGCGAGGTCGTCGAGCGCATCTTCGCAGAGACCCGCCGGCAGTTGGGGCTTGGCGTGGAACTGGATCGCGTGCTGTTCGTCGGCGGCGGGACCGTCGCGCTGGCTGCACATATCGCCAACTGGTTCCCGCATCAGGCGATCGCCGAAAATCCGGCCTTCGCCAATGCCCGTGGCATGCTCAAGTACCTGCGCTATGTCTGCGAGGCCTCCGATGCGGCCTGAGTACATCAAGCAAATCGGTTTTATCCGTCGTCACTGCGGCTCAGTGGCAATCGAGGCACCCTCGGGCCGTGCAACCGGTGCACAGCGTCAATTTCGCAAGAAATTAACGTCGGTCCATCTTCAAGGGAATGAAACACGTTTCCATTCCAATCACCCTGCCGGGCAAGCATTCCCGTCAGGGACGTGCTTGCTCCGGTTTTTCAATCCTTAAGGAGAAAGCGCTATGTCAACGAACGAAACCAGGAAATATTTCGATCTTCACACCACCGGTATCGGTTATCTCAACCGTGTCCGGGAAGTGACACCCAAGGAAGGTACACCGTTTTTGAGTGTCACCATCGCGGCTCTTCGGGGCAGCGTCGACAACGCCCAGTACACGCATTTCGAGTGTCACGTGTCCGGCAAGCAGGCGCAGGAACTTGTGCGTCAGCTCAAGCCGGCCGTCGAGGGCAATTCGAAGGTACTGATCGGCTTCACGCTCAGTGATCTGTATGCCGAGTCCTTCACCTTCAAGAGCGGTGACAAGGCCGGCGAGACCGGTATCAGTCTGAAGGCCCGCCTGTTGCGCATTGCATGGGCCAAGGTCGACGGACAACCGTTCTACACCGCGCAAGACAACGCGGCGTAACTCAACCACCGGCCGGGTAACCCAGTTACCCGGCCACCTTCCTACCCATCGGGGGATCATTCCCCGTGGGACTGGTCTCCCCTTATTTTGAGGAGATCAGTCATGAAGAAAGAGAATGTAGTCAATGTAACGGAGGTGGATGACCGGTTCACGGGTCTGAAGCCATCAGAGCTGAACGAACAGGAGAAGCAGGCGGTCGTGACACTGGCAATGAAGGTGTTGGCAATCAAGTTCCGCGCCGGGCGTGCCTTGAGCAGTCCGGAGGAAACGCGAAGCTATCTGCGGTTGAAGTTGGCCGGTTACCGTAACGAGGTGTTCGGTAGTCTGTTCCTCGACAACCGGCACCGCGTCATCGCAGTGCGCGAACTGTTCCAGGGCACCATCGACGGCGCGTCGGTCCATCCACGGGTCGTCGTGCAACAGGCCCTGGAGGTGAATGCGGCCGCCATGGTCTTTTTCCACAACCACCCCTCGGGGTCGCAGAACCCAGCCGTGCGGATGAAATGCTCACCCGTCGGCTGAGCGATGCACTGGCACTGGTTGACGTGCGCGTGCTGGATCACTTCGTGGTCTCGGGCGGCGAAAGCGTCTCTTTCGCTGAACGTGGACTTATCTGACCGTTCTTTCTTTTCACAAACCCTGCCGGGGAAGACTCTTCTTCCCCGACAGGGAAGGAGGTGTGACCCGGTGCTTATCCATCAAAGGAGAATCACTATGTGTAACACTTCAAATGAACAATCCGCCGAATCGTTTTTCGGTAACGTCATCTCCACCTACACCCGTGCCCAGGCCATCGAGGACGGTGTGTTGGTCGATGTCGGATCCATGGCGCAGGAAGCCGGTTTCAAATGGCCGGTGGCGTTGACAGCCGATGTCTGGGCCGATTGTGTGGCCTGGACCGAGGGCGACAGTCGTCAACAGGTCTATCAGGACGAGTCCGGAAGGCTCTGGGATGTGCTGTACATGGCCTCCCATGCAATTCGGTCCAGTAAGGATTCGGGTGACCGGCTGTTGTTCCAGCTCTACCGGGTGCCGCGTGATGGGCATGTCGACAGAAGCGGTGCTTGTCACGTTGAAACTCATCGTCGGGCCGGGTGATACCGGGGAGCCAGTGATCACTATCCTGCTGCCGAACGAGGATTAAACACAGCAGGTGAGTAAGGCGATTCTCTTTGCCACTGGAACATGGCCAGATGACCTGAAACAACACCAATGCTCACCGTGGGAGGTGCCTCTCCCTGGTGAGCGATGGGCTCTTCGACCACATCAACTACAGGGAGATAATTATGAAATATGTTGTTCAATGCACTACGCCTTACGTGGAGCGGTTCATGGTCGGCATCGAGGCCGCCAGTCCGGACGAGGCGATCAAGAAGGCCAAGGCCATGTCCGAAACGGGCGACATCATGCAGGCCAGCGAAGAGGTACCGTTGCTACTTGATGAGTCTGAGGGGGACGACAGCCTGGTACGCTTTACGATTGAGCAGGAGATGGCGGAGGACGAACCCTGGCCGGAACCGAATGGATACGTCAACACACGTCACCAACACGAAGCGGCGTTTCAAGTGTGCAAGCTGCTGATCGAGGCCCACCGTCGTGGTGAAATGCGCGGCGGCAGTATCGACTGGGATGAACTGGATCTGGCCTACCAGGCGGCCCTTCAGGCAGCCATGAACAACGAAGACCCGCCACGCTTTAAGACAACAAGCGTTGTTCGCGCCTGGCCGTCGATGTATGGAGGGCGGTATCGTGCAGTCAGTGATCGCTGACTGGCCAGAAGTGGCCCCTGAGGTCGCCGTAATCGATTACGATGACGAGGGACATTCGGAGGATCTGTGTCTCATCACGCAATCCGATGGTAGCCAGTCAAAAGCCTTGTCATCGGCCGTGCGTCGAGCGGGCCCGTATCATGAATGAGGATTCCAGCCCATCGATACCTAGTCACTCTCAACGCCCCGCCTTGTGCGGGGCCTCTCCTTCCACAACTTTCTCTCACGCCAGTCTTAACGTAAGCAGCCATATCTGTGTTTGCCGGATACGGTGAACACGGATGTGGTAAATACACGCACCTGCCTGTTGGCCCGATAGGCGAAAATCACTGATATCGTAAGACCTCTTTCCGCTCGAATATTTCATAGCTGTCCACTGAGTCACCAGGTTCTACCGCCACGGCAACGCGAGCCTCAAACTCTCGTGCCAAGGGCGGGGCCGCGTTCAGCGGCACCTGTGGACACCAGTGGGCAGGTAGTCATGCTCCGAAGGTCTGCACCAACTATCGAACACATGCGCTGTGACAGGCAATCGCCTGGCGCAGGGCTTGCCTGAACCGAAGGTCGCACTCGTCACTAGTAAGCGCAGCGGGGTAGTGACGAGGGCGGCAATCCCATTAACGGCGCGAGTTTGCGATTGGATTTCGAGGTTACAGCGGGATTTCGTGTTCTTATACTGCGCCCTCGATCGATTTTAACCGTGGCCACTGCGTGTACTAGTGGCGATTGAGCGCATTCGGGTCCTGTGACGCGCAACGGCTGTAAGCCTTGGACCCATCTTCCAAACCGAACCGATCATGGGATCGGTTCATCCTCGCAGGCACCCGCCTGCATTCACTCGACGAACCGAGACGACCGCCTCTGGCGGTGCCGTTGACGTTCATCTTCCATTAACCGCGGACGTGTCCGCACATTTGAAAGGAGGTGTTGTATGGAACCACCCTGAAAGAAGGCCCGTGAGGGCATGTTGGCCAGCGCTGGGCCATTACCCGAAAGGGAAAAACAGTGTTGCCTGAGACCAGGCATATTCAGGTCGTAGGGGAGTGGTGTCCCACGGTCGTATCGCGCAAGCGGACCTCGGTAGCTTCTGTTGCCAGGTGACCATTAACACTGATCAATTGGAGATGACACCGTGAGAGATCTGAACTACCAACTCAAACAACTCTGTCACCGCAATCGGGATGGCAGTTATGCAACGCAAGCCAAGCGGATGGATCACTTGATGCTGATCGCGAACCAGTTATATGACCTGGGATTTCGTGGCATGAAGCCACGCTCGTTGAAGCAAAAGCATGTCGATGCGCTGGTCAAGGGCTGGCTACATCAGGAACTGGCTGTTGGAACGATCAAAAACCGGATGGCAGTGCTGCGCTGGTGGGCGGAGAAAGCGGACAGGCGCAGTGTCGTGGCCCGGTCCAACGCCTACTACGGGATTCCAGACAGACAGTTTGTAACGAATACATCAAAAGCAAAGGAGGTAAGTACGCAGGATCTGGAAAGGATCAGCGATCCGTACGTGCGGATAAGTCTCGAGCTGCAGCGGGCCTTCGGCCTGCGCCGGGAGGAGGCCATCAAGTTCAGTCCTGGTTTCGCAGATCGTGGGGATCACATCATGCTGAAGTCCACCTGGACTAAGGGCGGAAAGGAACGTGATGTTCCGGTACGCACGGATGAACAACGCGAGGTGCTGAAGCGGGTTCACCAGCTGGCGGGCAATGGCTCTTTGATCCCGGGCGATCGTAATTATGTCCAGCAACTGCGTGTCTATGAACGACAGACGAGTAGTGCCGGGTTATCGAAGCTACATGGCTTGAGGCATGCCTATGCACAGGCCCGATATGAAGAACTCACCGGATGGAAGGCGCCGGCCGCTGGCGGGCCTGTGTCCAGGGTGCTAAGTCCGGGCCAGAAGGTGATGGATCGCCATGCGCGCAAGACCATCAGTCACGAGCTAGGCCACATCCGCGAGCAGATTACGAGCGTGTACGTTGGAAGATAATGGGTACACAGGAAACGGCGCAGCGCGTTGGATGGATTTCCCATTCCCTGTGCGACGGCGCTTCGTAATGATGCGGGTTCTGGTTGCACAAAAAGCCCCGAGGTCCAATCCATCATGAAACGATCCATCTTTCATCCAACCCATCCGGTTGCCGCAAGCGCGATCTGTCTCGCCGGCTTCTGTGCCGTGGCCAGCGTGAACCTGCCGGCGAGCGATATCCAGGTCGGCCGCTATTCCTTATTTGCCGCCACGCCAACAGAAGCGCAGGCCGATCCACTGCAGGCGACCATCACGGTGCAGTTTCCGGAGTCTGTTCGGACCGTAGGCGAAGCCGTTCGACAACTTCTGCAACAGAGTGGCTATCGCCTGGCGGAGCCCGAAACCACGGGACCGGAATCGGCGTACCTGATGGCATTGGCACTGCCTGCCGTGCAGCGAAGCCTGGGACCCATGACCTTGAAACGGGCGCTGGATACCTTGGCCGGGCCAGCGTTCCGTCTGGTTGAAGATCCGGTTCACCGCCTGGTCGCTTTTGAACGCTGTGTCATGGAGTGGCAGGCAGCCAACCACCCGGTATCACCGCAGAGGTAACTCCTATGGAAATTGTTCTTGGCATTCTATTGCTTTTCGGCGCCTTCACACTCGGTACCATCACGTCAGACAGCACCGACCACGAGGCACACGCTACACGCATTGAATCTGATGAAGCGGGCCAGCATTCGCAGACCGTCACTGCCAGCACCCTACAGAAATGTCAGGCAAGCGGGGCTGGCCGGCACTATCGGGACCTGACAGTCCCCATCGCGCAACCGGTGGTTCAACAGCCAACGCAGACTGATGACGATGAGGATGACAACTGGCATGAGTAGTCGGTTTCGTTTCACCGCAGTGGGGTTGGTCCTCGCGATGTCGGTGCCGGTATATGCCGGCAATGTAGCGAGCACAATGACAACCGAAACTGGAAAGGAGACATCGACCAGTGAAAGGAGTGTCCTGTCAGAATCGGAACGAGCCCGCGCGCATACCTGGAACCTGTCGGAGATGGAATGGCAACGCTACCGGCAGTTGATGCAAGGGATTCGTGGCAGCATCAGTCCCGAGACGATCTCGCCCATCGAGGTGCTCGGTATCCATGCGACGGGATGAAGCAGAGCGCCAGCGCTATGCAGACGCCTGGGCGCGCGCCCTGCACGAGGACGTGGACCGGATTCTCGCGTTTCAGCGCGCCTACGATGCAGCAGGCAAACGCCTGTATCCGAATGAGCCGCTGATCGATGTCGACCAGCTACCGGTAAAGGCAGAAGCGACCAGCGTGTTTCAATCCAGCGATCGCCTGTTGTTTTTCGCCCGTCCCGCGTGTCCGGTCTGTGATGCGCTGATGAACAAGCTGTTAAAAAGAATCGATGAAGTCAGTGGCATCGACATCTACCTTTTGGGCCTGGCGCCGGGTGATGATGCGTCGGTGCGGACATGGGCATCGACTCACCGGATCGATCCCGAATGGGTGCGCAGTCGGCGGGTCACCCTCAATCATGACGGCGGGCGCCTTGGACACACTGACGAGCGGGCAGGGCGAAGTGCCCTACGTACTGCGCCGTCGGGGAGAGGACCTGTCGCCGCTCCGGGCCTCGGATCTTTAGACGATGGCTCGCTTGAACCGCTATGAGGTCTGGCTGATCGTACTGGCCGGACTGGTGTTTCCCAGCCAGGCTGGAGCGCTGAAGCGGTGCCGGTGGGTTACCGGTCTATCGCCTCGGAACGCAGCATTCCCTCTGCCGTGCTTTACGCAGTCGCCCTCACCGAGAGTGGTAAACAGGTGGCCTCAAAGGGTGTCTACCGGCCCTGGCCATGGACCTTGAACGTTGCCGGCCGAGGTTACTACTTTGATTCCCGGCTGGCGGCCTGGCAGGCATTGACAGGGTGGCTCAAGGACGGCAAACGCTCCGTTGATATCGGCCTGATGCAGGTCAATTGGCGCTATCACGAGGAGCGGCTTGGCACCCCGTGGCAGGCGCTTGATCCCTATCACAACCTGCGTGTCGGTGCGGAGATTCTGCAGGAGTGTTACACCGCCCGGCAGGACTGGTGGGCCAGTGTGGGCTGCTACCATGCACCGGCGAATCCGGAGCGTGCCGACCAGTACCGTCGCCGTGTTTTCTCCCGGTGGCAACGGATCGAGCGTGCGGGGTAGTGTGATGGGTCGTTTCAGTTGCCAGTGGTTGAGGGTATGGCCATCGCCTGCCTGTGGGTACCTGTTATGGCGCAGGCCGAACTCACCGTTATTTATGACAGTGGCCATACACAGCCCATTGCACCATTTCTCGAGGCCTTTGACTCGGCCGATGAAAGCCCGCAGCAAAGTCCAGTTCCTACAAAGCCGCACACTCGGTGCGGCCGACCCCGAAGCCTGGCTGCCCATTCAATCACCCGGCCTGACACCGGGGCCGGTGCAGTCAAGGTCACATGACCGACCGTTCGCACGCCCCTTCTTCCTGATCGGTTCCGATGCGCGTTCCCGGCAATGGTTGCAGGATCACCGGGATCGGCTCAAGGACAATCGGCGCCGTCGGCATGCTGGTGCAGGCCGACACCCTGGATGATTTACGCACCATCGCCGAATTGGCGGATGGTCTGTCCATCCTGCCGGCATCGGCAAGCGATATTGCAAAAGCCCTGGGGATCTCGCATTACCCCGTATTGATCTCCACTCACGCCATCGAACAGTGAGCACGCATCCCATCGAGGCCCTGCTGCGACCGCCGGTCGAGCTCTGGTCGGCGCTGGTGGCATTTGCCACGGCGACGATTGCCATGCTGGCACCGTGGGCCTTGATGATGCCGCCGGGTGTGGCCTACGCAGCCGGCGCTGCGCTCACGGTCCTTGGGTGGGTGCGTGGCCGACAGGCCTGGCGGGTACTGCGCTACCAGCGCAACATGCGCCGGCTGCCCACCTACAGACTGCGATCCGACAAGATCCCGCTCAGTCGTCGCAAACTCTTTCTGGGCCGCGGCTTCCGCTGGACCCAGCAGCACACCCAGCGCCTGCGCGACACCATTCGGCCCGAAGTCCAGCACTATGTGCAACCGGGTGCCCTCTATCAATGGGCACGCCGCAAGGAAGTCGCCTGGGAATCCGTGCCGGTCCTGAGCCTGCTGGCGCGTGTTGCTTCGAATACGAGCCTGGTGGAATCCATTGGCGCCATTACCTGCCGTCGGCGGCAAGCCCGCACTGCATGCGGTCGAACCGGACGAACAGGCGGTGTGGATGGACATCGGCGAGCGGGTGGGGCACACCCTGGTATTGGGCACCACCCGGGTCGGCAAGACGCGACTGGCCGAGATCCTCATCACCCAGGACATTCGGCGCGGGGACGTGGTGATCGTCTTCGACCCCAAGGGCGATGCCGGCCTGTTGAAACGGATATACGCCGAGGCCAAAAGGGCGGGACGGGGCAAGGACTTCTACCTATTCCATCTCGGGTTTCCGCAGGTCTCAGCTCGCTATAACGCCATCGGCAACTTCTCCCGCATCACCGAAGTCGCCACGCGCATCGCCAATCAGCTCCCCAGCGAAGGCAACTCGGCCGCTTTTAAGGAATTCGCCTGGCGTTTCGTCAACATCATTGCACGGGCGCTCGTCGCCCTGGGCCGCCGCCCGGACTATCAGCAGGTCCGGCGCTACATCAATGACATCGAGCCCTTGTTCATGGAATACACCCGCGCCCACCTGGAACAGCACGGTGCAGAGGATTGGAAGGCACAGGTAGACGAACTTGCGGGTAAGATCAGTGAGCGCAACCTGCCGGCCGCACTGCGCGGTCGCAATAGCGAGGCCATTGCCCTGATGCGGCACCTGCAGACGCAGGACCTCTATGATCCTGTCCTCGATGGGCTGGTGTCGGCCTTCAAATACGACAAGACCTACTTCGACAAGATCGTCAGCTCCGTCGGTCCCCTGATGGAGAAACTCACCACCGGCAATATCGCAGAACTCATCTCACCGAACTATCTGGATGAGGACGATACCCGGCCCATCTTCGAGTGGATGGAAGTGATCCGTCGCAAAGGCATCGTCTACGTGGGGCTGGATGCCCTGACCGATACGACAGTGGCCAGTGCGGTCGGCAATTCCATGTTCGCGGACCTGGTATCGGTCGCCGGGCACATCTACAAGCACGGCGTGTCCGGTGAGCCCACCGAGTACACCGCCAACAATCTCCATGCACGCCGATGAGTTCAACGAACTGATTGGCGATGAGTTCATTCCCTTACTGAACAAGGCGGGCGGGGCCGGGTTTCAGGTGACCGCCTATACCCAGACCTGGTCGGACGTGGAGGCACGCCTCGGCAACCGGGCCAAGGCGGGGCAGGTGGCCGGTAACTTCAACACCCTGATCATGCTCCGGGTCAAGGAACTGGCCACGGCAGAAATGCTCACGGAGCAGCTCCCGAGGGTCGAGGTCTTTACCCTGATGAGTGTCTCCGGTGTAGACGATTCGTCAGAACCCGGCTCGGGTGTCGACTTCAAGTCGCGCAACGAGGATCGTATCAGTGTCTCGGAAGTGCCACTGCTTACACCGGCTGAACTGATCACGCTGCCCAAGGGGCAGGCCTTTGCGCTGCTGGAGGGCGGTCAGCTCTGGAAGATCCGTATGCCCTTGCCGGTCACAGACACGGACATGCCGGAAACGCTCACCGAGATGGCTAACGAGATGGAACGCACCTACATCACCAATGATCACTGGTATCGGGTACAGGAACCCTGGTGGTCGGCAGTAGCGGATGTCACCGAACCGGCAATAAACACAGAGCCCTCGGATGGCTGAATCCGTAGCCGATCCGCGACGCCGGGTCGTACAGGAAGGGCTGCTCTCGAAAAGCCTGACAGCGATTGCCAAAATCATACAATGGTTGTTGCTCTCGCTCTTGTTTTCAATCCTCATCGAATGGGCCGGCATGGTGCTTTGGTGGCCGGATGAAGGCCTTGAGCACAGCCGCACCATGCTTGCCAAGGAGATCAGCTATCTCGATACCGACTTCAGGCGCAGCGTCGTGACCTCCGATCCGGCACGGTTCGCGAAACGGTTTGCCGATAACACCTATCATTACTTGTTCGAGGTGACGCGGTTCGTGGACTTCATCCGTTGGGTCTCACCGCCACCTGCGATGAACGAACAAGGACTCAGGGTTACCCTGCACAAGATTTACCACCCCATGGCGGAATTCGTAATCGCGATGATGCAGGTCACCCAGGTGTTCTCGGTGCGCATGGCAATCCTCACCCTGGCGATGCCAATCTTCCTGCTGTTCAGTCTGGTTGCACTCGTTGATGGGTTGGTGCAGCGCGACCTGCGTCGATGGGGCGGGGGCAGGGAGAGCTCGTTCGTCTACCACTATGCAAAAAAGGCGGCGCTACCTTTGGTGGTGATTACATGGGTCGTGTATCTGGCCCTGCCATTCAGCCTGCATCCGTCTTTTATTGTATTGCCCTTTGCTGCCATGTTCGCGCTGACGGTGACGGTCACGGCAAGTACATTTAAGAAGTACCTCTAATCAAGTATACAAGTGCCACTCAATGCTGAAGACATTAAATGGGGTGGCGAAAACAAGATCTGATTTCAGTAATACGAAAAAATACGTATTTGGATGACAGCAAAATCAGACTTTTCTTACAGACATCCGCTCAGTAACTCTGTAGTCTCATTTCCGCACCTGAGCGACCAAGGCCCTATGGCCGGGAATTGTCAGCGATTCGACCGAGGCGAGAAAGCCGGGAATTGTTGGGGAAGGTGCACTTCTTAAGGGCAACTTTCGGTAAGAGTTGCCGTTCCCCTCGGCAGAGAAAACCCGCTGATGCGGGGTTCCTAATAGGCGACTGTCGGCCAACAACGGTCATTCCCGTAAACCTAGCGAACGGCAGGAGTGCTGGCAAAACACGATATTGAGATCCAAACGAAAACGGTCCTGAAGGACCGTCTCTGTATACGCTGTGGCTGGCTAGGCTTTCTTGCGCCTTGCCATGCCGATTAGACCCAGCAAACCGGAGCCAAAGAGCCAGATGGCTACGGGGATTAGTGTTAATTAAACCTCAGTATAACCATTGTCTACCCAGTCAATAATCATTTGGGCAAATTCATCAGGCTTATCCTGATAGGAGAAATGCCCACAATTCTCAAATATTTTCAGCTTACTTTTTGGTAATCGCTGGTTCAGTCTTTCAGCGTTATCGGTTGTCAGGAAGATGTCTTTATCACCCCAAAAGAGCAGAGTTGGAATATCCAGTGATTCCAGATGCGGATCAATAGTAGCGAGATTTTCGGGATATTCTTTAAACCATTTCGCGGTGATCGGGCCAATGCGTCCATTCTCATAAGATGCGACATAGTCTGCAACTTCAGCCGCATTGGGAACATAGTTCTGACAAGCAAGACGGTAGGCACCGTTTACAAAAGTCTGCGCACCGGTAACCACAAATACCAGTCGCCAAAAGGCTGAGTCGACTGCCTTGTTAATGATACTGCCATTGACACTCGGTAAAATACCCGGACCGTCACCAATCATCAGACTGGCGATTTCATGTTTTTGATGAATGGCATAGTATAGCGCTGTCGGCATGCCCACATCTGGCCCGATAATATGAATATTCGTCAGTCCCATGTCGTTAACAAACTTCTCAAGAAACTCGCCCTGAGCTTTAAAGTTCATAAACTCAACACCGCCGTCACTTCGTCCAAACCCAGGCAAATCCAGGGCCACCACACGGTACTTTTCAGCTAATGTTGACCAGATAGGGTCATAGCAGATTATGCTTTGCGGCAGCGGACAAAGCAGCAGGACAACAGGTGCATCCTGTTTGCCATTATCAGCAAAACGAATTTTCGTGCCGGCAACGGTTTTGTATTCCGTTTTAATCGCAAATTCATGCTCACCTGTTTCGCACTGACCTGCACCCCTGGCCTGAGTAGCTTTAAACTTGCCAAACTCGGGTGTTACGACGAATAGCACGCTGGAGTTCATTTTGGCCATAAAACCAATAGGATTTTTTGTTACAGGCATTACTAATCTCCTCAGTTTGAATTAGGGCGCTTTGTTGTTCTTTTCATCTTCAGGAAAACCGGTCCATGGATTCCAGTTATCTGCGACTTCCATGATGCCATTATCTTTGGCGTACTGCTTGTAAATAGCGATCATCTTCTGCAGACGTTCTGGGTCTTTACCCTCGAGCGGCGTTGTTTCACCAGGATCTTTAACACTGTTATAGAGATGCCATTTTCCATCACCCCACATACCCGGACGAACACGAATGGCTTTATAGTCGCCAGCCATTACATACGAGTTACCAAACAGCTCAAAAGCAACCCAGTCAGCTTCCGTGCGGGTGGTTTTCGCATCGCCTTCGAGAAAATCACGAATTGAAAGGCCTGATGGCGCTTTAATGTTACGGTCCTTGTACTGGGTCAGCGGGTGTTTAACACCGGCATAATCAAGAATAGTCATTGGTATATCCTTGACACTGACAAGATCAGTCACAATGTCACCAGATTTGTTAAATTTGCCGTCTTTGGGCGGTATGACTATCAATGGTGTACGGATACCACCATTGCCAATAAACCATTTCCACCATTGTAGACCACCGGTTGTCGCGTCAGCCCAGTTGGTACCGATAAAACCAAAGGCATTGCCTTTACCAATATCTTCAACTTTCTGACTGAAATTGCTATTGATCCAGTTGTTGGCAGCCGGATTGCTTAAGGCTCCTGTTGTTCCCATCCCCTCAGGTCCATTGTCAGACATGTAGATAATCAGCGTATTGTCGTACTGTCCGGTTTCACGCAGATAGTTCAGTAACATACCCAGATGATAATCCTGAGATTCCATCATGGCTGAATAGGTTGCCATCATTTTGGCTTCGCGATATTTCTGCTCATCAGACAGCTTGTCCCAGCTTTCGGTGAGTGGATTATCATAGCCGGGATATGGCGCATTCTTATCGATAATGCCGTTGGCTTTCTGAGCTTCAAAGCGGGCCTTTTTTAATCCGGCATAACCTTTTTCAAGATAGTAAGGAATATACTTGTCGATCAGGAAATCCGGGGCCTGCAATGGGGCGTGTGGTGTTGTATAGGCCATGTAGGCAAAAAACGGCTTGCCGGTTTTCTCGCCTTCAGCCAGGTACTGCATCATTTTGGCGGTAAACAGGTCATCAGAAAAAACACCAGCCGGTCTTTTAGCCGGTTTGCCATCTTCATAATATGGCTCATCAGGAACGCCCGGATTTTTTCCTGCCTTGAGCTTTGCCGCAACCTCAGGGTCATGCACGTCTAAATGAAAAACCCCTTGATTCCAGTGATTGGCACCGCCGGTATAGATACCGTAGCTGCGGTCAAAACCCCACTCTACAGGTGACTCGCCGCCATGACCGGCACCGCCGAGATGCCATTTACCAACAGTGTAAGTGCGATAACCTGCATCTTTGAGAAGTTCGGAAATCATCACAGTTGTTGAACGCGTTACGTAGGACTCGTAACCCGGCTTGCCCGTGGAAGGGGGATAAACAGCATAGTCAAATGCCGACAGACCAATTTCACTGTTATTGTTACCTGTCATTAACATGCCGCGAGTAATGGAACAGACAGGTGATGCATTGAAATTGGTAAATGTCATTCCTTGATTTGCCAGGGCATCAATATTGGGGGTTTTAGTAGTCGAACCGCTAAAACTAAGATCACCAAAACCTAAATCATCAGCTACGACCAGCAAGATATTGGGTCTTTCATCTTTTTTCTGTGACATTTCTACGGCAGCAAATAGCGGCGATGTAATAACAGCTGAAGCTACAAATAACAGAGTTAATTTTTTTAACAAACGCATAGTGAATTATTCCAGATGTGTTCCAGCATTAATGGAAAGGAAACAGGTCATTCTTCAAGGAAGCATTTCTGAGTAGTATCTTACTGAATAACAGCAACATAAGGAATCATTGGAGTCTGGCCCAAACGCAACAGTCCGAATGGGTAGATAATATCCGTCCAGTATACGGCCCGGGAACGACTGCTTCCAGTTGCCGCTCCAGCGCACAAAAATACTCACTGATGCAATATTCTTTGTAGGCAGCAACCGGCCAGGAACTGCCGTTCCCGATTGTTGATCCTATGGCCCGCTCTATGCGCTCAGGAGACATTCGCGAACCGGTCAGACTCGGTTTGCGCGCAGTTGACCGCGAACGGCAGAAGACGACTCCGAGAGGTCTGTAGATGTTTCTGACAGTCGACATTCGCCAACGTATAAACGGACGCTCAATGCCGTGATTCGATGGTAGTGCGGCAATCTTAAGCGGGGGAGCGTCCTACCTTAGAGCGTGGTCGCAGGACCTTCTGCTGCCGGAGGCTCTGCAACGATTTTGGCATCCATGTCGTTCAAAAGGCGCTGGAATTCCGGCGACGACTTCATGATCGTTCCTGCTGCAGCGCGTAGCCGATCGACTGCCTCGGGGGGTAACACAAAGCTCGTGGGCTGTTGATTCAGATAGTCCCGTTCAGCTTTGTCTTTCAGCTGAGGGAATGACACGTCGATGGCATAGATTTCCGCCTGAGGGACGCGCAATGCGGCCTCAACTGCAGGATTCTTGACGTCCCTGTAGGCAGGCGATTCGCGTATTGTACGCAGGGTCCGCCACCTATGCGCAGTGTCTCTCAAGAGTTCGGTCGTCTCGAAGGAGAAGGCGTCGATCGGAGTGCCCGACGCCTTGAGAAGAATTTCCGAGGTACTGGGCGGATCCTCCGATTCGTCCCAGTCGGTGGGTGGCAAGGACAGCGAATTGACGACGATGACAATAACCCTGCGCACGTGGGCTAACGGCGAGGGAAGCCCGGCGAGTTGCAGTGCCTCGAGGACTTCCAGCCCGTCGAGCCCCGCGCGCATAGCCAGGTTGTCAGATATGCCACCATCTACAAGATGGAGGTAGGGTCGATGGACGCCGTCGCCGTAGGCATGCTCCGCCTTGATTGAGCGTATCGCACGGGCTGCAGGCCGCGGCGGGGACGTGGAGTCAAGGAACGGCTTAATCCACTCGGGAGTGGTCGCATTGCAGGTACCGCCATAGTTGTTGATCGTGACGGGCGAGAGCACGACCGGTACCGCAGACGAGGCCGCCGCCGCGCGGGACAGCGGAACTGAATTGAGATCCGAGCAGATGATGTCGAATATGCGCTGGCCGAAGATGAAGCGGGAGCCGGTCGAGATGTCTGTGGCCGATGTGATGATCAGCGGCCCATCGCCGCGGTCGAGGTCGCCGAACGTGGCACCGTCAAACAGGATTTCATCGTATAGCTCGGCCGCCAGTTCGGAGCGACCCCAACCCGTCGACCACAGCTTTCCCCAGTTGGCTGGGTTGAATGTGCGGGAGACGATTTCGCCCTGCACATTGCGCTTCAGGAAGCGTTGCTCGTACTCGTCAAACAGCTTGTCACTGTAAAGGCCGTAGGCCAGCGCTGTAAAACTGCCGCCCGATACACCGGTGATAATGTCGACTTGGTCGAGCAGGCGGAGCTTTTCACCGTTCGGTCCAACGACCTCAGTATCGCGGAGAAACTCAAGCACGCCGTACGAAAAGGCAGCAGCGCGTGTGCCGCCACCGGAGAACGCCAGTATGACTAGGTTCTCCTTCTCCTTCTCCGTCTGCTTCTCCTTCTCCGCGCGTGTCGCGAATCGGTAACCCTTGCTCGGGTCCGTCTCGGTGATCGGCAAATTTACCGGGCGAGTGGCGCACCCCGCAAGCAGGATGAACAACGCCAGTATCAGCAATGGTTGGATGTGTAATAACCGCTTCATCGCGTGATATTACCTGATACTGCAGACGTTCGAAATATTCCGTCTGCGGCCACGAGAAATTGTAGCAACAGACTAGAAACATGAAAGATCATGGGTATTTGAATCCCTGCAATGGCCGCCCTCTTGCTGGTGGGACCACTTCACATCGAACGCGCTTCTTAACACGACACAACCAACATTACTGTCCGCTCCCGGGTATTGTGGGCGGCAAACTTGACCGACTGTTCGTGGCCGAAAGCGCCAGTCCGCCACGCCGACCGTTCATGGCATTCTGGCCGTTGATTTGCCCAACCCGGCTATGACCACAGTTGTTACGGAGCAGCCATTCGGCGGTTGATAGCTGAATGGCGACTTCGGGTCGTTTTGGCTCGTACAGTGATTGATTATATTAACGAATATGAAACGAGCACTTCTGGTCAGCAATTAACCATTCGTTGTCCTGTGGAGTTCCTGTTTCTGGTGCCGCCGGCAAAGGGGAAAACCGGCCAACTACGGACCTACAGCACAATGAGAAACGGCCCCAGAAGGAGCCGTTGCTAATACAGTATAAACGCTACCTCGCGTCACCTTCGAGTTGTCTGATGCGTTCTTTCAGTAACTTGATTTCTGCTTCATTGGATCCGGTACCTGGTGCACTGTATGCGGGAGCACCACCATAACCAGGAGCACCGCCATAACCACCATAGCCGGGATTACCACCATAGCCGGGATTACCACCATAGCCGGGATTACCACCATAACCAGGAGCACCGCCATAACCACCATAGCCGGGACCACCACCATAGCCGGGACCACCACCATAGCCGGGACCACCACCATAACCGGGACCACCACCATAGCCATAGCCAGGACCACCACGATAATCATCATAACGATCATTATTATTACCGCCCATCCACCTGGATGGATTCATCATATTGTTATTACCGCCATTATTACCGCCCGTCCACTTGGATGGATTCATCATGTTGCCCATATCCACCGCACAGGCCTGATGTGCAAGCAGTAAGCTGACCGCCACAAGAATTGCTCTGAATTTTATTTCCTTATATTGCACTGTCTGCTCCTCCATATATTTATAGTGTTCGCCACTGGACAAACGATGCTGCTGGTCTGTCTCCCAACTACACTTATCCCATTCGACGGTCATGACGTCAAATAAAAGTGCATGAATAGGTTGCATGCAAACAGAAAAGGGGGTGACTCGCGAGAGCCGCACCCGTTTGTACTTTCAGGTTGTATAAGGTTACTTACTGTGCAGCAGCTGGTGCTGCTGGTGCAGCCTGCGGGGCAACCGGGGGAGCGCCATAAGGTGCATAGCCAGGATAGCCACCGTAACCGTAGCCCGGATAACCACCGTAACCATAACCGGGACCACCACCATAGGGACCGTATCCATAACCACGACCGCCATAGTAATCGTTATAGCCACGGCCATAACCACGACCGTAACCACTGCCGCGACCGCGACCGCTGCCACTCATGTTGAAGCCGAAGTCGCCGTCAAAATCTCCGTCGCCAAAGCCATCACCCAGCCAGTCGTTACCCCAGTCATTACCACCATAGCCACGGTTGCCGCCCCATGGACCCCAGTTGCCCCAAGCATGGGCAGAGGTGACCGGAAGGGCGACCAGTGCACCGAGTGCAGCGGCTGCCAGTGTGAGTTTTAATGTTTTCATTTGAAATTCCTCTTCTGTTGGTTATTACACTTGAAAGTATAGGCATGATCTATGATGAATGTGAATATTATGGTGTTTTGGCTTGGGGCTATAACTTCTTTTCGTTCTCCAGCGCCTTTTCTGCAATCTCTTCGTAGAGATGAATTACCTCGGCACAAAACTCCTGCCATTCCGGATGTCGATCGATCAGTCGCTTACCCCGCTGGGCATCAATCGTAACTTGGGTCATAAATTGAATATCCGACTTGCCAAGCGTTTCGCATTTGTCGACTCTTTCTTTAAGCTCAAGTAATCGAGGAAGTCTCTGCTTCTCGAAACACTCTAGTTAGAGCGTAAATAGTGCCAAGCTCATCCTCTGAATCCATCATACTTTCTTCCAGAAACCAGCATGTTAAATACCTGGCATAGTTTCATCTAATAATAGTCTCAATGGCTTGTGCTTGAAGGATAAATTTGATGTAGCTGCCAACCAATACGTATTTATACGTAGATGTCAGCGTATATGCCGGGGGTATTCCTCTATCAGGCCGTTAGTTGAGGAACAACGAATCGGCATGCAGCAAGAAATCTGGCTTCGGCAACAGTTCACATCGTGGGAAACGCACCAGTGCTGCCACCCGAGGCTCCCTGGTTGCAATCCGGATTTCCGCGATATCAAGCTCGTGCGCGGGTACACCTGATTCCTGTTCTACCTTAATCCCCATATGGCTCAGGTGCAGGTGTTGCAAGTTTGCTCTGACAAACTGATTCGTGTTGCGCAGCATATCTGCAACAAGAGTGAGTCGATCCTCAAGTGTTGCTGGACGTTGGGCCGCCTGCTTTATGGCGTCCTCAAGGTCTTCAATCTGCATTTGCAGGTCGATCTGCTGCTTTTCAAGCATCGCCTGATGGTCTACCGTGCGCAGTCGGTTGCGTAGCATGCTCAACCGTTTCCTGCGCTCTATATCGCTGGTCTTGGCTTCGACAAGCTTCTCCCGGGTGTATTTCAATATCCCTCTGAATATGCAGCACTTGAGAGCACGGCGCGCATCTTTTTCGCTTACCCCCGGGGTGTACACCTCGTGATCGGTAAAACTGACTGAGGTCTGCATTACATCCCTGTGCACCCCGTCACCGCTTTGCGCTACACCAAACTTCTGGCGTTCCTCCATGCGCATGCACACAAGGGCACAGCACTCATCAGCCTGGGGGGCGGCATCAAACAACTCACGGACATCCTTGCTCTGGCTGAATACTTCTTGCATGTGACGGGGGTTGACGAAGAAGGACTTTACCCGCGGATCTGCGCTGAAGGCAGATCGGGAGCACTGGAACGACCCAGGCATGTGCTCCACTAGTTCATCTATATAGAGAAATGCGTCAGTGACCGGTCCCTCCAGGCGGCGCCTGTAACCCGGAACGGCACGCAGACGAGGTAACGTTTCATCCACCACACGTTCAATTGCCTGGGCCAAAAAACCACTATCAAGTATATAAGAACCAGCCTGGTCAAGTGGGGCATTAGCCTCTCTACCAAAACGGCTGAAAGCTTCCTGCAGGAACGCAGTCATCATCATGGGTCTTCCCCCTACTAATAGTTATAATGATAGTTCAAAACTCGTCAATGAGCAGTCCGCCACCTTGCGTTCACTTGCCCATGAGCGACATCATTAGCGGATGACTATTAATTAACTTTTTAAGCATGTTTAGACTTAGCCTAAATGATCTTTGATCAGGATCAATCCAAGGTGTATTTCTTGTAATTATTAGACAAGATCTTGCTACTTCGTGGGCGGGGTAACGTGATTGATGCTGACTCAAGCCAGAGGTTGTGCGTCTTAATTTAAATGTCTGAAAGCAGCGTTCCAGGCCATTCAAAAAGAAATACCTACAATGGCAGGGTTGGTCGATGGCTACCGACTCACATTCGGTCCCTAAACGGCGACTTTCAGTACATTTTCACCGTACAGCCACCATTTCTGAAGGGTGAAAATGGGTCGGAAACGGTCCTACACCAAACGCCAATATAAGAAACGGCTAAATGACCGGAGACGACCGAGGCTGTGTGAAAACTCGAAAGTATCACAAAGCCGGATTATTCTGGATTAAACAAGTATTTCACGCGGCCACAACATGTTCTGAGCGGACATTTGTCTCTGTCGCATATCCGTGCCGGATGGATTGTCGACCCGGTAACACGCCTGATAGTGGTGATCAACGAAGCAGATACAGGCCTATACCTGCATTGCCTTCATTAACTCAACAGGACCGAGTATTTTCATCACCCGCTTCAGATTATAAGCAAGCACATACAAGCTCATTTCTGCACTGACTCGTTTAATGGTTTTCATTTGGAAGTGAGTGAGCCCATCCATGACTTGAGGGTGCCAAAGGGATGTTCAACAGTGGATCGCTGACTTTCATCATATCAGGCGCACGTTCCATTCTGGCATCAAGTTCATCCAGTATGGCTTCATGTTCCCAGCGACTGATACGTCTTTCTTTACCGGTTGTACATTGTGATTTTATGGAACAACGCACACAGGAGGAAGACCAGTAACGCCTGATCATTTTGCCACTTTCTCTGGCGACAACTTCTGAAGATGGCACGTTCACCTGCCGGACATTCGTATTCATCATCCCCGGAGTGGTAAATAAAATCTCGTTTGCCAAACAAGCCTTTTGCCTGATTGCCCGATGTCTGGGATTTTGGCAGATAGATTTTAATACCTGCTTCGTCACAGGTCTTGATTTCTTCACCGCTATAGTAGCCACGATCAGCGACAACGGTTAAGCCATCTGCTGACAATACGATTTAGCCTGAGCAGCCATATTAGCCAGCTGCTTTCGATCATGTCCTTGATTGGTGACTTCATGCGCCAGGATTAAATGGTGTCTGCTATCCACGGCTGCCTGCACGTTATAGGCAACCATCCCTGTTCCACGGCCACTGGTAGCCATCGATCGGGCATCCGGATCTGTTAAGGATATTTGTTTGTCAGGCACCTCTTTGAGCTGAGCCTGAATGCTATTCAGTTGATCAACCTCTTTCTTGAGCTTGCCGATCTTTTTCTCCAGGCGTTCAACTTTATGTTTAGAGGTTGCCAGCTCTACTCGATCCTCAGTGGCGATCTGCCCCAGATACCGAGCGATACTTTCATCGATTTGTTTAAGTCGGAGTTTTATTTTGGCTTGGGTGAAATTCCGGTTTCGATTATTCACTGCCTTGAATTTACTGCCATCAATAGCCACCAATGAGTCGGTAAATAAATTCAGCTTGCGGCAGATTAATACGAACTCCCGGCATACCTGGGTAATGGCTTTGGTATTGTCTTTTCTAAAGTCAGCGATGGTCTTGAAGTCGGGTGCCAAACGGCTGATTAGCCACATGAGTTCCACGTTACGACCTGCTTCTCGCTCCAGGCGGCGTGATGACTGTATGCGGTTCAGGTAACCATAGATGAAGAGCCTCAGCAGCGTGGCTGGATGATAGGCGGGTCGCCCGGTATTGGCGGGTTCCGTTTTAAAGCCCAATCCTGAAAGGTCAAGACTATCGAGAAAGACATCGATCACTCTGACCGCATTTTCTTCAGCGATATAATCGTCGAGTCTTTCAGGAAATAATGTGGCCTGGTTTCGGGCTTCGCCCTCAATAAATCCGCTCATTAGGTAACCTATTCAAATTGAAAGCAGGATTATATCTCCGTCAGGGTTTTCACACAGCCTGGACCCAACCCGGAAGTACAATATTTCAGCCTGGATGACCGGAACGT
>CAVWDM010000014.1:0-291247 GCA_963753755.1 uncultured Gammaproteobacteria bacterium
TGACCGACTACCTCGACAGCCTGAAGCAGTTCAGCGTGCATACGCAGGTTACCCTCGAGGATCTGCTCGCTTCGGGACAGCGGATCGATAGCGACGTTTCGGCGGACGTCATTGTCAGTCGGCCGAACAAGCTGCACGCCGAGCGCAAGGGCGGTTTGCTCGACCAGGTGTTTTACTACGATGGCAAGACCCTGACCCTCTACAACCGGACCTACAATGTTTACGGGACGGAGCCGGCGCCCGCAACGATTGAGGAGATGCTCCGCGACGCGAGTGATTCGCTGGGCCTCATCATTCCGGCCGCCGACCTGGTGTACCATGATGCCTACCCGCTGCTGATGCAGGGCGTGACCTCTGCGACAGTGATCGGCAAGACGATCATCGACGGGGTAACGTGCAATCAGCTGGCCTTCAGTCGCCCGGATGTCGATTTCCAGGTCTGGGTTGCAGACGGCAAACAGCCGTTGCCGTGCAAGTATGTTGTTACCGATACCAGCACACCCGCGCTGATCAGTATCTCAACGGTCATGAGCGACTGGAACGTCGCGCCGGCTGCGGCCGATGCCAGTTTTAACTTTGTAGCGCCTGAAGGGGCCATGGCAATCAGTTTCCTGCCGCTCGACGCAACAAGCAGCGGCCCCGCCGCTCAAGAATCAGGAGCAAGCCAATGAAGACGATTCTCAAGACTGCAGTGCTCAGCGTGTGTACGGGGCTCCTGTTCCTGGTCGATGTGCCACCTCAATTTCCGTTACACGTCGAGTTCGTTCCGGAAGCGCATGCGATTCTCGGTGTTCGACGCCGCGCCTTCCGCCGGGGTGCGGTCGTCGGGGCCAGTGTCGCGGCGACGGATGTGGCAGTCGTGGGTGCGACGAATGCCGCAGCCAGTCAGCCGGCAGCCGCACCGGCACCAGCTGCTCCTGCGCCGGCGGCCGATGGCAAGCCCCTGCCGCTGGGTACTGTCGTAAACAGCCTGCCGGCAGGCTGCACCTCCACGCCGGTGGGTGGGGTGGACTATTATTACTCGGCGGGAACTTCTATAAGGCGGCGTTTCAGGGTAATAACCTGGTCTATGTGACGACCAAACCCTGAGCGCTATGGCGGTGAGCATTTACACTGCCAGAGTTTACCTGCACCGGTGAAGTGCTGACCGAGCCCTGTAGGAGCGCCGCCCCGGCGCGAATCGCGGCTGGCAGCCGCTCCTACAGTAAAGCTTTTGCAATGAATGTGTGAATTTAATACAGGGAGAATGTATATGAAGTTAAGAATACTACCAATCAGTTTGCTGGGGACATGCACCGTGTTGCTTCAAGTCTTGCCGGCGCTGAACAGCAGGTTACCGGGGAACTGGGTTCGCCAAGCGCGACAACCACCATCAGCGGCAAGCAACTCCCTGCACCCGAGCCGAAATTCGGGGGCGTGATCAAAGGATGACGCCTTGCAATCGACACCGTGGTGGGCGCCGCGCATCGTGCCGCCCAAACAGGCGCCCAACGTGCTGCTGATCATCACGGATGATGCCGGGTTTGGCGTGCCGAGTACCTTCGGCGGCGTCATTCCGACACCCACTCTGGATCGCGTCGCGAAGAGGGTTTGCGCTACAACACGTCCACTCCACCGCGCTGTGTTCTCCGACACGGGCCGCGCTCATCACCGGGCGCAACCATCACTCGGCGGGCTTCGGCGTGATCTCCGAGCAGGCCACAGGGTTCCCCGGCTACAACAGCATCATCGCCGAGGACAAGGCCACCATCGGGCGGATTCTGCTCGAAAACGGCTACGCGACCTCGTGGTTCGGCAAGGATCACAACACCCCGGCCTTCGCCGCCAGCCAGGCAGGTCCGTTCGACCAGTGGCCGACCGGCCTGGGTTTCGAATATTTCTACGGCTTCGTCGGCGGCGATGCGAACCAGTGGCAGCCGAACCTGTTTCGCAACACCACCCAGATCTATCCCTTCGCGGGCAAGCCGGAGTGGAACCTGGTACGGGCATGGCCGACGACGCCATCGATTACCTGAATGCCTCAACCAGACCCAGCAAGCCGTTCTTCGTCAAGTACGCGCCCGGCGCCACGCATGCGCCGCATCACCCGACCAAGGAATGGGTGGAGAAGATCAGCAAAATGCATCTCTTCGACAAGGGCTAGAACAAGCTGCGCGAGCAGATCTTCGATAACCAGAAGAAGCTCGGCGTGATTCCACAGGACGCCCAGCTGGAACCCTGGCCGAATGATGTGCTCAAGCCCTGGGATCAGCTCAGCCCGAGGCGAAGAAGCTCTACATCAGCCAGGTGGAAGTCTTCGCCGCCTATGCGGCCTACAGCGACCACGAGATCGGACGCATGATCGACGCCATCGAGGACATGGGCAGGCTCGACAACACGCTGGTCATCTATATCAATGGCGATAATGGCACCAGTGCCGAGGGCGGCCCGCTCGGCACACCCAACGAGGTGGCGTTCTTCAACGGCGTCAACAAGATGCCGGTGCGGAGAGCAGATGAAGTGGTACGACGTCTGGGGCACCGAGCAGACCTATAACCACATGTCGGCGGGCTGGTCCTGGGCCTTTGACACGCCGTTCACCTGGTTCAAGCAAAATGCCTCGCAAGCTCGGTGGCATCCGATCAGAACATGGCGGTTTCTTGGCCGGCGCGGATCAAGGACAAGGGCGGCCTGCGCGAACAGTTCATGCATATCATCGACGTGGTGCCAACCATTCTCGAGGCAGCAGGCATCGCCGCGCCCAAGGAGTGGATGGCATCAAGCAGGGCCCGATCGAGGGCACCAGCTTTCCTACACCTTTGACAAGGAAAACGCCATGCAGCATCGCGTCACAAAACCCAGTACTTCGAGATGATGGGCCAGTGGGCGCTGTATCGACGAAGGCTGGCTGCTCAGTACCAAGGTGAACCGCGCGCCGTGGGAGGCTTTCGGTGCCGCCAATCCCGACCCGCTCAACAACCAGGTGTTCGAACTCTACGATCTGAACAAGGACTTCAGCCAGTCCAAGACATCGCCGCCAGCATCCCGAAAAGGTGGCGGAATGAAGAAGAAGTTTATCGCGGAGGCGAAAAAGTACCAGGTCTTCCCGATGGACGCCTCGGTGGCTACACGCCTTGTGGCCCCTCGCCCGAACATCACTGCCGGCCGTACGGAGTTCGTTTACACCTACCCGATGGTCGGTCTGCCACAGGGCGATTCGCCGTTCCTGCTCAAAGCTCCTACAACATCACCGCGGATATCGACGTGCCCGAAGGCGGCGCCGAGGGCATGATCCTGACCTCGGGCGGACGCTTTGCCGGCTATGGCTTCTACCTGCTCAAGGGCAAGCCGGTGTTCCTGTGGAACATGATCGACCTGGAACGCATCAAGTGGGAAGGCCCGGACGCGCTCTCGCCCGGCAGGCACACCGTCGAGTTCGACTTCAAATACGACGGACTCGGCGTCGGCACGCTCGCCTTCAACAACATGAGCGGTCTCGGCCGACCCGGCACCGGTACGCTGAAGGTGGATGGCAAGGTCGTCGCCACCAGGAAGATGGAGAAGACGCTGCCCATGATCCTGCAGTGGGACGAAAGTTTCGACATTGGCTCCGACACGCTGACCGGTGTCAACGATGCCGACTACAAACCGCCGTTCACGTTGACTGCCAAGCTCGACAAGCTGACGATCAAGGTAGATCGCCCGCAGTTGTCGCCCGAGGACATCAAGAAGCTCGAGGCGGCCATGCGCAACAACAAGTCGAGCGAGTAATTTCCGGGGCAGGGTAGTGTAGAATTCACAGGCACTGGTACAGCAACCTGCGTAAATGGCTGGTTGCTGTACCAGTAGTATTTTATCCAGACCTGTTCGTACCCAATACATACAGTATCAAGGAGGGGAGTAATGCGTAAAACACCGCAGAACAGAAAGCATGGCGCATGGCTGGCTGCCGGCGTCATGTTGCTGGCTTCAGCACTGCCGGTCACGGCCAGTGCCGCCAGTGACAGTGACCAGTGGGAGTATGAGGCCATGATCTACCTGTGGGCGGCCGGCATCGATGCCACCACCCCCACCGGGGGTGATATCGATATGTCATTCAACGATATCCTCGATGATCTTGATATGACCTTTATGGGCAGCTTCGGTGCGCGCAAGGGCAAGTGGTCACTGTTGGCTGACGCTGTTTACATGGATTTGTCGCAGAGTGACGGCGGCAGTGAAACAATACCGATTCTGGGTGGGGCTGTTGATATCACCAGGACCGTCAAAACCGATGTCGGCATGAAGGCATGGATCGTCACGTTAGGTGCTGGCTACAATGTCGTCAACAATGAAAAGACGAAGCTTGATCTTATTGGTGGTGCGCGCTATTTCGATCTTGATGTCGATATCAAGCTGAATCTCGAACGTGACGGACCGCTGATTCAGACCTCGCGCAAGGTCAAGGAATCTGACTCGGACCATGTCTGGGACGGTATTGTAGGCCTCAAGGGCAATTACAAAATAAATGACAAGTGGTATCTGCCTTACTACGCGGATATTGGAACAGGTGGCTCCGACCTCACCTGGCAGGCCATGGCCGGTGTCGGCTACCAGTTCAAGTGGGGCGATGTGCTGCTGGCATACCGCTACCTTGACTATAACTTCAAGTCAGATTTTTTGCTGAAAGACATGAATGTCAGCGGTCCGGCGCTGGGCGCAAAATTCCGCTTCTGAGGTGGCGACAAGATATCCTGACCACCGAATCAACCTAACCTCATTAACATGAGACAATTTGCGTTTCAGGAAGTTGCACACATTGAAACCAACGCGGCTTTTCTTAACCGATGGCACAATGTAGCCAGGCGAAGTTCGCATTGGACTCGGCAGACCGGCCGGTTTCCAAATAGAGAATCACACTTCAAGGAGATGAATCTGGATGAATACGACAGCAGAAAAAATCGTGAGGCATTCCATGCACAAGCTGTTCGCCGTGGTGCTGTCCTCAATCGTTATGTTGGGGATGTCCACGACAGTCAGCGCCGATGAGGCAGACGCCAAGCGCCTGCTCAAGGCCATGTCTGACTACCTGGCGGCACAAAAGGCGATTTCCCTGGACTATGATGCCAGCCTGGAAGTCGTCACCAGGGACGAACAGAAACTCGCGCTGGTCAGTTCAGGCACCGTCACGCTCAAACGGCCTGATATGATCCGCGTTACACGCGCCGGCGGATTTGCGGATGTCGAGATGAACTTTGACGGCAAGACACTGACGATACTGGGCAAGAACCTGAACATCTATGCGCAGGAAGCGATGCCCGGCACGCTTGCTCACCTGGTCGATGAATTGAGGTTCAAGCATAACAGGCCACTCCCTGCGGCAGATTTGCTGCTGCCTGATGCCTACGAGGCGCTGATGCATGATGTCGTCGATGTAAAGGACCTGGGCAGCGGTGTGGTCGGCGGGGTTGAATGCGATTTCCTCGCTTTTCGGGCGAAGGAAGTCGATTGGCAGATCTGGATCGCGCAGGGGGAACGCCCCTATCCTTGCCGGTATACCATCACCACCAAGGACCTTCCCGGCTCACCGCAATACACCATTCAGATCAGGGACTGGAAGGCTGGCGACGAGGTTGCAGCCACTGACTTCAGCTTCAAAAACACCACGGATGCCAAAAAGGTCGATCTGAACAATCTACAGGGTACGGGTGACTTACCGGAGCATTTCAAGACAGGAGAATCCAAATGAGCCTATCGAAACGAATGGGTATCTTTCTGATTGCCGGCGTCATCGTGGTTGCCGGATCTGAATTTGGACAGCGGCTTTCAATTCCCGGGTTTCACAGTGTGATCCCGAGTGCCGAGGCCAGAGTCGGGCGTCCTCTCACGCCCGTCAGTGTTGCCGGGGTAGGGCGACGCACGGTGCGACGTTGCGCAGTCGGTGTATATGACTGCTAGCCTTGCCGTTGTCATCAAGACCCGGAACCAGCAGCCTGTTTTCATGAAGAAATGAATCGTTCGTGATTCTCGCATAGCCGGCAGGAGGATTTATGATGAAACAGTTAACAGTTGGCCTTGGATTGTTGCTGCTTTCCGGCTGTGCCTCCTACGGGGTGATCGATAACGCTGAACTAGGCAACGCCCCACCTGCCGAATCTTACTCGGTCAAGGCACTCGCCGGCAGAAAAGGCTCCGGGGATATTGCATTGACGCTCGCCTTCTCGGGTGGGGAACACGGGCCGCGGCGCTGTCCTATGGTGTGCTGGAGGAGTTGCGCGACACCACTGTGATGATCGACGGGCAACCCCGCAGGCTGCTCGACGAGATCGATAACATCAGTTCCGTCTCCGGCGGGAGTTTCACCTCCGCCTACTACGGTCTGTACGGGGAGCAGATCTTTGAGGATTACAAAGACGTTTTCCTGATGCGTAATGTCGAAGGCGAACTGCTCCACGGGCTGTTCAATCCGCTGCGGTGGTTCAGTAACAAGGGGCGCACCGAGATGGCGGTGGAGCTCTACGAAAAGCAGGTGTTCCACGGTGCAACCTTTGCCGACATGCAGAAGGCGGGCGGCCCGCTGATTGTCATCAACGCATCGGATCTGGGCTACGGGGTGCGTTTCTCCTTTGTGCAGGAGTATTTCGACCTGCTCTGTTCGGACCTCTCCTCGTTCCCGGTGGCACGGGCTGTCGCTGCCTCATCGGCGGTTCCCATTTTGTTCAACCCCGTGGTGGTCAAGGACTACCACAACTGCAATAAAATGGGAGAGACCGGGTGGGCCGCACTGTACAACAACCGCGAGACCAGTAACCCGGCGCTGGCCGAGATCATCAACGGGCTGAAAACTTACGCCGACAAGGACAATCGCCAGTATGCCCACTTTGTAGATGGCGGTATCACCGACAATCTGGGATTGCGTGCAATCTATGCTGTGAACCAACTCTCGGGTGGCCCACAGGCCTATGTCAGGAGCATGGGCATCAAGATGCCGCGCTACGTAGCCGTGATCTCCGTCAACGCCTCCACGGACCCGGAGCCGGAGATGGACAAGACCAACAAGCAGCCGTCGCTAGCGGAGACCATCAATTCGATGAGCAATGTGCAGATCCACCTCTACAACAACGCGACCATAGACCTGATACAGAAGAGCCTGACGCAGTGGTCGCAACTGGTGTCAACACCGGAGTGGCCTGTCAAGCCGTATTTTGCAAAGCTCGGTTTTGTCGATTTCGAGCAGCCCGAGCAGCGGCACTTCTTCAATGCGATACCGACCAGCTTTTCCCTGAGCGAAGAACAGGTGGACAAATTGATCGAGGCCGGCCACGAACTGCTGCGCAACAATCCGGACTACCAGCGCCTGCTGGCTGATCTCGGCGGCGCGGTCGCACCAGGCGTGGCCGCTCATTGACTTCAATTTCTGCTTCGGTTTAATGACTTCCGAAAGCCTCATGCATCAACAATTGTCTTGCGCCTGGCGGCGCGGGTTTCGACGTCAAGTCCAATTGACACCTAGCGGCTGACAGGGATTGTGAGAACGGGGGCAGCAGTGTTGGCGGTGCTTTCGGCGATCTCGACAGACCACAGGGTCGTGAGCAAGCGGAAGTATCGCTTGGTGGCCTGATCCTTTTCGTCGATATAGAACCACCCCCCACGATACGCCACGTCTACTGCTGCATTATTCGGCCGGGTCCTGACATAGCGGATGCGCAATTTTTCCCCCACTGGACCCAATGGCGGGTAGTCTGCAATGACGCCGCTGTCCTGGTCTTGCGCCGGAGCTTCGACAGCCGCGGACAGGATTTCCACCAGACGGTAGACCGAGCGCGTGGTCAAACCGATTCCTCCTGAATCGCGTCCATCCAGTGCCAAAGAGACGGGCAGAACCACCGCGGATGAATGATCTTTCGGCGCGGGCAGCCCCAGCAGTTGCAGCAGTTCGTTGATCTCGGACGTGTAGGTCGGCGCGTAATGGTTGATAGCGACCGAGAAGTTGCCAGAACGTGGTGGTGCCTCGATCCAGTGCAGACGATTCATCCGGGTGAGCTCTGCCATGAGGGCAACGAAGCGGTTGAAGCGTGGATCGGGCGCGACGGCGGAATACAGAAAATCCGGGTTATAGATACCGTTTACGCTCGACAGCAGAACGGTGTAAACAGCGGCCGGGTCAGTAGCCGTACCGGCAAGCCGCGCCAGTGCCGACACGGGTAGCGGCGACATGACCTGACGAATATATTTTTCCCCCGCAACGGGTGTGTAGGAAATGGTTGGGTTCTCTTCATAGACGCTGCTGGCACTGAGGGGGACCAGGTTTCCGGTGTAATTGTCAACATCGCCAAGACCGAACTGAACCTCGGCGCCAGTCTTGACGCTGACATTGGCGGTAATGCTGGCCACGGCGAGCAGGCTGCCTTGCTCCTCATAGCGGTTGTGTATGACGGCCATCAGTATCTGCTGGCTGTTGGTCTCACTGATGGCCTTGTTGTAATCAAGACGTCCGCTGCGGATGGCGGAGGGTCCCAGCGTATTACAGGCGGTCAGCAGACTGCCAAGTACGCAGGCTGTCATCAGATTGCGACCGAAGCGGGCCAGTAGGTGGCTCGATTTAATATGTACATCTCCATGTGTGCTGTTACTGCGTTGTGGTTTTTTTTACGCTCGTGTTTGCAGTCGAACTGCAGTTTAACAGTGCACAGGCCAGGCTTGCCAGATACTGGCTTATGTATCGCAAGATGCCTGGAGAATATATGTGCTGACAAGGTATTATGCTCTGGAGGTTTCGCGAAATGCTGAACACCAGCTGGAGCCTAAGGGCAGGGGAAAATATGTGCACGGAACGTTCGATTATTTGCTTTCTCGCAGCTTGCATAAGTTGACCTGGTGAGGAAAACAGAACGATGAAAGTCCAGGCTGCACTATTTTCCAGAGAACCCTAGATGGCATACAGGAATCCGTTAGAGCGTTTTGTTATGGCTGTCGGCAGCCCTTACGCAACGCTGTTGCTGGTGCTCACGGCCTTGCTCCTCGTGTACCCGTTTCTTGGTGCCCACGTGGCAGCCAGCTGGGTCTTCGATCTCATCACGCTCGGTCTTGTTGCAACGTCGTTGCGCATCATCCATGGCAGGGGAGTCACCTTTTACCTGAGTTTGCTGCTCGGGGCATCCGCCTTCATAACCAGCATGCTTGGCCGCTCGCTGGGCATCGCATCGGCGTATCCAGTCGGGACAGGGCTGCAAGCAGTGTTTATGGCTTACCTGATTATCGTGATCTTCAGTGACATTATGCGCCGCAGGCATATCACCAGTGATGCCGTACTGGGGGCATGCAGTGTGTTCGTATTGCTGGGTCTCTCCTTCGGCGCGGCCTATACCATGCTCGAATGGCTGGTACCCGGATCGTTCTCTATCCCCGCGGCACCCCTGTCAATAGAGAATGTCTTCGGCCCGATGTCGACCGAATTCAGTTTGCTGTATTTCAGTCTGGTGGCAATGACCACGGTCGGGTTTGGCGATATCGTGCCTGTCGCGGCGCCGGCTCGTAGCATGGCGGCGATTGAAGGTCTGCTGGGGCAGCTTTACCTGGCCATCATCATCGCGCGGCTGGTCGGTCTGGAAATCGCGAGTCGCATGTAGGATTTCAGGTCTCGCGATGGGAACTGATATAATCACTGACGTTCTGTCGGATGTGATACAAAACGCTGCCAGGGTTGTTCTTGAATACAGTAGCGGTGTTTCCTCAAAAGGTTGCCTGAATGAAACTTGAAATTATTTCGCTGGGTCTCATCTTCTTCGCAGTGATCGTCATCATCCTGGGGATCATCAAGATCCATACCTATCCGGGCAAGATCGCCAGGGCGCGCAATCACCCCCAGTTCGAGGCGATCGAGGTCACTTCGCTGCTTGGCCTGCTAATCTTTCCGCTGTGGATGGCGGCCCTTGTGTGGGCGTATTCCGGTGCGGTGGTGGGCAATCTTTATGTCAAGGAAACAGGGGAGAGTGAGGGCGGCGAGTCAGTGCGCAAGCCGTCGCTACCGGTCGCGGCAGACGACACATCCGACGAAACACTACCTAGCAGAGAGACTCATGGAACTTCTGATTACCATCGCCTATATCTTTCTGGTTCGCCTGATTTTCTTCGACTACAAGCTGCTCAAGTACACCCTGTTTTGGAAGTTCGTCACCTTCGGTTTGTGGGTCGCGGCCGCCATGACCGAGATCATTTTTCTGGGCCAGTACGCACCCTACAGCAAGGCGATGTTCGTACAGTCCTACGTTGTGCAGATGGCGCCGGAGTTCGGAGGGCTGGTGACAGAGGTCTATGTGACCCAGAACGAGCCGGTGAAGAAGGGCGAGCCGCTGTTCCAGATGGACCCGTCGCCATGGCAGCACAAGGTGGACGGGCTGGAAGCACAGCTGGCAGCAGCCGACACCGAGGTGGCCGAGCTCAACCAGCAACTCGTCGAGGCCCGGGCGGCGGTGAAGCGCGCGGTGGCGAACCTGGCGGTTGCCCGGGAAAAGTACGGACAGATTGCAGCCGCGGCGAAAAAGAATGCTGTGTCGCGGCTGCAGCTGGAGGAAGCCCGGAAGGATATGCAGGTGCAGGAGGCCGGCCTGGAAAGCGCACAGGCTGCCGAGCGGGCCGCCGAGATTGCGCTCGATTCCAGTGTCGGTGACCAGTATACGGGCGTGGCAGAAGTGCTGGCCAGGTTGGCCGAGGCGAAGTACAACCTCGAACACACGACGGTTCGGGCGCCGTCTGACGGTTACGTTTCCAACCTGCAACTCTATCCCGGCGCCTTCACGCGCCTGAAGCAGCCCATTATGTCGTTTATCAACTCGGAATATCACTGGTTGGTGGCGACCGTGCCGCAGCGCGGAGTCCAGCGGCTGCGACCGGGTGACAAGGCGCAGGTGGCGTTCGATATGTATCCGGGCAAGCTCTTCGACGCGGAAGTGGAAAACGTGGTGTGGGCGGTCGGAGATGCCCAGGGAACACCCAGCGGTGTGCTGCCTCACACGGGGCAAATGAAAGGGTCGGAGTTGTTCGCGGTGCGGCTGCGGATGAAGGAGCCGGACCCTGATTACCCGCTGCGTTTCGGCGCCAGCGGTCTGGTCGCCATGTACTCCAGCGAGGCGGCCGATTTCCTGGTGTTGTTGAGGAAGATTGAACTGCAGTCGGAGAGCTTTCTCAACTACCTGTACAACCCGTTCAAGTGAGCTGATGCGACGGACCCGGTAGAGACAGGAAAGGCGATGAACCCACCAATTCGTAACGCGTTTCTGGGCGCGATGGCCGCCGCAGTAGTGGCATTGCTCACGCTGCAGGGCTGTACCACGGTCGGTCCCGACTACAAGGAACCGGTCATCGAGATGCCGGACGCCTGGAGCGAAAAGATCTCCCGGCAGGTCGCTCTGGGTTCAGGTGCGTCGCTGCAGAACTGGTGGACGGTGTTCGGGGATCCGCAACTCAACGAGTTGATCGAGCGTGCCCGCAAAGAGAATCTCGACCTCAAGGTTGCCGTGTCCAGGGTCAGGGAATCGCGGGCGATCCTGGCCATCACGCGGGGCGAGAAGCTGCCACTGGTGAATGCGGGTGCCAATGCCTCGCGTACCAAACTGAGCGACGATGGGCCGCTGCAGCAGGTGGCGCCAACGGGCGGTTTCGACAGCCAGAGCCTGTTCCAGCTGGGAGTTGACGCGGTGTGGGAGATCGATGTCTTTGGTCAGGTACGCCGTACCATCGAGGCGGCCGGCGATAGTTACCAGGCCTCGGTCGAGGACTACCGGGATGTCATGGTGACGCTGTTCGCCGAGGTTGCCCTGGCGTATGTCGATGTCAGGGCGACGCAGCAACGGATCCTCTATGCCCGCGAGAATATCGAGGCGCAGAGCGAGTCGCTGGCGCTGGCCCGCGCGCGCTACGATTCCGGCTTGAGCTCAAGGCTGGATGTGGCGCAGGCGGCGGCCAATCTGGCGGTGACCCAGGCAACGCTGCCGTCGCTGGAGCTGTCGCTTAACCAGTCACTCAACCGGCTCGCCGTGTTGTTGGGTGAGAATGCCGGGAGTTTGCAGGTGGAGTTCAGCACAACCGGGATGATTCCAGCGCCTAAAGAGGCTATTGGCATCGGTGTACCAGCAGATGTGTTGCGCCAGCGACCGGATATCCGGCGCAGCGAGCGCTTGCTGGCCGCGCAGACCGCCCGCATCGGTGTAGCCACGGCCGATCTTTATCCCCGCTTTGCCCTCAGCGGTATGTTCGGTCTGCAATCACGCTCCCTTTCCAATCTGTTAGACAGCTCGAGTGTGGCCTGGGGACTGGGCGCACCGATTCAATGGAACATTTTCAGCGGCGGGCAGGTGCGCGGCAACATCGAGGTCCAGGATGAAAAGACGCAGCAGCTGCTGTTTCTCTACGAGCACAAGGTGCTGGCAGCTATCGAAGAGGTTGAAAATGCCATCACGGCATTCGACCTGAACCAGGTCCGCGTTCAGTACCTGCAGGCGGCGACCTCGGCGACCCAAGAGGCGGTCGAGCTGGTGCTGGTGCAGTACGACACCGGCCTGACCGACTTCAACAATGTGCTGGTCACCCAGCGCGACCTGTTTTCCCAGCAGGATCAACTGGCGGCCACTGAGGCCGAGGTTGTTGCCAACCTGATCGCCCTGTACAAGGCGCTGGGTGGTGGCTGGGATCTGAACGACACGCTGGACTTTTCTGGCAGCGTGAAGCCGCTGCAGGCAAGCCCTTCCTGAACCCGGTGGATGACAACAACAGGCGTTACGTGCAGACGTACTGACCACGAGACCGTCCTGCCTCAGCTGCTGTCACACACCACGAGAAAATGACAAGCAATTTCCACTATTGGCACCTCTCTGTCCCTGCCTGGTTGATCACCAAGGTTAAAACGGTTCGCTGAGATGCAGCAGTGAAAAACCGGACGAACCTCGGCGTTAACTGAAAAGGGGTTGCTTCAGACTCGGATTGATATCTGCTCTAACGCTATGCGCACCCTCATTCAGAGAGGCCCGTACTACACATCTCTGTGCAGGGTCGCGGCCTCCGGGATTTGGGTTGGGAAGACGCTGCTCCTCATTTCGGCGGTCGAGACCAGAACGGGTTCTGTATGGCGAGAGAGATATTCCGCAGGATAGCCTTCATTCTCTACACTCTCCGCGCAGTAATAACATCTATTTTTCGGAGAGCGTGATGCAGATGAAACTACAAACCTGGATAATTGTTGCCTGTTTCACCGCCATGATGTTCCCTGCAGTCCCGGCGCTTGCCGCGATGAACGCCACGGAGTTGGCGAAGCTGGCGCAGAACCCGGTCGGCAACCTGATCAGCGTGCCGTTTCAGAACAACACCAACCTCAATTTCGGGCCGGAGGAGGGTACGCAGAACGTGCTCAACATCCAGCCGGTGATTCCGATCTCGGTGAACAGTGACTGGAACATCATCACCCGCACCATTGTGCCGGTCATCTCCATGCCGGCGCTCAGCCCGGATGACAGCCGCACCAATGGCATCGGCGATACGCAGTTCTCGGCATTCCTCTCACCGGCCAACCCGGGCCACTGGATCTGGGGCGTCGGGGGCATCGTGCAGATTCCAACAAACAGCAACGCGGTACTGGGTAACGACAACTGGGGGCTGGGTCCCTCGGCCGTGATGCTGCGCCTGGAGAAGGGCAACCCGTGGGTGTATGGTGCACTGGTCAATAATGTGTGGTCGGTTGGCAGCCGTGATTCGGAGTCCTACAACAACGGTCTGATCCAGCCGTTCCTCAACTACAACTTCAAGGGAGGGCTGTATCTAACCAGCGCCCCCATCCTCACCGTTAACTGGAAGGCTGATAGCGGTGAGCAGTGGACCGTGCCCCTGGGCGGTGGTGTCGGCAAGATCTTTCATTTCGGCAGGCTGCCGGTGAACTCGCAGTTGTCGGCCTACTACAATGTGGTCGCGCCGGAATACGGTGCCAACTGGCAAATCCGTGCGCAGCTGCAGTTGATGTTTCCCAAATAGTGTTTGATTTACCTGATATACGAGATATCCTGCAATATTATTCACCGCTGGTGAGGTGCTGACACATCCTGTAGGAGGAGCGCCGTTCCCGGCGCGAATCGCGGCCAGGAGGCCGCTCCTGCAGGAAGAGTTATGCAATGATCGGGTTAAGCTATGCCTGCACGGCTGTGTTTCCCGACCAGGGCGGAAACACAGCCGAGGCGACACCCCGCACACTATTGCCCAGACTAACTGCCGAGTTTGATGATGAGTAAATCGCACCTGCAAACGTTTCGCTACCCGGTCATCGCCGCTTTGACCCTGCTTGTCGTGGGCTGCATGCAACCGGCGGCGGTCGAGGAAAGTGGCCCCGGACCCACGGTATCCACCACCCAGACCTATTCCTACACCCGGGATATCAAACCTGTCCTGGACCAGAAATGCATTGCCTGTCACGCCTGCTATGACGCCCCCTGCCAGTTGAAGTTGTCATCCGCCCAGGGGCTGCTGCGGGGTTCGACCAGAAAACAGGTTTACGACAGCGGACGTCTGCAAGACATGGCGCCAACACGGTTGTTCGTCGATGCCGCGACCCCTGCCGGGTGGCGCGAGAAAGGTTTTTATTCGGTACTTAATGAGCAGGGCGGTCCGCCGGACAACAACCTTGAACTGTCATTGCTCTACAACATGATCGAGTTGGGCAGGGAACATCCGCTGGCTGCGAACACTGCGGTGCCGGAACATATCCAGCTCGGGTTGCAGCGCAAGAATGAATGTCCGCTGCCGGCAGAATTCGAACGCTATGCCGAAAAGAAACCGCTGCAAGGCATGCCGCTGGCAATCACCGGGCTGGACGAGAACGAATTCCAGACCTTGCGGCAATGGATCCTTGAAGGTGCTGTCATCGATGCAACGCCCGCTGTTCCCGACCCGCAGGAACAGCAGCAGATCGATCGATGGGAGGGCTTCTTCAACCGCCCGGCGTTGAAGAACCAGCTGGTTTCTCGCTACCTGTATGAACATCTTTATCTGGCTCATTTGTACTTCGAGGATTCGAATAACGGGTATTTCTATGAGCTGGTGCGCTCCAGCACACCTGCAGGCGAGCCCGTGCGGATTATTCCGACGGTGCGTCCGAATGATGATCCCGGCCAGCCGTTTTATTACCGCTTGAGAAAGATCGAGAACACCATTGTACACAAGACCCATATCACCTATCCGCTGAGTGATAATAAAATGGCGCGCCTCGATGCACTGTTTCTCGCCCCGGACTGGGAGGTTGCGCAGCTGCCAGGCTATTCAGTCCGGGATGGGCTCAATCCCTTTACAACCTTTAGCGCCATTCCGGCGCGCGCGCGCTACCAGTTCATGCTCGATTCGGCCCAGTACATCGTCATGACCTTCATCCGTGGCCCGGTGTGCCGCGGACAGGTGGCCACCGATGTCATCGATGACCAGTTCTATGTCCTGTTCCAGGACCCGGATGCGGACCTGTCCGTGATCGATCCGGCCTACCTGGTCAGCGTCCAGTCCAAGCTGGCGTTGACCGAGGAGAACGAAAGGCTGCTGGCAATGGCCCCGGACTGGGACAAGCGTAAACATGCAAGGGATGAATACATACGGCTGCGAGGCAAGGCCTATCGCGACGTGCAACCTGCAGGCCCGTCACTGCAGGCCATCTGGGACGGCGATGGCACGAATGACAATGCCGTATTGACGGTGTTCAGGAACTTCGATAATGCCACGGTGACGAAGGGCTTCGTCGGTGCCATCCCCAAGACCCTGTGGGTGATGGACTATCCCATGCTGGAGCGCACATACTACGAACTCGTGGTGAACTTCAATGTATTCGGGTCGGCGGCCAGCCAGGCCGAAACCCGCCTTTACTTCGATCTGATTCGCTCCGGCGGGGAGAACAACTTCCTGCATTTCATGCCGCCCGATGTGCGTACCGCCATGCGTGACTCCTGGTACCAGGGCAGGCGGGCGGAAAAGAAGCTCAGTGACGACTATGTGATCGTTAATGAGGGCCTGCCTGTGCAAATCGATTATCGGGGCACAGACCCGAAGGCCGAGTTCGTCGCGCTTGTCAGTGATCGCCTCAAGTCGCTGGTCGGGCCGCCAGACGTGCTTAACCGCTGTGCGCAACCACCCTGTTACCGTGCAGGTGCAACGACCGCGGAACGGCAGGCAGATGCGAGCCTGCAGACATTGACCTCGAAACCGGCCGCGCACGCGGGCATGCAATTCGTCGACTTCATGCCGGATGTCAGCTTTGTGCGTGTCAGCAGCGGCGATCCTGACGCGGATCTGGCGTATACCCTGGTGCGCAACAAGGCGCACACCAATGTCGCCTTTTTGCTGGGAGAGGAAAAACGCCGCGAGCCGGAAAAGGATACGCTCACCGCCTACCGCGGACTGCTGGGCAGTTACCCCAATTTCATGTTCAACGTACCACTGCACAGCGTCGAGTCATTTGCCGCCGACCTGCATGCCGTGCGTACCCGTGAGCAATTCATCGAACTGGTCGGTCACTATGGCCTGCCCAGAACGCATCCGGAGATCTGGACGAACTTTCAATGGTTTGTCGATTACATGCGCCGGACCCGCCCGGTTGAAGCGGGGGTCTATGACCTGAACCGCTATAAAAAGGTGGCCGATCTGATGGCGGATGAAAACGGCTAGACCCGCTGTTTTCTGCCGTCCGAGAATGACAAATAGTTACCCGGCGTTACGCATAGAGGTTTAGAATTACCGCCAGTCAAACTTAATGAGGTTCAGGAGAATAAATGTTATGTCAATGAAATCAGTTACTCTGTTGTTAACCACGGCCCTGTTGGTCGCTGGACTCGGTGCCTGCAGCAGCATGACAAAATCAAAGGATTCCGGAACAGAATCCAGGGCGGCGCAAAAGGCCGCGTCGGCGGACAGTGACCTCAGCGAGGCCCAGAAAGAGGCAAAGCGACAGGCGTTGCTGAAGATGGCAGACGAGACGCTGAAAGAGGTCTATGCCATGGATCCAAAGGCCAAAGACAAGGTGGAGAAGGCCTATGCTTACGCGGTATTCGACGATTATATCTATAACGCCGTGCTTTATGTCGCGGGCAAGGGCGACGGTGTCGCCTTCAGGAACAGCACGAAAGCGCCTGAGTATATGCTCATGTTAAGGGCCGGTACCGGCCCCGGTGTGGGCTATACAAAATTCCGCCAGCTGCTGATCATCAAGAATGAGACAACCTATAAAGAAATGACGACCGTCGGACTGGATGTCGAAGCCTCTGCAAATGCGACCTTCAAGGTGGATGACTTCGGTGGCAGCAAGCTGTATGCAGGGTCTTTCAATCCCTATGTCGACGTCTATACCATCACCGATGCCGGCATTGATCTCCAGGCAAACTGGGGCGGGGTGGAATATATCAAGAATCCGGGCCTCAACTAGTCTCGTTGGTTTTTACACCTGCTCGTCGGCGAGTGACCGTTTAACAGTGTCATGATTAACCTTGCCAGACGCCGATTGCTAAAGTCGCAAGCCGGCCGTCGTTCGGCCTGAGAGAACAATGTGGCCACGAGTATCTACCGGTAGACAGCGGTGTCGTGAAATGACCATGAATTGACGAGAAATATCCAGGTATGTGTGTGGCAAGCTAGCATTAATTTAAGTGGTCTCGAGAATTTCCGGTGAACGTGAGTTCCCGCGACGGGTAAGGAATGCTGCAGGAATAACCGGAATATCTATCAGCTGACACCATGAATCCTGTGTCTGGCGGTGCAACAATAATCTAATGCGAGGTGCTGATAAAGTAAGCGCCTTACCCGGTGAGGTAATGGCCAGTGGCTAGTTGACGAGTGAGGTCAGGGCCAGACTCTCGGTCCCGCACTGCGACAGCGGTGCTGTGCCAGGGCCGTGGGAATAGATGAAATTGCCATCTTTCAAGGCATCAATTATCGGTTTGGCGATTTCGACACGTACCGCCGGACAGCCCCAGGAGCGTCCAAGGCGGCCCATGCTGACCGCGGCCCGGGGGTTAACGTAAGCTGCACCGTGCATGACAATCTTGCGGCGCATGGCTGATTCATTGAAGCCCTTGCTGAGGCCGTGCATCTTCAGTGAGTAACCATTGCCGCCTTGATAGCTGGCATCGGTAATAAACAGGCCCAAACTCGTCTGGTGGCTGCCATCGACGTCGGAGAATGCCGTCGGAATATCGGGGCCGGACTTTTGGCCATGAGCGACGTGCTCTTCGAACAGCAGCTTCTGTGCTTCGATATCCACAACCCACATGCGTTTTTCACGCGAGGGAATGGTGTAATCAATGATGGCGAGGCGACGGGCATCAACGCCAACGCCGTGGCTTTGCGCGCACTTCATCGCATTCACGGCCTCTTCGATGACGCCAGTACGGATATCCGGCGCCAGTTTGGCGATCAGCGCCATGTCGTCGGCTTTGGCCTGCAACGCGAGTAGCGTGCCGATAGCCAGAAATAAAAAGTTCCGCATCAAAACGCAGGGAACTCTATCGATCTGGTCATCGGGTCTTGTGTCATGCGCATGTTATACGAATCCCCTTGTGGATTGCTCGCTAAAGTATAGAAAGAATGACTGAGAAGTCAGTTAACCCGGTACGCCAGAATCGTATCCAGCGATGCCACAATAATAAATGACTGCTCAGGGTTGCGATAGTGCGCGAATAAATGAGAATACAGTGGCTTATATTAAGAACGTTTTATGCCAACAGGTAACTTGATGGACGATCAACTCATGAGCCCCCGTTGTTGATGCGGCGGTTTTTGTCGGTCATCAGGTTACCCGGGCAGAATGTGCGAGCCTGTATTCTCCAGGGACCGGGGCGTACAATCATTGATTATCATGTAAATCGAGGTTTTCCATGTTGAAACTGCTTGCTGTCGTATACGGATTGCTGCTGCTTTCCGGCTGCGCCTCCTACGGGGTGATCGACAACGCCGAACTAACTACCGAATCCACATCCCAGCCCTATTCGATCAGGGCACTTGCCGGCAAAGGGGGTTCAGGGGATATTACCCTGACGCTCGCCTTCTCGGGTGGGGGTACCCGGGCCGCGGCGCTGGCCTACGGGGTGCTGGAAGAACTGCGCGATACCACCGTGGTGATCGATGGACAGCCACGCAGGCTGCTCGACGAGATCGACAATATCAGTTCCGTCTCCGGTGGGAGTTTCACATCGGCCTACTACGGTCTCTACGGGGAGCGGATCTTCAAGGACTTCAAGGACGAATTCCTTACGCGTAATGTTGAAGGCGAACTGTTCCATGGACTGTTTAACCCGCTGCGCTGGTTCAGCTCCAGGGGGCGCACCGAGATGGCGGTGCAGCTCTACCAAAAGCACGTGTTTCACGGTGCGTCCTTTGCCGACATGCAGCGCGCGGGTGGTCCGCTGATCGTCATCAACGCATCGGATCTGGGCTACGGGGTGCGTTTCTCCTTCGTCCAGGAGTATTTCGACCTGCTCTGTTCGGATCTCTCCACGTTCCCGGTAGCGCGAGCTGTTGCGGCCTCATCCGCGGTACCCGTGCTGTTCAATCCCGTTGTGGTCAAGGCCTATCACGACTGCAGACCTGAGTGGCTGGAAAAGTCGGCGGAACGTGCGGCCTATAATCCAGCGCTGGAACCGATCATCCGGGGCCTGGAAACCTACTCAGACAAGTCAGGTCGCGACTACGCCCACTTCGTGGACGGGGGCATCACCGACAACCTGGGTCTGCGTGCAATCTATGAGGTGGCGGAACTCTCGGGCGGCCCACAGATGTTAGTCAAGAAAGCCGGCCGCAAGACCCCGCGCTACAACGCAGTTATCTCCGTCAATGCCTCCACGAACCCGGAGCCGGCGATGGACAAGACCAACAAGCAGCCATCATTAGTGGAGACCATCGATTCGATGAGCAATGTACAACTCCGCCTTTACAACGACGCGACCCTGAACCTGATGCAGCAAAGCCTGACGCAATGGACACAGGCAGCGTCAACACCGGACCGGCCGGTCACCTCGTATTTCGTCAAGATGGGTTTCATTGATTACAAACAGCCCGAGCAGCAGCGCTTCTTCAACACGATCCCCGACCAGCTTCTCGCTGACCGAAGAACAGGTGGATCGCCTGATCGAGGCCGGCCACGAACTGCTGCGGAACAATCCGGACTATCAGCGTCTGCTGGCAGATCTCGGGGGCGCTCAGACGGCAAAGCTTGATGGCGGGCATTAGCGACTGTGCCACGTTTACAGGACGGAGACGGGCGTTAAATTGCATGCGATCCCTGACCCGGTAAGGGTTTGCAGTGTCTTCAGGTGTTCCTGTGCGGCGTGCAACAGTCAGCAGGTATTTTCATGATCGTCCTCTTTACCGATTTTGGCAGTGACGGACCGTACACCGGACAGGTGCAGGCGCAGCTGTATCAACAGGCGCCAGGCGTTCCGGTCATCAGTCTTTTTTGCGACCTGGCACCGTATGACGTGCAGACGGCAGCCTTTTTATTGCCGGCCTATGCTGCGGGATTTCCATCCGAAACGGTGTTCCTGTGTGTCGTTGATCCCGGTGTCGGCAGTGCGCGTCCGGGCGTCGTGGTGAAGGCCGATGGCTGCTGGTATATCGGACCGAATGAAGGCCTGTTTGCAATTCTGGCGCGTCGTGCAGTCCGGCTTGAATGCTGGCAGTTGCCGGACCCGGTGGGCGTATCCAGCAGCTTTCATGGACGCGATGTGTTTGCACCCGCCGCGGCGCTGTTGACGACAGGCGCGGCCGTCGATGCGGAGGCCGTTCCCGCCACCTGCCTGGAACAACCCGACTGGCCGAATGATCTGTACCGTGTTTGCTACATCGACCGCTTTGGTAATGCGATCACCGGGGTGCGTGCCGGTGAACTCGACACGACACAATTACTGGAGGTGAACGGGCGGGTGCTGAGGGCGGCAGATACGTTTTCGGATGTCGCTGCGGGTGACGCATTCTGGTACCAAAACTCAAATGGTTTGCTGGAGTTTGCAGTGAATCGTGGCCGGGCAGATGAGGTGCTGGGCGTGCAGGTCGGCAGCGGCTTTGCTATCCAGGCCCCGCTTTGATCACATCCTGGGGCTACCTCCGGCCAGTGTCGCGAGAATAGACAGTCCTCAGTATTGTTAAGTACAATCTAATAATCTTATAAACGCTTGTCGGCATATTCGTATTCGTAGCAAGGTTGATGCTTGCGTGGATGGTGTGCGGCTGAAGCTAGCGCTTAACAGGGAGGCAACATCGTGAGATCCAGTTACAGAGGTATGGCGTATTTTATTCTGCTGATGTCTTTATCGGCAGTTGCCGGTGCAGTCGATGTGGTTAGTGAGAACCTGGTGTTTCTGAAGGAGGATGGCCGCAGCTATCTTTTGCATCGCTCGATGCGTACCGATCGTGCGCAATACGACTTTTATCTCGACAAGGCAACAGGGCCCGCCAGGATTTACTATGTTGAGCCCACCGACTATACCTGGGTGCTGGACCAGCCGAATGTCAATCTGCTCAAGTTCAACAGTGGCAGCTTTGCCGTGATGTATCCTGGAAATTACGGCGAGCGGGTGACGGTTGACGAGCAGGGTATCTATACCCTGAATACCCATGATGGTGTACAACGTGAAGATGGCCATTTTGGCAGCTGGAATTCTCCTGATAATTTCAACCGTTTCGTGCAGGCCTGGGTTATTCCTGAAATATTCCGGATTATCAGTTATGAGAGTAACCGGGATGGTAAATGGGTCGAGCAGAACAACACCCTGACGTTTCATGCCACAGATGTTAACGATCTGACCTTTGTTGTGCGTTACCAAATGATCGATGCCGATGCTGATGGTATCGCCGATGCCAATGACCGTTGTCAGGATACAGCGCCAGGTATCGTCGTCGATGAGTCGGGCTGCGAAGCCGATTCCGATCATGACGGTGTCCTGGACCGTGATGATCGCTGTGTCACAGCCCCCGATGTTGTGGTCGTGGATGCGCAAGGATGCGAGCTGGACAGCGACGCGGATGGAGTTGTGGACAGTCAGGACAGTTGCCCCGGGACAGCTGCCGATACGACGGTAGATCGCAGTGGTTGCGAACCGGATTGTGATGGCGACGGGGTGGTCAACAGTCAGGACACGTGTCCGGATACTGCACGTGGCCGGGTGGTCGATGCCTCCGGTTGCGAGCTGGATGCCGACGCTGACGGTGTTGTCGATGAGGTGGATCAGTGTCCGGGTACGCCAGCGGGTGCCGGGGTCGATGCACAGGGCTGCGAGCTGGATACGGATGGCGACGGGGTGGTCAACAGTCAGGACACGTGTCCGGATACTGCACGTGGCCGGGTGGTCGATGCAACTGGTTGCGAGCTGGATGCCGATGCTGACGGTGTTGTCGATGCGACGGATCAGTGTCCTGGTACGCCAGCGGGTGCCGGGGTCAATGCACAGGGCTGTGAACTGGATCCCGATACTGACGGTGTTGTCGATGCGACGGATCAGTGTCCTGGTACGCCAGCGGGCGCCGAGGTTGACGCACAGGGCTGTGAGCTGGACACAGATGGCGACGCGGTGGTCAACAGTCAGGACGCGTGTCCGGATACCGGACCGGGTCGGGTGGTCGATGCAACCGGTTGCGAGCTGGATGCCGATGCTGACGGTGTTGTCGATGCGACTGACCAATGTCCCGGGACGCCGGCGGGTGCCGGGGTCAACGCACAGGGCTGTGAGCTGGACACAGATGGTGACGGGGTGATTAACCGTCAGGACACATGTGCGGATACCGCGCCGGGTCGAGTGGTCGATGCCAGTGGTTGCGAGCTGGATGCTGATGGCGACGGTGTTGTCGATGCGACGGATCAGTGTCCTGATACGCCGGCGGGTGCGGAGGTCAATACACAGGGCTGTGAGCCGGACACAGATGGCGATGGGGTGGTCAACCGTCAGGACGCGTGTGCGGATACCGCGCCGGGTCGTGTAGTTGATGCTGCCGGTTGCGAGCTGGATGACGACGCTGACGGTGTCGTCGATGCGACGGATCAGTGTCCTGGTACGCTGGCAGGTGCCGAGGTTAATGCACAGGGCTGTGTTCTGGATGCCGATGACGACGGTGTATTGAATACGGCAGACCTCTGCCCTGATACCGCTCCCGGCGTGGCCGTGGACATGACGGGTTGCGATGCTGTTCAGCCGATCGAACTGAAAGGTGTGAATTTCCACTTTGATTCCGACGAACTGACCGAGGACTCAAAAGTGATACTGGACGGAGTTGCTGTTATCCTGCTCAACCACCCGGGCCTTGCACTGGAAGTTGCCGGTCATACCGACTCGGAGGGGGATGACGATTTCAACATGGATTTATCGCAACGACGTGCCCAGGTTGTACGTGCATATTTGATCTCGAAAGGTATCAATGGTGAGCATCTGACTGCCCGTGGCTACGGAGAGGAACGCTTTGTTGCAAGTAACGCCAATGCAGCAGGTCGGGCCGCGAACCGGCGGGTGGAATTGATCCGGCTGGATCAGTAAGGCTGCAGCCTATGCCTGTTGTTTTGTTTTCTGGTTAATGGCCACGGAAGCACACGGAAAAGCACGGAAGAAAAAATACTATGCAACAAATAGTTCCGTGTTTTTCCGTGTGCTTCCGTGGCGATACTATCTATTTTTTCGGCTTATAACGAAGTGTTATACACTCGTTGCCGGTTCTGCCGGGTGATGTGCGTGCCGTTCCAGTGTCTGCTTGAGAAAGAGTCCGGTATAGGATGCCGGGTGACGGGCAACCTGCTGTGGTGTGCCGGTCACGACGATTTCGCCGCCACCGGTGCCGCCTTCCGGACCGAGATCGATGATCCAGTCAGCGGTCTTGATGACATCGAGATTGTGCTCGATGACGATAATGGTGTTGCCGTGATTGCGCAGGCGGTGCAGTACGGCCAGTAGTTGCGCAATGTCATGGAAATGCAGACCGGTGGTCGGTTCATCAAGTATGTACAGCGTCTTCCCGGTATCGCGCTTTGACAGTTCCCGCGCCAGCTTGATGCGTTGAGCCTCGCCGCCGGAGAGCGTGGTCGCATTTTGTCCGAGCTTCAGATAGGACAGACCGACATCCAGCAGCGTTTGTAACTTGCGGGCGACCACCGGTATGGGGCTGAAAAACGGCAACGCGTCCTCAACAGTCATCTCCAGGATTTCGTGAATACTCTTGCCCTTGTAACGGATTTCCAGTGTTTCTCGGTTGTAACGCTTGCCCTTGCAGACATCGCAGGGTACGTAGATGTCGGCGAGAAAGTGCATCTCGACCTTGATCACGCCATCTCCCTGGCAGGCTTCGCAGCGGCCACCCTTGACATTAAAGCTGAAGCGGCCGGGTTTGTAGCCGCGCGAGCGTGCCTCCTGGGTTGCGGCAAACAGTTCGCGCAACGGCGTAAACAGGCCGGTATAGGTGGCCGGGTTGGAGCGTGGCGTGCGGCCAATCGGACTCTGGTCGATGTCGACGATCTTGTCGAAGTATTCAAGACCCTCGATCGCCTCGCAGGCAGCCGCTGAGGTGGAGGCATTGTTGAGCACCTGGGCTGCACGACGGTAAAGGGTGTCGTTAATCAGGGTCGACTTTCCGGAACCGGAGACACCGGTGATACAGGTCATCTGTCCGACCGGGATTTCCGCGGTGACCGATTTCAGGTTGTTGCCGGTGGCACCCTTGATGACCAGTTGCTTGTCGGGATCAAAAACACAGTCATGTTCTGCAACCGTGATCACCTCGTCACCGGCGAGGTAACGCCCCGTGAGTGAATGCTTGTCCGCGATGATTTCTGCCGGTGTCCCCTGCGAGACGATCTGCCCGCCATGTACCCCGGCGCCGGGGCCGACATCGACGACGTAGTCACTGGCGCGGATGGCTTCCTCGTCGTGCTCGATGACGATCACGGTGTTACCAAGGTCGCGCAGGTGGGTGAGGGTGTTCAACAGACGCTGGTTATCGCGCTGATGCAGACCGATAGAGGGTTCATCGAGTATGTACATGACGCCCACCAGGCCAGCGCCAATCTGGCTGGCGAGGCGGATGCGTTGCGCCTCGCCACCGGAGAGGGTTTCCGCGCTGCGATCGAGTGACAGGTAATCGAGGCCGACGTTGACCAGGAATGCCAGACGCTGGTTGATTTCTTTCAGCACCTTGTCGGCAATCTCGCCGCGACGACCCGGTAGTTGCAGCGATGAAAACAGTGTCTGGCAGGCACCAACCGCCAGCGCGGTGGTGTCCGGCAGGTTCCTGCCATTGATGGTGACATGGCGCGCGGCCAGGTTGAGTCGCGAACCCTGGCAGTCCGGGCAGGTCTGGTTGCTGAGGTAGCGGGACAGCTCTTCGCGTACCGTGCTCGATTCGGTTTCGAGGTAGCGGCGTTTCATATTGGTGATGATGCCTTCGAACGGGTGCCTGCGAATGACCGAGCCGCGGCGCTCGTGCAGATAGGTGAAATCGATCTGTTCTCCCTTGCTGCCGTGCAGGATGATGTCCTGGATGTCGTCGGGCAGATCCTCGAAGGGGGTTTCAAGGTCAAAGCCATAGTGTTCCGCGAGTGACTTGATCAACTGGAAATAGTAGGCGTTGCGTCGATCCCAGCCACGCACGGCGCCGCCGGTGAGACTCAGTTCAGGGTGCGCGACCACGCGCTCGGCATCGAAGTACTGGCGTACCCCGAGACCGTCGCATTCCGGGCAGGCACCGGCAGGGTTGTTGAAGGAAAACAGTCGCGGCTCCAGCTCGCTGATCGAGTAACCGCATTGCGTGCAGGCAAACTTCGCCGAGAATAACAGCTCTTCCTGGTCGTGCTTGTCCATCCAGGCGATGCGTGCCAGTCCGTCCGACAGGTTCAGTGCCGTTTCAAACGATTCGGCCAGGCGCAGTTGCAGTTCCTCGCGTACCTTGAAGCGGTCAACCACGGCCTCGATGACATGCTTGCGCCGCAGGTCCAGTTTCGGCGGCTGGTCAAGTTCCACGACCTCGCCGTCGATGCGTGCACGCACGAAGCCGTGTGCGCGCAGTTCTTCCAGCACCTGTACGTGTTCGCCCTTGCGTGCATCGATCACCGGTGCCAATAACATCAAACGGCTGCCTTCAGGCAGGGACAGCACGTGATCAACCATCTGGCTGATGGTCTGTGCTTCCAGCACGGTGCCGTGCTCCGGGCAGTGCGGCGTACCGACACGTGCGTACAGCAGTCGCAGGTAATCATAGATCTCGGTGATGGTGCCCACCGTCGAACGCGGATTATGCGAGGTGGATTTTTGTTCAATCGAAATGGCGGGTGACAGCCCCTCGATATGGTCGACATCCGGCTTTTCCATCATCGACAGGAACTGGCGCGCATAGGCCGACAGTGACTCGACGTAGCGGCGCTGGCCCTCGGCATAGATGGTATCGAAGGCCAGCGAGGACTTGCCGGAACCCGACAGGCCTGTCATCACGATCAACTTGTCACGCGGCAGGTCCAGATCAATGTTTTTCAGGTTATGGGTGCGGGCACCGCGTATTTGAATTGTGTCCATCGAAGTTCACTGTGGGTTCGGGCAACCTGCTAATATACTGCCTTTTCGTGATCAGGGTAATGAGGAGCGCTAAACGGTGCAGCGTCTGGATCATTCGGAAGGTGGCATGAGTCGCGAGGAATTGCGGGCAGCCCTTTCACTTTCAAGTGTTTACGCACTGCGTATGCTGGGGCTGTTCATGATCCTGCCGGTCTTTGCCCTCTACGCGGTCGACCTTGAGGGCGTAACCCCGGCGCTGACCGGACTCGCCATCGGTATCTATGGCCTGACTCAGGCGCTGCTGCAGATTCCGGCAGGACTGCTTTCGGACCGTATCGGTCGCAAGCCGGTGATCATTGGCGGTTTGCTGGTCTTTGCACTTGGCAGCGTGGTGGCGGCGATGGCTGACAGCATGGCGGTTGTTATCCTCGGCCGCGCCCTGCAGGGTGCCGGTGCCATTGCCGCAGCCATCATGGCACTGGCGGCCGACCTCACCCGTGAGCAGCACCGCATCAAGGCCATGGCGTTGATCGGCATGAGTATCGGCCTGTCGTTTGCAGCCGCCATGGTACTGGGACCGGTCCTGAACGACTGGGTGGGTGTCCCCGGGATTTTCGCAATTACCGGCGTGCTGGCGCTCGGCGGTATTCTGGTGGTGGTCTTTGTAGTGCCACGACCGGCGGTGAGCCGCCCGCACCGTGTCGCCGAGGCGATACCGGCCCAGTTCGGCCGGGTGTTGCGGCAGGTGCAACTGTTACGCCTCGATTTCGGTATCCTGATGTTGCATGCCATTCTTACTGGCACTTTCGTGGTGTTGCCGCTGGTGTTGCGTGATGAAGCCGGTATTGCCGCCAGCCAGCACTGGATGGTGTACCTGCCGGTGCTGGTGTGCTCGGTGCTTGCCATGTTGCCATTGATTATTCAGGCCGAGCGCAAGGGCCATATCAAGCCGGTGTTCCTGTTTGCCATTGCCATGCTGACCACTGCGCTGCTGGGACTGTATTATGTCCCGGTTTCTGCGGTCAGCGTGGTAGCGTTGCTGTTTGTGTTTTTCACGGCCTTTAACCTGCTGGAGGCCATGTTACCGTCATTGATCTCGCGGGTGGCGCCGGCGGATTGCCGTGGCACGGCCATGGGGTTCTATTCCAGCTCGCAATTTTTCGGGGCGTTTCTTGGCGGCACGCTGGGCGGTCTGTTGCAGGGACGCTATGGTACGCATGCTGTTTTCCTCTGTGCGGCAGCCGGTGCCTTGCTGTGGCTGTTGCTGGCAGTGTCCATGTCCCGACCGGAAAAATTCAGCAGCTATCTATATAAGGTGGATGTCACCGGGCCGATGGAAGCCGAGCGGCTGTCGAAGCAGCTGGCCGCACTTAACGGGGTCGCCGAGGCGGTGGTCGTGGCCGAGGAGGGCGTTGCCTACCTGAAGGTTGACAAACAGCTCTTTGACGAGTCGGCACTGCCTTAATTCCGTAACATTGCGCGGGTAGTTGTCAGTCAATGTCCATAGCGCCCTACCCATCCATCGCATAGAATATGGCGCATAACATACTGCCGGCGCGCACTACACAGGGGCAGTGACTATCTACCTATCACCAGGAGAACAACATGGCACGAGGAGTGAACAAGGTTATTTTGGTCGGCAACCTGGGCAAGGATCCCGAGGTGCGGTATATGCCAAACGGTAATGCGGTCGCCAACATCACGCTGGCAACCTCGGAATCCTGGAAAGACAAGCAGACCGGTGAGCAGCAGGAAAAGACTGAGTGGCATCGGGTGGTGATGTTCCGTCGGCTTGGTGAGATTGCCGGCGAGTACCTGAAGAAAGGCTCGCAGGTCTATATTGAAGGCAAGCTGCAGACCCGCAAGTGGCAGGACAATACAGGTAATGATCGCTATACCACCGAGATCGTGGCCGATGAGATGCAGATGCTGGGCAGTCGTGGTGGCGGCAGTGCCGGATTCTCCGCGGGTGCGGCACCTTCGCAGTCTGCGCCAGCCCCTGCGGCTGCGTCCGCACCGGCCGGTGATTTTGATGATGATATACCGTTCTAGAACCAGCAGGATGACTGTTCCAGGAAAGGTCTGCATTGCAGGCCTTTTTTTTGCGTGATGAAAAACTGTCGGCCAACCGCGGGGTGCACCAGGTACGAAGGTTTGCAGGTGGGACTGACCACCCTATATTGAGAAATATTCGCACACAAAACCCAACATATTGGGTTCAATATCTGGTTATAATACCCACTGCCATGATCGGATCTGGCCACTTTCGGGACCAAAAAAACCAGAAATAACCGGCATGCTGTCAATTTACAGTAGGTAACTTCAGCAACCTTTTGATTTCTAATTTGTATGTTAGAAATCGTGTGCCGTCAAATGGGGAAAATGAGCTAAGTTACTGTCCGGGTAACGATTTTTCAAAATATTGCTTGACGGATTCGACCTTCCTCCCTATAGTGTCGCAAAGTGGGACTCAGTGGTTTTTTGTGGGTCTCAAGGGAGTAAAAGGGGGTGGAATTGTTTAGAGGTGGTAGCACGGTCAATCTGGATGCGAAGGGACGTATGGCCTTTCCTACCCGTTACCGTAGTGACCTGATGGAACGTTGCCAGGGTCACGTGGTAATGACGGTCCATGATGACAATTGCCTGCTGCTGTACCCCCGGCCCGAGTGGGACGAGATTGAACGCAAGCTCGTCCGTCTTCCCAACCAGAACAAGCGTACGCGTACCCTGCAGCGCATGTTGCTGGGCCATGCGACCGAATTCGAGATGGACAAGAACGGACGGATTCTGATACCGCCGCGCTTGCGTGAATTCGCTAACCTGGAAAAGCGCGTGGTACTGGCGGGTCTGGGAAACAAGTTTGAAATCTGGAATGAAGAAGCATGGGAAAGGAATTGCGGTGAATGGGTGTCGAGCGATGGTGATGAGGGTGATATGCCGGATTCACTGGAATCACTGACGCTCTGATCCGTGACAAAGGAATATTCACACCAGCCGGTACTCCTCAGGGAAGTGCTGGACGGGCTTTCAATACAATCGGGTGGACTTTACGTTGATGGGACCTTTGGTCGCGGTGGACATGCAGGTGCGATTCTCGCAATGCTTGGGCCGGAGGGGAGGCTGATTGCCATGGACAAGGACCCCGAGGCGGTGCGCTCTGCGATGCGGCAGTTTGGCGGCGACCCCCGTTTTGAAATCGAGCAGGGTAGTTTTGTAATGCTGGGTAACATGCTTGCACAACAGCATTTGCAGGGGCGGGTGAACGGTCTGTTGCTTGACCTTGGCGTTTCCTCGCCGCAGCTGGATGATGCTGCCCGTGGTTTCAGTTTTTCCGAGGACGGGCCACTCGACATGCGTATGGATCCCGCGTATGGCATCAGTGCTGCACAGTGGTTGCAGCAGGCGGATGAACAGGAAATCAGCAGGGTGCTGAAAGTCTATGGCGAGGAACGCTTCTCCCGGCGTATCGCACGCGCCATTGTTGCGCAGCGCAGCACGCAACCCCTGCTGTCGACGCGGCAGCTGGCCGAGTTGATTGTGGCGGCAGTACCCGTACATGAAAAGCACAAACACCCGGCGACCCGCAGCTTCCAGGCTATACGTATCTATATCAATCACGAACTGGATGATGTCACTGCAGTGCTTGCGCAGGTGCCGGATATGCTGGCACCCCGTGGACGCATGGCGGTTATCAGTTTTCATTCGCTGGAAGATCGCATCGTGAAGCGCTTTATTCGTGACGAGTACCGCGGTGAACAACCCCCTGAGGAGTTTCCGCTGGCCGGCATGGACTACCACCCACGCCTGAAACCGGTGGGCAAGGCTATTCGTGCCAGTGACGCGGAGATCGCCGCTAATCCGCGTGCACGCAGTGCGGTGTTACGGATTGCGGAGCGGCTGCAATGAGTGTGCGTCCACTTAACCTGATTGTGATTCTGCTGGCGGTGGTCATCTCATCCGTTGGTGTGGTGTATTCAAAGCACAAGGCACGCAAGCTGTTTGTCGAATGGACGGCGCTGGGTAACGAACGCGACAACATGGATATTGAGTGGGGCCAGTTGCAACTGGAGCAAAGTACGCTGACCACGCATGGACGGGTTGAACGTGCGGCGCGTGACCAGCTAGGCATGGTGGGCTTGTCCGCGGACAACATGATTATTGTGAAACCATGAACTATAACTTTCACAGCGATACAAACTTTCACAGAGACACCGTCAGTTTTAACGGCCGTCGTGTCTTCCTGTTTCTGTGCATGGGACTGGCGGCCGTGTCACTGGTGTGGCGTGCAGTGTGTCTGCAGGTGCTCGACAAGGAGTTCCTGCTGTCGCAGGCCGATGCGCGTCACCTGCGCGTGGTGTCGCTGCCGGCGCACCGCGGCAAGATCCTTGACCGTAACGGGGAACCACTGGCAATCAGTACGCCGGTTGAATCGGTGTGGGTGAACCCGCAGGTGCTGGGTGCCGAGCTGCAGCGGCTTCCGGAACTGACAAAGCTGTTATCCCTCGACCGTGGCAAGGTGCAGGACTTGCTGTCCAGTCGTGCCGATCGGGAATTTATCTATTTGCGACGTCATGTCAGTCCGGATCTGGCGTCCAGGGTCGCGGCACTGAAAATTCCCGGTGTCCACCTGCAGCGAGAATACCGTCGTTACTATCCGGGTGGTGAAGTGACTGCGCACCTAACCGGTTTTACCAATATCGATGATTCCGGCCAGGAGGGCATCGAACTGGCCTATGACGAATGGCTGGGTGGCGAACCGGGTGCCAAGCGGGTCGTCAAGGATGGTAATCACCGCATTATCGAAGACGTTGAAGGTATCAGTCGGCCACGTCCCGGCAAGGACCTGACGCTCAGCATCGATCGTCGCATCCAGTATCTTGCCTATCGTCAGTTGAAGGCGGCCATGCAGGAGCATCAGGCGCGTGCGGCATCTGCAGTGGTGCTGGATGTTAAAAGCGGTGAGGTCATCGCCATGGTCAACCAGCCATCATTCAATCCCAACAACCGTCAGCGGTTACGCAGTGCCAGCATGCGTAACCGTGCCGTTACGGATGTGTTCGAACCGGGTTCAACCATGAAGCCGTTCATTGCAGCGAGTGCGCTGGAAAGCGGGCGTTACCTGCCGGAAACGCCGGTCAGTACTACACCCGGCTGGATGCGTGTGGGTGCCAATACAGTGCGTGACGTACATGATTATGGTGAACTCGACCTGTCCGGTGTGATTCGCAAGTCGAGTAATGTTGGTATCTCCAAGGTGGCGCTGTCACTCCCCGCTGAAGATATATGGTCATTTTTAACAGAGCTGGGCTTTGGTGCGCAGACCTACAGTGGTTTTCCCGGAGAGGCTACCGGGTTGTTGTCCAATCACGGTGGCTGGAATGCCATTGAAACTGCGACACTTTCATTCGGCTATGGCGTGTCTGTAACTGCGCTGCAGCTGGCGCAGGCCTACGCCGTGCTGGCCACGGGGGGGATCAAACGTTCGGTGACTTTCCTGCGTGAAGGTGAGGTGACCGAGGAGCGTCGCGTACTGCCGGAAGCTGTTGCTCTGCAGGTCCGCAACATGCTGGAACAGGCAGCAGGTCCCAATGGCACGGCGCCGCAGGCGCGTGTGGCCGGCTACCGCGTAGCCGGTAAAACCGGCACGGTGAAGAAATCCAGTGCCGGTGGTTACTCAAGTAAACAATACCTGGCGGTATTTGCCGGTATGGCACCGGCCAGCGATCCGCGCTTTGTCATGGTCGTGATGGTCGATGATCCCTCCAATGGTAAATATTATGGTGGCCAGGTGGCGGCACCGGTATTTTCCAGGGTCATGGCTGGCGCCCTGCGTTTGATGGCGGTACCCCCCGATGATGTGCCGTTGCTGGAAACGCGTCTCGTTGCAGGGGAGGAGCCTGCATGATGATGGCAGAGTTAATGGCTGCGACGCATACGCTGGGCGGATTGTTGCGTGACTTTGACGATGTCAAGGTTACGCAGGATGTGGCCGTGGCAGGTCTGGCAATAGACAGCCGCAAGGTGCAGGCGGGTGATCTTTTCATGGCGGTTGCCGGTACCCGGACGCACGGTCTGCAGCATGCACGTCAGGCGATTGCGCTGGGTGCGTCGGCGGTCGCCTGGGAACCCGTTAGTGGCAAAGCCAGCCTGGCGGAAACGGCAGCCCTGTTGCCTGTGCCGGTCGCCGCGGTGCCGGATCTGGGGCAGCGGGTTGGCCTGATTGCGGATCGTTTCTATGGCCACCCGTCACGCGGGCTGTTCACGATCGGCGTCACCGGTACCGATGGCAAAACTTCGTGCAGTCACTTTATTGCACAGGCGCTGGATAGTGATGACCGTCGTTGCGGCGTGATTGGAACGCTTGGCTACGGCCTGTATGACGAATTATCAACCGCGACACACACCACACCGGATGCATTGACGGTACAGCAGACCCTGTCTGCCATGCAGAAAGCCGGTGCACGCTGTGTCGTCGCAGAAGTTTCCTCGCACGCCATGGACCAGGGACGGGTACGTGGCGTCACTTTTGATCTGGCCGTGTTGACTAACCTGACGCGCGATCACCTCGATTATCATGGCGATGTCGAGTCCTATGCGAAGGCCAAGCGTAAACTGTTTCATGCTGACGGTTTGCGCTATGCCGTGATCAATGCCGATGACGGTTTCGGCAGTGCCTTGCTGGGTGCGATCCCGCCCGGGGTGGCCCCGATTGCCTATCGCCTGGAGAACGATCCGTTCAGGACGCGGTTTCCGGCGCAGTGGGTGATCGGGCGTAACCTGCAGTTTGACGTCAGCGGGCTGAGTATGGATGTCTATACGCCGTGGGGCAGTGGCTTTTTACAGTGCGGATTGCTGGGGCGGTTCAATGCCAGCAACATGCTGGCGGCGCTTGCCAGTCTGTGTGTCACGGGGTTGCCCTTTGCAGAGGCGCTGAGACGTCTTGCGCAAACGCGTACCGTGCCGGGCCGCATGGAGCGTTTTGACATGGGCGACGGGCGTCCGCTGGCAGTGGTGGATTTCGCACACACACCTGCTGCGCTGGAAGCCGTGTTGCGCTCACTGCGTGCACATTGTCGCGGCAAGTTGTGGTGTGTGTTTGGTGCCGGCGGTGACCGCGATCGCGGCAAGCGTTCACTGATGGGTGCGGTTGCCGAACGCCATGCTGATGCGATCGTGTTGACGGATGACAATCCACGCACTGAAGATGCTAACAAGATTGTCAGAGATATCTGTTCCGGACTAAAGCAACCTGCTGCTGTGCATGTCGAACATGATCGTGCGCATGCCATCGGCTGGGCGTTGCAGCATGCCGGTGAGCACGACATTGTGCTGATCGCTGGCAAGGGGCATGAAACAGTACAGATTATCGGTAACCGGTCGGTGCCATTCAGCGACCGCGAACGCGTCCGGGCCATTGCGCGGGAATGGTCTCGATGATGGCTATGCAACTCTCGGAAGCAGCACGGGCGCTGGATGTCCGCCTGACGGGTGAAGATGTCCCCTTTCGCGGTATCAGTACCGACACCCGCAAGCTGTTGCCGGGTTCGCTGTACGTTGCCCTGCAGGGGCCGAATTTCGACGGTCATGCCTTTATCGATGCGGCACGTGATCAGGGCGCGGCCGCCGCCACGGTGAACCGGCCCTGCAAGTCATTACTGCCGCAAATGGAAGTGGCGGATACCCGACTGGCTCTGGGGCAGCTGGGTGCCTTCTGGCGCCAGCAGTTTTCCCTGCCGGTGGTGGCGATCACCGGCAGTAACGGCAAGACCACAGTACGTGCGATGACCGAGTCGATTCTTTCCAGGTGTGGTCGTGTATTGTCAACACAGGGCAACCTCAACAACGACATCGGCTTGCCGCTGACGCTGGCACGCCTGGGACCCGAGGATCAATACGCGGTGCTGGAGATGGGGGCCAACCATCACGGCGAGATCAGCTACCTCGCCGGTCTGGCGCAACCATCAATCGCAGTGGTCACCAATGCCGGTCCGGCACACCTGGAAGGGTTTGGTGACCTGGAAGGCGTGGCCAGGGCAAAAGGTGAATTGTTCACCCGCCTGGGTGCCGGTGCTACCGCCGTCATTAATGCCGATGATGACTTCGCACCCTTGTGGCGCTCGCTGGCCAGTCACTGCCATATCGTGGAATTCGGCCTTGATGCGGATGCCAGGGTGACGGCCGAGTGGGCTGGTGATACCCGTGGCAGTGATGTTCGTCTGCGGGCGGCGCCGGGCGAAATTGAATTGCGTCTGCCATTACCCGGTCGGCATAACGTTATGAATGCGCTGGCTGCCTGCGCCGTTGCACTGGCGGCCGGTGCCGACCTGGCGTCGGTCAGGCACGGGCTGGAGTCGCTGTCGCCGGTTGCCGGCCGCTTCAATATCCATTCATTGCCCGGTGATATCACGCTGATCGACGACACCTACAATGCGAACCCTGAATCATTGCAGGCGGCACTGGATGTGTTGACGTTGTCCGATGATGACAGCTGGCTGGTGCTCGGTGACATGGGGGAGCTTGGTGCGACGGCGACCGGCTTGCATGCGGAGGTGGGTCGCAGGGCGCGTGCGGCCGGTGTCACGCGGCTTTACGGTCTGGGGCAACTGGCGCAACAGGCGGTGGCGGCATTCGATGGTCCGGGTGGTGCATACACGACGCTCGATGAACTGCTGGATGAATTGCGTGCCGAGCTGACCGGCCCGTTGCACATTCTTGTCAAGGGCTCGCGCAGCATGCGCATGGAACGCGTCGTGGCTGCGCTGGACGTTGCTGCCGGTAGCGGGGGGCAACACTGATATGCTGTTATATCTCGCCGATTACCTGAGCCAGTTCCACAGCGGTTTCAATGTCTTCCAGTATCTGACACTGCGTGCCATCCTCGGTGTGCTGACAGCGCTGCTGATTTCCTTCCTGGTTGGACCGGAGATGATCCGCCGCCTTGGTCGCTACCAGATCGGACAGCCGGTGCGTGATGATGGTCCGCAAACGCACCTTGTCAAGGCGGGTACGCCAACCATGGGCGGCGCACTGATCCTGGTGGCGGTTGCCATTTCGACACTGTTATGGGCGGATCTGGGTAATCGCTATGTGTGGGTGATGCTGGTAACGACGACCCTGTACGGTGCTATCGGCTGGGTGGATGATTATAAAAAGCTGGTACTGAAAAACTCGGACGGCCTGTCGGCGCGCAGCAAGATTGCCTGGCAATCGGGCATCGCGCTGGCTGTGGCGATGTTCCTCTACCTGACGTCCACGACACCGGCCGAAACCTCGCTGATTGTGCCGTTCTTCAAGGATATTGCCATTAATCTCGGCTGGTTCTATATCGTGCTGACCTTTTTTGTCATCGTCGGTTCCAGCAATGCGGTCAACCTGACAGACGGTCTCGACGGGCTTGCCATCCTGCCAACGGTGCTGATCGCCGGTGCGTTGGCGGTGTTTGCCTACGTCACCGGTAATGTGAAATTTTCCGTGTACCTCGGCATACCGTACATCCGCGATGCCTCCGAGGTGGTGGTTTTTTGCGGTGCGCTGGTGGGTGCCGGCCTCGGCTTTCTCTGGTTCAACGCCTATCCTGCCATGGTGTTCATGGGCGACGTAGGGGCGCTGGCACTGGGGGCGGCACTGGGAATTGTTGCGGTGCTGGTGCGGCAGGAACTGGTATTCATGTTGATGGGTGGCGTGTTTGTCATGGAGACCGTGTCGGTCATCCTGCAGGTCGCGTCCTACAAGCTTACCGGGCGACGGATCTTTCACATGGCGCCACTGCATCATCACTTTGAACTAAAAGGCTGGCCGGAGCCGCGTGTCATCGTGCGCTTCTGGATCATTACCGTGATCCTGGTGCTGGTGGGTCTGGCAACACTGAAGATACGTTGAGTGATTTCATGTGCATATCGACAGGCAGGCTGTTTTCGGAATCGAGTGACCACTAATGGCTGTTCCGGGAAGAGTAATGACAGAAATGTTTGACAGGACGTGCAGAACGCTGGTGGTGGGTCTCGGGGAGACCGGCCTGTCGGTGGCACGCTTTCTGTCACGACAGGGTGTGCCGGTGGCCATCGTCGACAGCCGCGAGCAGCCACCCGGGCTGGAACGCCTGCGCACTGAACTGCCGGCAGATGTCGCATTGTTTCTTGGCGATTTCAATGCCGAGGCCTTTCTGCGTGCACAGCAAATCGTCATCAGTCCGGGCGTGTCCATGCAGGAACCACAAATTGCCGCCGCTGTCGCACGGCAGGTGCCGGTGATCGGCGATATAGAACTGTTTGCCCAGACGGTGACGGCACCGGTGATTGCCGTCACCGGCTCCAATGGCAAGAGCACCGTGGTGACACTGCTGGGTGCGATGGCACGACGCGCGGCACTGGATGTACGCGTGGGAGGCAACATCGGTACGCCGGCGCTGGATCTGATCAACGATCAGCAACCTGATTTATACGTACTGGAGTTATCAAGTTTTCAGCTGGAGACGGTCCATTCACTGCAACCACGGGCGGCCGCGGTGCTGAATGTCAGCGCCGATCACATGGATCGTTATCACGACCTGCAGGCGTATGCCGCTGCCAAGCAATCGATCTTCAGGCAGGCCGCGTTGCAGGTGTTCAATCTCGATGATCCGGTGGTTGCCGCGCTGGTTGACCGGGCACGCCCGCATGTAGGCGTCACGCGTCAGCAGCCGGCAGCCAGTGACTACGGACTCATCGAGATCGACACTGCAACCTGGCTGGCACGCGGTGAGTCACGCATCATGCCGGCGTCCTCGATTCGCATGACCGGGCAACATAACCTGACGAATGCACTGGCGGCGCTGGCCCTGGGTGAGGCAGCAGGTATACCGCTGCATAAAATGATCGAAACACTGGCTGAATTCCAGGGATTGCCACACCGCATGCAGTACGTCGCTGAACAGGGCGGGGTGCGCTGGTTCAATGATTCAAAGGGTACCAATGTCGGTGCCACGCTGGCTGCAATCGAGGGCATCGATGAGCCGCTGGTGCTGATTGCCGGAGGGGATGGCAAGGGTGCGGATTTCCGGCCGCTGGCGGATGCCATGCAACGCAAGGGGCGTGGCGCAGTGTTGATAGGCAAGGACGCCGCGCTGCTCGAGTCCGTGTTGCAGGACGTTGTGCCCGTCAGCCATGCCGGTGATATGCCGCAGGCCGTCAGTCTGGCTGCAGCGATGTCACGCCCGGGAGACTGCGTGTTGTTATCACCGGCCTGTGCCAGTACCGACATGTACCGCAATTTTGAGGCGCGTGGCGATGCCTACGTGCAGGCTGTTCAGGAGTACCTGTCATAATGGCTGCAGTCGCACAACAGGCAAGACGCATCGAAGCGGGCACTTCAAGGCTGCCGCGGGTGGATTACTGGTTACTGTTCAGTGTGGCGCTATTGGGACTGCTGGGTCTGGTAATGGTGGCATCGGCGTCCATTACCTTTGCTGACCGTGTCATCGGGCATCCGTTTTACTTTGCGATTCGACAGGCAATCTATATCGCTTGTGGTGTGTGTGCCGGCCTGCTGCTGTTCAAGGTCCGACTCGTTGACCTGGAGCGCATCAGTATGACGCTGTTGCTGTCTGCATTTGCCATGTTGCTGCTGGTACTGGTGCCGGGTGTTGGCGTAGAGGTGAACGGCGCGTCACGCTGGATTAACGTCGGTCTGTTCCGGTTACAGGTTTCCGAACCGGCGAAGCTGTTTTTTATCATTTATCTTGCCGGTTACCTGGCGAGGCACGGTGACGAGGTACGTTCGCAAATTTCCGGTTTTCTAAAACCCATCGGTTTGCTCATCATTGCCGCACTGTTGTTGTTGCTGGAGCCTGATTTTGGTGCAACCGTGGTACTGGCTGCCATCGTCATGGGCATGATCTTCATGGCCGGTGTGAAGCTGCTCCAGTTTGGCGGCGTGCTCGGTCTGGGAGGACTGCTGCTGGCGGGCATGGCGATTTCATCACCGTACCGGATGCAGCGCCTGACAACCTTTATCGATCCCTGGGCAGATCCCTTTGACAGCGGTTTTCAGTTGACCCAGTCCCTGATTGCCATTGGTCGCGGTGAATGGTTCGGTGTCGGCCTGGGCGCCAGTATCCAGAAACTCTTTTACCTGCCGGAGGCGCATACGGACTTCGTGTTCGCAGTGCTGGCAGAGGAGCTGGGCCTGATCGGGGTGTGTACCATTATCGTGTTCTATGCCGTGCTGGTGTGGCGGGCTTTCGTCATCGCCTCGCAGGCTGCCAGGGCTGAGAACCTGTTTGCGTCCTACCTGGCCTATGGCATCGGTATCTGGTTCGGGTTACAGAGTTTTATCAACATCGGCGTCAACATGGGGTTGCTGCCAACCAAGGGGCTGACCTTGCCGCTGATGAGTTACGGCGGTTCCAGTATGGTGGTCATGTGCGCTGCCGTTGCCTTGTTGCTGCGCATCGATTATGAAACCCGCTGCACCGCTGCCGGCATGTCAGCCAGTGGTATAGCCGCCGCCAAACGCCGCAGGTCAAACGCATGATGTCGGCAACAGTCAACAAGCGACCGGTACTGATTATGGCGGGTGGCACCGGTGGCCATGTGTTTCCGGCGCTGGCCGTGGCAGCAGAATTATCGGCGCGGGGCGTTGCTGTTTCCTGGCTCGGTACACAACGGGGGCTGGAATCCCGCGTGGTGCCGGCAGCCGGCTATTCGTTGCTGACCATGCGTGTATCCGGCCTGCGCGGCAAGGGTGTGCTGCGCATGCTGCTCGCGCCCTTCATGTTGATGATTGCACTGTCTCAGGCGCTGGTGATCCAGTTGCGCCTGCGCCCGCTTGCTGTGCTGGGCATGGGCGGCTTTGCCGCCGGTCCTGGCGGCGTCATTGCCTGGTTGCTGCGTCGGCCCTTGCTGATACATGAGCAGAACTCCGTGGCCGGTATGACTAACCGCTGGCTGGCGCCACTGGCGCGGACGGTGATGGAAGCGTTTCCCGGCAGTCTGCCGGCACGGCGACATGCACTTCACACCGGTAATCCTGTACGTGCCGGGATTACCCGGCTGCCCGCACCGGCAGAGCGTTTTGCTGGGCGCAGCGGTGCATTGCGCGTGCTGGTTATTGGCGGCAGCCTCGGTGCGCGTGCCCTCAATGAAGTTATGCCGGAGGCCGTCAGGCAGCTACCAGCCGGTCAGCCATTACAGCTGCACCATCAGACTGGCAGTGCAGATCTGTCTTCGGTGCAGGCAGCCTATGCCGCGCTGGACCGGGAGGTACGTGTTGATGCCTTCATCGATGACATGGCCGCTGCTTACGCATGGGCTGATATAGTGATCTGTCGTTCCGGTGCCTTGACTGTCGCGGAACTGGCGGTGGTAGGTGTTGCCGCGATCCTGGTGCCGTTCCCTCATGCTACGGATGATCACCAGACCGGCAATGCACGCTTTCTGGCCGATGCCGGTGCCGCGATACTGATGCCGCAGGAGACAATGAATGCGGAGAAACTGGCCGGCTTGCTCGGGGATTTCTCCCGGCAGCGTAAGATGCTGCTGGAAATGGCCTGTCGTGCACAGCAACTGGCAATGCCGGATGCCGCGCGGCGTGTGGCCGAGCAGTGCCTGCGTGCTGCCGGTGTTGAGCCTCAACCGGCGGATACAGGGGCGGCAGCATGAGTACCTTGCATTCCACGGCGGTTGCGCAACCTCATGGTATGGGTCGTGTCAGGCATGTGCACTTTGTCGGTATTGGCGGGGCGGGCATGAGTGGTATTGCGGAAGTACTGCATAACCTGGGTTACGACGTCAGTGGTTCGGATTTGCGCGACACTGAAGTGACCCGCCGGTTATCTGCTTTGGGTATCAATGTGCTTGTCGGACATGCTGCGGCGAACGTGTCTGGCTGTGATGTGGTCGTGGTGTCAACCGCTGTTGACGCAGACAATGCGGAACTCGTTGCTGCTGGCGAGCAGCGCATACCAATTGTACCGCGTGCAGAAATGCTCGCCGAGTTAATGCGTTTCCGCTATGGCATTGGTGTCGCAGGCACCCACGGCAAGACAACCACCACCAGTCTCACAGCCAGCGTACTGGCAGAAGGCGGTCTGGATCCAACCTTCGTGATTGGCGGGCAGTTGAATAGTGCGGCGACAAACGCGCAGCTGGGTTCCGGGCATTACCTGGTGGCCGAGGCCGATGAGAGTGATGCATCATTTCTGTACCTGCAGCCATCGATGGCAGTGGTCACGAATATCGATGCAGACCATCTCTCAACCTATGAAGGTGATTTCGAGCGGCTGCGCCAGACGTTTATTGATTACCTGCATCATTTACCGTTCTACGGGCTGGCCGTGTTGTGCCTGGATGACCCGCAGGTAGCAAATATTCTTGCCGACGTTACCCGGCCGGTGATTACCTATGGCATCGATTCTGAGGCCGATGTACGCGCCGGTGAACTGCGCCAGCAAGGGCTGCAAACACACTTCCAGGTGCAGCGCCCGGGTCATGACAAGCCGTTGTCGATTTCTCTGAATTTGCCGGGCAAGCATAACGTGCTGAATGCGCTGGCCGCCATTGCCGTTGCCACCGAGCTGGGTGTCTCTGATGAGGCGATCCAGCTGGCACTGTCGGGGTTCCAGGGCATTGGTCGACGTTTCCAGGTGGCCGGTGAAATACCGGTCGCTGCGGGCAGCGTGCTGCTGATTGACGACTATGCACATCATCCTCGCGAGATTGAACCGACGCTGGCGGCGGTACGTGCCGGTTGGCCGGACCGACGACTGGTCGTGGTCTTCCAGCCGCACCGTTATTCACGCACCCATGACCTGTTTGATGATTTTATACAGGTGTTGTCCGGGGTTGATGTGCTGGTGTTGAGCGAGGTGTATGCCGCCGGTGAGGCCCCTGTCAGCGGTGCCGATGGTCGCTCGCTATCACGCGGTATTCGTGCACGCGGGCATGTTGCCCCGGTATTTATTGAAAAACTGGACATGTTACCGGATGTGCTGAATGACATTTTGCTCGACGGTGATGTGTTGCTGACCCTCGGTGCCGGCGATATCGGTGCAGCCTCCGAAAAGCTGGCGGCAACTGCAAGGTGAAACAGGAATGATGGCGGCTGAAAAAACACATCACTGGCGCGGCGAGTTGAGCATAAACGAGCCCATGTCACGGCACACCTCATGGCGTGCGGGCGGTCATGCGCGTCGTTTCTACAAACCCGCAGATCTCGAGGACCTGTGTGATTTTCTCCGCGAGATGAAACCCCAGGAACCGCTGTTATGGGTTGGTCTGGGAAGTAATCTGCTGGTGCGTGATGGCGGTTTTCCTGGAACTGTAATTGTTACCCTGGGTGTGCTGTCGGAAATGGAATGGTTGAACGATGTGACGTTGCGCGTCGGTGCCGGCGTCACCTGTGCAAAGGTGGCGCGTGCGACGGCGAAGCAGGGTCTCACCGGGGTGGAGTTCCTGGCAGGTATTCCGGGATCCCTGGGCGGGGCGCTGGCGATGAATGCCGGTGCCTTCGGAGGGGAAACCTGGGATCACGTCGCTGCTGTGGAAACCATAGACCGGATGGGGCGCCTGCATCAACGCTCGCCGGAGGACTACCGGGTTGCCTATCGCACGGTTGAGGGTGTTGCCGACGAGTGGTTTGTCGCTGCACGGTTATCGCTGCAGCATGGTGATTCCGACAGTGCACAGTCAGTGATACGCGAGTTGCTGGCAAAGCGTGCCGCAACGCAACCGACAAACCAGTACAGCTGTGGCTCGGTGTTCCGCAATCCCCCCGGAGATCATGCCGCGCGACTGATAGAAGCCGCCGGCCTCAAGGGCAAGACGCTGGGTGGCGCCCAGGTCTCTGAGAAGCATGCCAACTTCATTATTAATACCGGCGATGCCAGTGCGGCGGATATCGAAACGCTGGTCAACCAGGTGCAGGGCCGGGTAGAGCAGTTGTTCGATGTGCGACTGCAAACCGAGGTTCGGTTTGTCGGGGAGCATGCAGCCCGTTGATGACGGGCTCTGGATAGCATGAATAAAACGATACACATGAACACTCAGGTATATGGCAAGGTGGTGGTGTTAATGGGTGGCTGCTCGGCCGAACGCGAGATTTCATTGCTCAGCGGCAGGGCTGTGTTGCAGGCACTGCAGGCCACGGGCATCGATGCCCATGGTGTTGATACGGCTGACAAGGATTTACTCGAAACCCTGGTGAAGGGCAGTTTCAACCGGGCTTTTATTGCCTTGCATGGCAGGGGCGGTGAGGACGGGGTAATCCAGGGCCTGTTACAGAGTATTGGACTGCCATTCACCGGTAGCGGTGTGCTTGGTTCTGCACTGGGTATGGACAAGTTGCGTACCAAGCAGGTGTGGCACAGTGCAGGGTTGCCTACACCCGATTTTAAGGTACTTGCGAATGCGGCGGCAGTCGGCCTGGCGAAGGACAGGTTGCAGTATCCTGTTATGGTGAAACCCTCGCATGAAGGCTCCAGCATCGGCATCACCAAGGTTGACGAAGCGGACGGTTTGCTGGCGGCATGGCAACTGGCGGCGCAGTACGATGACAGTGTGCTTGTGGAGCAGTGGATCGAAGGCATGGAATATACCGCCGGCATTCTGGGTGATGAAGTATTGCCGCTGATCTGCCTGGAGACACCGAATGCCTTTTACGATTATGCCGCGAAATACCAGGCGGACACGACGCGTTACCTGATCCCCTGTGGACTGCCTGCTGCGCAGGAAGTCGGGTTGCAGGCCATGTGCATGGACGCGTTCGCCACGGTAGGCGCGGCGGGCTGGGGCCGTGTTGATTTCATGCTGGATAACACCGGCAAAGCATGGTTGATCGAGGTGAATACGGTTCCCGGTCTGACAGATCACAGTCTGGTACCGTTAGCGGCCAGTGCAAATGGTATCGATTTCAGTGAACTCGTTTGCCGGATACTGGATAGCAGTCTGGCTGTTGATGCACCGCAGGGAAAGGAGGCTGACTGTGCCTGTTGAGAAGATATCAACGCTCCAGATGATAGCTACTTTGTTGAAAAACAATGTGCGTACCGTTAACGGCCTGGTACTCATTACCATTCTGGTTGCCATGATGTCTTTGGCGAAGCACTGGTTGTCTGACCCCTATCGCTTCCCGCTTGAGGTGGTCGAGGTCAAGGGTGACTTCCGCTATCTGGACAGGCAACACTTGCAGGATGCCGTGGCCGCGCATGTAGATGGCGGTTTCTTTACCGTCGATGTCAATGCGATCCGAACAGCGGCAGAGCAGTTGCCCTGGGTGTACAAGGCTGCAGTGAAACGTGTGTGGCCGGCTACCCTGCGAATATCCATAGAAGAGCAGCAAGCGATCGCACGTTGGGGCGAGCAGGGTTACCTGAACAGCAACGGTGAGCCATTTTACCCGCAGGCGTCCGGCCCTGTCCTGCCGTTGCCATTGCTTGCCGGTCCCGAGGGTCATGAAATGAAGGTGCTCGAAAATTACCAGCGCGTGACGAAGACCCTGGCCCCGCTGGGGATACAGGTTGCCAGCATGGAGCTCGATCGTCGCCGTGCCTGGCATCTGCAGGTCGGTGACGGTGTCTTGCTGGAGCTCGGTCGTGTGGATACACAGCAACGTCTGCAGCGTTTCATACGCGCCTATCCGACGGTATTTGCAACGCGTATCGAGCAATTGAAACGGGTCGACTTGCGCTATAGCAACGGGTTTTCAGTGTACTGGACGCAGTTGGCAGCGAATCCGGAAACGGACACACAGGGTTAGAAAAGCAGGAAATTACCGGAATGCCGAGGAAAGCAGAAAAAAATTTGATCGTGGGTCTCGATATTGGCACATCCAAGGTGGTGGCCATCGTTGGCGAAGTAATGCCTGAAGGCGAACTGGAGGTTATAGGCATCGGCTCGCACCCTTCCCGTGGTTTGAAAAAGGGTGTCGTTGTCAACATCGAGTCGACCGTGCATTCGATTCAGCGTGCGGTGGAAGAGGCTGAATTAATGGCAGGCTGCCAGATTCATTCCGTCTACGCGGGCATCGCCGGCAGTCATATTCGCAGCCTCAATTCGCACGGCATCGTTGCCATCCGTGACAAGGAAGTCATGCCGGGTGACATCGAACGCGTGATCGATGCCGCACGGGCCGTGGCGATACCTGCAGATCAGAAAATACTGCACATTCTTCCGCAGGAGTTTGTGATTGACAACCAGGAAGGTATTCGCGAGCCGATCGGTATGTCGGGTGTGCGCCTGGAAGCCAAGGTTCACATGGTAACGGGGGCTGTCAGTGCCGCACAGAACATCATCAAGTGTGTGCGACGCTGCGGGCTGGAAGTTGACGACATTATCCTTGAGCAACTGGCATCCAGTTATTCGGTGCTGACCGACGATGAAAAGGAACTGGGTGTTTGTATTGTCGACATCGGTGGCGGTACCACGGACATCGCGGTGTTTACCGAGGGTGCTATACGCCATACCGCTGTGATACCCATTGCCGGCGATCAGGTGACCAACGACATTGCCGTTGCCTTGCGCACGCCGACCCAGCATGCCGAGGAGATCAAGATCAAGTATGCCTGTGCACTGACTCATATGGCCAGTGCCGAGGAAAGTATCGAGGTGCCGAGTGTCGGCGACCGTGCCACGCGGCGACTTGCCCGCCATACCCTGGCCGAGGTCGTTGAACCGCGCTATGAGGAATTACTGACATTGATACAGGCGGAGCTGCGTCGCAGCGGTTTTGAGGACCTGATCGCTGCGGGCATCGTGCTGACCGGTGGCAGTGCCAAGATCGAGGGTCTGGTTGACCTCGCGGAGGAAGTTTTTCATATGCCGGTGCGGCTGGGTGTACCCCAGTACGTGACCGGTCTTGTTGATGTTGTGCGAAACCCGATTTATGCAACGGGTGTCGGTCTGCTGTTGTTCGGTCATCACAACCGTGATCAGCGGTCAGTGGATATCGGTTTGGGTAAGGGCGTGCGGAGTGTATGGGAGCGGATGAAGGGCTGGTTTCAAGGGAATTTCTAGATCGTTGTATTTGAATGTGGTGGTGCACTTGTGTTCCGAGAGGTTGGCACAAAGGCACTCTAATTATTGTTTATTCATTGGGCTATTTTGTTGTTTCTGTTAAGGAGGAGACATCATGTTTGAACTTCTGGATTCATGTGGACAAAGTGCGGTAATCAAGGTGATCGGAGTCGGTGGCGGTGGCGGGAATGCCGTTCAGCACATGGTCGATGCAAATATTGATGGCGTTGAATTCATCTGTGCGAATACGGATTCACAGGCGTTGCAGGGCATGTCGGCCCGGACCACGCTGCAAATTGGTGCAGATATCACCAAGGGACTGGGTGCCGGTGCCAACCCGGATGTTGGACGCCAGGCTGCGCAGGAAGACCGCGACAGAATTGCCGAGGTCATCGAAGGTGCTGACATGCTCTTTATTACCGCCGGCATGGGCGGCGGAACGGGGACCGGTGCGGCACCGGTTGTTGCATCCGTTGCAAAGGAATTGGGTATCCTGACAGTTGCGGTCGTCACCAAACCGTTTACGTTTGAAGGCAGTCGGCGACTGCATGTTGCTCATAACGGTATCAAGGAACTGAGCCAGTACGTGGATTCCCTGATTACCATTCCTAATGAAAAATTGCAGTCGGTACTGGGTAAGCAGATCAGTCTGCTGGATGCATTCCGCTCGGCCAATGATGTACTGCTGGGCGCGGTGCAGGGCATTGCCGAGTTGATTACCCGACCGGGTCTGATCAACGTCGACTTCGCGGATGTTCGCACTGTCATGGCTGAGATGGGAATGGCCATGATGGGATCAGGCACCGCCAAGGGCGAAGACCGGGCACGGGAAGCTGCCGAGGCGGCGGTCGCCAGTCCATTGCTGGAGGATATTGACCTGATGGGCGCCAATGGCATCCTGGTCAATGTTACGGCCGGCATGGACCTTGCGATCGGCGAATTTGAAGAGGTGGGTAATACAGTGAAGGAATTTGCCTCCGAGAATGCCACTGTGGTCGTCGGTACCGTCATTGACCCGGAAATGCGTGATGAACTGCGTGTTACGGTGGTGGCGACCGGACTTGGTTCGGAAGCCAAGGCAAAATCGGTTGAACAACAGCCGACACTGGTACATGTAAGCAAGACGACCGACGTTGACAAGAATACCGGTGGTGTGGACCTGGATCGCCCGACCGTGTTGCGTAATAAAAATAAAGCGGCACAGCGTGCACAGGCAACCGGCGGTAATTCGGCCGAGGACATGGACTACCTGGATATTCCGGCCTTCCTGCGCCGCCAGGCAGACTAAAGTCCATTACAATAGCGTAGACAGGGGGCCTGGCTGTCTGACAGCCAGGGCCGAGTCATGTCCCGTTGTCTATATGTATTCTTTATGCGTGGATCGAATGAATGCATGATGACGTCGTTATTTGAATGGATTCTGCACCAAAGTGGGATGTTTCTATGCACAGCCCTGTACCTGTGATACGATCGCCTCGGCTTTTCTGGTACTTGTCTGAGGAATAAGGCTGAAATTAGAGGATTAAAGCCATGATTCGACAACGTACTCTCAAAAATGTGATACGCGCCACCGGCGTGGGTCTGCATACTGGCGAGAAAATTTACCTGACACTTCGACCGGCACCGGTAGATACCGGTATTGTATTTTGCCGTGCCGATCTGGATACGGTGGTACAGATACAGGCGCGTCCTGAAAATGTCGGTGATACCCGCCTGTCAACGACCCTGGTCAAGGGTGATGTAAGGATCTCAACCATCGAGCATCTGTTATCAGCGATGGCGGGTCTGGGTATTGATAATGCCTACATTGATCTGAGCGCAGCTGAAGTTCCAATCATGGATGGCAGTGCCGGACCCTTCGTGTTTTTGATCCAGTCAGCCGGAATTGAGGAACAAAATGCACCCAAGCGCTTTATTCGAATCAAGCGCCCGGTGCAGGTAGAGGATGACGACAAGGTTGCACGATTTGAGCCGTTTGATGGCTTCAAGGTGGGTTTCACCATTGAGTTTGACCATCCGGTGTTCAAGTCAAATACACAGCATTCCGAGATTGATTTCTCCACGACGTCCTTTGTGAAGGAGGTCAGTCGGGCGAGAACCTTCGGTTTCATGCACGAAATCGAGCAGTTGCGGGAACGCGAACTGGCCCTGGGTGGCAGTCTCGATAATGCCGTGGTGCTGGATGAATACCGGGTACTGAATGAGGATGGGCTGCGTTATCGCGACGAGTTCGTGAAGCACAAGATTCTCGATGCTATTGGTGATCTCTACCTGCTTGGACACAGTCTGATCGGTGCCTTCAGCGGATATAAATCAGGACACGCCTTGAACAATAAGCTGCTGCGTGCCCTGATGGCGGATGAATCGGCCTGGGAAGAAGTGACGTTTGATCATGTCAGCGAGGCCCCGATTTCATTTCTGCAACCGGTTCCCGTTCACTAGCAAGTTCCTCGCTGTACACTGATTTCCACTGTTCCAACCGGTTCAGTCGGATAATTCCCGGTTGGCAAGCCGCAGGAGTGCAGTTTTCAGTCCGGGGTCCGATACAGTCTGTGCGACCTGTTGAAGTGCTGTTGTGCTGTTTTTACTGCGTCGGGACATGGATTGACGGCGCGGTGTTGGAACTATCCTCTCAGGTGGACGAACCCGAATTTGAATTGTGTGCAATTTCACAGTCTGGTTGCTGTTGAATTGCTTTACTAATTGAGGTGCATGGAAACGCAGGCGAGCCGCCCAAACAGGTGAATCAGCGGCAAGTACCAGGTTGTCTTCACGGATGGCGAGCAGTCGGCAATGTGCTTTCAGCGGCTCGGGTAACAACTCGTGCAGCAGTGTGTCCAGTGCCATCAGGATTCTGGCCTGGGAAACAAGACGGGAATACTGGCTCCTGATGAGCAGTTTATTGATATGCAAGGGACTGTTCATGAGATATGTGCTTGAGTTTGAATATGAACATCATACTGTTTACAAACACGCGCGGACAGGTATGGAATTATGACATCAACCTGTTACATGCATCGCTGACCATTGTCTTTGGCCTGATTGCGTTACTTGCCGCTGCTGTTTATACCGGTGTACGTCTTGGCAACGATGAACTTAAATATGTTGCTGACTGGCAGGACGTCGTTAGCGGGCAACAGGCAGAGCTTGTCGAGGCCAGGCAAAGTGCCCAGGCTGATATTGATGCGCTGACATTGCGTATCGGCCAGTTGCAGGCGCAAATGCTGCGCCTGAATGCCCTTGGCGGAAGACTGGTTAGCCAGAGCGATCTGGACAAGGGTGAGTTCGATTTCGACGCGGTCCCGGCAATGGGTGGACCGGAAAATGTCATCAACAGGCAGTCCGTATCGCTGGCCGGTTTTCTGTCCATGCTGGAGCAATTAGAAAGGGAAATGATGGACCGGGAGCAAAAACTCTCGGTACTGGAATCGCTGTTGATAAGCAGGAGTCTCAGTGAACGGGTGATGCCTTCCGGCCGGCCGGTAGAAAATGGCTGGCTTTCTTCTCAGTACGGCAAGCGCAATGACCCGTTTACCGGAAAGCAGGAGTTTCACAAAGGCCTGGATTTTGCCGGCAAGAAGGGTTCCGAGGTGATTGCTGTGGGTGATGGCGTAGTGAGCTGGGCAGGGAAGAAGTCCGGTTATGGCAAGCTGATCGAAATCAAACATGGCAATGGTTACACTACTCGCTACGGTCACAATCTAAGCCACATGGTAAAGGCTGGTGATACGGTCAAAAAAGGCCAGCAGATAGCACTGATGGGATCGACCGGCCGTTCAACCGGGCCGCATGTGCATTTCGAAGTACTCCACAATGGTAATTCGGTAAATCCTTCCAAGTTTATTGGCAAGTAGGCCGGATAAGGCCGATATACGGTCGATATTCCGACGCTCAAATCCGCACCGCTATCGCTGTTTCGAACTGCTAATTTGCAGGGACTTGCGGTATTATGCGTGATCCGTTTATCACTGCTTTTTTCAGGAAATTCATGGACCTTAATATTATCGGTAAGCTGTTCGGCAGCCGCAATGACCGTCAGCTCAAGCGCATGTCACGGGTTGTTGCCCAAATCAATGGTCTTGAGGCTGATATCAAGACGTTGTCTGATGAAGCGCTCAGGGCGAAGACTGACGAATTCCGTAAACGACTGGCTGATGGCGCGACGCTCGATGACCTGCTTTCCGAGGCGTTCGCGGCTGTGCGCGAGGCGGCATGGCGTACGTTGGAGATGCGACACTTCGATGTGCAGCTGATTGGCGGCATGGTGCTGCATCAGGGAAAGATCGCCGAAATGCGCACCGGTGAGGGCAAGACGCTGGTCGCAACCCTGGCAGCCTACCTTAACGCATTGAGTGGCCAGGGTGTGCATGTGGTCACTGTGAATGATTACCTGGCGCAGCGGGATGCCGGCTGGATGGGGCAGGTGTTCGAATTTCTGGGGATGACCACAGGCGTTATAGTCTCTGGCCAGCCTTACGAAATAAAAAAGGCTGCCTACGAAGCGGATATTACCTACGGCACCAATAACGAGTTCGGTTTTGATTATCTGCGCGATAATATGGCATTTACTGCAAATGACCGGGTTCAGCGTGGCCGCAATTTTGCCATTGTCGACGAGGTTGATTCCATCCTCATCGACGAGGCACGAACGCCACTGGTGATATCAGGTCCGGTTGACGAACGTTCCGATCTGTACACAAAAATTAATGCACTGATGGCTGACCTGAAGCCACAGGAAGAAGAAGACGGGCCGGGTGATTACACCCTGGAGGAAAAGCACAAGCAGATATATCTCACTGACGCCGGGCACGAGCATGTGGAAGCACTGCTGACACGGAAGGGTTTATTGAATGAGGGTGAGAGTCTCTACGATGCGGCCAATCTGGGCCTGATGCATCATCTCAATGCGGCAATGCGCGCCAACCTGCTGTTCCAGAAAGATGTAGATTACATCGTTCAGGATGGCAAGATTGTTATCGTCGACGAGTTCACCGGTCGTACCATGCCGGGGCGGCGCTGGTCTGAAGGTCTGCATCAGGCGGTTGAGGCGAAAGAGGGTGTGCCCATCCAGAATGAATCACAGACTCTGGCATCGATAACCTTTCAGAATTATTTCAGGACCTATAACAAACTTTCAGGTATGACCGGTACGGCAGATACCGAGGCCTTCGAATTACAACAAATATATGGCCTGGAAGTCGTGGTTATTCCGACCCACAACCCCATGATCAGGAATGATATGGGTGACCTCGTGTATCTCACCATTGAGGAGAAGTTTGAGGCCATCATGGATGATGTGCGAGATTGCCAGCAACGTGGTCAGCCGGTGCTCGTTGGAACGGCATCTGTCGATACTTCGGAATATCTCTCCAATCTGCTGAAGAAGGCAAATATCAAGCATGAGGTGCTGAATGCAAAACAGCACGAAAGAGAGGCGTTTATTGTGGCACAGGCCGGACAGCCGGGCGCCATTACCATTGCCACCAATATGGCCGGTCGCGGTACGGATATTGTGCTCGGTGGTAACCTGCAGGTTGAATTAGACAATCTTGGGAACCCTGACGCAGGAACCATCAGCAAACATACCGAAGAGTGGCAGAAACGCCATGCGGCGGTGATCGCGGCCGGCGGGCTGCACATCGTGGGTACGGAACGGCATGAGTCACGGCGTGTGGACAATCAGTTGCGCGGTCGTGCCGGGCGTCAGGGTGACCCGGGTTCCAGCCGTTTCTACCTGTCACTCAAGGACAACCTGATGCGTATCTTTGCCTCCGATAGGGTCGCGGGATTGATGCAAAAGCTGGGCATGGAAAAAGGCGAGGCGATCGAGCATCCCTGGGTCTCCAAGGCGATCGAGAATGCACAACGCAAGGTAGAACAGCATAACTATAATCTGCGAAAGACATTGTTGCAGTATGACGACGTCGCCAACGATCAGCGTACCGTGGTCTATGAGCAGCGTAACGAGTTGATGGAAACCGATGACATTACAGACATCATCGATGCTGTCCGCGAGGATGTTGTCAACTCCCTGGTCAGCCAGTATATCCCGCCAGGTTCACTGGATGAGCAGTGGGATGTACCTGGTCTGGAAGAAGCCCTGGTCCAGGAATATGCACTGGAACTGCCGCTGGGAAAATGGCTGGATGAAGACCATGAATTGCATGAGGAAACACTCCGCGAGCGGATTCTCGACTCGATGGTGGCGGCGTACAAGGAGAAGGAGCAGCAGTCAGGTGCGGAAGTACTCAGGCATTTTGAAAAAGCCGTCATGCTGCAAATACTGGATGGTGCCTGGAAAGAACATCTTGGTGCGATGGATTACCTGAGGCAGGGTATTGGCTTGCGTGGCTATGGTCAGAAAGATCCCAAGCAGGAGTACAAGAAGGAAGGATTCGCCATGTTTTCAGACATGCTTGAGCGTATCAAGCATGAAGTAATCGGTGTGTTGTCGAAAGTACAGGTCCGTGCCCAGGCTGATGTCGAAGCGGTTGAGCAACAACGGCGCAGTCAGTCACAGGTCAAGTACCAGCATGACGAGGCAAACTCCATGGGTGAGGCGCCGGCGGATGCCGACGCAGAGGAGCATAAGCCATATACCCGTGAAGGACGAAAAATCGGCCGCAATGAGCCGTGTCCCTGTGGTTCCGGCAAGAAATACAAGCAATGCCATGGCAAGCTAACTTGAGTCACATCTTACCCGGGTTGCATCCTGTCAGCGGATTCCGTCTGGGAACCACGTCTGCCGGAATCAGAACCCCCGGGCGCCAGGATCTGGTGGTCATGGAAATAGCATCCGGATCAGCCACGGCGGCTGTCTTTACGCAGAATGCCTTTTGTGCCGCACCTGTGATCGTTGCACGCGAGCATCTGGCTCAGCAGCGACCGCGGTACCTGCTGGTCAATACCGGTAACGCAAATGCCGGTACCGGAGGCCCGGGGATCCGGGATGCCAGACAGTGCTGTGCCGCTTTGGCAGAACATACCGGTTGCCCGGCAGAGGCCGTACTGCCTTTTTCTACCGGTGTGATTGGTGAGCCGTTGCCTGCCGGGAAAATACAGAAAAGCCTGACAGCTGCACTACAGGTGCTTGATGAAAATGGCTGGGTAGATGCAGCAAGCGGTATCCTGACCACGGACACGGTTGCGAAAGGTGCATCAAAAAGGATAGTACTGGGTGGTGGTGAGGCCATTACGATAACCGGTATTGCCAAGGGGGCCGGGATGATACGGCCGGATATGGCGACGATGCTGGCGTTCATTGCCACGGATGCGTCAGTTGAGCGTGATGCATTGCAGGGCTGCCTGCTGGCAGCCATGGACAAATCCTTCAATCGCATTACCGTCGATGGTGACACTTCAACCAATGATGCCTGTGTTCTGGTTGCAACCGGTAAAAGCGCGGCAGCGGCTATCGCAACAGAGGGTGTCAATTATGAGTTGTTTTGCAGTGCAGTCACCGATGTCTGCACGCAACTCGCGCAGGCCATTGTCAGGGACGGCGAAGGGGCAACACGTTTTGTGACAGTTGCCGTTGAGAGTGGACGTAGCAGCGATGAATGCCTGGGTGTTGCCTATACCATTGCACATTCGCCCTTGGTAAAAACTGCGCTGTTTGCCGGTGATCCAAACTGGGGGCGGATACTGGCCGCGGTTGGTCGCGCGGGTGTAATCGGGCTGGATCTGGAGGCTATCCAGATCTATCTCGATGATGTCTGTATCGTTCGTGATGGCGGACGAGCTGCCGATTACACAGAAGCAGCCGGACAGCAGGTGATGGACAGGAACGAAATAACCATAAGGGTCATACTTAACCGGGGTGATTTCGCCGAACAGGTCTGGACCTGCGACTTGTCCTATGACTACGTGAAAATCAACGCTGAGTATCGAAGCTGATATTCAGCAGCGATTGCCATCTCGCCGGCAGGAAACTGGCGGGGCAGCAGGGTGGGAGTGGGCATTTGTGCATACTGCTAGATGATTTCGTCAAACCACAGCAAGCAGGTAATATGAAAATGCCTGGGCAGTGCGGGCAATGGTCATGTCGCTGAAGCTGGCGGGGCGTTGAACCGTGAGCGCGGAGGCTGGACGCACTCATGTCGCTGTGGCCGCTATTATCGATGAGCAGCGCAGGGTATTGCTCAGCAAGCGGCCTGCGCATGTACACCAGGGCGGTCTATGGGAATTCCCGGGCGGTAAGCTTGAGGATGGTGAAAACATTGAACAGGGACTCCGCCGTGAGTTACAGGAGGAGCTCGGTGTCACGCCGGCACGTGCACGGCCATTAATTCGTGTCGTACATGACTATCCTGACAGGTCTGTATTACTGGATGTCTGGCGAATAGACCGGATTACTGGCAGACCGCACGGTCGTGAGGGGCAAGCAGTTGAATGGGTACCGGTTGATCTGTTGCCGAAGTACGCGTTTCCGGCTGCCAACCTGCCCATTGTGAAGGCAGTCAGTCTGCCAGAGTGTTATCTGATCACACCGGAGCCGGGCTTGGCAATGCACCGTTTTCTAGACGAGCTTGAATGCTCGCTCGCAAACGGCGTGTCATTGTTGCAGTTACGTGCCAGAAAACTGTCTGATAACGAATACAGGGCGTTGATTCCAGAAGTGTTGCAGCGCTGCCGGCTAGTGAATGCCCGCCTGTTGCTGAATGCAGAACCGGTGATTGCCAGGGAGTTTGGTGCTGCTGGTGTGCATCTTAGCAGTGAACGGCTGATGGCCTTATCGGCTCGGCCACTGGATGACACCTATCTGGTGGCTGCCTCCTGTCATAACCTGGAACAGCTTCAGCATGCGGTCAGGTTGGGGCTGGACTTTGCTGTGGTTTCTCCGGTGCGCCCCACATCCAGTCACCCGGGAGCGCAAGCCCTGGGTTTCTCGGGTCTTCATAATCTCACGGAGCAGTCGTCTATTCCTGTTTATGCATTGGGTGGGATGCAGGTTGCGGACCTGGCGACTGCTTATCGATACGGTGCGCAAGGCATTGCTGCCATTCGCGGGATATGGAACCAGGTGTCAATCGTCCAGGTCGGACGATGACGGTGGCAGGCTGTCATCTGGAATACGGTTGCTTTCATCGAACCAGCTGCCCAGATCAATAAGCTTGCAGCGCTCACTGCAAAATGGGCGCCAGCGCTGTTCCTCGGTCCATTCCACTGCATTGCCGCAGGTGGGGCATTTCACCGTATGAGGCTGTTCTTCACGAGACATTGAGCGAGCCTAGATCACGCAGCAGGCCAGTTCGAATTCGATGTCCTCGTCGGTTTGCCTGGCACGGACTTCTGCGGTTGAAAATTTCATGAAACGTGCAGTAAAACGGTGGCGTCCGCCACTTAACTCTACGAAGCAGGGGAAATCAGGTGGCAGTGCAATTCTGACCAGTTGGCAGGGCCGGTTGGGATCCAGTGTACGCTGATATACGCCTCCTCTGGCCAGGGTCAATTGCATGGCCGTGCTGTTCCTGGTCAGTTTTAAAATGAGTTGGATAGCCTGACCGATGGCATCGAAATTTCCCAGCCAGTGCGCCAGGTCCCGGGTGCGTGTTTTTGTCGGTTGCTGCAGCCAGTAGTGAAATGCCGGAATATCAAAATCACAGGTGCCGCCGGGTATGGCGCAACGCTTGCGAATACTGACAAGAAACTCACTCGCTTTGAGATCACTGGCAATCTGGCCATTGACGCTGTGCATGCCGTCCATGCGCGCATGTAGCTCGTTCAACAGGCTGTTGAGCTGGGTATGATCGATGTCTGGATTCTGTTCGTGTCGCCTGAGGTTGGCCGAGTGCCTCTCCAGCTCCTTGAGCGTTTCGGATTTGAGGTTGGTATTGCCGAAAATATCGAGTATTTCCAGTATGCAGGTCAGCGTTGCGCGGCTATCCCAGGCTGATTCCCTCGGCAGATGGTAGGAGGCCTGCTTGAACAGGTATTCAAGGCGTAGAAAGGTTCTGATTCTTTCGTTCAGCGGCTGCTCGTAGAGGATTTTTTCAGGCACGGCCTGGACCGGCTTGTTTGGTGATTCAGTTACCGGACCGCTATTATCTTTCACGGGGCGTTCCTTCTTTATCGTTGTGCCCGAACTAGTGGTCATGTGTGATATCCATATAGCGCCTGTGTAATTTCTGAATGTCTTCGGTGAGTTCGCTCATTCCCCGGTCATTAACAATAATATCATCAGCGGCAGCGAGTCGTGTATTTCTGTCAGCCTGTGAATGGATGATTGCGTTGATGACATTGTCTGACAGGCTGTCTCTTGCGGCAACCCGCTTGAGCTGTTCATTTTCCGGAGAATCGACGACCAGTACCCTGTCAACCAGGTCGGTTTGCCGGGTTTCAACCAGCAGGGGGATCACAACAATGCAATAGGGTGACCTTATGTCTGCTAATAACGTCCTGATGCGTTGACGGATTCTGGGGTGCAGGATGGCTTCGAGCTGTGATTTTCGGGCGCTGTCTGTAAAGATCAGTTGCCTCATATAGTTGCGATCAAGGTGACCATCTGACGTGGTGGCCTCGGTGCCGAAGGTAGAAATTATTTCCTCGAGTGCCGGTTGTCCAGGCTCCACCAGTTCACGGGACAGTTGGTCGGTATCGATCACAGGAACACCGAGGGCACTGAAGCCATTGGCAACCGTGGTCTTGCCACTGCCAATACCTCCGGTCAGGCCTACGACCAGTGTCTGTTTGTTTCCTTCAGTGGGTGGTTCTGTTTCAGTGTTGCTATCCGTCACAAGGGCATTATTGCAGATAAAGCTGAATGATGTCGTTACCCCATAACAGGGTCATCCAGCCCGCAGCCGCCAGAAAGGGCCCGAATGGCATGGGTAGGCTATGGTCACGCCCCTTGAATAGTATCAGCAGGATCCCGATAGTGGCGCCTACCACGGATGAGAACAGGATCACGACGGGCAACGCTTGCCAGCCTACCCAGGCACCAATGGCCGCCAGGAGCTTGAAATCGCCGTACCCCATCCCTTCCTTGCCGGTTACCAGCTTGAAAACATGAAAAATCGACCACAATGACAGGTAACCGGCGACTGCGCCGATGATACTTGAGTGAGTGTCTACGAAAACATTGAACAGGCTGAGAACCATGCCTGCCCACAAGAGGGGCAAAGTGATGGAGTCCGGCAGGACTTGGTGGTCGAAATCGATCAGGAATAGCGGCACCAGGGCCCAGGTAAATCCAAGTGCCATGAGCATCTGCAGGCTATAGCCGAAATGCAACGCCACGATGACGGACAACAGTGCGGTTGCCAGTTCGACCAACGGGTAGCGAACCGGGATGGCTGTGCCGCACTCAGCACAGCGACCTTTCAGTAACAAGTAGCTGATTACCGGGATATTCTGCAATGCACTGATGCGATGATTGCATTCAGGGCAACGAGAGGCGGGTGCCAGCAGGTTAAATCGTGCCTGTTCCTCGATTTCCGGAGTTGTCGCACCGAGGTGTTCCCTGCATTCATTCGTCCAGGCCCTGTTCATCATTACAGGGAGGCGGTAAATCACTACATTCAGAAAACTGCCGACGACCAGGCCCAGTGCAGCTGTGGCAATGACAAGAAACGTGGGTGAGCTTTCAAGAAGCTGCAGGATTTCCATTAAAGTAATTTTTTATTGCAGGATTACATGCCTGGAGGTAACGATAATCAGATGGCTGCACCCATCTTGAAGATTGGCAGGTACATGGCAACAACCAGGCCACCGATGAGAATACCCAGGATCGACATGATCAAAGGTTCAAGCAAACTGCTGAGGGCATCAACGGCATCATCCACTTCCTGCTCGTAGAAATCGGCAACCTTGCTCAACATGGCGTCGAGAGAACCCGATTCCTCGCCAATGGCAACCATTTGTTCAACCATGTTTGGAAACAGCCCGGTTTGATTCATGGCAAAGGTTAATTGCTGACCGGTTGCGACACTGTCGCGAATCATCAAAACGGCGTCGGAATACACAACATTACCGGTGGCACCGGAGACTGAGTGCAGTGCTTCAACGAGTGGAACACCGGCAGCAAACATGGTGGAGAGGGTGCGTGCATAACGTGCCACGGCGGCCTTGTGCATGATGGGTCCAATAATAGGCAATTTAAGAACCATGCGGTCGAGTACGCGTCCGAATTTCCGTGAGCGTCTCTTGCCCTGTGCGAAACCGACGGCAGCCGCGGCGATGACGCCGAATACCAGCCACCAGTAACTCTGCATGAACTCGGACAGGTTGACGACCACGCGGGTAAATGCCGGGAGGTCGGCGCCAAAATTACTGAACAGTTCTTCAAACTGGGGTACAACGAAAATCAACAGAATGGCCGTCACAATGATGGCAACGATGATGACGGCTGTCGGGTAGAAGAGGGCTTTCTTGATCTTTGATTTCAGGTACTCTGTTTTTTCCTTGTAGGTGGCGATCTTGTCCAGCAGGGTTTCCAGAACACCGGCCTGTTCACCAGCCCCGACCAGGCTGATCACCAGGTCATCGAAGTACAGCGGGTGCTTGGACAGAGTGTCCGACAGGCTGGTTCCGGATTCGACCTCGGCCTTGATCTTCAGGATCAGCTCCTGCATACCAGCATTCTCGTGGCCGCGACCAATAATTTCGAATGCCTGTACCAGCGGTACACCGGCAGACATCATGGTGGCGAGCTGCCGGAAAAATACGGCGAGGTCTTTGGGGACTATCTTTTTCTTGGCGGTTTTCTTAAAAAGTGCGCTCTGTTTTTTGATGGAGATCGGCTTAATGCCTTGCTTGCGCAGATCGGCCTTGATAAGAGACGGGTTGTTGCCTCGTGTCTGTCCCTTGACCTTGACGCCACGTTTGTCGGTGCCGGTCCAGAGAAACATGTCCGGTTGTTTGAGTGCTTTTTCCGCCATTATCTATTCCTTCGTTACACGATCAACTTCTTCAAGACTGGTAACCCCGGCAGCGACTTTTTTCAGACCGGATTCCCTGAGGTCAGCAACACCCTCGATCTTGGCCTGTTTTTCAAGCTGCATGGAATTACCCCCTTCCATAATGATACGTCCCATTTCTTCTGAGACCGGCATGACCTGGTAAATACCGACACGTCCTTTATACCCACTGGTGCATTGATCGCAGCCCACTGGACCATAAACTATGAGGCCGTCTATTTGATTTTCCTTGAATCCGGATTTCAGGAGTGCTTCTTGCGGAATATCGAGCGCTTTCTTGCATTTGTTGCACAGGCGACGGGCCAGTCGCTGTGCCATGATCAGGTGAACCGCCGAGGCAATATTGTAGGGAGGGACCCCCATGTTTGCCAGGCGAGTCAGGGTTTGCGGGGCATCATTGGTATGCAGGGTCGACAATACCAGGTGGCCTGTCTGAGCGGCTTTCACGGCAATTTCTGCTGTTTCCAGGTCGCGAATCTCACCGACCATGATGATGTCAGGATCCTGGCGCAGAAAGGCGCGCAGCGCGGTCGCGAAATGGAGACCGGCGATCGGGTTGACATTCACCTGGTTGATGCCCATCACATTGATTTCCACCGGGTCTTCGCAGGTGGAGATGTTACGATCCGGTGTGTTGAGCATATTGAGGCCGGTATACAGCGATACGGTCTTGCCGCTACCGGTCGGGCCTGTAACCAGTACCATGCCATAGGGTTTGTTGATGGCTTTGGTGAAGGTTTCCCTCTGATCTTCCTCAAAGCCGAGGGCATCGACACCCATTTGGGCGGCGCTGCCATCGAGAATACGCAACACCACTTTTTCTCCGTACAGGGTCGGCAGGGTATTGACGCGAAAATCAATTGAACGGTTGCGTGACAGGTTCATTTTAATACGCCCGTCCTGGGGTACGCGCCGTTCTGCAATGTTCATGCGGCTCATGACCTTCAATCGGGCAATAATGCGCATGGCCAGTGAGCGGGGAGGGGACGTGATCTCGTGGAGCACGCCGTCAGACCGGAAGCGGACACGAAACTCCTTTTCATAAGGTTCCAGGTGAATATCTGATGCACCAGAGTTAATGGCATCCAGTAATACCTTGTTGACGAAACGCACTACCGGCGTGTCATCAATGTCCGATTCACTGACATCGCCATCCTTGCCGGGTTCATCACCCGAACTGACATCGAGATTGTCGAGGTCAGCATCCATGAGGGCAGACATGGTCGTGTCGAGTGCTTCCAGGGCAGTGTTGATCGCTTCCTGCAGGTGTCCCTCTTCAACCAGTACTGCCTCGGTATTTATGCCGGTGTGAAACTTGAATTCATCAATGGCCCCGAGATTGGTCGGGTCGGATACGGCAATGTAGAGTCGATTACCACGCTTGGTGAGTGGCAGGGCATTGTGCTGCTTGATCAGTTTTTCGCTGACCATCTTCAGCGGTGCGGCTTCCATATCCATCGATTTCAGGTCGAAAAGCGGAACGCCAAATTCCTGTGCACCGGACCAGGCAATATCGCGACTCTTTAGTATCTTGTTCTCAACGAGATAACTGACAAAATGGGTGCGTTTTTTCAGGGCTGTTTCATGAGCCTTGGTGGCCTCTGCTTCATCAAGCAGGCCGTCCATGACGAGTCTGCGGGCAAGGCCGCTGAGATGTGCTGTGGGGTTCGTCGTGACCATGAATTATTGCACTATGAAGTAAAGAGTTTTAAACACTGTGATCCCCGTCATGTTCTCAGTCTGCGATCAGTACGCAATGTGTGGCCACACCCCGGCAAAAGTACAGTAATTCTCCACATTGTCAACCTGCAGGAATCAGGATTTACTATTGAAATCAATGAAAAGCAGTCATTGTTCCAGTAGCTACACGAAAATGACTGACTCATCAGTGTTTCGACTATCGGGGCCATATCTTTAACTGGTCTGGTCGCACTCTCCAGGGGGATAGTCCGCATCTTCCATGTCATCTGAATAAACTGGCGGCAATGGCATTAACTGCCTGGGGGATGTATGCACTGCCCCATGATTTCCAGATAACGCGCACCGACAGTTTGCCAGTCAAACTTGTCTATAACGGACTGGCGGCTGGTATGTATAAGGTGCTTATACAATGACTCACTACTCAAAACTGCGCTAATGCTTTCTTGTAGTTCAACAGCATCACCGGCGCTGAACACCAGGCCATTATCACCATGTGTGACTACATCACTCAGGGCGGGAAGATCAGAAACAACCGTGGCGCAGCCACACCCGAGGGCCTCTACTGCTACCAGCCCCAGCCCCTCCTGATCGCCGTCTGCGGCAACAATGGAGGGGACAACGGCAATTTTCGCGGATTGGTATATTTCCGGAACACGATCATTGGGCAGGGCACCCAGAAATTCGACCTGCTGATCTACTCCCAGTTGCTGGCACTGTCGCTCAAGGGCTGATCTATCAGGGCCCTCTCCGACGATAGTCACGGATAATTCTGGATAGTCTTCTTCAAGTAGCTTGATTGACTGAATCAGTGTACTGACACCTTTTTTTTCAACCAGTCGCCCGACATAGACGATGTCCCGGGTTTTAACTGCACTGTTATCAGGGATGAACCGGTTGGTCAGGTCTACGCCCATGGATTGGATAGACACATTTCTGGTGCTGCAACCCATACTGACCAGACGATCGCGCATTGCAGAACTCACTACGGTTGCATGGTCGCAATGTCGAAATGTGAAGCGCTTCAGGTATTGCAGCAATCCGCCTTGTAACGAGAAAAGGTCCCCGCCGTGCGATGTACACAGGATTCCGATGTGTTTTGACAAAAGCCGTAACCGGCGGCAGAGTACGGCAAGAAAACCCTGCGGGATGACCCAGTGGGCGTGAATCAGGCTGATATCGTATTTCCTGGCGAGCACAATCATGTGAAAGAACTGGCTAATAAGAAAGAAGGGCACCAGTAGCCATTTCAGCATGCTGTTTTTAAGGTTCGTAACGATTCCACCGTTATAAGCGAGAGTTTCCCCAAACGGGAAGAAGTAACGGAACCTGTATACCAGCACGCCCTCCATTGTTTCCTTTCTACGTGAACCGGGATAGTGCGGTGCGATGACAATGACCCGGTAGTTATTCGTCAGTTCTCTGCAGAGGAAGTGTACGAATGCAGGCTCAGTGTCTCCCTGCCATCGGGGGTAGGTTGAGGTCGTGACCAGGATAGATCTCATATTAATTCAACTAGTTAGTGAGATGTGTATCCTAGATATGGTTGCGTGAAAAACATGTATTTTTTGTTTCTATGGTCGACAAACAGACCCTGTCCACTAGTGCCCAGCTTCCACACATTTTTGTTTAATGGTCTCTATATGTTGTGGGCAGCTCTGCCTGAGATGTCTTTCATACCATCGCGGATGCCTTGGAAAATACATTGGCGTTGGTGTTTCCTATCTTCGCAAAAGAAACCAAAGTAGATATAGGTAAAACATAGTTTCAGAATATTTGAGGCTTTCCAAGCTGCAGGGATATAGTTTCTTTTCTGAAGAAGAATGCTGTTTCTTGTTAGGTAATAGTGCCTCAATGGCGATCGATAGGGCATGCTATTTTTTCTAAAAAACCAGTAATAACAGATATCGTCGCCCATGAAATGAGTGAGCTTTGTCTTGTTTGTTGCATATAATTTGAAACCCTTTGCTTTTGCTCTGAAGCACCAGTCTGTCTCAACGTGGTCTATGAAAAGGTGGCTATCAAACTCGCCAATAACGTGGAATGCTATCGTGGATATTAATGTACCTGAGCTATTGAGGCCATCCACTTCAACTGCCAGACTTTCGCTGGTGATTTTATTTGGGTCTATTTTTCCGGGAAATAATAATTTCATTTTTTGAAATTTCAAAAACTTGTTGTCTCTTGGGTCGTATATTACAGGGCCAACAGCTGCGACACGATTACCTTGTTTCTCAATAGTTTCAAATGTTGTCTCCAGACACTTAATCATATCTCTGGAAGGAATGCTGTCATGGTCAAGCGTCAAAATATATTTTAATGCCGTATCTTTTTCTGTGATGTGTCTGATTGCTGTATTCTGTGCGTGGGCGATGCCCATGTTTTCATTCAGCTTAATCAGTTCAACAGCATCTCTGCCCTCGACTAATTCATCTAGAGATAAAATGATCGATTGTGACGAACCATTATCAATGATGAGACGCGACATTGATTACTTAATGTAGAAAGAATGTTTCGTAAAATGATCAGATCAGGATTGAAGGATACAATGACAGCCGCTGTATTGGTTGATATAGCCGGGTTCATATGTAACTCGGTAAATTTGATCGCCTAGTTCTGGAGAGAATTCTTGTCGTAAAGCAATATCGCCATTAGCAGCGTAACGTTACGCAGAAAATTGGCTCTTCCCACCTGTCCGGTGATTATGCTAGCAAAGCTTCTTAATTTTGAGGACTTTAATGAGTTAGTGTAGCTGGAAACGACATCTGGAATTGCTATGTTGTTACTGGTAAGCCTGTCTGAGGCGGCAATAGCTTGCCTGGCCGAGGCTGTGAAGTTCTTTTCAATAGTCCTGAGTGCTGGCTTGACGGCAACGATCTTGCACAGCGTCTTCATCGAATATCTAGTATCGGAGCCTAGGTGGTTTTTATCATGCTGCCTGTATAGCACAGTTCTGGACGGATTGTAGCGTATTTCTCCCGCAATGGAGGCAATGAGTGCGAGCCACCAGTCGTGCATGACGGCTTCCTCTGGTATGGGTAGAGCTAGATCGAGTAAATCGCTTGAAAACAGTGTGCTGCAGCCTGGGATATAGTTCTGGGCTATCAGTGTTTTGTACTGCTCGCTGACCGGGACTTTCAGGCCCTGGTGCTCAAGGAACGAAACGCCCATATTGTTAAGTCGGCTGTCTACCAGATCTAAACCAGTGTGTACGAAATACGGTCCATGGCCGGGTTCGGCTTCCATTTTCTCGATTAGATTCATCAGCTTCTCAAGCTTGTCGGATCGCCATACATCATCCTGGTCGCAAAGGGCTATGTATTCCCCGCTGCATGCACCTAGAGCTACTTCAAAATTACGAATTACTCCCTGGCGGTTCTTGTTGATGAGGAGGCTAACGATAAAGGGAGAAATAGACTGAAAATCCTGGAGTATTGATATTGTTCTATCTGTTGAGCCGTCATCGGACACAATCAACTCAAAGGGTAATAGTTTCTGATTGCACAGACTATCAAGTAATTCAGGAAGGTATTGCTCTCCATTGAAAGTGCAGAGCGCAAGTGACAACTTCTTTTTCATCATATTTGCAGTGGGCTTGTGCAGTTCCGTGTATGGCAGTGTCAGCAGTTAGTTTGCGTAGTGTATTAAGACTGTTAACAGTGTGATTAAATATTACTTACTTGTTTTGCAGATAGTTGATGCAGGATTTTCAGGTTTGTACGGATATGTCTGGTCATTCTGTATATAGGGGGTATGCGTAGAAAGGTCTCCTTTTTTGTAGGGTGGTGTGCCGGGACAGGATTTATCCGCCTTGCTGTGTGTTGTATGTTATTGTTTTGTTTTCTCAATGAGCTGCTTTTCAAGTTCAAGCAGTCGTTTGGAGCGGCTCTTAAGGCGTTTTGCAGGTGAGCCGGTATAGACTCCCCAGCTATCCAGATTCTTTGTAACCAGTGAGTGTGCTCCAACTGCCGAACCCTCGCCAATGGTAATATTCGGGAGAATTATCGATCCGGAGCCAACTATGACGTGGCGCTCGAGTGTGACGGGTCCCTTGATGATGTTGGTATATTGCTCCGGAACAGTCGGATTGGTGAGATGATTTCCAGAGTAATCATCTGATCGGCTGTATATATAACTACCGTGGGATAATCCGGAGAAATCCTGTATTTCAATACCATCTCCTGCCGAGAGCAGGCAGTAGCCGCCAATATGTATGTATGAACCAAGATTAACATATCCGTTGCCAGCTGCAATGATGGAGCAGTAACCATCTATTCTTACGTTGTCACCAATTGAGATGTTTTCCACGCCTACCAACGTACAGTTTCGTGCAATAGATACGTTGCCTCCTAATGCCTTGAAGCCTGCGCTTTCCAGCTCATCCCTTGAGTAATAGCCCGGATTAAACATTGACGCTCCTTTCTAATGAACTACCTTATTTAAGAGTAGGTTCTAAGAGTATGTATATTTCCATTCGCGTTCAATCATCATTGCAAATATACCGTTGGTTATAATGCTAATGATGAATGCTCCGACAGTAGTCCATGCAGCGGCATACATACCAAATGTGGGGATGAAGTAAAAATTAAGAATGACGTTGGTTAATCCGGCCACAATAGTGATAATACCCGCCTGCAGAAATAGTCCGCGTCCAATCCACTGCGCCACCATCAGCTGGGAAAAACACATACCGATCATGGCAAGCAGCAGAATTCTGAAAACAGGTATGGTTTCTGTGAATTCACTACCCAGGAGCAGATAAACAAGGTTGGGTGCAATAAAATAAGAGACCACGGCAACGACTCCTATTACTACCATGATTTGCTGGATCAACCTGCGGTGTATCGTCCAGACCTTGACAGGCCCTTCATCCGCCACTTTTGAATAAAGCACCATTGTGACGACGCCGGGCAACATCAGTGGAACGGCGATCAATTGTGTTGCAGCCTGATACCAGCCGACTTCTTCCATGCTCCGATACTGGCTCAAGATAACAATGTCGACTGTCAGTAATAAAAATGACCCAATGGTGTTAATGTGTAATTTAAGCCCGCCGCTCACCAGGCTAACCACTTCGCTGGCATACACACAAAGTGGCTTCGACAGTGATTCCCTCATGGTAAGGATAGCTATCAGAATGGTTATGATTAATGCTGCTAGGTTTCCAATAATTGGCCCGTATACTCCTAGTCCTGCCAGAAATATAACTACCAACATCGTGGTAAATCCCAGTGTTTTTCCGATAACCAGACCCATATTGTATTGATTCAGGCGACCGGTGGTGCTGAGCAGGTGACTGCTATATGACTCCCACATGATAAATGGTAGTAATGTGAATCCCAGGACGACAACTCCGGTTGGTAGTTGCTTTAGCCCGCCACTTTCTGTTTGTGTATAAATCACTAGTGCGCATAGCCATCCTGCCAGGCACAGAAAGAATGACAGCGGAATGAGCGCAGAAAAGGTTCTGTTGAATTGACTATTGCTCACATTGTTGGTGAATCGGTAGACGATTACCTGGCTCAGGCTTAAGCCGAATACCGCTGCGAAAAGTGCTGTCCATGCGATAATGGAGGCCACTGTTCCACGGCCGTCAGGTCCCAGCACCCGTGCCGTTATCAGCAGGCTTATTAATTCAATGGCGGTGCCGTATGCTCTGGCGCTGAAGGTGGTAACAATCTTCGTCCAGATCAGATGCATTTACTTGGTTGCCTCTGCTATGAGCAGGGAGTCGCTGCGTGTTTCTAGTTTCCTGAGATCTCCATGCTGGCTTTTCCCATGCGCGCAAAACTTAATAGCGCTGAATCCCGCTTCATGCAAACGGCGACCAAGTTCTTCCTGATTGTACAGGTAAAGGTGTCCCCACCAGCGAAAGGCTATATTGAGCATTTCTGCTTTCGTTTGAATGAACTCGTGACCGGGCCATTGCAGCCAGTCAAAACGCTTCCAGTCGTTGCTGTATCCCTCGATAAGATCATCAAGATCAGGCATGGCAATGCGGATGATCCCCCCGGGCTTGAGTGTCCTGTATGCTTCTTTTAGAAAGGCAACGCCATCGTCTGCTGATACATGTTCGAGAACATGTTCGGAATATATCCGGTCAAGGGAGTTACCGGTAAACGGCAGGCGGTGTTTAATGTTAATGATCAGCTGCGCGCGTGGATCAATATCTGCATTAACCCAGCCCGTCAGCTTTACTGATCCACACCCAACATGCAGTTTGGTCGAGCGGTTTTTGTCCAGGTAATACAGAACAAGGCGTACGGGTATCATCGGGATCGCTGCCACACTGATTAACATACCGGCGGTCTGATTCAGAGCGTTTTTCAGATTTGGAGGGAGATTTCTTAGTGTTGAACGAAGCATGGTTTAATATCTATCCAGGTATTGCATCAGGCCTCACAAAGATAGGCGGAATCCCTGCTTTTAATATCGCCTGCATTGTTGATGGCGAAATGAATGATGTCGCAGATTGAATCGATATCATCTGCAGTGACGGTTGTCCCGGTAGGCAGTGATATGACGCGTTCCATGAAGTATTCGGTATTCTTCAGCATCAGATTTGCATTGGGGAAGTAGGACTTGTATGGCTCCATTCGATGGCATCCGGGATAAAAGTACCGGCGAGCGAGTACATTTTCTGCCTTTAGTATATTCAGTAACATATTGCGAGATATGTTTGCCTCTTCTATATCGACTTCAATGGTTATATACGGGTATGTGCATTTATCTTGTTCGGTGTAAGGCAAAACTCTCACGCCACGTATATTACCAAGCAGTGTTCTGTATCGATTGTAATTCTTCCGGTTGCTGTCGATAAAATGATCGATTTCTTCCATGGAGCTGATGCCCATGGCTGCGGAAATTTCATTCATTTTGCCGTTAGTGCCTATGTAGGTCACATTATCTTCACCCGAAAAGCCGAAGTTTTTCATAAGGCGTACTTTCTCGGCTAGTTCGTCATTGTTCGTTACAATCGCCCCACCTTCAAGCGTATTGACTAGCTTGGTTGCGTGAAAGCTCAATATTTCTGCCTCCCCGAATTGACCGATCATTCTGTTGTTGTGGCTACAGCCAAAAGCCTGGGCGGCATCGAACAGCAGCTTGAGATTATGGCGCCTGGCGAGTGTTTCCAGAGCATCGGCATCGCAGGGGCGACCCCATAAGTGGACGCCGATGATACCAGTTGTCCGCGGGGTTATGAGACGCTCTACTTGTTCGGTATCGATAGTGTAATCATTAAGATTAATATCGCAGAATACCGGTGTTATTTGTTGCCACTGGAGAGCGTGCGCTGTTGCGATAAATGTAAATGAAGGGATGATTACCTCTCCAGACAGGCCAGTTGCACGTATGGCGATTTCCAGGGCGACTGTGCCATTGCACATGGCAATGCAGTGTTTAACTCCCGTATAGTCTGCGATCTTTCTTTCGAATTCCTGAACCATTACTCCGTTGTTGGTAAGCCATCTATCATCCAGAATTTGATTGAAGCGCCTGGCTATTGATTTGCGCGAACCGATATTGGGACGGCCAACATGTAATGGCTGGTCGAATGCTGTTGTTCCACCGAAGATGGCCAGATCATCTGCTTTGTTCTTGCTCATATTAATATGCTCAGGATATTGCCGCTTAAGTATCGCTGTTGACAGGAGTAGACGGCTGTTGTGCCCGTTCTTTGTAATGGTGCAACAATGGCTCTGGGAAACGTGCAGCCTTGACTTTTAGATATTTAAACTTTCTGTATCTGTTCCAGTCGCCTGGTTCACGCATCTTCCAGGCATTTACATTCCATTCTATTCGTTTAAACCAGTTGTGATATAGGCAGGATGAGGTAGTAATGCTGCCGTAAGTCAGATTCTGACATGGTCTGATGTACCAGCTTTCATCCGCGTTTTGCATGTAAAATGGATGCCATGTCAGTTCAAGACGCCGGGATAGCGAGAACTGAAGCAGTTTCTCTATCCTGTCAGGCAGATATTCGTCATCGTCATCAAGGTGCGTAATAAAATCGCCCTGTGCCATTCTGAGGGCGTGATTGACGGGATTTGTTCCTGCAACCATCCAGCGATACTTTGGATTGTCCGGGTACTCGCCGCGGTGTTCAAGATTTACAAAGCGTAATCGCGGGTCCCTGAATGTTTTCAGGTGATGGAAGGTGTTATCTGTGCACGCATCGCCAACAACTATAACTTCAAGATTCCGATAGGTCTGTCCCAGGATCGAGGGCAGGCAGCGCTCTGTAATCAATTGCTCACGGTTATAGGTGCCGACACACACTGATACAAGAGGTTCTGGCTTGGAATACACGCTTTGGAAGAGCTCGTTGTTCCGTGCTTCGGCAAGGTCTTTCATCAGATCTGGGCTGGCATCGATCCGGTTTCTTACCGTGTCCATGCATTCACGAATAATCATTTGCACAGTGTTGGGTAGTCTTAGCATGTTGGATATACGGTGATAAGAAAATGCTGTATTTGGTGAATGTTGGCTGAATTTGAACTGTGTGTAGTATAGCTAGCCTAGCTGCGACGAGTGGTGCGTTTTGATGCTTCTATATCCTTGTAGTGCAGCGCGGATATTTGCTCGGAGACGATTCCGATCAGGAAAATGAACAATGAGGACAGGAACAGCATAGTGCTCATGTTGGTGAGTCGTCCCCAGTTGAAATACGTATATCCATAGTAGCCCAGACCGGCAAGGAAGAGCGCGCCGCTAATGGGCAGGAAGAAGCGCATGGGTGAGAACAGGGCGCCGATCTTGAGAATGATAATCAAGAAACGGAAGCCGTCGTGAAACAGCCTGATATGACTCTTTCTGTCTCCCGTTCTGTTCAATGCCTGTATCGGAACATAGCCGACGGGCAGGCCTGAACGGAAGAAGGCCATGGTGCTGGTTGTCGGATAGGAAAACTTGTTAGGCAGCAGATACAGAAACTTGCTGAAATGACGTGCCCGGGCAGCACGGAAACCGGAAGTCAGGTCTTCTATCGGATAGCCGGTCATCCAGGAGGCCAGCTTGTTATAGATAGTATTGCCGATCCTTCGGGTTATGGATGCATGTGTGTCTATCTGGCGGGCACCGACTACCATGTCGAACCCATCATTGATTTTGTCGACCAGGCTCTGGATGTCGTTCGGTGTATGCTGGCCATCCGCATCCATAAACACCAGGATATCGCCAGTTGCATTTCTTGAGCCGGTCTTGATGGCTGCGCCGTTGCCCATGGAATAGACATGTGAGATGACGCTGACATTGTTATGATTGCAGACGTCGATAGTCGTGTCAGTCGAGCCATCATCGATAACAATGATCTCCTCGTCGGGGAATGCCCGCCGAAGCACGGGGAGTAATTTTTCCAGGCTTTCGGCTTCATTTTTTGCTGGCAGGATAATACTGATGTCGCGACTCATGGCTGGATTTTTCCTTCATTCATCTGTTTGTGCCACATCATTGGCCCGTAGAGTACTGATCTCGCGCTCGATCGACTGGTAGAAACCCTGGCTGTTGCCATGGGTGTCAAAGGACTTGAATTCTGCCAGTTGTTGTTCCGCCTCGTCGAGTTTACCCATGAAGATCAGCAGATTGATCAGGTTCTTGCGGTATTGTGGTTCACGCGGGTCAAGTTCGACGGCGTGCTCGAAGAGTGTCAGACCCTTGTCAAAATTACCGCGGCTGTTGATTGTATAGTAGCCGTAGGTGGTCACAAGTTTCGCGTTTTTCTGTTCCAGCACAATACTGAATAATTGCTCCATTTTTTCAGGCACTATGGTGCACATGTCCTGTGTACAGGCAGCCAGTGCCTGCAGGCTGGAGATGTCGGCGGCTGAGATCGGGTAGCGCGATAATTTATCGAGCATCTCCTCGAACCAGGTCGGGTTGACCGGTTCATCGAGGAGGTAGCTTAACTTGATCAGTGTGACATTGGACATAATGCCGGTATTATCCAGTTTTCTGGCCTGTTCAAGATAGCTATAGGCCTGTTCCTTGCTGCCCGGGTGGCCCTCCAGTGCCAGACGTCCATGGATGCGTCCTGCCGAGAACACGGCGCGGTGTGAATCCGGGTGGTGGCGTGCTTCATAAATCGAGTGGTTGATGTTGTCTGACCATTGCTCACTTCGCAGCCAGGTCGTGTAGGAAAACAGCAGGATCAGCAGTAACGGCACCGGGAGTCGAATGAGGGGCATGAGCTTTTTCAGCGGGGCCTGTGCTATGGCGCAGGTGGTTGCCAGCAGAATGCCATAGTCTGCCAGGTAGTTGCGGTGTTCATGGGCGATCTCGAGCGGGAGTATCGTTGATTCCAGTATATGACCGGCAAAGAACCAGAGAATCCCCAGGCTGACCAGTGGTCGTTTCCGTAACAACAGCAGTCCTGCAAGTAACAATAACGCCAGGGCGATCACGGAGAACAACGTGGCGGGTGGGTCGAGCAGGCCGTGCGATATGGAGAAGTCATCGTGATACAGCCCCAGTTCCTGTACCGATGGCATGATGATCATTTTCAGGTAAAAGACCAGTACCCGCGCTTCCGTGAGGATGCGTTCCGGCAAGGTGAAGTCACGGGAGCTGTAATTGAGCATCGAATCCGTATGTGTACCGAGGTACAACAGGGCCAGCAGGGCGGGGACAGCCACCACCAGGCTGAAAAAGATAATGATCGACTTGTCCGGTCGGCCATTCTGTGCCTGGAATCTGAACACGGACATCTCTGTGACCAGCATGTACAGGGGCAGCAGGATGCCGTTTTCCTTGCTGAATAGGGCCAGTCCTCCCATGATAAACAGTCCAGTCAGAATGATGGACAGACCATGTCTGCCGTTCAACATCTGTCGTCTGCCGATGACATACAGGCACAGTCCGGCCACGGTAAACAGGGCAGCCAGACTGGTCATGCGCTGGACGATGTAGAGCACAGAGGTCAGGTTCAGCGGATGTACCAGCCACATGCCGCAGACGATGACCGGAATCCAGCGTGCTGCCTGTACGGTCAACGCGGGTTTCCTGCGTTGCTGGTAAGCCGAGATCACCAGAAGGCTGAACAGATACAGCAGACAACCGGTGAGAATGTGTATGACGAGGTTGATGACCTTGTGTGAGTAGGGATCTATGCCAAAGAAGAAGCGGTTCAGCGCGAAACTGACCATGCTGACAGGTCGCCGGAGTTTCCCTGCACCGGACGAATAGGCGGCGCTGCCAAGCGAATCCATGTCCAGGGTTTCAATATCCAGCGCCTTGTTTTGCAGCAGGTTGCTGGTGTCGTCGAACAGGTAATCGCCCGACAGGCCGGGGTAATAGACAATAATAGTGAGCAGGATTAGCAGCAGGAAAAACCAGTGAATAGTGTCCCGGGGGACAGGATTTTTCATTGCGGGCGCCATTTTAAAAGGGACTGTTTCTAATACAACCTGCAGGAGTGGAGCGCGTCCGCGAATACAAGCCGTGGTATGTATTGATTGCGGGCGATGGTCTGCTACTGCATGGCAGATAACGGGTGGGATGATACATCAATTGAAAATAAAAACGCCCCGTTTCCGGGGCGTTCATTGCTACAGAACCAGACAGTCTGGTGTTAGCGGCAAGTAGCCGGCCTGTACTTGGCTGGCATGGTGCCACCGGTACAATCCCAACCCAAGGCACCAGAGGCGGAGGTGTCCGGTGTCAACAGGATCGTTGCGCTGTCAGCGCCCGCTCCGACACCACTGGCATTATAGGTGATGGTGATAATACCTGTAGTGGCAGCAGCTTCTACGGAAGCCACATAGTTACCGGCAATACTGGCAGCTGTTGGCAGGCCATAGCTAATATTAGCTTGAGACGGGAACGTGCCATTGCTGTCAAAAGTCTCGGAAACGGCCAGTTTGGCGGCGCCGGCCAGATTCAGGCCTTCAGAGACCTTGGAGCGAACGGTGTAGTCCTGGTAGGCCGGGATCGCGATAGCGGCCAGAATGCCGATAATGGCGATCACGATCATCAGTTCGATCAATGTAAAACCTTTTTGCTGTTTCATGGTTGTTACCCTCTGTGGTTAGTAAACGTTGGTATTCATCCCTGCTTGTTAGCCCGACACCGGGCTTCCTTGTCCAGCCTTGCTATCGGGCAACGGCCCGGATTCTTTTGGCTGCCTTTATTAATACATATTCCGTGCCAACTCGTTCGAGAAGGCAATGAATTCTCGCTGCTTTCATGAAATAAATAATAAAATACAATAGAAACAATAAATTAAAAAGAAAGTGTGTTGGGGGTTACTATCCGGGAACGCTATCAACAATCAGTGAAACTGAGACCTGGTACACAATCGAGGTCACAAAGTGACGCAATGCGTCACTTTGTGACGGTGGGCGTGTTTTGTGGCTGGGGAGTTATTCGAGGTCGAGCTTTTTCAGTCGGTAGCGCAGTGCGCGAAAGGTGATACCCAGTAGTTTTGCGGCTGCCGTCTTGTTATAGCGGGTCTGTTCCAGTGCCTTGATGAGTGCATCCTTCTCGATGTTGTCCATATAGGTATCCAGCGGTACATCAACGGCAGTCACTTTCTTTGCCGTTGCTACGGCAGGGGTGTCGTGGTTGACTATCACGCCAGCGGGCAATTGCAGGTCCTCACTTGTAATGATGCTGTGCTCGCACAGCGTCGTGGCACGTTCGAGGATATTCTCAAGTTCACGAACATTCCCCGGGAAGGCGTAGCTACACAGGTCTTTCATGGCCGTCTCTTCGATACTGAGGTCGGGCAAGTTGTTTTCCTCGGCGAGTTTTTCCAGGTAATGAGTCACCAGCTGGGGAATGTCTTCGCTGCGATTACGCAGGGCCGGGACCTGCAATTGAATCACGTTAAGCCGGTAGTAGAGGTCCTGGCGGAACTGGCCTGCCTCGACCAGTCGGGCAAGATCCTTGTGTGTGGCAGAGAGGATGCGTACATCGGTGGGAATTTCCTTCTCGGCACCGACCGGGCGTACGGCCTTTTCCTGGATTGCACGCAGCAGCTTGACCTGCATGTGCAGTGGCAGTTCCGCGACCTCATCGAGGAACAGGGTGCCCCCCTCGGCAACCTGGAAAAGGCCTTTCTTGTCCTTGACCGCACCGGTAAAACTGCCTTTCTTGTGACCAAAGAATTCACTCTCCATTAATTCAGAGGGAATGGCGCCACAGTTCACCGGAATGAATGAGCAGTCATTGCGCGGGCCCTTGCTGTGAATCAGCTGCGCGACCAGTTCCTTGCCGGTGCCGGATTCTCCGCTGATGTAAACAGGGGCCTGGCTGCGCGACAGTTTCGCAATCGTTGAGCGAATGTTGCGCATCAGCTCCGATTCACCCAGCAAGGTATCACGGCTGCGGCGATCACGGGGTGCCGCGCTGTCGGAAAGTTTCAGTACGCTGTTGATAAGGTTGCGCAGGACCGTCAGATCAACAGGCTTGGATACAAAGTCAAAGGCGCCGGCCTTGAGTGCGTCAACCGCGGTGTCCATGCTGCCATAGGCTGTGATCACCGCCGTTGGCAGGTTCAGGTCCTGTTGTTGAATATGTCGTACCAGGTCGATGCCGTTGCCGTCGGGAAGACGCATGTCGGTGAGGCAGATATCAAACTTTTCGGATTCCAGCAGCGCGTGCGCCTCGGCCAGACTGGCCGCGCTGCGTGTATTGATGTTCATGCGACCCAGCGTCATCTCAAGCAATTCCCGAATGTCCGGTTCATCATCGATGATCAATGCCAGATGTGTGCTCATGGTCTCATTCATAATGCAAAGGTGGAAACGGCTTGTGGCGGACTGCTGTTGAAGGTAATGCGAAAACAGCTGCCACCCTCGGCGGTTGGAATGTAATCCAGGTGTGACTGGTTGTTTTCGCAAATTTCACGCGCAATATACAGGCCCAGCCCGGTACCATTGCTCTTGGTCGTGAAAAACGGTTCGAAGATGGTATCTGCTATGTCAGGGTCAATGCCAGCCCCGTTATCAATGATATCGAGCTGGGGCTTGAGAGATGTGGGTGATAACTTGCAGACCACCCTGAGTTCAATGGGCGTCGATCCCTGGGTGCCGTGTCGCATGGCGTTCTGGCACAGGTTCCAGACAACCTGGTGCAGCAGGCTGGGATCCATGTAGACCTCGAGATCCTCCGGTATTACTTGCACGCTGATCTGCTGCGGGTTGCAATTGCCGCTGCCGGCAAACTCGTCGGCAAATTTCTCCAGCCATTGCCGCATCCTGATTTGTTGGGGTGCAGAGCTTCCCGGTCTCGAAAGCTGTAATATATTTTCCACGACGGCATTGACCCGCCGGGTGTGGTCACCAATGATGGTGATCAGGCGCTGGTCGCTGTCATTCAGTGCCTCGGACTCATCCAGTAGCTGTGTTGCATGACTGATGGCGCCCAGTGGATTGCGTATTTCATGCGCAATGCTGGCGGTGAGCCGGCCGAGGGAAGCCAGTTTGAGTTGCTGCGCCTGCTTTGCCAGTGTTTCAGAATCTTCCAGAAAAACAAGCGAGCCGATACCGTCTGCGGTACCCAGCATGGTGAAGTGCGGCAATAGCCTTTTACCCTCGATTTCGGCAGGCATGACAGCCTGCTCCTCATGCGGTGTCTTGCTCCACTCGTCGAGTCTTGCGAATAGCTGTGGCGACAGCGATTCCAGTGGCTGACCCATTTCAATTTCCGGCAGGTTCAGTAGTTTTTGCGCGGTCTGGTTGATCAGGCGGACACGATGTTCATGGTCGGTGACGATAATGCCGGCCTGCAGGCGCTGCACGATATGGGTGTTCAGCTTGGCAAGGTTGGCAATGTCAATGCCGCGACGGGTTGCCAATGCTTCCGTGTCCTTGATTTGCCGTACCATCAGGTTGGTGACTGCAGCGGTTACGAACAATGCCAGTCCAAGCAGCCCCGTCTGTGTGTATCCGCTGGTGTTGGCAATATTGAGCAACAGTGAGCTGTAAACTTCTTCCCCCATGACGGCCAGGGTGGCGACTGCGGCAAACAGAAAGGCCATGCGGCCGGGGAGCAGGATGCTGCCGGCGGCGACCGCGATCAACAGCAATATACCGAGACCACTGCCCATACCGCCGCTGGCAAACATGAGCACGGTAATGGCAACAATGTCGATGACAATCTGGGTGACCGCCTGCAATTCATAGCCCGGCTGTCGCAGGCGTGCGGCAAACCCCGCGAGCACGCTGAACAGCAGGTAGGCAATGGACATCAGCGCATAGAGATTGTGATGCTGCGTGCCAAGACCGGTATCCTCGGGAATGCTGAAGAACAGCACGGCCAGCAGGCCGGCCAGGATGGCCCGGTAAAAGCTCAGCAAACGCAGCGGTTTCCACGTCAGCGCATCGTGGCTTTCCTGGTTCGGAAATCTGTCTGTGTAGAAGTCAGGCATTTACGAAGTGTAACGGAGCTTGAGATTGCCGGCGGTTGCTAGTGCAGGTCATCATCCAGATGTGTCTGTGAACAGTAGTAACGACCGGCCCGCAGTAATGCTTCCTGTTCAGGAATGTAGATACCGCAGTTGGCGCATTGCACCATGCGCTCGTTTTTCTGACTGCGTCTGGCCGGTGTTTGCGGTCTTTTCAACAGCCGTTTCGCAATGATGACGATCAATGCCAGTACAATAATGATAACAAGGGTACGCATGGGTGTCTGTGATCAACGTCCGTCTGTCATATCGATTGCCGGTCATATTACCTTAACTTCGACTTTTGATGTGCACCTGATCTATGACTTGATAAACACGGCCCAAGTTTGACACACTCGCACCATGCACTTGCATGAATATCAGGCAAAACGATTATTCTCGGATTACGGGATTCCGGTTCCTGCCGGGCAGGTGCTCGAGCGCTCCGACGAGATTGCCGGCCTGCTCAGCTCATTGGACCGGATGCCGTGGGTGGTGAAGGCTCAGATACATGCCGGCGGGCGCGGCAAGGGTGGTGGTGTCAGGCGGGTAGAGGACGAGCACAGTCTGCGGGAGGCCGTGGACGCGATGCTCTGTTCACGACTGGTGACACGGCAGACAGATTCTGAGGGGCTGCCCGTTAACTGCGTGCTGGTGGAGCAAGGCGTCTCCATTGTCCGTGAAATCTACTTCGGCATGTTGATTGATCGCTCGCTGGAACGCATTGTGTTGATGGCTTCAGCAGCCGGTGGCATGGATATCGAGGCGGTCGCTGCAAGTGATCCGGACGCCATCCTGACGGAAACCGTCAATCCGGCTGCCGGTCTGCAGGGTTATCAGTGTCGTAACCTGGCGTTCGCCCTTGGGCTCGAGGGCAAACAGGTAAATGCCTTCTCGAAATTACTGGCCGCGGCTTACCGGCTGCTGCTGGAGTGCGATGCCAGCCTGCTGGAAATCAATCCGCTGGTGGTCACCGCGGGCGGAGACTTGCTGGCACTGGATGCCAAGGTAGACCTTGATGACAATGCCCTGTTTCGTCATCCGCAACTGGCCAAATTACGCGATAACAGCCAGGAGGACACACGTGAGAACGCGGCCCAGCAGCATGGTCTGAACTATATCCGCCTGCACGGCAATATTGCCTGTATGGTGAACGGTGCCGGGCTGGCGATGGCAACCATGGATCTGATCAAGCTGCATGGCGGCATGCCGGCGAATTTTCTCGATGTCGGTGGTGGTGCGACGGCCGAGAAAGTAGCTGAAGCCTTCAAGCTGATACTGTCCGATACCCAGGTGAAGGCGATACTGGTCAACATCTTTGGCGGAATTGTGCGTTGCGACCTGATTGCAGAAGGCATTTTGCAGGCGATTGATGAGGTGGATGTGACGGTACCGGTGGTGGTGCGTCTCGAAGGGACCAACGCTGAGGCCGGACTGGCGTTGATCGAGCAATCCAGTCTGGACGTATTGACTGCCAGCGATCTTTCCGATGCGGCGGACAAGGTCGTGGCGTTCGTGCAGGCGGCCGCTTCGTCATGAGTATTCTCGTCGATGCCGGGACACGGGTGATCTGCCAGGGTTTTACCGGAGCCCAGGGGACGTTCCATTCCCGTCAGGCACTGGACTACGGTACGCGTCTGGTGGGTGGTGTGACCCCGGGCAAGGGTGGCCAGACGCACCTGGGACTGCCGGTGTTTAATACGGCAGCTGAAGCGATCGCGGCGACCGGGGCGCAGGCCACCATGATCTATGTGCCGGCTGCCTTTGCGGCCGATGCCATACTCGAGGCGGCTGCCGCCGGTATTCAACTGATCGTTTGTATTACCGAGGGCATACCGGTACTGGATATGCTGCGTGTCAAGGCGGTGTTGCGTGACACCGACGCGCTGCTGATTGGCCCGAATTGTCCCGGTATTATCACCCCGGGTGCCTGCAAGATTGGCATCATGCCCGGTCCGATGCACACACCCGGTCATATCGGGATCGTGTCGCGTTCCGGGACCCTGACCTATGAAGCCGTGTTCCAGACCAGTCGCTGTGGTTTCGGCCAGAGCACCTGTATCGGAATGGGGGGTGATCCGATCCACGGCATGGGGTTTATCGACTGCCTGCGCTTGTTTGAGGCTGACAGCGACACGCATGGCATTGTCATGATCGGAGAGATCGGTGGCACTGATGAGGAGCAGGCGGCAGCGTTTATTCATGAGCATGTCAGCAAACCGGTGGTGGCCTACATCGCCGGCGTGACAGCGCCACCCGGCAAGCGCATGGGCCATGCGGGTGCCATTATCAGTGGCAGCCAGGGCACGGCTGAAGCCAAGATCAGCGCACTGCAGGCAGCTGGTGTGAAGGTGGTGCGTTCCCCGGCAGAGATCGGTACCGGCATGCAGACTGTAATGCCATCCTGACCCCTTGTTTTCTGTTATCCCTGTGCACTGATCAACGTATGACCCGCCAATCACCAGCCGATCTGCGTGTTGTTATGGCGCAGCAGAATTATATGGTGGGTGATATTCCTGCCAATGCCCATCAAATACTCACGGCCTGTGTGCATGCGCGCGACACAATGTCTGCGGATGCCATTGTCTTCCCTGAACTCGCGCTGACCGGCTATCCCCCGGAGGACCTGCTGCTGCGACCGCACTTCATCGAGCATGTTGATGCCGCGGTCGAATCATTGCGCCAGGAGATTTGCGGTATTACCGCGGTTATCGGCTATCCGCTGAAACAGCCGAACGGTTTGTACAATGTGGCCGGTGTGTTCCAGGACGGTGAGGTCACCATCTACCGCAAACAGCATCTTCCGAATTACAGCGTCTTCGATGAGCAACGTTACTTCATATCGGGTTCCGAACCCTGCATTGTGCGTATCAAGGGTGTACCGGTCGGCATAACCGTCTGCGAGGACATCTGGGAAAGCGGGCCTGCAAGCCAGGCGGCCGCTGCCGGCGCGCAGCTGTTGGTCAATATCAATGCCTCTCCGTTTCATACCGGCAAGCGCACAGAGCGGGAGCAGTTACTGGCACTGCGCTCGCAACAGGCCGGGTTGCCGGTGATGTACGTCAACCTGGTTGGCGGCCAGGATGAGCTGGTGTTCGATGGCGGATCGTTTGTGGTTAACAGTGAAGGCAAGGTGGTGCAGCATGCGCCTGCCTGTGAGGCCGGCCTTTATGCAGTCGACTTCATGGTCGATAATGGCGTAATACCGCACGCGGGGGCGTGCGTGACCAGCCTGCAGGAAGTCGCGGCTATCTACCAGGTGCTGGTGCTGGGGGTGCGCGACTATATCCACAAGAATCATTTTGATGGGGCGGTGCTGGGGCTGTCAGGAGGCGTTGATTCCGCACTGACACTGGCGCTGGCCGTGGACGCCATTGGTGCAGAGCGTGTCGAGGCGGTCATGATGCCGTCACGCTATACCGCGGACATGAGCCTGGAAGATGCGCGTGCCGAGGCCGAGGCGCTGGCAGTGGCCTACCACGAGATTCCGATCGAGGCGCCATTCAGCAGTTTTCTCGAGGTGCTCGACGAGACCTTTGCCGGGCTGGATGCCGATACCACGGAGGAAAATATACAGGCGCGTTGCCGCGGCATTATCCTGATGGCGATCTCCAACAAAAAACGCAAAATACTGCTGACGACAGGGAACAAGAGCGAGATGTCAGTGGGTTATGCCACACTCTATGGCGATATGGCCGGTGGTTTTGCACCTATCAAGGATGTGCCGAAACTGCTTGTCTACCAACTGTGTGAATACCGTAACAGCCTGGCAGCCGTCATTCCGCAACGGGTGCTTGAGCGTCCCCCGTCAGCGGAACTGGCGCCGGACCAGAAGGATGTCGACAGCCTGCCACCTTACGAGGTACTTGATCGCCTGCTGGAACGTTACATCGAGCAGGATGAAAGTATCGAACAAATTATTGCGGCAGGTTTTGATGCGGCGGTGGTGAAGCGTGTTGCGCGACTGGTTGAATTCAATGAGTACAAGCGCCGGCAGGCGCCGCCCGGGATCAAGATTACGCAGCGCGCCTTCGGGCGCGACCGGCGTTACCCGATCACATCAGGCTACCAGAATTTCCATGACCGTGAGCCTTTCTGAGCGGTTTCATAGCCGCGCGGGTCCTCCAGCCAGGCAATTTCAGGCCGCCCCGGGTAGTTGAGGCGCAGCACCCGCAGGGCGTCATCCGCCAGGTCGTCAACACCCAGCTTGCGGTAGGCGCGGGTCATGATCACCAGCGCATCAGGGACAGCCGGGGTGCGCTGGTAATTTTCCACGACATACTCCCCGCGGTTGGCCGCAGCGATATAGGCCTTGCGCCGCATGTAGTAATCGGCCACATGAATTTCATACTCGGCCATGTTGTTGCGCAGGTGTACGATACGCTGCGCCGAATCGATGGCATAGATGCTGTTAGGATAAAGCTTTACCAGCTGGCTGAAATCATCGTAGGCGGCACGCATGGTAAAGGTGTCACGTTCTGCCGGTTCCTGGGGCAAAAAACGTCCGACGATCGACTTGCCACGGTTATAATTCGTCAGTCCCTTGAGATACCAGGCATAGTCAACATTGGGGTGACGCGGATAGATCTTGATGAAGCGGTCGGCGGCCGCGATGGCCAGGTCGGGTTCCTCGTACTTGTAATAGGCATAGGCAATTTCAAGCTCAGCCTGCTGTGCATAGCGGCCAAAGGGGTAGCGTGCCTGCAGGATCTCGAAATACTCGATGGCCTTTTCGTAATTCTTCTCGGTCAGCTTTTCCTTGGCCTCGGAATACAGCTGGTTGGCAGACCAGTCCGAGGTTTCATCGATTGCATCCTTGAACCAGGAACAGCCGGACGTGGACAGAATGAATAACGCCAGTAAAAAACTCGACAAATGCATGGGCTTAATGTGTCAAAATAATTCGCTGTTAACAGGTCTGCAGCTGCAGGTCGCGGAAGTATAACCCAAAGTTGAGTCAAAAATGCCGCAACATGTACAGCTTGAACTGACGATTCCGGGCGCAATGCGCGGCCGGCGGCTGGATCAGGCGTTGGCAGAGATGCTCGGAGAGTACTCGCGCAGCCGCCTGCAGCAATGGATTCGCAGTGGCGAGGTAACGCTTGATGAACGCGTGCCACAGGTCAGGGAAAAAGTCATGGGTGGCGAGAGGGTCCGCATTGACGCGGTGATCGTGGAGCAGGCGGTCAATGCAGCCGAGCCCATACCGCTGGATATTGTCCATGAAGACGCGCAGCTGCTGGTGATCAACAAACCGGCCGGTCTGGTGGTGCACCCTGCGGCCGGGAATCCGGCTGGCACTCTGTTGAATGCATTGTTGCACCATGATGCCCAACTGGCTGGCCTGCCGAGGGCGGGTATTGTGCACCGCCTCGACAAAAGCACCAGTGGCCTGATGGTGGTGGCACGCAGCCTGACCGCGCACAAGCGTCTGGTTGATGCGCTGCAGGCGCGTAGCGTGAAACGAGAGTATCTAACGGTGGTCAACAGTGTGTTGGCGGCCGGTGGCTGCGTTGAGGCGCCGATTGGCCGGCACCCGGTCGATCGCAAACGCATGGCCGTGGTCAGTGGCGGCAAGGAAGCCGTGACGCACTACCGTGTAGAGGAGCGTTACCGGGCGCATACACTGGTGCGGGTGCAGCTGGAGACTGGCCGCACTCACCAGATACGCGTGCACATGGCCTACCGGCATCATCCGGTTGTCGGCGACCCGGTCTATGGCGGACGGTTGCGGTTGCCGAAGTCCGCCAATGCGCACGTGATCGCTGTCCTGTCTGGCTTCCGGCGGCAGGCGTTACACGCCACGCAACTGACGCTTGAACATCCCGTGAGTGGCGAGACCCTGAGCTGGCATGCAGACGTGCCGCCGGACATGACCGAGTTGATAGAGGTCTTGCGGCAGGATGCAAGAGCGCGCAGCAGTGATTGAAGACTGGCTGTTGCCCGACTGGCCGGCTGTACCCCGGGTACGTGCGGTGTGCACGACACGTCACGGTGGTCACAGCACGGGGCCCTATCGCAGTATGAATCCGGCTGACCATGTCGGTGACGACCCGGCGGCCGTACAGGCCAACCGCCAGATGCTGCAGCGGGCGTTGCAACTGCCCGCATCGCCATGCTGGTTACAGCAGGTTCATGGCACGACCGTGATCGATACAGCCAAGGTCCCGGAGGCCGGTGCGGTACCGGTTGCTGATGCGGCCTGTTGTTCACACCCGGGTGTAGTCTGCGCGGTGTTAACGGCAGACTGTCTGCCGGTACTGCTATGCGACAGGGCCGGCCGGCGGGTTGCTGCGCTGCATGCCGGGTGGCGCGGGCTGGCTGCCGGTGTCATCGAGCGCACCATCGAGGCGCTGCAGCTGCCCGGGGAGACATTACTGGCGTGGCTCGGTCCGGCCATTGGACCCGCGGCCTACCAGGTGGGTGACGAGGTGCGCGCGGCCTTCCTGAAACATGACAACATGGCGCAAGCGGCCTTTCAGCCTGATCCGAAGGGTGGCTGGAAGGCTGATTTATACCGGCTCGCCCGGCAGCGGTTGGCGGAGCGTGGCGTGACAGCGGTCTACGGTGGTGACGCCTGCAGTTACAGCGACGCCGGGCGCTTTTACTCCTACCGTCGAGATGGCGTCACCGGGCGCATGGCCACGCTCATCTGGCTGCAACCCGGCTGACTGGCAACCCTCTATTCAATGCGCAGCTGGGTTATGATGAACGGTGCATTAAAACCTGGAATAACTGAATGCCCCTGATTGTCTGGATAATCATCTTCTGCCTGCTGGGTGGTCTGCTGAGCGTGCTGGCCGCGTCCCTGTTTCTGGTGTTGCGCGAACCCCTGCGTACGCACGTATTGCCGCACCTGGTGAGTTTTGCGACAGGGGCCCTGCTGGGTGCTGCGTTTCTGGGGCTGTTACCGCACGCGCTGGCCTCGGTGAACAGTAGCGATACCCACGTGATTCCCATGGCGGTCTTGCTGGGCTTGCTGGGTTTCTTTGTGCTGGAGAAACTGGTGTTGTGGCGTCATTGCCATGCCGATCATTGCGAAGTGCATGCACCCGACCAGCACAGCAGGGACCATTCAACCGGTACCATGATCCTGATTGGCGACAGCCTGCACAATTTTCTCGATGGCATCCTCATTGCGGCGGCCTTTCTGACTGATACTCACCTCGGGGTTGTCACCAGCGTGGCGGTTGCGGCACACGAGATACCGCAGGAGGTGGGTGATTTTGCCGTGCTGTTGCACAGTGGCTTTTCCCGCAGCCGTGCATTCCTCTACAACGTACTGACCAGCCTGACGACGGTTGTCGGCGGTGTGCTGGCTTATTTTGCCCTGCAGACCATGCAGTCCGCTCTGCCTTACATGCTTGCGATTGCGGCATCAAGCTTTATCTATATTGCTGTGGCTGATCTGATCCCCACGCTGCACCAGCGGGTGGAGGGCAAGGCTGCCCTGCAACAGGTGGTGTTGATTGCTGCCGGGATACTGCTGATCTATATTGCCCATTCGACGCTGCACTAGCGTTGTTCTCAATAGCTTGCTGATATCGGCGCAGGCGCGTTTCGCAAGCGCTATTCCACTAGTTGATACAAGTGCAGATGCGATTCGCTCCTGAGGTGTATTCAGTATAGATAATGATAGATACATGGGCCCGGAGTCTTGAAAATCACTCGAATAAACCCCAATTATTCAGGTATATCCCTGTGACATGCGGAGTGCAGTTTTTATGCGAATGGACAAAATGACAAGCAAGTTTCAGCAGGCGCTGGCCGATGCCCAGAGCCTCGCGGTGGGTCGTGACCACCAGTTTATCGAGCCGGCCCACCTGATGATCGCCCTGCTGGACCAGGAGGGCGGCAGTGTGCGACACCTGCTGGTGCAGTCGGACGTGAATGTGAACCTGCTGCGCTCGCAACTGGGCGAGCAGCTGGACCAGGTTGCTCAGGTTGAGGGGACTGCGGGTGAAGTGCATATCTCCAACGATCTTGGGCGTTTATTGAATATTACTGACAAATTGGCTCAGCAGCGCAAGGACAGCTATATCTCCAGTGAGCTGTTTGTGCTTGCCGCGCTCCAGGACAAGGGCGGGCTCGGTGAGTTGTTGCGCAAGGCCGGGGCCAGCAAGCAGCTGGTGGAGCAGGCCATCGACCAGGTCCGGGGTGGCCAGCAGGTGGACGATCCGAATGCCGAGGACCAGCGTCAGGCGCTGGAAAAATATACCATTGACGTCACGGAGCGCGCCGAGCAGGGCAAGCTGGACCCGGTCATCGGGCGGGATGACGAAATTCGCCGTACCATCCAGGTGCTGCAGCGGCGCACCAAGAACAATCCGGTGCTCATCGGCGAACCCGGTGTCGGCAAGACCGCCATTGTCGAGGGGCTGGCGCAGCGCATCATTAACGGAGAAGTACCTGAAGGACTTAACGGTAAGCGATTGTTATCGCTGGATATGGGTGCCCTGATTGCCGGCGCAAAATTCCGTGGTGAATTTGAGGAACGTCTCAAGGCGGTGCTGAATGACCTGGCAAAACAGGAGGGACAGATCATCCTGTTTATCGACGAGTTGCATACCATGGTGGGTGCCGGCAAGGCCGAAGGTGCCATGGATGCCGGTAATATGCTGAAGCCGGCGCTGGCGCGCGGTGAACTGCATTGTGTTGGCGCCACCACGCTGGATGAATACCGCAAGTACATCGAAAAGGATGCGGCGCTGGAACGGCGCTTCCAGAAAGTACAGGTTGATGAACCTACTGTTGAGGATACCATCGCGATCCTGCGTGGTCTGAAAGAGCGCTATGAGGTTCACCACGGAGTTGATATTACAGACCCGGCCATAGTCGCCGCGGCCATCCTGTCGCACCGCTACATCACTGACCGGCAACTGCCGGACAAGGCCATTGACCTGATTGATGAAGCCGCCAGTCGTATTCGTATGGAGATTGATTCCAAGCCCGAGGCCATGGATCGCCTCGAACGGCGCCTCATTCAGCTGAAGATCGAACGCGAGGCGCTGAAGAAGGAATCCGACGAGGCCTCGAAAAAACGTCTCGGCATGCTGCAGGACGAGATTGATGAGCTGGAACGTGATTTTTCCGATCTGGACGAAATCTGGAAGTCCGAGAAAGCCGCTGTGCAGGGTGCCAGCCACATCAAGGAAGCGCTTGAACGTGCACGTCTGGAACTGGAAACTGCACACCGTGCCGGCGATCTTGCACGCGCCTCCGAACTGCAATACGGACGTATTCCCGAGCTGGAGAAACAACTGCTGCAAGCCGATCAGGCCGAGTCGCAGGAGATGCAACTACTGCGCAACAAGGTCGGGGAAGAGGAAGTCGCCGAGGTGGTCTCGAAATGGACCGGTATTCCCGTGTCCAAGATGCTGGAAGGCGAGCGTGACAAGCTGTTGCGCATGGAAGATGGCCTGCAGGCGCGTGTCGTCGGCCAGGGCGAAGCCGTGAAGGTGGTGTCGGATGCGATACGCCGGTCCCGCGCCGGCCTGTCGGACCCCAACCGGCCGAATGGCTCGTTCCTGTTTCTGGGTCCCACCGGTGTCGGTAAAACCGAACTCACCAAGGCGCTGGCCAACTTCCTGTTCGATACCGATGAAGCCATGGTGCGTATTGATATGTCGGAGTTCATGGAGAAACATTCGGTGGCGCGCTTGATCGGTGCCCCCCCGGGTTACGTCGGCTACGAGGAGGGTGGCTACCTGACAGAGGCCGTGCGCCGCAAGCCCTATTCCGTCATCCTGCTGGATGAGATTGAGAAGGCGCACCCGGATGTATTTAACGTGCTGTTGCAGGTGCTGGATGACGGCCGCCTCACGGATGGTCAGGGGCGCACGGTCGATTTCCGCAATACCGTGATAGTGATGACCTCAAATCTCGGTAGCCAGATGATCCAGGAGATGTCCGGCGCCGAAAACTATGACGCCATGAAGGCTGCGGTCATGGAGATTGTCGGCAGCCACTTCCGTCCCGAGTTCATTAACCGCATTGACGATGTTGTGGTCTTTCATCCCCTTGGCCGTGACCAGATCCGCGCTATTGCCGGGTTGCAGACCGACATTCTGCGCCAGCGGCTGCAGGAGCGTGATATCAGCCTGGTGCTGACCGATGCCGCCCTGGATCTGCTTGGTGAGGCCGGTTTTGATCCGGTGTACGGTGCACGGCCGCTGAAGCGTGCCATCCAGAGCCAGCTTGAGAATCCACTGGCCCAGGCAATACTGGCAGGCCAGTTTGGTCCCGGCAGCCAGGTACGGGTGGACGCCAGGGATGGGCAGCTGCAATTCTCGGAAGGGCAGGGAAGCAGCGCCTCGGCCGCGTAATTCCAAACGAACTGCAGGAGTGCATTGCATGCGCGAGGGTTTTTCAATCGCGCATGTGATGTGCTCCTGCACGAATCGATACACCAGTGCGTGGGTCTGCTACCCGACCTTGCTGAGCGCCTTGTCCAGTAAACGGGTGCTGAGCAGCCGTTTCAGAGTTCCAAATAAATAAGTTGGCAAGGTGACGTAATAACGCGCCCTGGGGCGGGGACTCTCCAGGGCATGAATGACCTTCTTCAGCACGGCCTCCGGCGGCAGCGTGAACGGTACCTCCGGACCTTTCGTTTTCAGGCGGGCCTCCATCGCCAGGTATCTCTCGCGGTGGATGCTGTTGTCTGGATTGATGTTTTCCTGGTAGGCCCTGAATGCGTTTTCCCGGAAGCGGCTGCTCACCGGGCCGGGTTCAACCAGGGATACATGGATGTCTGTCCCCGCGAGTTCCAGTCGCAGGGTGTCGCTCAAACCTTCCAGCGCATATTTGCTGGCGTTGTAGGCACCGCGATAGCGCAGCGCGACAAATCCCAGTACCGAACTGTTCTGCACAATACGACCATGCCCCTGGCGGCGCATGACCGGTAGTACCCGGTTGGTCAGTTCATGCCAGCCGAACAGGTTGGTTTCAAACTGCGCCCGCAAGACATCGCGTGACAGGTCCTCAACTGCACCGGGCTGCCCGTAGGCACCGTTGTTAAACAGGGCGTCGAGGCTGCCGCCGGTGCGCGCCAGGATTTCATCAACGGCGCTTGTAATCGAGTCAGAATCGGACAGGTCCAGTTGCAAGCTTTCGAAGCCATCAATCTCCAGTTGGTGCACGTCGTGTGCCTTGCGGGCCGTTGCAAATACCCGGTAGCCACGCGATTTCAGCCCCCGGGCGACACATAGCCCGATGCCGGATGAGCAGCCAGTGATGAGAATAGATTTCTCAGACATGTCGCGTAAGTTGTTGTTAGCTATCAGTGTTGTCAGTGGCGAATCGCAGCCGTGTTGACGTTTCCATGAAGTGCCCGAAAGATACTGTGCATTGAATTTAAATGAAAAATGCTTGAATGCTGTGAGCGCATTACATTAGTATCGTCGCACTTCATATCTATAAGTCGCTAATTCTGGAGGGGATCGAATGAATAATAAAGGTTTATTGGCTATTGCTGCTGCCTGTTTGGCAATGCTGTCGCAGGCTGCCATCGCGGCCAAGGGCTTTAGTTATTCCTATCTAGATGGTGGATACCAGGGTCTGCGTGCTGATTCAGCCGATGCAGACGGCGTGGCCGCGAAACTGTCATATGGCTTTATGGATCATTTCATGATACTCGCTGGCTATTCACACTTCTGGCAGGACAAGGCCGAAGGATTGTCCAGTGTGGATGTCCAGGTTGACCAGTTCACCATCGGTGGTGGTGGGCATTACTCCATCACGGAGCGCATTGACCTGGTAGGCTCCGTGGTTTACGTCAATGAGCAGTCTACCGGTGACGCAAAGTTTCCGGGTGAGGACACCAAGAGTCGCATCAAGGGTACCAGAGAAGGTTACGAGGCTGCATTTTCCGGTCGTATCCGTGCCATGGACAAGCTGGAGCTGACACCGATGGTGGTGTATCGCAATGTCGGTGACTATTCGGATACCGGTTTTGGCGTTGATGCAATATACCAGTTTCACAGGGACTGGTCGGTGCGCGGTAATGTCACCTACTTTGACGATGACAGTGCCACCAATATGTTTTTCGGTGTAAGGTATGATATGTAATTAATTGAAAAGTATGAATTACTGAAACCCGCCACCAGGCGGGTTTTTTTTGCCTACAGGGACGTAGGTACATCGTGGAGCGCAGGGAGGCGCGAGAGCGATGCGCCCAGGGATCCGCATCAGCGACGCTGGACAGCTGCCATTTTCAATACACTATTGCAGCTGCTGTGGCTGGATGCCCTGCTGTTGCAGGCGTGATTCTTTCTGCTGCATCGCCCACAGCCTCGCATAGGCACCGCCGCTGGCGATAAGTGACGGGTGAACACCCGCCTCGATAATGCGACCGCTGTCCATGACCAGGATGTTGTCGGCATCGACGATGGTGGACAGTCGATGCGCGATCACCAGGCTGGTGTGGTGGGCGGCCGCCTCGCGCAGCGCAACCAGGATGGCCTGCTCGGAATGGGAATCGAGACTGGATGTCGCTTCGTCAAAGATCAGTATCCGTGGATTTTTCAGGACCGCGCGTGCAATAGCGACCCGCTGTTTCTCGCCACCCGAGAGTTTCAATCCGCGTTCACCGACGACCGTGTCATAACCCTGTGGCAGGTTCGCGATAAAGTCGGTGAGATGGGCTACCTGTGCCGCCTGTTCGATCTCGTCTTGGCGGGCACCGGGCTTTGCATAGGCAATGTTGTAGCGCAGCGATTCGTTAAACAGCACGGTATCCTGGGGCACGATACCGATAGCCTGACGCAGACTCGCCTGCGTGACCTGACTGATATCCTGGTTATTGACAAGAATCCTGCCGGAGCTGATGTCATAGAAGCGGAACAGCAGCCGAGCCAGTGTCGACTTTCCTGCACCACTGGGGCCGACGATAGCGACCTTCTCGCCCGGCGAAATGCTGAAACTGATGTCATGCAGGATCGGGCGCCGGGCATCATAGGCAAAGGATACCTGTTCAAAGCGGACCTCGGCGTTTTCAGCATCAAGCGGCCGGGCATCAGGCCGGTCAGTGATCTCGGGTTCCCTGTCGAGGACATCGAACATCAGCTGCATGTCAGTCAGCGCATGTTTCAACTGGCTATAGACGATGCCCAGAAAGTTGAGTGGAATGAATAATTGCAGCAGGAAGGCATTCACCAGCACCAGATCGCCCAGTGTCATGTTGCCCGCGACGACGCCCTGTGCCGCCATGATCATGATGGCCGTGACACCCGCCGCGATGATGAGTGACTGTCCGAAATTGAGTGCCGATAGTGATGTCTGGCTGTTGATAGCCTCGGATTCCCAGTGTTTCAGGCTCTCATCGTAGCGTTGCAGTTCATATCGCTCGTTACCAAAATATTTCACGGTTTCATAATTCAGCAGGCTGTCGACGGCCAGTGTGTTGGCCTCAGAATCAAACTTGTTCATCGATACACGGAACTTCATGCGCCATTCCGTGACACTCATGGTGAACAGGATATAGGTGAGTACGGCGATCAGTGTGATGATGGTGAACCAGATGTCGTAGCGGGACAGCAGGATGACGGCCACCAGGGAAATTTCCACCAGCTGTCGGCAGGATACTGAAGACCATGTAATTCATCAGCGAGCTGACACTGCGTGTGCCACGGTCAATGTCGCGGGAAAGACCGCCGGTTTTTCTTTCCAGGTGATAGCGCAGGGACAGTTTGTGCAGATGTTCGAGGACCTTGAGCGAGACACTGCGCATGGTGCCATGGCGAACACGTGCGAACACGGCATCGCGCAGTTCGTTGAACAGCGAACTGGCCAGTCGCAACACGCCATAGACCAGCAGCAGGGCAAGCGGCAATACCAGGTGGCTGTGCTCGCCGGCATCCAGGCTGTCGACGATATCTTTCAGCACCAGCGGCACACCGACATTGGCAACCTTGGCCAGGATCAGGAATCCCAGTGCCACCAGCACCCGGCCACGGTAATCCCACAAAAACGGGGTCAGTGCCCGTAATGTCTTCAGATCGTTGCCGGCGGTGCCGGGCAGGGTGGTCGGGGGGCTGTGCATGGTGCTGGCTGTTTTGTCCGGGTAATGTTCAGGGTGCCAATTGTCACAGATTCAGGGGCCGCGAGATAGCATCAGTCATTGCCCCCAAGTGTTTGATTTGCTGCTATTCCGGGCTATTACCTTGCCGCCAATGATCTGTATAATGCGGCAGCCCTAAAAACTACATTGAGTGTTGATTATTCAGGATCATTATGCCCATTTACGAGTATCAGTGTGCCGCCTGCGGGCACCGGTTCGAAACCCTGCAGAAGATCAGCGACAAGCCGTTCAGCCAGTGTCCTGATTGTGGCAAGGATGCGTTGAAAAAACTGATTTCCGCCTCGGCCTTCCGTCTCAAGGGCGGTGGCTGGTATGAGACGGACTTCAAAACCGGCAACAAGAAAAATGTTGTGCAGTCTGATGCCAAGGCCAAGCCGGCTTCCGGAAAAGACAGCGCTACCAAGCCCACGAGTACCGCAAGCAGCAAGAAATCCGGCAGTTCCGACTGAGCCCCTGCTGGCGACCTGTTGCTCCGCTTTTTTGTATTACTGAACTGGAAGAATAATTATGCGCAGTCTCTACTGTGGTGAACTGAACGAAACCCACCTCGACCAGGAAGTCACCCTGTGTGGCTGGGTGCATCGACGTCGTGATCACGGGGGCGTGATTTTCGTTGACCTGCGCGATCATACCGGCCTGTTGCAGGTGGTCTTTGATCCGGATACGGCGGATACCTTTGCGACGGCAGAGAGCGTGCGCAATGAATATGTCCTGCAGGTACAGGGCCGCGTCAGGCGTCGCCCCGAGGGGACTGTTAATCCGGACATGCCTACCGGGCAGGTGGAGGTGCTCGGTCTGGTGCTGACCGTACTGAATGCGGCTGCAACACCGCCGTTCCAGCTTGATGACCAGGACGTTCAGGAGGAGACCCGTCTGCGTTACCGTTATATCGATCTGCGCCGGCCGGAGATGCAGGAAAAGATCCGCCTGCGTGCACGCATTACCCATGTGATGCGTACCTTTCTGGATGCGCATGGTTTTATCGATGTGGAAACGCCGATCCTGACACGTTCAACGCCGGAAGGAGCGCGTGACTACCTGGTGCCCAGCCGTACACATGGTGGCGAGTTTTTTGCGCTGCCGCAATCGCCGCAGTTGTTCAAACAGTTGCTGATGATGAGCGGCATGGATCGTTATTACCAGATTGCACGCTGCTTCCGCGACGAGGACCTGCGCGCTGACCGCCAGCCGGAATTTACCCAGCTGGATATCGAGACGTCCTTCATGAACGAGGATGACATCATGTCCCTGATGGAGACCATGGTGCGTGATCTGTTCAGGGAGGTGCTCGATGTCGCATTGCCGGATTCGTTCCCGCGCATGACCTATGCGGAATCCATGCAGCGTTTTGGTACGGACCGTCCGGATCTGCGTATTCCTCTGGAACTGGTTGATCTCGGTGATGTGATGCAGGCGGTCGAGTTCAAGGTGTTTGCGGGCCCGGCGAATGATCCCGACGGCCGCATTGCCGCCCTGCGCGTTCCGGGCGGGGGCGACCTCAGTCGCAAGGATATCGATGGCTATACGCAGTATGTCAGCCAGTACGGTGCGCGCGGGCTTGCCTATATCAAGGTCAACGATGTTGCCGCCGGTCGCGAGGGCCTGCAATCGCCGATACTGAAGTTCCTGCCGGATGACGTGGTCGACGCAATCGTTTCGCGTACCGGCATTGAAAACGGTGACCTGGTGTTTTTTGGCGCCGACAAGACCAAGGTGGTCAATGAGTCGCTGGGTGCGTTGCGCGTGAAACTGGGTATCGAGCGCGGTATGTTACAGGGCGACTGGGAACCGGTCTGGGTTATCGATTTTCCCATGTTTGAACGGGACGCGAAAACCAATCGCTGGATGGCGCTGCACCACCCGTTCACCGCACCAAAGAGCGATGATCCAGACGTGCTGGCGGCGGACCCCGGTGCCAGCCTGTCACGTGCCTATGACATGGTACTCAACGGCACCGAGCTGGGTGGAGGCTCGATCCGTATTCATCGCACCGAGATGCAGCGAGCGGTACTGAAACTGCTGGGCATTGGTGAGCAGGAAGCACGCGACAAGTTCGGCTTCCTGCTGGATGCCCTGAAGTTCGGTTGCCCGCCACACGGCGGGCTTGCCTTTGGCCTGGACCGGCTGGTGATGTTGATGACAGGGGCGTCCTCGATTCGCGAGGTCATGGCGTTCCCCAAGACGCAGACAGCGGCCTGCCCGCTGACCCAGGCGCCGTCTGCAGTGGCCCAGGGACAACTGATCGAACTGGGTATTCATCTGCACAAACCGCCCGAGGCCAAGGCCTGATTTTTTCCTTGTATGCATTAGTGCATGTGTCTCTGCGGGCAGGCGTGCACGGGGCAGAAAGCTGTCCATTTGTAAAGAATGTCTGATACCGTTGTTCTGGTGCATGGCATCTGGATGACCGGTCTCGAGATGGGCTTACTGGCACGACGGCTGCGTGACTGTGGCTATCGAACCGTGCAGTTTCGTTATCACTCCTTGACCAGCACGGTTGCACAGAATGCGCAGCAGCTGTGTCGCCTTGTCAAGCAACAAGGTGATTCCTCGGTGCACCTGGTCGGTCACAGTCTCGGCGGCCTGGTGATCCTGCGGGCGCTGCATGAGCATGCGGATATTGTCAGCGGGCGTATCGTGCTGCTTGGCAGTCCGGTACAGGGCAGTGTCATCGCGCAACGCGTGAGCCGTTACCGGCTGTCCCGCTGGCTGATCGGCAGGAGTGGTGAGCAGGCCTTGCTGGGAGGCCGGCCCCGCTGGCATGGTCGGCAGTCACTGGGCGTCATCGCCGGGACCCGGCCGGTCGGGGTCGGGTGGTTGCTGGGTGGATTTGACGGGCCCAATGACGGTACGGTGGCCGTGTCCGAAACGCGGCTGGAGAATGTCAGCGCATCGCTGTCGTTGCCGAGCAGCCATTTTGGCCTGCTGCTGTCGAAACCCGTCGCCGCTGCCGTGTGCACGTTTCTCAAACAGGGAGGGTTCGGCGTTGCTGCCGACGTACGCTGATACGATGTGGATGCACGCTATAACTCTACTTCGCAGCAATGCTAAGATACCGCCATTCGGCAGATTTTGAGGACAGTGAACGATGGCAGGACACAGTAAATGGGCCAATATTCAACATCGTAAAGGTGCCCAGGATGCCAAGCGCGGCAAGTTGTTTACCAAGCTGATACGCGAAATCACCGTGGCGGCAAGGACGGGTGATCCGGACCCTGCCAGCAATCCACGCCTGCGGCTGGCAGTGGACAAGGCGCTTGCCGGCAATATGACCAAGGACACCATCGAACGCGCTATCAAGCGGGGCTCGGGTGCGCAGGAAGGCGAGAATTATGAAGAAGTCCGTTACGAGGGTTACGGGCCGGGTGGTGTGGCCGTGATGGTTGATTGCGTCACCGACAACCGTAACCGCACCGTTGCCGAAGTGCGGCATGCCTTTAGCAAGGCGGGTGGCAATCTCGGCACCGATGGCTCGGTGGCCTACCAGTTTTCCAAGGCCGGGGTGCTGAGCTATCCAAGCGGCAGTGACGAGGACCAGATCATGGAGGCCGCGCTGGAGGCGGGTGCCGAGGATGTTCTTGAAAATGAGGACGGCTCGGTGGACGTACTCACGGAACCCGACCAGTTTGTGGATGTCAAGGAGGCCATGGTCGCCGCTGACCTGATGCCCGAGCAGGCCGAGGTGACGATGCGTGCCGAAAATACCCAGTCCCTGGGCCTGGACGAGGCCGAGAAGATGGTCCGCCTGCTGGAGCGGCTGGAAGACCTGGACGATGTACAGAACGTCTATTCGAATGCGGATATTTCCGAGGAGATCCTGGAACAGCTGGGGTAAGGCGTTGTGACTGATATCGTTCACACTCCATGACCCGCATCCTCGGCATTGATCCCGGTTCCCGGGTCACGGGTTACGGCATTATCGATCAGACCGGCCAGCAGCTGACCTATATCGCCAGCGGCTGCATCCGCACCGGTGGCGGCTCACTCGCCGAGCGCCTGGGTATTATCTTTTCAGGGATCAGCAGCATCATTCAGGAGTTCATGCCGGAAGAGATGGCGATCGAGCGCGTGTTTATGAACAAGAATGCCGATTCTGCCCTGAAGCTGGGGCAGGCACGCGGTGCCGCGATCTGCGCCGGTGTGCAGCGTGATGTGCCGGTGGATGAATATGCCGCACGCGAAATCAAGCAGGCGGTCGTCGGCAACGGCGGCGCGACCAAGGAGCAACTGCAGCACATGATCTGCGTGCTGCTGTCGTTGCAGAAAAAACCGCAAGCCGATGCGGCCGATGCACTTGGCGTGGCGGTTTGTCACGGCCACCAGCGGGACATACGACGCCGTCTGGCAGCAGCAGCGCAGTTGCGTCGCGAGACGGCGGTCATATGATTGGATTGCTGCGTGGCACTATTCTGGGCAAGCAACCGCCACGCTTGTTGCTGGATGTGCAGGGGGTCGGTTATGAGGTTGATGCGCCCATGACCACCTTCTATGACCTGCCGGAGGTCGGCACCGAGGTTACCCTGTTTACCCATCTCGCGGTACGTGAGGATGCGCATACCCTGTATGGTTTCACCACGCTCACCGACCGCGACCTGTTCCGCAGCCTGTTGAAGGTCAATGGTGTTGGTGCACGGCTGGCACTGGGTATCCTTTCCGGCATGAATGCCCGCACATTCATCGCCTGTGTGCAGGGTGGTGACGCCAGTGCGCTGGTCAAACTGCCGGGCATCGGCAAGAAGACAGCCGAGCGCCTTATCATCGAACTGCGTGACCGCCTCGATGCAATCGCACCCGCCCCGGCGGTGCCGGGCGCGCCATCCGTCACTGTATCGAGTCCCGTGGATGAAGCGGTCAGTGCCCTGGTCGGACTGGGGTACAAGGCACAGGAAGCCGACAAGATGGTACGCGTCATCGACACCACCGACATGTCCTCCGAGGACATCATTCGCCGTGCCCTGCAGACGACGCTGCAGTGATCGCGATATCCGCGTAATCACTTGATTTAGTCCACGCCAGAACCGACACTAGCCCCCCATGATTGAAGCTGATCGACTGGTCGCGCCGCAAGGTTCCAGAGAGGATGAGGTGCTTGACCGCGCCGTCCGTCCCAAGCGCCTGGCGGATTATGTGGGTCAGCCACAAGTCTCTGAACAGATGGAGATTTTTATCCAGGCGGCAAAGGGGCGGGGCGACGCCCTGGACCACACGCTGATTTTTGGTCCGCCGGGACTGGGCAAAACCACGCTGGCGCACATCATTGCCAATGAAATCGGCGTCAACCTGCGCCACACTTCCGGTCCCGTGCTGGAGCGGGCCGGTGACCTGGTTGCGCTGCTGACCAATCTTGAACCCAATGATGTCCTGTTTGTCGACGAGATTCACCGCCTCAGTCCGGTGGTCGAGGAAATCCTCTATCCGGCCATGGAGGACTACCAGCTGGACATCATGATTGGTGAGGGGCCGGCGGCGCGTTCCATCAAGCTGGATCTGCCACCGTTTACCCTGGTGGGTGCCACCACGCGTGCCGGTCTGCTGACCTCGCCGCTGCGTGATCGCTTCGGTATTGTGCAGCGTCTGGAATTTTATGCGGCCAGTGATCTGGCGGCCATCCTGCGACGTGCCGCCGGTATCCTCGGAATCGAGATCGATACCGAGGGGGCCATGGAGCTGGCTCGCCGCTCGCGGGGCACGCCGCGCATCGCCAACCGCCTGTTGCGGCGGGTACGGGACTATGCCGAGGTCAAGTCGGACGGGCGGGTGACACAGACGATCGCCGGGCTGGCCATGAAGATGTTGAACGTCGATGCGCAGGGTTTTGATGCGCAGGACCGTAAATTACTACAGACCATTATTGAAAAGTTCGATGGCGGGCCGGTGGGCGTCGATAATCTGTCAGCGGCCATTGGTGAGGAGCGTGGGACCATAGAAGACGTCCTCGAACCGTATCTCATCCAGCAGGGCTTCATCATGCGTACCCCCCGTGGACGCATGGCAACCCGTAATGCCTACCTGCATTGTGGCCTCAAGCCGCCGGTTTCACAGGCCGGCGAGTCACTGGATTTGATTGCCAACGATAACGGTGAGGGCGTTGCGCACTGACGATTGCATGACCGTATTGTTTTCACATTTATCTACTATTCCCACTGCTGCATCGATAAACTCCCCCTCCGGGGAATTGGCAGCGGCTGTTGTGGTCACCAGACCGGTCGCGGAGTGATGAGTCCCGTGTCCAGGTTTGAGTGGCCGGTGCGCGTATATTACGAAGATACCGACAGCGGCGGCGTTGTTTACTACGCCAACTACCTGCGTTTCATGGAGCGTGCGCGCACCGAGTGGTTGCGGGCGCTGGGATTCGAACAGGACCGCCTGATCCGTGAGCAGGGAATTGTGTTCGCCGTGCGCTCTGCCCATGTCGAGTATCTGCGGCCGGCACGATTCAACGACCTGCTCGTTGTTGTTTCAGGTTTGCAGCATCGCGGGCGTGCCAGTTTGACGTTTGCGCATACAATTATCCGGCAACACGAGGCGTTGCAGCCCTGCTGTACCGGCGAGGTGAAGATTGCCTGCATCAATGCAGACACATTTCGACCGCAACCCATACCCGATACACTATTGGAGGAGATAGCGGATGGCAGCTGATATGTCATTTTTTCACCTGATCAGCGGTGCCAGCCTGGTGGTGCAACTGGTGATGTTGCTGTTGCTGGTGGTGTCCATGGTGTCCTGGACCATGATCTTCAGGCGCCGCAGCGTACTCAGGGAGGCACGTCTCGCGGCAGATGAATTCGAGGACCGTTTCTGGTCCGGCGGCGATCTGGCCGCGCTGTTCCGCGATGTCACGGCGCAGTCGGATCATGCAATTGGCATGGCCGGAATCTTTCAGTCGGGCTTCAGCGAATATGTCAGACTGCGCAAGCAACCGGGCACCGATCCGCGCACGGTTGTCGAGGGCGCGCAACGGGTGATGCGCGTTGCACTGTCGCGGGAGACGGATGACCTGGAAACGCATCTGTCGTTCCTGGCGACGGTCGGTTCGACCAGCCCCTACGTGGGTCTGTTCGGTACCGTGTGGGGCATCATGAACTCGTTTCGCAGTCTCGGAAATGCACAACAGGCGACCCTGTCGATGGTCGCACCCGGCATTGCCGAGGCCCTGATCGCCACGGCCATGGGGCTGTTTGCCGCCATTCCTGCAGTGATTGCCTATAACCGTTATTCCAATGACGTGGAACGCCTGATAAACCGCTACGACAATTTCCTCGAGGAGTTCTCCACCATTCTGCAACGCCAGGCCCATGTCTGAGCGACACCTGCAGGGGGTTTAACAGATGGCGCGTCAACGTATTCGTAAACGTCCAATGGCCGAGATCAACGTCGTGCCGTATATCGACGTGATGCTGGTGATGCTGGTGATCTTCATGGTGACGGCGCCGCTGCTGACCCAGGGTGTGCAGGTCGATTTGCCCGAGGCCACGGCCGAGCCGATCGATGATTCCGACAACGAGCCGCTGGTCGTCAATGTGGACGCCGCCGGGAACCTCTACCTCAATGTGGGTGAAACACCCGATCAGCCGCTGGACGGCGCGACGCTGTCGCAGAATGTGGCCGCGGTGCTGCGTCGTCAGCCGCAGAAGAAGGTACTGGTGCGCGGCGATCATGCCGTCGACTACGGCACGGTCGTGTCGGCCATGGTGCTGTTGCAGCAGGCGGGCGTGCCAAATGTAGGGCTGGTCACCGAACCGCCGGAGCAATAGGTCGTTATGTGGCAGGCCGTACGAGAAAATCCCCGCGCCGTTGCTTACGCGGTACTGATGCATGTGGTGCTGTTGCTGTTGCTGGTATTCAGCCTCGACTGGACACCGAAGGCGGTCAAACCCGGCAGCAACAAGCCTATCCAGGCTGAACTGGTCGACGCGTCGAAGCTGCAGGCCATCGAGGAGAAGAAACAGGCCGAACAGCGTAAACTCGAGGAAGAAAAACGCCAGGCGGAGCAGGCGCTGAAACAAAAGGCGGAAGCCGAACGCAAGCGTCAGGCAGAGGAGGCCGCGAAGCAAAAGGCAGCGGCCGAGATGCAGCGCCAGGCGGAGCAGGCGGCAAAGGAGAAAGCGGCGCAGGAGCAACAGCGCAAGGCCGATCTGGCTGCAAAGCAGAAGGCCGAGGAAAAGCGCAAGGCCGAACAGGCCGCGAAACAAAAGGCGGAGGCCGAACGCAAGCGCCAGGCAGAGGAAGCCGCGAAGCAAAAGGCAGCGGCCGAGAAACAGCGCCAGGCGGAGCAGGCGGCAAAGGAGAAGGCGGCGGCTGAGGCTGCGGCGAAGCGCGAAGCGGAGCAGGCACTGCAGGCCCGGCTGGCTGAAGAGCAGGCGCAGGCACGGGCGGAAAGTGCGCTGTCGCAATACATTCCGTATATACAGGAGAAGATCCAGCGTAACTGGCTGCGTCCTCCGGGAACTCCGGCGGGACTGTCCTGCCTGATACTTGTAAAATTGATACCGGGTGGTGAAGTGGTTGCGGCTAATGTGGTGCGCAGCAGCGGTAATCCCCTGTTTGACCGCTCTGTTGAAACCGCGGTCCTGAAGGCCTCACCGTTACCGTTACCCGATGATGCAACGATGTTTAAATATTTCCGAGAAATTAATTTCAATTTTAAACCTGATAGCTAAAGGCCCTGTCGTTACATGACCAGAATAGTAAATTTGCTGTTATTCGTTTGCGTGGTGTTTGCTGCTCCCGTGCGTGCGGCACTGACAATAGAAATTACCCAGGGCATCGAGGGAGCCGTACCGATTGCGGTCGTACCGCTTGGCTGGCGCGGCACTGCGGCAGCGGCGCCGGAGAATATCGCCGCAATTATCGCGGCTGACCTGAACCGTAGTGGCCGCTTCGAATCCCTGCCGGATCGTGACCTGGTGTCGCATCCCGTCTCGGCAGACCAGGTGAAGTTTCAGAACTGGCGCATGCTGAGCGTCGACAACCTGGTGATCGGGCAGCTCGAGGAAATATCGCCCGGGCAATATTCGGTGACATTCGAGCTGTTTGATGTGTTCCGTGGCACGCGACTGACCGGTGCCACCTTTCCGGCCGCTGCGCGCGATTTGCGCCGCGTCGCGCATCATATCAGCGATATCATCTATGAAACACTTACCGGTGAGCCTGGCGCATTCAATACACAGATTGCCTATGTCACCAGCAGTGGCAGCAGCAAGAACAAGACCTACACGCTGCTGGTGGCCGACTCGGATGGCTATAACCCGCAGACGATCCTGACCTCGAAGCAGCCGTTGATGTCGCCGTCGTGGTCACCGGATGGTCGACGCATCGCCTATGTGACGTTTGAAAACAAAAGCGCCGAGATCTATATCCAGGAGGTAGCGTCCGGTTCGCGCCGCAAGCTGGCCTCCTTCAAGGGCATCAACGGTGCGCCCAACTGGTCGCCGGATGGCAGTAAACTGGCGTTGACCCTGTCCCGTGACGGCAATCCCGAGATCTACGTTATGAACGTCGATGGCGGTGATCTCAAACGCCTGACAAACAGTGCCGCTATCGATACCGAACCTGTCTGGGCGCCGGATGGCAAGAGTGTCGTGTTTACCTCTGACCGGGGTGGTTCGGCACAGATCTACCGGGTTTCGTCCATGGGTGGGGCGGCAAAACGGCTGACTTTTGACGGTAAATACAATGCCGGGGCAGACATCTCGCCGGATGGCCGTAAACTTGCTATGGTTCACGGCGAGGGCGGACGTTACCGCATCGCGGTACTGGACCTGGACTCCGGCCTGTTGCGCGTACTGACGGATGGACAGCTGGACGAATCCCCGAGTTTTTCACCCAATGGCAGCATGATTATCTATGCAACCGGCGTCGGCAACCGCGAGGTGCTGTCCGCGGTCTCGGTCGACGGGCGATTTCGTCAGCGGTTGTCATTACAGGCGGGAAATGTCCGTGAGCCGGTGTGGTCACCCTTCGGGAAGTAATGATTTTTTATACTGTAAGTGAGCAGATATCCTGGGAGCAAGACTATGAAGTTCAAATTTGGCAGTTTTATCGTGTTGGCACTGATGCTGGTGATGGGCGGCTGCAGTTCAACGGGTGGCAACAAGGCAGGTGATGCCGGTATTGAAGACAAGGGTACCAGTGCTGATGGCGGCGCGGTGACCAGTGGTGCCGACAGCGGTACCGATTACTCAAGCTATGCCTTGAATGATCCCAATAGTCCGTTGTCACGACGCGTCATCTATTTCGAGTATGACAGTGCCGATATTAGCGATGCCGACCAGGAGTTGTTGATAGAGCATGCCCGCTTCCTGGTTGCGAACCCCGACCAGCACCTTACCCTGGAAGGCCATACCGATGAACGTGGCTCGCGTGAATACAACATTGCGCTGGGTGATCAACGCGCACTCTCGGTACAGCGAATCCTGGAGCTGAACGGTGTCGCGGCCGAGCAAGTGACGATTGTCAGTTACGGTGAGGAAAAGACAGCTGCAGAAGGTCACAGTGAGGCGGCCTGGCGCCTGAACCGTCGTGTAGAACTGGTGTACTAGGCCATTACCATGAGAAATCCGTACCTGCGCAGTACCGCTGCACTTTTGCTGTCTGTTGTGACCACCACGGTGCCGCCGCTGTTACTGGCGGATGCGACTACCGATGCGCGGCTCGACAGCATCGAACGCAAACTGGACTCCCGCGGATTGCTGGAGATGTTGAACCGTGTTGAGGAAATGCAGCGCAATATCCAGCAACTGCGCGGTGATCTTGAGATGCAGGCACATACCCTCGAAGAAATGCAGCGGCGTTCTCGCGAACAGTATCTTGATATAGACCGTCGCCTGCAGCAGCTTGAAACCGGTCAGGCTGGCACGCCTTCAATGGGCTCGCCATCGGTGCTGGCACCGGTCCCCGTGACGCCGTCAATGGACTCGTCGCCGGTGCTGGCACCGGTTCCCGTGACGCCGCCGGTAACACAAGCGCCGCCCGTGATGCGGACACCGGAACCGGAAAAGATCCCGCCTTCGGCAGCAAGCGTGCCGCAACCCGAGCAGCCCGGGGAACGTGCCGAGTACGATCAGGCACTGGCAGTGCTCAGGGAAGGACGCTATGCCGAGGCTACCCAGGCGTTTAACGGTTTTCTGGCAAACTACCCGAACAGCAGCTATTCGGACAATGCCAGTTACTGGCTGGGTGAGACCTACTACGTAACCCGTGACTTCGACCGGGCGCTGGCAACCTTCAAGGGGCTGACCGAGCAATACCCAAACAGTCCGAAGGCCTCAGACAGTTTCCTGAAGACCGGTTACATCTATTATGAAAACAAGGATTGGCCTGCGGCCCGCCAGGCTCTGGAAGAAGTGGTTAACGGGTATCCCGGTACCACCGCGGCACGGCTGGCAAAAGACCGGCTGCAGCGCATGAAGAAGGAAGGGCATTAAGCGCACGGCTTGCGGCAAGGTTCATTACAGGACGGGCAAGGCGCAGCGTGCACGTCAGGGAGGCGGTGCCTGCCGGTTGACAGGCAATTTTCCATGCGTCTTTTCCGTCCTGCGATCATGGAATGTAAATGTCCGATAGTTCCCGCCTGCGCATCAGCGAAATCTTTTTCTCCCTGCAGGGAGAGTCGGCAACGGTCGGTTATCCGACCGTGTTCGTGCGCCTGACCGGTTGCCCGTTGCGTTGCCAGTATTGTGATACCGAGTACGCCTTCAGGGGTGGAGAATGGCTGTCCCTGTCTGCCATCCTTGAACAGGTGGCTGCTTACCGTACGCGCTACGTCACCGTGACCGGTGGCGAGCCGCTGGCGCAACCGGCCTGCCTGGATCTGCTGGGAGCGTTATGTGATGCCGGCTACCATGTCTCGCTGGAGACCAGTGGTGCGCTGGAGATTGCGCCGGTGGACCCGCGGGTGATCAAGGTGATGGATCTGAAGACCCCCGGGTCGGGCGAGGTCGAGCGCAACCGCTTTGACAACCTGCAATACCTGGGGAGCCGAGACCAGGTGAAGTTCGTCATCTGCAGCCGCGATGACTATCTCTGGTCGCTGGAGATGCTCAAGGCGCATGACCTGCCGGCGCGTTGCGAGGTGCTGTTTTCACCGAGCCAGGGCGAGCTGGATGCGACCAAACTGGCCGACTGGATTCTGCAGGACCAGCTGCCGGTGCGTATGCAGATCCAGTTGCACAAACTCCTGTGGGGCAATACGCCCGGGAAATAACATGCGAAGAATGAAGCAGGAAACAGGGAATATAAAACATCATTCCCCTCTCTCTGCAGGAGAGGGCCGGGGAGAGGGAATCTACTAAATGCCCAAAGCCGTCGTTTTGCTTTCCGGTGGACTCGATTCCATCACGGCCCTGGCCCTGGCTCAGGAGCAGGGCTTTGAGTGTTATGCGCTGAGCCTCGATTACGGGCAGCGCCATAATGCAGAACTGGCGGCCGCACAGCGCCTGGCCGAAATGGCGGGTGTCCGCGAGCACAAGGTCATTCAACTGGGCCTGGGTGATGTTGGTGGCTCGGCGTTGACCGATAACGCCATTGACGTCCCGGACCATGCCGGTACCGGCATTCCGGTGACCTATGTGCCGGCACGCAACACCGTGTTCCTCTCGCTGGCCCTGGGCTGGGCCGAGGTGCTGGGCGCCTGGGACCTGTTCATCGGTGTCAATGCCGTGGATTATTCCGGCTACCCGGACTGCCGTCCTGAATTCATTGCCGCCTTTCAACGACTCGCGAACCTGGCTACCCGGGGGGGGATCGAGGGAGGCAGCTTCACGATTCATGCACCGCTGATCAACCTCAGCAAGGCCGACATTATTCGCGAAGGTGTTCGCCTGGGTATCGATTATGCCGACACGGTGTCCTGTTATTCCGCAGATAGCGAGGGCCGGGGATGTGGTGTCTGTGATGCCTGCCGCCTGCGCGCCGAGGGTTTTCGTGGCGCCGGTATCGTGGACCCGACCCGATATTGCTGAAACCGGCAGGTAGAAACCCATAAACGGGGCGCAATACTGTATATAATCCTGCTCTGCCAGAAGATTTGGCTGTTTCAGGCTTGCCATTTCAGGTCAGGCCAGTATCATTCCAGCGTCCCGATCGGGACGCATGCCTGAAAGCTGTATCAGATCCACGGGTCGTTAGCTCAGTTGGTAGAGCACCGGACTTTTAATCCGATGGTCGAAGGTTCGAATCCTTCACGACCCACCATAAAAATCAATTAGTTAGCTGTTATTTGCTGCATTAACAAATGCTGCTTGCGGGAGTTTTTGCGGGGATTAACTGCAAATTTTCCTCGTTGGATAAATCTTGCCTGTATAGAATTCAAATGGTTACGCATCCGTAACCGATTCGAACCGTGATTATCCGGGCAAAATCCGGTGGTCGTGTCCTTGTGTATCCGGACTCTTTTTTCGGGAAGTTGATTGCGGTGGCGCTGGCTGTATCTGGTTGGATGTCCATCCACTATAACTCAAGCCTCTGAAACAGGGGTCGATAACCTATAGCACCTAGTGCTATACTCTGAAAAATCGTCAGGGTAGCTGAATGCAGGTCTACAAAAACAAGTGGTTCCATAGATGGGCAGCCAGGGAGGGGCTGGGTGACCAGACTCTGCTGGCGGCGGTCAAGGAAATGGAAGACGGTTTGATTGATGCCAAACTGGGTGGGCATGTGGTCAAGAAACGGGTGGCATTGCCCGGGCACGGCAAGCGGGGCAGTATCCGCAGCCTGGTGGTCTACCAGCAAAACAACAAGGCGTTCTTCGTCTACGGTTTTGCAAAGAATGAACGGGCAAGTATTAGCGACAAGGAGCTGAAAGCGCTCAAGTTGCTGGCAACACATTTACTGGGGTATACCAAAACGGCGTTGGTAAAAGCGATTGAGGCCGGCGAATTGATCGAGGTAAAGGAAGATGACTAAGTCAATCTTGAAAACGGTGCATGAGACAGCGAAGGGCCTGCACAAGGCGGGCACGATGGATGCTATGACCATGCGCGAGTTCGACGTGCTGTGCCTGCCGCCGGTGAAGACCTACACGCCGACACAGATCAAACGTCTACGCACGCGCTATAAGGCGAGTCAGGCTGTATTCGCAGCTTACCTGAACACGAGTCCTTCGACCGTGCAGAAGTGGGAGCAGGGTCAGAAAAAACCGAATGGCCCTTCATTAAAGTTACTGAACCTGGTTGATATGCACGGTCTGGAAGCGCTCGCCTGAAGGGTGGTCCCAAAAAAATACATTATCTGATAGCGTATGCTACTTCCGTGTGAATCGGCATTCAATTCTGGCTCGGCCGACTTTCCGTAATTCAGAGGCTTAGCAAACCGATCAGTGCCAAAACCACGTGTGTATGGCGATAGGATGGACTCCTCAACGGTGATCTACCCTATGAATGGGTATTTGTTTTACCCCATTCATTATAGAGGAGTGTCAGTCATGGCTATTTCTGTCGTAGGTGTTGATCTATCTAAATCCGTATTTCAATTGTCAGTAGCAGATGCAAAACATCATGTTATCGATCGTAAACGACTCAGTCGCGCACAATTCCATCGATTTCTAGCCCAATCTACCCCGGCTCGCCTGGTCATGGAAGGCTGTGGAACGTCCAATTACTGGGGACGAACAGCTCAGTTGCATGGCCATGAAGTCAAGTTACTGCATGCCAAGTATGTCAAAGCCTACGTCCGCCGAACCAAGACCGACGCGGCGGACGCCGATGCGCTGGTCCTGGCGGACCGCGATACCAGTCTGCACCCAATACCGATCAAATCGGAAGAACTACAAGCCCTTCAGGGACTGCACCGGATACGCGAACAATGGAAGCGTGCGCGCATTGCCCGGATCTGTGAAGCCAGGGCCTTGTTGGCGGAATTTGGCATTTCCGCCTCTGTGGGAGTCAGAGGTATTGGTAAAAAGCTAACGCTGGCTACGGAACAGGCCCCAGTACTTATACAACCAACTCTAATGGATCTCATTCAGGAAATAGACGATTTGGACCAACGATTACGCCGGGTAGAGCATGCACTGGCCGCTTATGCCAAGACCAATCCAGAGGTGCAGGTGTTACTGAGCATCCAGGGCGTAGGCGTTATAGTGGCCACGGCCTTCGTAGCTCGCGTACCCAGTATCCATATGTTCAAGCGGGGGCGATCTTTTTCTTCCTGGCTGGGGCTCACCTGCAGGGAGTACAGCTCCGGACAGACTCGACGTCTTAGCAGGATCACCAAACAGGGCGATCGCTACCTACGTACGATGCTGATTCACGGCGCCCGAGCCGCTTTGATGGCGGCACGACGTAAAGCGGCAAATGGAAAATCGCTGACGCGACTGGAGACCTGGGCGGTGAACACACAAGTCAGAGTTGGCCATAACAAAGCCACCGTGGCATTGGCTAACAAAATGGCACGCATCATGTGGGCAGTCTGGACAAGGCATGAAACATTTAACGGCGACGATGCACTGCGCTTTGCCGCGTAAACAGTACGGAACATATCCACAAAGCTGCGCAGATTGATCGCTTGACGATACACACGGTTTACCGTGCCGCCTGAAAGGCCGTTAACAATTCTAGAACCCGAAAGTTCGACGTGGCGATAGGTCCGGGCGGTGCGGATCCTCTCATGGCCCGGTGGTACGACCACCACTAATAAAGGCCGGATACACGAATGCAGCCGATTCCGTCAGATCAATTCAGCCGCGTGACAGCCAGGAGAAAAAGAATGATCTAATCTCAGTTGACAGAGGAGTCCATACACGAATGCAGCCGATTCCGTCAGATCAATTCAGCCGCGTGACAGCCAGGAGAAAAAGAATGATCTAATCTCAGTTGACAGAGGAGTCCATACACGATAGGTCCGGGCGGTGCGGATCCTCTCATGGCCCGGTGGTACGACCACCACTAATAAAGGCCGGATACACGAATGCAGCCGATTCCGTCAGATCAATTCAGCCGCGTGACAGCCAGGAGAAAAAGAATGATCTAATCTCAGTTGACAGAGGAGTCCATACACGAATGCAGCCGATTCCGTCAGATCAATTCAGCCGCGTGACAGCCAGGAGAAAAAGAATGATCTAATCTCAGTTGACAGAGGAGTCCATACACGAATGCAGCCGATTCCGTCAGATCAATTCAGCCGCGTGACAGCCAGGAGAAAAAGAATGATCTAATCTCAGTTGACAGAGGAGTCCATACACGAATGCAGCCGATTCCGTCAGATCAATTCAGCCGCGTGACAGCCAGGAGAAAAAGAATGATCTAATCTCAGTTGACAGAGGAGTCCATACACGAATTGTTATTTAGGCGGCAGCTGGTAACTGGTATAGCTCGCGGCAATGCGACTTCCACTGGAATTGGTTGATGGAGGCACAACGGAAGATGATTTCGTCGTTAATTTCTGATGGTGTGTTGCCATCGAGTGAAGTGTGCACACGATGGGCATTGTAATACTGACGGAATGCTTCCAGTTTTCGTTCCAGGTCACCTGTATTCCAGAAGAGCACTTGATCAAGGTGCTCGCGACGGATGGTTCCAGTCAGCCGTTCGACGAAGGGATGCGACAGTGGCGTATACGGAACCGTCTTGACTTCGTCTGCACCAATTATCCTGAGGTTTGCTTGCCATTGGTGATGACGGAAGAGCGGGTTGTTATCAGAGCTGAGATATTTAGGGGCACCCCTGGTTGAGATGGCAGTGTTAAACATTCGACACAGCGCTATACCGTCCACATCACCGGCATGCATACCGAAACCAATGATGCGCCGGGTGAACTGGTCCATGACCACGAGTACCCAGTAGTTATTTAATAGAATGGATTCACAGCGGAACAGGTCAATGTTCCAGAGGCTGTCCTTGGTGTGCCCAAGGAAAGTCAGCCACGATGGTCCATCGTCACCAGGGACTGGCCGGTAATGTGCGGTGAGGACGCGCCGCACCACATCTTTATCGATATTGGTACCAAACGCTTTATTAATCTGCTGCGCTATCCGCGGGTAGCCAACCGTGGGTTGCGTTGTTTCATCTCGACGATGGCCTGGATGAGTGCCTGTGATGGACCTTTGAGGCCGGGTTTTCGTTTGCTGCCAGCTGATGAATACAGTAGTGGATACTTCCGCTGTTTGAGCAGGTTATGGAATTTCAACAGCGTCGATGGCCGGATAATGACGGCAGCCCGCCTGAGGTGACGTGGATTGAGAAACAGTGATCAGAAACCTAACAGAAATCGGTCGAGTGCGGAGAGATTGGGTGCGCGTTGCCGGGAGCGATTGATGATCAGGAGCTGTTGTTTCATCAACAGGCTGTCAGCGACGATGGCCTTTGCGCCACCGAGGCCCAGGAGTTTGGCGATGGTGGTTAATAGATGTACGAGGAGTACCAGCAGATCCTTCATGGCAGAGAGAGTAGGGAAGGTTACTATCAGGAGCAAGACTGGTTAAGCCTTGGTATTCAGGTGATAATTAACGAATAGCTAGGGGCGGGGGTAGTGTCGATTTTTTGCGGGAAGTATAGATGGAGAAACCATGACGGGTTTTGCCTCAACATCACGGTAACATTCATTTGGGCTAAATGTAGTAATTCGCTTGTGTTCATTTCTGAATATTCCGACTGACATCCATTCGCTTATGTAGAATCCGAATAATCAGAATGTGATCGTTCTGCCGGGTATAAAAGATCACGTGGCTCTCATGATGAAAACGTCGGTAACCGGAGCGGATATCTTCGGCGTTATTTACCATCTCCGGGTTGTCGGCCAGCAGTGCCAGGCAATGGGTCAAGTCGTGGTAGTAGGCCTCGGTTTGCAGCGGGCCAAAATCTTGAATGGATTGAATCAGTAGTTGCTCGATATCGTGGGCGGCGGCTTCTGAAAGTTTATACATCAACCCGGTGCCGTTTCTTGACGTCCTGCCAAATATCCGCAACTGTGCGTTCGGAAACACCGCTGGTTTCACCCGCAATAAGGGCATTGATCAAGGTCTCGCGTTTGTCCTGATATTCCTGGTCGCGACGGATGAGATCCCGGACATAGTCGCTGGCGTTGCTGTACTGACCGGTCTTGGTCTGCTCTTCTACCCAAGCCTTCATCAGATCAGGCAGGGATACATTCATAGTTGCCATTGCAGATACCTCCTGCCAAAAGGATGGCATAATTTGGCAAAGATTGCCAATATCCAGCTGCGTCCAAGAAGGGTGATTCGTCCCGGGTGTGCATGGCAAATTGATAAGTATGCCGCCGGATTGAAAGGCAGAAATCCCTGTGGGGATATTGCGGGGATCAGTTGTGCATCGTTATGCATTGTGGTGCACATATCGCAACGGGCGCCACGGTAAGCTATTGAATTAAAAGGGTGTAAAGTCCCCTTTGCGTACTTTTAATCCGATGGTCGAAGGTTCGAATCCTTCACGACCCACCAAATAATTAGTTAAAATAAATACGTGGTCTCATCTCAGCCTAAGTGTCTGTAATCCGGTGCCCCTGCAGTAACCTCCAGCAATCCATCCTATCGCCATGCGCACCATGCGCAGGGGAAGTTCGTAAATGTACTGGAGTTGCCGTTCAGAGGGCGGATGCGGATAGGTATCGGTCTGCTATCATCGCGCCCATGCTCAGTATCAAGAATTTGTCTTACCTGCAAGGCGGCATACCGCTGCTTGAGAATGTGAATCTACAGGCGTATACCAACCAGCGCATCGGCCTGGTCGGCAAGAACGGCTGTGGCAAGTCCACGCTGTTCCGCCTGATACGTGGCATGATCAAACCAGATAGCGGTGAGGTTTCTATTCAGCCTGGCAAGACCGTCGCGTTCGTCGAGCAGGAGACCCCCAACTCCGATCAGTCTGCGCTGGAATTCGTACTCGACGGCGATGCCGAACTGCGTCTACTGGAAAAAATACTGGCGCGTGAAAATCACGATACTGAATGGTTCGATGCGCAACACCGTTTTGAGGACATTGACGGCTATGGTGCCAAGGCACGTGCCGCGCAACTGCTGAACGGACTTGGCTTTTCCAACGACACACTGGAAAATCCGGTTACCAGCTTTTCCGGCGGATGGCGCATGCGTTTGAATCTGGCGTGCGCGCTGATGCATCGCGCCGATCTGTTGTTGCTTGACGAACCCACCAACCATCTCGATCTCGAAGCCATTCTCTGGCTCGAACAATACCTGGCGCGCTATCCCGGCAGTATCCTGCTGGTCTCGCACGACCGCGAATTCCTCAACGCCTGCGTCAACCGCATCGCCCATGTGCATGACCAGTCCATAGACTGCTACACCGGCGACTACGACAACTTTGAACGTACCCGCGCAGAAATGATCGCGTTGCAGAACCAGGCATTCAACAAGCAGCAGGAAAAGATCGCACATCTGGAGAACTTCGTGCGTCGTTTCCGGGCCAAGGCCACCAAGGCAAAACAGGCACAAAGCCGTATCAAGGCATTGGATAGAATCACACGCATAGCCGCCGTGCATGTCACCAACGGTTATTTCGAACTGGAGATCGAAGCGCCGGAACGCAGTCCGGACCTGTTGATGCGCGCGGAAAAGGTGGGCTTCGCCTATGGAGACAAGGTGCTCTTCAGGAACATCGAACTGGTGCTGCGTGCCGGTGCGCGCATCGCCCTACTCGGCCCCAATGGCGCGGGAAAATCCACGCTGATCAAACTGCTGGTGGGTGCGTTGCAGCCCACCTCGGGCACGCTGGAGATCACCCCTGACATACGTATCGGGTACTTTGCACAGCATCAACTGGAAAATCTCGACAACGCAGCTACACCATTGCAGCACATGGAACGGGTAGCACCCAAGGAAACCACCCTGGCGCTGCGCAACTTCCTTGGCCGTTTCGGTATGGCCGGAGACAGTGAAGAACGCCCGGTAGCGAGTTTCTCCGGTGGCGAGAAAAGCCGTCTCGCGCTTGCCCTGCTGGCATGGCAGAAACCGCACCTGCTGCTGCTCGACGAACCCACCAACCACCTTGATCTGGACATGCGCGACGCACTCACCATCGCGCTGGAGGAATACACTGGTGCTGTGGTGATCGTATCGCACGACCGCAGCCTGATCCGTTCCGTGGCTGACGAACTATGGCTGGTCGCCGATGGTGAAGCCAAACTATTCGATGGCGACCTGGAAGACTACAAGAGCTGGATCGAAACCCGCCGTCCGCGCGAAGCCGCCACCCAATCCCGGCAGGAAAAGCCGGATACGCAACACTCACACAGATCCAACCGGAAAGCGTTGCAGTCCAAACAAAACAAACTCGAAACGGTACTGGCCACCGCACAGGCTGAACTCGCCGTAGTCGAGCAGAAACTAGCCGACCCCGCTACCTACGCGAGTCCCGACCGCGACAAGATCAGTGAAATGAATGCGGCGCATGCAAGGCTGGAAGCAAAAGTGGCAGAGTTGGAGGAAAGTTGGCTGGAACTGGAAATGGCGATGGAAGACGGAAGCTGAGTCCCTGGCGAAAATAAGGAGCGTAAAAGGGGACGGAGGGATTAAATTCTGCCATAAGCGCATCCAACACTTCCAGGAAGAACAGCAGGCAACATGCCATGCACGTTTGCCTGCTGTTGCGGGATCTGACCTTTGGCCTGTGCAAGTCAGGAAGGCTCGAAGACAACTCGTCCGGATCACTCTCTGGCTTGGGTTCTCAGCGGGAAGCAGGGTGAGCGATCATGACACGGTCGCAGGCATCATCGGGCACAGCACTGAGATCAGGCGGCCACAGGTACTACACCCAGGCCATTAATCACGCCAGTGCGTGAAGACATAGTCGTTATCTTTCTGGGATGCATGGCAGGCGAAACAGGACTGACCGTCGTCATTGACCAGGCGTTCTGTCTGGCTGTTGCCGGCAAAGCCTTCAAAGCCCCACCCACCGGTGGAGGGGTACCTGGCGCTGTCTTTTACCATGACCCCCACCAGAACACGGTCACCTTCTGTCGAGGCGTTATCCTGTGTTGCGTATTCAAGCAGATCAAAGACCAGAACGGCGCCATCGTCGAATTGACCGGTTTTCGAGCCGCTCACCGCAAGCTCATTGCCGTAGATATGATGTATCCCCAGGAACGGATTTTCCAGGGGATGACCTTCATGTAGCACCATGGTTTTAACATGCGTCCACGTTCGATATCCGTCCGGATAGTCAACGGTGTCCGCGGCATATACGCTGGCGACAACGAAAATCAATGAAGGTAGTAGTAGATTGAACAGCTTGTAATTCATGGTCGTTCTCCTCTGGTGGCGTTGTTAACAGGTACGGCGGGGCAACTTACCGTCTGGAAGATGCATTACCCGTGCTAAACAGTTTGCTGTTGTGTTCCCGGGATTCCTGCCTCGTTGCGTTGCTTGATCCCCGCTTGTTGCCGGTACTTCTGGCACAAGGTATCGACACGAAACAATATAGGCGGCCTGTTCCGGTTTGTCAATTATGTTTCGACACACTACTATTGATGTATGGCGACGGATATACGAGACATTCATGATCTGGTCGAGCGACTGGGCAACCTGGTGCGGGCCGATGTGCGTGCGGTGTGCAATGAATATGGAGTGCGGCCGGTGCAGCTGGAGGTGCTGAGATATCTGATGCGATGCAATCGCTATTCCGATATACCGCAGGCGGTAACAGAATTTCTGGGAGTGACCAAGGGAACCGTTTCACAGACAATCAAGGTACTGGAACAAAAAGGTTTGTTGGTTAAATATGATGATGTCGCAGACAAGCGGCTGGTACATCTCAAGCCGACGCTAAAGGGGCGGCGACTGGTCGATCGGGCGGTACCTGCAAAATCGCTGGTGTCGGGGCTGCAACACCATGCAGGTACCAAAAGTAAAGCGCTGGAAAAAGTGTTACGTGAGTTATTACAATCAATCCAGAAGGCGAACGGCTACAATACTTTCGCACCCTGTCACACCTGCCGCTTCAATCAACAGCACGACGGGCATTACTTTTGCGGTCTGACCCAGGAGCCGTTAATGGATGATGAAGTTCTGCTTATTTGCCGCGAGCACCAGTATCCCATGAAGGCCGCTACGAAGTAGCTGCCGAAGGTCGCTCCGCTTGAAATAATCGGTAGCTTGATCCTGTTGCTATCGTCTATAGCGGTTGAAGAATATCCTTGCCAGATCAGACCATGTGGTCATGCCGCTACCCCTGGCTATAGACCGGTCCCGCCTTTCGATGATTGCCGATGAAGGGCGACTACATCTGAAACAGGTCTTCCTGATTCAGGTGCAATCGGTAGCCTTCACCTCTGGCCAACCATGCCTTTCTCAACAACCATCGTCCTCGACAATAACTTGACCGGTTTCACTGTCATGCACAGTTTCACCTTCATCATCGGTAACAATTGTCCTGACAAACATCATTGATTCAATGCGGTCAAACTGGGTATCCATAGCCTTGCTGATCTGCGTATCCTTCAGCCCGTCATAGATCATGATGCGGCCATGTTGTTCTGCCTTGAGCTGGCTGTCCGGTGGGTTGAACAGCAGCTTTTCCTGCCAGTCGCCAGCGGCTGATATTTCGGCGGTGCACAACAGCGCGGTGGTGCCAGTAACCAGTACCAGATAGTACAAAGTAGTTGTCAGTGTATTTTTCATGGTGGCGTCCTCTCTGTGGGTTAGTTACACATTGATCGTTGCAGAAGACATGCCAACCTGTTCCGAATAACCGTGCGCTCTTTAACTGACTGTTTGCTATGCGTTTGCCTCCCATATTCTGCAGCAGCACTGGTTGGCAGTTGTGTGTTGCCAAAATAGTGTTGGTTAATGCATAACATCGCCGCTGTAAATGATTGTCCAAAACAAACAGGGTGCTCGATTGCCTGTGCGTCGCATTCGGGAGCGTGAGATACAAGGCCGAGGTGGCCTTTTCCAGTGGGCGAGAGACCCGTCCGGCAACGTTACTCCAGACGGAAACGAACCCAGGGTCACGGCGGGAACGCACTGGCTGAAGCTCTGGACGTATCGGGTTTCCTGGATGATTCAGCGAGAGTGCTGGCCGTCACCGGGTGAATGCTGATCAATCCTCGAATTACGACGTTGCACAGGCAGACCCGGCGACTCTTTCGGGGAAGGTTAACAGTGCCGGGTAGTGCTATACGTCACCATTCTGTGCCGGCTTGTTAGCGGGTGGCGTCCTGCGGGTTGCTTCCTGATTACTCTACCAGTGCAATCCCGGGCCCGCTGATATCGTCGGGGCAGTCATTGAACATCGCGAATCCGGTCTGAATGAAAGTCTTGCGCATGTCCTCCAGATTATTGCTGTTTTCCATGCGGTCCCTGTAGAGTTCCATGGCGCTGTAATCGTCACAGCCGGTTACCAGAGGGCGCAGACTTTCAAAGTCCTCCACGCGGGTAAAGTCCACTATGTAATCTGCTGCATGCAGCAGGCTGGCTTTGAGTAGCAGGGTGATCAGTATTATATATGTAATTTTCATAGTGTCTGTGTATGCGCGTGTTGAGAAGGCCCGTGTGCCTGATTACCGCTGTTCGCACCGTTATATCACGGCCGTGTTCAGCCAGGTATCGTGTTTGTTGCAGACACTAAGTACGTAGACTTCTCCGCTATAGTTGTCGAGTGTGAACACGGATTCAGGTCGCTCGTCTTTCCCGGGTATAAATGCATATTCGTTGATAAAACGATAGTGATTATCCAGCACTACGTGCTTGACAATATAGTGCTCGTAATCCTCCATACCGTGTCGGGTGGCAACCTGGATTATTGCGCCATCCTGGGTCTTTTCGACTTCTATGTTTGGCAGGTGTGAGGCAACTTTTTTGCTCCAGCGGCCAGGTGCCTCACTTGTGTAGTAGAGGCCGCCTGCCATGGGGCTTTGCGTGTCTGCAAGCAGGATGTCAGGTGCAATCAGGGTACTGCCTGAACCTGCAAGCGCATACAGAAAAAAATCACGTCGTTTCATTATCTCCTCCTGACAGGAAATCTGTCTGTCTTTGCAGTCTGCTGGGATTGCAAGATGACTTGATAATAGCTTTTATGGGATGATCCTGCTAGGTAGAATGGTGACTGCAGCATATTTAATTATGCAGTAAACAACTAATATAACCCTGAGCTGTCATGGCGTATATCGGTGTCGTTTCAGCATACTCAGCAACGGAGATTACACATGCCTCGCCATACTCATCAGGAATGTAATTGACGTACTCTATTACATTCTTACCGAATCTCCGCGTGCTGCAACATTGGCCAGGTAAATACCGTGTGATTCCGGTATCGCTCACATCATGATAAATCCAGGTAGCCTGCACTGGTCTTCAGCCTCCAGATCGCATGTTGGCATGGTTAGAAAGCTGAATGAAGACGCCTGCCTGGAAAATGCCAGTCATTGTATTTGGGCGGTTGCGGATGGCATGGGTGGCCATGATGCAGGCGATTATGCAAGCCGAAGTGTGGTGAATGCGTTATCGACGTTGCCTGAGTCGAAGAGCCTGGGTTCCATGGTTGAGTCGGTTCGCACACAACTGCAGACGGTGAATACACATCTTGCCGACGAAGCGCGAAAACGCCAGGTGCAGCTGATTGGCAGTACCGCTGTGGTGCTGCTGGCGTTTGGACAACATGCCGTTGTGGTGTGGGCGGGTGATAGTCGGGCATACCGGTACCGTTCTGCTGAACTGGAACAGCTGACACGAGACCACAGCCAGGTACAGGAATTGGTGATACAGGGCCGTATCACCCCTGAGCAGGCTGTGCATTACCCCGGGTCCAATATCATTACACGGGCGGTAGGCGTAGCGCACGAGCTGCGACTCGATTCTGAAATGTTTGAGGTACAGGAAGGTGATCATTTCCTGTTATGCAGTGACGGCCTGTATAACGAAGTCAGTGACGAGGAAATCGAGGAAGCTCTTGCAGTGGGCGATTGCAAATATTCCTGCGACCTGCTGATAGAACGTGCCCTTGCAAGGGGGGCGCGCGACAATGTTACCGTTGTTGTCATTCGGGCGCTGGATGAAGAGCAGATTACCAGGACCCAGATCAACCCGTCGATGCCAACGGGTGTCCCGGCAGACGATGACGACCCGACCGCATTGAAGTAACCAGACGTTGTCTTGTTTCGAACACTCTGGATTAGTACTGTTTGCTTGAGACAGACTATTCTTGAGATGAGCCTGGCCCGTACTGTATGGTTTGTTGACTGTTCTATTCTAGCAAGTTGAATAATAAGTAAAAATATTTGGTGCAGGCATGGGTGTCAGTTGGCACGGCTACTGCATTCTCCATGGGTATCGCGTGAACAACAAGTGCTGCGACAGGGCATGCCAGACTGGTTTGAGCCGCACAGACCCGGGCAGAACCAGCCGTACTGAACATGCGCATTCATCAGCCGGATTGGCTTTCAGGAGATACGTTAATGTACAGCACCCATTCTTTCGAACAGCAGATGGCCATCAGCAGATGCCCTGTGCTTGCTGGCAAGACAGGATTTGTTTACCTGCTGCTGTTGCTGGCTCTTGGATCGATCCTGCTGTCGGGCTGCTCAAATCTGGCCGGGCCTGATTTTAAACGTCCCGAGGTACCGGAAAAAGACGGCTGGTCAGAGTCAGCCAGTGAGCCGCTTTCGCCACAGGCCACCATAGAGCCTGACTGGTGGACGGGGTTCGGGGATCCCTATCTGAATGAACTCATTGAACGAGCGATTGCAGACAATCTGGATATACGGATACTGGCTGCCCGCAGTGGTGTTGCAAAGGCGACAATCAGCGAGGCCAGGGCCGGATTGCTGCCGACGATCGGGGCCGGTCTGGGAACGGACTCTATCGGCAGTAAAGGCACGTCGACGGTCACACAGTATAGCGCGGCTGCCGATGTTAGCTGGGAAGTCGATATTTGGGGTAAGCTGCGCAAGGGTGTAGAGGCACAGCAGGCTGACTACCAGGCAAGTGAAGCTGACTGGCGCGCCGGTTACCTGGTCATGGTGTCAGATGTCGCGACGGCCTACTTTCAGATACGCCAGTTCGATGAGCAGATAAATCTGCAGCAGCAAACACTCGAGCGTAATCGCCAGATTCTGCAAATCTACGACTATATGCATGACGAAGGCCTGATTCCAAAAACCCAGGTGCTGCAACAGCAAGCGGAAATTAATCGACTGCAGGTGGGTCTGATGGATTTGCAACGATTGCGCAAATTAACCGAGAATGGCCTGGCAACGCTGTTGGGAATGCCGGCAGACAGCTTGCGGGTGCCGCGCTCAGAGACTCATCCAGTCAGGGTCGTGAATGTGCCGGCCGGTTTGCCATCACAGCTATTATCGCGGCGGCCTGATATCATTGCGGCAGAATACAGGGTATTGCAGGCCTACAATCTGCAAGGGCAGGCCCGTCTGGCACGTCTGCCCTCTGTGTCCCTGACCGGCAAATCAGGGACTGCCAGCCTGGGGCTTGAAAACCTGCTGAGATCGTGGACTTTTGGTCTGTCTTCGCTGGTGTCTATCCCGATTTTCGATCCGAGTGTCAGTGCCCGGATCAAGGTCAGTGATGCGCAGACCAGGGTCGTGGAGGAAGAGTATCGTCGCACGGTGGTCAGAGCGTACGAGGAAGTTGAAAATTCGTTGACCAACCTTGACAGCCACAAGCAGCAAATGAGCGAGATGGAGAGTCGCAGCAAGAAACTGCAGATAGTTTCAGAGCAAACCTATGCGCAACTGGAGGAAGGTATGGTGACACAACTGGAAGTGTTTGAAGTTGAGCGTACACTGCTGGATGCTAAAAGCGAGATGCTGGCGAACCACTGGAAGATTCTCGATGACACCGTCGCCCTATACAAGGCACTTGGCGGCGGATGGCCTGAAGTTGATGTGACACGACTGGATAACTAGCTTGAAACGATAACAACAGCAAAAGTAAAACAGGCATATGCAAGTCATACTGAAACCGATGGCTCATGAAGAGCTGGGTGAAATTATTGTCAAAGACGACCTGTTTCCGATTGGTCGTTATGAAACACCCTTCTCGGAATACGACGCAAAATATGTAGAAAAACTTTCCCGGCGCCATGCGCGGATTTTTGAGCAGGATGGTGCTGTCTATATAGCTGATCTTGGCAGCCTGAACGGCACCACCGTCAACGGCGCAAGCGTGGACACCATTCCCTTAAGGCTTCAGCGCGGAGATGAGATCTGTTTTACCGCGTATCTTTGCTACCAGATCGACATTCTCGGCGTGTCGTCCAGCCACGTGCCGGAAGAGCCGCCGCTATCCCCCGTCCAGCTGGTACTGAAGCCGCAGAAACAACAGTCAGTGCTGGAGCCCATTGTGGTTACCCAGTTTCCTTTTCTGATTAACAAGACAAGCGATGTTTTTTCACGTTACAAGGATGTGCTCTCGAATGAAATCAATTATATATCACGCCGACACGCGCATATATTTCTCAAGGGCAAGGATGTCTATGTTGAAGACCTTGGCAGCACCAATGGAACTTTTGTATGCGGCGCTCCCCTGGAGGAACACGCCAGAAAGTTGCAGGATGGTGATGTAATCGCCTTTGGCGGAGAGACGTTTCTCTACACTGTATACCTGCACACCGTAGCAGATGACACAACCGCTGCCTCAGGTGACGCCAGCGAGTTACTGTCCGGCATGTCAGGCCATGTCGATGATGTAACCAGGACCACATTTGTTTCATCGGCAAATTCTTTTCTGGATATTTTCTGCGCCGAGACAGATTGCGGCGCTGCCGGCACCCAAGGTCAACAGCATGCTGCAGCTGCTGAACAGACGGCTGCCGGAGATGGAATGACATCCGGCAGTGGCCGTGTTTACCGATTACGAACGATGCTCGGTGAGGTCAGGAATGCTTTTACCGACAATGACAAGGGCGCTTCGGGCAAGGTCTGGCTTGCTGCCGTTGCGACTGCCGGGATTGTCGTGCTGGCAATCTACTTCAGTGACCGGTCGACCCGGGAGATCAGCGATTTGCTGGAGCGTGGGGCCTACGAAAGTGCCGCGTTAAAGGCAAATCAATATCTGGAACTACACCCGGATGACCCGCAAATTACCGATCTGGCGACCCGGGCTGTCCTCAAGCAGGTAGTACCGGACTGGGTTGATTCTGTCACTGCAGGTGAATTTGAGGCTGCAGACTCTGCACTTCAACAAGGGGTTCAACTCAGCTATGCCAGCCCGCAAGGGCTGCAACTGTTTGATGTGCTGGCATGGGTTACGCGGCTGGAGCAATTTATTTCAAAGAGAGGCAACCCGGACTCGCCAGTGATTCTCTTCAAGGATGAAGACACTATCAATGATTTACTTGCCTGGTGGGAACTGGATCCGGAAGGCCGGCGTCGCTCGCTGGGTACGATTTCACAGAATGTACCTGAATTCATGGCGTACAGGCAGCAGCTATTCAGTTACCTGCGTGCATTGCAGAGCCAGCAGTCGCTGTCCATAGCAGCAATCGACAGGCTCGTAGAGCAACTGCGTGATGCTCTGCGCAAGGGTGAAGCACAAGCATTGCATAAAGTCCTGACTGATTTCGAATCCAGGTATCCGCGTATCGACGGGATTGATGCAGTGCGCCGGGACCTGGACAGATACCTGCCGGTCGAGCGAGACCTGCAGGGACACAACTGGGTCAGCGCCAGACAAACACTGAAGCAGACTGATTTTGAAACACCCCTATTCAACGACTGGGTCGGGGTTGTTGTCAATGAGCAGTTGCCGACGGACAGTGTGATGGAACGCTACGCTCAGGCACTGGCCGACTGGCAGACGGGCAACAGTGAACGTGCCGTTGCAGAACTTGCGATTTTGTCAGGGGAACGCTGGGGTGAGGTTGCAGAGCGAAAATTACAGCACCTGCGTCAGGTTATCGGTGATTTTAAACAACTTGACCTGGCCAGGGGCAAACCCGGCTATGATAGACAATTGCTGAGCTTCTATCGTACGCTGAATCCGGAGGAGGATATTTATTTTTCTGCAGCCGTTGCTGAAGATTTTCAGTTGTATCAAAGCAAGGCGCTTGCTGATGCGGCAAAGCAGTCCGCGCTTGCAGAGGAATCCTGGAATGCATATCTGGCGGCTGGAAGAATTCGCGGTTTGCATCGGCTTGAGGCAGAGGTCTCCGATACCTATCGTCAGCAGGCGGCCCGGTTGTCCACTGCCTATAATGCCATGAGCAACAGTATGGACATTCATGAACTGCTGGAGGCTGATGCTGATCAGCAGCGTGTCGAGCTGTATGCAGATATTTCCAGGGAAGTCAGGCTGCAGCGCCAGTCGTTAAACGAACTGGAAATGGTGCTCGATCACTCGCTGCGGACAGGTAAACTTGAATTACTTCCGGTTCCTGACAGTACCAGGCATGATTCTGCCGACCCCTACCAGGGAGAGCGGTAATGTGTAATCCGAGCTTTCCTTGATGCGTTTATCCGGGCCCTGTTATGTCAACAGATAACGAAGAACTCAGGCGGTTCTCCAGTGTGCTGGAAGATCACAGTGCAGAGGGTATCGAGATTCTGTTTTCCGAACCTTCCGGGATTATGCGTCTTACTATTCTTCTGATCTCGGCTTTGGTGCTGGCCGTTCTGGTGTGGTCATTTGTCGGGCGCGCTGATGTCATCGTATCGGCATCCGGTATGCTGAGTCCCGATGAGGATGTGCGCCATATCTATACACCGATTGGAGGTGAACTGGTCGATATTTACGTTGCAGAAGGTGCTCCGGTTACAGAGGGAGATGTGCTTGCCAGGATTAATGCGCGTGATGCCATTCAACTGGCCAGTAAGGCGCTCGATGCGGAATTGTCACTGGCGGAAGTGGAACAGGAATACAAGCAGTTTCCGGAGCGCAGGAAACTGATGGAGCGCCAGGCTGATGCACTCAGGCAGCAGATTGAAACGGCGCGGAGCTTGCGTGACAAACGCATGACAGAAGGGCTGAATAAACTCGCTCAGTCACAGCGTGCCAAGCTGGAGGAGGCGCGTGGTAATCTTAAAAAGGCTGAAATAGCAAGGAATTCGGCGCGGCGCGAATGGGATAAATTCAAGCGCCTGTATTCGAAACCCGGCGGCGGTGGTGTATCAAAAAACAAGGTTGAAGAAAAACGGGATATCTATCTGGAGACAGTCACGAACTATAGTCTTGCTGAAGCAAAGCTGGGCGAACTCGAATTTCAACTCGGCGAGGAGTATGCGCAATCCAAGGCAGAGCTTGATAACAGTGACCGCGAACTGGCCGAGCTGCAAATCGAGTATGAAAGGTCGCTGAACGATATCGAGCAGGAGGCAAACAGAATCGAACTCAAATACCGCAGTGCCCGGGTTGCAGCTGAAATGGCCAGACGAATAAGATTTGAGAATATTGATGAGGAAAATTTTCTGCGCATACTTGCGCCTGTCTCAGGCGTTGTGTTCAATGTTGCTTTCAACCAGCCTGGAGACAGTATTCCTGCCAATACAGCATTAATCAATATAGCACCCGGAGATTCGCGTACTGTCCTGAAGGTGGATATAAACGAACGTGACCGTGGATTCCTGCGCGAGGGGCTTCCTGTGAAGATGAAATTCAGTGCCTTTCCATATCAGCGCTACGGGTTCATAACCGGTACGCTGGAATATATTTCTCCTTCAACCCAGGGTGTGTCCGGTAAGGATGGTGCGATTTACAAGGGAAAGGTAAGTCTCGACAAGGAGTACTACACGGTGGGCGATATTGATTATCCGCTGCGTTTTGGCATGGTGGCGACAGCAGAAATTGTCGTTCGGCAGCGACGTTTGATTGACTTTGTACTGGACCCTCTGCGCGAACTCTAGCAACAGCGGGCCTTGTGTATGTTGATATTTTTATAACACTTATATCTGGGGCAGGAAGCATGACCAATCTCGTAACCATAGATGAAGAAAAGATAACTTCAGATGACTTCGTCAAGCTGCTGAAATTCACCGGTCGGTTTGATGAGCTGATGGAGGATATCGTCAAGGATAAATTAACTATTCACGCGGCAAGAAAACAGGGTATTACCGTCACCCCCGAAGAAATCCAGGAACGGGCAGATCAGTTACGCAGGGTTCGTGGCTTGCATCGTGCGGTAGACATGAACAGGTACCTGGACGCGACAGGAATCTCGCTGGAAGAGTTCGAGGAGTTCATCATTGAAATGCTGTTGCACGAGAAGATAAGCAAGTCAATCTGCAGTGACGAGGCGGTAAACGACTACTTTAGTCTAAATTCACCCAAATTTGACAGCATTATCGTCAGTCATATCGTCCTTGACACGGAAGGCAAGGCGCGGGAGATAAAGGCGATCCTGGAGGATGATATGGACAGCTTTGAGGAGCTCGCCAGGGAACACTCAATCTCGGATACGCGCAATGATGGTGGCTATATAGGCAAGGTACTGCGTGGCTCCCTGAAAAGCGAGGTCGAAGCCAAGGTATTCAATGCATCTGAAGGTGATCTGCTGGGTCCGTTTGCGTCAGATGACGGGGCCTGCTATGAAATATTTACGATAAATGCCAAGAGATCATCCACGCTTGACGAGGAAACTGCAGATGAGGTCCGACGGCTGATAAGGGAAGAATGGCTGGCTGAGCGGGCGAGCGAACATGTTATCGAGACGTCCTGAATGATTCATATCAATAGACCCTAATCACGCAGGAGTATACGCGTTGAGCGAAGACTCGCTAGTTGAATTTCTAACCTCGATAGAAATCTTTTCTGCGTTCAGTCCGCAAGAGTTGCAGGCCATTGCCGGTCATGCCGAGCCCCGGTATTACGATTTCGGCGATACGGTTTATAACGCGGGCGAACCCGGTGATGGACTGTACGTGATCAGGACCGGTTCGGTTCGCCTCTTCACCGAGGACCAGGGCAAGGAAATCAGCATGGGTGTTCGCAAGCAGGGTGAGGTGTTTGCTGAAATCGCTATGCTGCGGGATTATCCGCATGAGTCATCGGTACGTGCATCGGCCAAAACCGAGTTACTGTTTATTCCCCGTGCTGCCTTTGTACCTGTGCTGAAAAAAAATGAGTCAGCGAGAACCTTCATAGCGAGTTATGTCGCCATCAGTTCTGCGGGAGGTTTTGTCAGCAAGCTGTTCAACCTGCGCGGCAAGGTCAGCAAGCAGGAGATCGAGCAATACATCGCCAGTGTCGGTATCAAGCGGGTCAAGGCTGGCCGTGAATTTCTCGAGCAGGACAGTGTGTCTGACAGGCGACTGTATGTCATCAGGCAGGGGCAGGTACGGCTGGTTCGCCGAGAGGGGAAAACCGAGTATCCGTTTGGCACCCTGGTGCAGGGCGATATATTCGGTGAAAAGGCCTGTTTGTTGCGTCAGGGGCAACTGGCCACGGCTATTGCGGATACTGACGCGATATTGCTGGTCATTCCGGAAAAGACAGTCCATTTTATTCTGGAGAAGAATCCCAAGTTACGCGAAATCCTGGAAGAACGGATCCGTTTTAATGACAGGGATCTTGATCGGCAAAGAATCCTGGCAGAGCGTCGTAAAAGGCCGTTGTTGCTGGATCTGTGGTCGAAGCCGGAGCGGGGTGAGAAGCTAATCAAGCGATTCCGCCTGATTGAGCAGGCAGAGGAGATGGATTGCGGCGCCGCCTGCCTTGCCATGATCTGCAGGCACTATGGAATTCCGATGACATTGGGCAAGTTGCGTGAACTTGCCAATGTCACCCGTGAGGGGGCGACGCTAGACAGTCTGGCCAGGGTCGGGGAGTCGCTGGGGTTTACCACGCGTGGCGTCAAATGTACCTATGAAGCGCTGCTCGGTTTGGATATGCCGTTCATCGCCCACTGGGAAGGTTATCACTACATCATTGTCTATGGTCTTTCCCGGCATCATGTCTGGGTGGCAGACCCCGGTCCCGGATTTCGCAAGCTGACAGTCGAGGAATTCGAGAAAGGCTGGACCGGCAATTGCCTGTCATTCAAGCCGGGCAGTGAAATGGTGCAACTGGCTGCACAGCGCTCGCCCTGGGTGCGCTTTGTCGGTTACCTCAAACCGTTCAAAAAGATCCTCGCCTATCTGTTTATGGCCACATTCGTCATCCAGCTGCTAGGTGTGGCACCACCGGTCATTATCCAGCACATACTTGACGGGGTGCTCGTGCATCACAATGTGTCGCTGTTGCACCTGTTGATTGCCGGACTGATTATTTCCAATCTGTTTACCCAGTTGACATCGGTGATGCGTGCGTTCCTCTCCAATTTTATGGTCAGGAACCTGGATTTCGCCATGATGTCCGGTTTTCTGAAACATGCACTCTCATTGCCGATTTCATTCTTCGCCAAACGCAAAACCGGCGATATCTTTGCCCGTTTCCAGGAGAACCAGACGATCAGGGCGTTCCTGACGGAATCGACGATTACCACCGTGCTGAATTTGCTGATGGTATTCATCTATTTCTCTATTTTATTTCTCTACAGTGTGAAGATGACACTGTTGTTGCTGGCATTTGTAATACCAATTCTGGTGCTGACGGTGGCAGTGACACCCAGAATCAAGGCGTATGCCAGGGAAGCGTTCCAGACCTCTACGGAAGCCGAGTCCATTTTGATGGAAATTATTGGTGGTGCTGAAACCGTGAAGGGCATGGGTATAGAGCGTTCCATGCGTTTGAAGTGGGAAAGGAAATACGCCAATGCCCTGGGTGTCCAGTACCGTGCGACACGGTTCGGCATACTTGTTGGCCTGGTAAGCCAGATTCTGAATTCAGCAATCACCATCGGTGTACTCTGGGTGGGTGCGAATCTGGTGCTGGCCCAGGAACTGACGATCGGCCAGTTGATAGCCTTCAATGCCCTGATGGGTAGTGCACTGAGCCCGTTGATGGGCCTGGTTGGTCTGTGGAGCCAGATACATGAGGCAGGAGTAGCCATGGAACGACTGGGCGATATACTTGATATGGAGGCGGAGCAGAAACCCTCCGAGTTGTCGTCGCGGGTGATACTGCCGGATCTGCAAGGTAATCTGGAACTCAAGGATGTCTATTTCCGCTATGGTGGTTCCGAGACACCCTATGTGCTGGAGAATATCAGTCTCAGGATCGAGCCCGGGCAACTGGTTGCGGTTGTCGGCCAGAGCGGGTCAGGCAAGACCACGCTGGCGAAACTGCTGGTCGGATTCTACCCGCATACCGAGGGTGAGATGAAAGTGGATGGCTATGACATAAGTGTGGTCGACAAGGAATATTTCCGTGCACAGGTTGGTTATGTCATGCAATCAAATTTACTATTCTCGGGAACGATTGCCGAAAACATATCCAGTGGCGACGAGAATCCGGACAGAAACCGGATCCTCGAGGTGGCAAAACTGGCTGATGCCGACGGCTTTATCACCAATATGCCGCTGGGCTATGAACAGATTGTTGGCGAGCGGGGTATAGGCCTGTCAGGCGGACAACTACAGCGGCTGTGTATTGCTCGTGCGCTCTATCATGATCCCAAGCTCCTGATTTTCGACGAAGCGACCTCGGCACTGGATACACAGACAGAAAGTAATATCCTTGGAAATATGAAAGAAATATTGAAAGGGCGTACGGCTGTCATCATTGCCCATCGGCTTAGTACGATCATGAACGCGGATAAAATACTGGTACTCTATAATGGAAGTATTATAGAAGAAGGTAAGCATGAAGAACTGGTTGATAAAAAAGGTATGTACTATCAACTTGTCAGGAAGCAGATAGCCTAGCCATATGAAAATAATCGAGTCCGGAGCCGAATCCACGATCTCCTATGGTGCGCTGATCGAGAAGATAGAGATTCTTCGTTCGACTCTGCGCTGGGCCTCAAAGCTGGATCGACCGCAGATAAGCAAGCTGCTTGGCCAGTGCAATTCCTTGCGTGATGAGGTGATGAAGTTTTCCCACAAGGAACGTTTTGTCAAGGCATCCTCCAAGGCAGGTTCACGCAGAAATCAGTCTGCTACTCAACGCCGCAAGGCCTTGCTGGAACGCAGCTTCGTGTTTGAAGGTGTCTTTGGTGAAAGTCCGAAGCTGCTCGATTCCCTCGAGATTGCGGAAAAGGCCGCACCCACAGATTTGCCTGTGCTGATTGACGGCGAGAGCGGCACGGGTAAGGAATTGATGGCGAAGGTCATTCATGCCAATGGCCGTCGTGCGGACAAGCCGTATATCTCCGTCAACTGTGGTGCCATACCCGAAAACTTGCTGGAGTCTGAATTGTTCGGACACAAGAAAGGTGCGTTTACCGGGGCCAGCAGCGATCGCAGCGGCAAGTTCGAATCTGCGGACAATGGCACGATCTTCCTGGACGAAATCGGTGAACTGCCCTTGCAGGGCCAGGTGAAACTGCTGCGGGTGCTGCAGTCCAGCGAGATCCAGCGTGTCGGGTCGGATCAGGTTATCGTGGTCGATGCGCGTATCGTCGCGGCAACCAACAAGAATCTGATGGAGATGTGCAAGCAGGGTACCTTTCGTGAAGACTTGTATTACCGTCTCAGTGTCATCCAGGTGACCTTGCCACCGCTGCGAGAGCGAAAGGACGAAATTCCACTGCTGATTGAGTATTTCAGTGATGAAGCGGCTGAAAAGCTTGAGCGGAGTCCGGTCAGGCTGAGCCGGCGCTTGCGTACCTTTCTACTGAACTACGATTACCCGGGTAATATTCGGCAGTTGAGCAATACGATTTATCGTCTTAGCTGTCTGGCAGGTGATACGGCTGACTATGAGCATCTACCAGAAACGCTGCGCGTGGGCTTGCCTGCGTCGAAGCAAGAAGGCAAGGCGCCAGTGACAGAGTTATCGCTCAGTGATGTCAAGAAAAATGCCAGTGATGATGCAGAAAAGCAATTCCTCGTGAATGGGCTGCAACAAACGGCCGGCAAGGTATCTGAGCTGGCAAGGCAGATTGACATGAACCGTTCTCATCTTCAGACGCTGCTGAAGAAACACGGTATTCAGTCCAAGGATTACCGAAACAGAAACTGATTGTTCGCAATGCGCCACCTTTAAAAAAGGTGGAGACACCGGAGTCTCCACCAGGGGGCGAGGCGATTCATTTAACGGTGCGGCCGCAAGTGACTAACCCAGGCCGTTGTTTGCTGTCTCGTTCAGATTGACCATTGCATTGTCCGAATTGACGATACTCACATACTGGTCCTGATTGATGTACTGGATTTCATCAGCGATGAAAGTCTGGTTTTGTGTGAAGTACTGGTTAACGACGGGGGTGTTGAAGCTGCCGAGTGTGGATTCATAGGTCCGAATCCAGCCAAATCCGCTACGGTAACCACCCGTCAGTTCCTGCATGGCGGCTGAATCAAGTTCCGTGTCTTCAATTAAGTCTTTTACTTCGATGCTGGTCATGGGGGCTCTCCTGTTGCTGGTTAGTCATCGGTGTTGTTACTGATTACATATGCATGTGCCGTACCAGTTTTGCTTGTCCACAGAAATAATAATGTAACCGTATGTATATTATTGGGATAATCCTGCTACTGTGGTGTAGCTCGATCTTGGGCATGATTCATTTTTCACGGTTTTGTTGGTTGTTGACTGACAGGTGACGGGCAGTTGTTGGTCGTGACCATGACCTGTGGAGTCTGCAACCGGTTTGCAGGTGTGCAGGCACTACGGCCATGTATATGCTGAAGCGCAAGCAAAGCGGAGGTCCGGAGACCTCCGCTGCTTGCCAGGTGGTGCGTGTGGCTGAGCCTTACAGGGTTTAGTAGATGTTGTTTTCTGCGGATTGGTTCGGAGTCACGACGCTCTTCAGGTGGTCGGCGAAGGCGACATTGATGCCGGTCGCGACGTCGACGTTCTGGGCCTGGCCGATGAACTGATCAGCGGTGAACTTGCTGATGTTGATATCGGTGGATTCGTGTGACGAGTAGCGCGGGGCGCCCCAGTGGTACCTGGATCGGCCGCCGGATACGGTTGCCATGGCTTCGCTGTCGAGTTCGGTGCTCAGGGTGAGGTCAGAGATCATCAGTGTTTTCATGTCATTACTCCTGGTGTTGTCGATGGGTTGGGTGGTTTGTGTTAGTCACGACCAGGGTATTGCAGGTGCTGTGCCAGGTTGGTGCTGGATGGGTTGAATAATTATTAAGGTGATGTAATGAAAGAGGAAAAAAGATTATCCGGATTGGCGTTTGTCAGGCGCGCGGGGTTTTCGGGATGATGGGTGTAGGGTAAGGGCCAACGGATAGAGGGGGACTGTTGGCGTTAATGCAACACAAGGGAGGCAGGGGGTGGATGAATAGTGAAGCACCCGCTGAAGCGGCGTCGCCGGCGGCAACGGTTTCTCACTGACACGTCGGGTGTATCTGATTTGGCTGACCTGCGCGGAAAGTGTTGAATAGTGCTCTGTTATACTCAAACTGCTTTGATAAACCGCATGCTGTGCACGCTGCCAATTAGATAACGACGTTTCAATGTCTTAACCGCTGGCTGTGTGAGGGGGGGGGGCATAGCGTGCGAAACAGGGGTACACGATGTCTCTGCGAAATGACGCGATAAAATCGGAATCCATCCGGGATCTGGGTTTTGGTACCAAGGCCATGCACGAGGATGTGCTGCGCCTGTTGAATCGTGACGGCACCTTTAATGTCCATCGTGGCGGGTTGCCGTTATTCAAATCACTGAACCTGTACCAGATATTGCTGCGTATACCCTGGTGGCAGTTTATTGTGACGTTCATTGGCCTGTATCTGTTGCTGAATCTGATTTTTACCGGGCTGTACTATCTAAGTGGTCCGGATGCACTGATCGGCGTAGAGGGGATGAGCAACAGGGAGCGTTTACTGGAAACTTTTTTCTTCAGTGTACATACCCTGACGACGGTCGGTTTTGGACATGTTGTGCCCCGCAGCCTGACAGCCAATCTGCTCGTCGTGCTTGAGGCATTTTTGGGTCTGTCCGGATTCGCCCTTGCAGCTGCTTTGATCTTTGCACGTTTCTCCCGACTGACGGCGAAGATACTGTTCAGCAACCAGGCGCTGATTGGGCCGTATCATGGTACGACAAGTTTCTCTTTCCGTATTGCAAACGGTTCACCAAATGAACTGATAGAGGTCGAGGTGCGCATCCTGCTGTGTATGACTCAGAGTAACAATGGTGTACGCACACGATACTTTCACGAACTGGGCCTGGAACGGCAAAAAGTATCGTTCTTTCCATTGGACTGGACGGTTGCCCATCCGATTACCGAGGACAGCCCCTTGTACAAGGTAACAGCGGCTGAAATGGGCATACGTGATACCGAATTTCTGGTGTTGATCAATGCCATTGACGATGATTCATGCCAGGTGGTGCATGCGCGCGCGTCCTACAAATGGAATGAGATTGTCTGGGGTGCCCGTTTCAAGGATATGTACCGGCACACGCGCAAGGGACAGTTGAGGATCGATCTCAAGCGTATTCATGATATCCAGGAAGTCGATTCACCGATAGTACCGAGCCAGACTGTCTGGGATATCTAGGGGGACTCTGACTCACGCTCTTATCGTCATGTGCCTTTTCAGGACTTAAATTAATCAGGGGTGTCACGAGACGGTTGCCGGGGCAATTGCTGGCAACTTGCGGGCATCACTGCCGGCCTGTGCAGGGTGATGCTGAAGCGCAAGGAAAGCGGAGGTCCGAAGACCTCCCCCGGGGTATGTGTTAGCGGTAGATGTTGTTTTGTGCGGACTGGCTCGGAGTCACGACGCTCTTCAGGTGGTCGGCGAAGGCGACGTTGATGCCGGTCGCGACGTCGACGTTCTGTTCCTGGCCGATGAACTGATCAGCGGTGAACTTGCTGATGTTGATATCGGTGGATTGGTGTGACGAGTAGCGCGGGGCGCCCCAGTGGTACCTGGATCGGCCGCCGGATACGGTTGCCATGGCTTCGCTGTCGAGTTCGGTGCTCAGGGTGAGGTCAGAGATCATCAGTGTTTTCATGTCATTACTCCTGGTGTTGTCGATGGGTTGGGTGGTTTGTGTTAGTCACGACCAGGGTATTGCAGGTGCTGTGCCAGGTTGGTGCTGGATGGGTTGAATAATTATTAAGGTGATGTAATGAAAGGGAAAAAAAGATTGTCCGGGTTGGTGTTTGTCAGGCGGGCGGGGTTTTGGGAATGATGGGTGTAGGGTGAGGGCGAACGGATAGAGGGGGACTGTTGGCGTTGATGCAACAGAAACCGATGCAGGGGGGCTTGGGTATTAGCGAGGCCCCCCCTGACGTTGCGACTGATGCAACTGGCAGCGTTAGCCGTTACCGAAGTGTGATGTGTTGCCGGGTAATAGTCTTAAGCTATTGAATGACAATGGATTAGAGAAAGTACTGGTGTGGTGAGTCAAGGGGTTACCGAGAGTGCCGGATTTGCCGCCAGTAATGGCTTGCATGGCTTTCCTGTCCAGCTCGATGTTTTCTTGCAGGTCTTTGATCACAATGTTTGCCATGTCATCCTCCGCTAGCGATTGAGTTGCTGCTGTTGAAACGCTGTAAGTATAGTGAATGTCAGCAGTCGTTGCACAGGAGTCGGTGGCGGGGCAGAAGACTGTGAAAGGCTGCATTTCAAATAGAGCCCGTACACAGGATAGCAATAGTATCCCTGGTAACGGGATATTAGTAATCGACAAGCCAGGTAGATTTGTACTACATTTACAACAAGATGAGTGCGTTCGGGTTGTTCTGCAGCACCTGGACAGGACATTAAATCAAAGAATCATCGCAACAGTTTAGTTGTTGCGATATCTTGCAACGTCAGGTGTCGATTCAACCCCCGGTTATGTGATCGTTTGGCACAAGAAAATCGCTGTGTGTTAGTGGAGGTTGCTGTATGAGTTATCGCTGGTGGTCTAGTTGCCTCTCCGACACCGGTAGACGACGGCGTGTCAACGAAGACGCCTATCTCAATCGGGACGAAATTGGTCTGTGGGTTGTCGCTGACGGGATGGGCGGTCACTTCAGAGGCGATATCGCGAGCCGGATTATCGTTGATTCCTTAAAAGATCTGGCCAGGCCGCAAACTATCGAAGAATTTGCTGCACTCGTTCGGGAGAGGGTGAAGCGTGCCAATGTGTCTATCTGTCACCAGGTACTGGATTCAGACGCCGGGAACATTATGGGAAGTACGGTTGTTATCTTCCTGGTCTATAACCAGGAGTGGCTGTGTCTGTGGGCGGGTGACAGCAGGGCCTATCTGCTGCGTGACGGGAAGTTGATTCAGGTTACACGTGACCACAGCGTTGCACAGGAGATGGTCGACAGTGGAAAACTCAAACAGGCCGAGGCAGTCAATCATCCGGCAGCACACAAGATCACACGCGCAATAGGCACCCGAAATGCTTTACAGCTTGACGAGAACCGGTCTTTTTTGCGTGATGGTGATACCGTGCTGCTTTGCAGTGACGGACTGAACCGTGAAGTTGAGGATCAGGAGCTGGCAGAAATTCTCGATCTGTATGACTGTGAAGAGGCCAGCCGTGAGCTGGTTGATCTTACCCTTGAGCGCGGTGCCCGTGACAATGTTACCGTTGCCGTTATCAAGTTTGAGGCGACGACTGCATTTCGAAACGAAATCGTTGACCATACACCTGTCAATTACCGGCACACGGGACGTATATTGGAGCACGGCAGCATACGATCAACAGACAATCTGTCGATGCGTGCGAACCCGGATCAGGTAACGTAAGGATACAAGCGAAATGGCCAGTTTTGCTCACGTACTTCGATCATTCCAGAGCGGCGCTCTCAGCGAAGATGAGTTGTTTTCGGAAGTCGACAATATCCTGGAAAGCGGACGCGCCGACGAGAAATACCTGCTGGAGACGCTGAACAAGGAGAATACCAAGGTACCACTGCCGATGGATGTGCACCGACAGGTGCAGACCAGAATAGAAAAATCTGCAGGTAACAGGGAAAGGACGTCCGGGAATGGTGTATCTGCTGATGACCCGGATTACAGCCGCACGAAAATTGCTACCAGCCTGTTCCTTAGTCCTGTGCAGCATGCCGGTGTCGGCAAGAAACAAGCTTGGCCGGATTCATCTGGGGCTGCGTTACACGTGCAGAACACGACGCAGACCGAACGAATGAAGGGCAGCGGTGATGTACTCAATGACCGGTTTGTTCTGGAAGAGTGTATAGGGACCGGTGGTATGAGCAGCGTCTACAAGGCGCTGGATCGCCGCAAGCTTGAAGCGGATGACCGCAATCCCTATGTGGCTGTCAAGGTGCTGAATCTTGAATTTCGCGCACATCCTGATTCCATGATCGCCTTGCAACGTGAGGCAAAGAAATCCCAGGGCCTCGCTCATCCGAATATCGTCAGGGTGTATGACTTCGACAGGGATGGCAACACCGTTTATATGACCATGGAGTATCTGCCCGGTAAATCCCTGGCAAAGGTACTCAAAACTCCGGGCTTCAAGGGGCTTCCAGCAGGCGAGGCCATGGATATACTGGAAGGCATATGCCGGGCGCTCAAGTTTGCTCACGAAAACGGCATCATCCATGCGGACTTCAAGCCGGCCAACGTGATCCTGGCTGACAATGGCCAGGTCAAGGTGATTGACTTTGGAATTGCCCGGGCATTCACCAGGCCCGATGACACTGATATGGAGGCGACGCGATTTGATCCCGGGTCGCTCGGTGCGTTGACGCCAACCTATGCAAGCCCGGAGATGCTCGAGCATAAAGAGGCTGATCCGCGTGATGATATCTATGCACTGGCCTGCATAGCCTACGAAATGCTGACGGGACGGCATCCATTTGGTCGTATGCAGGCAACCGAAGCGAGGGATGGAGGGCTTGTAGCGGAGCGCAGGAAGCAAATGTCGCGCAGACAGTGGAAGGCACTCAAATCAGCACTTGATTTTGATCGAGAAAAAAGAACGCCGAGTGTCTCGAAATTTCTTGCTGATTTCAGACCAAATCAGGGCGCTCCCTCGACAGCACTCCTTGTTACCATGGGCACGGTCGCGGTTGCGGCAGCCTTTGCTTTTCTTGTATATCACTACTTTCTTGCAGATGTCCTGGACAGCTACCAATCCGGAAAAATTGTCGCCGTGGCCCCGGCGGCTGATACATCAGACAGTGATAAAACTGCTATTGAGTCTGCACAGCAGCCTGATCTCCGGGCCAGTGCGGAAGCGGACAGCAATACAGCGACGATTACGCCTGTCGATAGCGGGCATCAGGCACAAAGCATGCCTGAAAAGCCGCTTGCGAGTAGGGCCAGTGCCGCTGCGAAATTTTCCCGGGAGTCTGTCGCAGACTTGCTGAAGGATGTGAAATGTTCAGCGTTCGACACCGCTCTCAAGGACGGCGTGCTCAAGCTGCGTGGATTCGTTCCACAAGGATTTGACGTGCAGCGTCTTGAGAAAGACCTGCGCGCCCTGCAGGGTGCTAAACAGATTCAGACAAATCTCGTGCGCGTCGAGCCGATTAATTGCATGGTTATCGACCTGTTAGGACCTTACTGGGTTCATAATGCCAGCACCGCAAGCGGGACGTCGATCCGGACGCGAGAGAAAAACAATCAGTTCACCGAAGGTAAGCCGCTGGTCGTCGAGATTACAACGCCAGCCTATGAAACATTTGTTAACTTGGACTACTATTCACTGGATGGCGGTGTCGTACATATGATTCCAGGACCACGTGCCATGAATAACCTGGCACCGGCGAGTTACAGGGCGGTCATAGGTGATCTCGGTGAGTGGATCGTTTCAGAGCCTTTTGGCAAGGAACTGGTCGCTATCCTGCTTACGCCACGTCCATTGTTTAACAAGGTGCGGGATGAGTACGAAAATCAGGATGATTATCTGGCGGCCGTCAGGCAACAACTCGAGCGTATTGCACAAGGTCCAGGGAAGGACAAGATAACGGCAGATTTTGTCTACATAGAAACAAAGTCAACGTCCGTGTCGGGAACTGACTAGTACTCAAACGGGCTGTAGCGCCCAGCGTCACTCGAATGCCGGGATCGCTGGATTATTGCGTCCTGGCGACACGGAAGCCATGCAGTATATACCGTACATTTGAATCATACTTGAAGCGACTTGCTGAGTGTATGTAGCTGCTGTCATTACGCCAGCCCCCGCCGCGAATAACATTTTCACGGCAATCCGCTTTACTCCAGGCGGAACCGTCAGGTGGTGCCCCCTTGTAGGATTTGTGCCAGCAATCTGCTACCCATTCCCAGACACCGCCACTGGTGCCGTGAAGACCAAACTGATTTGCAGGATAGCTGCTCACAGCGGCCGGTGATTTCCGGTCCCATTTGCCGCCGCAATTCTTGCAGTCGGCGTGTCCACTACCCACAGAGTCTCCCCACCAGAAACGCGTCTGGGTGCCTGCTCTTGCTGCGTACTCCCATTCGGCTTCTGTTGGCAAACGATAGTTCTGCCTGGTTGTTTTGCTCAACCAGGTTACATATTGCTGAGCATCACTCCAGCTGGCATCACGTGCTGGCAGATTTTCATCCATGTTGTCCAGCTCGGGCCTGTAACTGCAGGCGCCTGCCTTGACGCATTCATTCCACTCGCCCAGCGTGACTTCGTATTTTCCTATGGCGAAGGGTTGCTTGATGGTTACCTTGTGTGCCGGTTTTTCGCTGGAGTCGCCACGACTATTACCCATCATGAACGAGCCGGCAGGTAGTGTCAGCATTACAGGACACGTTTGGCAGTCCTGGAATGATTCGAGCACGGGTGCTGTTGGTGAAGCCGGTTTTACGGGTGGAGTAGTTTTCACGACGGGTGCAGCTTTCTTGCTGATTAGCTCGCCGTATACGAATCCGCTGGTATTGCCTGAACTGACGCGATACCAGTTCTGCTCTTTTACCTGTCCGGTGACCTGGATAGTGCTTCCCTTGAGTAGCTCGCCAATGCGTGCAGAACTTGCAGATGGTTGCTGGCGTATGTTGGCGGTTCTTAGTACGTCATATTTTTCATCCATGTCGAGGATCGTATATGCAGGTTGCTCGGGTGTGGATTCCGGCTTCGGTTCCGGTACAGATTCTGTTGCGGGTTCGTCGACAGTCTTGCTATAGCGCTGTGCACGCACTTTGGCCAACGGTGCAAATTTTCCATTCGGGTAGGCTTCTAGATAGGCCTTGTAATCTGCTGCGTCGGTGCTGTCCTTGATCGAGTCCCAGAATCCCAGTTCATACTTGGCATCACCGTCCTGAGGCAGGATACCGCGCGTTTTCATGGCCAGTAACCTGGCATCATCCAGTGGCGGCAGGCTGGCGTGAGTGGCTGGATTATTTTCAGCAGGCCGGGGTAAGAAGACCTGCCCGTTATATCTGGACAATTCGATCCAGGGTGACTGTCGCCCCTTTGTGGCATGGTATACTGCTGTATGAGCCCGGCCGACTATTTCTGCCACGCTCAGTTCATTTTTCATGCTGATGTTGAGCAATGCTTGCGTGAACAGGGCGTGTTCGCCGTCTCCATCGTAAGCAATTCCCCCGGGGCTGGTTGCGTAGGCAAGCAGTGTCTGAGCCGGCAGCGGAACTGATGAAGCAAACGCTTCCTGGTCATTGCTGGCGGATGCAAACGCGTCCGTCAGGCATGCATCAATGATGATGATATTTCGCTGACCGGGACGCTTGAGCGACATACGCCTTGCAACGGCGTTTATATCAAGAGACGTGCTGGCCAATGAACTGGCTGTTTCCGTTATTGCATCGGTGGGTAAGATGAATGGCAATCCGGAGAGCTGGATGCCATGACCGGCAAAATAGAACAGACCTGTACCTTTCGTGCCCAGACGCCTGCTCATTTTCCCCAGTGCCATTTCGATTTCAGATCGAGTGGCGTTTTCCAGATGGATAACATCGTAACCAGCGTCACGTAGCAATGTACCCATTGCGCGTGCATCATTCAGCGGTGTAATCAGGGGATGATTCCTGTAACTGGCAACGCCGATGACTAAAGCGACACGCGGTGCCTGTGCAGGGTTGTCTGTGTCTTTCTTGTTCAGTGCCATTGCCGGGGCGTTCGTACTGGCAAGAAAAGGCAAGAGAAATACAATTAACAGAAGTTTTTGCATGATTGCGCGTCCGTTGTTGGAAATTCGCGAGTTGTGTGACACTAACAAAATATCTGTACAGGTTACTGCTATTATGCGCTTATACAGATAGGTAATTGTCTTTTAATATAAACAACAGTTAATGCTTCTGTTTTATATGTGTAATTGCCCCGACTTGATTTACATCGTTTATCATCTATGATTCAATTCTAGGCCACTTCGTTCGTGTAGATCAATAACAAGGGGCACTGCTGCAGACAGGCAGCAACCGCTTTAACAGTGGGGGGATCTTGGAATGCTGAATAAAGCGCATGCAATTGTGGCGATAGTCGCCGGTCTATGGTGTATATCCTCTGTTTCCGATGAGCTGACTCCGGCACCAACCAACGCCTCGGTTTATATTATCTGGCCATCTGACGGTACCGTTATACGGGGTGGCAAATTATGGGTCAGGATGGGGCTGCGTAATGCGGGTGTGGCGCCAAGTGGTGTCGGTATGCCAAATGTCGGACATCATCATCTTTTGCTGGATACCGATTTACCGCCACTGGATGAAGAGATACCTTCTGACCGGAACCATCTGCATTTTGGTGGCGGGCAAACAGAAGTACGTATAGAAGATCTTTCGCCGGGAGAGCATACCCTGCAGTTGTTACTCGGTGATAATGACCATACACCCCATGATCCTCCGATCTACTCGAAAAAAGTCACCATTATTGTCCCGCCCTACTAGATTCCGGGCATCCCTGAGTATGCAGATCATATTCAGGCAGAACAGCCAGATTGTTGTCTGAGGGGCATCGAATTTCAGGGAGTAAAAACTATGATAATGCGAAATGCTGTACTCATTGCCACCTTGATACTCACTGGTAATACCCATGTTCTCGCCACAGCTGCACCGGAAGATGCGTATGTGTATATCGGATGGCCCAACGACGGCGAAGTAATCCAGGGCGGCTACCCGTTCCGGGTATGGTTTGGTCTGCGCAAGATGGGAGTCGCACCAAAAGGTGTTGACCGTCCCAATACAGGACACCACCACCTGTTGATCGATACGGATCTTCCACCACTGGATGAGGAAATCCCGTCTGACAGAAATCATATACATTTTGGTGCTGGTCAAACGGAAACCATGCTGGAGCTGCCCCCCGGGCAACACACTCTGCAATTACTAATGGCAGACCACGATCACATGCCGCATGATCCACCCTTGTATTCGAAGAAAATAACAATAACCATCAAGTGAAACTGCATTATTATTTGATACTAAGGTGTTGCTTCGCCGGATTGGCCGATTAGTCTGTCAGGGCGTAGCAGCCAGTATCAGTTCAGTATGTGTTGATGCTACTGCCTGATCATAGGCGGTTACTATGAAATCCTTTACAAATTGTTTTTTAAATTCCCGAATCAATATTTCCGGTAGCCCGATGCCAATAATGGCAGACATGCTGACATTAATTGATTGATTACCGGGAGATGAAAATCTTAACCAGCCTTCATTCTTCTGCATATTGCCTGCAACCTGGCGCCAACTGATCGTATTCTCATCTTTCTTGTGTACTCGTATGTGTGACCAGCGGCGGCAAACGGGCCAGGGAAAATCATACTCAATCAGGAACTCCTTTCCCTCTTGATCGCCAGTGCCAGTCGGTGTCGAACTGACAATCCACGGGTGTAGATCAGCATAGCCTGAAATGGCGAGAAGAATTCTGCGCAATGCGGTGCCATGGTTGTCGAACGCTGTTTGTGCCTGAATGATATCCAGTCCGGAGCCATCATCGTTGGCAATGTTCACTTCGATCGGCTGAGAAGCATTGGCCGCCTGTTGCGTCAAACAGGCCAGAATGACAAGTAACAATAAGTGGTGTCGGTGTTGCATCGCTATGTCCCCTATAAGTTCAGCGGGATAAGGTCTTTGAAATCCTCCAGAGACCAGTACTCGCAAAGCTCTGGCAATTCGTAGTTATCCATGTCGTCGCTGTCGTCAAGAAATGTGTCGATGTTTTCGTGATCAATGTTCATGGCTTTTACCTGTCCCGAGAAGTTGTTGGTCAATGGCAAATTGTGGATGCCGTTTGCAACAGGGGTAACGCATCAAGCGTGCCAAAATCGGCAGGGCGGGTGGCCAATGAATATAATTACCTGAAATATAAACCGGTTACTGATTTATCTGGCGTCGCTATGGAGATGAGGAGGGGGGTTGCCGCATGGCTTTTGGTTGTTCAGAATCCGACAAATAATTCGGACTGTGTGATTGTTGCAAACAGTAAAAATTGTTACGAGCGGTTCCCCGGGAAAACCTGTGCGTGACGACTTGATAACCCGGTCACCAGGGAAGCGCATGGCGTCCTCGGCAACGATTATTCCAATGGCAGGTTACCAACGGGGTGTACAAGCCTGAAGTGCTTCCGGAACTATCAGCAGGTGTTTCGCTGCTGAGTGAAGTGTGTCCAGGTTGGAAGGCGTGATAATACCGATAGTTTTTCCGGCGTCTTCACCCGAAAGGTGGCTTTGCGGACGAATGCATGCTCGGGATATTTGCGGCTAACAGCGCTGTATATTGGGTGATTTGCAGAGCGAGCTGGTCCATGATGACAAGCACCCGGTGGATGTTCACCAGAATGGATGCACATCGAAGCACAACGATGCTCCAGAGGCTGTTTCCGGAGTGTCTGGGTAATCCTGCAGTGTTTATTGATTTCGTTTGTCGATCAGATATCGCGCGCTGACGGCAGATCGGCGAACAGGCTATATGACATCCAAGCGGTTATTTTCGAGTCAGCGGTGTGTTGCCAATGGCCTTGAGGGTTCCGTCTTTAATCGCCCTTTTACAGCTACTTTCGCCCATCCAGATGTCTGCCAGTATGTTTACACTGGATGTAAAGTAGACATCCACTTCACGACCCGGGGCATTCCCGCACAGGTCGAGTTCCTCGTCTTTAACGACGCGCCACCAATCCGGGCAGGCATCATGTCGCTCAAGTGGAAGCGGGTTACAGCAAGGTTGCAGTCAATATTCGCGGCAAGAGCAAGGCAGGTACAGAGGAGTTCACCGAGCTGGTGATGTGCTCACCGGTTCACGACATTCTTTCAAATTCGCTGCACGTAGAGTTCATGCTCACGACCCGGTGACAAGAATAGCTCCATCAACGTTGCCGGATGTGTTGATGTTGAACAACACATCCGGCACGCTTGTTCAAAACCGTGCCTGCCTTGATTGCTGGAGAAGCTGCAGGCGTATTCAAGGAACCATAACCAGGAATACCATGAGCGTTGAGCTGGATGGATTTGACTAAATAATGTTTTCCGTTCACAGGCGCTCTTGCAGGCAGGCCCTGATCTCGTCATCGGTCAGCACCAGGGGGTTGGTTTTCATGCTGCTGCCGCGTGAGTGCGTCACTACATGATCGAGTCCACTTTCATCCAGGCCATAGTCCCCTAATCGTGGCAGGTCTAACTCTACCGTCCATTCGGCAAGCAGGTTGACGAGTGCTTCCCAGGCTGCCTCGTGGCTGCTGAATGAGTGGTTACAGAGGATACCGGCGACTTCGGCATATTTAGCGAGTGCCACAGCGTCGGGTTGGCGTGACTTGAGTGCCTTTATATTGACTGCTGTACACGTCGCGACCAGCGTGCCACACACCACTCCGTGTGGAATAGGGTAGAACGCGCCCAATGGTGATGCCAGGCCGTGCACCGAGCCGAGACCGCAATGCGCCAGTGTGATCCCGGAAAGCAGCGCGGCATAGGCCATGCACGAGCGTGCTGTCGCAGTCTCTCCCGATGAGTTCTGGTACCAGGGAAGCAGGCCATCACGCACCGCATGAAGACCGCTCACAGAGAGGGCGTCAGTAAAGGCGTTGGCCCGCAGGGATACGAAGGATTCGAGTAACTGTGTCAGGGCATCCATGCCATTGGCGGCAATAACATGCGCTGGGCAGCTGGCCAGCAGGTCGGGGTCGACGACGGCATACTCTGCGACCAGTTGTTCGTCGCGAAAGGATTTCTTGAAGCCGTCTGCTCCTGTCTTGCTGAGCACGGCATTTCGTGTGGCCTCGCTGCCTGTACCTGCGGTGGTGGGTACGGCAACCAGCGGTACGGCCGGGCCTGCGTAAGGCAACTCGGGTCCCGCGCCCTCGAGGTAATCCATGACACTGTTCTGAACCCGCAGTAGACCGGCAATGGCCTTGGCGGCATCCAGCGCACTGCCGCCGCCCACGCCAAGCACGACGTCAATATTGGCGCCTGCATACCCGGCGACGACATCGTCGATTTGTTGTGGCGAGGGCTCACCATCGATAGTGATATGGTGCCAGCTGATCTTTCGCTGCCCAAGTGCGCCCGTGAGATCATTCCACTGTGGTGTTGACGGAAAGGAACGTGAACCGGTTACCAGCAGGACACAGCTACCGTAATCTGCAACGATGTCAGGCACCCTGGCAAAGGTGCCGGCACCGAACTCGATACGCGGCAGGCAGCCGATGGAAAAGACGCTCTGGAACATGATCTAGCCCCTCGGTAGCAGGCCGGTATAGGGTATGCCGCGGCGCGGAGCCGCCATCCAGTCGGCAACCGTGTCCCGCCAGGCGAGATAATGCACTGTTTCCTTGTGTGCCGCTGCATCTGCAGCACTGGCATAAGCCTCATAGAGCACGAACTGTTGCGGATTGTCTGGCGACTGTAATATGTCGAAGCGCCGGTTACCCGTTTCCTGTATCGAGGCTTCATGGTTGTGACGAGTCGCCTCGATAAAATCGTCGAGGTGCCCGGGTTTCACAGTTACGTGAACGAGTGTGACATGCATGGTTGGGGCCTCCGTTCTTTTGGCGGTATTATTTACCAGGTCTGATCATTCTCCCATAACAGGTCTATGCCAGATGTGGGAAAGTAACATATCAGGTAGTATCTGATTGAAATTTCCTGGATAGAAATACTTTCAGCATGATGGACATCCCGAGGTGTAGACGATGACAACAGCACAAGACGTATTGTTCAGCAGCACTGTGCTTGGTGATTTGCAGTTGCCTAACCGGATAATTATGGCACCTCTTACGCGATCCCGCGCACAACAGCCGGGAGACATTCCATGGGAGCTCAATGCAACTTATTACGCGCAGCGTGCAGCTGCGGGGTTGATCATTGCCGAGGCTACACAGGTTTCACAACAGGGAAAAGGTTATGCCTTTACGCCGGGGATCTACTCCGACGAGCAGGTCGAGGGTTGGCGTAAGGTGACATCAGCAGTGCATCAGGAGGGTGGACGTATCTTCCTGCAACTCTGGCATGTAGGAAGGATATCGCGTCCAGAACTGCAACCGCATGGCGCACAGCCGGTGGCGCCTTCAGCAATACGCCCGAAGGGGGCGCAAACCTTCATAGACGAAAATTCCGGTATGGTCGATGTGCTCGAACCACGTGCCCTGGCAACAGACGAAATCCCGGGGATTGTCGAGCAATTCAGGCACGGTGCGGAATGCGCCAGGCGCGCCGGTTTCGACGGTGTCGAGATTCACGGCGCCAATGGTTATCTGATCGACCAGTTCATTCGAAGCAAAACAAATCTTCGCGACGACAGCTATGGCGGTTCGCTGGAGAACCGAATCCGTTTTCCCATGATGGTTGTCGAGGCTGTTGTGGAAGTGTGGGGTGGGGACAGGACAGGTATACGACTTTCTCCAACCGGTACATTCAATGACATGCACGACGAAGACCCGGTTGCGACGTATGGTGCACTTGCAAAATATCTGGACGAAAGTGGAATCGCATTTATCGAGGTTGTGGAAGATTCCTTCCAGGGCAATGAGGTGAACGGCCGGCCAGAAGCCGTCATTAATGCGATCCGCACAGGATTTACTCGAACCTATATCGGAAATGGAAACTACACGGCAGATGAGGCGCGTAGACGAATCAACGATGGCTTGTGTGATCTGGTAAGTTTTGGCCGGCCGTTTATCTCTAACCCCGACCTGCCTGAGCGTTTCCGGCAGGATGCACCGCTAAATGAATACGATGCCGATACGTTTTATGGTGGAGATGAGCATGGCTACACCGATTATCCTTTGCTGGGCTAATCCAGTCGTACAACTCATTATCATGGTGGACTAAGCCAGGCGGGTGCTGGAGACGGCTGGCGCACCGACCTTTTACTTATTTCTTGATATGGATTCTCAAGAGTTTTCACTGGAATCAAACCATTCAGGGAAGGAATCGTCACACCATCACCGCGGCAGCGCATCTCTGTGCGGTTCAGGTTGTCTTCATCGACGCCCGGTGGATCACGGTTGTCATCATGTGCAGCGGCGATAATGGCAGTATGCGCACGAATTCAATGGTTCGTTAATTGTTCGAATGACTGCCCGCGTATGTGTCACTAGCCACTGTCATTTTCAGGCCGTGTGCCAGCAGGACTGCCAGCAGTTGTGGTTTTCATCCTGCGTCGATTCGGCAGTCGGCGTCGATCAATAGCCACCCAGTATCCCTCGCAATCTGTCAGCGGGAATTCAGCGGGAAACCATCGCCTGTCACCTGGTTGTCTTCTTGTACTTATCATTTTTTTGCCTACCCTAAACAGTATTTATAATTATGCAGAAAATGCAATACCGATTTATTAATATGACTGTTTTTTTTCTAAATACCTTGCCGTGCTTATGGGTTTATTGGTGATACGAAATATTTATCGTGGGCGGACGCGAAAGTGTGGCGGGGTTCAAGACCTGATGTCTGTTAATGCGCAGGATGACAGCTGTCTCTGGAACAGGTGCCCGGGTCTGCAGGCGAATTGGCCGCACAAGACCGTTATGAACAGGGTTATCAGCGGCTTCCAGGCGGGGTATTCCCGGACAGTTTGACTGCTCCCGTTACACAGTCGAGCCTACCGGGCGTATGTAGTAGTCAGGGCGCACTGTGCAACAGCAGGGAGAACAGCACCAGCGACAGAATCCGGCTGCGTGCCACATCACTCCTTCTCGGATTTTACCCCGGGTGCCTGTGGTGTCTGTGTCGGTACGCCAGTGCCGCCGGATACACCGGATTCGTCATCATGGTTGCCGGCAGTCTCACTCGTGGCTCCCCTGGCACCGAGTTTTTCCAGTACCAGGAAAAACATCGGTACGAAAAAGATAGCGATGGCCGTGGCGCCCAGCATGCCACCGATGACGCCGGTGCCGATGGAGTGACGGCTGTTGGCCGAGGCACCGGTGGCAATCGCGAGCGGCACCACGCCGAGGATGAAGGCAAAAGAGGTCATCACGATCGGCCGGAAGCGCAGCTTTGCTGCCTCGACCGCCGCGTCATACAGCGACTTGCCATCGCGGTGCAGCTCCACCGCGAACTCGACGATGAGGATAGCGTTCTTCGCGGCCAGCGCAATCAGGGTCAACAGTCCGATCTGAAAGTACACATCATTTGGGATATCCCGTAACACGATGGCCAGCAACGCCCCCAGCAGCGCGAAGGGCACCGCCATGATGACACCGAACGGCAGCGTCCAGCTCTCGTACTGGGCGGCGAGAATCAGGAACACGAAGATCAGCCCGAAGATGAAGGCAAGCGCCGAAGTGCCGCCCGCCATCTTTTCCTCGCGCGCCTCGCCGGACCAGGCAAAGCCGTAATCGCCCGGTAGTACCTCGCGGGCAATCTGTTCCATGATTTCCAGGGCCTGGCCGGAACTCACGCCGGGCGCCGGACCGCCGGTGATCTTGGCAGCCGGGTAGTTGTTAAAGCGGGACACGAGATCCGGACCGGTCGACCAGCGGGTGCTGACCAGCGCCGACAGCGGCACCATGCTGTCTGTCTTACTGCGCACGTAGATATGATCGATGTCGCCCGGGTTCAGCCGGTATTCTGGCTCGGCCTGCAGAATCACCTGCCAGAGGCGTGAATTCTTCGGGAACTGGTTGACGTACAGCGAACCGAACAGGGTCTGCAGCGTGTCGTACACATCGGAAACCGGTACGCCCAGGGTCTCTGCCTTTTCGCGATCCAGGTCGGTGAGCAACTGGCGGTTTTCGGCGCTGACTGTAGAGCTGACTCCCGCCAGCCGCGAATCCTGTTTTGCCTTCGCCACAATCTGCTGCACGTAGCCGGCAAGCTGGCCGTAGTCGCCGCTGCCGCGCTGCTGGACCCACATCTCGAAGCCGGCTGTGACGCCCAGTCCCGGTATGGACGGTGGATTGAGCGGAATCACCAGCGCCTCCTTGATGTCGGCAAAATCCCGGGCCGCGGCCTGGATAACCGCGTGCGCCGAGAGTTCCTCGCTGTTGCGTTCCTCGAAGTCCTTCAGCGACACGAACAACAGACCACGGTTGGTCTTGCTCTGCTGGTCGATGAGGCTGTAGCCGTCGCCCTGCGACACGTTGGCCACCGCGGGATGCTTCATCAGGAACGCGGCCGCACGATTCCCGACGGCTTCGGTGCGGTCCAGGCTGGCCGCATCCGGCAGCATGTAGGGCACAAACAGGTAGCCCTGGTCCTCCTCGGGTACAAAGGCACCCGGCCACACCGAGAACAGCCAGACTGCGCAGGCGACCACCGCGGCGAAAGCACCGAACGCCATCAGCGTGTGGTGCATGATCCACTTCGAACCGGCCACGTAGCCGTTGGTGGCGCGCTCGAGCACGCGCTCGAACCACTTGAAGAAACCGTGTTTTTCGCCGTGCCCGGGCTTGATCAGGATGGCCGCCAGCGCCGGTGACAGGGTGAGCGCCACGATCCCGGAAAACACTACCGAGATGGCGATGGTGACTGCGAACTGCTTGTACAACTGCCCGGTCATACCGCCAAGGAACGCCACCGGGATAAATACCGCATTCAGCACCAGCACGATCGCTATCAGCGCGCCGGACACCTCTGTCATGGCGCGCTTGGCGGCCTCCTTGGGCGACAAACCGAACTGGGTCATGTTGCGTTCAGTGTTCTCGATCACCACGATGGCGTCGTCCACCACGATGCCGATTGCCAGGATCATGCCGAACAGGGTGAGCATGTTGATCGAGAAGCCGAACACCAGCATGCCGATCATGGCGCCGAGGATGGACACCGGGACGGCGAGCGTCGGGATGATGGTGAGGCGCAGACTCTGCAGGAACACGAACACCACCAGCACCACCAGCACCACTGCTTCGAAAAAGGTATGCACCACCGCGTCGATGGACGCCTTGACGAACTTGGTGGTATCCAGCGCCACATCGTAGCTCAGTCCGTCGGGGAAGCTTTTCGAAAGATTTTCCAGTGTCGCATAGACCTGGTCGGCGACAGCCAGGGCGTTGGCGCCGGGCTGCTGGTAAACCACAATGAGGGTGGCGTCCTTGCCCTGGTATTTGGTGCGTATGGAATAGTCCTTGCGGCCCAGGTCGGCGCGGCCGATGTTTTTGATGCGCGTCATCGCCGCGCCCTGTTGCTCGGCGCGCAGAATGATATTTTCGAATTCCCCGGGTTCGGTGAGCAGACCGGGCGTGGTCACCGCAAAGGTCTGCGGCACCGGTGTCGGGGTGGGTGACTGACCGATGCGACCCACGGCGAACTGCCGGTTCTGTTCGCGCACCGCATTGGCCACGTCGGTGGCGGTAATGCCGAGCTGTGCCATGCGATCCGGACGCAGCCAGATGCGCATGGCATAGTCGGGCACCCCGAGGATAGCCGCCTGGTTGGCACCTTCGATACGCTTGATGGCATCCAGCACGTTGATGTTCGTGTAATTCGCGATGTAGTCCGGGTCGTAGCGGCCGTCCGGCGAAAACAGCGCAATGACCATCATGAAGCTTGCAGTGGTCTTCTTGACGATGACCCCCTGCGCGGTCACTGCCGCGGGCAGCTGCGGCGTGGCCCACTGCACGCGGTTCTGCACGTCGACCTGTGCAAGCGAGGGGTCGGTGCCCTGCTCGAAGTAGACGTTGAGAGTATAGTTGCCGGTCGAGGAACTGGTGGACTGCATGTAGATCATGTTGTCCGCGCCGTTGACCTGCTGCTCGATGGGTGCGCCAATGTTCTGCGCTACCGTGTTAGCGTCGGCGCCCGGGTAGGAAGCCGTTACCTGGATCTGCACCGGTGTGATGTCCGGGTACTGGGCGATGGGCAGGCTGAACATGGCCACCCCGCCGGCAATTACGACGACCAGTGACACGACCATTGCGAAAATGGGACGGTCGATGAAGAAATGGGCAAACATCGGCGCTGATTCCCGGCCTAGTCGCTGGTGTTACCGGCTTTGTTCGGAGCCCCTGAATCGGCACCAGCAGCCTTATCCGGCTCGTCCTTGCCTTTCTCGACGACCTGTACCGGGACACCCTTGGCAAGACGCACGATGCCGTCCGTTATCACCTTGTTGCCGGCCGACAAGCCCTTGGTAATAAACCAGTTATCACCCTGCCAGTCACCAACCTCGATACTGCGGACCTGCGCCTTGCCCTCGGCGTCCACGATCCAGACGAAGAAACCCTGTGCACCCTGCAGCACGGCCTGCTGCGGTACCAGGATCGCGTTGGGACGGGTCGCACCCTCCACACGTACGCGCACAAACTGTCCAGGGCGCAGCTCCCCGTCCGGGTTGCTGAAGGTCGCGCGAACCAGGAAGGTTCCTGTATCGGTGCTGTAGTTGGCATCCTGGAAAAAGACCCTGCCGGTTTCCGGGTAGATCGAACCGTCGGAAAGCACCAGCTCGACGGTTAGCGCATCGTTCTCGGGAGCAAGCAGCTGACCGCTTTTCCGCTCCTGACGGAATTTGAGCAGCTCATCCTCGGAAAGGCTGAAGTCGACCCAGATGGGATCGAGCTGGGCGACATACGTGAGCGGACCACTCAGTGCGTTGACGTAGGCGCCGTTCTGGATGCGTGCAAAGCTCGTTGCGCCGGTCACCGGTGCATGGATGGTGGTGTAGCCGAGGTTGAGTTGTGCTGTCTCGACATCGGCCCTGGCCATATCCACTGCAGCGGCATCTGCGTTCACCCTGCCTTGCGCATCATCCAGTTCTTTCTTGCTCAGTGCGTTGGCCTTGGCCAGTGGTTTGACTCTTTTCAGATTGGCCTGCGCGGTCCACAGCCTTGCCTGCTGCTCGGCAAGTGCACTCTGTGCGGCGTCAAGTTGTGCCTGGAAGGGCTTGGCGTCCATCTTGAACATGACCTGGCCCTGCTTGACGATATTGCCCTCGATGTAGAGGCGTTCGTCCAGAAAGCCGTCCACCCGCGCCCGCACCTCGACCTGTTGCGAGCTGGACGTGACCCCGACAAACTCGAAGGTGACCGGGGTATCCTTCGGTTCTACAGTGATAACCGTTACTTCAGGCTGTGTTGCTTGCGGCGCCTGGGGCTTGTCACAGCCCCCGAGCAGGGTGGCCAGGCAGATGCACGGCAGGATGAATTTGCACACGCCACCCATGGCATGTGAAACGGCGCATGAGGTATTATGCAACGCGGCCACCACGTATCCTCGAGTATTGGTTCTTGTCAGTGGCCTGTAATGGTACACGCCTGTCCATTCACCCACCAGAGTAGCCAGGGTAATTGAACAGTTTTCCGAAAAATCTCTGCTGGTGTTTCGGTTCGGTGTTGGCCAATAGCCACCTGAATCTGAACATTCGACTTCCGTCCCTAGAAGGCAACTCCGGTAATGGCCAGTAATGGACGTTCAGGCAGGAAAATGGTCGATCGAGCGCGACAGGATCAGGCATGGTGGTCTGGGCGATAAGAAAACGGAAGCGACTACCCGATTGCCATGGACTTCAGGGTTACTGATCTTTTATGGTCGCATCGGCATGAAATGACAGCAGCAAGGTATTGCATAACCATTGCAAGAGGGTGTTGAACTATTACACGCTGTTCGGAATGTGTATTTGTCGGCCATTGTGACAGTGACCTTACCATTAGCTAACACTAATATGTAAATATATGACCTGCAAAATATCAGGTTATCCGAGTCCGGTAGAGGAAAAGTATTATGCGCCCATCACAAGGCGAGTATTCAGGGAATAATGAAATGGCGATCTCATCAACTGTTGAAGAACCACTGGAAACAACTGAACACCCCGTTGCAGAAAAGAGCTGTAAATATCCGGGAATAAACACCGTCATACACGGTAATGGCGCGGTTGCCCATGTGATGGGGCATGTTTGTGGGGGTGTCATCGGCTTCCCCATCACGCCATCCACCGAGATATCAGAGCTGTTCGAGGCCTTTCGTGCCCGGGGCGGTTGCAATGTCTGGGGCAAGCATCCGTTCTTCTTTGAGCCCGAGGGTGAGCATTCCGCCCAGAGCGGCGCCATGGGAGCGACCCTGACGGGAGGGCGCTTCATCTCCAATGCCTCCTCCAGTCAGGGGATTCTCTACGGACTCGAGTCCCACTATGTCACCGTCGGCAAAAAGGTCGGTGGCTTCGTGTTGCAGGTGGCCGCGCGCGCGGTTTCCAAACACTCATTGAACGTCATGGCCGGACATGATGATGTCTATGCCCTGCTGCCCTCGGGATACACCATTCTGTTTGGCAGCAATCCGCAGGAGGCTGCCGACCTGGCCGCGATCGCCTACCGTGTCAGTTCCCTGTCGATGGTACCGGTCGCCAACGCGATGGATGGTTTCGCCACCAGTCACATGCAATGCGAAACCCGGCTGCCCGAGCCTGAACTGCTGAAGGAGTTTCTCGGCGATCCGTCTGGCCGGATCAAATCCCCGACCGTCGCACAGGAGATGTTGTTCGGTGCCAAGGGCCGCGTCTACCAGTTGCAGCAGTATCTGAACAGGCATGCAGGAGACCTGCAGGCAGACAGCCTGGCTGCGTTGCGAGAATTCCTCGATAGCCGGGCCGCAGAGATCGAAGCGGATAACGTGGGTAAACTGGTTGAGGACACCCTGGTCTGGGTACCCGAGGAACTCGCAGGCCAGTGGCGCAGGCAGTGGATCCATGCGTTTGAAAAGGGCTCGCGACAGCTGGTACCCGCCATGGTCGACGTCAATAATCCGGGCCTCACCGGCGGTGTGCAAAACCAGCCGGATTTCCAGGCCGGCCTGGTCGATCACCGTACGCACTTTGTAAACGAGGTGCCACGTTTCATCAGGCAGGCAATGGACGAGTATGGCGAATTGACCGGCCGCTGTTATAACCCGGTACAGACATTCATGGCCGACGACGCAGAACACGTGATCGTCGGCCTGGGATCCGTAACCGACGATGCCGAAGCGGTCGCTACCTACCTGCGCGGCCAGGGCAAGAAAGTCGGCGTGGTCTCGATCAAGCAACTGCAGCCGTTCCCGGAAGGTGAACTCGTTGCTGCGCTGAATGGCAAGAAAGCCGTGACGGTCCTTGAACGCTCTGAGGTGACTGCACTCACCACCCTGGTCACCCAGTCCCTGTTCAAGGCACGCGAGAACGGTGATCTGATTCGTCACCAGGGTATTCCACCCATCACCCGCCTGCCCAAGATCAGTACCGGCATATTCGGTATCGGGGCCCATGACCTGCAGCCGCGTCACCTGGTTGCCGCCTACAGAAACATGGAAAGCACGCTCAATGTGCCATTCTTCTACCTGGGTTCCCAGTTCTTTGAGAAAAATCCTGTAGCGCACACGGCTGAACTGCAGCAACGTTTGAAGCAGGCATACCCGGAGACCGAGTTCATGGCGCTGGAGACAGGGGAGAACCCCTCGCTGTTGCCAGCGGATGCCTTCCGCATACGTTTTCACTCGGTCGGTGGTTATGGAACCATCGCCACCGGCAAATTGCTGACCGATATCCTTGCCGGCGTGCTGGGCATGCATTCCAAGTCGTCGCCAAAATACGGTTCCGAGAAAAGTGGCGCGCCGACCAACTTCTATATTTCACTGAGTCCCGAGCCCATCAAGATCACCAATGCTGAACTGGAGGACGTTGAAATCGTCGTTTCTCCGGACCACAAGGTCTTCAGCCATACCAATCCCCTGCGCGGACTGGTGGAAGGCGGCACCCTGATCATGCAGTCCCACCACACGCCGCTGGAGGTGTGGAAGGAACTGCCGGCACATGCACGCAAGACCATTCGCGAGAAGCACATCCATCTCTACATTGTCGATGCCTTCGGCGTTGCCAAGAAACACGCACCGGTCCCGGAACTGGAGATTCGCATGATGGGGATCGCCTTCATCGGCGCCATTTGCGGCCACGTGGACCGGATTGCCGCGGGCGGTACAGAAGAATCCATCCTGCTAAAAGTCGAACAGCAGGTGAAGAAAAAATTCGGGGCCAAGGGGCAGGTGGTGGTCGACAGTAATATGAATGTCGTTCGCGATGGTCTGCATGCCACGTACCGGCTTGACTACAGCAGCGGGGAATTCAAGGAGGCTGAAAAGCTCGTGCCTGTAGTGGGTGGTCTCGGTGTCGAGATCTCTGCTGCGATGGCCCGTGCCACCGGCAAGACGGTAAACAACGGCCTGTTCGACCAGACCTATTACAACGATGTACTGGCTGACCGTATCAAGGACGGCAGCATTGGCGAGGCGCCTGTGATGCCGGGCAGTGGCCTGTTCATGCCGGTTGCCACTGCCGCATGGAAGGACAAGGGCCTGTTCCGGCTCGAGGTGCCGAACTATGCCGCCCACCTCTGTACCGGCTGTATGGAGTGTGCGGTCGTCTGCCCGGATGCCGCCATTCCCAACACGGTACATGAAATTCATGACCTGCTGCTGACCGCGATTAACAAGCTCGATGTGACTGGGCAGCACAAACAGCAGATGGCAAGCCAGGTGTTCCCGCTGACCAAGACCATTCGCGAGGCCTACCGGAATCTGCCGAGCAAGGATCCGAAAGCCTTCAGTGACATCGTCAGCGAATCCCTCGACAGCCTGGATATCGACAATGTCAGCCTGAAACGGGATTTCGAAAAGATGGCCGATGTCCTCAAGGTCTTTCCCGTGGTCAAGACCCGCCCGTTCTTCGATGCCATGGAGAAATACACGGCCGGTACCGGTGGCCTGTATTCAGTCAACATCGACCCGTGGAAATGCAGTGGCTGCCTCGAGTGCGTCGATGTCTGTGGCCCGGGCGCGTTGAGTGCCGCACGCCAGAGCACCCTGCTGCAGGGCGAAATGATGCAGAATTTCGAGTTCCTCAGTCTCATGCCGAATACACCGGCACGATTCACAGACAATGCAATCGAGCCCGGAGGTGACAGCAAACGCCTGCTGCTGGACCACGACAACTACTATGCCATGACCGGCGGTCACGGTGCCTGCCGCGGCTGCGGCGAGGTGACCGCCATCCGGCTGCTGACAGCCACCAACAAGGCCATACACGAGAAACAACGCAAGACGCATGTCCGGGAGCTCGAGAAACTGATCGCCGATCTCAACATCAAGCTTCAGGCACTGCAACCCGATGAGCAGGATCCCGATCGGCTGCAGCGTATGCAGGACACCATCAGCACACTTGAAAAGCGACTCTACCTGTTCGAGAGCGGCCCCAGCGGCAATGGTCCGGCCGGCGCAACCATCGCCAATGCCACCGGTTGCAGCAGTGTCTATGCCTCTACGTTTCCCGCCAACCCCTACAAGGATCCCTGGGTAAACAGTCTGTTTCAGGATACACCTGCCGTGGCCAAGGGCATATTCGAAGGATTGTGTGCGACCGCGGTGGATGATTTCAAGGCCCTGCGTACCGCCAGACTTGACCTGGTAGACAACTACGATCCGGAAACCCATGACATCCTGTTTAAATGTTTCAACTGGCATCATTTTTCCGAGGAAGAACGCGCCCTGCTACCTGCAGTCATCAGTATGGGTGGCGATGGTGCTACCTATGACATCGGTTTCGGTGCCTTGTCGCGCCTGCTGGTATCAGACACACCGATCAAGATCGTGGTGCTCAATACCGGCGCCTATTCCAACACCGGTGGTCAGACCTCAACGGCCAGCTTTACTGCACAGGATTCAGACCTGACCCGTTTCGGTGTCGCGCATCGGGGTAAACTTGAAGACCGCAAGGAACTGGGTCTGATTGCGGCCTTCCATCCCAATGTGCTGGTGATCCAGACCAATGCCGCGCTGCAAAGCCACTTCATGAAAAACGTGATGGAGTTCCTCAGCTACAACGATTCCCCGGCCGTTTTCGACACCTATACCACCTGCCAGCCTGAACACGGCATCGCCGACGATGCCGGCAGCAGGCGCGCCATCCTCGCGGTGGAGAGTCGCTTGAATCCGGTCTTCGTGCATGACCCGCGCCGCGGCGACACCCTGGCCGAACGCTTCTCCCTTGAGGGTAACCCCGACATCGGCAAGGACTGGGTAACCAGCACGCTGGATTATATCGATGATGAAGGCAATGCCCGGTTGCTGGAGATACCGTTCACCGTGGCGGATTTTGCACTGCACGAGGGCCGTTTCAAAAAGCACTTTCACCCGATTAATGGCGAGGGCGAACCGGTGCCGATCCACGAATACATCGATCTCGCCGAGGGCGATCGCTATGGCAAGATTCCCTTCATCTGGACCACCGATGGTGCCGGCAAGTTGTCCAGGCTGACCATGACTTCCGTGATGGTCGAGCTGACCGAGGAACGTCGACGTAACTGGCGCATGCTGCAGTATCTTGGCGGTCTGCACATCAACCGCATGGAGGCCAGTCATCACGAGGAGCTGGCGGAATGGCAGCAGAAGTATCAGCAGTCGAGTGTTGCCCGTGAGACTTCCATCGATTCCATCGCGCGGGGCATGGCCGAGCTCGCGGCTGCGTCAGGTGCACCTGCGAGGCCGATGGATCACGCGATACCGGTGACCGTAGGGTCGCTTGCACAGCCAGCCGTTGCCGATGCGGGTGCCGGGGAGGGCGCTGCGCTGGTGGAGATTTCTGAAGCAGACATGCCGAAGTGCACCAATTGCAAAACCTGTTACCAGGACCTGGGCGAGCTGTTCGAGAAGACCATGATCGTGGCTGACGGTGCCACCCTGACAGTGAGTCGGGTGATACCAGGCGTGTTCGACAAGATCGACATGACGCCGGAACTGGTACAGCGCGCAGCGCGCGTGGCTGATGATTGCGATGCGGAGATTATCCGCTTTCATGCACCGCAATAAGCAGGGCAACAGGTCCGGTACACGGTTTATACAGTTAACTATCAGGAGGCAGCCGTATGTCACAGCAACTTGACGTACCAACGCAGACAGCAGATGCCACACTCCTTTCCGACTGCGAGTACCGTCGGGAGGATGTACAACGCTACTACCAGGCCAGCCTGGAGATTGAAAACAACCGGCATCATATCGAGGAAGCACGAGACGAGATCACAAAGCTGGAGCATAGCGAGTCGGTGGAACTGTTCCAGAAGCAGGTAGCGCTGCTGCAAAAACGCCTGGTGAATGATCCGCAGTACTTCCAGCAGATGTTCATCACCGAGGGTAGCAGTGCAATGGCCTGGGAATTCCAGCAGGATGAACTGGGCGAGGCGTTTACGCATACCCTTTGGGGACTGTTGCTCAGAAATGACGATATGAGCACGCTGCTGCTGCGCTTCCTGTGGAACATACCGCTCAAGTTCAAGCGTAAATTTATCCGTGCTGTCGACAGGCATCTTGGCAACCGTTACCCCATGTTCAAGGGGCTTTCAGAAGGCTGGCCCGGCCTGAACAATATTCCGCCCTATATCCGCCCGCCGCAGGAACGTGCCGATGATTTCGACCTGGTGAACCAGGGCTACCTCGGTTACATGGGGCTGGGTTACAGTTTTCGCGAAGTCGAACTGTTTGTCTGGCTGGAGGTATTGCGTGACAAGCAATGTGATGATCGGCCCTGCGAACTCGGACTGCCGAAGATGGATGGCGGTGAAAACGAAGGTGGCTGTCCGGTCAAGATCCACATTCCGGAGATGATTCATCTGATGGGGGAGGGCAAGTTCAAGCAGGCCTTCCAGTTGATCAAGGAAGCCAATCCATTACCCAATGTCACCGGGCGTGTTTGCCCCCAGGAGATCCAGTGCCAGGGCGTTTGCACTCATAACGATCGTCCCATAGAAATCGGTCAGCTTGAGTGGTACCTGCCGGAAAGTGAAAAAATCCTCAATCAGGGTGTCAATCACGAGATCGGGGATTTCGTGAATCCCTGGGCGAAGGCAGACAAACCACCCATCGCCGTCGTCGGATCCGGCCCCGCCGGTTTGATCAATGCGTATCTGCTGTCAAAGGAAGGTTATCCAGTGACCGTTTTCGAGGCCTTCCATGAACTCGGTGGTGTACTGCGCTACGGTATTCCGGAGTTCCGTCTGCCCAACGACCTGATCGACGACGTGGTCATGAAGATCAGGCAGATGGGTGGCAAGTTCGTCACCAACTTTATTGTCGGCAAGACCGCCACACTCGAATCCCTGAAACGGGCCGGCTTCTGGAAAATGTTCATCGGCACCGGTGCCGGTCTGCCACGCTTCATGAATATTCCCGGCGAACACATGAACGGTATCCTGTCAGCCAACGAGTTCCTGACCCGGGTGAACCTGATGAAGGCTCACAGGGATGAGTACGAGACGCCGTTGCCGGAAACAAAGGGCAAACAGGTCATTGTAATCGGCGGTGGCAATACTGCGATGGATGCGGCTCGCACCGCGCGGCGCCTGGGTGGCAAGGTCACCATTATTTACCGGCGCACCCAGGATGAAATGCCCGCGCGTGTCGAGGAGCTGCATCACGCCCTGGAAGAAGCTATCGAATTGAAAGTGTTACGCTCCCCGTGTGAGTTCATCGGCAACGACAAGACCCATTTCGTCACCCATGCGATTCTCGATGTGATGCAACTGGGTGAGCCCGATGCCTCGGGCCGGCGCAGGCCGCTGGCCACAGGCGAGACCGAGGAGATTCCGGCGGACCTTGTGATCATGGCCCTGGGCAACGCCTCGAACCCGATCGTCAAGGATGCAGAACCGGGACTCAAGACCAGCAAGTGGGGCACCATCGAGATCAAGCCCGACTCCCAGGAGACCTCGATCGACGACGTCTTTACCGGTGGTGATGCCAACCGCGGCGGTTCCACTGCTATCAAGGCCGCGGGCGATGGCCAGGCGGCGGCACGGGAGATTGCCGGTGAAACACCGTTCTCCCTCGATGAAATCAAATCCCTGGTAGCCAGGGCCGAACGCTATACCGAGCAGGGGCAGGCAGCGAAGAAAATTCTGGAAAAGATCGAACTGGCGGAAGGCATTGTCGAGTTCGTGGTGTATGCACCGCTAATCGCAAAGTCGGCCCGCGCCGGTCAGTTTGTACGCGTGCTGGGATGGGAACAAGGGGAGTTGATCCCGCTGACACTGGCGGACTGGGACACAGAGCAAGGTACCATCGACCTGGTCATACAGAGCCTTGGCAGCAGTTCAATGAAGATCAACCAGATGGAAACGGGCGACGTCATCAGCGGCATCGCCGGCCCCCTTGGCCTGCCCAGCCAGTTGCACGCGTACGAAAACGGCGAGACGGTGGTCTTCACCGCCGGTGGTGTCGGGCTGCCGCCCGTTTACCCGATCATGCGTGAGCATCTGCGCATGGGTAATCATGTTACCCTGATTTCCGGATTCCGTAACCGTGACCTGATGTTCTGGGCCGAGCCGGATGAGCGTATTGGACTGCTGCAGGTCGAGTATCCCGAGCTGCTCGATGTGATCTACACCACCAATGACGGCAGCTTCGGCATTCACGGTTTTGTTACCGGTCCGCTGGAAGAAATGCTGGAGAATATGAAGGCCGGCAGCGGCCGTGCCATCGGCGAGGTGGTCACTATCGGTCCACCGATGATGATGCGTGCTGTCAGCGACCTGACCAAACCTTATGGCGTGAAGACGGTGGCGAGCCTCAACTCCATCATGGTGGATGCCACCGGTATGTGCGGTGCCTGCATGGTACCGGTGACGATCGAGGGAAAGATGGTGCGCAAGCACGCCTGCATCGACGGCCCCGAGCTGGATGCCCATATCATCGACTGGGACAAGTTTCTGCCGAGATTCCTGCAATTCAGGAAACAGGAGGATGACAACAAGTCCCGGCACGGATTTGGCTGAGGCATTTGCCCGTGTCAATGAATAGCTGACGGGTTACATATCGATATCGACGGTTGAACGAGGGGTCGGGAAGATACCAGAATCCGGTAACCAGGTGTGTGTGGACTCATTACCGGAGTTATTGCCCTCGCTTCAAATAGTCAATCACTTCAAAACTTTTTGCATCCCTGTGATAGCTGCAGCTTCAGTCCGGGGTGCGAACGAGACTGTATCTGCAGGGTAACTATTTTTCTGTGTCTGCGATCTTTCCGAAGAAGGTAAAATCGATGATACTTCGCCCATGATTTTAACAGGATTAGAGGAACGATGATGGAAAGTCATACTTTGGAACACGAACTAGAACGGATATCCCAGGCACGTCACCATGATCCTTTCAGCGTGCTTGGCAAACACCGCGATAAAGATCTTGACCTTGTTCGTGTCTTTATGCCGCAAGCGGACGAGGTCACGATTGCAGAAGGCAATGTTCGACTGGAACGTATTCCCGAGACCGACATGTTCGAATGGCGCGGCACGCCGGGAACCGTGCCGGATCACTACCACCTGGTGTGGAATGATGCGGCGAAACATGAGCATATCGCCCATGATCCCTACAGTTTTCTGCCACAAATATCGGACTTCGACCTGCACCTGTTCAGCGAAGGCAGGCATCGTCACGCCTACCGCATTTTGGGAGCGCATGTACATGCTGTCGATGAGGTAACCGGCATCCTGTTTGCTGTCTGGGCGCCAAATGCGGAGCGTGTCAGTGTGGTGGGCGAGTTCAACCAGTGGGACGGGCGACGGCATCCGATGCGGGTGCGTGGCGGCAGCGGCGTCTGGGAGCTGTTCATTCCTGACCTTGAACCCGGCAACCTCTACAAGTACGAGATCCGCAACAGGGAAAGCGGAGAAATTCATCTGAAAATAGATCCTTATGCCCAGTCCTTCGAGGTGCGGCCGCAGACGGCCTCTATCATTGCCGGCCCTGCTCACCACGAGTGGAACGACCAGGCATGGATGCAACAGAGAACATCAGCCGACTGGCAGCATACGCCGATGTCAGTCTACGAGGTGCATCTGGGTTCCTGGCAACGCGGCCCGGAGGGTGAGTTTCTGAGCTACCGGCAGCTGGCCGAAAGCCTGGTGGACTATGTCAGGGAAATGGGCTTCACGCATATCGAGCTGCTACCTGTTACCGAACATCCCTACGACCCCTCCTGGGGTTATCAGGCCACCGGTTACTTCGCTCCGACCAGTCGCTACGGGACGGCCGACGACTTTCGCTTTTTTGTCGACGTGTGCCATCAGAACGGGATCGGGGTGCTGCTCGACTGGGTACCGGCGCATTTTCCCAAGGATGCGCATGGATTGGCCAGGTTCGACGGTACCCCCCTCTACGAGCATGCCGACCCGCGGCTCGGCGAACATCTTGACTGGTCAACACTGATCTACAACTTCGGTCGTAACGAGGTAAAGAACTTCCTGTTGTCGAGTGCGGTGTTCTGGCTGGAGGAAATGCACCTCGATGGTCTGCGGGTGGATGCCGTGGCGTCCATTCTCTATCTCGACTATTCGCGGGAAGAAGGACAATGGGTGCCGAACAAGTACGGGGGGCGGGAGAACCTGGAGGCACTGGATTTCCTCCGTGAACTCAATATTGTCACACATGAAGAGCAACCCGGCATTCTCATGATCGCCGAAGAGTCGACGTCCTGGCCACAGGTCAGCCGTCCCACCTGGACTGGTGGTCTGGGCTTCGATATGAAATGGAACATGGGCTGGATGAACGACACGCTGGAATACATGAGTGAAGATCCGCTCTACCGGAGATATCACCAGGGTAAATTGACCTTCAGCATGCTCTACGCCTTTACCGAGAATTTCATGCTGCCGTTCTCGCACGATGAAGTTGTGCATGGCAAGCAATCGATGCCCAACAAGATGCCCGGCGACGAGTGGCAGCGCTTTGCCAATCTGCGGGCGTTGTATACCTATATGTTCTGCCACCCGGGCAAGAAACTGTTGTTCATGGGTACGGAATTCGGCCAGGGTAAGGAATGGGACAGCACCCAGATTCTTGACTGGTATGTGCTTGAATATCCCTGCCACCAGGGGATACAACGCCTGGTGAAAAACCTGAACCAGCTCTACAGGGATCTTCCCGCGCTGCACAATTACGAATTTGAATGGCGTGGTTTCGAGTGGATTGACTGCAATGATGCAGACAATTCCGTGCTGAGTTTCATACGACGCAGCGACGATCAGTTTGTGATTGTGGTCGTCAATCTGACACCGCAGCCACACCATGGTTACCGTATCGGCGTACCGGAGGCGGGTAACTACCGCGAGATCTTCAATTCGGATTCGGAATTCTACGGCGGCAGTAACCTGGGTAACGGCGGTGGCGCTCTGGTTGCGGATGAACTCGCCTGGATGAACCAGCCTTATTCTCTGAGTCTCACCCTGCCACCGCTGGCGGCGGTTATATTGCAGCTGGAACAGGGTATATGAATGGAGCCTCAACCGCAGTCTGGCCAGGACAGCCCTATCCGCTTGGTGCCAGCTGGGATGGCGAAGGTGTAAATTTTGCGCTGTTTTCAGAGCACGCAGAAAGGGTAGAGCTGTGCCTGTTTGAACAGCTGGGCGGCTGCGAAGCCGCGCGTATCCCCATGCAGTGGCAAACCGACCAGGTCTGGCATTGCTACCTGCCGGAAGCCAGACCGGGGCAGCTGTACGGTTATCGGGTGCATGGACCCTATGAGCCCGACAAGGGGCACCGCTTCAATCCCAACAAGCTGCTGCTTGACCCTTATGCCAAGGATATCGTTGGCCAGGTGGACTGGGACGATGCGCTGTTCGGCTACACCATTGGCAGCGAGACAGGAGACCTGCTTGCAGACCCCCGCAACAGCGCCCGGTATGCTCCCATGTCACGGGTGATCGATACCTCGTTTACCTGGGGGGACGACCAGCCATTGCGCATACCCTGGCATGAAACCGTCATCTACGAGCTGCATGTCAAGGGATTCACCATCCAGCATCCGGATGTCCCGAAGTCATACCGGGGCACTTACGCTGGTCTGGGTTCCGAGCCGGTGATTCGGCACCTCAAGCAGCTGGGTATCACAGCCGTGGAACTGATGCCGGTACACAGTTTCATCAGTGACCGTCACCTGGTGGAAAAAGGGCTCAGTAATTACTGGGGATACAATTCTATCGGCTATTTCGCTCCGCACATAGGCTATTCCGCCAGCGGCAGTGTTAATGAGTTCAAGACACTCGTCAAGCGGCTGCACAGCAATGGCATCGAGGTGATTCTGGATGTGGTCTACAACCATACCGCGGAAGGCAACCATCTGGGCCCGACGCTGTGCTTCCGTGGCATCGATAACGTTGCCTACTACCGCCTGGTCGCCGACCAGGCGTGCTATTACATGGACTACACCGGCTGTGGCAACAGCCTGAACATGATGCACCCGCGGGTGTTGCAGTTGATCATGGACAGCCTGCGATACTGGGTGCAGGAGATGCACGTCGACGGTTTTCGTTTTGATCTGGCACCCACACTTGCACGTGAACATCATGCTGTCGATCGCTTTGGCGCATTTCTGGATATCGTTCACCAGGACCCGGTGCTGTCACGCGTAAAATTGATTGCGGAGCCCTGGGACCTGGGCGAAGGCGGTTACCAGGTCGGCAACTTTCCGGTCGGATGGACGGAGTGGAACAGCCGCTATCGAGACAGCTTGCGCGCCTACTGGAAGGGGGAAGGTAGTCTCATTGGCGAACTGGCCTACCGCTTGACCGGTTCCAGTGACCTGTATGAGCAGAGTGGTCGTCGCCCTTACGCGAGTATCAATTTTGTCACATGTCATGACGGCTTCACACTGAACGACCTGGTCAGTTACAACGACAAGCACAATATCGAGAACCTGGAAGACAGCCGTGACGGCGAAAAGAACAATCAGAGCTGGAACATGGGTGAGGAAGGCCCCGTTACCAGAAACCAGAACATCAACAACGCACGCAGACAGCAGAAACGCAACTTCATTACCACGCTGTTGCTTTCCCAGGGTGTACCCATGTTGCTGGCGGGCGATGAAATGGGGCGCACCCAGAAAGGCAACAATAATGCCTATTGTCAGGACAACGTGATCAGCTGGGTAAACTGGGACATAGACAGCCACGATCAAGAATTTATGAAGTTCGTACGCAGCCTTATTCACCTGCGAAAAGCACATCCAGTGTTTCGCCGGCGACATTTCTTTCAAGGGCGGCATATCAAGGGCGTGAACGTCAAGGACATCCTCTGGTTAAGGCCGGATGGAGAGGAAATGACAGACAATGAATGGAGCATGTACCACGCGCGCTGCCTGGGCCTGCTGTTACATGGCGATGCTATCGAGGAACATGATGAACGCGGTGGCAGGATTCATGACAATACCTACCTGTTGTTGTTCAATGCCAATGTGGAACCGATTGAGTTTCGTATGCCGGGGCATGTGGGTATTGCCCGCTGGTGTGTTGATGTTGATACCTGCTATGTCGACGGCAAACGTCCTGACCGGCGTACCTTCAATACCGGTGAATGCTACCCTCTGCAGGGTCGCTCCGTAACATTGCTGCGCATCATGAAGGCCCCTCGCTAGGGCTTGGTTTTTCCAAGGTATTGTGATGCCTGGCCAACTGCAGGGGATGCTCTCCAGCCTGGTTCGGATCTGGATGATTGCCTCCGGGGGGGCATGACAGGCCATGTGCTTCAGCGCAACGTCTGGATAACCCGGGTCAAGCGCTCTTGAAATTACATCAGGGTGGAGTACGCGTTGGCCGCGATTGAGTCCTCGTATGTCGCAACAGGAATTATCAACAAGTCACCTGCGATTATTTTACTTCCCCGCAAACGGTTGACCCTGCGTATATCAGATACTGTCGTGCGGTACTGTTGTGCAAGGGTGCTCAGGTTGTCCCCCAGGCGGATGCGATGCCGGATCGACTGAACGCGCTGATCCTGGGGCAACTGGGCGACGCGTGTGCGAAATAGTTCTGCCACCGGGCTTGGAACGAGAAGTGTATGCGTACTGCCGGGGGGGGTTATTGAGAGGCCATAAGCCGGATTCAGGCGCTGCAGTTCATCCAGGGGAATTCCGGACAATCGGGCGGCTACCTTGAGTTCAAGCTGCCCCTGAATTTCGACAGTACTGAAATAGCGGGTAGCAGAAAGACGTGGCAGCGAGATGTTGTAGTCATGCGGGTTTTCAATAATTTCCCGCAGCGCAATCAGTTTGGGAACATAGGCTCGCGTTTCTGCCGGTAGTGCGAGATGCCAGAAATCAGCCGGCTTGCCCGCAGCGCGGTTTTGCGTGATCGCGCGTTGTACCCGTGTGCCGCCCGCATTGTAGGCAGCCAGGGCCAGGAGCCATTCACCGTCAAAGCGTACGTAAAGTTTACCCAGGTACTCAAGTGCAGCCTCGGTCGAGGCAATGACATCGCGACGCCCGTCATACCACCAATCCTGATTCAAACCGAGATAGGCGCCCGTCTTCGGCATGAACTGCCAGATACCGGTTGCACCGGCCGGTGAGGTGGCAAAGGGATCAAAGGCGCTCTCGACAACCGGCAGCAGTGCCAGTTCGGCAGGCATGCCATCCTGCTCGAGGCGGTTGAGTATATGGAACAGGTAAGGTTCACCACGTTGCAACATCTGTGTGAACAGGTACGGATGCTTGGTGTATTCATCTATGTAGCTGCGAACAGTATTCGGATCGACAGCCGGGAAATTGAAACCACTACGCATTCGTGCCCATATGTCCGTGAAGGGCATGGATTCGACGTCCGGGTTTGTCGATGACATGTGAACAACGTCAGCTGTGCTGTTAACAGGTAACCGGTACGGGCAGCAGTATTCATATGCGGCCGCAGGCAAGGCTTGATGTGAATGCCACTGGCCGAGCTGATCTGCCAGGCTGGTATTCGACTGAATCAGTTGACTGGTCACCGACGCAGATACAAGCATGGCCATACCCGGCATCCAGAACCACTTTGTTTTTATTAGCAAGCCCATGATCATGCAACTCCCGGTGGCTTATCGTTGTTTCTTTGCCCACCCTGGTTATGGTCTGTTATATCAGATGGCTTTCACACAAGGACTTTCGGGGTCCCGGGTGACTGGCCATCCTCAATAACTAGAATACTAGTCGCATCGATGCGTCTTGTGTATTGTCCGAAAGTCGGTTGAACACGAAAATAACCATGTAATATGAATTGTTTATGGGTATTGATGATGGCATTCAGGGACGCATAATTCCGAGACCACGCCCACAAATTATCGCCTGCGGGAGTTTTCTTGCACCGCTAATTATTAATCATGGTTAGACCTTACGAGAATGTCTGAATAAACTACCTGACATGTCGTACCTGAGGATTAGTTACACAAGGCAAGGGGCGAGAAGAATCAAACAGCGGTGCATCACTGGAATCAACCGGGGCAGTGTGATTACTATGATCAGCCTGGCATTACAATGCGATTGGATCCCGTGGATTCGAGACAACGGGCTATCGGTTTATTCCGGCACGGCAAACTCCGGCGCTGGCGGGGGCGGAGTCGGTGCGTTCTGGTGGATGATCAGTCGCCAGCCAGTGTTGTCTTTCCGGTATACATTGGTGCCGTAAAATGGTGGTGGAGGCCTGTCAGATGGCAGGGCCAGTATGGTTTCCTCGACCTGGTGGATGGCTATATCATCCGTTTCAATCCAGCACAGGTGTGCAATTTCCAGCGACACCCCATGTCCTTGTGAGAACAGGTGGGTGAATATATCCGTCACGCCCTGGCGGCTCTGGACCAGAGGCTGCATGGGTAACAGACAACAGATATCATCGGATTCTGCCCAAACAGAAAGTAACTGCTTCAGGTCAGCTTCATCCAGGGCATCGTAAAAAGCGTCTTCAGCTTCCTGGGGGGTGGTGTATATCTGGGTCATGCTATCTGTCCGGGTTAATCCTTGAGTGGATGGTTGCATTGCCGGTGGCTGGAAGCAAGCATCTATCATCTTCCGCAACAACGCGGTCGAATTACAACCCTTCCATAAACAGGAGCTTGTTGTCAATCCGGTATAGGGATTGTATTGCCGGCACTTTGTATACAGGTGCATTTGTGCGTTATGCTTTCAAAGTACGACCATAACAATTTGACTCTCCATCAACCGGAGACGGTTATCACAACAATAAGGTGAATTCTTATGAAGTCTACAATCCTCACAGCAACCATGCTGCTTTCCCTGGCCGGTCCGCTATCGACCTTGGCCGAAGTGCCGGCGGCAACAGTAGAACCACTGGCTATCGAAGTGGAGTCTGGAACTCCTGCAGTAACAACAGCAACGACAGGTTCAATAATTGAAGAACAGGCGGTACCGGAAACGCCATCGCACGAGGTTACCGCCAGTGCCACAGTCGGCTCACCGGACACGGTGACTCCCGGACGTCCATGTCCGATGCACGGCATGGGCAAGATGGGCAAGATGGGCAAGATGGGCAAGGGCATGGGGCACGGTGACCATGGTCAAGGTTGCAAAAAACAGGGTTGTGATCGCCACGGCGAAGGCAAGCAGGACCGGCACGAGCAGGTAGTACGGCGTCTGGATATGATCGAGGCGCGTATCGCCAAGATCGAGGTGATGCTGGAAAGCCTGATGCAGCGCTAGCGGTCCTGACAGACACAGGCCGGATTCCAACTTCAACTTGAAGCCGGGGGCAGGGCGATGACCGAATGCTTCAGGGTACTGGTCCTGGGGTATGGCGAGATGGGCCATGCCATGGAGTATCTGCTTAGCGAGCAACAGCAACTGGCTGTCTGGGAGAAATACCCTCAGGACAACTTCCAGTCAGCGGTTCTTGAGGAGGCTGCACCCCGGGCGGATATTGTGTTGTTTTGCCTGCCGGTCAATCCGCACCGGGAGGTCGTTCAATATGTCGCACCACTACTCAAGAACACCTGCCTCTGCGTCAGCATTGCCAAGGGTCTGGACGAGGCAGGTCAGACGGCTGCGCAAATCTTTGCCGAGGTGCTTGAATCGCAGCAGGCCTACTGCCTGTTGTATGGCCCGATGATCTCCGAGGAAATCCGTGCCGGCCGTTACGCCTTCGCCCAGCTGGGTTGTGCGGATATGCATACATATAACAGGATTCGCGACTTATATGACGGCACGCCTCTTTATATTGAGTACACACATGATATTACCGGGATCAGCTGGTCAGTTATCCTGAAAAATGTCTACGCCCTGGTGTTCGGCATGGCAGACGAGTTGCAGCTGGGCGATAACATGCGCGGTTATCTTGCTGTTGCCGCCCTGCGGGAGCTGGACATGATTGTATCTGCAATGGGCGGACAGGCGGGCAGTCCTTATCACCTGGCCGGCCTGGGTGATCTGATTACCACCGCGACCAGTGAAGATTCACACCACCATGAACTGGGGCGCATGCTGGCAAGAGAAGAAGTCCGGGGTGTGGAGGGGGAGGGCATTCACACGCTCGAAATGGTAAGTCGGCATCGCCTGTTTAATACCAAAGACTACCCTCTGTTTCAGTTGATACATGAACTTGTTCGTTCTCCGCAGGGTATGCGTAACAGGATCGATGAATACTTACAGCAGGTTTTTTCCTGATGGCTTCTCGGCTAGCTGTGTTTCTTGTTTTGTTGCTGCCAGGCTTTTCGGCAGCAAACAATGATTATATGCAGCAGCAAGCGATGGCAGTTAGCGCAAGCGAGGCAGTCGATGCGAGCGACTATCAGTCCGGCCTGGCCCTGAATCCGGATGGCCCCGGCCTGTCACCCGTACTGCTCGACGCATTACGGGGTTTTCTGGTACGGTGGTGTTGCACGGCGTGGTCCGGATCGTAGCAGTCAGCGTCCGGTAAGAAGCCGCTGGCAGAGTGCCGATGTAAGCCCGGTTTACTGCAAGAGTGGCAAGCCTTTCAGCCAGCAGCGGGATGCGGATCAATCGTGGATCAGGTGAGTTGCACAGCAGTTACGGGATGCATGCCTGGCAAGGTGCGGCCACTACACAGCCACAAGTTACGTCGCTTTGTATGGTAACTTGTGGCTGCCCGTGCAGATCAGGCTAGTCGTAAAAAAGCACCTCCAGGCTACCGAGGTAAGAGCCGGGAAACAAGCGGTAGCGCTCATGTTGTCCGAACCGGTAGTGACGCTGGGCATCGGTCTGGTGTTTGTTATATCCATGTGATTTGTCTTTGTGATGGCCTTTTTTGTAGCCGTGCTTGTGGTCCATGCGGCAGCCTTTCAGGGGGCGATGATTATTGCGATGACCGAAACCCCGGAAGTCGCTGCGGTAATCAACCTTGTGATGTGATTTGCCACGATCCTGCTGGTGATTGCCATGCCAGCGACGGTGACCGTCATCAGCGTTTACGGCCAGGGGTGCACATGCGAGCCCCACCGACAGCAGTGCGATCAGGGACAGCTTGTTAAGTGTCGTATTGCGTTTCATGATTCATTCTCCGTCTGGTTATCTGCGATCGGGGTTATCCCGATGGCTGTATCATAGATCCGGGTAGATGAACCAAAGCTGAATAGTCGGCTGGCTGGCCGATACTCTTTTTAAGCCATGATATGGCCGGGTATGGCGCACGGGCCATGTGTGCAACGGCTCCGCAAGCCGGTGCGTCGGGAGTCATAACCGGTCTGACTCATTTAAAGACAGGCTGAAGCAGCTGTTACGCGCTTGCGGGTGCGTTGTGTTCAGCTCTCAACGAAGCTACTGAGTGCGGTACGCATTTTTCGGGCTATGGCCATCAGTCTTTCCTTGTGCTCGCCAGGCAGCGTTTCGAGAGCATCAATTCGCTGCGGATAATCCGCCGTTACCTGCAGTAATTCGGACACATATTGCCAGGCCTTTTGTTGCTGCAGGCCGAGGTCATGTGCAAAATTTATCAACGCCTCGCCGAGTCCGGTGATGTGGCGGCTGCCCCTGCTATAGTCGCCATAATCACCGAAAGGGATTGGGCATAACATGTTGTGCCGACTGTATGCGCGCATGGGGGTGGGGTCATAGACCGGCGAAAAGTGCGCCCCTTCACCCCATCCGCGTATAGATAGATTTCCCAAGTGCAAGTCACCATTACCAGTGAGCAGTGCCATGACGACACGCTTGAAAAGGTGCTGTTTGGCAGTACGCCGGTTGCCGACCAGTTGCAGCGAGGGTATGTCGATAGCCTTGGCGATTCGTTCATAGGAGCCATCGATGTGCGTGTTAATATCCGCCGCTCCGGCGGCCAAGATGGCAAAGCAGCTTTCAAGTGGCAGCGGCAGGCCGTTTGCATCGCGATCGAAGCGCTCGATTGCAATTGCCGGCATTCCTCCGATCTGACAACGCCAGTGACGCGGCACGTCGAATCCCGCCTCGGCATGCATCGTGTACGCCAGTGATTCGATCTCTGCCATACCGGGATACGCATGAGAAGACTCGAGCTTGAGTACGATATCGAGACGTCCAGGGTCATTGCCTTTACGTGGTGTAGAGATCTCGCCAGTCCAGCCCGTAGCCGGAATCGATAACAACAGTTTCGGGATAGCTCCGCCGACAGTCGGCGTCGGGCCCAGCGTACGCAGCAGAGTCGCCGTATCAGCATCCATCCAGGCCATCAGGTCTCGCAAGGTGCTGCCCAGTGATTCACCAACCGGCAAGAGCGGTGCAGGTTGCGAGTCTGCATACCAGTTGCGCGCTTCATCGTCATTGGGAAACATGTCGATATGGCCGACGCCGCCATGACCGGCCAGCATCAGTAGCGCCCAGTCTTCATCAATTCCCGACGCCGGTGTTTGACCCCATGAGCGCAGGATGCCCAGCAGTATCTTGCGCTGAAAGTTCTGTGCATCTGCCGGTGGTATGAGGGCCTGGATGCGTGGATGCAGCATGCCCGGCTGGCGGTAAATGACCGGTCGCTCGGCATAAATTCTTGGTGGATACACCAAGCTGAATCCGGGTAAACCCGACGCGACGAAATCGGGTGTGTACTGGAACCGTGCACTGTTCTCGGTGACGTACAGGCTACCCATTTTGACCGGCTCACCGCTTATCCGGCTCCACATAACCGACTGGCGGTCAGGCATCAGAATAATTTGCCGTGTTCAACATCGGCGATGTAGTCGTTATCGGCGGTCAGGGTGAGCCGCAGGCCGACTGCTGCGGCCAATCTGCTCAATGATGAGTAAGAGGCATCCGTTTGCTGCTTGATGCGCGAGATGGTACCCGTCGATAGGCCGGCGACTTCCGCCAACTGCTGCTGATCCATGCCCTGTTCTCTGGCAGCCTCAAGGATCTGCTGAATAAGCTCGTGTACGGCGGACTGTGACATGACAGGTAGTTGCGCTCAATGCGAATAATTGGTGAAATATAGGCCTGATTTGTGGTACAGCGCAAGTGTTTGACGTGTAATATTTGCGTTTATTCGCAAAAAAGCCCTAAATAAACGGAAAAAATTGCGTTGTAGCGCAATATCGGGCTATTTCATCCATTATCGCCCTTGCGCACGCTGCACGTCACTCATAGCAGGAATCAAAAAGAATGGCTCCCGGGTGCGGGAGCCGCGGTCAATCAGGCCGGATGTAAATAAATGTCGGCGAGGTCTGTGGTTTGGAGTCGCTTGACGGTCCCCTGAATTCACGGCCCGGCAGGACTACCGGGCCGTGTTTGCCATGGCTTAGTATGCCGGTGTGTCGGCTTCGTAGCTCATCCCCAGTCTGCCGGCCTGTTCGCGAACGGCGCGGTAGATCTTGTTATCCAGGGAATCCCTGGCACCACCGGCTTCCTTCACCTTCTTCTGCAGGTAGGCCGAGCGATCCTGGGTCAGTTCATTAATCTGGCGCTGGAGTTCGTTACGGCGTTCGGCCGTTTCGCTGATCACTGCTGCCTGTTCTTCCGGGGCCATGGCCTGCAAGGGATCGGGCAACTGGTCCTTGTCGATGCCGGAAAGGTCGACGCGTCCGCTGCTCACGTCATCGACCAGTTCTCCCTCACCGAGGAAGTTGGCGGTACCGCTCTTCGAGGCATTGAAGGCTGCCCGTCGGGCGCGGGATTCGACCGATGAGGCCGCATGCAGCTTGTCGGCGGCTTCCAGCTTACGGCGTTGTTTTTCCTTGTCCTCGACGCTACCGTAGTACAGGCGGGTGTCATCCAGCTTTTCAGACAACATGGCTATTTTCTCGTCATAGGGTGTGGCGATCGCCACGGTGCTTCCGGCCTGCTCCACCTGGAAGTAGTGACCCTCACCGAGTCGGGCAATCTGCTGCCAGGCGGGGGTGGTGGTGCCCATCTGGCCGCACTGGATGGTATTGATGATAATGCCTTTGTCTTTTGCGGCACTCAGCGTTACCGGGTATTTGACGTCGTCCTGGTAATCCATGTGCGGCGGTGCATCACCGACCAGGAACACCGCCTTGTAGGTACCGCTCTCCTGGCTCCAGGAGAGCTTGTGGACGGCGTCATGCAGCGCCTGGTTGACGCTTTCCGGTCCATCACCGCCGCCGTCGGCCTGAAAATCCATCAGGGTGGCGTATATTGAATCAAGGTCACTGGACAGGTCCACCACACGGGTGACGTAGGCGTCACCCCGGTCACGGTAGGCGACCAGTCCCATCCTGATCTCGGGCGCGGATTGCGCCGAGGCCATGGTGGTGGCGATGGACCAGATCTTTTCCTTCGCGGCCTGGATCAGCCCACCCATGCTGCCGGTGGTATCCAGTACGAACACCACGTCAATGCGCGACTGGTCATTGACGCCTGCATTGATAACTGGCGGATCGGTGGGTGGCAGGACGACCGGGGTAATGCCGCCGACGCTCTGGTAGGCGGGGAACAAGGCAACTGTGGTTGCGGTAAAGGCAAACAATGCCAGTGCAATGAGTTTCGATTTCATTTCAGTATCTCCTTCAGGGTTCAATGGTTGGATGAGATTTTCCGTACCGCGGCATCGGCGATACGGTATGCGTGTTGAAAACGGTCTTCGTGTGTGTGATTGGCCTGACCGCTGTCATGTTTGCGATGGACACTTTTCGGGATGAGGACAAACAGCGCCTGCATCAGGAAAAAGCACCAGATACCAAGAAACACGCTGCCTGTGCGGGTGACGGCCCAGATGGCAGCAGCCAGGCCCAGGCCATTCAGTCCCAGGTCGGCCAGCGCAGACAGCGCGCTGGAATAGAAGTACAGCGAGCGGATGATCCAGAGGCTGCCGAGGTGCACGAACACGTACAGCAGCAGGGGTGGTTGCGTGAACCAGAGTACACCTGCGATCACTACCCAGGTCGCCACGGTGGTGATGCGGCCAACACGTTCGGGGCTGCGGCTCAGCAGGTAGAGCACGTAGGCAAGACCGGTGGCGGCGATCAGCAGGCGCAGTACCGGGACGCCGGGAAGTATTACCTCCACGGCGGTGTACAACATACTGCCGCCAAGACTCGCTGCAAGCGCGACGCTGACGCCTTCAAGGAAGGTAGGCTGTTTCATGACCGCCTCCTGTGCTGTTTTTCGCGCAGCAAGGCCACTTCCACGTCCTCGTCGCGTATCGTGACGTCCGGGGTTGTCCAGTTGTCTGTGGGTCTGGCACGGGCTGTTTCCTCGGCCAGCAGTTCGGCCTTCTGCCGCATGCTTGCCAGTCGCGCCCGGTTTTCCCGGAGCCGTGTGTCGAGATCGTCGAGCGTTTCCTGCAGTGCCTGACGTTTGCGGGCCAGGCCTTTGCAATACTGTTGCGTTTCCAGCTTGCGCCTGAGCGATGCGCGGGCCAGGTCGTCATTACCGGAGTCAAAACAGACATCGAGTTGCTCCTCGATCTCGTGCAGTGACTGTTCGAGGTCGGTTTCGCGGGTAGTGAGTTGCCCCTGTTCATGCTTCAGCATCCTGCGGCGCCGCTCATCGCTCGCCAGTTCCTCTTCCATCTCGCGAACCGCCTGCCGCAGCAGAACCCCGGGTTCCTCGATGCGGTCGAGTACGGCATGGAAATCGGCCTGGAACAGCCGCGAGACGCGTGTGATAAGTGCCATGGTTGTTACCTCCTGCGGGTTGAATTTTGGATGGTGTGTTCAGTCTAGGCAGCAGGGCGGGGCGCTTGTAGACAGGCTTTGGTAAAACCTGTGGCACTGGATTTACAAAAGATTTACATGCCGGGATGCGGGTGAGCTGGTAGGCTGTGAATAATCGCAGCCACAAGACAGGTACCGGCCGGGATAACACATCATGCAACGCAAGATTCGACTCCTGATTGTTGAAGACGAAGAGGCCATCCGTACCGGGCTCATGGATGTGTTTGTCTATCACGGTTATGATGTGGATTTCGCAGCCGACGGCCCGCAGGGCCTGGACAAGGCGCTGAGCGGTCGCTTCGACCTGGTCCTGCTGGATGTGATGTTGCCGGGCATGGACGGTTTCGAAATCTGCAATCGCATCCGCGCGCAGGATCGCGACCAGCCGGTCATCATGCTGACGGCCAAGGGCACGGACGAGGACATCATCCAGGGTTTGTCGCTGGGTGCTGACGATTACGTGGCCAAGCCGTTCTCGGTCGCCCAGCTGGTGCTGCGGGTGCAGGCCGTGCTGCGCCGGTCACGCATCGGTGCCGAACATGAAGCCACGATCAGTCTCGGTGAAGACGTCGAGGTCGATTGCCGTAACCTCCTTGGCAAACGCAAAGACGAGACGTTGTCATTCACGCGCCGCGAGGTGGCGCTGCTGCAGTACCTGCAGATGAATTCGGAGCGTCCGGTACCGCGCGACGAGTTGCTGGCGAAGGTCTGGGGTTATGCCAGGAATCTCGATATTGAAACCCGCACCGTCGATATTCACGTCGCGAAGCTGCGGCGCAAGATCGAACCGGACCCGGCGCAACCGCGTTACCTTGTCACGGTGCGCGGCGCGGGTTATCGCCTGATGGTGGCATGAACTGAATCGGCATATTGAATGCTTATGTTGCACCATTCACTCACAGGGCTGGACCGGAAAAGACTGCGGCTGTGGCTGGCAGTGTTCTTTCTTGCCCTGGCGATCCCCACCGGGATTCTTGTCTACCAGGCCTACAGCCAATTGAAGTGGGAGTCGTTTCACCAGTACCGGGTACTGGCCGGGGAACTGGCCGAGCGCATTGACAGCCGTATCGTGCAATTGATCAATGCCGAGGAGGCACGCTCGTTTTCCGATTATGCCTTCCTCACGGTGGTGGGCGATCCAGCGGCGAACTTTCTGCAGCGCTCGCCGTTGTCGGCCTATCCACCGCAGTCATCTATTCCGGGCCTGGTCGGTTATTTCCAGGTTGACAGTGACGGTGCATTCACGACGCCGCTGGTGCCGCCGGTGGGGACAGTGGCTTCGAGCTATGGTCTTTCAGTAGCGGAACTGGATCAACGGCAGGCCCTGCAGCAGCGCATCGAGCAGATCCTCAGTCGCAACAGCCTGGTGCAGGAACGCGAGACGGGCAGGCTTGCGGGCAGGGCGGTTGCCACGGTTGCACTGCAGGAAAAGGCAACGCGCCGTGACAGGCTGGAAGGCACGACTGCCCCTGTGACTAATGGTGACAGAGACGCGATGGAGCAACTGACATTGGACGACAGTGCCGCCCCGTTGGACGAGGAAATGCCGGGCCAGGCCGCCTTTGACCGGCTCAATATGGCTGCCACCCCCCAGGAGAAGGAAAACAAACAGCAGGCTGGCAGTGGCCTCGGCCGGGTCGAGGACCTGAAACTGGATGATCGCTATGAGACCGAAGCAGCTGAAGCGGTGCAACGCCAGGTTACGAGCAACAAGTCTCCAGTCGCCGCCAAGGGGGTACGCAAGGAGCGCAGTGCCTTGCCGGAACCGGCGGCTGAATCCGGCATTGGTTTCTTTGCAGGTGCTCGTGAGGCCGATGCCCCGGCGGTGGATGCGTCACGGCTACAAAATGAAATCCGTATCCGCACCTTCGAGAGCGAGATTGATCCATTCGAATTCAGCCTGCTCGACAGTGGCCATTTCGTGTTGTTTCGCAAGGTCTGGCGTGACGGACAGCGTTACATACAGGGGGCATTGATCGAGCAGCAACCGTTTGTTGAGGGCCTGATCGAGACCATGTTTCTCGAGACTGCGCTGTCGACCATGAGCGACCTGCTGGTGGCCTGGCGGGGAGATGTGTTCTCGGCCTTCAGCGGGCGGGCGGCGCGGGAATACCTGTCCAGCGCCGCAGAGTTGCGCGGTACCTTGCTCCACCAGGCGCGTCTGTCAGCGCCACTGGGTGATCTGGAGCTGATCCTGAGTGTCAACCGCCTGCCTGTGGGTGCCGGTAGCCGCGTGATCACCTGGCTCGCGGCAATCCTGCTGCTGGTGTTGTGTGGCGGTTTTTATTTGATGTACCGGCTGGGGGCGGGACAAATCGACCTGGCGCGACAGCAACAGGATTTCGTTTCCGCCGTCAGCCACGAACTGAAAACCCCGCTGACCTCCATCCGCATGTACGGCGAGATGCTGCGCGAGGGCTGGGCCTCCGAGGAAAAGAAAAAAACCTACTACGATTACATCTTTGAGGAAAGCGAACGTCTGTCACGCCTGATCGCCAATGTGCTGCAACTGGCGCGCATGACCCGTAATCACCTGCAGGTGGAGACAAAACCCCAGAGCGTGGCGGAGCTGATGGATGGCCTCCGCTCCAGGGTGTCTTCGCAGGTCGAACGCGCGGGGTTCGAATTGAACCTGACGTGCGAGGCTGACACGGAGCCAGCCATCATTCAGGTCGATGCGGACGGATTTACCCGGATCTTCATCAACCTGGTGGACAACGCTATCAAGTTTTCATCCGCTGCGGAGCAGAAGGTCATCGATATCGGCTGTCAGCGACTGCATGACGGCAGTGTGCAGTTCAGTGTACGGGATTACGGCCCCGGCATACCCGCTGACCAGATGAAAAAGATCTTTGGGCTGTTCTACCGTTCAGAAAACGAGCTCACCCGCGAGACTGTCGGCACCGGTATCGGTCTGGCGCTGGTGCATCAGCTGGCACGGGCGATGGGGGGGCAGGTGGATGTCGTCAACTGCGAACCGGGTGCAGCGTTCCGGGTAACCCTGGCCGCAAGCCAGCAGCTGCAGGGCCGTGACGACAGAAAAGAGCGTTCAACAGGCTGGCATGGGAAACCGCGCCCCTGAGGGGCGCGGCAAACAGATTCGAACGCAAGGTTGTTCAATAATCACATTCACCGCCAAACTGGATCGACTGCATATCATCGAACTGCTGCCGGGCAACAGGATCAAGCTACGCATTGATGAGAATTTCAGCTGGTTGCCCAACGGCCCTATAGAACGTTTCTTTGAACGGGAAGTGCAGACCCAGTTTCTGAAATCGGGATTCAACAGCGCCGGTAGTCTGCGTGTATTTGTACCGGGCCTGCTGAGCGAGCGCTCGCAAGATGCCTTTACCGGAAAATTGCTGGCCTTGAGGGAATGGGAATTTGCCGCCTTCAAGCCGTTCTCGCACTGCTTGAATAACTAAGAAAACTCTTACATGGAGGTTGTCAAGGGATGTTACTCGACAGTCCGCTATGGCAGGAGGGTGATCAGATTGTTAGCAGTTTTCTCGACGATTCTTCTGAAGGTGACAGGTTTTTCGCTACCGGTATCCCATGAGTAGCTCATTTCCTCGGTGCCTTCCCAGGCGATGGTTCCATCCGAGCTATCCCAGATCTGAAAAAATATCCGTATATTCGCTTCCTTGGTTTGCAGTAGTCGAAACCCGAAGAGATTGAAGCGAGCCTTTGAATTCTGGCTGAAATCGGAGAGTTTCAGCTGTGCCAGATAGCGTGTCCCGGTCACTTTACCGACTTTCTCCAGCAGATCATGTTTGAAAACGCCGGTGTCACGATAGTCGACATACATGAGCTTGTAGTCTTCAGTCATGTCCGCGACGTTGATGGCGCTGATAGTCTCCGGCAGGGTGACGAGACGGATATCAGGGCGACTTTCCTGCATGGCATTGGCGAAGGCGAATGCCAGTGTTTGCTTGTCTTCTTCCTGTCCTGTGACCGTGGAGGGGGTGATGAAGGCCAGGCCGTAGGTCTCCAGGTCATTTTTATTCAGGGAAAGGTCTTCATGGTCTGCTGTAGAGTGAATCTGGTCTATAGCGCACCCCGGCAACATTCCGATAGCTAGCAGGATAAAAAACATAGAGGAAATGTTGCGCATGAATATTGACATTGTGTGTCCCTCGGTAATCAGGTGTCGCTCTGTAGAAACTCAATACTACATCAATTAAAGAGTTGTGCTGTCGAAGATTCAGTAAGTAGGCGTGTGGTACAGCACCTTGATGCCATTGTGACAATATCACAGGTCAGCACAGATGTTTGCTGAAAAAAAGCGGCTGCTTACGGGGACGTCGCCATGACTGTTTTCAGGTGCCGAACCCGGTTGTTTAGAGATCCACGGATAGTGTCGGGATGAAGGTGTTTTTCCGGGGGCAACACATACACCACTGCAGAATTCATCGTCGTCAGGGCAGGTGCAGACAGTTTCCAGTCAAAAACAGAAACGGGGGCGGCTCTTGCGAGTCCCCCCGTTTGGCTTTTCTGGCAGTAAGGTTTTCTTACTGTGCAGCAGCAGGTGCTGCCGGGGCAGCCTGCGGTGCGGGCGGTGCACCGTAAGGTGCATATCCGTATGGTGCGCCATAGCCATAACCCGGATAGCCGCCATAGCCATACGGACCGTAACCATAGCCATCATAGCCATAGTAGTCACCATAGCCACGGCCATATCCACGGCCATAGCCACGGCCACGGCCGCTACCGCTGCCGTACATGTTGAAGCCGAAATCACCGTCGCCAAAGAAATCACCGAGACCATCGCCCCAGCCGTCACCCCAGCCGTCGTTGTAACCACGGTTGCCCCAAGGACCCCAGCCACCCCATGCAGAAGCGGCGCTTGAAGCGATAATCAAAGTAGCAGCAGTCAGTGCTGTAGCAATCTTTTTCATCGTGTTTCTCCAGAGTAAAAAGTAAAGGTTACGTTATGAAAATGTGTTTCTGATACTGTGTCTATGTACAACAATTATAAGTATATAAGCGTATACTTAAATATTCAAGTGATCGTTTGATGTATTTTTTAATGAGCAAATAAAATCGACATATAAACAAAGAGACCTTCTTCCGGGAGGCTACAGTTTTTGGACTGGCGTTTGCGCTGTTGTCTTCCTCTCTTCTCGGAAATCTGCTCTACGGAATGGGCTGCACAAGCCCCGATTCATCCTACCGGCGCAGGCCCGCGTGCAGGGTATGCAAAGCGCATCATCCAGGAGAATTAAAATCCTGGTCCCCGGCCTTTGCCGCGGTGACGCTACTTCAGTATGTCCGTGTAAAGGTCAGATTGGGTGGTGCGCTTTGCCATGCCAGGACCAAACTATAGATAGCGTGCCAGTAATCCCATCGCGAAATCCTCGCTGTCGAGTGGAACCTGCACCCGATAGCCGCCGCCCGGCGCTTCATTCATGGGGTTACCGTCCATGTCGAGCATGTTTTCCAGGCGGAAGGTGCGGTTGCCTCCCGGCAGTATCAGCTCCAGTTCGTCACCCACGGAAAACTTGTTCTTTACGTCAACATGGGCCATGCCACTCTCACGGTTGTAACCGATCAGACCGCCAACGAATTGCTGCCTGAGGCTGTTTGAATGGTTCAACAGATAGTTCTGGTAATCCTGATCGGGGTGGCGTTGCAGGAAGCCATCGGTGTACCCGCGATTTGCCAGGTTCTCCAGTGAACCCAGCAGTTGCGCATTAAACGGTCGGCCGGCCTCGGCATCATCGATGGCCTGACGGTAAACCTGGGCAGTGCGTGCAACGTAATAATGTGACTTGGTGCGGCCCTCGATCTTGAGGCTCTTGACGCCGATTTTGACCAGCCGTTCAACATGCTCCACGGCTCTCAGGTCCTTTGAATTCATGATGTAGGTGCCGTGTTCGTCTTCCTCGATCGGCATCTGGGTACCGGGACGGCTGCTTTCTTCAAGCAGGTAAACCTGTTCACTGGGTGCCGGCACCGGGGTATCGACAGCCTGAATATTGCCACTGATGTCGACGGCGGCCGCTTTTACCTGGTAATCCCAGCGACATGAATTGGTGCAGGTGCCCTGGTTGGCGTCGCGATGATTGAAATACCCGGACAGTAAACAGCGGCCGGAATAGGCGATGCACAGTGCGCCGTGCACGAACACTTCCAGTTCCATCCCGGGACATTCCTGGCGGATCTCCTCAATCTGGTCGAGGGAGAGTTCGCGCGACAGAATGACGCGCGTAATACCCTGTTGCTGCCAGAAACGCACACTGGCGTAGTTCATGGTATTGGCCTGTACGGAGAGATGTATTGCAGTGTCAGGCCAGCGCTCGCGAACCATCAGGATGAGTCCGGGGTCTGCCATGATGAGCGCGTCCGGAGCCAGCTCCATGACGGGCTCCATGTCCCTGATGAAGGTCTTTATCTTTACGTTATGGGGCAGGGCGTTACTGGCGAGGTAAAATTGTTTGCCGGCGTTGTGGACTTCCTGGATGCCGGTGGCAAGGTTATCCAGCTTGTGAAAATCGTTGTTGCGCACGCGCAGGCTGTAGCGCGGCATGCCGGCATACACGGCATCGGCACCGTAGGCGATGGCATAGCGCAGATTCTCCAGGTTGCCGGCCGGGGCCAGCAGTTCAGTCTTGTTCACGGGAGCAGGTGGCAGGGTGGTCATTCAATATACAGCCCTTATTATATCGAGCGGTTTGCGTTGCCGGTCAAGTGGGCTGTCAAAAGCCCCAAATCAATGGCACCAGGATGACGCTCACCAGGCCCACCAGCAGAGTCAGTGGCAGGCCTATTCGCACGAAGTCCGTGAACCGGTATCCCCCCGCATTGTACACCATCAGGTTGGTCTGGTAGCCAATGGGTGTGGCGAAGCTGGCCGACGCAGCGACCATGATGGTGATCGCGAACGGCATGACGTCCACATTCATTTGATGGGCCGCCGAGAGGGCGATAGGGAAAGCCAGCACCGCCGCCACATTGTTGGTGGCGATGGCGGTCAGTAATGCCGTGGCGGTGAATACCAGCACCAGGGTAGCCCAGGGGTTGCCTCCGGAAAGGCTGATGATGCCGTCCGCGAGCACCCCGGCCGCGCCACTCTTCTGCAATGCAGCGCCTACGCCGAACGAGGTGGCAATAACCACAAGCACCTGCCAGTCCGGTGCCTGTCTTGCCACCCGGCCACTGGTGCAACCCGTCACGATCATCAGGCCGGCTGCCACCAGGGCCGCTTCCAGCATGCTCAGCAAGCCACTTGATGCCAGTGCCACCATGCCAATGATGATGGCCATTGCCAGCGGGGCGCCCTTGTGATTGGGTGGATGAAACCCGCCGACCTCGCTCACCAGCAAGAAGTCCCGTGACCGGCCTTGCTGGTCAATGAAATCAGGCCGCGCCTCGAGCAGCAGGGTGTCACCCGCACGCAGTATCATGTCACCAATCTTGCCGTGCAGGCGTTCTCCGTTACGGGCAAGGGCGATGATGACAGCGTGGTAGTGTGTGCGAAAACGGCCTTCGCACACGCTCTTTCCCACCAGTGGGCAGGTGTCAGATAAAACGGCTTCGAAAAAGCTGCGATCCTTGCGCGCCCCTTCCAGCTTCATCACCTGGTCCGTCGCGGGCACCAGACCACGAATGCGATGCAGGTCAACCACCGATTCGATAGCGCCCACGAAAATCAGCCGATCGTTGGCCTCGAGTCGTTCACGTGGTTCCACTGCCGGCAGAATCGCTTCGTTGCGTTCAATCTCGGCCAGGAACAATCCGGGGAGGGAACGCAGTCCTGCTTTCTCGATACAGCAGCCTTCCAGCGGGCTGCCTTCTTCCACCATCATTTCCGCTGTGTATTCGCGCATGCCATCGCTGTGTACCAGCGGTTCCCTGCGGTCGGGCAACAGCCGCCCACTGAACAGCAGCACGAACAGCAACACGCTTACGGTAATGGGCACACCGATCCAGGCCAGATCGAACATGCCCAGGCCGGGCAAACCGGTCTCCTCAACCAGCAGGCCATTGACCACCAGGTTGGTACTGGTACCAATCAGTGTGCAGGTGCCGCCCACGATACTGGCGTAACTCAGTGGTATCAGCAATTTCGACAGACTCAGCTTATTGCGACGGGCCCACACCTTGACCGCCGGCACGAACACAGCCACCACCGGCGTGTTGTTGAGAAACGCGCTCAGCACGGCAGCCGGCGCCATCAAGCGTAGCTGTGCCTGGCGAGTGTTGTGCGGTCGGCCGAGAATGTGCTGCACGATCCAGCCGACCGCCCCGGTTTCGGTCAGGCCGCTGACCACGATATAGAGCACGGCCACGGTCAGCATTCCCTGGTTGGCAAACCCGGCCAGTGCCTCCTCGGGCAACAGCACACCGGATACAAGCAACACGGTGAGTCCGGCCGACATGATGATGTCGGGCGAGATCCAGGTAAAGGCCATCATGGCGAAACATCCTGCCACTACCGACAACGTCAACCAGGCTTCCCAGACCATATGTTAAATCCGACGGATGCTACAAGTGGTTAGCGAACCCCGACCAGTACCGAAAACTGGTAGGGTTCGAGTACCAGCTGATGTGTTGCAGTAACGCTCTTGCCGGCAATGATATCGGTGAATGTCTTGCGCATGCCCAGTTGTCTCAAGCGCCTCGCGGATATCGTCTGGTCCGCATCTGAAAAGTTGCCCAGTACCAGTACACTCTGTTCGCTGTGATGCCGGAAATAGCCGAATACCTGGTCATTGCCGAGATCCGCAATCTCTGTTTCGGCGCGAGTAAAAGCCAGATTCTGCTGGCGCAGCTGCACCAGCTTCAGTAGTCCATGGAACAGCTGTCCAGCCACCGAGTCGATGTCGTCACGTTGTGCCGCGATGTTCCAATCGAATACCGGTCGATGAATCCAGCGCGTGTCACCCACCTTTTCAGGCGCGTCGCTGTAACCGTAATCATTCAGCAGGCCCAGTTCATCGCCCAGGTAGATCAGCGGGATGCCGCCGATGGTGAAGATGATGCCGTGCAACAGGATCAGCCGGCGTATGGCCAGTTCCCGCTCCCGGGGATCATCTTCTTCTAGGGCCTTTTCCAGACCCGTGAGTGAGGCGGCGGTGCCGGAGACACGCGCATCGCCAGTGGCAGGATCCTCCTGAAACGGCAGGCCGCGTGCAAAACTCCCAGGGAAGCGGCCGATGTAGAAATCGCTGAGAAAGCGGCGATGGTCACGGGGATTGATGTTGAGCTCACGGGCATCATCGTCGGAGAACACCCAGCCGATATCATCGTGGCAGCGAACATAGTTGACCCAGCTGCATCCGGACGGTACCGCGAAGCGTTTCTGCATGGCATGGCGCAGCAGGCGCGTCTCCCGGGCGGCGAGACTGTCCCACAACAATGCCATCAGTTGCGGGTTATACGAAAGCTGGCATTCTCCCTCGCCGATATACTTGGCAACTTCATCCGGGTGCACGATTGCCTCGGACTTGAACACCATCGCCGGTGCCGCGATGCGCACCACGGCATTGAACGCCTGGATCAGCTGGTGCGCCTCCGGCAGGTTCTCGCAGCTGGTACCCAGGCGCTTCCAGATGAAGGCCACGGCATCAAGCCGCAGCACCTCGATGCCCTGGTTTGCCAGGAACAGCATTTCTTCGGCCATGTGATTGAAGACGGCCGGATTTTCATAGTTCAGGTCCCACTGGTAGTTGTGAAACGTGGTCCATACCCATTTGCGAATCCGGCTGCGATAGGTAAAGCAACCCGGGTGCTCGTCCGGGAACACCGACTTGACCGTTCGTTCGAACGCATCAGGTTGCTGGCGGTCCGGGAACATGCGGTAGTAATCCTGGCAGTCGGCATCACCGGCGAGTGCCTGTTTTGCCCACTCGTGCTCATCGGAGGTGTGATTGAAGACAAAGTCCACCACCAGGCTGATGCCGTGATGCCGCAACTCGGTGGCCAGTTCTGCCAGTTCTTCCATGATGCCGATTGCGGGGTTGACCTCTCGGTAGCTGGAAACGGCGTAGCCGCCATCGTTGTCGCCCTGCGGCGTCTTGAACAGGGGCATCAGGTGCAGGTAGGTGATGCCGAGTTCAGTGAAGTAGGGCACGCGTGCGCGCAGCCCGGCAAGGTCAGCGGAGAACAGGTCCACGTAGCACATGGCACCGACCATGCGATTGGACTGAAACCAGTGCGGATCCGCTTCCCGGGAGGCATCCAGTGCCTTGAGTTCGTCGGATCGTGCCATCCACATTTCCGTGGCGGTACCGAGGATATTATCCAGGTGGTAGAAAAAGTCGTAGTGGTGCCCGTAGAGCCTGTATAACAGACCAAACAGGCGCGGGAAGTGGGCATTCACCCGCTGCAGGTAGCCTTGCCACTGACCGGCATCTATCCTGGCGGCGAAGCGCGCTTCCAGCCGCGGTAGCAGCCGCGCCAGCGAGGCCCTGGTGTGCCGGTCGAGCCAGGCCGAGTTATCAATGTCCTGTTGCATGCAGCTAGTTTAATCGAATGGTCATGCCTGCGCAGCAGCTATATATTTGCTGCCGGACAACAGAGGTATTCAAGTGTCAGTGCGAAAAGCACGGTTGTTCAGCAGGGCCTGGTGAACTAAATCAGGTATACTCTTGCGCTAAATTCCGTCGTATAACGCCGTGCCCGACACAGAACTTATTATTTCGCTGCTGACCATCGAACTGATGATTCCATGGGCCCGGTCCCTGAAGGACAAGCGCAGTGCCGTGCGTGGTCTCAAGGATCGTCTGCGTGCCCGCTTCAATGCCTCGGTTGTCGAGGTGGACTATCAGGACAAATGGCAACGTGCCGTTATCGCGATCTGCATCCTGGGTGCTGACAGGCGACGGCTGCAGGTGGACATGGCCAGAGTCCGTCAGTTGTGTGAACAGGCACAGGATCTGCAGATTGCCGGTATGCACCAGCAATGGCTGTGATACAACTTGCCGGGAAAAAAATGCAGTCCATTGTCTCCATCGCTAACCTGTCCAAGACCTACTCCGGTGGCCACCATGCCCTGAAGGATGTGACGCTGGACATTGCAGACGGTGAGATCCTGGCGCTGCTGGGTCCCAACGGTGCCGGCAAGACTACACTGATCTCGATCATTTGTGGCATTGTCAAGGCTAGTTCGGGCTCGGTTACGGTGGCTGGGTACGACATCGTGGCGGACTATCGTGCGACGCGCAGCATCATCGGCCTGGTACCCCAGGAACTCACGCTCGGTGCCTTCGATACGGTATGGAATACGCTGTGTTTCAGTCGCGGCCTGTTCGGCCAGAAACCCAATCCGGTCTACCTTCAACGGCTACTCAAAGACCTGTCGCTGTGGGAGAAGAAAGACAGCGAACTGATGACGCTGTCGGGCGGCATGAAACGGCGCGTACTGATCGGCAAGGCGCTGTCGCACCAGCCCACGGTACTGTTCCTCGACGAACCCACGGCCGGGGTGGACGTGGAGTTGCGCAAGGACATGTGGGCGCTGGTGAGGCGGTTGCGCGAGTCTGGCGTCACCATCATTCTCACCACCCACTATATCGAAGAGGCCGAGGCCATCGCCGACCGTGTCGGCGTCATCAGCGACGGTGAATTGTTGCTGGTCGATGACAAGCTGGCATTGATGCATAAACTGGGCAAACGGCAACTGATTGTTGAACTGGAGGAGGGCGTGCGCGTGATGCCCGAGTCACTGGCTCGCTGGGCGCTGGAACTGTCCACCGATGGTCATCGGCTGACCTATACTTATGATCCCCTCAATACACACACGGGCATCAATGGCTTGCTGCAAGCGATCAGGGAGGCGGGCCTGCTGCTGAAAGACCTGAAAACGACGCAAAGTTCCCTGGAAGACATATTCGTTAATCTGGTAAAGACAAAGCAATGAATACCTCTGCCGTCAGGGTAATCTACAAATACGAAATGCTGCGCGCCTGGGACACCCTGTTGCAGAGTTTTGCCTCGCCGGTGCTGTCTACCTCGCTGTATTTCGTGGTGTTCGGTTCGGCTATCGGTTCACGCATCGAACAGGTCGAGGGTGTGCCTTACGGCTTATTCATCGTGCCCGGACTGATGATGCTGGCGCTGCTGACCCAGAGCATATCCAACGCCTCCTTCGGTATTTATTTTCCCAGGTTTACCGGCACCATCTACGAGGTCATGTCCGCGCCGATCTCATTCTTTGAAATCATACTCGGCTACGTGGGAGCCGCGGCGACCAAGTCACTGATCATCGGCCTGATCATCCTCGCGACGGCCGGTTTCTTTGTACCGCTGCAGATTGCTCACCCACTGTGGATGATGGCGTTCCTGGTACTGACCTGCATCTCCTTCAGCCTGTTCGGCTTCATCATCGGGCTGTGGGCGGACAATTTTGAGAAACTGCAGCTGATTCCGTTGCTGGTCATCACGCCGCTGGTGTTTCTCGGTGGCAGTTTTTATTCGGTCAGCATGTTACCGCCTGCCTGGCAGACTGTCACGCTGTTCAACCCGGTGGTTTACCTGATCAGTGGCTTTCGCTGGAGTTTCTTCGAGGTGTCAGATGTGAGCGTTGGCCTGAGTCTGTTCATGGTACTGGTGTTCCTGGCCATCTGCCTGCTGGTCGTGTGGTGGATGTTCAGGAGCGGTTATCGTTTGAAGCAATAGCCGGCCTGAAGCCGGCTGCTGCAGCGATGCGGGCTAGCCGGAAATATCGTGGAGTATGCCGGTGAACTTGCGGCGCCCGTCGAGGGTAAATTCGCCAATAGACAGGTAAAGTGCGACGCTTCGGCCATCCTTGCGCTTGCCTGTCACCTCACGGCCGATGCCGATGATGTGCGGCTTGCCGCCGTCAAGGTAACGGTTCATGTATTCGGTGTGATGCCTGCTGTCCGGTTCCGGCATGAGCATCTTGATGTCGTGACCGATGACCTCGCTGGCGCCGTAGCCAAACAGGCGTTCGGCGGAACCATTCATAAATTCCACGGTACCGTCCTCGTCGATAATGATGATGGCATCCGGTGCGGTCTCGAACAGGCTCTGGAAGCGTTTGCGTTGCTCCTTGAGCTCGCCGACCTGGCGCTCGATGCGTTCGGCCATCATCGAGAACGCCTGTGCCAGCTGGCCTACCTCGTCGCGGCGGTTCTCTTCAGACAGCCGTGGGCGGCGTGTGCCCGGAGCGAAACGGCTGACCTCGCGTGTGACCCGTTCCAGCGGCGCGATGAATATCCGCACCAGCCAGATCACGATAATGGTGCCTACCAGTAAAAATGGCAGAATGAGTGCGGCACTCTCACGTCGTGCCGCGTTGACTTCACTGACGATAGACGAGCGTGGCATGGTCAGGCCGAGCAGCAGTTCCTCGCTGGCGCCCTGCGGCACCGGCAACATGCCGAGGTGCGCAACGACAGGTTCAGAAGCGTCCGGGAGCGTGGCTGCTTTCTCGACGATCACGGCGCTGGTTCCGGCATCGAGCAGCCGGATTGCCTCCGGGAAATCATCCTGTATGCGGTAACGTTGACCTTGCTCGAAACCAAAGGTCTTGTCCGGCTGCGGATGGTAGAGGTAATCACCCTGCCGGTTTGCGACATAAAACGTCAGACCGGAACTGACCACGCTCCTTATAGCCTCGAATACCCGTTGCGCATCCAGATTGATAATCACGATACCAAACGGTGTGTCATCCGCGCTGTCGATCGGCAGTGCCACACGAAGCATCGGCTGGTACGGCTCGGTTATCTGTCCGTGTTCGCGGTTCAGATTGATGGGTGACCAGTAGACATGGCCGGATTCCCTGCCAAAGGCCTCCTTGAAGTAGGTACTCTTTCCCTTGCGTTGCAGTTCGCGCTTGGGCACCCGCCTGATCTGGCTGTCGACCTGGTCAACGCGTACCACCTCCATGCCCTCGTCTGCGGCGCCGATAAGGCGTGCCTGGACATACCAGGGGTGGTTGATCAGCAAGGCAGCAAACACCTCCTGCAGCTGGCTTTTCGCCTGTTCTATGGCCGTGTCGTCGGACTCTGAAGGAGCGCTTGCCAGTGTGTTCACGAGCCGCAGTAGCGAGGGACTGCGCGCGATGAATTCCAGGTCACGTTGCACAGCATCAAAAATATCCTGCAGGCGGGTCGCGACGACCTTGCTCTCCTGGGTCAGTCGGTTGGTAGAGGCGGCCGTCAACAGGTTGGTGCCTGACTGGGTAATGACGATGCCCATGAGGACGCTGCTCGTGACCATGATGATGACGAGTGCCGTAGACAGTTTGGAAGCGATGCGGTGGCGAATGGGGAGCAGTCCTGTTGGTATCAATACAAGCGATTATCACGCCGTGAATGAATAAAGAAAAGGGCAGGAAACAACAAAGTGCGCCACTGTTCCGGTATGCACAGGTCCGATGGCACAGTTTGAGTACGGTGAAGCGACTGCTGCCGGGGAGCACACCCTCAAGCCGGCTCCTCTATCGTGTGTACACCGGTATGATCACGGGCGAGCAGTACGTACACGGCCGGCACCACGAACAGCGTGAACACGGTGCCGATACCCAGCCCGCTGGCGACCACCAGGCCGATGTGAAAACGGCTCACGGCACCCGGTCCGGTGGCGAGCAGCAGTGGCACCATCGCCACGATCATCGATACCGTGGTCATGAGTATCGGTCGCAGCCGGATGGCAGCAGCCCTGATCACCGCCTCGTGTTTCGAGAGGCCTTCACCGAGTTGCAGCTGGTTGGCAAATTCGACAATCAGGATGCCGTTCTTGGCAATCAGCCCGATGAGTGTAATCAGTCCGACCTGGGTGTAGATATTCACCGTGGCGAAGCCGAGGGTCAGGAAGGCGAGTGCACCGGCAATCGACATCGGTACCGACACCAGGATAATGATCGGGTCACGCCAGCTCTCGAACTGTGCCGCCAGCACCAGGTAGATGACCAGCAGGGACATGAAGAAGGTCACGATCAGGCTGCTGCCCTGTTGTGCATACTGGCGCGACTGGCCCATGTAGTCCCAGGTAAAGCCGCGCGGGAATTGTTCCCGGGCCTGCTCCTGCAGGTAGTTCACCGCATCGCCGAGGGTGACGCCATTGGCCATGATGCCCTCGACCGTGATGGCATTGAGCTGCTGAAACTGAGTGCGCTTGCTCGGTACGACACTGGTTTCGAAACTGACGATACTGGATAGCGGTACCAGTTCGCCGGCATCGCTGCGCAGGTAGTAGTTGTCCAGCATTGACTGGTCGAGCCGGAACTGCCGTGCAACCTGCGGGATTACCTTGTAACTGCGTCCTTCCAGGCTGAAGCGGTTGACATCATTATCACCCAGCAGCGTTGCCAGGTTGCGGCCGATGTCGTCCATGCTGATGCCGAGGTCGCCGGCGCGATCACGGTCGATGACCACGGTGGTCTTGGGACGGGTGAACTCGACCGACTTTTGCAGGAAGGCAAACTTGCCACTGGCCATGGCCGTTCCGATCAGCTGTCCGGCCACCTCGTCGAGGCGCTGGTAACTGGCGTCACTGGTGATGACAAACTGTACCGGGAGACCGCCGCCGGAGCCGGGCAGACTGGGCCGCGGGAAGGCCGCGATCTGCAGCCCGGCAACCTGGGCAAGACCCTGCTGCACCTCGGGCAGGATTTCCATCTGGCTGCGCGGGCGTTCCGAGGGTTGCGGCATCTTGAGGCCGCCAAAGGTGATGCTGACGTCACCGCCGAAGCCCGCCAGTATAAAACTCTTGTCATATTCGGGCACACTCTCGAACGTTGCTACAATCTGCCGGACATAGGCCTCGTTGTAATCAATGGTGGCCGTTTGCGGCGCCGTGGCCTGGAAAAACAGGATGCTCTGGTCCTCGTCCGGGGCCAGTTCGTTCTGTGACGTGACGAACATGAAGTAGATGCTTGCCAGCACTACTGCGGCGAATACGAGCGTCACCGGCAGGGTCTGCAGCGAACTGCGCAGCGCCCGGCTGTAACGTTCCGCCAGGCGGTTGAAGAAATGTTCGACGGCCTGCTCGAAGCGTCCCTCGCCGCTGGACGATTTCAGAACCCGCGAGGACAGCATCGGCGACAGCGTCAGCGCGACCACGCCCGAGATCAGTACCGCACCGGCAAGCGCGAAGGCGAACTCGGTAAACAGGGTGCCGACCAGCCCGCCCATGAAGCCGATCGGGGCATACACGGCGATCAGAGTGGTGGTCATGGCGATGATGGGCATGGCCAGCTCGCGCGCACCGATCAATGCTGCTTCAAGTGGTGTTTTACCCTGTTCAATATGGCGGTGCACATTCTCGACCACGATGATGGCGTCATCGACCACTAGCCCGATGGCCAGTACCATGGCCAGCAGGGTCAGCAGGTTGATCGAGAAGCCCATCAGCAACATCAGGAAGATGCCACCGACCAGCGACAGCGGCACAGCCACCGCGGGTATTAGTGCCGCACGCATCGAGCCCAGCGACAGATACACCACCAGCAGCACAATCAGTACCGCCTCGATCAGGGTGCTGAATACTTCACGGATGGAGTCCTCGATGAAGACGCTGGCATCGTAGGGGATGCCCGCCTCAAGCCCGGCCGGGAGCTGTGTCCGCAGTTCCGGCAACAGTTCATGCACGTGCCCGGCGACCGTGAGGGGATTGGCACCGGGTGCCTGCTTGATGCCGATGAAGATGGCCGTCTTGCCATTGAACCAGGTGCTGGTGTCGTAGTCCGCGGCGCCCATTTCTGCGCTGGCGACATCACGCAAACGGATAAGGGTATCGCCTGTATTGCGCAACACCAGCTCCTGGAAGTCCTGCTGCTGGCTGATGTCGGTGGTGGTGCTGAGGTCCATGGCGACATGTGCACCCTTGGTCTGACCGATGCCGGCCAGGTAATTGTTGGCCCGCAGTACCTGGCGTACCTCGTCGGCCGTGATGCCGAATGCCGCCATGCGTACCGGGTCCAGCCAGATGCGCATGGCAAAGGTCTTGTTGCCGATCATCTCGGCCTTGGCCACACCGGGTACGGCCTGCAGCTTTGGTTGCACCACCCGCAGCAGGTAGTCAGTGATCTGTGGCGGCGACATGGTGTCGCTGTAGAACGCCATGTACATCAATGCGATTCGTTCGCCGGTGGTCGAATCGATGACCGGGTCATCGGCCTCGTCGGGCAGCACATTGCGCTGGCTCGCGACCTTGGCCTGGATCTCGGAAACGGCTGCCTTGGGATCGTAGTTGAGCACCATGCGCGCCTCGATGACCGAGCGGCCCTGGCTGCTGGTCGCGGACAGATAGTCGATGCCGTCGGCTTCCGCGATTGCCTGTTGCAAGGGTGTGGTGATGAAGCCTTTCACCAGTTCACTGCTGGCACCGGGATAGAAGGTGGTCACGGTAACAACCGTGTCCTGTGTTTCCGGGTACTGGCGTACCTCAAGCATGCCGATGGAGCGTATTCCCACCAGCAGGATCAGCAGGCTGACGACACTGGCCAGTACCGGCCGGTGTATGAACAGGTCGGTGAATTTCATGGGCGCGTGATCTGCGTGTCCAGTACGATGCTGTTGTCGACGACAACGGCCTGGTCATTGCGCAGCTTCACCTGTCCGGCAGCCACCACACGTTCTCCGGATTGCAGCCCGCTGACAATCTCGACGCGGCCATTGCGCACCCCGCCGGTCACGACCTGGCGGCGCTGTACACTGGATCCGGATTCGCCGTCGAGGATCACGAACACCGAATCGCCGTATGGATTGTAGGTGATGGCCGTCTGCGGTACCGTGAGTACCGCCGGGCGCTGTGGCAGTAGCGTGCGTACCTCGGCGAACATGCCGGGGCGCAATCGTGCCTGCGGGTTCTCCAGCGTGGCGCGTACCTGCAGGCTGCGAGTACCGGGATCAATGCCGGGGTTCACGGCAGCGATTTGGCCGCTGAAGACCTCGCCCGGAAAGGCCTGCACCTCGATTTCCACTGCCTGTCCTGAAGAGACTTGATCGAGATGTCGCTCGGGCAGCGCGTAGTCGACGTAAATCGGCACCAGTGCCTCCAACGGTACGATGGTGGTGCCCGGCTGGATGTATTCACCGAGATCTACCTGGCGGATACCCAGCCAGCCGCTGAAAGGTGCAGTGATGCGCTTTTTCGCGATCACGGCCTGTTTCGTCGCCAGTTGTGCCGCGGCGTTTTCCAGCCGCAGTCGCGCCTCGTCGACATCGGAGCGTGAAATGGTCTTGGAATCCAGCAATTCCTCACGGCGCTCGTACTGCTGCTCTGCGAGGCGTCGTTCTGCGACAATGCCCTTGAGTTCGGCCTGCTCGACGCTGTCATCGATCTCCAGTAGCACGGTGCCGGCCTCGACCTGCTGGCCGGACTCGAAGCGGATCGCCTTGACCTTTCCCGCTACCTCGGTAGTCAACAGAATGCCCTGGGTAGCCACCAGCGAACCCACTGTCGCCAGGTGGGGCTGCCAGGTCTCCGCCTGCACATCGGCCGCGGCCACGGTGGCGGGAGGCGGTGGCATGCTCGCCAGCATGGCCATTTTATGTCCCTGATAGTATTTCCAGCCGAACATGGCACCAAGCACCAGACCCAGCGCCAGCAGGACAAGCAGCATACGTTTGGTCATTACGACATCCTTCGGTTAATGGAAAACGGCTCTGTGTTCACGCGGGTTTCAGGTCCCGGGACTGAATCAGACCACAATGCCGCGGATTGGTGCTCGGTAAGCCTGACCGGCATTGTAGCGTAGCAGCCGTTGCGCGGTCAGGTCGAATCTGCGGCGGTGTCTGTCTGTAGACTCCGCCGGTGCTTTCAGGGTATTTAAATTACTTTAAAGAAGCGCTCCTTCTCCTTCATGCCCGTTCTTTGGGTGCTCCTGTACGCCTACATGGATGTAGGTGGTAGGGCATCGGATGGAGCGCTTGCCGAGAAGGGCGCGACTGCAGGGTAACGAGAGGTAGTGCAACGTCTGGAGCAGTTGCCGGGGAACAGGGGGATACATCAGCCTGATGTTTTTTCTGGTTGCTTCGAAGCCCAGGTTGCTGCTCAGGCGCGATGGCTAGTTGTCCTGCAGTACGCGTTCGTCGTATTCGGATTCAAAAAACAGCTTGTGCTTGGCTTCTTCCTTGGCAAGCCCGTCAAGGACTTCCTTCAAGTGGCTTTCGGGAACCTTTGCGGCCATGTCGGTATAGAGCTGAAAGGCGGCGCGCTCGCGTTTCATGGCGACGATCAAGGCATCCTGGTAGGAAATATTCTCTTTTACCTCGATCTCGACGAGGTAGTCGGAGATCTTCAGGTCGAGTACTTCCTGTTCCGGCGTCAGTTCGTGTTTGCCGGACTTCACGGCCAGCAACCGCTCCTTGTGACCCTGTTCCTCTGCAGCAAAGTCCAGCAGGATGTCTTTCATGCCGGCCTTTTCGGCACGCCCCGCGAGGTCCGCGTAGAAGTCGGCGGCCTGCTGTTCCTGATCAATGGCATAATCCAGTATTTCATCAACGGTATTCATATCAGCTCACCTTTTCATCTGGGTTCGTAAAGGCATCCGGGTTCAGGAAACGGTCAATGCCGCGCGCGGCGTGATGGCCATCCTCGATGGCGCTGATGGCATCTGCAACACGGTTGGCGACGTCGCCACCGACGAACATCTTTTCAAGTGGCGTGTGCTGGTACTCGCCCGGCGTGAACTTCCCCCATTCGATGGCCAGCTGATCCTGGACCTCTTTTGAGAGGAAGTCGAGGTCACTGCCCTGACCGATGGCGGAAATGATGCAGTCGTAGGTCTCGACGTGCATCCGGTCCTCCTGCAATACTGGTCGCGGCCGTCCGCCTTTCGGGTCCTGCACCATTTCGGCTTCGCCCCACTTGATGGATACCTGCTGCGGGTTGTCTGCCGCGATGATTTCAACCGGAATCGCCTGGGTCACAATGCGGCAGCCTTCCTCCTGTGCTTCGTGTATCTCCTCGTCGTCTGCCGGCATGTCGGCGATGCGGCGTCGGTAGAGGATGGTGACATCCGCACCGAAGCGGCGTGATACCCGTGATGCGTCCATGGCGACATTGCCACCGCCGATGACCGCAACCTTGCGGCCGACGCCCGGGTCGCGGCCGCTGGCGACATCGGCGAGCACCTGCAGGCCGGAGAGTACACGCGGGTGCTCCTCACCGTGTATGCGCATGCTGGAAGGTACCGACAGGCCGGTGGACAGGAATACTGCGTCGTAATCCTGCAGCAGTTGTTCGAACGTGATGTCCCTGCCAATACGCGTGTTGTACTGGATGTCGACGCCAAGTGACACGATGTAGTTGATGTCCTTGTCGAGATCCGCGTCCGGCAGGCGGTAACTGGGTACACCATAACGCAGCATGCCGCCGGCGGTTTCCTGTGCCTCGAACACGGTCACCGTGTGACCCTGCTTGCGCAGGTAGTAGGCTGCACTCAGGCCGCCCGGTCCGGCGCCGATGATGGCTATGCGGTGGCCACTGTCGACACACTGGTCGGCGAGAATACGCGCGTAGTCCTGCGGTGCGACCTGGTCGACGATGAAGCGTTTCAGCCAGCGGATGGCGATCGGATCTCCCTGAATACCGACCGGGCACACCGATTCGCAGCGGCGTGTGCAGATGCGACCGCAGGTGGCGGGGAAGGGGTTGGTGCGGTACATCAGCTGCAGGCCCTGTTCGTAGTCACCCTCGCGAATGCTGCGAATGTAATCCGGGACGTCCATGTGCGCCGGGCAGGTGGCGACGCAGATGCCGCATTCGATGCAGCGGTCGGCTTCCAGCCTGGCCTGTTCCTCGCTATAGCCCGTGACTACTTCATTAAATGACTGCACGCTCTCTTCCGCCGCCAGCATCTGCATCTCGATGCGCTTCGGCGGGTACAGCTGGTAACCTTCAGCGCGCCGGTAACCCAGCGGATTGTCCTGCCAGGTGGTGTGTTCAACACCGGCGGTGAAATGAAACTCGGTCGGGTCGCTGGTGATCCAGGTGTACTCGTTGCTCATGCGCAGGGAACCGGCGGTGCAGATGTCTACACACAGGCCGCACCAGCAGCAACGGCCATAGTCGAACCGCGGCCGCAGCCCGCTGTCGCCGTTGCGGCCCTCGAATTCCTCGGCCCTGACCATGTCGATCGCACCGTTCTGGCAAATCGTGTGGCAGGTACCGCAACCGATACATTCCTCGCTGACATTGATATGGAAGCCGCGATAGGCGGCCGAGCCGGGGCGTTCCTGTATCGGACGAATGCTGGTATAGGGTTTCTCGAAGGCGCGTTGCCATACGTAGAACGGTGAGAGCAGGTCTTTCAGATTCATGAGCGTACTCCGCTTACCTCTCGATCTCGGGCGGATAGGTGTGCAGCGATACCATCAGGCCGGCGATGTCGGCGATGTTGGTGCCGACCGCGATGCGCTCCATCACGGCAATGGCGTGGGTGTAGCTCGGGCCACGCACGTGGACGCGGCGCACGATCTCGCTACCGTCGGTCACCATGTAATAGCCGTATTCGCCGCGGGTGCACTCGGCCTTGACGTAGGTCTCGCCGGCCGGCACCTTCCAGTGCAGCATATTCGGCATGTCGGCCTGGAACGGGCCATTCGACGGCGCGCCCTGAATGCACTGGCGAATCAGGTTGACGCTCTGGCGTGTTTCCTGCAATCGCAGGTAGGCGCGTTCGTAGGCGTCACCGGCGCTGCCGGTGATGACATCGAAATCGAGCTGGTCGTACACCAGGTAGGGTTCATCCTTGCGCAGGTCGCGCCTGAAACCGCTGCCGCGTGCGTTCGGACCGACCACGCCGTAGGGATCGACCATCTCGGGGGCAATAATGCCAAGGCCTTTTGCACGCGCCTTGAACACCACGTTGTTGTACATCACGCGTTCGATCTGGTCGAGCAGCTTGTCGGTATTGTCCATCAGCTCGAGGATGCGTTGCTCGAATCCGGCCGGCAGTCCGGCGCGCACGCCACCCGGCACCATGTACATGTGGTAGATACGCGCACCCGTCATCTCCTCGAACAGGTCGAGCACGTAATCTCGGTAGGTGAGCGTCCAGTTGGCCACGGTGTACTGGCCAAACGCACCGCCCTGGCCGCCGATCCACATCAGGAAGCTGGCGAGGCGCATCATTTCCAGGTTCAGGGTACGCAGCCACTGTGCGCGCTCGGGCGACTCAACGCCACTGATGGTCTCGATTGCGGCCGCGTACAGGTACTCGTTGAAGGCTGGCTCGGGCACCGCGATACGGCATACCACGGTAAAGTTCTGAATGAAGGTGCGCTGCTCCATCAGTTTCTCGAAACCGCGGTGCAGGTAACCGACGTGTGTCTTGCACTCGATAATGGTATCGCCGTCGAGCGTCAGTTCCAGTGACATGTTGCCGGTGATGCCGGGATGTTGCGGACCCTGCCACAGCTTGACGTATTTACCCGATGACAGGTCGACCGGTTCGGGCTGGGCAAAGTCCAGCGAGGCGGAATGGCCGCTAGATAAAGTCATTTTTCATCGCCTCCACGGTTCGGGTAGAGCTGCACCTTCATGTGATCGCGCGGTACCAGGCTGACCCTGCCCTCGCGATGACCGAAGCGCTCGGTGCTGTATTTCACGGTATCGAAATCACGTCGCATCGGCGGCATGTCATCCCAGCCCTCGAGGCAGAAATCCTCGTCGAGTCGCGGGCTGCCGGGGAAGATGATGCCGTACATCTCGCGCAGTTCCCGCTGGTAGGTCCAGGCCTGCGCCCACAGCGTGTGGATGGAAGTCATCTCGGCGTGGTCGCGGTCGATGTCAACATGCACGCCGAGGTTCTGTTTGCGGTCATGGTTGTAGAGCATATAGATCAGTCTGAAAATGCCGTCCTCGATCCAGTCGGTGCAGGCAATGAAAGCCAGGTGCGTGAAACCCTCGCGGTCGCGCAGCTCGCGGATCAGGCGTTCGCCATTGTCCTTGCTCACCTTCAGCGTGGTGATTGCCGGCGGGCGCTCGGTAATGTCTGTGACAGCGAAATCACGCGCCAGTCTGTCCAGCATGTCACTCATAATAGCATTCCCGTGGTTCGATAGCGTGTCATGGGCTTACCAGTTGTAATCCGGCATGTTCCAGTCCTTGATGACCTTCTTCTGGTTGGCCTTGTACTCGTCGAAGTGTTCGATATAGCGGTTGGCGCCGTCGCACTTGCCTGCCTTGATGTCATCCTGCAGTTCGAGGATGGCGCCGAGCAGTGCCTCCGGTCGCGGCATGCAGCCGGTGACATACAGGTCCACCGGCAGGTACAGGTCGAACTGGTTGATGGTGTTGTAGCTGTCGAAGTACATGCCGCCGTTGGCCGGGCAGCTGCCCAGGGCAATGATGAATTTCGGCCCCTGCATCTGCTCATAACTGCGAACGATGCGCTTCAGCGTTTTGACCGACACGTAACCGCCGATGATGAACACCGACGACTGCCGTGGTGTCGGCCGGCCGGCAACGCCGAAGCGACTGGCGTCGAAGCGCGCGGTCATCAGCGGGCGCAGCTCGATCGAGCAGCAGCCGGTGCCGAATGCCAGGATCCACAGCGAATTCGCGCGTGCCCAGTTGGCGAAATCCTCTACCGCCTTGATCGGGTAGGGCTCGTAGGCACGCGGCCGCGCATTGGAGAACAGTTGCTGGTCCTCGGCGGATAGTCCGGCATTTTCCAGGGTTGCTTCGGTGCTCAGGTCTTTTGTCATGGTCAGGTCCTCACGCTCGGCATCAGGGGGCGATTACCATCTGTACGTATACTATAGACGCGATACCGATGAGTGTCGGGTACTTGAAGAAGAAGCGGATCGACTGGTCGACACGGAAGCGTGGAAATGCCACACCGACGACCACCGCAATCATATAGATTGCCAGGGTCTTGATCATCAGTTCAATCCAGCCGGTGGCACCGCCAAAAAACAGGTTCATGAACAGGATCAGCTTGGTGGCACCGAACAGGGCACGATTGGTCTGCAGCAGTGACAGGAAGCTGCTGTGGAACTCGGTCGGTGGGCCAATCGGAATCTCTTGCGGGGCCAGAAAGATGTCAAAGGGCGAATAGCCGGTCATGCCGAGGAAGGCAAGGATGGCCGCCAGTGTTGCCACCCAGTTGGTGAACACTGTCCAATGCTGCCAGCCGCCCTGCTGCGCAGCCACGATCTCGGTGATCGACAGGGTGTCGTACTGGATGACAATGGAGATCACTGCCAGCGCAAATGGTACCTCGTAGGCGGTCATTTGCGACAGGCCGCGGGCAATGCCGATAGCGCTGTAGGGGTGGCCGCTTTCGCCGGCGCCCAGGGCCATGCCGAGCTGGCCGAAGAACATGAAATAGATCACCAGGAACAGATCGCCGGCGTAGCTGAAATTCGCGAAGGTGTCGCTGCCGTAGATCACCGGTATGAAGGCCAGTGTGCCGATACCACCGGCGATGCGAAACACCGGTCCGAGGTAGAACATGATGCCATGACTGACGGCAGTACGCTTGACCAGGGTCTTCAGAATATTGATAAACGGCTGCTGGTAGGGAATGCCGATGCGACCCTGCACCTTGGCGATGGTGCGTTCGATGAAGGCGCCCACGAGCAGGCCGTAGACGGTGACGATCAGCAGCGTCAGGCTGAAATTTCCGATTCTGCCAAACCATTCCGCAATCACTGCTGCAGTCCTCCATTCACCAGGTACAGTGCCACCAGATAGACCACGATGTGCAGCGCATAGGTCTGGCCGTTGCCGTTATAGAAAATCCGCAGGGACGCGGCCAGGGTATGACTCCACTCGACGGTGGACTTCCAGAAGGCCGTTGCGCGTGGTCTCACCAGAAAGCCGAGGGCGCGGTCGTAGTGCGCGAAAAAGTGGTAGGCGAAATGGGTATCTTCCGGGCGGTGCGGGCGCTCTGCGGCAAACACGATATTGAATTGCTCGACCTTCTGGATCTTCAGGGTCAGCGACATCAGCAGCAGGAAGATCAGCGGCACCATCCACACACCGGCGACCACGCCCATGACCATGGGCGCGTTCCAGTAGCCGAGATGGGTTTGCAACGCAAGGCCGTCCCACACCAGGCTGCCGCCTAGCCACGGTCCGACAGCCGCTGATAGCGGCTCGAGCAGCAGTTTCGGGTAGGCGGAAAACACCATGATGATAGCGATCAGCACAAACTGGGGTACCAGCAGGATCGCCGGCGCCTCGCGCAGTTGCGCATGCTCCAGCTTGCGCTGGCCGAGGAACACGGTCTGCAGCAAACGGAACATGTAGAGGAAGGCGACGGCGCTGGAGAAGAACGCCAGTGCGGCCAGCCAGTACCAGCCCTTTTCCATGATGGCGTTGAACAACAGCCACTTGCCGCCGAAACCGGTCAGCGGCGGGACACCGGACATGGCGATGATGGCGATCATGGTGGCGACGAAGGTGAACGGCATGTTCTTGATCAGTCCGCCCATCCTGTACATCAGGCGCTCGTTGGTGCGCAGGATGATGCCGGCGGCGGCGAGAAACAGGATGCCCTTGAACAGGAAATGGTTCACTGTCAGGTACAGCGCCGCCACCCAGCCGAGGTGACTCATCAGTGCGATGCCGGTGACGATGTAGCCGAGTTGCCCCATGCTGGAGTAGGCCAGCAGTTTCTTGACATCTTCCTGAAACACCGCCATCAGTGCGCCGAAGGTTGCGGTGAGCATGCCGATCCAGCCGAGTACGTAGGCCGGGTCAAGGCCGATGTCGGAACGCACGCCGAGCTGCGCGGCGATCAGCAGCAGGCCGAAGATCGCGGCCTTGCTGACCACGGCAGAGAGCAGGGCAGTGAAGTCGTCGTCTGCTTCCGCGTAAGCGCCCGGAATCCAGATATGTACCCCGAACGCGCCGGTCTTGATGACGAAACCGGCCGCCAGCAGGCTGAACACCAGGCCCATGGCATCGCCGCTGCCGCCAAGTGCGGCGAGTTCGATACTGCCGGTCGCCGCGTAGGCAATTGCGAAACCGGCAAGGATGCAGTAGGCCGCGGCGAGCGAGAACAGCAGGTAGGTCAGTGAGGGTTTTACGCCCTTGCGACCGAGGGTGATCAGCAGGTAGGAACTCAGCGTCATCAGTTCCCAGCTGAAGAAGAACGCCAGGCTGGTGTGCGCGCGCAGCAGTGTCGCCAGCGACAGCAGCAGGATGGTCAACAGCGGGTAGAAACCCTTGCGGGGATCGCCCCGGTACTGGGTGGCGAGGCTCACCACGATACCGCCACCGACCAGGATGAAGCCGAAGATGCGATTCAGCCCTTCCAGGTCCTGTGTCAACCAGCTGCCACCCACCGCTACCATCACCAGCATCAGCAGGCTCTTCAAGCGGCCCGGCAGGCTGTCCAGCAGCCACAGTGCGGCTCCGGCCAGCAGTGGCAGGAACATGGCCAGGGTGTCGGCCTGCAGTTGCACGGCCATGCCGTAGCCGCTGGCAAACAACAGCAAGGCGACCATGGCGACGGGTGCCAGTTTCCCGAGGCTGATGCTGTCGGGCGCATCGGTTTTGCGTGCCTGCAGGGTCTGTGTGAACCAGCGGAACAGGTAAGCGGCTTCCAGCAGCGATCCCAGCAACACCACGGCAATCCACCCGTACAGGCCGCTCGTTGCCAGTTCCATCACCAGTAGCCATTTGGCCCAGAAGCCGGGGAAGGGCGGCAGGCCGACCAGCGCCGCCAGCAGGATGCCGAACACCAGCAACAGCAGTGGTCGTCCGGCGAGCACCGACCAGTCCCGGGTGGTGTTGCGGTTCACCAGATCCGCCAGCCAGAACAGCCCGGCCTTGGCCAGCAGATGGTTGATAAACAGCCCGCCGATGATCAGCGCCAGCGGCGCCTCGATACCGGGGTGTGCCGTCGCGGCCAGCGCCAGTGTCAGCAGGCCCATCTGGCCAATGGAGGAGTAACCGAGCAGGCGTTTGGCGTTGTCCTGCTTCAGGCCAATGAGGTTGGAGATCAGGAAGGTTGCACCCCCGACCACGGCAATACTTGTCAGGTAGTTGTCCAGCAGCGGCAGCGTCTTCAGCAGCGCGAAGAACACCCCGGCGGAGACGCCGACGGAGATCAGCGCGGCGATGCCGCCGGGTGCGGTCTCGTAGACGTCCAGTCCCCAGCCGTTGGCCGGGTAGGGTTTAAGCTCGATCAGCAGGCTGGTGAGCAGCAACAGGGTCGCGATGAAGCCGACCGGGCCGCTGATCAGCTCGCGCTGCGCCACCATACCATCGATGTTCAGGGTGCCGGTGAGGTAATAGAGGAAGATGGTGCCCAGCAGGAAGAACGCCGAGGCCACCGAGGTCGCGACGATGTACTTGAAGCCGGCAGCGAGTACCGAGCCGGTGCGTTCCATGCCGATCAGTGCATAGGTGGCGATCGAGGTGATCTCGATGAAGATGAACAGGTTGAACAGGTCGCGGGTCATCACCATGCCGTTGATGCCCATCACCATGATCAGGTAGAGCAGCAGCGCGGAGGCATGCTGCCGCAGTGACGGCAGCCAGTGCAGGGCACCGAGCAGCGCGATGCTGTTGACGGCAAGCACGAAGCCGCCTTCATACAGGCCGAAGCGCAGGTTGATGGAAAACGGCGGCGCAATGCCCGCGGTTTCGATCTCGATAGTGGCAGCGCCGTTCAGGATCGCCAGCAGGTTGATGGCGGCGATGGCGACCATACCGGCGAGGGTCGCGAGGAACACCGCGATGGCCGAACCACGGTGTGCACGGTCAAACAGCGGCACCAGGAAGCCGGCACCGAGCGCCAGCACATAGATGCCCAGCGGCTGCAACAACACCTCGGTGATCAGGGTAGCTACCATTTCGACTCCGAGCACTCGTCGATCATCAGCGTTCTGCGTGTCCTGTAAATGCGTACCGCGAAGGACAGCATCACCGCGGTCACACCCAGGCCGATAACGATGGCGGTCAGCACCAGTGCAGAAGGCACCGGGTCGACCACACGGCTGGCGGCGTCGGCCATGGGTACCGCGTCGTTGATGATCGGCGCGGTGCCGCCGGTAACATAACCGATGGACACCATGACCATGTGAATACCGGTATCCAGCAGCGAAAAGCCGACGATCATGCGGATGATATTGCGTTGCGTGAGTATGCCCCACAGCCCGATCAGGATCAGTCCGAGGCCGCTACAGAGTACAATCAGCGAAATCTGGGTGTCGGCAAGGATACTCATAACGGTCCGCTGTCCTCCTTGCGGAAGCGGTCGAGCACTGCGCTGAGTTCGAAGCCGACCTTGATGCCGACGAACACATAAATCAGCGGTATGGCGCCGGCGCTGAAGAGGCTGCCATAGGTGCCGAGGCCCATGATGCGGTTGTCGAGGAAGCCGCCTGCCAGCAGCACGCCGAGTACGCCGATTACCACGTAGCTGAATCCGGAGAGTGATTCTGTCATGGCGATCATCAGGCGGCTGATATGCGATTCCGGCAGGGCCAGCAGCAGGAACATGGTGCCGGACGCAATGATCGCGCCACCCTGGAAGCCGCCGCCGGGTGACAGGTGACCGTTCAGGAACACGTAGATGCCGAACAGGATCACCATCGGTAACAGCAGTTCGGTGGCGGTTTCGACGATTTCACTGGCGGGCTTGTGCATACCCGTGGTTTCCTCGGCGCGGTCGCCTTTTTCAAGGTCTTCGTCGTCGCCCTTGCGCCGCGTGCGCCGCAACAGCAGGCCGACGCCAGCGGCGGAGATAAACAGTACGGTGACCTCGCCAAGGGTATCAAGGCCGCGGTAAGTGACGACCACGGCCGTCACCAGGTTGGCGGCACCAAGTTCTGCCGGCCCCTGTTCGGCGTAGTAGTGCCCCAGTGGTGACAGTGACGTTTTCTCACTGTAATTGGCCGCGAGGTCAAGAAAGATGATCGCCAGCATGACCAGCACCAGCAGGATGATGATGCGCTTGATCATGCGGTCTCTCTGCCCGGCAGGGTCGGCTGCATTGCGCGGTTCATTCCGTTTGCTCCCGGGTGTCGTCATTCGCGGCGACGTCCAGCTGGTCGATCACGGTGGACTCGGTCTCCGTAGTACCGATGGCATGCGCGGCACGCGCCAGGGCATGCGAGGAGACCGGGTTGGTCAGCATTACGAAGAAGATCAGGATGAACAGCTTGAAGGTCCAGGCCGGGTGCAGGAAGGCCAGCCCGATGAGGATCAGGATGGTGCCCAGAGTGGTGGCCTTGGTGCCGGTCTGGATACGGTTGTAGGTGTCCGGCATGCGCAGTACGCCAAGGCCCGCGGAGAACAGGAATACGGCGCCCCCGAGCAGCATCAGGCTGCCGATCAAATCACCCATGGATCAGTCCTCGTCCCGTGTCTTGCGAATCGCATAGAGAAAAATCATGGTCGACAGGCCCGAACCGATAGAGGCCTCGGTCATGGCAACGTCGGGTGCCGCTAGCACCACGTAGACCACGGCCGCGAACAGGCTGGCGAGTCCGGCGCTGATCACGGCGCTGACCAGGCTGTCGAGTTGCACCGCGAGCAGGCCGCTGATGAGGATGCCGCCACAGAGCAGCAGGGTAAGTAAGGTGATCATCATGATGCAGGCTAGATGCCTTTCTCCAGAAAACGGGCAACGGCGAGTACGCCAAGGAAACTCAACAGGCCATAGACCAGAGCTACATCAAGGTAGATATAACGGTTTGCGACATGTGCCAGCAGACCGATAACCGCGATGGCGATAATGGTCAGCAGGTCGATGGCGACTACCCGGTCAACCGTCTTGGGACCGATAACAAGACGAATGATGCCGAACACGATGCTGAAGAAGATCAGCACGAAGGCAATATTGAGGGCGATATCAACCATAAATCACCTTCAGGTATTTCTCGAAACGCCCGGCAATTTCCTGCGTGGCCGCGACCGGGTCCGTCACCGTGACATTGATCCAGTGGATGAACAGCGAGTCCCCGCGAATGTCCACCACCAGGGTGCCCGGTGTCAGCGTGATGGAGTTGGCCAGCGCCAGGCGGCCGATGGGCGATTGCAGGCTGGTCTTGATCTCGACGATGCCGGGATGGATGTCGATGTGCCGACTGTATACGTAGCGCATCACATTGAGGTTGGCCTTCACCAGTTCGTAGAGGAACACGCTCAGGTAGATGAGGTAGGTGTAAATTACCCGCGGCGACCAGCGGATGACGCTGTAGACACGCGAAAAGGCGGCGAAGGCGAACGCGATGGCCGCCGTGATAACCACGCCGGTGAGCACGGTGTCGGTGGCCAGCGTGCCGTTGGCGATCAGCCAGATCAACAGCAGGGTCAACCACAGGTTGAGGAATTGCAGCGGCAGGTTTATTGACGGGGACAACATGGCGGCGGAGTTTACCCTGCTGACCGTCCAAGTAAAAGTGGGTATTTGTTAAGTTTTGATGATCTTGCTTTAGCTGAGTGCTGTTGCGCCGTGGTGGGGCAAAATGCACCTGAATTGTGCCGTCCAGATGGCACATCCAGGGTGCAATTGCACTCATGTGGTGATAGTTGCGCAGGGACGGCGCTCCATGCCGTCCTGCGCGGGCTAATGACTGGCGCGGTGGCTCATGCCTCATCCGCCAGGGCCGCATGGGCGGCGGCAAGACGTGCTATCGGCACACGCGGGCCTGAGCAGGATGCGTAGCTAAGGCCAATGCTGTGGCAGAAGTGGATAGAGTCGGGATGTCCGCCATGTTCACCGCAGATGCCCACCTTCATGCCCGGACGCGTCTCGCGACCCCATTCGACGGCCAGTTTCATCAGTGTGCCGACGCCCTTGATATCCAGCACCTCGAACGGATTGTCCTGCAGTATCCCGAGCTCGTTATACATCGGCAGGAACTTGTTCTCGGCATCCTCGCGGGAAAACGAGAAGGTGGCCTGGGTGAGGTCATTGGTGCCGAAAGAGAAGAACTCGGCTTCCTCGGCGAGACTGCCGGCGCGCATGCAGGAACGCACCACCTCCATCATGGAGCCGAACTTGAAGTCCACCTTGACGCCGTATTTGTCCTCGACCACCGTGCGAACCGCATCGACATAACTCTTCACCCGCTTCAGCTCCTGCGAGGTGCATACCTGCGGCACCATGACTTCAGGGTGCACGTCAAAGCCCTCCTGGACGCATTCGGCCGCGGCTTCCAGTATGGCGGTGATCTGCATGGAATAAATTTCCGGGAAAGACAGCCCCAGGCGTACCCCGCGGTGACCCAGCATCGGGTTCACTTCGTAAAGGGCACGCACCTTCTTCAGCATGGTTTCCTTTTTCTCTATCGCCTCGTCGACCAAGCGCGGATCAGTCAGACACGCGACGCTGGGCCGATCCGGGCCGCTGTACATGAACTGCACGGCATCGGAAAGGATAATCATGCCCGTCACGGTATCCTTCAGGTGGCGCAGTAGGTCCAGTTCTTCCACCAGCTGGTTTTCAGACGGCAGGAACTCGTGGATGGGCGGATCCAGCAGGCGGATGGTTACCGGCCGCGGTGCCATGGCCTTGAAGATGCCCTTGAAGTCCTCGCGCTGCATCGGCAGCAACTTTTCCAGGGCCGTTTCACGGTCTTCGGTGGTCTCCGCAACGATCATTTCAATGACCACAGGCAGCCTTTCCTGGTCGTTGAACATGCGTTCGGTACGGCACAGACCGATACCCATGGCACCGTATTTGAGCGCGCGTTCGGCGTCATGTGGCGTATCGGCATTGGCCATGATCTTGAGACGTGCGGTCTCATCGGCAAACCCCAGCAGGGTTTCCAGTTCGGATGAGAAATTGGCCTCGATCATCTGCACTTCACCAAGGTAGACGTCGCCGGTGGTGCCATCAATGGTGATCAGGTCACCCTCGCTTATGGTGTGCTCTCCTACAAAGGCCTTGCGCATCTGCACATCAACGGTGATACCCTCGGCGCCCGCTACACAGGGCTTGCCCATGCCGCGTGCCACTACCGCCGCGTGCGAGGTCTTGCCACCGCGTGCCGTGAGGATACCCTGCGAGGCAAAGAAACCATGGATATCCTCCGGCTTGGTCTCCTCGCGAATCAGAATGACGCGTTGCCCGCCACGTCCCTGCTGTTCGGCACGATCGGCATCGAACACGGCATGTCCCACGGCTGCGCCGGGTGATGCGGACAGGCCGCGTGCCACCGGTGCATTGCGTGCGGCGGGATCCAGACGTGGGAACAGCAGTTGCTCCAGCATTTCGGGCTGGATACGTAACAGGGCCTGGCGCTTGTCGATCAGATCATCGCGCATCATCTCCACCGAGGTGCGTACCAGCGCCGTGGTGTTCATCTTGCCGTTGCGGGTCTGCAGGCAGTAGAAACGCCCCTTCTCGATGGTGAACTCGAAGTCCTGCACCTCCTTGTAGTGGGACTCCAGCCGTTCACGCAGGACCAGCAGTTCCTGGTACATGTCCGGCATTTCTTCCTGCATCATGTCGATCGATTTCGGCGTGCGGATGCCGGCGACCACGTCCTCGCCCTGTGCGTTTACCAGGTACTCGCCGAACAACTTGTTTTCGCCGGTATCCGGATAACGGGTAAAGCCGACGCCGGTGGCGCAATCATCGCCAAGGTTACCGAACACCATGGTACAGACGTTGACAGCGGTGCCGTTGGCCAACTGCGGGGTAATATTAAACTCGCGCCGGTAGTCCACCGCACGCTTGCCCATCCAGGAGTTGAATACCGCCTTGACGGCGATCTCCAGCTGTTCCATCGGGTCGTCAGGGAAGGGCTTGCCGGTCTCGCGCTCGACCACGTCCAGGAATCGGTCGGAGATTTCATGCAGATCGCGGGCTGTGAGGGCAATATCCTGCTTGGCCCCCGACTTTTCCTTGACAGCCTCGAATTCTTCATCAAAGGCCTCGTCCGGAACCCCCAGTGCGACCTTGCCGAACAGCTGGATGAAGCGGCGATAGGCGTCCCAGCCAAAACGCTCGTTACCGGTCTGGGCAATCAGCGCCTTCAGGGTTTCTATATTCAGTCCGAGGTTGAGGATGGTATCCATCATGCCCGGCATGGACATGGCCGAGCCGGAGCGTACCGAAACCAGCAGGGGGTTGTCACTGGAACCGAAGGTCTTGCCGGTTTTTTTCTCCAGTGCCTGCATTTGTGTGCGGACTTCATCCATGACGCCGGTGGGCATATCGTGTGCGGCGTTATCGAGGTAATACAGGCAGGCCTCTGTTGTGATCACGAAGCCGGGGGGCACATTGATCCCGATCTGGGTCATTTCGCACAAGTTGGCGCCTTTACCGCCCAGTAGCATCTTGTTGCGGCCATCGCCCTCTTCGAATGAATAGACGTATTTTTCCTGACTGCTCATAAGGTTTCTCCCATTACACAATAATCCGGTCTATAAACCCGGATCAGATTTCAAAATTCGATAGTTTGGTATTGTACATTTCGGTCGGTTTCCGAAGAAACAGGGTGTCAGAGCACCTTTCTAAGCAATGCAGGGAACATGTACTCTGCCAGTATTCATGCTGGGATGTACGGGACTGGCGTGGCCGGTAACCATATTCCCTGCGTTGATTCTGTATGATGATTCCCGTGCTAGCATTAACCGAGGTTGCACAATTTGGGGCGCCGTTGCCCAGACCTATGGCGCGCAGACTGCATGAACATCAAGAACAATGCAAACAGAACCGGAAAAATTACTGCAAAGACACCGGCAACTCGTCCATTCTGACATGCTCAAGGTGACGTCACATGTGCAAAGAACCGAGGGTGACTGGATAGTCAATACGCTCATGGTCGAGGGCTGTAGCGCGCCCTTCAGATTCAAACGCCAGCAGGCCTACAGGAATCTCAACGGTCAGCGCGTCAACCTGACCTATTACGCAAACACTGAAACCGTGGGTGGGGTGGCGTTCGAGGTTATGAACGTGGTGCGCATCAGGATTGCCTGAAACCGGGGCGGTCTCTGCCCGCCTGCATTATGATTTCAGCAAGGGGTGATCAGCGGGCAACTGGCGTGATATCCATAGCGCCAGTTTGTGCCGCATGTTCGGCAGGCTCTGCTGGCCGCGGGCGAGTGGCTGGATAACCTTGTTGTGAACGAGCAGTTTATAGATGTATTCAACCTTCTCGTTCTGCGTGTCGGTGGCCTCAAATTCGACCACGCCTAACTGTTCCCCGTATTCCACGCCGGCACGGATCGCTTCCTTGAGTAACTGTGCCTCGTTTTTGAGTTTTTTCATGGTGCCTTGTCCCTTGTGTGAGCGGATAAATCTGCAGCCAATCGTTCACTGACATCTTAGGCAAGTTGCTGCTATTTCACAATTACCCCGGGTCACAGTGCAAAAAAAGCCGGGCTCTATGCCCGGCTTGAGTTAACTATCATCCGTCAGCCCGGTTCATGCACTCTTTGTTCCGGTTGTCGCCGCGACGCGCCGGCGCAGAATACCGATGCCGGGTGCAAGCAGCAGGAACAGCCAGATCGGATCCATGCCGGTTGCTTGTGTGTTGCTGACTGTGCAGCCGCCGCCGCCAAAGTCGAAGGTGTCGTCATCACCACCACTCGAGACCTGCGTGGTCGTTGTGGTTGACCCTGCAGTTGTGGTCGTTGACGCAGTCGTCGTGGACGTGGTTGTTGCACCCGTGGTGGTGGTCGTGGGCGGACCAACCATTGTGGTGGTGGTCGTTCCTGCCGTCGAAGAGGTCGTTGCGCCTGTGGTGGTGGTCGTCGAAGCGCCCGTCGTGGTTGATGTCGAAGGGCCTGTCGTGGTGGTGGTCGAGGCACCTGTCGTGGTGGTGGTTGAAGCACCCGTCGTGGTGGTTGTCGATGTTGGCGCCGCTATGATTGTGCAGAGGGCATCACAGGTTGTTGTACTCGGTGGTTCACATTGCTCATTGAAGCCAACGCCATTGGGGGCCTGTATGATGCCATCTCCACAAATAGTGAATGTGCATGTGCCATTGCCCTGATCTGTTGTATTGGTACAAAGACTGGAGGCAGCGATATTCCCCTCATCGCACTCTTCAGCACCTTCGACCACGCCGTCACCACAGACCGGTCCGGCGTATGAATTAAATGACAGTCCCGTGGAAAAGATCAGGACGAACAGCAAAGACAGATTCTGGCACTTCGACATGGCGGCGGTTCCTCGAAATTATTATGTTGGTGCGGCAGTTTGACTAACTGATTATTTTCTTCCTCCATGCCGTGAAAGTCAATTTAATAACAATAAAATCAAGGTGTGTGACCGAATCCGGGACGCCAGCGTTGTGTCTTCAGGGGGGGGGCGACGCCCAGGGAGGCGTCCGCCATGCCGTGATAACGCCTGCTCAATGACTCCGGTGCGCATGGTTTGGGTATAAAAAAAGCCCGGCACAGGCCGGGCTCTAACCAGTTACCTGAGTATGGCTGAACTACTTGCGGGCGCCGGGTCCGTTACTTTCAAGACCGTTGCTCATGTACGTATGGAAGTACTCCAGGCTACGGTATTCGTCGCTCTGCGGAGCGTAAGGCTTGGCACGAACCTGCTTGTTACAGCCACCATAGCGGCGGTGCAGAGTACCGATACCGCCCCATTTTGAACGATACACCGGGAAGTGTGTAACCTGTCCAAGTGCAGGACTCAGCAGGTCGGCACGGATCTTGTTGCCGGAGTAGTAAACATGGCAGTCGGCACAGGCCATGTTGAGTTGCCCGCGCTTGGCATAGAAATGGCTCTTGCCACGCTCATATGCGGCGAGGGCGGCAGGGTCATCGCTTGGTACCTGGACGTTGATGATGTTACCCCGTGAGGTGTAGTGCATGTAGGCCGAGATATCGGCAAGTGCACCTTTTTCCCAGCCCAGAGGCTCCTCACCATTTGCCTGGCGACAGGTATTGATCGCTGACTCAAGCGTAATGACCTGGCCGGATTGGCTATCGAAGAAAGGATAGCGCTCGGCAATGCCAATACCGCCATTCGGAAAGCAGTCGGCATAGCCTTTGCCGTTAGCGAAGGGCGCATTGAAAAGTTCTTCACCTTTCGTGAGATTCAGCTCGTAAGGCGGGAACTCCTCGATCTCTTCCCATTGTTCCCTGGATGCAGCATCAATGGAGTAGACACCATTGATGAAATCATTGAAGGGTGTTTTGGGAAAGCGGTTCTTGAAATAGTCTCTGAATTCCGCCAGGTCTTCTTGTGGTGTCGCCTGTGCGGACAGGGTGAAGCCGCCTAGCAGACCCAGTAGTATCGTTGCAGTCAAGAGTTTTTTCATTAGGTGTTTCCCCTACAGGTCAGTGGTTGCGTTATTTGATCGTCGCTTCGGCCGAATCCTTCTCACCCTTGTTGTCGACCCAGCTGAGAGTCACCGTGTCTCCTGCGGCGGCACCGGTGAACTTGAATGACAGGTAAGGGTTCTTGGATATTGCCGCACCCCAGTTGGCGGTCATAACCGTCGTGTCCTTGTGCTTGCAGACGACTTCCTGGATAAAGTGAGCCGGGATCGTCTCGCCTGTCTTTTTGTCTTTCACCAGTCCGGTGTCCATGGGATGACTGATCAGTGCCTTGATTGTTGTCACGCCATCTGAAGTTGCTGCGCGCATTTTAATGCTTGCCATGATGATTCCTCTTGATACGCTTTAATATTGAAATGTTGTCGTTAACGGGTGGCTGTTTAGCCGCCGCAACCGCCGATCGTAACCTTGACTTCCTTCTTGGCGCTGTAGATCTGGTCTCCAGCCTTGACGACCGCAATGACGTTGGCCGTCTTTCCCATCTTGATACGGGTTGAGACATAGCCTTCAGCACCGGGACCCAGCAGGAATTCAGCGGTCAATGGGGTGGCATTCTGGTCAGCAATAATGCTGATTGAGGATGCGCCATCGACGCTGGTGGTTATCGAGACCGGTACCACGGCACCATTTTCTGCAATATCGGGTGCCTTGATACTGATTTTGTCGCTGTCGGTCATGCTGGACGAACCGTAGAGAGCTGATACAGCTGCGTTAACATCCTTGGCTTCGAACGCAGCCTTGGACCAGGCGGCGAGCGATGCACGTGGTGTCAACAAACCGGTGCTGACAGCGATGCCCACTGCGCCTGTTGCCAGAGAGCCTTTCAGAAATATTCTGCGTTTCATGCTTGTCACGGGTTATTCTCCTGAAAATTATAGTGTGTAAATGTATTCAACAACCTGATCAATTTCTTCTTCGGTAAGCACGTTGTTACGTCCGAACGGGATCATGATGGAATTTGGATTAGCCACGGTTGGATCCCAGATTTGAGCGCGTAGCTTGGCCTTGTCCGGAAAGCGTGCCTTCATGGCGATCAGCGGTGGGCCGATATTGCCAGGCAGGGTGCCATCATCCATGGCGTGGCAGGCCAGGCAATTACCCTTCACCCGGTCATAGGCAACAGCCTTGCCTTTCTCGATGACGGAACTGTCCGCAGCCGTTGCCGGGAATGACAGTGTGCACAGCAGGGCTGCCAGTGATAACGATGCTGTAAAAAAGATCCTCGCGGTTTGCCGCATTGTGTCTTCTCCTGAAAGGTTTACGTGAAATGCAAGTATGGATTCGCGTCAAATCAGGTCTAGCGTCCTAATCCGCGTTGATGTGACTTCTCGAGGTTATACTGTTCAACAGCAGCTTCTGCCTCAAGCCTGGCTTGTTCTGCGAGCATGATTGCCTTGGCATTGTCGCCGGCATCGGCAGCTGACTGGGCCTGGCCCAGGAACGTTTCTGTGTCCCGCCAGATCCAGTCATTGCTTTTCGCGATGGCAATGGCATCGTTCGCATTGGTAATGGCAGCAGTGGCTTCAGGACTGGCCTTGGAAGCACTGCCTCCGCCCTTGGTAGACTGGCCTGCGCAACCACTTGTCAGCCATAGAGACAGCAATGCAGTTGACAACAGCTTGACATGAAAGCGTGTTTTCATTGATTAACTCCAGATTGATTTTTTAATGTACAGAGAAGTACCTGATAAATAATGTCTAGCGGACATTGAAGCTAGCATCGATAACGATATGGGTCAAGCTTGTTATCGTGTATAAAAGTATACATTAGTATTTGTTATTATTCTAATTTTTCAAGCTCGAGCAGTGCTTCCAGATCGCCAATGCGCGCCTGGATGCGTGCAATTTCATAGCTGCTCAGGCTGGTTGATTTCTCGGCCAGCTTTAACTGCTCGATGGCCTGGTTGGTGTAGCCATTGAGGAAATAATACTGTGCCATCGCTGTGTGGGTTTGCATCGTGTGGCCCGTTGCGCCTGCAGCCTGGGCCAGCAGCTTGTGCACTTGTGGGTTGGATGCATTGCGATTGGCCATCTCCGAGAGCAGGGTATAGGCCTCGAGCGCCTGACCGGATGTCAGCAGCGTCGATGCGTACGGCAGCACGATTGTCATTTCGCCCGGATATAACTCCAGTGAGTCCGCATAGACACGCAGTGCTTGTGTGTATTGCTTGTCAGCCGTCATGATTCTCGCCAGTGCCAGGCGGTAGGCGATTCGATCCGGGTCGCTGTTGTGGAGTTTTTCCATAACCTCAAGCGCGGCGGTGTGGTTCTCTGCTATTGACAGCAGCAGTGCAAACTCGTACTGCTCAACAGCTGATTTTCCACCACTCTTGCCTTTGTAGCGTTGTACATCGGCCAGCACCTGCTTGGGGTTGTCGTAGCTGTGAACGCGCATTTTTGCCTGAATCAGCAGAAAATCCGTGTTGTCGTATTGCCGGGCCTTCGGATAGCTTTCTGCGCGCGCAGTGGCTTCGGAAATTCGGTTCAGGGTGACCGGGTGAGTACTCAAGAATTCCGGTGGCCTGGTGCCGTAGAGTTTCGAGTTTTTTTGCAGCTTTTCAAAGAAGATGGGCATTCCGAAGGGGTCAAAGCCTGCATCTGCCAGTGTCTGGATGCCGACTCGGTCCGCTTCTTTTTCATTGGCGCGGGTGAAATTGATTTGTTGCTGCAAGCTTGCCGCCTGGGTGGCCATTAATGCGGCTGCGCCGGCTGCGCCGTCAGTCGTGGCGCCCAGGAGTATAGCGGCGAGGATGGCGGCAGTCGTTGGCAGGCTCATCCTGTCCTGGGCATCAAAGGCGCGCGCCAGGTGGCGCTGGGTGATATGCGCAATTTCGTGTGCCAGTACACCGGCCAGTTCGCTCTCCGATTCGGACGCCAGGAACAGTCCCACGTTGGCGCCGATATAGCCTCCCGGGCCGGCGAAGGCATTGATGCTGGAATCGTTTACCAGGAAGAAGGTAAAGTTAAAGCCCGGGTTTTCACTATGGGTGGCCAGTTTATGGCCCAGTGAGGATAAATAGGCGGTCGATTCCTCATCTTCAAGAATGATTCCGGATTGGCGAATCTGGCGCATGAAGTACGCGCCCAGGGCCTTGTCCTGCTGCGGGGAAAGGATCTGGCCCGATGCATCACCCAGGCTGGGTAAATCGTCAAAGTCTGATTGTGATACAGCTGTCGCCGGTCGCAATGCAATCAAGAGGGCGAGTAGCAGTCGTGCGAGAGTGTACATATATTATAGTGAGTAAATATTATGGTGACTGCGGGTCAGACAACTAATTATGCTTGAGGTTTAGTCGCTTGGACGATATTTCAACCCCCCCCGATGGGGTCTTGTCTTCCATAGCGTGGTATCATAGCTTTTCCAATTGTACCCTGATATTGCAAATACCGGTGGCTTGATTGAAGTCGGGCCCCGGAATGACTAACTATAATTTTCGAAGGAGAGTTGTGATGGCAGATTTTGATGACGAACTTGACGCAACGGGCCTGAATTGTCCCCTGCCGATTCTACGCGCAAAAAAGGCGCTCAATGGTATGGATGCTGGCAAGGTGCTGCGCATCATTGCAACCGACCCGGGTTCGGTCAAGGATTTCGAAGCCTTTGCAAAGCAGACCGGCAATGAGTTGATGTCATCCACCGAGGAGGACGGCAAGTTCATGTTCCTGATGAAGAAAGGCGGCTAGAGCAGCTCTTTTCGGTCGTCAATGAAAAACCCCGGTCATGTACCGGGGTTTTTTTTGTCTGCAATCGGGTGGCTGTCTAGTTGAAGCGCCAGTTGACCTGTGCGCCGAAGATATCCACGGCTGAATCATATTTTCCGGAGACCGTGTGGAAGCCGGTCAGGCCGACCGGGTAGGGCAGGGTCGGGTCATTGTTATCCGGGACGTCGTCAAGCTTCGGGTCATCTACAAACAGATGCGCATAGCCGATATCAAAGCTGAGGTTGCGTGTGTGGCTATAGGTCAGACCAAGCGACAGCCAGGTACGGTCGGCATCCGGTACCCGTGGTGATCGCTCGCTGTCATCGGGTACCGGTGTCTGGTCCAGTGCCAGGCCGGCACGGTATTTCCATTTGTTATTATGGGTATATTCGGTGCCAATGGAGTAACGGCTGCTGTCATCGTAATTCCATGTCGCAACACTGCGACTTCCGTCGTCAACCTTGATATCCAGTGTTTTGACCCTGCTCCACTGTGTCCAGGTGAAGTCCGCCATGACCGCCCATTTCGAATTAATGGCATGGTAGCCGCTGATGGACAGAGTGTCGGGCAGGGTGATATTCAGTTTGGCATCCTCTTTTTTGTTTACAACCGGGCCATTTACTTTTACATCACCGTCCAGTGTCAGCTCGACCTTGGAGCGGTAGTGCAAACCGAGTCGCGTATTGTCAGAGGGTTCCAGCATGAAGCCGACGTTGTAACCCCAGCCCCAGTCATTTCCCGTCAGTTTGGCCTTGCTGTCGTAGGTGCTTGATCCGGGCACCCAGCCGGGGATTGGTGCTCCCCCCAGTGCGGCAGCCTGGCCTCCGTCGATCGCATTGGTCAATTCGCCATCGGCATACAGTGCGCTGACACCCAGGCCGATGGTCGCATGGTCGCTGACCTTGAAGGCGAAGGTCGGGTTAAAATTGTATGTCTTGAGTTCAGACTTGATGGCGCTGTAACGACCAACCCAGTCATCGTCATACTCCGTTTTCAGGCCGAAGGGTGCGTTGATAGTTAGCCCCAGCCAGGCCTTGTCGTTTAGCTGGTGGGAGACAGCGCCCATGGGAATCCCGGCTGTGAGGTCGAGATTGGTTTTTGAATCGCCGCTGATTGGAAAGCCTGCGATCCCTAAGCCATTTGGTGGTGGCGTTGAGTTTGCTGCGTTATTCGGATTGTACTCAGCGCTGCCCTTGAAATCCGTTCTTGAGTTTACGATCTGCAGACCGCCGGTGAGGTTTGATCCCGACAGGCGTGACATGGTAGCCGGGTTGAAATAGATAGTACTGGCGTCATCAATACCGGCAGACCCGATCGCGTAGGCGCTTCCCATGCCGCTGACGCTTTGTTCAATCAGTGCGAAGCTGCTGGCAAAGGCGATGTTGCTTGATAGCCCAAGCAGCCCCGCGATACCACAGGTGTATAAACGACGTGTAACGGTGCGGTCATTGGCCATGGTCATCTCCTCGTGTGGTTGTCTATGCCCGTAGGGCAGGAGCCTTTTGGCGCCTGCTTTAGCTTTCTCTGAAGCTATATATTCTCCCCTCCGGACTGTGGGGCATACACTACTGCACCTGCTACAAATAAACAACACCTGTTGTTGACTTTTACCTAACCCTTTGTCACAGTTGCGATCGTTGGCGGCATTCATGTTGTATAAAAACAACCACAAGGACAGTGAAGGGCGCCTGGTGCTGATATCCAAACGAGGGGTAACGTTATGAACAGAACAAGAGGCTGGTTGAAGGTGGCGTCCATCATCTCTGCACTGACAATGACCGCCAGCGCATCGGCAACGACAGGCTATTTCAGTCTGGGCTACGGCGCCAAGTCGATGGGCATGGCGGGTGCCATCGTTTCCAATCCACAGGATGCCATGGCCGCTTCCGTGAATCCTGCCGGGATGGGCATGGTTGGAGAACGTGTCGATGTGGGTGTCGAGTTCTTCAATCCCGGTGATCGCAGCGCCAAACTGGAAACCTCTGCGCTGGGTGCGACCTACGATGTCGAAGACAAGAGTCGTCGTAACCTGTTTTTCGTGCCGAGCCTCGGCTATACCAGCAAGATTAACGACAGACTGACCTGGGGTATCAGCATGTACGGTAACGGTGGTATGAACACCACCTATGACCGGAATCTCTATAATGAAACGGCCGGTTTCCTCGGTGCGGTCGGTGGCGGTTTTCCGCCTCAGCAGGTGCCAGAAGGGACCACACCCAATGATTTGTTTAAAGCCGGCGGTGTTCCTATACAAATCGAGGATGTAGATACCCTGGGTGTGGATCTGGCCCAGGGCATCATCGCACCAACCCTGTCATTCAAGTTTCATGAGAAGCATACGGTAGGCGCCTCGTTGCTGATCGGTATTCAACGCTTCAGTGCCTATGGCCTGGGTAATTTCCAGTGTTTTACCCAGACGGGTCAGTCTAACCCCAACGGTGCGGCCAGCTGTGCGGCGACCGGCGGGGCGTATAGCGCAACACCTTCCGATGGCCTGACCAACAACGGCCATGACTGGGCTTACGGTGCCGGCGTACGGGTCGGGTGGATTGGCGAGGTGCTACCCAAGCTGTCGCTGGGTGCGGCGGTCGCCAGTAAGGTGTACATGACCGAGTTTGATGACTACGATGAACTGTTTGCCGAAGATGGTAAATTCGACATCCCCGCCAACTTCACCGTCGGTCTGACCTACAAACCAACAAGTGCCTTGAGTCTCTCCTTTGATTTCCAGCGTATCTACTATGAGGGTGTCAATTCAATCTCCAATGCAGGCCCGATATATGTTCCGGGCGTTGGGCCGGGTATTCCTCCCGGCGGCGATCTGCTGGGCACGAATGACGGTCTCGGGTTTGGCTGGGAAAATATAAACGTCTATCGCGTAGCCGCGGATTACCGCTATAACAACGAATGGAACTTCCGCGCCGGTTATGCCTACAACGACCAGCCGATTCCGGATGACCAGTTGCTGTTTAATATTCTTGCGCCGGCAACACCGAAGGTGCATGCCACGGTCGGTTTTACCTACCGGCCCAGTAACAACAGTGAATGGAACTTTTCCTACATGCATGCCTTCGAGGAAAAGGTCAGTTCTTCACAGACTGCTTTTGGTGTGCCGGGTGAAATCAAGATGCGTCAGAATGCTGTGGATCTGAGCTATTCATTCCTGTTCTAGGGAAGCGCTGAATTTATTCGTCAAGCCGGTGCAGACTGGCATCCAGCGCAATGTATAGTGATTGATTCCGGTTTCGCCGCGATGACGTTGAAGCATTTAATCAGTGCTTCCCGATGCGTGATCAGGGTGTGAACCGAAAAGGCCATCATTTGATGGCCTTTTTTTACTGTTATTCCTTCACAGGCCGCTTGGCGAGTTTGCGTTGCAGGGTGCGGCGGTGCATGTTGAGGGCGCGTGCTGCCGCAGAGATATTGCCCTCATGTTCGGTGAGTATTTTTTGCAGGTGTTCCCATTCCAGGCGTTTTACTGACAGTGGCTGTTCGGCGGGACTGACCGAGGTGTCACCCTCATCGCGGTGCAGTGCGGCGACGATCTCGTCGGCTGTTGCCGGCTTGGTGAGATAGTGTATCGCCCCCAGTTTGATTGACTCGACGGCCGTGGCCACGCTGGCATAACCGGTCAACATGACGATGCGGGTGTTTTCATCGAGTGATGCGAGTTTTTTAACCAGTTCCAGGCCGGACTCCGTGCCGATGCGCAGGTCAACCACGGCGTATTCCGGTTCTATTTGTGCGGCAAGCTGCAGTGCAGCCTGAAGGTTGTGTGCGGTGGAAACGGTATAGTTGCGTTTCGCCAGGGCATCACCCAGCACTTCGCAATAGACCTCGTCGTCATCGATGAGCAACAGGTCCGGGTTCTCATTGAGTATTTCTTCGTTATTCATAGGCTTTCTTCAATTCACGGACGCCATTCCCGCGCTTCGCTATGGGCCGGTAGAGATGCCCTGTGGGCAAGGAGTCTCTCAATCATTTGCAGCAAGTAAGGGTATGCTTATACGCACAGTCGTGCCACCCTGGTCTCTGTTTTCTATCGCGAGGTTGCCGCCGAGGCGTTGTATGGTGGCGTGTGCGAGCAGCAGCCCCACACCCAGACCCTCTGTCTTGGTTGTCACGGGGGTGATACCGAGTTGCTCATGGATGTCGGCGCTCAGGCCGGGGCCACGGTCGGAGATTTGAAGTGACAGCTCGGTGCTTGTCCAGCTGCCGTCGAGGCTTACATCTTCCGGCGATGCATCAGCTGCATTGTTCAGCACATTGATCAGCGCCTGGCTAAGGGTGCGCTCGGCAACGATTTCGCTGTTCTCTTTGCTGTGCCAGGAATGGGACTCGAGTCTGGCATCCGGGCGCTGCGCCTGCCATTCACCGATAACCTGGCTGAGATAGGCGCCGACCGGCATGCGATGACCGGACTCGGCCCGGGCGGCACCGGCCGATGCCGACAGGACTGACAGGGCTTCCTTGCAGCGATCAATCTGTTTTCGCAATATGCCCAGTTTTCTGTGTAAATCGCTGTGGGCATTGTCTGCATATTCCTGTTCCAGTTCCGCTGTCAGGATGGCCATGGTGCCCAATGGCGTGCCCAGTTCGTGTGCTGCACCGGTGGCCAGTGTGCCCAGCGCCACGAGTCGCTCGTTTTGCAGGGCCTGTTCGCGGGCCTCGGCCAGCTTGCGGTCGCGTTCACGCAGATTATGCGCCAGCCCGACGATGATCACCGCGACAAATCCCGCGCTCATGACAAACCCCAGCCACATGCCGAAGACATGCATCTGGAAGCCGCCATCGTGATGCATGCCATCATGGGGCAGGGGTACGTTGTAAAAAAACAGCGCGGAATAACAGGCAACCGTCACTGCGGCCATGATCCAGGTATAGGCGCGCGGCAGTATGGTAGCGGCAATAATCAGTGGCAGCAGGTAGAACCAGATGAACGGGTTGGTTGCGCCGCCGGTGAAATAAAACAAACTGGTGATGGCCGCGATATCCAGCAACATCTGCAGGAAAATCTCGGTATTGCTAATGGCAATCCGGGATTTGAGCCGCAGCCAGGTCAGCAGGTTCAGGGCGGCCAGCAGTGTCAGCGTCACGATCAGCGGGCGCAGTGGCAGGCTGAGATCATAGAAGCTGTTCGCAATGGTTATGCCGGTAGCGGCACCAAGAATCGTGATATTGCGCAGCAGCATCAATCGTCGCAGGATTCTGCGCGCGACTTCATCCTGGGATTCAATGGGCATGTTGTCCATAAGCTAATAATGCGCTGGCGATCATATAACAGCAACCATACGCCGGGGGGTGCGGCAATATGTCACAGCCCGATCTTGTGCTTTATCGTGCGCTTGACTATGTGCAGCCGTGATCAGCCGAAACTATGAGACAATGTCGCGTCGATGACTACCTTACAGTTCGATAATCCGCAGTTACCGCAACGACTGCAGCGGGAAGTGCATGTTTGGCTGGCCTGTCCGGAAGACCTCACGGATACGGATACATTGCAGCAATACCTTTCGCGGCTTTCCGCGGGTGAGCGGGCTCGCTATCAACGGTTTCATTTTGACAGGGACCGGCATCACTATCTGGTTGCACATGCCCTGCTGCGCAGGGTGCTGTCTGCTTACGTAGATGTGAATCCTTCAAGCTGGCAATTTTCCAGGAATCAGCATGGGCGACCTGAAATAGCCGCTCCTGACATCGTGTTGCCGCTGCGATTTAATCTGACGCATACCCGCGGACTGGTGGCTTGTGTGGTGACCCTGGAACTGGATTGTGGTATCGACGCTGAACAGTTGTCGAGACATGGGAACCTGACGGGAATTGCTGAAAAAATGTTCGCTGCTGGTGAGGTGCAGGCCCTGAGAAGCCTGGATGGCGAGGCCTTCCAGGACAGGTTTTTTGCCTACTGGACGCTACGGGAAGCCTACTGCAAGGCACTTGGCGTCGGCATCGCGTCTTCGAGCAAGGACTACTGTTTAGTGGAACAGGATGCCGGGCAATGGGAAATCCGGTTCGATGCTGCGTCAAACGACGCGAGTCGACACTGGCAGCTGGCAATGATGAAACCCACGCAAGAGCACGCCTTGGCGCTTGCCATTCGGGTTGCCGGAATGGCAGACAGGTCAATCATTCACGAATTTGTCATGCCGTGAAAAAACAGTATTCTAGCTGTGCACCGTAATACTGAAACCGGTGCAACCCTCATAAAAAATATTGGCCACGGAATACACGGAAGAACACTAAATAATTTCTCTAAATGTTTTTATTTTTCTGTGTCCTTCCGTGTATTCCGTGGCTATTTTATAGAACATCCGGCACTCTGCCTGTAAAACATTAAAAATAACGCGTCAGTTTCAGGCGAATATTACTGTCTTTCTTGAAACTGACCAGCGAGGTGTTCTCGGGAACGTTGCTGAACGCGCTCCCCTCGAGAGCCACGACCCAGTCGCTGCCGATGCGGCGGCTGGCCTCCATTGAAAAGGTCTGGCCGTTGCCTTCGAGGTCAATAATGCCAACCACCAGCAGCTCCGTGCTTTGCATGTCATTCAGGGTGATACGCGTGCCCAGCACCAGGTCGTTCTGAAACGGACTGGTGGAGAAGGGTGTGCCCGGCATGATGTCGGTTGAGCCGATTTCATCGTTGCGTCCGTCATACAGGTACTCGGCAATGATACCGACATCAATGGCGGATTCGCGTACCCCGACAAAGGTGTATTCAAAGCCACCGGCGGCCGAAACAAAGCGGTCACCCTGTCCGCCACGGGTAAAGGCCTCCAGCTTCCACAGCCAGCTGCCATAGATCGCCTGCAGGTCGATACTGGCCTGGTTGATGATTTCATACAGCGGGTTGATCTCGCTGACCGTGCCGGCCACCGGGTCGATGGCAGAGGGTTTGATGACAAAACGTGGCTCGCGGCTGGTACCGTAAAAGTACGACAGGCCGATGTCCCATGCGCCGATGCTGTTGGACCAGCGGGCGGCAAAGTCAACATGGTGTTGCTCTGCTGAGGATTCGTACAGCGGGTTATCCGTGTCGATAGGGATCGCAAAGCGCGGGCGCCCGTCTTCAGACGGGAAGGTGCGATCCCTGAACCAGGGCAGCACGAACAGGTCAACGACGCCCCAGTCGCGGATGAGGCTTAGATCGATCATTGGCTGACCGAGTTTTTCCTCGCCATCGAAGCTTTCAACCAGGTCGGTTTGATTGACGATGTCGACCAGGTGTACAGCCTCGGTGACGCCCCAGAAGACCTTGCCGACCCCGGCGAGAATCTCCCAGTCGTCTGCGGCATGAATCCAGGACAGTTCCCGAATATCGCCATGGGTACGGTTGTTATCACGCTGGTCAACCCGGTAGAAGGGTTTGAAGGTGAAGATGTCATCTCCGTCGTTCCATTCCCGTATGTACTCGGGTTCCGCCGCGATCGACAGGTCGCTGTTGCTCTGCTCCGCGAAGGCCGGATTCTCGAAAAAGACCGTGCCCTCAAGCTCGACATAACCGCGCCAGTCGCCCGCCTGGCTATTCACCAGCGGCCACAGCGCAACGGCAGCAATGAGCAGTCTTTTCAATGCTAGCGGGCGCGTTTCAAAGAGTTCTTGTCGAAGTCGCGTTCGCTCAGTCCGTTGTCGTATTTGTAATTGGACTGAATCAGTCGGGTGCTTTTCCCGGTCTGGTGGTTCTCCATGTACAATTCATGCGCGCGCCAGAAACGGTCCTGGTACTGATGGTAATCGGTAAACAGCAAGGTCTTTAACAGGGTGTTCTTGCGATCATAAAACTCGATCTTGCGTTCCTTGTAGTGTTCCTTGTCCATCCAGATGATCTGTCGTGTATAGCCGGATTTCTCGTCGACCGGGTAGCGCTCAAAGACAAACACGTCCATACCATCGAAGCTGTCATCGCGCAGGTAATTGTAGGTATATTTTTCGACTTCCTGGGAGGTGATGTCTTCATAGGCGAATTCACTGCCCATGAACGGGCCGGACTTGTTATTCGAGGCGATACGCTTGACGCGCTTCAGTGCCGGCAGGTATAGCCACTGGTCGTCCGGGCCTTCCTTGTGGGTAAAACTCAGCAGGGCGGTGCCCTTGACATCGTTGGGCTCATCAAAAATCGTCAGGCTCTTGTCGCCGTCACCATCCACCTCCAGTGTTTTCGAACGAATGAGCCGGGTGCTTTCCTGGCCCTGTTTGTTACGCAGGATCATCTTGGTGTCGTTGGTGTAATCAACGAAACCACTGTCCCGGTTGTCCGCTTCCATGGCAATGGCCAGGGCTTTTTCTTCTGCTGTTTCTGCCTGTATACACACGGGCAGCAGGCACAACAGCAGTGCGGGCAGGATTCTGGATGGAGTCATTTTTTTCTCCTGATGAGTTTACAAACAAGGAAGCGGGGCAGGTACGGATAATAGAGTAGTGGCAGGGCAATTGCAGTCGGGAATTGCCTGCCGATGCCAGTAGTCAGGCAGCATGACGTCGTTTTCCGTGTTGCCTTGTTTTCAAATAAAAATCATATAATATAAAAAGATATGGGCGATTCTTTAGGTCGGGTCGCGGGATGCTGAAATGTCAGGACAAGGGTTCATTATAAATTCTGCTGTTGCTGATGGAGTCTCCCCCAAAATTAATCTATAGTCACAGCGTCTTGTACGCTTAACGCGCTCTCGTTTGCAGGTTTTACTGGCAGAAAAATTATGGCTGATCGCAGATTACAGGTTTTTCACACCGTTGCCCGCCTGCTGAGTTTTACCAAGGCGGCGGAAAGTCTGCACATGACGCAACCGGCGGTGACGTTCCAGGTGCGCCAGCTGGAGGAATATTTCAATACTCGCCTGTTCGACCGTACCCACAACCGCATCAGTCTGACCGATGCCGGCACGCGCGTCTACGAGTACGCAGACCAGATCTTCGAGCTATACGCGAAGATGGATAATGCGGTGCGCGACATGACCGGTGAAATCAGCGGGGTGCTGATCATCGGCGCCAGTACCACTATTGCCGAGTACATGTTGCCGGCGTTGCTGGGTGACTTCAAAAGCAAGTACCCGGATGTCAATGTTCACCTGAAGGTGTCCAATTCAGATGGTATTGTGTCCATGGTCGAGAATAACGATATCGATCTGGGTGTGGTGGAATCGCCGGTGCTGAACAAAAACCTGGTCGTTGAAAACTGCCGTCGTGACCGGCTGGTGGCGATTGTTCCGCCACAGCACGAACTGGCCGGTAACAAGGAGATCAAGCTCAAGGAATTGCTGGATCATGCCTATATTGCCCGCGAGGAAGGTTCCGGCACCCGCGAGGTCATCCAGGAATATATCGACAATGCCGGTTTAAAACCGGCTGATCTTCATATTGCCATGGAACTGGGCAGTCCGGAAGCGATCAAGGGAGCCGTCGAAGCCGGAATGGGAGTGTCGATTGCCTCCGAGGTGACGATCCACAAGGAATTGCAGCTGGGTACACTGGTGGCGCTGGAACTGGACCCTCCAATGGAGCGGCCGTTTTCCTTCGTGCACCAGAAACAGAAATTCCGCCAGCGTGCCATGGATGAATTGCTGGAGTTCGCACGTGCCTATTGCTTGTCCCACAAGGACGAGATCTGAGCACGCACACCATTCCGCAACGTATCGGTATGCTATTGCTGACACGACTCCGGACAGACCCTAGTCAACGAGCAACCCTGAACCAATCCCGATGGCATCAGCCGAGCAGCAGTTAACAGAGCTTTTCCAGCAGCTGGGTGCGTCTGACCAGGCGACCCTGCTTGATTTTGCCGCCTTCCTTGCCAGCCGTGCCCCGGCATCTCGCGTGCCCGTGAAGACCGCCCCCGAGGCAGTCCAGGAACCGGAAATCATCGAGCGGCCAGCGCGGGAAACGGTTGTCGGCGCTTTGAAACGCCTGTCGAAAAGTTATCCCATGCTCGACAAGACCGTGATGCTGAGTGCCACGTCCGAGCTGGTTGCAACGACGATCATGCAGGGTTCCGATCCTGTCGGTGTCATCGACGAGCTGGAAGTGATATTCAGTGATCACTACAAGCAATTGAAGTCAGGGAATAAGGGTTGATTGGATGAATATCCTGCGCGAATGGTACGAGCATTACATCTCTGATCCCCAGGTGGTCATTCTCGGGGTAGCACTGGTTGTCATCTTCGTTGTTATCCTGACCTTTGGGCAGATGCTGGCGCCAGTGCTGGCCAGTATTGTCATTGCCTACCTGCTGGATGGTGCTGTCGAGAAAACCCACCAGCTGGGTGCGCCGCGAATCTCCTCCGTGACACTGGTGTTCATACTGTTCATGTCGTTCCTGGTATTTGCGCTGTTCTGGCTGGTACCGCGGCTGTCGTACCAGGTGACGCAACTGGTGCGGGAATTGCCAAAAATTGTTGCGCTGGGGCAGGAGGCATTGTTGCAGTTGCCGCAAAAGTACCCCAGCCTGTTCACCGAGGCGCAGGTTAGTGATTTGATCACTGCCATCAGGGCTGAGATCACCGACTTGAGCCAGCATGTGCTGTCGTTGTCGTTGCCGGCGGTCTTTGGCCTGATCAGCCTGATGGTGTACAGCATCCTGGTGCCGGTACTGGTGTTTTTCTTCCTCAAGGACAAGTACCGCATACTCGGCTGGTTTAGCAAGAGCCTGCCCAAACAACGCCGCCTGGTCGATGTCGTGGCTCATGATGTCAACGTGCAGGTCGCGAACTATGTGCGTGGCAAGATGTGGGAAATTTTTATTGTCGGTGTGGTGTCGTTTGTCACCTTTAGCCTGATGGGACTGAACTATGCACTGCTGCTGGCCACCATGGTCGGCCTGTCAGTCGTCATTCCCTACATTGGTGCAGCCGTTGTCACCGTACCGGTCGCGATTATTGCCTGGTTCCAGTGGGGCTGGACCCCGGAGCTTGGCTGGCTGTTGTTTGCCTACGGTGTGCTGCAGGCGCTCGATGGTTACCTGCTGGTGCCGTTGTTGTTTTCCGAGGTTGTAGACCTGCACCCGGTGGCTATCATTATCGCTATCCTTGTATTCGGCGGTATGTGGGGATTCTGGGGGGTATTCTTTGCCATTCCACTGGCTACGCTGGTTCAGGCCGTGCTGAATGCGTGGCCCGAAAAGGGGGATACTGTCGCGGCGGACTCCGGAGGCTCGACAGCCGTGTAACTGTCAGCTCACAGGGGGATGACCAGCCATACCCTGGCTGGTTTCTTTATAGCGCCTTTACCGCCTGCAATACTTCATCAACATGACCGGCAACTTTCACCTTGCGCCATTCGCGGTGCAGTATCCCCTGACCATCAATCAGGAAAGTGCTGCGTTCAATCCCCATTACTTTTCGGCCATACATATTCTTTTCCTTGATAACATCAAACAGGGTGCAGACTTTCTCGTCAGCATCTGACAGCAGTTCGAACGGGAACGCCTGCTTTTCCTTGAAGTTTTCATGAGATTTCAGGCTGTCACGCGAGATGCCGAGAATGACGGTTTTATGGCGCCTGAAGGTGTTGATGTTATCGCGAAAGTTTTGGCCTTCCGTGGTGCAGCCAGAGGTACTGTCTTTCGGATAAAAGTAAACCACCACATTCTTGCCCTTGTAGTCTGACAGGGCAATGTCCTGCTCGCCGGTGGCGGGCAGCTTGAAATCCGGGACTTTTTTGCCAACGGTAATTTTGCTCATAAGCGGGTATTTCCTGTCGTTGCCGGCAGACGTTGCCGATACGATTGACTCCTGCCGGTGTACCGACTGCAAGAGTGTAGCGTAAAGGTGACCCTGTGACTTGCGGTCGTTAAGACTTTGCCGGTTCAATGACTGCATCCAGATTCAGCTGGTCGCAGAGTTCCATGAATTCTTCGCGCAGCGTGGAGATCTGGGTACTGGCCGGGATGTCGACTGTCATATGTACTGAAAACATGGGGGTACCGGAATGTGCTGCCGGATAGCTTGAGGTTACCATTTCCTGAATGTTGATGTTCCGTTGTGACAGGAACTTTGCCAGGTTGTGCACGATACCCGGCTGGTCTAGTGCTACCACATCAACCCCGTAGGGCAGCATGTCGGTGCCGGCTGTCTGCAAGGAAGTGCGACGCGAGGTAATGGTCAGCCCGAGATCTGATTCCAGGGTGGTTATCTGGTTCTCCAGCTTGGCAATGTTGTTCCAGTTGCCGCCTACCTGCAGCAACAGGGCAAAATTGCCACCGAGTACCGCCATACGGCTGTCAAGTACACTGCAGCCGCTACTCAGCACACAGCGGGTTAATTCGTTGACGAGGCCTGGCTTGTCTTCCCCGAGTGCGGAGAGCACCAGTTGGTTGGTTGTTGCAGCAGGTGATTCACTCATAGATATCGACGATCAATGTTCATTCGTGGCCAGGGACTGTATTGCTCGCTAGTTTACCACCAATGCAGTGGCTGTGGGCCGGAAGGCTGATTTCCTTGTGGTTTGTCTTGTCAGTCCGGGGTGGCGCCAGTACCATGTCGACCTTGTTTTGGGTACGGAGATACCGGTGATGTTTCAAGGCAGTATGGTGGCGCTGGTTACCCCGATGCGGGAGGGCGGCGAAATCGATGAAGCGTGCATGCAGCGCCTGATCGACTTCCATGTCGAGAATCAAAGCGATGCCCTGATTGTCGTCGGCACAACCGGTGAGTCTGCCACCCTGAACGAGGAAGAGCATTGTCACTTGATTCGGCGTGCCGTGGAAATGGCAGCCGGGCGCATAGCGATTATTGCCGGCACCGGTGCCAATTCTACCCGTGAAGCTATCGATCTCACGCGCTGTGCCCACGAGGCAGGTGCTGATGCCTGCCTGCTGGTGACGCCATATTACAACAAGCCGACCCAGGAAGGGCTTTACCGGCATTACAAGACGGTTGCCGACACCGTACCCGTTGCCCAGATTCTGTACAATGTGCCCGGGCGTACAGCCGTTGACATGTTGCCTGACACCGTGGAGCGGTTGGCGGATATCGACAATATTGTAGGTATCAAGGAGGCCACCGGTGACATGAACCGGGCACGCGAGATCCTGGACCGTTGCGGAGGCCGCCTCGATCTTTACAGTGGCGATGACGCCACGGCAATGGAACTGATACTGCTGGGCGGACAGGGTAATATATCCGTCACCGCCAACGTGGCGCCGGCGGCCATGCACGAACTGTGTGCAGCCGCACTGGCCGGTGACCGGGACAAGGCAGCGGCTATCAATGGGCGTGTGGAAGTGTTGCATCGTGCCCTGTTTATCGAATCGAACCCGATACCGGTCAAATGGGCGTTGTACGAAATGGGCCTGATCCCCTCGGGTATACGCTTGCCGTTGACACCGTTGGCCAGTCAATACCAGGATACAGTCCGGCAGGCACTTGCGCAGGCCGGTATGATCGAACAGTAGGACAGCCGTATGCAATTATTCAAACCAACCCGGGTCTTCGTGGTGCTGCTCACCGGCATGTTGTCGATAGCGGGCTGCAGTATCTATGACAAGATGGCGCCGGGCGCCAAGAAGGTCGATTACAAGAAGAGCAAACCGACCGACACACTGGAAATACCGCCGGACCTGTCATCGAACACCATCAATGAAGCGCCGGCCTCGATTGATATTGCCGGTACCACCTACATGGACTACGGCACGGACCTGCCGGCGGGAGGCGCGACCGCCGTATTACCGAATCAGGCCAACATGCGTGTCGAGCGCGATGGTGACCAGCAGTGGCTGGTGGTGTTCGGTGAGCCGGACCAGGTATGGCCGCAGGTCAAGGAATTCTGGATACAGGAAGGGTTCCTGATCAAAAAGGAAGATCCACGCGTCGGCATACTGGAAACCGGCTGGCTCGAGAACCGCGCAGACATACCCCAGGGGATGATCAGAAACGTGCTGGGCAAGGTCATCGACTCGGCCTACACGGCGGCGACTCGCGACCAGTACCGCACCCGCCTGGAGCGGGATGTTGATACCGGCTACACTGATATCTACGTGACCCATCGGGGTGTGGAAGAAGTCGTGTCAGGTACGGCCGTTGACCCCAGCACGACCTGGACACCGCGCCCCAATGATCCGGAACTGGAAGCAGAAATGATCAAGCGCCTGATGGTGTTCCTGGGCGTCGAAGAGCAAAAGGCGGCGGTCATGGTTACGCAGCAATCGGAAACGAGTACGCGTGCGCAGCTGATCTCTGACAGCTCGGGTGACATGCTGGTTATCAACGAGGATTTCTCGCGTGCCTGGCGTCGCACCGGCGTCGCACTGGATCGGGTCGGTTTTATGGTCGATGACCGTAATCGCACGGACGGTATCTACTATGTTCAGTACAACGACCCGCTGGCCGGACAGGACAAGGACGGTTTCTTTACAAAGATTGGCTTGTGGTCATCGGATGATGATGATGAAGGTATGCAGTACCAGATTGAACTGCAGGCCAACGGTGCTGTGACTAACGTGATTGTCAATAACGCACAGGGAGAACGGGATACCACCTCGACGGCGAAGCGGATACTCACGTTGCTGGAAGAACAACTGCGCTAGTACTGTGTCATAGCTGCGCAATCGAGCCTGACTAAACTGAACATTCCAGCCAATCAATAGTCCGGACCCCGGCTATCGCCGGGGTGACGAATTTTTAAAAATTATCCTGGATAGGCTATAGCGATACTCCATGCGTTTCGCATCCCTTGGCAGTGGTAGTCGTGGCAATGCCACTTTGGTTGAGGCGGACACCACGCTGGTGATGATCGACTGCGGGTTTTCCTGTCGCGAAACCGAGCGGCGCCTGTCTGTACTGGGACGTACAGCAGCGGATCTCAGTGCCTTGCTGGTTACCCACGAGCACGGTGATCATGTTCGCGGCATTCCCTTGCTGGCGCGAAAATACGACCTGCCGGTGTGGATAACCCGCGGCACGCACCGTGCACTGCGTGATAACGATATTCCACGCCTGCATTATTTTAACGGCCACGCGGATTTCAGCATCGATGACTTGCAGGTACGTCCGTTCACCGTGCCGCACGATGCCCGGGAACCCTGCCAGTTCGTATTCGAACACCAGGCGCAGCGCCTCGGTATGCTGACAGACACCGGTCGCATGACGCCACATATCATTGAGTGCCTCGATGCCTGCGACGCACTGCTGCTGGAATGCAATCACGATTCTGACATGCTGGCGACCGGGCCCTATTCAGCGAGGCTCAAGCAGCGTGTCGGCGGGGGGCTGGGGCATCTCAGTAATGCCCAGGCGGGCAGCCTGTTATCGCGACTGGATTGCTCGCGCCTGCAGCACCTGGTTGCGGCTCACCTGAGCGACAAGAACAATCGCCCGCAGCTGGCACAGGCGGAACTGGCAAGGGTGCTGGGATGTGAAACGGGCTGGATTGCCGTCGCGGAGCAGGAGACGGGCCTCGACTGGCAGACTATCAGCTGAGGCCCGGGTCAGCGCGGTCGTGCTGCTGAGCCAAAGGGTCTGCTTTTGAAGCGGATCGCATCCGCGCATACATCCTGCACCGGAACTTTCATAGTTGCAGCAACCTTTTGTCCCGCGCCGGCCCATCCAGTATCATTCACGGCTTCCCTGGTTTGCCGTCCTGGAGTCCTGATGCTGCACTTGCGTGGTTGTCCCGCACTGTCCGAGTTTCGTCTGCAGAAACTGTATGAGCAGCTTGTCCTGCAGCTCCCGCCGCTGACAGCGGTTCATGCGGAATACCTGCATGTCGCCGAACTTTCCGAGGCGCTGGATCAGCATGAAAAAGCGGTACTGGAAAAGTTGCTGAGTTACGGCCCGGCATGTTCCGATGAGCTGCCGACAGGCATCACCCTGATTGTCGTGCCGCGTCCGGGTACCATTTCGCCCTGGTCCAGCAAGGCCACGGACATCGTCCATAACTGTGGGCTGGAGCAGGTGCGACGCGTCGAACGGGGTATCGTGTATACACTGGCGGTCACCGCTGACGCCGTGATATCCGAGCAGCAGCGTCAGCGTGTGCTGCCGCTGATTCATGATCGCATGACGGAGACGGTGCTGTTCGATGTCAGTGCGACCGATGCGTTGTTCCGGCACGCCGTGCCCGCACCGTATGACGTCGTCGACGTGCTGGCAGGCGGGCGGGCAGCGCTGGCAACCGCCAACGCTGATCTCGGGCTGGCCCTGTCGGATGATGAAATCGACTACCTGGTGGAAAATTTTACCCGCCTCGGCCGCAACCCCGTTGATATCGAGCTGATGATGTTTGCCCAGGCCAATTCGGAGCATTGCCGCCACAAAATATTCAATGCCGACTGGACGATTGACGGTATTGCCCAGGATCGCAGCCTGTTTGCGATGATTCGTGCCTCTTACGAGGCCAGTCCGGATGGCATTCTGTCAGCCTACAGCGATAACGCGGCAGTCACCTCGGGGTTCCAGGTCGAGCGCTTCTTTGCAGACACTGTCACGCATGGTTACAGCGCGCACGCGGAGCCGGCGCACCTGGTGGTGAAGGTGGAAACGCATAATCACCCGACCGCTATTTCGCCGTTTCCCGGGGCGGCCACGGGTTCCGGTGGCGAGATACGCGATGAAGGTGCGACCGGGCGCGGTGCCAAGCCGAAGGCGGGCTTGTGCGGTTTTTCCGTGTCCAATCTGCGCATCCCGGAGTATCAGCAGCCCTGGGAAACCGACCATGGCAAACCGGCACGAATTGTCTCGGCACTCGATATTATGATCGATGCCCCGCTGGGCGCAGCGGCCTTCAACAACGAATTTGGCCGTCCCAACCTGTGCGGTTATTTTCGTACTTATGAAGAGCGGGTACCGGACGGCAACGGTGATGCCGTGCGTGGCTATCACAAGCCCATCATGCTGGCTGGCGGCTGTGGACTGATTCGCGCAGAACACGTCAATAAAAACGAGATCCCGGCCGGTACGCCGATTGTCGTACTCGGCGGACCGGCAATGTTGATCGGTCTGGGCGGTGGGGCGGCATCGTCCATGTCCAGCGGTGCCAGCGCCGAAGATCTCGACTTTGCCTCGGTGCAGCGCGGCAATCCTGAAATGGAGCGGCGTGCGCAGGAGGTCATCGATGCCTGCTGGGCACTCGGCGAGGCCAACCCGATTGTCTCGATCCATGATGTCGGTGCCGGTGGCCTGTCGAATGCCGTTCCCGAACTGGTGAACGACAGCGGTCGTGGCGGGCGTTTTGAATTGCGCGCCATCCCCAATGATGACCCGGGCATGTCGCCGATGCAGGTGTGGTGTAACGAATCACAGGAGCGTTATGTGCTGGCGATCGAACGTGCACGCCTGGCAGACTTTGAAGCGCTGTGCCGGCGTGAACGCTGCCCCTACGCGGTGCTCGGCGAGGCCACGGCGCAGCAGCAACTGGTGCTTGGCGACCGTCACTTCGACAATACCCCGATCGACTTGCCGATGAGTCTGTTGCTGGGCAAACCGCCGAAGATGCTGCGTGATGTACAGCAGCTGGCGACGACGTTCAAGGAATTTTCCACGGCCGCACTGGATATCCGTGAGGCCGCCTACCGTGTGTTGCGGTTGCCGGCCGTGGCCGACAAGACCTTTCTGATTACCATCGGTGACCGCTCGGTAACCGGTATGGTAACGCGCGACCAGATGGTGGGTCCGTGGCAGGTGCCGGTAGCCGACGTGGCCGTGACGGCCTCGGATTATTGCGGCTATAGCGGTGAAGCGCTGGCCATGGGTGAACGCACCCCGGTCGCATTGCTGCACGGCCCGGCATCGGGACGCATGGCCGTTGGCGAGGCGATCACCAATATTGCCGCCAGCCGCATCGACGCGATTGGCAGGATCGTGTTATCGGCAAACTGGATGGCGCCGGCCGGTCATCCTGGTGAAGACGCCAGGTTATACGCGACCGTGAAGGCCGTTGGCGAGCAGTTATGCCCGGCACTGGGGATTGCCATCCCGGTGGGCAAGGACTCCATGTCCATGAAATCGGTCTGGAATGATCAGGGGCAAGACCGCGCGGTGACTGCACCGTTGTCGTTGATTATTTCCGCGTTCGCGCCGGTACGTGATGTCAGGCAGACACTGACGCCGCAACTGCGCAGCGACCGCGGTGACACCGACCTGATCCTGATTGATCTCGGCCTGGGTAACAACCGTCTCGCCGGTTCTGCCCTGGCGCAGGTGTATAAACAGCTGGGCTCGGTACCGCCGGACCTGGATGAACCGGACCTGCTGAAGGCCTTCTTTGCTGTAATCCAGTCACTGAACACCTCCGGCAGGTTGCTGGCCTATCATGACCGTTCCGATGGCGGTCTGTTGGCGTGTGTCTGCGAAATGTGTTTTGCCGGACATACCGGTGCGTCCATTCAACTGGCTGAAGCCGATGCCGTCGCGGCCTTGTTTACCGAGGAACTGGGCGCGGTCATCCAGGTCAGGCGCATGGACACGCAAGCCGTCATCACTGCCCTGAAAGAAGCCGGTCTGGAACGGGCCACGCAGCTGATCGGTCGTGTGACAACCGATGATCGAGTAACGTTTGCAGCAGACGGGCAGGTGCTGTTGTCTGAAAGTCGTGTTGACCTGCAGCGAGCCTGGTCCGAGACCAGCTACCGGATGCAGGCAATGCGTGATAACCCGGTGTGTGCCCTTGAAGAATATGACGGCATGCTGGATAGCGGCGATCCGGGTATCCGGCCACTAGCCGGCTTCGATATCAATGAGAATATCGCCGCGCCCATGATCGCCACCGGCGCGCGCCCGAGGATGGCGATCCTCAGAGAGCAGGGCGTGAATGGACAGCTCGAAATGGCGGCGGCCTTTGATCGCGCCGGTTTTGAGGCGATTGATGTGCACATGAGCGACCTGTTGTCAGGACGGCAATCACTGGATGGCTTCAGGGGGATGGTGGCCTGTGGCGGATTTTCCTTCGGTGATGTGCTGGGTGCCGGGCAGGGCTGGGCCAAGTCGGTACTGTTTCACAGCAAGCTGCGGGATATGTTCAGCGCTTTCTTTGAACGCCAGGACAGTTTTGCGCTCGGCGTGTGCAATGGCTGCCAGATGCTCTCCACGCTGAAAGAGCTGATCCCGGGCGCGGACCACTGGCCGCGCTTTATACGCAATCAATCCGAACAGTTCGAGGCGCGCTTCTCACAGTTGCAGATACTGGAGTCACCGGCGCTGTTTTTCGCAGGCATGCAGGGATCGGTGCTGCCGATTGCCGTGGCGCACGGGGAGGGGCGAGCAGAATTTCCCGATGACGCGACAGCGACGGCAGTAATGAACAGCGGCCTGGTGTCGGCCCGCTACGTCGATGGTCGCGGTGAGGCGGCAACAAGGTATCCGCAGAATCCAAATGGCTCGCCGCTCGGTATCACCGGCCTGACGACGACCGATGGCCGGGTCACCATCATGATGCCGCATCCGGAGCGGGTGTTCCGCACCGTCACCAATTCCTGGCACCCGGAGGCGTGGGGTGAATACGGTCCCTGGATGCGCATGTTCCGCAATGCCAGGGTGTGGGTAGCCTAGTGTGCATACTCCCTATCCCCGGGAAAGAGAGGGCAAGACAAGGGAGCACAGCCTCAATCCATACAGCTCTTCCCCGGCAACTGTCCATGCGTTGCCTGCATCCCTGCTGTGTGTCCTTCACCCGGAGGCAGAAGGGACGGTCTTTTATCCTTCAGTAGTGGATATTCTAGCGTCTTGAAATCCAGGCGCCTTGCAGGTTCAGTGTCTCTTCTATGGCCGGGATTCCGGCTTTTGCCTCGCGGCTGTTTTCGAAGCCTGTGACCCTGATGCGGTACATGGGTTTGTCATTGATGGTGACTGCAAATATTTCCGTGTCGACACCCTGCTGTTGAAACAGTGCCTGCTTCCTGTCGGCTGTTGACTTCCAGGTGTAGGATGCGAGATTGATGACCCAGTCGCCTGTTTTTGCAACCGGGGTATGCATTGCTACACGGGTGTTCGAGAGTTCTTCGCTGACTGCCGGGGCGAGAGTTGCACTGTCTGCTTCGGCCATTGCCGCCACCGTGGCATCTTCGGCCTGTTCCGTGGGCTGATTGTCTGATAGCGCGCTACGCTGTTCTGCGCTGACGCTACTCTCGAGTGGTGTCGGGGTGTCAGCCATGGTGTTTGCTTCAAGCGCAGCCATTTCCGTGGCGCCTGCGGTATGTGCTGCAGGCGTTATGTTTTGCTCCGGTGCGAGCGGTTCGTCAGTGGCCCCGGGCGCGGTTGCCACACTGATTGGTTGAGCCCATGCGGCTGGCTCATTCGCTTCATCCGTTCCGGTGGCCGGATAATCAGCGGGTTCCTCGTATTGATATTCATCAGCCGCAGTCGTGACGGGATTATCGGCCGCTTCGGCGGCTACATCGTCCGCAACCACAGCCGGCAGTACTGGCGGAGGTATTGTCGAAGGTGCCGCGCTCAAGGTCTCATCATTGCTGATGTGTACCGTTGCCGGTTCGTCTTCGAGGGCCTGCTGTGCTACGTCAACAACCTCGTGTGCAAACGGCGGTGGTGTCGTTTCAATGGCAGCGACCATTTCCGCTTCTTGCTCTTGTGGATGACGGGTGTAGACCGTGGTGGTGACGGATTTTTTGGTGACGATGGTTTCAATGGAGACCGAATCAATGTTGTCGTCTATCGTCGGCGGGGTCGATTCCGCTGCCAGTGCTGCCGTCTCGATGGTTTCTGTCACCCGTGCGGGTTCATCCGCGACCGGGATAGCCTCGTCGATGGCGGCGGGTGCTGTTTCAATCGCGGCCAGAGTCCGGTCCGGCGTTGTTCCCGAGCCTGCCGCAGGTGCTGACAGCTTGTTCAGGTCATGCAGCTGTGATGTTGAGGCGCTTATGACGGCTTCGCTGTCTACTGACATGGCTGACCGCTCGGGAGGGCTGGGTAGTGGCTGAACCCCGCCCTGTGCCAGCCGTTGTGCCTGGGTATGCGAGAAGTAAACACCACCAATACCGACCAGCAGAGTGGCCAGAGAAAGATAGGTCAGCGTGGACAGCAGCCGATAACCGAGACTGCGTGTCTTCCTTCTCCTTGGATGAATGCGCCTGGCACTGCCTTCCCAAATGCGGTTGTTCGCCTGGTGACCGGATTCATCCCAGTGTTCCCAGGGGCGAGGACCGTCAGCAAAGCCCTCGGCACCTTCTTCACGTAACCGCTGTTCAAATCTGCGCATTTTATCCTTGCTTCCCCGTGACATTTATCAGCTATCCAGTCGCTTGTACTTTATCCGGTGTGGCTGGTCCGCATCTGCACCCAGTCGACGTTTTCTGTCCGCTTCATAGTCGGCATAATTGCCTTCAAACCAGACAACCTGGCTGTCTCCCTCGAACGCGAGTATATGTGTTGCGATGCGGTCAAGGAACCAGCGATCGTGTGAAATCACCACGGCACAGCCCGGGAAATCCAGCAACGCCTCTTCCAGTGCGCGCAGCGTTTCTACATCCAGGTCATTGGTCGGTTCGTCCAGCAATAAAACGTTGCCGCCGCTCTTCAACAATTTCGCCAGGTGTACCCGGTTGCGCTCGCCACCCGAGAGTGTGCCGACACGTTTCTGCTGGTCGCTGCCGGAGAAATTGAATCGCGACACGTAGGTGCGAGAATTCAGTTCGTGGTTACCGACCGTGATGATGTCCTGACCGTCGGCGATCTCTTCCCATACGGTCTTGCCGCTGTCGAGGCTGTCACGGCTCTGGTCAACGCAGGCGATGGAGACCGTTTCGCCGATACGCAGCTCGCCGGAATCTGCCTGCTCGGCGCCCGTCAGCATGCGAAACAGGGTTGTCTTGCCAGCACCATTCGGGCCGATGATGCCGACGATGCCACCACGTGGCAGATTAAAACTGAGATCTTCATAGAGCAGGGTGTCGCCAAAGCGTTTGCTGAGATGGTTGGCCTCGATGACCAGATCGCCGAGTCGCGGGCCCGGGGGAATAAACAGTTGCTTGGTCTCGTTGCGTTGCTGTGATTCCTGCGCAGCCAGTTCCTCGAAGCGCGCCAGCCGGGCCTTGCTCTTGGCATGGCGACCCTTGGCACCGGAACGGACCCACTCCAGTTCGGCCTTCATCGCCTTTTGCCGGGCGGAGGCCTGTTTTTCCTCGATCTCCAGGCGCTGTTCCTTTTGCTCCAGCCAGGACGAGTAGTTACCCTCCCAGGGGATGCCGTGGCCGCGGTCGAGTTCCAGGATCCAGCCGGCGGCGTTGTCGAGAAAGTAACGGTCATGGGTAACGGCCACCACCGTGCCGGGATACTCGACCAGGAAGCGTTCCAGCCAGGCGACACTTTCCGCATCGAGGTGGTTGGTAGGCTCGTCCAGCAGCAGCATGTCGGGATTGGTCAGCAGCAACTTGCACAATGCGACGCGGCGCCGTTCGCCGCCGGACAGCTTGCTGACATCGGCATCCCAAGGTGGCAGGCGCAGGGCATCGGCGGCGATTTCCAGTTTGCGGTCCAGTTCCCAGCCACCTGCAGCATCGATCGCATCCTGCAGCTTGCCCTGTTCTTCCAGCAGGGCATTCATTTCTTCATCGTCCATGGGTTCGGCAAAACGGTCGCTGATTGCATTGAAGCGATCCAGCAGGGTCTTGGTATCGCCGAGTCCATCCTCAACATTGCCGCGCACATCTTTTTCCGGGTCAAGGACCGGTTCCTGTGACAGGTAGCCGACATTAATACCGCTTTGCGCTCGGGCCTCACCCTCGATGTCCTTGTCTTCGCCGGCCATGATGCGCAGCAGGGTGGACTTGCCGGAGCCGTTCAGGCCGAGTACGCCGATCTTGGCGCCTGGAAAGAAAGACAGCGAAATATTCTCTAGAATCCTGCGTTTGGGCGGGACGACCTTGCCCACCTGGTTCATGGTATATACGTATTGCGCCATCGATTTACGAACCCCGGATCGTTTAACAATGGACGCACATTATAGGCGCCACTTTCTGGCGAACAAGTTACAATCGACCCGAACAGTGAAGGTTAAATTAATTACATGAAGTATGCGGCATAACTCTCTGTTATCAAGACAGTCAGAAACCAGTCCGTCTTTCCGGCTTTGCTGGAGTGACGAAAAATAAAGGGGTGACCTCGACGATGCCAGTACCACCCTGTGTTTACATTGGTGATGAACTTGCCCGTTACGGTTTTGGTGCGGGGCATCCGTTCGGACCGGACCGGCTGGGTGCTTTCTGGCAACAGGCCTGCGCCACCGGACTGGATCAGCGTGTGCAGCAATGTGCACCGGTGTCAGCAGGGCGGGCGATGCTCGAGCGTTTCCATACCCCTGCGTATGTGCAACGCGTTATTCGACAGTCGGCCAGCGGGGAAGGCTACCTGGATAGCGGCGACACGCCGGCGTTTCAGGGTATTTATGAATCGGCCTGCTACGTGGTGGGCAGTGTGCTGGACGCAATCGAACGCATTCTTGCCAGTAGTTGCGGGCAGGCATTTGTGCCCATTGCGGGTTTGCACCATGCACGCCGTGACAGCGCGGCCGGCTTTTGTGTCTTCAATGACTGCGGTATCGCCATCGAGACACTGCGCTGCCAGCACCACGTACAGCGTATTGCCTATGTCGATATCGATGCGCATCATGGTGACGGGGTGTTCTACAGCTTTGAAGAGGATCCTGACCTGATTTTTGCCGATCTGCATGAGGATGGCCGCTATTTGTACCCTGGCAGTGGTCGCGAGTCCGAGACCGGTCGGGGAGCGGCGCGCGGCAGCAAATTGAATATCCCGATGCCACCGGACGCCGATGATGCAGCCTTTTTCAGTGCCTGGGATCGCGTTGAGGCCCTTATTAATGGACAGCGACCGGAGTTCATCCTGTTCCAGTGTGGTGCGGACAGTATTGCCGGTGACCCGATTACGCATTTGCGATACAGTCCAGCGGCACACCGTCATGCGGCACAGCGATTGCTGCATCTGGCCGGGCGGCACTGCGGGGGTCGCCTGCTGGCGATGGGGGGGGGCGGTTATAACCGCGGTAACCTTGCGCTGGCCTGGACGGCAGTCGTTGAGGCACTGCTGGCAGGGTGAGCCAGCAGCCCGCCATTTGTCATTGGCGGGATTCTGTTCGCATGACCCTGACAGATCGGCTATTATTTAGCGCCTCCCGAAAGCGGGATATTTCTACTTCACATCATAAGGTTATATCCAATGTTTGATAAAGATATGCTGATTGCCGGCTATGACGATGAACTCTGGGGCGCGCTGCAGGGCGAGCGCCAGCGGCAGGAAGATCACGTCGAACTGATCGCTTCCGAAAACTATGCCAGCCCGAGGGTGATGCAGGCGCAGGGATCGGTGCTGACGAATAAATATGCCGAGGGGTATCCGGGCAAACGCTATTACGGTGGCTGCGAGTACGTCGACGTTGCTGAACAACTGGCCATCGACCGTGCCAGGGCCCTGTTCGATGCGGACTATGCCAATGTGCAGCCGCACTCCGGGTCGCAGGCCAATGCCGCGGTCTACCTGGCTCTGTTGCAACCGGGGGACACCATCCTCGGTATGAGCCTCGATGCCGGCGGGCATTTGACCCACGGATCGAAAGTGAATTTTTCCGGCAAGATATTCAATGCCGTGCAGTACGGTCTGGATAATGAAACCGGTGCCATTGATTACGATCAGGTCGAGTCCCTGGCAAAAGAGCATAAACCAAAGATGCTGGTTGCCGGGTTTTCTGCCTATTCATTAAAGGCTGACTGGCAACGCTTCCGTGACATCGCCGACAGTATCGGTGCCTGGTTGCTGGTCGATATGGCGCATGTGGCGGGACTGGTCGCCGCCGGAATCTATCCCAGCCCGGTGAATATTGCCGATGTCACTACCACCACGACGCACAAGACCCTGCGTGGTCCGCGTGGCGGCCTGATTCTGGCGCGTGCCAATGCAGAGGTTGAAAAGAAACTGAACTCGATGATCTTCCCCGGTATCCAGGGCGGGCCACTGATGCATGTCATCGCAGCCAAGGCGGTTGCACTGAAAGAGGCAATGGAGCCGTCCTTCAGGGAATATCAACAGCAGGTACTGGATAATGCACGTGCCATGGTGGAGGTGATGTTGTCACGCGGCTACAAGGTTGTGTCCGGTGGCACCGACGACCACCTGTTCCTTGTGGACCTTATTGACAAAGGCATAACCGGCAAACAGGCAGATGCGGCTCTGGATGCGGCCAACATTACCGTCAACAAGAATGCCGTGCCGAATGATCCGCAGTCACCGTTTGTCACCAGCGGTATCCGTGTTGGCACCCCGGCGATCACCACGCGTGGTTGTGGCGAGGCCGAGGTACGCGAGCTCGCCGGCTGGATGTGTGACGTGATGGATAATGTTGAGGATCAGGACACCATTGCCAGCGTGCGTGGCAAGGTGCTTGATTTGTGCAAGCGTTTTCCCGTTTATGCGGCCAGTTAATCAGGATTGCAGATACAGCCATGTATTGCCCCTTTTGCGGTAAGCAGGATACCAAGGTGATCGATTCGCGACTGGCCAGTGAGGGTGCGCAGGTGCGGCGCCGTCGGGAATGCCTGGACTGTGGTGAACGTTTCACGACCTTTGAATCACCCGAACTGGTGATGCCGCGTATTATCAAGGGCAGCGGCGCACGTGAGCCGTTTGATGAAGAAAAACTCAGTGCAGGCATGATGCGCGCGCTGGAGAAGCGTCCGGTGGAATCCGAACGTGTGGACGCGGCAATCATGCGCATACAGCAACGCCTGCGTGCCAGCGGTGAACGCGAGATTGCCTCCCGGAAACTCGGTGAATGGGTGGTGAATGAATTACGTCAGCTTGACCAGGTAGCCTTTGTACGTTTTGCATCGGTATACCGCAGTTTTGAAGATGTGAACGAGTTTCGCGAAGAAATCGAACGTCTTGAAAAGGAACCGACCGCGGAAGACACCAGGAACCAGATCTCTTTATTGCCGGATGACTAGCAACGCCTGCGGCTGCTGTTTCCCGTCTGTGGCTGTTGCATTCACTGAATAGACATGAATCCCGCAACCGATCACCTGTACATGGCACGTGCCCTGCGTCTGGCAGAACGTGGCCTGACAAGTACCGATCCCAACCCACGTGTAGGTTGCGTGCTGGTGAAGGCGGGTGATGTCATCGGCGAGGGTTGGCATCAACGTGTCGGTGAGCCGCATGCCGAGGTATATGCCTTGCAGCAGGCCGGTGAACACGCTGCCGGCGCCACCGCCTACGTGACACTGGAACCCTGTTGTCACCATGGCCGAACCCCGCCCTGTACAGAGGCGTTGATCGATGCTGGTGTCGCGCGTGTGGTTGCTGCGATGGAAGACCCGAATCCACACGTTGCCGGGAAGGGCTTCGCGGCATTGCGAGAGGCCGGTATCGATACCCAGTGTGGTGTGCTGGGCGCTGAAGCGGAACAGTTGAATGCCGGTTTCGTTATGCGCATGCGCTATGGACGCCCCCGGGTTCGTTGCAAACTGGCGATGAGTACCGATGGTCGCACGGCGATGTCAAACGGCGAAAGCCGGTGGATCACCGGTGCAGCTGCGCGTTGTGATGTGCATCGCTTGCGGGCGCGCAGCTCAGCCATCATGACGGGCATTGACACCGTGCTGGCCGATGATCCGTCACTGACAGCGCGTCCCGGTGAAGAAACGGATGAATCAATCCGGCAGCCATTGCGCGTCATTCTCGACAGCCGGCTACGCATGCCGAAGGATGCGAAGCTATTGCAGATGCCCGGCGAGACGCTGCTGGTTACCGGTGTGGCCGAAGCAGAAAAAGGCGCATGGCTGGCACGCAAGGGTGTTGAGATTGTCACGCTGCCGTTGCAGGGCCAGCGGCTGGATTTGCCGGCTGTGTTGCAGTACCTGGGGTCACTGGAAATGAACGAGGTGCATCTCGAAGCCGGTGCGACCCTGTGTGGTGCGTTGTTGCAGGCTGGCTTGATCGACGAGCTGGTCATCTACATGGCGCCACACCTGATGGGAGATTCCGCGCAGGGTTTGTTTACCCTGCCGGGGCTGGATAGCATGGCGCAAAGAGTACAGTTGTCGATCAATGATCTGCGTGCCGTGGGCGAGGACTGGCGAATCAGTGCCACGATAGAAAAATAATATACCTAGAAGATATAGACTATTTGGAAACCACCGCATGTTTACTGGAATCATACAAGCCGTCGGTCGCATCGCAGCACTGCAACAACGTGGCGGTGATATGCGTTTATGTATTGATACGGGCAAACTGCCCTTGGAGGATGTCACGCTCGGTGACAGTATTGCGGTGAGTGGCGTGTGTCTGACGGTGATTGAAAAAACCGCGAACAGTTTCTGTGCCGATGTTTCCGGTGAAACCCTGCGACGCACCATGCTCGGTTCACTGGCAGTCAAGGATGCCGTGAACCTGGAAAAGGCGCTGACGCTGGAAACGCGTCTTGGAGGGCACCTGGTGAGCGGCCATGTTGACGGGCTGGGTACGGTAATGGCTCGCAATGAAGACAGTCGTTCCGTACAGTTCTCGATTGAGGCACCGGCACAACTGGCCCGCTACATTGCCGTCAAGGGTTCAATCTGTGTTGACGGCGTCAGCCTGACAGTCAATGCCGTTGACGGTGCAGTCTTCGATTTAAACATCGTGCCGCACACGCTCACCGAGACCACCCTGCAGACCTACCAGGCAGGGCGGCAGGTCAACCTGGAAGTGGATCTCGTGGCGCGCTATCTGGAACGTTTGTTACTGGGTGACAAGGCAGCACAGTCTGGCACTGGCGGAACGATTACCCGTGAACTGCTCGAGTCCTGTGGTTTTGCAGGGAAGTGACAGCGCATGCAGTGCATTGCAGGAAGCGCCGCAGTTGCGCGATCGCCTGTTTTCAGGTTGAGGGAAATACAACATGCCCGTCAGGGTTTACATAATGATGTTTTTACAGACGTAACAATTAATCATGTCGTTCAACAGTACTGAAGAAATAATCGAGGATATACGCGCCGGTCGCATGGTCATCCTGATGGATGATGAAGACCGCGAGAACGAGGGTGACCTGGTGATGGCCGCCAGCCACGTGCGTCCCGAGGATATCAATTTTATGGCCAGCCACGGACGTGGTCTGATATGCCTGACGCTGACCCGCGATCGCTGTGAGCAACTGGCGTTGCCGCTGATGGTGCAGAGCAATACCTCGTTGCATTCAACCAATTTCACCCTCTCCATCGAGGCAGCGCAAGGGGTGACCACCGGCATCTCGGCACAGGATCGTGCACGCACCATACAGGCAGCTGCGGCAGCGGATGCGCGGCCCGCGGATATCGTGCAGCCGGGGCATATCTTCCCGCTGATGGCGCAGCCGGGCGGGGTGTTGACGCGTGCCGGCCATACCGAGGCCGGCTGTGACCTGGCGCGTCTTGCGGGACTGGAAGCGGCCTCCGTGATTGTCGAAATCCTAAAGGAAGACGGCAGCATGGCACGGCGCCCGGATCTCGAGATCTATGCCAGGGAACACGGCCTGAAGATAGGCACAATCGAGGATCTGATCCGTTATCGCATCGAGAATGAAAAGACCATTGAGCACGTTGCCGAAACAGAGCTGGCGACCGAACACGGCAATTTCAGGTTGCATGCCTACCTTGATTCTATCGATGGTGCCCTCCACCTGGCGCTGGTCATGGGCGAGATTCAGCCGCAGCAACCGACACTGGTACGCGTGCAGCTGCAAAATATCCTCAGTGATCTGGTCGACATCAAGCTGGAAGGTGAGCACTGGCCCTTGCGCCAGGTACTGCAACGTGTAGCGAAGGAAGGTCATGGTGTGGTGGTTATTTTACGGCCAAGCGAGTCAACCGATGCGCTTCTGGATCAGATTAAGGCGTATCATATGCCGGAGCAGCAGAGGCGGCCGGGTACTGCACCCGGCAAGCCGACCCAGTTGCGGACCTACGGTATTGGCGCGCAGATCATCGCTGATCTGGGGGTGCAGAAAATGCGGGTGCTGAGTGCACCCAAGATTGTGCACGGTATTGCCGGATTCGGACTTGAAGTGGTTGAGTATGTGTCGTAGCGCATGTTTTTATCCGCGATGCGGAAAGCTGTCTCTGATTGAATTTGATTTAGGAATGCATACATGAGTGACATAACGACAGTAGAGGGTGAACTGGTGGTGCGTGATGCACGTATTGCCTTGCTGGTTTCGCGCTTCAACAGCTTTGTTGTGGAGAGTCTGCTCGAGGGGGCGCTGGATACCCTCAGGCGCCACGGTGCCGATGAGCGTGATTTGCAGATTATTCGCGTGCCCGGTGCCTACGAGATGCCGATTGCGGCACAGCGTCTGGCGGCATCGAAGCGCTTCGATGCCATTATTGCGCTGGGTGCGGTGATTCGCGGCGGTACCCCGCATTTCGAATACGTCGCCGGTGAGTGTACCAAGGGCCTGTCGGCCGTATCTTTGAAGTACGATGTCCCGATTGCCTTCGGGGTGTTGACCGTTGATTCCATCGAGCAGGCGATTGAACGTGCCGGTACCAAGGCCGGTAACAAGGGCGCGGAGGCGGCCCTGTCGACTATCGAGATGATCAGCCTGTTGCGCACTCTGGAAAGCTAGCGAAAACACAGATGCAAATGAATTTCTCGGCACATGAACGCGCCCGCGCCCGACGCTTTGCCATGCAGGCGCTCTACCAGTGGGATTTGTCAGGGACGGACCTGCCACTGATCCGCCGCCAGTTCCTGGAGGCCGAGGATTTTTCAAGGGCGGACCAGAAATATTTCATCGAGTTGCTGAGCGAATTGCCAAAACAGGTCGATGTCATAGATGCCAACATATCCGCATATATTGACAGGCCGGTGGTACAGCTTGACCCGGTAGAACGTGCGGTACTGAGACTGGCCGTTTACGAGCTGCTGTATCGCCCCGATATTCCCTATCGTGTCACCATTAACGAGGCCGTGCAGCTCACCAAAAAATTCGGCGCTGTGCAGGGGCATGCCTATGTGAACGGGGTGCTGGACAAGGCCGCACACAAGTTGCGGTCTGCTGAATGCCTCAGGGCGGGCAAGCAATCGGCTGGCCGATAAGGCGGCAATGTCCGCGACTGAATTCGAAATTATCTGCCGATATTTCGCACGGCAGTCGCTGCAACGTGACGATGTGCTTGCCGGGATTGGTGATGATGCCGCACTGTTGCAGGTGCCGACCGGCAGCGAGCTGGCCGTGTGTATCGATACCCTGGTCGCCGCTGTTCACTTCCCTGCAGCCACTCCGGCAGCTGCCATTGGACACAAGGCACTGGCCGTCAACCTGAGCGATCTTGCCGCGATGGGTGCTACCCCGGCATGGGTTACCCTGTCCCTGACCCTGCCCGACAGTGATCCCGCCTGGCTTGCTGATTTTTCACAGGCTTTTTTTCAACTCGCTGACCGCTTCGGCGTTCAGCTTGTTGGTGGTGATACCACCCGCGGACCGCTGTCTATTACTGTGCAGGCGCACGGCTTTGTACCCGCGGGAAGGGCATTGCGGCGGCATGGTGCGCAACCCGGTGACCGAATTTATGTTACCGGGACACTGGGTGATGCAGGGCTGGCACTGCAACTGCGGGCCCAGGCAGACCCTGCACTAAGACAGCAGCTGGATTACCCGGAACCCCGAGTGGCCGCGGGACAGCTGTTAGGTGCGTATGCCAGTGCGGCAATCGATGTCTCTGACGGCTTGCTGGCTGATCTTGGCCACTTGCTGGCCGCGAGTGGTCAGGGGGCGTCAATCAATGTTGATGCACTGCCTCGATCAGCGGTGTTTACTGCGACCATGCAACAACCCGGTTTCAGGCAATCGGGGCTGTTTTATGAGTTACCGTTGTCGGCGGGTGATGATTATGAGTTATGTTTTACCGTGCCGGCGCAATCCTGCGCTGAAATGGAACTCGCGTTGTCAAAGCAGTCCATTGTTTGTACAGCTATTGGCGTCATCGAGGCACACCCCGGGATTCGCTGCCACAACGCTAACGGTGACAGGTATCAGGCCGTCAATGACGGCTACCAGCATTTCGAAGGGGACGGGTAATGACTGATAAGCTGTCGCCACGCCTGTTAACACACCCGCTGGATTTTCTGGCGCTGGGCTTTGGCAGTGGGCTGCTGCCGAAAGGGCCGGGGACGGCCGGTACCGTGGTGGCAATCCCTGTCTACCTGCTGCTGCAGCCGCTGTCAGTGACAGTGTATATGGCGCTGGTCGCAGTGCTGTTCATTGTCGGTATACCCATCTGTGCGCACACGGCACGGCGCATGGGTGTGCATGATCATCCCGGTATCGTCTGGGACGAGATCGTCGGCTACCTCGTTACCATGACGTTTGCACCGCCCGGCTGGTTATGGGTGGCTGCCGGTTTTGTGCTGTTTCGCCTGTTTGATATCATCAAGCCCTGGCCTATCAGCCTGTTCGACCGCAAGGTTGGCGGTGGCTTTGGTATCATGGTGGACGACCTGCTGGCGGGCATGGCCGCCGCTGCGACCTTGCAGCTGATGGTGATGTATCTAGCGCGCTGATCGTGCGGCTAGCGTTGACCCAGGACGGGTTCCAGCCAGCGCCGGTAAAGTCTGTCAGCGACTTGTTGTGCCGCGGTGATCCGTGTCGCGAGTCCTGTCGTCATTTGCTCGGCCGACTGCACACTTGCCGTAACTTCCTGTAACTCATCCTTATAGAGTGCTGCCCATTCACTCACCATGGGTACTGTCATTTCCACGTGACATTGCAGCGCGAGGGTGTTGCCCATGGCAAATGCCTGGTGCGCACAGTTATCATTTTCGAGGATGAGTTCGGCACCCTCCGGTATTGAGAAGGTTTCACCATGCCAGTGAAACAGCACAGGCTCGCCGGGTATGTCACGCATCCAGTCGGCAGCAGCGGCTGTGCCGGCGCTGCGCACCGGGTGCCAGCCGATTTCCTTTACCGGGTTGCTGCTGATGGTACCGCCCAGCGCCCTGGAAATCAGTTGTCCACCGAGGCAGTGTCCGAGTACAGGCAGTCCCCTGTCCTGTGCCATGCGAATTAATGCCAGTTCCTGCTCGATCCAGGGCAGGGGGTCATTGACGCTCATGGGGCCGCCCATGAAGATCAGTCCGGCAGTTTCTTCAATCGAATCGGGGATGGATTCGTTTTCATCGACCTTGATGATTCTACAGGGGATGGCCTGCCGCTCGAGGACTTCGGCCAGGTAACCGGGTCCTTCACAGCCGATGTGGCGAAATAGGGTCAGAGGTCTCATAATCGATTTTCAAACTCCTGCAGGATGGACTCATGACATTATCCAGATATCTGCTGCATCTCCTAGTGCTGGGTCTTATATTGCACCAGCCCCCTGTTTTTGCCGGGCTGGATGTGCGTGTTGTTGGATTGTTTGCAGACCGGGCGGTATTGCTGGTAGAGGGCCAGCAGCACCTGCTGAAGGTAGGGCAGACCAGTCCGGAAGGGGTCAAGCTGGTATCGGCGACCAGTGATTCGGCAATGTTGCTGATTGATGGCGAGCAGGTGAGCGCACGCCTGGATGGGCGGGTGAGTGCGGCAAAACGCCCGGCCGTTGCTGACGAGGTGCAGGTATGGCGCAATACCACCGGCATGTACACCACGGTCGGCAGTATTAACGGGCTGCCGGTGTCATTCCTGGTCGATACCGGTGCCACCCAGGTGGCGATGAATGGCGCTCAGGCGCGGCGGTTGGGTATTGATTATCACGTTACCGGCCATCCTGTCGAGGTGACGACGGCCTCCGGTGTCGAGCGTGCCTGGTTGGTGATGCTGGATTCGGTAAAGGTTGGCGAGCTGGAAGTGCGCAATGTGCCTGCCGTGGTGCTGGAAGGTACGCAGCCGAAGGTAACGCTGCTGGGGATGTCGTATCTGGGGCGGATGGAAATCAGTAATGATGGTCGTTTGATGACCCTTAGAAAGAAGTATTGAGGTAGGATTTCTCCGTTATATTCGCCCTTCAGGGCAAAACCTGCAACCTGAATAACTATCGTGCCTGAGAACGTGAAACCAGAGGAATAAAAATGATCCACTCAGCCCGAACAGGCTAAAAACTTAGCCCTGTTCCTTGGTATTCTCGATCAATGCGTATGCCGAGTGGTTGTGGATCGATTCGAAGTTCTCTGATTCCACAATATAGGCATTGATGCGTTCGTCTTCATTCAGACGCGTGGCAACGTCCCGCACCATGTCCTCGACAAACTTTGGATTGTCGTAAGCCTTCTCGGTGACATATTTCTCATCGGGACGTTTCAATAGTCCGTAGAGTTCACACGAGGCTTCATTTTCAACCATGTCAATGAGATCCTCGATCCAGACAAAGCCGTTGGTCTCGGCATTGACAGTGACGTGTGAGCGCTGGTTGTGTGCGCCATAGGCAGAGATTTTCTTGGAGCAGGGGCACAGGCTGGTAACCGGTACCACAACCTTGATATTCATTTTCGGTTTGCCGTTGATGATTTCACCAATCAGGGTGACATCGTAATCCAGCAGGCTCTCGACACCGGAAACAGGTGCTGTCTTGTTGACGAAGTAGTTGAAATTCATCTCGATGTGCCCTGAATCGGATTCCAGCCGTTCGGTCATCTCCGTGAGCATTTCCCGAAAGGATTCAACGGTGATTTCTCGTTCGTGAGTATTCAGGATTTGCACGAATCGGGACATGTGCGTGCCCTTGAAGTTATGGGGCAGATTGACGTACATGTTAAAGGTGGCAATGGTGTGCTGTTCACCAACAGAACGGTCTTTCACCCGTACCGGGTGACGTATGTCCTTGATTCCGACCTTGTCGATGGGAATCCGCCGGCTATCGGCACTGTTTTGTACATCCGCTATGCCGTTTGTTATGTCGTGTACGGGGTCATTGGATTTCATCGTGGTGGTCCGAGTGTTATCTGTTAAGTGCTGACAAGCCAGGGGAGTAAAAGCCTGGCGGCCGTTGAAAATGGTGCCAGTCCGCCCAACGGGGTAGGTTTCGAAACCCGCCCGGGTCCGCGAGGCGGATGCTGCGCTCTTATTCCCGAGTGATTTGGTCAGAATATTACCTGAGCAGTGCGAGGGGTGCAATTTGTGAAACGGTGATAATGATTAATTATCTTTCTCTCTCAATGATATAGCTTGATATCCAGCGCAAGGGGTCGGCGCTGCCAGAGAATCCCGACACGCTCTCGAGGGCCTCGTTATGCAATTCGATGGCACGCTGGCGGGCAGCGCCCATACCGATCAGAGCCGGGTAGGTGGATTTCTCATTGGCCTGGTCCATTCCCGTGTTTTTGCCCAGGGTTTTGGTTTCTCCCTCCACATCAAGAATGTCATCGCGTATCTGGAATGCCAGTCCGACGCACTTGGCATAATGGTCCAGCTTGTCGATGTCGGATTGTTCAGCGGTCTTGCTGCACAGCGCTCCGAGTACCACGCCGGCACGAATCAGAGCGCCGGTCTTGTGAATATGCATGTCTTCAAGTTCGGCAATATTCAATTGCTGTCCCGTTGCGGCCAGGTCAATGGCCTGGCCCCCCGCCATGCCACGGGAACCGGCTGCCAGTGCCAGCGTATTGATCATACGCAGGCGGGTGGCGTCATTGACACCGTCGACACCATTGGATAGCACCTGAAAGGCCAGGGATTGCAAGGCATCACCGGCGAGGATGGCGGTTGCTTCTCCGAAGGCACGATGGCAACTGGGTTTGCCGCGGCGCAGGTCATCATCATCCATGGCGGGCAGGTCATCGTGGATTAATGAATAGGCGTGAATGAGTTCGATAGCACAGGCCGGTCGATCGAGCGCTTTGCTGTCGGCGCCCAGTGCCTGGCCACCTGCATAGACGAGTACCGGACGGATACGTTTACCGCCGCCCATGACCGAGTAGCGCATCGCTTCGTGGAGTGTGCCGGGATGGGTTCTGGCGCTTGGCAGCCATGTGTCAAAGGAGTGCTCAAGTCGTTCATGGCACTGTGCCATGAACGCAGCCAGGGCGGCGTCAGGCATCTTCACTATCGAAGGCTTCGATATCGTCATTGCCGCTTTTCTGCATCAGGATTTCAACTTTTTGTTCAGCGTCTTTCAATGCCTGCTGGCAGGTGCGTGATAACTGCACACCTCGTTCGAAGTGTCTGAGTGAGTCCTCCAGGCTCAGGTCACCCTTTTCCATGGTTTCCACGAGGGTCTCCAGTTCTTTCAGAGCGCTCTCAAAATCGGGTTTTTCAGGTGTTTTTTTTGCCATGACTTGAATCTTTACACGATTCGGCCTACGTTACCTCACCGCGGCAATTGCGGTCAATCAAAGGCCTGCGCGCCATGGGTATGGACCCGGGTTGACGCCGCAAGCAAGTCGGAATAGAGTATCAGGTATTAGACTAGGTCTAAATAGCACCCGGGGCCATTGCGCTTCCTAAACCACAACGAAACTACGAGGACACTACTATGGATTTAAAAGGCAGCTCAACAGAACAGAACCTGAAAGATGCGTTTGCCGGTGAATCTCAGGCCAACCGCCGTTATCTGTATTTTGCCGCCAAGGCCGATGTTGAGGGATACAATGATGTCGCCGCTGTTTTTCGTTCCACTGCAGAAGGTGAGACCGGGCACGCTCACGGTCATCTCGAATACCTGGAAGAGGTCGGTGATCCGGCAACGGGTCTGCCCATTGGCGCCACCTCGAACAACCTGAAAGCCGCGGTCGCAGGTGAAACCCACGAATACACGGATATGTATCCCGGCATGGCAAAATCAGCCCGCGACGAGGGTTTCGACGAAATCGCTGACTGGTTCGAGACGCTGGCCAAGGCCGAGCGCTCACATGCCAATCGTTTCCAGAAAGCGCTGGATACACTGGAAGATTAAATCTTGCGTTGAAAACGCGGTCTGAAACGAGGGGCCGGTTATTCCGGCCCCTCTGCACTGGGCATTCAAACAGGGACACCAGCAATGACGTCAACAACTGAAGGTACACGTGAAGGCAGTCTGGAAGCGCCGACCCGGCATGCGCTGGACTGGCGCAGCGCATCGTTCTATGACGAAGAGAACCTCTTCAAGGAACTGGAACGGGTGTATGACATATGCCACGGCTGCCGGCGCTGTTTTAACCTGTGTCATTCGTTTCCCACCCTGTTCGATGCTATTGACGAGTCCGACACCATGGAACTCGACGGTGTGGCACGGGAAGTTTACTGGGATGTCGTTGACCACTGTTACCTGTGTGACATGTGTTACATGACCAAGTGTCCCTACGTGCCGCCGCATGAGTGGAATGTGGATTTCCCGCACCTGATGTTACGCGCCAAGGCTGTCAGATTTAAAAAGGGCAGGGTGCGAGCCCGGGACCGGATATTGACGTCAACCGATACCATCGGCAAGCTGGCCGCTATACCTGTCGTGGTCAACGCGGTTAATGCCTCCAATAAAAGCATCCCTGGCCGCAAGGCACTGGACAAGGTGCTGGGGGTGCATCCTGATGCGATTCTCCCCGAATATCACTCAAGGACTCTGCGCAAGCGAATTGGCAAGGGTGCCGACGCAGCGGCCACGGCGGTGGCAGCCGCACCGACCACCGGCAGGGTGGCCCTGTTTGCAACCTGCTACGGTAACTATAACGAGCCCGGCATCGGCGAGGATCTGGTTGCCATCTTTCAGCATAATGACATCCCCGTGACCTTGGCGGGCAAGGAACGGTGTTGCGGTATGCCAAAGCTTGAACTGGGGGACCTGGATGCCGTGAAGGCAGCGCGCGATGTCAATATTCCCGAGCTGCTGAAACTGGTGGACGAGGGCTGGGATATTGTGGCACCGATACCGTCCTGTGTGCTGATGTACAAACAGGAACTGCCGCTGATGTTCCCTGGTGACGCAGATGTTGCCAGGGTTCGGGACGCCATCTTCGATCCGTTTGAATATTTGATGCTGCGGCATAAACACGGGCTGCTGAAGACCGACTTCAAGACGTCGCTGGGCAAGGTTGCCTACCATGTTGCCTGTCACTTGCGGGTACAAAATATCGGTATGAAGACACGTGATCTGCTGCAGCTGATTCCGGACACATCCGTTGCCCCGATCGAGCGTTGTTCCGGGCACGATGGTACCTATGCGGTGAAGCGCGAGTGTCATGACATCTCCATGAAGATTTGCCGCCCTGTCATCAACAGTGTGAAGAAGGCAGACGCGGCACATTACAGCAGTGACTGCCCGATGGCCGGGCACCAGATCGAGAACGGGCTGGATAGCGGCAAGGCACCGGAGCACCCGCTGACGCTGTTACGGATGGCGTACGGACTATAAATCAGGGCTTCTCGTGGGAAGTGGCTGCAGGGCACAGAGGCCCTGCCGGTTGCATCGGCTGCCCTGCAAGGAACAGACAGGATATGAGCATGGATAAATTGACCCGCAGTGACCTTTACAGCCTTGAGCAGTATGCCGATAACCGCGCGGAGATTCGTGCGCGGGTGATGAAGCACAAGAAGAACCGAATTGTCCACATTGGACCGGTGGCGACGCTCTACTTCGAAGACCGCCAGACGATTCAGTACCAGATCCAGGAAATGCTGCGCGTAGAGCGTATCTTCGAAGCCAGCGGTATCGAGGAAGAGCTGAATGCCTATAACCCCCTGATTCCCGATGGCAGCAACTGGAAAGCAACCTTCATGATAGAGGAACCGGATGTTGACAAGCGTCGCGAATTGCTTGCCAGCCTGATCGGAGTCGAGGACCGCGTCTGGGTGCGGATCGATGGCAACGAGCAGGTGTTCGCCATTGCAGACGAAGACATGGACCGGGACACGGAAGAGAAAACCTCCTCGGTACACTTTCTGCGTTTTGAATTGACTGAAAAAATGCTCATGGATATCAGGCAGGGTGCAGCCCTGGGTGTAGGCATTGCCCACCGGAACTATTCGCACGAGGTCGAACCCGTTGCGGATTCGATTCGGGATGCCCTGATCGCCGATCTGGCGTGACCGGTTTCCCGGAAATCAAATACTTCACAATCAGGTTCACGGCAGGTTCGCTTTGCTGCAAGCGTCGCGGTAAACTCCGCTCCCCATGAAAAGCGGACATATGTTTCAGGCATCTTTGCGCGGGGTTGTCAGCCTCGTATTACTGTGTTGTGCGCCCGCCGTTTACGCTGAACTGGATGCGGAGGATGCCGGCGGTGTGCAACAGAATTATGTCGAGAAACCGGATGTCTGGGAAGAGCAGGATGTGACCTTGCCTGCCTACCCGGAAAAGAAGAATCTGATGGATCTCGGGATCGGCACGGATGCCATGCAATATACCGTTTACCTGGACAAACCCTCATTGGTGCGCGGTGAAGATGGCGTGGTGCGTTATACCGTGGTGCTGGTTCCGTCCTCAGGCATATGGAATGTCTCCAATGAAGGCCTGCGCTGTGGCGAGAAACTGTTCCGGCGCTACGCCTATGGTATTGATGGTGACTGGCAGCCGATGAATAATTCGCCCTGGCGGGATGTGCTGGGGAGTGGTGCCAATCGCTATCGCCGCATTCTTTATGAGCGATATTTTTGTAATCCGATGCGGCCCAACCAGTCAGTTGATGCAATGATCAACAGCTTTACCGAGACCTGGCATGAAGAAATGTAAGCAATCCTGTAGCCGACAAATATTTATCTTTTTATCATTATGAGTGCTGTATACGACGCTGCCGCCATCGAGGTGTTGAGTGGCCTGGATCCGGTTCGCAAGCGCCCGGGTATGTACACCGATACCGTACGGCCCAATCACCTGGCACAGGAAGTAATCGACAACAGTGTCGATGAGGCCGTCGCCGGCCATGCCTCGCGGCTGGATGTCAAAATCTACAAGGATGGATCGCTGGAAGTCCGGGATAACGGCCGGGGCATGCCGGTGGATGTCCACCCGGAGGAAGGCATCCCGGGTGTCGAGGTGATTCTTACGCGGCTGCATGCCGGCGGCAAGTTCTCATCGAAAAACTACCAGTTCTCCGGTGGTCTGCACGGTGTCGGTATCTCGGTAGTCAACGCCCTGTCAAAGCACCTGGAGGTGTGGGTCCGCCGCGGCGGCAAGGAATACAACATGGCCTTTGCCGATGGCGAAAAGACGTCTTCGCTGGAAGAAGTCGGCAAGGTCGGTAAACAGAATACCGGTACCACGCTGCGCTTCTGGCCGGACCCGCAGTATTTCGATTCCGCAAAAATTTCCCTTCCTCGCCTGAAGCATGTGCTGCGTGCCAAGGCGGTGTTGTGCCCGGGCCTGCAGGTAACACTGGACGATGAGGCCAGCGGCGAGAAACTGGAATGGTGTTATGCCGATGGTCTGCGCGATTACCTGACGGGTGAACTGGGTGATACCCCGCTGTTGCCGGAAGAACCGTTCGTCGGGCGCATGGAGGGCAATAACGAAACCGCAGAGTGGGCGCTGGCGTGGCTGGCCGAGGGTGGTGAGCCGGTGGCAGAGAGCTACGTCAACCTGATCCCTACGGTGCAGGGTGGTACGCATGTGAACGGTCTGCGTATGGGACTGACTGAAGCCGTGCGCGAATTTTGTGAATTCCGCAACCTGTTGCCGCGTGGCGTCAAGCTCAGTCCGGAAGACGTCTGGGACAATTGCAGTTATATCCTTTCTGTCAAGCTGCTGGACCCGCAGTTCAGCGGACAGACCAAGGAGCGGCTGTCATCTCGTGAATGTGCCGCGTTCGTTTCCGGTGTGGTCAAGGATGCGTTCGGCCTGTGGCTGAATCTTCATACCGAGACGGGAGAGCGTATTGCCTGGCTGGCAATCGAGCGGGCGCAGACACGTCAGCGTGCCGGCAAGAAGGTCATTCGCAAGAAAGTGACATCCGGGCCGGCGCTGCCGGGCAAGCTGGCTGACTGTACCTCCACGGATAGCGAGCGTTCCGAATTGTTCCTGGTGGAGGGTGACTCGGCCGGGGGCTCTGCCAAGCAGGCAAGGGACCGGATCTTTCAGGCCATCATGCCGTTGCGCGGCAAAATCCTGAACACCTGGGAAGTGGATTCTTCCGAGGTGCTGGCGTCGCAGGAGGTGCACGATATCTCCGTTGCTATCGGTGTCGAACCCGGTGTCAACAATCTCAAGAACCTGCGCTACAGCAAGATCTGTATTCTTGCCGATGCCGATTCGGACGGCGCGCATATTGCGACCCTGTTGTGCGCACTGTTCCTGCGGCATTATCGCGCACTGGTCGAGGCTGGCAATGTGTACGTGGCCATGCCGCCGCTGTACCGTATCGACGCCGGCAAGGAAGTCTTCTATGCGCTGGACGATGCCGAGAAGCAGGGCGTGCTTGACCGCATCGCGGCAGAGAAAATCAAGGGCAAGGTGATGGTGCAGCGTTTCAAGGGTCTCGGCGAGATGAACCCGTTGCAATTGCGCGAGACCACCATCGCACCGGAGACGCGGCGGCTGGTGCAGCTCACGATCGACTTGGATGACGACACTCACAAGGTGATGGATATGTTGCTGGCCCGTAAACGTGCCGGTGACCGTCGTAGCTGGCTGGAATCGAAGGGCGATCTGGCGGAAGCATAAGTCGCGGATAGTGATGATTGTATTGCAGTAGCCTCAGCAAGCTGCCTGCCACCATTTGAGTTTCAGAGAAAGAAATCATATCTATGGAAACCATTGAACTTGACTACGAAGGCATCGAACAGCTGCCGCTGAAGACCTTTACCGAGAAGGCCTACCTGGACTATTCCATGTATGTCATCCTCGATCGTGCCTTGCCACATATCGGTGACGGCCTGAAGCCGGTGCAGCGACGCATTGTCTACGCGATGTCGGAGCTTGGTCTGCAGGCAACAGCCAAGCACAAGAAATCTGCACGCACGGTGGGTGATGTACTGGGCAAGTTTCATCCGCACGGGGACAGTGCCTGCTACGAAGCCATGGTTCACATGGCACAACCTTTCACCTATCGCTATCCCCTGATTGACGGGCAGGGCAACTGGGGTTCACCGGACGATCCGAAATCGTTTGCAGCAATGCGTTACACCGAGGCACGCCTGGCGCCCTATGCCGAGGTGTTACTTGCCGAGTTGGGGCAGGGTACCGTTGAATGGACACCGAACTTCGACGGTACACTGGATGAACCGGTGCTGTTGCCTGCACGCCTGCCCAATGTCCTGCTCAATGGAGCAGCCGGTATTGCCGTGGGTATGGCAACCGACATTCCGCCGCACAACCTTGTTGAAGTGGCGCAAGCGGCCGTGTTGTTACTGGACAAGCCGAAGAGCACCCTGGACGAGCTATGCGAGATTATCCAGGGACCGGACTTCCCGACCGGCGCCGAGATCATTACCCCGCGGGCAGAATTGATAACGGCCTACAAGACCGGCCACGGCAGTGTCCGCATGCGTGCCTGCTACGAAGTGGAGAACGGCGAGATTGTCGTCACGGCTTTACCGTACCAGGCCTCCGGCGGCAAGGTACTGGAGCAGATTGCCGCACAAATGGTGGCGAAGAAGTTGCCGATGGTCGAGGACCTGCGTGATGAGTCTGATCACGAGAACCCGACGCGCCTGGTCATTGTGCCGCGATCCAACCGCGTCGATATCAAGGCGTTGATGTTGCACCTGTTTTCCAGTACGGACCTGGAGCGCAGTGCACGCATGAACCTAAACATGATCGGACTGGATGGTCGCCCGAGAGTCAAGGATTTGCGAGAAATCCTCAAGGAGTGGCTTGAATTCAGGACGGACACGGTTCGGCGCCGTCTGGAATACCGGCTGGACAAGGTAAACCGTCGCTTGCACCTGCTTGAAGGCCTGTTGATTGCCTACCTCAATCTGGATGAAGTTATCCGCATTATCCGCACCGAGGACAAGCCAAAACAGGCATTGATCAAGCGCTTCGATCTGACCGAGTTACAGGCAGACTACATTCTTGATACCCGCCTGCGCCAACTGGCGCGTCTAGAAGAGATGAAGATCAAGGGCGAGCAGGATGAACTCGCCCGTGAGCGTGATGCACTGATGAAGACGCTGGCTTCCAAAGCGCGCTTGAAGACCCTGGTCAAGAAAGAGATTCAGGCGGATGCAGAGAAGTACGGCGATGCGCGGCGTTCACAGCTGGTTGATCGGGCAGCGGCACAGGCACTGGATGAAACAGCACTGATACCCAGCGAACCCGTGACTATCGTGTTGTCAAAAAATGGCTGGGTGCGTGTCGCCAAGGGACACGAGATCGATCCGCTGGAAATGGCTTACAAGGCCGGTGACGGGTTTGCGGCCGTTGCCCGAGGTCGCAGTAACCAGTTAGCCGTGTTCATGGACTCGGCCGGCAAGACCTATGCGCTGCCGGCGCATTCTCTGCCATCGGCACGTGGCCAGGGTGAACCCCTGAGCGGTCGTCTGAAACCGGCAGACGGATCACGTTTCGTCGGTGTCATGGCGGGTGATCCCGAGCAGTTGTTTCTGCTCGCCAGCGATTCAGGTTATGGTTTTGTCGTCAGGTTGCGTGATATGTACACGCGTAACAAGGCAGGCAAGGCAACCCTGTCGGTGCCCAGGGGGGGGAATGTGCTGGCGCCGGTGGCGGTCAGATCGCTGCAGGATGACTGGATTGTCGCCGTGTCATCCGAAGGTTACATGCTGGTGATACCGCTGGCCGAACTGCCACAAATGAGCCGCGGCAAGGGTAACAAGATCATTAATATTCCCTCGGCCAAACTCAAGAGTCGGGAGGAGTTCGTTGCGGCGATCGAGTGTATCCAGGACGGTGAGAAACTGACCGTGTATGCGGGCAAGAAGCACAAGACCATGAGAGCGGTGGAGGTGGACGAGTTTGCCGGCGAGCGCGGTCGGCGCGGACGAAAATTACCGCGTGGCTATCAGAAAGTTGATCGCATTCAGGTCGAGAAGAAGTAGCCGATCTGGCAACAGGGTTATTTACCTTGCTGGCGTTTTAGTTCCTCCAGGCGAGCCAGTACCCTGTTAGCGCGCTCGACGCGTTCGCGCAATTCCGGATTTTCGGGGTCCAGTGCAAGACCTTCTGTCCACAAGCGTACGGCTCCCAGTACATTGTCTGACCGGTACTGGGCATCCCCGGCAATAATCAGTTCGCCTACGTGGGCGTTAACAGCCTTGTCAAGATCTTCCTGAATGGCAATGACTTCCTGGTGTTTCCGTGCAGACGGTGGTATCTGTACAAATGCATCACGCGCAACCTGCAGGTCGTCCTTGGCAAGCGCCTGTTGCGTTTCTTCCACCAGTATCCTGGTTTCGTTCTTTTCCCGCCGCTTGACTTTCTGTTGCTTCTTGACCTTTTTAATCGTGGCTTCTTTAGTGGCAACCTGTTCTCGCGATGCTTTTATAGAACTGATTTCAGCCAGCAGTTCATCGGCCTGTACTGACTGCTTCAGGGCAGCAGAGAGTTGCAAACAGTTCTCGGCAACATCCAGATTGTCGCTGTGCATGGCATATTCACCATGCTCGAGCAGTTTTACGGAAAGTTCGCCGGCTTCTTTCTCATTGCGCTTGTTTTCCCAGCGCTGCCCGAGGCTGGGTGATTCCAGGTTGATCTTGTCCTGGTAAAGTTTCTGCTGCTCAAGCATGAAGGTGGCGCGGGAAACAAGCTGTTCGCGCTCGTTGGTTTTTAGCTGTTCAACACGTTGCTGCTCGATTTTATTGCGCAGTTCCCGCAGCAGGGTACTATGCGGAAGTTTCTGTAGTGCATCTGAAAGCAGTTGTACGGCACCCAGCAAGTCGTTGTCCTTCTCCATTGTACGGGCAGCGGAAAACACGCTTGCCTCGTAGGCTGACTCCTCGCTGGTGATCCGGGCCTGGACCTCGACAGTATCCAGTGATGGATATTTGCTCGTTAGCTGTCGCGCACGTGCATAGTCATGCTGTTTGATCAACGGCTCCAGATCTTCCGGTCGGTCCTGTCCAATGCGTATTGTTTCCATCTGGGTGCAGCCGGCCAATACTGGCAATAATACTGCCACCACAAGTCGTGTCAGACTAGACATCACAGCCTCTCGTCGATTCAGTACGTAGAATATCTGCTAACTGTGTTTCGATTATTTCCTGGTAGTCTGCCGTCAGACTCTCTACAAGGTAGGTGCTGATCGGCTGGCTTATACCCCTGAGCCGTATAGACTGGTATTCGCCTGCCAGTACCCGTCCAGCAATGTCCTCACGTGCATACATTTCCCTTGAAATAACAATCTGACCACTGTTTGTTATCCCGCACAGGCGTGAGGCAAGATTCACGGTATCGCCGACAACGGTATACTCCATGCGGTCACGTGAGCCCATGTTACCCGCCAGCATACTGCCGGTATTGATACCGATCCTGAACTGCACGGGAAACAGATTCATTGCTTCACGTTGTCTGTTTTCATGTTCAACCAGTTGTTGTATCAACAATGCACAGCTGACAGCATGGAAGGCGTGGTCCTTGTCGTCTTCAGGTGCACCGAATACCAGCATCACGCCATCACCCATGTATTTGTCGACAATGCCATGATTCACGGCACAGGCACAGGTGATGAGACTGAAATAGCGATTCAGCATGCTCACCAGTTCTTCTGCCCTTGTCTTTTCCGAAATGCGGGTGAAACCGGAGATATCGGCAAACAGGACGCTGCCTTCGATGCGTTTTCCGCTGAGGGCGACATTGTCGAGATTGGAAAGTATCTGCCGGGCAACACCGGGCGATACATAGCGGGACAGGGCACTCTTGACCTGTGATTTTTCCAGCATACCCTCGGCCATCTCGTTAAACGCTTCCATCAGCAGGCCCAGTTCATCCTTGCGGCGTTCCTCGAAACGGAAGGTGTATTCACCGTTTCCTATCGCCCGACTGGCATCCACCAGTTTATCGATGGGTTGCGTGATGCGGCGACCCAGTGCGAAGGACATGGCAATGCTGAGTGCGATTATCATCAGGGTTGCACCGCTAATAGCCTGCACTGCGCGACGTGTGGATTGCGTCATGCTGGACTGACTGAAGGTCACCAGGGCATATCCGGCGGTTACCTTCTGGAAGATTATCGGCCGGATAAATGACATGACTGTCTGACGTCTGCTGCCCGTCAACGGTTGCCATTCCCAGGTGCTGGAGTCTGCGGGCCCGCGAATGACCTGCTGAATGGCATTGCGTGTCAGCAGGTTGTTTTCCTCGTGCAGCAGACCGGCGCGGGAAATGATTTTTCCATCGAGGCTGGCGATGGCCGTTCCCAGAACGCTGCTGTTGTTCGAGAAGCCGCTGGTGATGGCATCGAGCGCGCGCTCGTCATCTGCGAGTAGCGGTTCCTTGGCGGATTCCGCCATTAGTTGTACCAGGGTATATCCCTGCTCACTAATCTGGTCCTGCCATTGACCGGTTTGCTGCTGTACCAGGATAACACCCAGCAACATCATGCAGCTGACGACCAGAACCGTAATGAAGAACGACAATTTGTATGCCAAAGGCGCGCTTTGCAGTCGCTCTTGCAGCCGCAGCCAGGTGGTCTTTGTCCAGTCACACAGTTTTTCAAACCGTGAGCGGGTGATGATGACCGTCATCGACTTCGAGCGGCTAATGGTGCCTGTTGTGGTCACGGACACGTCACTGTCGCGATTATCGGACGCCGGTATGTTCATGGTCGCCTGTCCACAATATTGCCAATCGCAGCCTTGCTCCGCTGTGTGTACAATGCGCTTTTATTTGACCAGACAGATTCTACGGACTGCTTATGCCACTGATTCGCCCCTTTGCCGGTTTGCGTCCCGTTGCGGGTCGAGCCGGGGACGTTGTTGCACCACCCTATGATGTTCTCAGTACCGCCGAGGCCCGTCTGCGTGCCGCCGGACGTCCGTGGAGTTTCCTGCACATCTCCAAGCCCGAGATAGATTTGCCCGAGGCGACTGATCCACATGCGCCAGAGGTGTATGCGCAGGCAGCGAGCAACCTGCAGGCCATGCTGCAGCAACAGATTCTGGTTCGCGATACCGAACCCTGTTATTACATCTACCGCCTGCAGATGGGGGAGCACTCCCAGACCGGACTGGTCGCCGCGGCATCGGTAAGCGCCTATGACAGTAACCGGATTCGCAAGCATGAATTCACCCGTCCGGACAAGGAGGATGACCGGGTACGTCAGATAGAGGCCCTGAATGCTCAAACCGGCCCGGTACTGCTGGCCTACGAGTCGCAGCCGGATGTTGACGCCCTGCTCGAGGGAGTGACGACTGGCGTGCCGGATGTTGACCTGACGGCCGATGACGGTATCGGGCACACGCTCTGGGTCGCGCGGGATCCTGCTGTGATTGAGCAGATCAGCCGTGCCTTTGATGCCATGAAGGCGCTGTATATTGCGGATGGTCATCATCGATCTGCCGCGGCTTCCCGGGTGGCTGCCAGTCACGCTGACAAAGACGCTGCAGGCTGGTTCCTGACTGTGATATTCCCGCATCGACAGATGCAGATCCTTGATTACAACCGTGTTGTCCGTGACCTTGGCGGGCATTCTGCTGAGTCCTTTCTCGCACGCGTGGCAGAACGTTTCCGGGTGACACCGGCCGCGGCTGCTGTGCACCCGCAAGGGCCTGGACACTTCGGCATGTACCTTGCCGGGCAGTGGTATCAGCTGGCGATTTCCCCTGCCAAGATCCCTTCCGACCCAGTTGGTCGGCTGGATGTCAGTCTGCTTGCCGATTTGTTGCTGGCGCCGGTTCTCGGTATTGATGATCCGCGTCGTGACACCCGTATTGACTTTGTCGGCGGTATTCGTGGTCTCGTCGAGCTGGAGAAGCGTGTTGACAGCGGTGACATGGCTGTTGCCTTCTCCATGTATGCAACGCGCATGGAAGACCTCATGGCTGTGGCTGACGCGGGTGAAGTAATGCCGCCGAAGTCGACCTGGTTCGAACCGAAACTGGCTGACGGGCTGGTGTCCCTGGTGCTCGATTGATGCCTGCACGCGGCGGCAGCTCCGTGTGCTGATGCCTGGCAGATGATGGCTGGATGTTTGACTGAATAGCATTATTGCCGGCCGCGGTTACGCGATCTCGCCCTCGAAGTCATACTCGAGGTCCTTGCAGGGTTCCTGTACAAAATTACCCTGGATATAGTCCACACCGAGTTGCCACAACTGTGCCAGGCTGGCGGCATCATCCACACACTCCGCGACGGTCTCTTTACCGAGTTCATGTGCCAATTCGAGTATCGCCTTGACCCTTGACTGGTTCTCCATGTTGGAGGGTAGCCCGCCGATGAGTGCACCGTCGATCTTCAGGATATCCACGGGTACATGTTTCAGTAGTTGGGGCTGTTCACTGTGACCGTAATGTTCAAATGCGATCCTGAAATTCATCTTTTGCATGTTCTTTACGAAGCTCATGGCGTTTTTAAGATCGTCGATGGCAGTGCGTTCCGGGATCTCGATAACAATACTCTCGCTGCCCAGGTTGTTGTTCTCGAGCTGTTCACTGATCCATGCCGGTAACCCGGTATCAGTCAGTGTTGATCCGGAGAGTTTGATATAAAACACAGCGTCGCTGTCTTGCTGTTGCAATTCGGCGAGTTTGTGCAGTGCAGTCGAAATGATCCAGTAGTCGATTTCAGCGCCGAGGCCGGTTTTCTCTGCGATTGACAGAAATTGTCCCGGCAGGATGACGCGCCCGGCTTCATCAAGGACCCTGAGCAGAACCTCATAACGTTTGCGGTTATCGCCTTTCAGACTGACGATTGGCTGGTAGGTGAGGTAGAAGCGTTCCTCGTTAATGGTTGTGCGGATGATGTTATCCCATTCCGGCTCGTTCTCCTGTCCTATCTGTTCATTAACTATGGCGCTATGGTTGTGTATCTGATTGCCGCCCGATGAGCGTGCGACCTCGCATGCCATATCCGCATAGGAGATAATTGCCTGTACATCGTTTGACTTGTTGCTGATCGCACAGCAGCCAATGCTGCCGGTCGTGGTGATGGCGCGACCGTTCACTTCTGATAAGTGACCGGCGATTCTGTGTAACAGGGTTTCACACAGCGCCAGTGTCTTTTCTTCATCGCTATCGTAATGCACTAGCGTAAAACTGTAATCACCAAAACGTGACAGGCAATCCTTGTCGCCACAACTATCTTCCAACAGCCTGGCGATATCGCAGAGCAGGGTGTCGCTGGTCGAAATACCATACTCTTCGCGTATTACCTTGAAGTTATCCAGCGTGATGTAGATCAGCGCCCGGTGATCGCTGGCGCTATGCTGTTCGTTGATGCACTCTTCGAGTAACTTCATGAAGTGCTGGCGATTAGTCAGTCCGGTTAGTGCATCAAGCCGGGATAGTGTCTCGATTTTTTTCTCAAGTTCAGCATTCGAGGCGTTGACACGGATGACTATCTGGGTACAGGGTTCTCCCTCCATTGTTGCCGGTGACAGTTCCATGCTGCATTGAAAGATGTCGCCCGTCGGACTCAGGCAGTCAATATCAAGGCTGCTGGCTGTTGCACGTTTTTCAATGTAGCCTTTCAGAAAACTTCTGAATGTATCTCGCTGGGCCTCGCTGATCATATCCAGTACGGGTGTGCCCTCGATCTCTTCACGACTTTCAATGGCGAACAAGTCCATGTAGGGGCGGTTGGCATAGACATGCATGCCGTCATGAATATACGCAACTGCATCACTGGAATTTTCAATCAGGGCATGACAGCGCGCTTCACTGCTAAGGAGGGCATCCTTGAACTCGTCCAGTTTCTGCTGCAGCCGCAACTGAGCAACTTCCCTGTTAAAGACCAGTTGCAGGTGATCCGGCTGATCGTAGGATATCAGGCAGCTTATGCCAGACTTTTTTGCGGCGACGACATCGGCTTCAGATACTTCATCGACAATGGCAATAACCGGTGCTGATGATTCATGCTTGCCAAGCAGGGTGTTGACCTCGCCGTGAGAAGGAATAGCTGCGCCGCTGCCACACAATACGATATCCGGATGCTGGTCGATGAGCGCGGCTTCGATGTCACTTGTCGTCGAGCCATGCATGTAATTCAGTTGATGTCCCTCGTTGCGCAGTGCGTTTGCCAGAGACTCTGCGTCACTTTTGCTCTCCTCGATAATGAGGAGGTGTAAAATATCTCCATGCTTCACAGCTGACCTCGCTTCCTCGTTGACCTGAACTGACGCCCTGACGCTGGTATTGCACTGACTCGGGCTCCGACTACAGGTTTTTCGGCACTATTGAGTAACTCTGAAGCATTCCCTATATAGTGGAAACTGTTTGCAATCCTGCTGTTTGCACGAATTCCGGGTGTTTTCCGGGAAAGTGTTTCCTGTTAGCATGCAAGTAACTGAAATCCAGTCGGTTTGATTGCCTGAAAAGGCATCGACCAGAGCAACTATTTACCTCGGAGTCCTTTGATGCACACGATTACCGTCAGACCTGAAACAGCAGAAGATATTCGTGCAATTGATGTTGTCCATATCAGCGCGTTTGGCGGTGAGGCTGAAGCACAACTGGTCAGCGCCCTCAGGGAATCAACTACTTACAGTCGCGAGCTGTCGCAGGTGGCTGAGTTGGGTGGCCGCATTGTGGGGCATGTTTTACTTACCCGGGTGCCGCTTCGAAAGGATGGCGAGGAAAAGCATCTGCTGGCGTTGGGGCCGATGTCTGTCGTGCCGTCGCAAAGTCATCGTGGAATCGGTTCCGAGTTGATTAATGCCAGCATCAAGCTTGCAAAGGAAAAAGGTTACGGCGCGATCGTGGTGCTCGGACACCCTGAATATTACAAGCGTTTCGGTTTTGTCCAGGCCAGGGAACTGCAGGTCAGCTGTAATTTGCCGGCGCCGGAAGATGCACTGACGGTAATGGAAATCGTCGAAGGCAACCTCGCCGGTGGGGGGCACGTCGAGTACCCCGAGCCCTTTATTTCTTTATATTAATAATAAATATCAGTTGTTTATAGAAGTGGAAAAGTGATACTGGGCAAAGCTCCCGGTATTCTCCAGTTGTCGCGTCAGCTTGATGTTTTCCAGGGTGCCGGCCTTCACCAGGGTGGCAACACATCCGGCCCGAAAGGGCAGGGTTGGCAACAGCAGGCTGGCCTGTTGTTTGAGCACCTTGATCTCAGGCAGCAGGATACCCTGCATCTTTCTGCTGGTATGGATGCCGCTTTCATTCATATAGGCCCAAACGGCTTGTGCGCTTGGTGAAAGCATTTGTATGCCGAGTTGAAGCCCGTAGCTGCTGGTGCACTTCATCCAGCGTACAACGCCCAGGTGCCACTCATCCCGGCCAGGATTGTCCTGCTCGTTAATAGCAACCAGTTCACCGACCTGGGCATTGGATGCGTCATCACTGTCCCAGAGCAGTGAATACCCACCGGCGCTGATATTGGACATGGTCCATGATTCGATGCGGGACGTGTTTGTTGTCTCTTCGCTGGAAGATACCGGTACCGTTGTTTTCCCTGCCGTGACAATACGACGGACGCTATCGGTGAACGGGTTTGTCTTGAAAGTTGTCGAGGCCTCGAATGTTGGATCCTGCAGGTAATGCTGGTCTCCGATGGTCTCTTCACTGCCAATCGATTCTGCACCGGGCCCCATCACGCGTCTGTGGACTGCATTTAACCCGACTACCAGGCCGACTTTCGCGGTCTTGGCGTGCCGGGGAAATCTGCGCTTGGGCATAACGCCCCACGCCAGCATCAGACGTTGCAGGATATCGCTGTCACCAATCCCGATGTAACGGCTGGCATTTCCCGGTTGTTTGTTCTGGATATCACGTATGCGTTTTGCCATTGACGTAGTGTCGAGGGTGCGGCAGAGACGATCCTTCGAACCGCATCCGTCAAGCGCCCGGTATGACGGAGGGTTGTCGGCGTTCAGGTTGATAACGAACAGGCCCTGCGCTCGTCCACCTTCCATGTAGTACAGCCGGGTGATATCTGCCCAGCCCATGAGGGCGTTATAGACAAAATGAATTTCCTTTTGTCTCAGTCGGTAGGGACAAGCCAGGGACATCAGCAAAATCTGCTTGAAGACCATGCTGATAGTGCTCGGGGCAGGTGTAGACAGGGTGGTATCGGTGATTGGTTGTTCCGTAATGTCGTGTTGTTCTGCCAGGGCATAGAGTGAATTGATCGTTTTCCACAGACCTTCCGGGTACTGGATATAGACCTGGTAATTGGTCAGCAATATCTCGCTCAGGTAACGTAATGACCGATGGATGGCTACCGTCAGGGGTGATGTCTGGCTGTCGTCGTGACCGAGGTCATCCGCCAGAATGCGGTAACCGGTCGCCATTCGATTACAAAGCTCGACTGTTTGTGTGGCTAGCCGCAGATTGTGGCCCCTGAGTGGAATGGGCTTTGCCAGAAAAACCTTCTTCATCGCCTCGGCTACACAGATGACAGAGGTTGTCAGTAGCTCAAGTGCCTCAAGCCGGTTTCTGGTAGAAATGCTGAGTGAGTTTATCTGCTTGAGTGCGTTATCAAGAAGTGACCATGACTTTTCGGTGTTAATCAGTGGTAAGTCATCAACCCACGCCCTGACGACATCCGGTCGGGTGTCAAAGCTGGTGTTGGTGATTTTTTTTCTGGTTGGGAGTTGTAGATCCATGTTTGCTGATATTCCGTAGTTTGTCCGCCACGTTTCCCGGTCATCCTGTCTGACGTCTCAAGTATAAGCAACCGGAGTTGGCTTGTCAGGAAACTGCAGCACAGTTACAAGGGCGTCTTTGCCGGTGCACCCGGGATTTCCTTTACCAGCCGAGGAACCAGATAGCCGGGGAGCATGGCACGGAGATCGGTGATTATTTCGCGAGCCCGCTCGGCACTCACTTCGAAGTGTGCTGCACCCTGCACCCTGTCGAGCTGGTGCAGGTAGTAGGGTAGTACGCCGGCGGCAAACAGGCGCTCACTCAACCGGGCAAGTGTTGCCGCGCTGTCGTTGATATCTTGCAGCAATACCGACTGGTTCAACAGGGTAACACCGGCAGCGGTGAGTTTGTCGAGCGCCTCGATTACACTGTGATCGACTTCGCCGGGATGGTTGCAATGCACAACGAAAACCAGCTTTAGTGTCTGAGCATCAATCCATGATAGCAAGCCGCTATCGATGCGTGCGGGTAACACAACAGGCAGTCGTGTGTGAATTCGCAGGGTGCGCAGATGTGTCAGGTTTGCTAACTGTCCGGTCAGGGAGTGCAGCCGTGCATCGGTTAAGGTCAACGGGTCGCCGCCGCTGAGGATGAGTTCGGAAATGCCAGGATGTTGCGCAAGGTACTGGATGGCTGCCTGCCAGCGCCCGGGTACGGGGTTGGCGTCACTGTAAGGGAAATGCCGACGGAAACAATAGCGGCAATGGATTGCGCAGGCGCCGGTTGTCGTCAGCAGGGCACGGCCCTGGTATTTATGCAGCAGCCCCGGGACCGGCATGGCGCCCCGTTCATCCAGCGGATCGGGTGTAAAGCCTGTGACATCATCCGCTTCCTGCGCGACCGGCAGTACCTGCAGCAGCAGCGGGTCACGGCTGTCACCCTTGACCATGCGCTGTATATATCCGTGTGGCACGCGCAGCGGAAAGTCGCTTTGCAAGGGCCGGATTCTTGCCACCGCAGGGTCGATCTGCAGCAACTGCAGCAGTTCGTCCACTGATCTGACGGCCGTGGCCAGTTGTTCCTGCCAGGCCGGCCTGTGTTCCAGTGGCTGTATTCGCGGTATCATAGTCACAATTTTCACTGATCAGGATTAACAAGGTTAGATAATCTTATGGCATCTTACAGCACCAATGAGTTCAAGGGCGGTCTGAAAATCATGTTGGATGGCGATCCCTGCGCCATTATTGAAAACGAGTTCGTCAAACCCGGCAAGGGGCAGGCATTTAACAGGGTCAAGATCAGGAATCTCAAGACCGGACGGGTGATTGAGCGGACCTTCAAGTCAGGTGAGTCTGTGGATGCGGCTGACGTCATGGACGTAGACCTGCAGTACCTCTACAACGACGGTGAATTCTGGCATTTCATGGACCCCAATAGCTATGAGCAGCAAGCTGCTTCTGCAGAAGCTGTGGCTGATGCAGTCAAATGGCTCAAGGAACAGGATATGTGCGAAGTGACTCTCTGGAATGGTACGCCACTGGCTGTCACTCCGCCGAATTTCGTGCTGTTGACTGTTACCGACACCGATCCGGGTGTGCGTGGTGATACATCAGGTGGTGGCGGCAAGCCGGCCACACTGGAGACCGGCGCCGTGGTGCGCGTGCCGCTGTTTATTGATGTTGGCGAGACGCTGAAGATTGATACCCGCACCGGAGAATACGTGGGACGGGCCAAGGAGTAGCCTGTGAAGTAAGTCTGCTGGCTGTCACAATGAAACCTTCTGACTGGAGGCCGACGGCCTCGATCGGCATGCTCAAGTTGAGAGCCACTCTGCTGGCGCGTATTCGTGCATTCTTTTCCAGACTCGATGTTCTGGAAGTCGACACCCCGGTGCTGTCGCGTGCGGCGAGCACCGATCCGGCGCTGTCCAGCTTCAAAACTTACTACCATGGTCCCGGGGCAGTTCAAGATGAGCCCCGCTACCTGCATACGTCCCCGGAATTTCCAATGAAGCGCCTGCTGGCAGCAGGCAGCGGCTCGATTTATCAGATATGCAAGGTGTTTCGTGATGGCGAATCCGGCGCACGGCACAATCCCGAATTCATGTTGCTGGAGTGGTACCGAACCGGATTTGATCACCTCGATCTGATGGATGAAGTGCAACGGCTCGTGACCGAAGTGCTGGTGGATATCATGCCGATCGATTCAGTACAGCACTGGCGTTATCGTGACCTGTTTGTCGAAATTGCCGGTATCGATCCCTTCACTGCGACAGTGGCCGAGATCAGCTCGGTATTGCAATCAGGGCATGGTGTGAGAGCGGTTGGCCTGGCGGTCGACGATAACGATGCCTGGCTGGATCTGCTGATGACCCATGTGATCGAGCCACGGCTGGGCAAGGGCCTGTTGTTCGTCCGCGATTACCCGCCCAGCCAGGCGGCATTGGCGCGCCTGCGTCCCGGCAGTCCTCCCGTGGCGGCACGTTTTGAGGTCTATCTGAACGGTGTTGAGCTGGCGAACGGGTTTCATGAGCTGACCGATCCGCTGGAGCAACGGCGGCGCTTCGACAATGAACTTCAGTGCCGCCGCAATGGTGGCGGCGAGGCCGTCAGAATGGATGAAAATCTTTTATCCGCATTGCATGCCGGATTGCCTGACTGCGCCGGCGTTGCACTGGGACTGGATCGATTGCTGATGCTTGCCAGTGGCGTGAAGTGTGTACACGACGTGTTGGCTTTCCCCTTCGACACAGCCTGAAATACAGCATAAAAACGCACGGATTACTTGTATCCGGCGGTGACATCTCAGAGACTTGCCGATATGTCAGGATCAGTTGCAAGGGTCATGAGGGACGCAGACACGCTTGTCTGTATTGGTCACTGGTCTGTTGACAGCATCAGCGCCTTGCGCGCCAGTCTGGATTCACTGGACCTGCAGCAGGGTCGCACGGTAAAAATCAACGGCAAGGCCATTTCCTCACTGGATACCGCTGGCGCCTGGCTGTTGCTGCAAATCAGGCAACGCATGGCGGTGGATGGCACAGAGATACTTCTTGAGGACTTCAGGCCGGAGCACAATCGCCTTATTGACTATATTTCTGCGGCGGGTGAGTCCACTGTTTCGGTTTCACCGCAGCGCACAACTCGTTCCCTGACGGAACTATGCATTTCACTCGGCCACGACCTTGTCAGCTTCCTGGCCTTTACCGGAGAGGTGGTTGTTTCCCTGTTTCAGGGGCTGCGGCATCCTGATCGCATCCGCTTTGCTGAAATGCTTGAGGATATCTACCAGTCCGGAGTCAAGGCATTGCCCATTATCGGGTTATTGTCCTTTCTGATGGGGGTTGTAATCGCCTACCAGGGTGCCGTTCAGCTGAAACTCTATGGCGCTAATATTTATATTGCAGACCTGGTGGGTTATTCCATGCTGCGCGAACTGGCTCCCCTGATGGCAGCGATACTGGTGTGCGGCCGAACCGGCTCAGCCTATGCCGCGCAGATCGGTACCATGAAGATCAGGGAGGAGGTGGCCGCCTTGCAGACGATGGGTATACCACCGGTTGATTTGCTGGTGCTGCCGAAGTTACTGTCGCTGGTGATTGTCATGCCGCTGCTTTCGGTCTATGCCGATGTGCTGTCCATCTTCGGTGGCATGGTGATGGCGAATGCACAGCTCGGTATCGGCTTTAATGCCTTCCTGATGCGATTCGAAGAAGCGATTTCCTACTCAACCTTCATGATCGGCATTGGCAAGGCGCCGGTGTTTGCGGCCATCATTGCCATTGTGGGTTGCTACCAGGGCTTCAGGGTGGAAGGCAGCGCAGAGAGTGTTGGCCGTCATACCACTATCAGCGTGGTACATTCGATATTCCTGGTGATCGTGATCGATGCCATGTTTTCGATATTGTTCAGCGTGATGGGAGTCTGAGCACAATGACATCCAGGTCGGTAAATACCATGAACACGGCTGCCACGCATGATGGCGAGGCGGTCATCAGTATCCGCGGTTTGAGAACGGCCTTTGGCAAGCGTGTGGTTCATGATGGTCTTGACCTGGATGTGCTGCGGGGTGAAGTGCTGGCACTGGTTGGTGGCAGTGGCAGTGGCAAGAGTACCCTGTTGCGCGAGGTGATTATGTTGCAGGAGCCTGCTGCGGGATCAATCAAATTGTTCGGTACCGAGTTGATCGGCATATCCGAGCAGGGGGCGCAGCAGTTACGGCGCCGTATTGGCGTGCTGTTCCAGCAGGGCGCCTTGTTCAGTGGACTGACGGTGCTGGAAAATGTCGGTTTACCCCTGCGCGAACACACTCGCCTGGATGACGAGATGATTGACGCACTGGCACGGCTGAAAATCCTCCACGCAGGTCTGGAGCCGGAGGCGGGAAGTCTCTACCCCAGTGAGCTGAGTGGCGGCATGGTCAAGCGTGCGGCACTGGCACGCGCCATGGCACTGGACCCGGAAGTGCTGTTTCTCGATGAGCCGACATCCGGGCTGGATCCGACCAGCGCGGGTCTCTTTGATGAACTGGTGCTGAAACTGAAAGATATGCTGGATCTGACGGTACTAATGGTCACGCATGACCTGGATTCCCTGTGGGAGGTCTCCGACCGGGTTGCCGTCCTGGGTGACGGTACACTGCGGGGTGTCGATTCCATGCAGATGTTATCGACATCGACGGATCCTCATATCCGCGAATATTTTCAGGGGCCGCGAGCCCGCCGCGTTCAGGAGCGCAAGTGGACAAGAAAATAAACTACGCCGCCGTGGGTCTGTTCGTTATCCTGCTCGGTGGGGCCTGGCTGGCGATCAGTCTGTGGATGGCCCTTGGCGATTTTTCAACACAATACACGGCCTATCGTGTCTACATGAATGAATCGGTGTCAGGCCTGTATGTTGATGCACCTGTCAAGTACCGGGGTGTGGAAATCGGCAAGGTACGCAACATCAAGCTAAATCCTGACATACCGGGACAGGTGCAGTTGACACTCGATATCGAGTCATCCGTGCCCATCAAGGAAGATACCATCGCTGTGTTAACGGTGCAGGGTTTGACGGGCATCGCCTTTGTTGATCTGACCGGAGGCAGCCAGCAGTCGCCGCTACTGCAAGTGACAGACGATGAATCCTATCCGGTTATCAATACCGGACTGTCATTCTTCTCGCGACTGGATACTTCCGGGACCGAACTGATAGCCAATCTGAACCTGGTGGGACATTCGCTTGCAAAGGTGCTTGATGCAGAGGGTGCAATGACTATCAGCCAGATACTCGCTAATATCAACGAGATTACCGGTGTTTTCGCACGCCGTCAGGCAGAACTGGAACAGAGTGTGGTCAATGTATCCACGATTCTTGAAAATGGCGCCGAGGTCTCAGTACATTTGCAGGATTTACTGGCGCAGATTGAGGCGACTGCACGGGAATTTGAAGCTATGGCAACCAAGGTAGCGGTGGTCAGTGAGAGTATCGATATGTACGTCAGTAATTACGAAAGCGGGGTGCAGCAGTTTAGCCAGCAGACCTTGCCGGAGTTCGGCGCGCTGATCAGCGAGTTACGGCGACTGGCAGATACCATGCAACGACTTGGACAGAAACTGGAGGACGATCCGCGTGTGCTGCTTTACGGGCGCGATCTGGAAGCACCTGGTCCGGGGGAGTGAGGCAATGGGCAGGTATATGACTGGAACGGGCAATCAACTATTCGGGCTGTTGTTTCTGGCGTGGTGTTTGGGCGGTTGTTCCGTTCTACCGGAACCGGAACCAGTTAGCATCGATCAATATGTGCTGGAATATGCTCCTGGTGCGCGAGTTAGCCAACAGGCCGCCGAAGACGTTCCGGTCCTGCTTGTCACGACACCGAGTGCGCACAGTGGTTATGACAGCTTTCGTATTGCCTACATGCAGCAGGTCTATGGCTTGCGCTATTACACTCGTAGTCGCTGGGCGGATAAGCCGGCACGCATGTTGGCACCCCTGATCGCCGATGCCCTGCAGGCGACAGGACAATTCCTGGCCGTGTATGCCACACCGGGTTCACTCGCCGCCGATTATCGTCTGGACACCGAACTGGTACGTCTGCATCAGGACTTTACCCTGCAACCCGTTGTTGTCCGTATTACTCTGCGTGCCAACCTGATTGACTTGCAGTCACATCGTGTAGTTGCAACACAGCAATTCGATATAGACGAAACGGTGGCAACGGACGATGCCTACGGTGGAGTGGTGGCTGCCAACAAGGCTGTGAACCGGTTACTCGACGCACTTGCACAGTTCTGTATGCAGGGTCGCACCAAGGCAGCTGACAGGCATGCTCGCTAACATACGTGTGGTATTGCTGAATACCAGTCATCCGGGCAATATCGGTGCTGCTGCGCGTGCCATGAAAACCATGGGATTGACACGCCTATACCTGCTAAATCCGAAACATTTTCCAGCCGCCGAGGCCACGGCGCGGGCGTCCGGTGCGGACGATGTGCTGGCAAATGCAACAGTCTGTACGGATCTGCGTGATGCCCTGGCAGGCAGCAAGCTGGTCATTGGTGCGAGCGCACGCTGTCGAAGCATTCCATGCCCTGTCATTGAGCCTGAATCCTGCGCCAAGCGTCTTTTTGCTGAAAGTGAGCGCGGTGATGTGGCTATCCTTTTTGGCTGTGAGCGGTCGGGGTTGAGTAACGAAGAGATTGACCGTTGTCAGTTCCTCGTGCAAATACCCAGCAATCCGGACTACGGCTCATTGAACCTGGCTGCTGCCGTACAAATAATCAGTTATGAAATTTTGATGGCGCACAGGGCACACGAGAAGTCAGATGTTGCTGCCGGAAGTGTGGACTATCAGCCTGCGGCTGCAGAAGAAATGGAACGCTTTTACGAGCATCTGGAAAGGGTGCTGATACAGCTTGGTTTTCTTAATCCGGATAATCCGCGTATGCTGATGCGCCGGTTGCGACGCTTCTACAATCGTGCACGTCCTGATGAAAACGAGATCAATATATTGCGTGGAATATTATCAGCGAGTGAACAGGATCCGGGGAGATGATACCCGGCAGGTGTTTCGGTAATCCGGCGATGACTCTGCAGCATCATTTTCATGTTTATGGAACATCATATCTAACTGCGCTATCTGGGAACTGTATTAATAATGTTTGACAGAATTCGGGAAGATGTCCTTTGCGTGTTTGACCGTGATCCGGCGGCTCGCAATACCTTTGATGTACTGACGACCTATCCGGGAATACACGCCGTGTTGATGCATCGGCTTTCCCACTGGTTGTGGTCGGCAGGATTAAAATGGCTTGCACGGGTATTCTCAAATCTGGCCAGGTGGTACACGGGTATCGAAATTCATCCGGGGGCTGTCATCGGTCGACGCTTCTTTATCGATCATGGCATGGGAGTGGTAATCGGTGAGACCACGGAAATTGGCGATGACTGCACCCTGTATCACGGTGTCACGCTCGGTGGCACCAGCTGGGACAAGGGCAAGCGTCATCCGACACTTGGTAACAATGTTGTTATCGGTGCGGGCGCAAAGGTACTCGGACCAGTCCTGATTGAGGATGGAGTACGCATTGGTTCCAATGCCGTTGTGTTGAAGGGTGTCCCTGCCGGCATGACTGTCGTTGGCGTGCCAGGTCGACTGGTGGGTGCTACCCATGAACCGGATGACAAACGCCAGGCAATTGCAAAGAAAATGGGGTTTGATGCCTACGGTGCCACCAGGGATATGCCGGATCCGGTGGCGACAGCGGTGAACGGTATCCTCGACCATATTCATGCCATGGACGAGCGCCTTGAAGAGGTATGCAGGGGTTTGAAGGACCTGGGTGCCGAGGTCGGTGATCTTGATCTGCCAACGCTCGATTCGTGCTCGCTAAAGCACGTAGAAAATAAGGAAATTGACACGGCAGTCGAGACGCGTGATTCTGAAACAGAGCCAGAATCGGATTCTTGATGTATACTTTGTGAGGTAACCTTCCAACCTAGGCTATTCACGGTATTCCATATTGAAATTAACGAGTAAAGGGCGCTACGCCGTCACCGCAATACTTGATCTGGCTTTTCATGCCCGGTCAGGGCCGGTCACCTTGTCTGATATCTCGAAACGTCAGGACATATCGCTGTCCTACCTTGAACAATTGTTTACCCGCTTGCGCAAGCACAAACTGGTGCGTAGTACCCGCGGACCGGGTGGTGGATATTCCCTGAATCGTCCGGCAAATGACATCGCGGTTGCAGAAATTGTATCGGCTGTGGATGAAACTGTTGATACTACGCGTTGCAGCGGTGCCAACAACTGTCACGATGGGCACCAGTGTCTGGCACATGAGCTATGGGACGATCTCAGTCAGCAGATTTATGGGTTTTTGAACGAGATCAACCTGCAAGACCTGATGGATGAAAGCAGTATCAAGGGTGTTGCTGCCCGTCAGGACAGAATGATGCATGAATCCGACTCCGTGAAGATTACCGAACCGGAGTAACCGTTTACGTGTGACATCGGTCACACGCCTTATCGAATACCTGTCTATGCGTGCAGTTCGCGGTTGCGATGCGTTCCTGCCAAGACATTCCACCTGCTATTTTTGCTGTTTCTGGGACACGGCTCACACTCAAATGCGCTGCGCGTCACGGAAGATTTCATGCTCTTGCCGATAACATAAGCATCAACTGGTGTGAGATCTAGAGGAGTACGAGATGCACAGGTTATTCGCTATTGGCTTTCTGGTCTACCTGGTAGGTGATCCGAGTTTGAGTATGCTGGCATCATTCAGCGAAACAAGGGAATTGATTATCGCTTCAGCACTGGCTCTTATTGCTGTCCCATGGGTAGTTTCACAAATCGATAATTGACCTCATCCTGAGACGGCCCCGACACCGTCTGTTGTGAAGTTACCCGCAAGTCGGCCCTGTTTTTCTCTGCAGGGCCGGCTTTTTTTATTCCCGGGCCTTGTCCCAGACAAGCAGTCGGTTATTGACCGGCATCTCGACATCATCCGTCAGCATGAAGCCGTTTGCATCCGCCAGTTCTGCGATAACCTCAAAGTCCCTGATACCGCTTGCGGGGTTCCGACTTTTTAACCAGCTGTCGAATTGCTTGTTACTGTCGCTGGTAAAGGCGCCGTAATAATTAAACGGCCCGTAAAGACAGCAGCGAGCCCCTGTCTGCAGTAGATTACCAATACCAGTAAACATGTTCTGAACGTCTGCCAGGCTCATAATATGAGTAGTGTTGGCGCTGAAGAGGCCATCGTATACGCCATCTGGCCATGCGCTTGTGCTGACATCCAGTTCGATTGGCGGTAGAACATTCTCAAGCCCGGATTCCTCGCGCCATGCCTGTATGCTTGCATGGTTTTCTGTCAGGTCTGCAGGTTGCCAGGTCAGGTGGGGCAGATGGCGTGCAAAGTAAACGGCATGCTGCCCGGTGCCGCTGCCAATCTCGAGTATGTTGTGCGCATGGGCAAAGACTTCCCGGATGACCGCCAGGATTGGGTCGCTGTTTTCCTCGCATGCCTGAGAGTACTGCTTCATTGTTCGCTGCTGTACCCTGGGGTTTCCCATCCGTGAGAGGGGCTGAGTAATGGGTGTTCAATGGACTACGTGAAACTGGCCGGGCGCCAGGTATGGGTCCGGCCAGTTCACGTGGAAATCGAGATTAACTGACGGTAATCCTTCTGGGCTCAGGCTTTTCATGCTTTGGTATCGTGATTCCTAAGACCCCGTCTTCGGCTGTTGCAGTGATATTTGCCGTGTCAACAGTGTCAGGCAGGTTGAACTGCCGTACAAATGTGCCATGAAGGCGCTCTCTGCGACGGTAACCTTGCTCCGATACATCAGTTTCTGATTTTCGAACGCCCTTTACAGTCAGCACCCCGTCTTCAAGGGTAATTTCTACATCATTGCGGTTAACACCGGGAATGTCAGCCGTGAGCAGATAGCGGTTGTCTTCTTCCTTTATATCGACTGCAGGTGTCCAGTCATGCTCCTGGTTGGCAGCTGCGCTACGCATAGACGACATGTAACGGTTTACTTCATTATTGAACTGATCAAACAGGTTGATAGGTTTGTAGTGGATTAATGACATGTGATTGCCTCCTGAAAAATGTAAGTCAATATCGACATAACTATCAGATAAGGGCGTGTGGGTGTATTTCAAGAGGCGGAAACCGTAAAACTACTATGCAGCTATTGCAATGGGCATTCCAACCACATCTTCGGCCTTTTGCCCTCATACTATACTGGCAATCAAAGACTGCAGAGTGGCTGTGCCGGTTGATGTGAACAGCCAGAAGAATGCACCGCAGTTCAGAAAAACCGTTACCCAGAAAACTGAGCGAAAAGACTGTTTCTTGGACTTGTGGCGTAACTTTTGTTGGGCGATTAATGCTCCTGGCCAACCCCCGGCTAGTGATAGCAAGTGTAGAGTACTTTCCCGGGTTCGCCAGGATCCTTTCTTCGCTGCCGATTTATCTGCTGCGTACATGATGAAAGTGAATAGGCTGCCAATTATATAAAGAGCAAGAATCAAAGGCGGTATTTTGGCTGTTAGAACAGAAACGCCGAGGATGATGAGAAAGAAATGAAGTGGTCTACTAAATCCGGACACCGAGTTAAGGCGGTAAAATGCCATAGCGAGGTGAGCAATGACAACAGAGACGAGAAAGAGACGGGAGTATACGGAAGATTTCAAGCGGGATGCAGTGGCGCTGGTGACAGAACAAGGTTACAAGGCCTCTGAGGCAGCGCGGAGCCTGGGTATTGGGGATAACCTGATACGGCGCTGGAAGCGGGAGTTCGAGGAAGATGCTTCCGGTGCTGGGCTGGATTCGGATGAGCGGGAAGAACTGAAGCGGCTGCGGAAAGAGAATCGAATGCTGCGGATGGAGAAAGAGATTTTAAAAAAAGCCAGTGCGTACTTCGCGAAGGAAATGAAGTGAAGTACGGATTTATACGGGATCACGCGGGACGCTGGCCAGTAGTGCATCAGTGCCGCCTGCTGCGCGTGAAGCGCAGCACCTACTATGACTGGCGCGATCGTCCATGTAAGGTCATTCCACCGGAGGAACTGGCATTGCGGCGGCGCATGAAGGACCTGTTCAGGGCTTCCCGGGACAGCTTGGGTAGTCGCACGCTGATGGAGAACCTGCGCGAGGAAGGCTTTAAGATTGGGCGTGATCGCACACGTCACTTGATGAAGGTGCTGAATCTGAAGGTCAAACAGAAATGCAAATACAAGGTGACCACCGACAGCAAACACCACTTGCCAGTCGCTGAGAATGTGCTGAACCGTCAGTTCTCACCGATTGGACCCAACCAGTCGTGGGGAACTGATATCACGTACCTCTGGACCCAGCAGGGCTGGATCTACCTGGCCGTGGTGATTGACCTGTATTCACGTCGAGTGGTGGGCTGGTCGATGGACCGGCGTATGAAGAAGGCCTTGGTGATCCGGGCCTTGATGATGGCGATCAATCTCAGGAAGCCACTGCCCGGCCTGATCCATCACTCGGATCGTGGCAGCCAGTATGCCAGTCACGCCTACCAGGCCTTGCTGAAACAGCATGGGATGATTTGCAGTATGAGCCGCAAAGGCAACTGCTGGGATAACGCCCCGGTGGAACGGTTCTTCAGCAGCCTGAAACGAGAATGGACCAGTGACCGGTTGTACCGGACCCGGCAGGAAGCGATTGCAGATGTCCGGGAATATGTGGCGGTGTATTACAACTCGAAGCGTCTGCATTTGTTAAGGGTTGTAAGATGCCTGCCCCCAACCGCAGACCTGTCAGCGAACGCAAACCCTTAGCGGGCAGGCGTCTGACAAGCCTCGAGGGAGGAAACCGCGGGAGGAAGCCACGCAGTCATGGAAGGCAGTCGCGCTATGGGGATTTGAGTAGTGACTTTTCGGTATAACTCGGCAAAATAAATCATCATCGATATGCCGATGTACATTGTCGGATCTTTTGCGTACTGATGGCACCTGTTTTGCTGCTCACGGTGGATGCAAAAGAGCGCACATTCATAACGACAACAAAGCGGTGACCTTCCCGGGCCAGGCCGGTAATGATAAGGCGGGTGGAATGAGTCGGTAGCGGCGGCAGTCATGATTCGCCAAAATGTCTGGGTGGTGCGCGGGGCAATTGCCCGCGCTCGAAGGACTCAATGATAATCATCGGGGCGCCGCAGTCCGGGCAGACATAGGTCACTGACTCATCACTACCGTCTGCGGTATTCGCACCGTTCGTTTCTGCATCAGTAGGCGCATCCGTTTCTTTGCACATCAGCAGTTCACGCGCTTGCGCCAAGTTATCCTTGCGTGCAGTGTTGGCGATCAATCCGTAGTGGCGGATGCGGTGGAAGCCCGAGGGCAGGACATGGAGCAGGAAGCGACGGATGAACTCATCAGGGACGAGCGTCATGGTTTTGTGACGGTAACGTTCCTTCGCCCGGTAGTCTTTCCACTTGAAGGTGACGCCCTGTTCGTCCATCGCGATCAGCCGGCTGTTGGCGATCGCAACCCGATGGGTATAGCGGGAGAGATAAGCCAGTACAGCGTCCGGTCCGGCAAAGGGACGTTTGGCGTAGACAACCCACGTGCATTGGCGCAAGGGTTTGAGCCAATGGCTGAAGGACTTTGTCTCAGTGAGCGCTTGATGCTCACCGAAGAACTGCAGCTTGCCGGCACGGTATGCGTCGCTGAGCTTCTCGAGGAACAACCGCCGGAACAGTTGCGAGAGTACACGCACGGGCAGGAAGAAGCCCGGCCGGCAGGCGACCCAACGTTCACCATCGAGCGACAGGCCACCCCCGGGGACGATGCCGTGCACATGGGGGTGATGGGTCATCGCCGAGCCCCAGGTGTGCAAGACCAGGGTCGCGCCGATACGGGCACCCAGATGTTTGGGATCGGCGGCAATCGTGAGCAAGGTCTCGGCAGCGGCCTTGAACAGCAGGCCGTAGACCACCGCCTTGTTGTACCAGGCGATGTCGCGGATCGGTGCTGGCAGGGTGAAGACCAGGTGATAGTAGTCCACGGGTAGCAGGTCTGACTGACGGGCTTCCAGCCAGCGCCGGGCTGCACTGGCCTGGCACTTCGGACAGTGCCGGTTACGGCAGGAGTTGTAGGCGATCTGCGTATGTTCACAGGCCGGGCACTGCAGCACATGACCGCCCAGCGCTGCACTGCGGCAGCGTTCGATCGCCGACATGACCCTGAGCTGGCCGAGACTGAGGTGTCCGGCCTGCGCGTGACGCCATGCCGGCCCGTGGGCGCGGAAGATATCCGCGACCTCCAGGGCGGGGCGAGACATGCCCGTGCGCTTAGGCGGGCGGTCTCAACGATTCCAGTGGACTGACAACCTCGCGCAGAACATCGGTGGCCACCTGGGCATAGAGGGCGGTGGTCTCAAGCTTCTTGTGTCCGAGCAGCACCTGGATGATGCGGATATCCACCTTCTGCTCCAGCAGGTGGGTGGCGTAGCTGTGACGCAGCGTGTGCATCGAGACGCGCTTGTCGATGTCTGCGGCGGCGGCTGCCGCGTGACAGATGCGATTGAGCTGACGGGTGCTCAACGGGTTGATCGGGTTCTGTCCGGGGAACAGCCAGCCCCCGTCGAGCATCTTCCCTTTGGCATGGGCGGCTTGCCACCAGACACGCAAGCACTTGAGTAGCACCGGTGAGAGCATCGCATAGCGGTCCTTGTGGCCCTTGCCTTGTTCAACACGCAGGGTCATGCGGGTGCTGTCGATATCACCCACCTTCAACGCGACGACCTCGCTGGCCCGCAGGCCGGCACCGTAGGCCACCGATAAGACCGCCTGATACTTCGGTTTGCCGGCGGCATCAATCAGACGTGCGACTTCCTCGCGGCTCAACACCACCGGCAGTTTGCGTGGTTCACGCACCGAACTCATCCTGGCCATTACCTCTGCATGATCCAGTGTCACGCCAAAGAAGAAGCGTAATGCCGTGATCGTATGGTTGAGCATGATACTGGAGACGCCGGTCTCGACCAGATGCAACTGATAGCGGCGTAAATCTTCCGGTGTTGCGGTATCGGGTGATCGGCCCAGAAAGCAGGTGAGGTTGATCACTGCCCGGAGATAGTTGCTCTGGGTCTTGGGTGAGAGTTTGCGCAACGCCATATCTTCGATCATGCGTTGGCGTAACGGACTGATGGGCTTGGTAGTGTGGGACATGGGTCTGCTCCTGTTGTGAGTCGAGGCGAAATGCCTCATCTCTCAACATAGGAAACAGACAGCTAATGCACTGATATCCTTAAAATCTGCCACCCCCTACCGCGCGAGCGGTTTAGTCCTCCGACCCAACCCGGACCTACAGAAATTTTGCTTAAAGGTCAGGAAAGCACCTGTAATTAAGACGTTCAGCATGCGGGAGTAAATCAGAAATCATCGACCCAGACCGGACATCGCCTCAGCGCGCCTTGGTACGACGCCCCACATCCCTTGTGCTTTCGGCTCATCCCTACATTTCGGCGTTAACTATTGATATCTTTTTATTGTCAGGCTTAATCCGAATAACAATGAACCACTGCACACTCGACCAGTGATTGGTAAAGTAGATACATGCGTACAACAGCTATTCAGAGCGTCGCCACCACTCGCCGATGATGTTGCCTACGGCGGGATTAACCAGGTAGCCATAGGAGCGATGGACATTGAGTCCCTCGTCATTGCGGAAGAAATTGTATATTGCTTCGCTGTGATCCTCGATGGATTCAATGATGCCCAGTTCCAGCATATGAGCGAAATCATCACGGAAGACCCTGTCCAAAGCCGTGATGTCACCCACGGAAGAAATATTTACCCAGTGACGGATGTTGGTTGGATACTTATTCAAGCCTTTCCGTTCATTCCCATTCAGCCGGTGTTGTACGTAATTCATGCCCAGAGGGCTGCCCATGGTCAGGAACAGGTCGACAGTCCCCGGCAGGTGTTCCAGGTGGGACAGTTCCCAGAGGGTGTCGTAGGCGATCACCGAGCCCAGGCTGTGCCCGACAAGCAGCACTTTTTCTTTGGCCGACAGCAGCGGGCGCAGTACCTGTTTTAGCAGTTCCCGGATTTCGCAGGCAATATTGTCGTCGTTTTGAAAATAGCGCCGTGTTTCCTTCGCGATCATGCGAATATGTTTTGGAAGCAGTGCGATAACAAAAGGAAAGGCATCACCCAGTGTGAAAAGTGCGACTGCCAGCCGCCGTTGCCAGGTTTTTGTATCACGGATGTCCTGGGCTGTCGGTGCGTGCTTGTTGATGAGTGCATCGATCCAGGGCAGATCGCGACTGATGTCTGTACTCTGATGATAGTAGAGGTAATTCCAGGCGATGAGTTTCAAACAGTCTGCGTGCCGGCTAATATCATCGACTAAGCCGGGATCACTTCGTTTTACCCCTTCCAGCAAGGTGCGCCATAAGAGACGCCGATGTTGTTCCGGGGATGGTTTCGGGTTCTTCCCAGGGACAAAAATGATGTGTCTGTTGTTCATTGCCCGCGTGGATATCCGCATTCACCCAGAGCTTTGGCAAGTGGCTGAACGAGATGCAGGAGGTTACTGGAGTGAGAGATGCTATCCGTGCTCCAGATGTGACTGGCACCTGCCCGGAGTAGCCGCTGCTGCGCATCGCCCGCAACCAAGGCATTGGTGACCAGTACTGAAATGCTGGCGGGATCAGAGCGTGCCAGACTGACACGTACCTGCTGATCACCGAAACGTTCTTTGTGCGCTACGCGGTGATCCAAATCCCTGTCATGGACAATGGCGGCGACCCATTGCTCGGACTCTTCATTCGGCTCTACCAGGAAATGGTTGTTCAGTGTCTGGCAGAGAACGACACGTTCCGGATCCCTATTCCCCGGCAGGCTTGTCAGCTTCAGTCCGGTAGTCGCTGTCTTCTGCTGCTGCCTCGCAGGCAAAGCGAAAATCCGCGCCAAATTTTGCATGAATGGTGTACAGGGAAATGTTTCCATATTATAAAGTCTATAGGCAAGCGTCAGTCAATGGCGCAAAAATTCGGCGGACTGGATCAGTTCATCCGATGCCGGAACAGCCAACCGGCCATGGCGAGGGTGACGATAGCAATAATGACCATGGGCCAGTATTGATCAAACAGGAGTTCATAGGAATCGCCTTCCAGAAAAACGCCGCGCAGGATCACCAGGAAATAACTCAGTGGGGTTGATCAGCGTCAGCTGCTGCACGAATTCCGGCATGTTGGCAATCGGCGTGGCGAAGCCGGACAGGATCACTGACGGTACCAGGAACAGAAAGGCACCAAGGATGCCTTGCTGCTGCGTGACGGCCAGAGAGGAGATCATCAGTCCGACGCCGACTGCCGACAGCAGGAATAAAAACAGGCCGAGGTACAGTGCACCAAGACTGCCGCGTAATGGGAATCTCGAACCAGTAGACCGCGATTAACAGGATGAAGGTGCCTTCTACCAGGCCGATGAGGATGCCCGGCACGGATTTGCCGATGAGGATATCCAGCGGTCGCAGGGGGGTGACCAGCAACTGGTCGAAGGTGCCGGCCTCGCGCTCACGGGCAACGGACAGGCCGGTGACAATGGTCGTTATCACCAGCGTCAGCAGGCCAATGATGCCAGGTATGATGAACCAGCGGGACAGCAGGTTTTCGTTATACCATGGACGTATCTTGATGCGTAGCGGGTGGCGGTGGCATGCCATGCTCGTGCGACCAGTTGATATTGAACTCGGTGATGATGCTGCGCAGATAGCCCAACGACAGCAGCGCGGTATTGGAGTTACGCCCGTCGATGATGACCTGGGCAGATGCGGATTTACCACGCTCCAGGTACTCGCTGAAGCGCGGGCCCAGGTGCAATACCATTAATGCCTTCTTGTTGTCGATCTGTGGTGCGATCTGGCTATCATGTGTAATTACGCCAATCAGTTGGAAGTGGGGTGAGCCCGTGATGCGAGCCACCAGTTCCCTCGACGGGATGCTGCGGTCTTCATTATAGACGGCAATCGGAATGTCATTCAGATCGAAGGTCGCGGCATAGCCGAACACGAGCAGCTGGGCAATCGGTGGTCCAATAAGCACAAGGCGGCTCTTCTTGTCCCGCAGTATGGCCAGCAGTTCCTTGATGGCCAGTGCAAATATGCGTCGTAGTGCGTTCATGCATCCAGGCGCTTGTGAAATTTGCGCCTTGCCAGGCCGAGAAACACCACCATCATCACCAGCAGTGCGGCACTGTTACTCAAAATAATCGGCCAGATGTCCCCGGCAAGGAACAGGGTTTGCAAGATGGCGACATAGTAGCGCGCCGGTATCAGGTGCGTAATCCACTGGATCGGTTCGGGCATGGAACTGATCGAAAAAATAAACCCCGACAGAATAAAGGCAGGCAGGAAGGTGATGATGATCGAGACCTGGCCGGCAACGAACTGGTTTTTTGCCACCACGGAGATCAGCAGTCCCATGCCAAGCGCCACCAGCATAAACAGCGCTGATGTAGCGGTCAGTACCCAGAACGACCCACGTAGCGGCACGTCGAACTGCCACAGGGCCATGGCTACACTCAGTAGCATGCCGCCCATGCCCAACAGAAAGTAGGGCGCCAGTTTGCCGATTACCAGTTCGCCGATACGAATCGGTGTCACCATCAGTGCCTCCATGGTGCCGCGCTCCCATTCACGCGCCACCACCATGGAGGTCAGCATGGCACCGATCAGGGTCATGATCACGGCAATCAGGCCGGGCACCAGGAAGTTGCGGCTGCGCACGGCGGCGTTGAACCAGATGCGGGGTTCCAGCATCACCGGTATCTGCAATTCCACTCCCTGCATGCGTGCATAGTCGGCCAGCCAGGTTTGCCATACGCCCTGGATATAGCCCTCGGTGATGCGAGCCTGGTTGGCATCGACCCCGTTGACAATGACGCCGATCGGGGCGCCTTCCCGGTTGTGCAGGCGGTCACTAAAGTCGCTGCGCAGCCAGACGATACCAAATACCTCGCGCAAGTCGAAGGCCTGCTGTGCTTCCTGAAGGTTGTTGAATGGACGGGGATCAAAATACTCCGAGTGCTGGAAGGCACCCGCCAGACTGGCGCTGTTGGCATCCGCTTGTTCGACCACCATGGCCAGTGGCACCTTGCGCGCATCCAGAGACACGCCGTAGCCAAACAGCAGTAATAGCACCGCCGGCATGATGAAGGCGATGGCGATGCTGGAGGGGTCACGCAGGATCTGCAGGCTTTCCTTACGGATCATGCCACGCAGGCGCATGCGTTTGGCGCTAGCTGCTTTCATGCCGAAATTGCCCTGTCTTCGTTTTCATGTGCTTCAATCAGAGCGATGAAGGCATCTTCCATGGTCGGGTCGGGGAGTGCGCTGCTGCGGAAGCGTGCCTTCATGTCGGCCGGTGTCCCTGCTGCCAGTACCTCACCTTCGGCCATGATTACCAGCCGGTCACAATAGTTGGCTTCATCCATGAAATGTGTCGTCACCAGTACCGTGACACCGGCTTCTGCCAGTGCGTTGATGCGCTGCCAGAAGTCACGCCGCGCCAGTGGATCAACGCCCGAGGTCGGTTCATCGAGAAACAGGATGTCGGGTTCGTGCAGCAGGGTGGCCGCCATGGCCAGGCGTTGCTTGAAACCCTGCGGCAGGGTGCTGCTGGTGGTGTTGGCATAATCCTCCAGCTCAAAGGCTTTCAGTGCCCAGGCGATACGCTGTTTACTGCGGTTGCGATCAAGGCCATAGGCGCTGGCAAAAAAGCGCAGGTTCTGCAGTGCCGTGAGGTCAGAATAAAGGGAAAAGCGTTGCGCCATGTAACCCAGCCGGCCACGGGCGCGTGCCGTGGCGCGGCGCAGATCCATCCCGGCGACACGCACGTCCCCCGACGTGACCGGCAGCAGGCCACACAACATGCGGAAGGTCGTGGTCTTGCCGGCGCCATTGGCACCCAGTAGGCCGAAGATTTCACCGCGTTGTACGTTGAAGCTGACACCTTTGACCGCAATGAACTTTCCGAAGCGGCGCCGCAGGTCGCGCACTTCAATGACTGCGTGCTCCGATGCCGGTTCCGCTGCCTCCCAGGAATCGATGGCAGTTACTGGCTGTACAGTACCGGATTGTTTCTGTTTAAGCGTTGCAATAAAGGCGTCTTCAAAAACAGGGTCTGTGTTGGTGATTGTCAGGTCCGGGATATCCGGGAGTAGTTCCGACAACACGGGCAGACCGGTCTCGCCGGTGACCACACGCACCTGCTCGCCCTCGATAATGGCATCGACAATACCGGGGATGCTGCTGAGCCGGGTCTGCAAGCGGCGCTTGCCGGTCGATGGCGCACTGATATGAAAACTGCGACCACGCATGGGTGTGCTGAAACTCGCGGGAGTGCCCTGGCCCAGGCGTTTACCTGCATGCATCAGGATCACCTCGTCACAGCGTTCTGCCTCGTCAAGGTAGGCCGTGCTCAGCAGCACGCTCATGCCTTCATCGCGGACCTGGCGATAGACAATCGCCCAGAGCTCACGCCGGGACACGGGGTCGACGCCAACGGTCGGTTCATCGAGCAGTAACAGGCGTGGCGGGCGAACCAGCGTACAGGCCAGGCCCAGTTTCTGCTTCATGCCACCAGACAGCCGCCCGGCCAGGCGTCGCGTAAACGGTGCAAGTCCGGTCATGTGCATCAGCTCCCGGTATCGCGTCGGCTCGCCTGGCCTGGATGACGCCTTGCAGGTCGGCATACAGGTCCAGGTTTTCCTGTACCGTCAGGTCTTCATACAGACCGAAGCGCTGTGGCATATAACCGATTGAGGATTGTACACGCAGCGGCTCTTGCAGCACGTTGATCCCCAGCACCTGGATGCTGCCATCGTCGGGATGCAGCAGGCCGGCGGCAAGACGCATCAAGGTCGTCTTGCCGGCAGCGTCGGGTCCGATCAGGCCGGTCACCTGGCCAGGCCGGACCTTGATATCAACCTGGTTCAGGGCCGTGACAGCATGTCCACCGGCTGCAAAGGTCTTGTTGACACACTTGAAATCGAGTGCCGCTGTCTCCTCCACTTTAGCGGTTCCCTTCGTTTTCCTGCCCGCTGCAGTCCTGTGCCGTGCGTCCCGTAGCCGGTTTGGGCGGGTGCCCGCTTTGATCGAGGGGGATGGTTACCGTGGCGGGCATGCCGAGGCGCAGTTCACCCTCGGGATTACAAACATAAACGCGTACCTGGTAGACCAGCCGCGTGCGCAGTTCCGGCGTTTCAACATTCTTGGGGGTGAACTCGGCGGTCGGTGAGATGAAACCGATCCAGCCTCTGTAGGTCTTCCCGGGGAAACTGTCTGTGGATACTTCGGCCTGTATACCGGGTGCCAGCTTGCCCAGTACTGTTTCCGGCGCATAGCTGCGCACCCATACCGGGTTGATCATCGCCAGCGAGAACACCGGTGTCTGTGGCGTCGCAATGTCACCGGGCTCCAGGATCCGGTTACGGATAATGCCATCGCTGGGGGCATACAGATCGGTGTCTTTCAATACTTCGGCAGCGAGCGCCAGTTGTGCCTCGTCTACCCTGAGCATGGCACGGGCTTCCTCGATATCTTCACTGCGGGGGCCTTCGATGGCCAATGCCAGGGCTTCTTCCACCACATTCAGATCGGCACGCGAAGTGTCCAGGGTCACCCTGGCATCATCCACAACTTGTTTGGATACATCGGCTTTCTTATACAGCTTGTTATTTCGTTCATAGGTCAGTGTGGCATCGAGCAGCCTGGCCTTTGCGGCAGCAACGTCCGCTCGCGCCTGGCGGATCTCTTCGGGCCGGCTGCCGGCTTCGAGCCGTGCCACGATGGCTTTCCGGGAAGCCACCTTTGCTTCAGCTGCTGCATACAGGGCCTGCATGCGTGCTTTGTGCAGCGTCGCAAGCAGCTGTCCCTTGTGTACATGATCACCTTCCTGTACCAGGATTTTATCAATGTGTTCGCTGTCGTTGAACGCGAGGCTTGCTTCACGAATATCGATATTGCCATACAATACCAGCCGGTCTGTGTCCCGCACTTGCTGGTGCCGGGAGTACCACCAGCCGCCACCGGCCACGGCCAGCAGCAGTAAGATGACCAGTGGGCGAATGATCTTTTTATTGCTCATGCTTTACGGTTCTCTTGATGTTTCATTCTTGCCAGCACCCATGGATTGCTAAAAAAACCGATCACAGCAACGAATAGTGCGCTGAGGATAACGGAAATGCTAAGGCGTGCCAGCAGACCAACCAGCAGGTAACTCGCAGTCATAAGCAGCGCTATTGCAATCAGTATTTCGCCGATTCGTAATTCATCCATAGTTAAACTGAACTGGCCTGTTTATCACCGGTGCCGGGTATCTGTTATCCTTGATAGGTAGATATTATCTGAACCAGCCCTTGCGGTAGAAATACCAGATCAGCCCGAGGGCGATCGAAAGCATGGCCAGTAAGACAACCCAGTATCCGTAATGCCAGGACAGTTCGGGCATTAAGCGGAAATTCATACCGTAGATGCCGGCAATTAGCGTCAACGGCATGAAGATGGCTGAAATGATCGTCAGGATGCGCAGGCGATTGTTGGTTTTGTCCTGGAGCAAAAGCAGAAAGTGCCGGTCCAGTTCAGCCAGGTGGTCTTCAACGCGCTCGATATAGCGCAGGCTGTGTTCCACGTGCGCCACTACGTCACGCATTGGTTCGTGGATGGCGTGCAGGTCGATGAGACCGGTATCCAGCGACAGCAATGCCGTCAGCGTGCGGTGCTTTGCTTCCATGGCTATTTCGAATTGTGCAGCGGCCCGCTTGAGGAAGAGGATGCGACGACCGACCTGCTCCTCCCTGACCATCTGAGGTATATCTGCTTCCAGCTGGTCGACGGCAAGACGGGCTTTCAGCGTCAAGTCACTGGCCCGGTCGACGATGCTGTCCAGTAATGAAAATAACAGTCCTTCAAGGTCCAGTGGCCGGCTGGTAAATGTCGCCAGTTCATCTGGTATTGTGGCTGAATATTTCGCCTGCGCGGCTGTGTGTATTGTAATTAACGCGTTCGCAAGACAGAGAATGGTTAACTTGTGATGCAAGGAGGCTTCCCAGTCCTCTGCAACAGGAAGCTGCAGGGCCAGCATATCATCATAGACGTGAACGCCAGAGACGGCATTCGCATCCAGGCAGCGTTCCAGAACCAGTGGGTTCTGGTGAATGGCACCAATCAGCGACTTCAATGATGCCGGGGCCTTGACAGATATATCAACCCTGAACAACCGCTCTGTTTCATGGCGCTGCGCCAGAAAGCCTTCCCAGTCGCTCTCGACCGGGTGTCCGTCGATGAACTCGAATACGTCGATACTGGCTTTTTTGCTACCGGGGTCGGTCATGGTATGTGACGCTACGGTTTTGTCGGAAATATCCATTATACCCTTGGCACTGCCGGTACCTGTAAAACGCTGGCTCAGTTTGAAACGCCTGTGAATCTGAATATTTCATTGTTTCTCAGTGCTGCCAGGTGATCAGAGGGGCTTCGGCCGGAATCTGTGCTGCTGCATGATGCGGGATAACGCGGGCGGTAAAGTCGGTTGCGGAACGGGTTGTTGCAATATCGGCCTGGTACGCATAGCCATGGATCGCGCCGCAGTTTTGATGTAGCAGGCCATTATTCGAGGCCGGATATCTTTACATTACACATTAACAATCAGCCGCAATCTCCTATTGAATACAATTGATCACTCAAGTGAATGAGCAGTTATGGCCGGTAGTACCCCTAGCCGGCCCAGCAACCAATCGGTGCTCAACGGTCAGCGAACGGCAAGTATCTGGGCGACACAGGACGTTCCTGAGGTAAGTGGCTGTAACTTCTGCTAAACGGGGACTGTCGACCCAAACAAGAAGTACAGCATCTTGAATTGTATGTCCGAGATTGCGGGGCGAAAGCTGACGTTAGCAGAATGATAACGGACTGAGGCGAGTAATCTGCGGGAACTGCAGGGAGTCAGACGTGGGAATGCGCGCGCTAAAGCCGTTTTTCATCTGGATTGATATAGTTCAGGAATGTTATGAAGACATTGAACTAGGTTTTTTGAAACAACCGCTCACATGGCCATACTGTTGAAAACAGCCATACAAAAACGAGGCAAGATAATAATGAACACTGAAGTCAACACAGCACTGAAACGACTTAATTCAATACTCCCGTTGACCTCGGGACTGAAATCCCTAAGCGTTGATGACGCCGCTCTATACTGCAAGCTGATTAACAGCTATGTAAAGCAGGGCCGCACACTCACGCGGGATGAGGTCGGCGAACTCGTCGGTAACGTGGAGCAGGCGCTTAATAACATTGTGGACAGCAAGCTGATTGTGCTCGACGCAGTCGGCAATCCGGCCGGCGCGTATCCGTTTACCTCGGAAGAGCGTGAGCACAAGGTTCATGTCAACGGCGTAACGGTTCACTGCATGTGCGCGCTAGATGCGCTTGCAGTCAGCCCGATGTTCAATACGCCGACCATGATCGATTCACAGTGTCGCTTAACCGGTAAAAATATCCACATCGAGCAGAACGGCACAGAATTTAGTGGTGGTACGCTAGATGTGTGGTTCGGCATCAACTGGGGTGCCGCGGCATCGGACACCGTCTGCGCCGAGTCGCTGTGCATGGAAATGATGTTCCTCGCCAACGAGTCAGTAGCCTGTGAATGGGTGGCTCAATCGGCCGAGACACGCGAGATCTTTGACCTGCCATCGGCCGTTGACTTTGCCGCCGGCTTTTTCGTGCCGCTCGCCGAGAATTGCAGACTGGCCGCATAAGACGGCGCCTGTCTGGAGGACAGGCTGGGACACCGCGATGGCACCATGCATGTGGTGCTGGGGCAACTGGATTTCATTACCCGCAAGGCGGTGCTGATCCCCAGGGCCGGGGGAATCTGATCCGCTACCACGGTGTATTTATCTTCACAGGGTTTTTGGTGCGTATTGCTATTGTTGAATAACGATTTCCAAGAGACAAGTTGCCGTTCGCATGAAATATGCAAGTGTTGCTTTGTGGCCGGTAGTACTCCTTGCTGGCCCAGCAACAAGTCGGGGATGAACGGTCAACGAACGGCAGGAACCGGGCTTAGACCTGTCCTACAGACAGATTCTAAAATTAGTTTCCTAAGCGAGAAAGAACGACCCACTATATCCGTTCAGAAAAAGAGGCTGTACGGTGAAAATGATAGTTGCCACTCCGAGCAGAGACTCTACGCGTCAATCTTAGAACCATTAGCCTCTCCGAAAAAACATTATTTAAGATGCTCTGTAGTTCTGATTGGAGCTAATGGTGCAGTGTTGCTTCAAATTCAAGTGTGGCTATGAAATCTTGACGACGATATCATGCAGAACTTCGCCTGCGCGCGCCAGGCGGTCGGCGGCATTCGACAGGTGACGATAAATCTCCCGATGTTTGAAGATGTCGATAACCAAATTGATGGCCGTCGCCTTGGTATCGTTACTGCGTTTATGCAGCTGGGTTACGTAGCCTTCTTCCCGGAATAATTCACCCAGCGCCCGGCGATAGACCTTTTCAGAGCTGCGCTCCGCCTTGCGTGCAGCCTGGGCATCCTCGTCTGCCTGGTTCGGGTTTGTTGAGAGCTTGTGATAGCCGCGCTGCAGCGCGTAAGTGCCTTCTTTCAGTAACACGGCAAGTTCCAGCATGTACTTGTCAGGTTTCAGCTTCAGCACTTCAATTTCTCGGGTAGTGGTCTTGGCATAGTTAACGATGTGGTCGATACTACTTATCGCGCGATAGATGTCCTCACGATCCATGGGGGTGGAAAACGACTTGCTGAGGATATCGGTGTTCCTTGCCTTGAGTTCGTCTCCGCGTTTTTCCAGTACCCGCACCTGTCTGGCCATGGCCTTGTCGCCCTTTTCCATAAACTGCACAAAAACCTCCATCGCCTCGACGGCAAGGTCGCACTGATCATTGAGCAGGGAATAGAAATCCGGCATGCGCGGGAACACCCTGTCAACCAGCCGGGTCACTACGGAGTCTTTGCTAGCGCTCATTGTTGTCTTCTCCATGCAATATGGACTGGCAAGCAGCCAATCGGTTGAATATGAAAATGCAGCCTAGGCCACGCCGGTAAGCAGGTGCATCAGGTAATAACTGAGTATGGCCACTGTGGCTGCCCCGGGAATGGTGATCATCCAGGTTTTGAGGATCTCGCGAGCCTTCCCCCAGCGCACCGCTTTGGGTCGCTCCGATGCACCAATCCCCATGATGGAGGAACTCACCACGTGGGTAGTTGACACCGGGGCACCAATCATCGAGGCGGCGAAAATCACTGAGGCGGATGTCAGTTGGGCATCGAATGCATGCAGCGGGCGCACCTTGTAAATACCAAAGCCAACGGTGCGGACTATGCGCCAGCCACCGGACATGATGCCCAGGGTTATCGCGGTGGCACAGGCAAGGATCACCCAGAACGGCACCTCGAATTCTGTGATGAAGCCGCCCAGCAACAGCACCAGCGTGATGATACCCATGCTTTTCTGGGCATCATTGGCGCCATGCGAGAAGGCAAGGCCGGCTGAAGTGAAAAACTGCACGCGGCGCAGATACTTGTTGGCGACGGGTGTCGCTGCTCGCAGCAGGAATTTCATCAACCGATGAATCATGAAACCGGCCCAGAAACCGATAATCGGCGAGAGCACCAGGGCAATGAGCACCTTGGTCACCCCGGTGAAATGGCCCTGTGCAAGCTCAGCAAAACCCCACGCCACATGGTCAGGACCGGCGGATACCATCACGGCACCCACCAGGCCACCCACCAGGGCATGGGATGAAGAGGAAGGAATCCCGAACCACCAGGTCCCCAGATTCCAGGTGATGGCCCCGATGATTCCACAGAGGATGATCGCCACAGCGTCGAGCGACTGCAGTGACCCGACATCGACAAACTTGCCGATGGTGTTGGCCACCGCGGTGCCACCGAGTAACGGCCCCAGAAATTCAAACGTCGCAACAATGATGACGGCCTGTACCGGTGTCATGGCACGCGAGGCGATGACCGTGGCGATGATGTTGGAGGCATCATGAAATCCGTTGGTGTAATCGAATATCAACACAACGATGACCGCTATCACGGCAAGCGTCACCAGCGCGTCCATAGATCCTCCAGAATTGTTGCTGTTATGGCAGCAGACGCCGTCTGCTTTCGGTGCGAGGCCAGAACGAACCGGCCCCCCGTGGTCGGAACGGCCAAATCACGGGCGCGCGTATGTTAGCACAGCGTTAGAATATTGTTAGTCAATTATTAGAATTCATAAATATAGCTCTCGTAAAATTATATATGATATTGATATATAGTGATTTATAAGGAAACCGGAAGGCAGGTTATCTGCTTGTAGAAGACCCCGGTGCAGGTGCAGTCGGCTTTGGCCTTGAGGGAATATCCAAAGGCAGTAAACCAACATAATCGATAAGGCTGTATCAACAGAGACGATGTCTTCAGTTGCCTTTGTTGTTTGATGCTTAAGGTCCATATGCCGTTTGACGGAGTAAGCTAGGGCATCTCTGAAAAACGCACCAGATATGGCAAAATAGTGTTTTCCAACACAGGGAACAAAGCGTATGGGCCAGCTGACGTTTGCCGAAGCAGAATATGAGGTAAAAAAGCGCAAAACGAGGCGTGAAAAGTTTCTCGATCGCATGGATGCATTGCTCCCTTGGAAGAAACTGGAGCGGCAACTGGCGAAGAAATATTCCGCAGGCCGCGTAGGCCGTAAACCTTATCCACTGAAAGTCATGCTCAGGGTTCATGTGATGCAACTGCTCTACAACTTGAGCGATCCAGGCATGGAAGATGCTCTGTATGAAATTGAGTCTATGCGCCGTTTTGCAGGACTTCGGTTATCGGACAATCTTCCTGATGAAACCACGATCTTGAACTTCCGCCATTTTCTGGAGAAGCACAAATTTGGCAAATGCCTGTTTGAGACGATCCAGCGGCATCTGGCTGGGCAAGGTCTACGATTACAGGAAGGCAGTATTGTGGATGCGAGCATCATTGCCGCACCGACATCGACAAAGAACAAAAGCGGCGAACGTGATCCCGAAATGCACCAGACAAAGAAAGGCAATGAATGGCATTTTGGCATGAAGCTGCATATTGGTGTGGATGAGACGCTGGGTCTGATCCACAGTTTGGCGACGACAGCCGCCAATAAACACGACATTACGCAGGCCGATCAGCTTCTCCATGGTAAGGAGAAGCGGGTTTGGGGTGATGCGGGTTATTGCGGCATTGAAAAACGAGAAGCGCATACAGACAGGAAAGTTGAATGGCAAATCGCGATGCGTCCAGGCAAGCGAGCGCAGCTTCTGGAAGGCAGTCCTGAGGCCGTACTTGAAAAAGAGAAAGCCAGTGTCCGGGCAAAAGTGGAACATGCCTTCTTCTATATCAAGCGAATGTTTGGGTATAACAAGGTTCGCTACCGCGGGCTGGAGAAGAATGCGAATCGGCTTTATCTGTTGGCTGGTTTTGCCAATCTGCTGCGTGCAGAACGCTATCTGGCAACATAACAAGGATAGATCCGTCTGAAAGCCTGCTGACAGGCAGAAATCTGGTGAAAATATGAATAATTGCAGTCAGTCGTTCTTCGATTTTACAAACCGCTTTGGCTGAAACTGAGGTTTTATGAAAATGCCAAGTTTTTCAGAGATGCCCTAGAAATGCGTCAATGTCCGGATTTGATTGCATTTTCACCGTTCGCTATTTATCCGGGAAGGTCTGAAGGTGGCCGACGGACTAAACCGCTCGCGCGGTAGGGGTGGCAGATTTTAAGGATATCAGTGCATTAGCTGTCTGTTTCCTATGTTGAGAGATGAGGCATTCCGCCTCGACTCACAACAGGAGCAGACCCATGTCCCACACTACCAAGCCCATCAGTCCGTTACGCCAACGCATGATCGAAGATATGGCGTTGCGCAAACTCTCACCCAAGACCCAGAGCAACTATCTCCGGGCGGTGATCAACCTCACCTGCTTTCTGGGCCGATCACCCGATACAGCATCGCCGGAAGATCTGCGCCGCTATCAGTTGCATCTGGTCGAGACCGGCATCTCCAGTATCATGCTCAACCATACGATCACGGCATTACGCTTCTTCTTTGGCGTGACACTGGATCATGCGGAGGCAATGGCCAAGATGAGTTCGGTGCGTGAACCACGCAAACTGCCGGTGGTGTTGAGCCGCGAGGAAGTGGCACGACTGATTGATGCCGCCGGCAAACCGAAGTATCAGGCGGTCTTATCGGTGGCCTACGGTGCCGGCCTGCGGGCCAGCGAGGTCGTCGCGCTGAAGGTGGGTGATATCGACAGCACCCGCATGACCCTGCGCGTTGAACAAGGCAAGGGCCACAAGGACCGTTATGCGATGCTCTCACCGGTGCTGCTTAAGTGCTTGCGTGTCTGGTGGCAAGCCGCCCATGCCAAAGGGAAGATGCTCGACGGCGGCTGGCTGTTCCCCGGCCAGAACCCCGTCAACCCGATGAGCACCCGTCAGCTCAATCGCATCTGTCACGCGGCAGCCGCCGCCGCAGACATCGACAAGCGCGTCTCGATGCACACGCTGCGTCACAGCTACGCCACCCACCTGCTGGAGCAGAAGGTGGATATCCGCATCATCCAGGTGCTGCTCGGACACAAGAAGCTTGAGACCACCGCCCTCTATGCCCAGGTGGCCACCGATGTCCTGCGCGAGGTCGTCAGTCCACTGGAGTCGTTGAGACCGCCCGCCTAAGACCCCGGGCATGTCTCGCCCCGACCTGGAGGTCGCGGATATCTTCCGCGCCCACGGGCCGGCATGGCGTCACGCGCAGGCCGGACACCTCAGTCTCGGCCAGCTCAAGGTCATGTCGGCGATCGAACACTGCCGCAGTGCGGCGCTGGGCGGTCATGTGCTGCAGTGCCCGGCCTGTGAGCATACGCAGATCGCCTACAACTCCTGCCGTAACCGGCATTGCCCGAAGTGTCAGGCCAGTGCAGCCCGGCGCTGGCTGGAAGCCCGTCAGTCAGACCTGCTGCCCGTGGACTACTATCACCTGGTCTTCACCCTGCCAGCACCGATCAGCGACATCGCCTAGTACAACAAGGCGGTGGTCTACGGCCTCCTGTTCAAGGCCGCTGCCGAGACCTTGCTCACGATTGCCGCCGACCCCAAACATCTGGGTGCCCGCATCGGCGCGACCCTGGTCTTGCACACCTGGGGCTCGGCGATGACCCATCACCCCCATGTGCACGGCATCGTCCCCGGTGGTGGCCTGTCGCTCGATGGTGAACGTTGGGTCGCCTGCCGGCCGGGCTTCTTCCTGCCCGTGCGTGTGCTCTCGCGACTGTTCCGGCGGTTGTTCCTCGAGAAGCTCAGCGACGCACACCGTGCCGGCAAGCTGCAGTTCTTCGGTGAACATCAAGCGCTCGCCGAGGCAAAGACCTTCACCGATTGGCTCAAGCCCTTGCGCCAATGCGAGTGGGTCGTCTACGCCAAGCGTCCCTTTGCCGGACCGGACGCTGTACTGGCTTATCTGTCCCGCTATACCCATCGGGTTGCTATCGCCAACAGCCGGCTGATCGCGATGGACGAACAGGGCATCACCTTCAAGTGGAAGGACTACCGGGCGAAGGAACGGCATCGACACAAGACCATGACGCTCGCCCCCGATGAGTTCATCCGCCGCTTCCTGCTGCATGTCCTGCCCTCGGGTTTTCACCGCATCCGTCACTACGGACTGATCGCCAACACCACACGCAAGGACAACCTGGCGCGGGCCCGTGAACTGCTGATGGGTGCAAAGAAACGGACGAGCCTACTGATGCAGAGACGAACGGTGCGGATACCGCAGACGGTAGTGATGAGTCAGCGACCTATGTCTGCCCGGACTGTGGTGCCCCGATGATCATCATTGAGACCTTCGAGCGCGGGCAACTGCCCCGTGCACCACCCAGGCGTATTGGCGAATCATGATGGTCGCCACCACCTGCTTGCCTGTCTTACCATGATCGGCCAGACCCGGTCAGGGCACCGTATTGCCGATGGCTATGAATATGCGACGCTTTTGCCCTCACCGTAAGCAGCAAAACACGGTGTCATTGGGATGCAACCGGACCCGACAAGGGACATCGGCATCCCGGTGATCAAGCGACTTTGCCGAGCCGTACCGAAAAGTCACCACTCAAATCCCCATAGCGCTACTGCCTTCCATGACCGCGTGGCTTCGTCCCGCGGTTTCCTCCCTCGAGGCTTGTCAGACGCCTGCCCGTTGAGCGCTTGCGTGCAGCTGACAGGCCTGCGGCTGGGGGCAGGCATCTTACAACCCTTAACAAAAAACGACTTTTAGCAACGGCTAATATAAGCTGCGTCTAAACGAGCACTTTCGACCCAACCCAGACATAGAGAATTCGATCCTCTTGAATTCGGGCAACATTGATTCAAACAGCTATGAGGTGTTGTGTTGTTGCCGGCGTAAAACCGCGGTTATTTGCCGCTGCCATGAAGTAGCGGAACGTGACGGCGGCCTCCTTGCGTAATGTCCTGTTGATGTTTCTGGATACTAAAACGGGATATCGTCATCAAAGCCAAGTTCGCACTGGTTGATGTCCTGGATGCGACTCTCGCAAGCCTCACGATGCATCTCGAGTGATTTGTTCTCCGTAGGTTTCCCATAAGGCATCCCGGAGTCTGTCGAGGAAGTCGATGACGGTGGCAGCCTCATCGAGTGGTCCAGTATGTCGTCAGACGTGTCACCTTCATCGTCATGATGAGCCCCTTTATGCGGGTTGTTTCGTTGTGTGACGTCGTGGTTTGGCGGCTTTCTTCTTCCTGGCGGCCCGTTCTTTTGCCTCTCTCATGCGATAGGACTCACCCTCGATCACAATGATCTCCGAGTGGTGCACCAGTCGATCGACAATGGAGACGACACAGGCCGCGTTCGGGAACACCTCGCTCCATTCGGCAAACGGACGGTTGGTGGTCACGATGGTCGGCTTGAGCTCGTAACGGCGGTTGATGATATTGAACAGCAGATCGGCGTGGCGATTGCTGTAGGAGAGGTAACCCACTTCATCGATGATCAACACATCCGGATGCGCATAGTATTTCAACCGTCGCCGCAGTGCGTTGTCGCCGTCCTGCGCGGCCAGATCGCCCAGCATCTGGGCGGCGGTAACGAACAGCGCGCTATGCCCCTGCATCACGGCATGGTGGGCGATGTTCTGCGCAATCATCGACTTGCCGACACCGTTCGGGCCGACCAGGATGATATTGGCCGTTTCCTTGATAAAGCTGCAGGGTCATGAACCCTGACACCGCCGCCTTGTCGCACTGATCCGGCCAACTCCAATCGAAGTCGGCAAGCGGCTTGAAGCGGCCGATGTGCGCCGCGCTCAGCCGACGTT